>NZ_LMIK01000005.1:0-267217 GCF_001428685.1 Lysobacter sp. Root76 | reverse complement strand
TTCTCTTGGGCTAGCAAGAGAAAGTGACCCGCACGCGCAGCGGGCGGAAGCTGTTGCTTAAGAACGAAACCAACGCAGCAAACGGAATTCGCGATCGCGGCTCACGCTGCTCCCACAGAAAGCGGAGCCGATCCCTATCGAAATCTGCGTGGTAGCCCGAGGTCGCGGTCGCGGCTCACGCCGCTCCTACCCCAAGGCGAGTGGCAAGAGAAAGTGACCAGCGCGCGCAGCGGGCGGAAGTTGTTGCTTAAGAACGAAACCAATGCAACAACCGGAATTCGCAATCGCGGCTTACGCCGCTCCCACAGAAAGCGAAGCCAATCCGAATCGAAG
Source organism: Lysobacter sp. Root76 (assembly GCF_001428685.1). Classification (GTDB taxonomy): domain Bacteria; phylum Pseudomonadota; class Gammaproteobacteria; order Xanthomonadales; family Xanthomonadaceae; genus Lysobacter. The sequence continues at coordinate 266,884 of NZ_LMIK01000005.1, read as the reverse complement.
CCAGCGCGGTAGCCGAAGGTCGCGGTCGCGGCTCACGCCGCTCCTNATCGCGGCTTACGCCGCTCCCACAGAAAGCGAAGCCAATCCGAATCGAAGCCAGCGCGGTAGCCGAAGGTCGCGGTCGCGGCTCACGCCGCTCCTACCCAAAGGCGAGTAGCAAGAGAAAGTGACCCGCTCGCGCAGCGGGCGGAAGCTGTTGCTTAAGAACGAAACCGACAAAGTAGCTGGGGTTCGCGATCGCGGCTCACGCCGCTCCCACATGAAGCAGAAGGCAGAGCCGTAGCGGAACCGCCGCCGGAAGACGAAGGTCGCGGTCGCGGCTTACGCCGCTCCTACCCTAAAGCGAGAGCGGCGCAGCTCCGGCTGAGGGGCCGACGATCGCGGCTTATGACCGAAGGAAATCCCTGGGGAATGCCGCTCCTGCGGAAGGCAGAAGCGAACTCGGGCGGCACCCGCCAACCCTGCCACACACCTCGGCTACACTTCAGCCCTTCCCAAGCTCCGGATCGCGCATGCACACCCGCGCCCTTACCCTGTCCGTCCTCGCCTGCGCGCTCGCGCTGGGCGCCTGCAAGCGCAGCGAAGCGCCTGCCGCCAAACCGGCCGAGCCGGCAACGCCTGCGGCCACCGCACCGGCTGCCCCCGCCGCGACTCCGGCGGCGAGCGCCGCGCCCGGCGGCGACGACAACCTCAATGCCGTGCTCTGGGTCCAGACTTCGGCCGAGTACCGTGCCGCGACCGAGACCGTCTACCGCGCCGCCGCCGACAAGCTCGATACCGCGCTCAAGCAGAAGAACTGGGATGCGCTGGTGACCGATGAACGCGGCAACGCGGCCACCGGCCTGCCGCCGGCGGTGGTCATGGACGTGGACGAGACCGTGCTCGACAACTCGCCCTACCAGGCGCGCCTGGTGCGCGACGGCAAGGAGTACGACGACGTTACCTGGGACGCCTGGGTCGCCGAGAAGAAGGCCAAGCCGCTGCCGGGCGTGGTCGATTTCGCCAAGGCCGCGACCGCCAAGGGCGTGACCGTCCTGTACCTGTCCAACCGCGCCGAACACCTGCAGGCCGCGACCCTGGCCAATCTGCGCGCGGCTGGCATGCCGGTGAAGGACGACAGCGTGTTCCTCGGTCTGGGCACCTTCGTCGAGGGCTGCGAGCAGAACGGCAGCGAGAAGAATTGCCGGCGCAAGCTGGCCGGGCAGAAGTACCGGGTGCTGATGCAGTTCGGCGACCAGCTCGGCGACTTCGTCCAGGTGGTGGCCAATACCCCGGCCGGCCGCGACGATCTGCTCAAGCAGTACCACGACTGGTTCGGCGAGCGCTGGTGGATGCTGCCCAACCCGACCTACGGTTCGTGGGAGCCGGCGCTGTTCAACAATGCCTGGGACCAGCCGCGCGAGGCGCGCCGGGCCAGCAAGCGTGAAGCGCTGAACGTCGCGCCCTGAACCGGGCGCGCCTTGCGTGCGCATCGCAGTATGTAATCGAAGTCGATTCCTCGGATGCTTCAACCCAGCATCTCATGCGCTTGACGCGACCTCAGGCTGGCGCCGAACCCGGCGCCTTGCCGCAACCCGCAATCTTCCGGCGCACGCCGGTACGAGCGAGGCCTGGCGCCTCCTCTTCTCCACTGCGCTGGACATCCGTGTCGCCCGGGCCGGCGATCAGTAAGTCACCGTCACCGTGATGGTGTCGCTGTAGCTGCCGATGGCCGGCGCTTGTGCGCCGACCCGGCCGTACACGGGCAGCGACTCTGCCGCCCCTGTGCCGGTGCCGGCCAAGGTATCGGTGCCGAGGGTATTGCCCCAGCGCAGGCTGCGCGGGCTGTTGCGATACAACTCGTAGACGACGAACTGGCCGGCGCCGTTGCGCATGCGCCGGGTCGTGCCGCTGGCGTAGAGGCCGTTGTCGAGGCCGATCTGCCAGGCGGTGCGGCCGCTGCAGACCAGGCCGATCGACGTGGTCTGGTCGACGTTGGAGGTGATCGGCCCCGGCACATTGCCGAAGGCCAGGTTGGGCACCGGCTTGGGCGTGAGCGTGCAGCTGTCCGGCACCGAGCCGTTGACGGTGAAGGGGAATTGGCTCGAAGTGCCGCCGCTTCCTCCGGAGATGCACGAGGCCGGCATCGGTGGGGTGCCGAGCAACTGTTCGGCATAGCGGAACTCGATCAGGGTATCGGCCCCGGCGGTGAAGCGGTTGACGTAGGTGCCGGCGTTGAGCCCCGTCTGGGTCGGAATGCGGCCGTACAGAGTGGTGTCGATGGTCTGGTTGCCGCCGAGCACGGGCACGTCATAACTGAATTGCAGCAGCAATGGATTGGGCACCGTGGCATTGCCGCGCGCGCCCCAGATCGCGCTGCGGGCGGCGTCGGTGTAGAGCTGCATGTTCATCGGATCGTTGAAGGTGTTGACGAGGCGGCGCGGGTTGAGGGTGCCGCCGCCGTCGGTGCCGCTGAAGATGCTCACGCACATGTTGACCTTGGCATTGGCGAGCAGGGACAGGCCGAAGGTCGAACAGGTAATGCTCAACGTCGCGGTGGCGTCGCTGATCGAGCCGCTCGTCGCCGGAAAGTTCAGCGTGGTCATGGTGCCCGTGCAGGTGGTCGTCGCGGATGCGGGACGTGCGGGCAGCCAGAACATCAGCGTCATGCACAGCGCGGCGGCGAGCAGACGATTCATGGCATCACCTCGGTCTGGCAGATCAGCGGCCCGATGCGCGGTACGCCGCCACCGGCCGGGTACGCGAAACGCACGCTGCAGGAGCCGTCGGCGGTGTCGACGCGCACCGTGTTGAGCTCCTGCAAGGTGTCCAGGTAGGTTTCGCCGTCGTAGCCGACGACCGCGGTCGCGCCGGAATCCAGATGCACGCGACTGCCGACCGGCAGCGCCTGGCCGCGCATGTCGTGCAGCACCAGCACCGCGGCGCGGACCTGCTCGATGCCGAAGCGCACCAGGGTGCCGGAGCGGTCCCGCGGCGTGGCCTGGACTTCGACCCGGTCGAGCCGCAGATCGGCAGGCAGTTCCATCGGATCGATGCCAATGCGATTGCGCTGCCAGGCGTTGAGCGGCGTCACCAGCAGCATGCCGTCGCGATCGGTGCGGCCTATCAAGCGATTCTCGAGCAGCACCGGCACGTCGGCCCGGCCGGTCGAGACCACCGCGAACGCATCGCTGACGTTGCGCGCAGCGAAGGCGTGGCCGCCCATCCAGACCAGCGAGCCGCTGGCGCTGGCATAGCCGTAATCGTTGTCGCCTTGGCGGGCGAGGCCGAGGCTGTAGCGTCCGTACGAAGTCAGCCAGCCGGCTTCGGCCAGGCCGCCTTCTTCGCCGTCGCCGCCGCGCGCCTGCAGGCGCCAGCCGAAACCGCCGTCGCCGGGCACCGGCCGGCTCAGGTCGAGCACCGCCTGGTCGCGATCGCGGTTGCGTTGCAGCGAGGCGCTGAGTTGCAGGCGGCGATCTTCGCGGCCGTAGTCCAGGTTCATCGAGAAGCCGAGGTAGACGTTGCTGTCTTCGGAGCGATCCAGGTTCTGGTTGTACGACAGGCTCAGCGCCGCGCCGCTCTTGAAGTTGCGGGTCCAGGTCGCGCTGCCGTAGCGCGCCGGCGTTTCGTTGCGATAGATCAGGCGCACGTAGCTCAGGCCCAGACTGCCCAGGCGGGTGTCGCTCCAGCTCGCCACCGCGCGTTCGCTGACCCGCGCCGGGCCGAGGCCGTAGCGCGAAGCGACGTCGCGGTATTCGCCGCGCGTGCGCTGGGTGTCGGCGGCGAGGTTGAAGCGGCCGTTGCTCCAGTTGTAGGCGGCGGCATACAGCCAGCCGGAGTCGCTGCGGTCCTGGCCGTGCGCGAGCGACGCGCTGAACACGCCGGCACGTCCGAGCAACCAGACCGCGCCGAGCCCGCCGTTGACCACGCCGTCGCCGCCTTCGGCATGCGCCTCGAAGGTGAACTCGTCGCTGATGCCGTAGCGCAGGTCGGCGCTGCCGAGCAGTTCGCTGCCGTAGGAGAACGAACGCAAGGCGTAGTCTTCGCGCGCCATGCCCAGGCTCAGCGACCAATCCGACAAGCCCTTGGCGAGCAGCTGTCGCGCGGCATAGAACGGAAAATCCAGTTGCCGGGTGCGGCCGAAGGCGTCGGTGACGACCAACTGCGCATTGCCGGCGCCGGTGATGCCGGGGATGGTCGCGAGCTGGAACGGCCCGGGCGGCAGTTCGCCGCTGTATTGGCGGATGCCGTTGACGTACAGATCCACCGCCGACGGCACCGCGACTTCGCCGAGGAAGGTCGGCAGCGGCGTGGTGATGCGGTACGGCTGCAGACCGAAGTCGCGGCCGATGCGCACGCCGCCCAGGCGCAGGGGCCGGGTCCAGTCGAGCTGGCCGCTGATCACGTCGCCGACGGTGATGCTGAACATCGAGGCCGGCGCGGACCAGCGCCAGCTGCTGTCCAGGCGCACCGATTCGGTCCGCCGCGGCTCGCCTTCGCTGCGATGGCTGCGCGTCACCGCGGTCTGGCTGAAGACGCCGGCGCCGAGACCGAAAGCGCGCAGTTCGGCGAAGGCGCTGATGCTGTCGCTGTGGTCGTCGCGGCTGGCGTAGAAGTCGTAGTTGAGCAGCACGCCAGGCGATGCGGTCGCGCTGGGAATATCGGTGCCCGGCGCATTCAGGCGCGTGGTCGCCAGGGACAGCAGCGACAGCGGCGCGTCGATCGCTACGCGTTGCAACGAAGCGTCGTAGCGCACGCTGACGCCGGCCAGGCTGTCGGGCGCCAGCGATTCGCCGTCGTCGCGACCCTCCAGGACGAAGCCGATCTGGCGCAGGGTCGCGACGCTAGCGAACAAATGGCCGTCGCGCAGCTCGAACGGTTGCGACGTGCCGTAGGCGGTCTGGTTGAGGCTGACTTCGAGGTAGAGCTGCAGCGGAGCGGGTGCGGTGCCGATCCCGTCGGCACGGGCCAGGATCAACGGCGGCAGTTCCGCCGCATGGCCCGTTGGCGATGCCAAGAGCAGGCCGGCGAACATGGCTTCAGCGAGCCGGCGGGTCCAGCGCCAGTGTCCGCTCGGTCGATTCGCCATTGATCCTTGCCTTCAACGTGCCCGGACCACGCAGCAACTCGGCCGATGCCGCCAGCGGCCAACGCATGCGTTGGCCGGCCAGGGCATAACCGAGCAGACCAGGCGCGATCGCATGGCGGCTTCCTTGCGCATCGACGAATGTCAGGTCGGCCAGCTGCGCATGCTGGCCACCGCGGTTGTACACGCTCAGGCGCGCTTGTGCGCCGTCGAAATCCAGTTGCGCGCGCAGGTCCGGGGCGATGATCGCCTCCCCGGTCGGAGCGAGGAACACCGGGACCGAATAGCGCAGCACGAATTGCAGGCCGGCCGGGCGGTCCTGATCGCCGGGCGGCAGCTCGTCGACGATCAGCCGATAGCTTTCCTCGGCCGCGGGCGGCGCGCCTAGCCGGATGACGCGCAGCAACTGCCGCGCGCCCGGAACCAGCTCGAGCATCGGCGGACTGACCGCCAGCGCGCGCGTCGGCTCGAAACGCTCCTCGCCGTTTTCCTGGACCCAGCGGAACACCCGGACCTGCGCCTGCAGCGAGGTGCTGCCGGTGTTGCTGAGCCACAGGCCGTCGGCGCTCTTGCGGACCGGCAGGGTCAACGACGTCGGGGTGACCTGTAGCCCGGCCGCAACGGCCGGCGCCAGCGCGAGCACGCCCCATGCGGCCGCGATGGCGAGAGCGGCGCGGACGGCATGCGGGAGCCGGCGACCGCTCATCTCTCAAACCCCGATCAGTAGGTCACCGTGGCGGTCACCACGTCAGTGTAAGTAGCACTGGGAAAGTTGGCGCTCGGCGTCCTGCCGTAGACCGGCAGGTTCTGCGCCGCACCCGTGCCGCTGCCTGCAAGGACGTTGCCGCCGCCACCGGTGGTGCTGCCCCAGACGTCGCCGGCGCCACGGGCGGCGGCGCGATAGAGCTGGTAGGGGACTTGGTTGGTGCCGTCGCTCATCGCTCTGGAGTTGACGTCGGCACCGTTCTGGCCGTTGTCGAGCGCGATCGTGTAGCCGGTGCCGGGCGTGCAGTTCACGGTCAGCTGGCCCTGCTGGTCGATATTGGTCGCGGACGAGGCGACCGAACCGAAATTAACGTCGGTGGCGGCGACGGTGTGAATGTCGCAGGTGCTGGTGATCGTGATGGTGACGTCGAACTGGGTGGAGTCGTTGGCGGCATAGGCGGGCGCGATGCCGGCCACGAAGAGAGCTGCGAACAGACGGGTCTGAGAAAGACGCATGGACGGGTGCTCCTGCACTAAGGCGCTCTGACGGTCCGGCGTTTTTGCCGGATCTGACGGTTAGGAACGCATAAAACATGCCATGGCGTCACCGCAAGCCAGATAGGTACGGGCACACGGTGATCGTCGTCATGTATATGCGCGCCGGCCTATTCAGTTCCATTTTTGTGAATATCGCGGGGTTTATCTTCGCGCTGAAACGGTTTTATTTTCAAGCTGAGAATTGGGATTATTAGACGTAATGCGTCAACTAGTGTGCTTTCTGAGCGCAGCCCGGATAGCCGGATAACGTCTTTCTCGCTCTGGGCGCCTGCGTCGGAGGCTGCGGGCGGAACGGTAGCGAGAAGAATTGCAGGCGCAGCCGGCCGGGCAGAAGTACCGGCACCGATGCAGTTCGGCGGCCTCGGCGAATTGACTTGGCGAGTGCTGGCGACCCCTTGTCCGACCCGACCTACGGGTCGTGGGCCCGCGCTGTTCAACCATAGCTTGGGACTATGGGCCGTGAGACGCACCGGCCAGCAGGCGCTAAGCGCGGGGCGTCGCGCTTTGCACCGGCGATGCCTAGCTTGGCGCATCGCAACATAACACGACACAATTAAATCAATGACTTAAATGATTTAACTTCAGGTATTGCATTAGCTTGGAAGGCGACGTAGTCTGCCCACGTCCGGCCTTGGCCGGAGCCATGCCACAACTCGAAATCCCGGCCTCGGCCGGTTTGAAGGAGGCCCAGCGCCTCCTTTTTTTATGCCGGCCGCTTTCATCGAAGCCGAGATCGAAACACTCTGGGCTGAGACGATGGTGGCAAATTACCTATAATTAGCATCCGTTAGACGCTTTTAAGCGCTTATCCGTACAAGCCTTGCGCAATCCGGCCGCAACGCGCCTGTCGCCGATGCGGGCGACGATCCGGAACCGACTTGGCTTGTGGCCGGCCCCGGCCCCGGCCAAGATGCCGCTTGCGACTGGGGAGCCGCCTCATGCCACCGTTCCGACGCGCCTTGGCCGCGTTGCTGCTGATCGTCGCCGCCACGGGTGGCTGCGATCGCGCGCCGCTGCAAGACAACGAGGCGCCGCCGAAGCTGCCCGCCCAGGCGGTGCAGCAGCTGGTCCACGACCTGCGCAGCAACGACCTGGCCGGCTACGCCCGCCATGCCGTGCCGCCGGCGCTGCACGACCGTCTCGAACTCGCCTGGCGCGAAGGCCGCACCACCTGGCCGCTGACCGAGCTGCCGCTGGAGGACCGCCTGCCCGGTTTCCTGCAGGCCCTGGCCGCGCCGGGCGCCGAGAAGAAGCTGCAGGCCGTCTACCAGCGCCAGTTCGCCGGCGCCCACGCCGAACTGCGCTCGGCCGCGTCCACCCTGGGCATGTTCGCGATCCAGTACGTGCGCAGCGAGGGCGACTACAGCACCGAAGAGCGCGATCACTACGCCCAGCTGATCGGCGCCCTCAGCGCCTGGGGCCAGCGCGCGCCGCTGGGCGATCCCAAGCGCGCCCGGATCGCGATCCCGCAACTGGCCGCGGCCGCCCGCCAGACCGCCCTGACCGGCACCGACGCCCTGCGCCTGACCGGCATGGACCGCAGCCTGGAACGCCTGGGCCCGTTCTTCGGCCGCTTCAAGCGGGTGCTGGTCGGCTACGGGCTGGATTTCGACGCCAGCCTGGACCGGGTCGAAGCGACCCTGGCCGAACAGACCGGCGACACCGCGCGGGTGCGCATCCGCTACACCCTGGCCGGCCAGGCCATCGACGCCTACGTGCGGGTCGAACGCCACGAAGGCCGCTGGTACCTCAGCGATGTGCTGCGCCACGCCGAAGCCGAGGCCACGCGCACCGTCACCGCCCGCGGCGCCCGCCCCGGCGCGCCCGCCGCCAACACCGCGCCCTAGTCGCGCACCGAGGCCAAACGCCGGCCCCGAACGCCGTCGCGTTCGCGCAAGCAGTCCCAATCCGAATGGGCATAATGGCGCCGATGCCGAAACAAACGCCCCTGCCCTTCCCCAACGCCGCGCCGGCCCGCCCGGACGACGCCACGCCCAGCGCGACCACCGAAGGCGAGCCTGCGGCCCAGGCCGCCGCGCCCGATCCCGCGCCCTCCGCAGACTCGACCGCCGCATCGGCCGAAACCGCGCATAACGCAGAAGCCGACATGTTCGGCGCCGAAACCAACGCGTTAACGGACGAAGCCGTGCAGAATCAGAATTCAGCCGCGCCGCCCGCCGACCCGGCAGGTCCGCAGGACTCTCCGGGCGCAAACGATCGCGCCGGCGCGGGTACCGCCGATCCCAGCGCGGCCCATGAAGCCGTCGCGACCGGGACGCTGGCCGACGCCGAACCCGAACACGACCCGTCCCAGCCCGAGCTGCCGATCCCGCCGCCCGCTTCGACCTCGACCGAGGCGCGTCCGCTGCCGCCGGCGCGCCGCCCCTGGTGGGCCAAGCTGCTCGGCCGCCTGATGGCGCCGTGGGTGCAGCTGACGATCGAGCCCAAGTCGCCGTCCGAACACGTCGCCGAGGAATGGAACGGCCGCCCGGTCTGCTACGTGCTCGAGGACTACGGCCTGTCCAACGCCCTGATCCTGGAGCGCGCCTGTCGCGAGACCGGCCTGCCCTCGCCCTTGCAGCCGCTGCCCGGCGACCCGCTCGGCCGCAAGCGCGCCTATGTCGCGCTGTCGCGCCGCAACGCCGGCGGCACCCTGGTGCCGCTGCAGGCGCTGGGCGAATCGCTGGCCGGCACCGCGCCGCAGCCGCCGCCGGCCAAGACCCACTCCGGCTCGCTGGCGCGCCTGCTCGACGCCCACCGCGCCGATCCGGAACTGGACGTGCAACTGGTGCCGGTGTCGATCTTCGTCGGCCGCGCGCCCGACCGCAGCACCGGCTGGTTCTCGGTCCTGTTCTCGGAAAACTGGACCCTGGTCGGCCGCTTCCGCCGCCTGCTCGCGATCCTGCTCAACGGCCGCCACACCCTGGTGCGGTTCTCGCCGCCGGTGTCGCTGCGCGGCATCGTCGCCGAAGGCCTGCCCGCCGAACGCACGGTGCGCAAGCTCTCGCGCGTGCTGCGCACCCACTTCCGCCGCATCCGCGCCGCGGTCATCGGCCCGGATCTGTCGACCCGGCGCCTGCTGGTCGATCAGGTGCTCGCCTCCGAATCGGTCAAGGACGCGATCGCCGACCAGGCGCGCCGCGACAACGGCTCGCCGGTCGACGCCTGGAAGAAGGCGCACGCGATCGCCTACGAAATCGCCGCCGACTATTCGCACCCGGTGGTGCGCTCGGCCAGCTTCCTGCTCACGCCGGTATGGAACCGCATCTACCGTGGCGTGCTGGTCCATCACCTGGACAAGCTCAAACAGGAAGCGCCCGGCTTCGAAGTGGTCTACGTGCCCTGCCATCGCAGCCACATGGACTACCTGCTGCTGAGCTACCTGCTCTACACCAAGGGCATCGTGCCGCCGCACATCGCCGCCGGCGCCAACCTCAACCTGCCGGTGGTCGGCACCATCCTGCGCAAGGGCGGCGCGTTTTTCCTGCGTCGCAGCATCCGCGGCAGCGCGCTGTACTCGGCGGTGTTCTCCGAATACGTCGCGCAGCTGGTCGCGGGCGGCTATTCGATCGAGTACTTCATCGAAGGCGGGCGCTCGCGCACCGGCCGACTGCTGCCGCCCAAGGGCGGCATGATCGTGATGACCGTGCGCGGCTTCCTGCGCCAGCCCACGCGGCCGGTGCTGTTCCAGCCGGTCTACATCGGCTACGAGAAGCTGATGGAAGGCAACAGCTACCTCGACGAGCTGTCCGGCAAGCCCAAGGAAAAGGAATCGATCTGGTCGCTGCTTTGGGGCATCCCCAAGGTGCTGCGCTCCAACTACGGCCAGGTGGTGGTGAACTTCGGCGAACCGATCCGGCTCAACGACGTGCTGGCCGAGCATGCGCCGGAATGGGACGGTCGCCCGGTCGGCGAAGACGACAAGCCGCAGTGGCTGTCCGACACCGTCGCGGTGCTGGCCGAACGCATCCAGGTCAACGTCAACCGCGCCGCCGACGTCAATCCGATCAACCTGCTCGCGCTGGCCCTGCTGTCCACGCCCAAGCACGCCATGGGCGAGGCCGATCTTCTGGCCCAGATCGCCTTGTCCAAGACCCTGTTGGCCGAACTGCCGTACTCCGACCGCGTCACCGTCACCCCGCACACGCCGCAGGAAATCGTCGCCCACGGCGAAGAGATCAACGTGCTCGAACGCATCGCCCACCCGCTCGGCGACGTGCTCGGCGTGGACGGCGAAGACAAGGCGGTGTTGCTGAGCTACTTCCGCAACAACGTGCTGCACCTGTTCACCGGCGCGTCGTGGATCGCCTGCTGCTTCCAGCACAACCGCCGCATGAGCCTGGCCGGCGTGCTGCGCCTGGGCCGCAGCGTGTATCCGTTCCTGCAGGCCGAACTGTTCCTGCCCTGGAGCGAGGACGAATTCGCCCAGCGCCTGACGCTCACCGTCGAAGTGTTCATCCGCGAAGGCCTGCTCGAACGCGTCAGCGAGGACGACGGCGGCATCCTGGCGCGCAACGCCGGCCAGACCGACGAAGTGTTCCGCCTGCGCGCGATCGGCCACTCGCTGCAGCAGGCCTTCGAGCGCTACTACATCGCGATTTCGGTGCTGGTGAAGAACGGCGCGGGCACGCTGTCGGCCGGCGAACTTGAAAGCCAATGCCAGCTCGCCGCTCAGCGCCTGTCGCTGCTGTACGCACCGGCCGCGCCGGAGTTCTTCGACAAGACCCTGTTCCGCGGCTTCATCCAGAAGCTGCGCGAACTCAAGCTGGTCTGGCCCGACAGCAACGGCAAGCTCGCCTTCGACGCCCGCCTGGACGCCTGGGCCAAGGACGCCAAGGTCATCCTGGGGCGCGAACTGCGCCACACGATCGAGAAGATCAGCCCGGAACTGGCCAAGCCCGCGGCCGAACCGGCGGCGGAGTGATCCACGGCGACGCCGGAGCTCCGGCGTCGTCGCCGCAAGCGCGCGACTAGGCCCAGATCCGAATCTGCGCAGCACCGGCACCGGCTGGGCAGATCGTCTTTGCGCATACACAAAGCCCAGGCCAACGCCGGAACATCAGGACCCTCACGAGCAGGCGACCGTCGCGCATGACGGCGCGCGTCGCCGACAAGATGCCCGGGTGACAGTGCCTACGTTGCACTTTGCGGCAACGGTGTAGCCCACTGTGGGCACTCTAACGGTGCCTCTTGCTAGGATGCGACCTCGCCCGCAAGGAAGCATCCGATGAGCGTTCGAGCCGCCAGCCCAGCACCCGCGGCACCCGCCCGCGCCGCCGCGCAACATGCCTGGCTGGAGATTCCGCTGCTGGCCGCGCGTCTGTTGTGGCGGCATTGGCCGGCGCTGGCGTTTTGGTTCTTCGCCCAGCGCGTCTGCTACGACCTGTTGATGGATCTGGCGGTCAAGCTCGGCGAACGTTCGCTGCTGCTGTCCTTCGCCGCGCTGTCGCTGCTGATCGTGACCCAGCTGGCCGGAACCATCTTCATGTTCCAGTCGCTGCGGCTGTCGCTGCCGGTGCTCGCGCAAGGGGCGATCACGCCTGACACGAAAGCGGTGCGCAAACAGTGGATCACTGCGCTGGCGATCGCGCTGCTGCCGTTCTTCGCCTACTACGTCGGCTGGGGCCTGCTGGAAAGCCTGCGCCGCTACTTCGTCACCGCGTACATCTTCGGAGTGTGGGAGCGCGAGGACCTGCTCCACGTGCTCACTCTCAAGGGCCTGTGGGTCGCTCTGGCGATCGCCTGGGCGGTACGCTGGTTCAGTCGTCGCCGCGCGGCGGCCACCGGGCACGCCTCGTGGAACGTGCTGGCCACAGTATGCGAGGCGTACTGGGTATTCGTCGGTGTGGCCGCGATCGGCCAGGCGCTGCAGACCGGCAAGGAGTGGTGGCACGAACGCGCGGTGTACGCGGCGGTGGCGGAGTGGTGGCAAAGCCCGGCCGCGCTGTTCCAGATGCTGGCGCCGATCAAGCGCGCGCTGGCGCCGCTGTGGGATTTCCTTGCCACCGCGACCGGCGCGGTGGCGCTGCCGCTGATCTGGCTGGCGATCACCGCGATCGTGTATGGCATCGACCTGCGCAAGGCCCAGCGCCTGGACGATGCCGACGCGCCGCTGGACCGCGCGGTCGCTCGATTCAAGGCCATGCATTTCACTTTGCGCATGCTCGCCGACAAGGCAAGCGCGGGTTGGACCAGCAAAGGCGTGCCGGTGATCAACAGCCTGCGCCTGGTGCTGCGCGCGGGCACGCCGGCGCTGCTGACGCTGTGCGTGTGCTGGCAGTTGCTGGCGTATCTGGACTCGTGGTCGTGGCACTGGATGCAGCAGCTGGTCGGCCCCAAGGACCCGGCCTGGCAGAAGGTGGAAGGACAGATCTACGCCGTGTTCCTGAACACGCCGCTGTCGTTCCGCAGTTCGTTGCTGACCGATGTATTGCGCGTGGTGTTGTTGGCGGCGACGTTCGACCGCGCTGTCGCGCGCTTGCCGCGCGCGGACTGAGCCGATCGCCTGCGCGGCTTGCGCGGGCACCGGCAGCCGGCCGCTGCGCTGAAACCGGGTGAAATCGAAGGCCGCGGGCAGCGCGCCGGCGCGGCCCGGACCTCACAACCCGAATTCGAGATATTGCCCTTCGGCTTTCTGCGAGTTCTTCAGCTCGATGCGCGCGCGCAACTCGTCCGGGCGCAGCCCGCGCGGCAGCACGAATGCGTGCCGGAACGCGAACGGCCGCGTGGGCAAGGCCTGCACCCGTTGGAACGCCGCGTCGTAGCCGCTGCCGCAGGTCTCCGGCAAGCGCGGCCCGGACAGACGCGGCAACGCCGCGCCGCCGGCCTCCCAGCGCCGTCCGCGCGCGTCGACGATCGCGCCGCGGCATAGGTCGAGGTCGCTGGCCTTGGTGCCTTCGTCGGCTATCACTTCGTAGCTCAGCAGCAAGACTTCGGCATCCTTGCGCAGCCGTCCGCGCAAGCGCGCATCGCCCGCGAGCATCGACTCGGCAGCGACCAGCCTCCAGCACGCGCCGGCGAAGGCGGTCCAGTCGCCCTTGGCCGCGCTTACTGCAATGCTGGGATTGCGCTCGCGGTATTGCTGCAGCGCATCGCGGTACGGCAGCCACAGTGCCAGCGCGCCGAATACTGCAGTGCCGGCGAGCCAGCCGGCATTGCGCCGCCACCAGCCGGTCGACGGCGCGGGCACCGCGGCGTCTTCGTTCGTCGTCATCGGTGCGGCGCTCACAGTCGCAGGTCCAGGACCGGTTTGGCATCGGCGAGCAGCTTGCGCGCGGCGGCCTTGTCCAGGCGCAGATCGACGTCGACCAGGCTGTCGCCGCCCACCGGCAACAGGCTGCCCCAATACAATTGCAGGTGCGCGCCTTCGAGTTGGTCGGGCGGCAGCTCGAAGAACCACGCGCCGCTCTCGGGCAAGCCCGGAGCCAGCTCGCGCTCGCTGAGGTTGAAGCCGTCGAGCTTGGGCCGTTCCTTGTTGGAGGCAACGTAGACCAATCCGTCGCGGGTGCGGATCTGCGCGCTCAGATAACCCGGCCGCTGCAGCGCCTCGACCTTGGCCAGCACCGACAGCCATACGCCGGGGCTGCGCAGCGTGCGGTCCTCGGGCCGCGCGAAGTCGCCCTTGAGCAGATAGGCCCGGGCGACCTTGAGGCGGCCGACCTCCACCGCGAAGTTGCGCCCGACCGCGCGCGCGGCCGGCGCAGATTGCAGCAGGGGCGCATCGCGCTGTTCGTAATCGGACTGGCCCGTGCGCAGCGCGACCACTGCGACCAGCGCCAGTGCGATCCACAGCAGGTCGCGCCAACGCCAGCGCGTCGCAGCGGCGGACGGAGGCGCGCTCACGGCGCCACCAGCCGGTCGCGCAGGTCTTGCACGGGCAGATCGAGCTTGGCCAGCGGATCGCCCTGCAGCCAGGCGCCTTCGTCGTTGAGATAGGCCTTGGCTTTGTAGTCGCGCGCGAACAGGCCGAAGGTCTGGCGCGGCGCGTAGACGTAAGCCGGCGGCAGCTTCCAGATCAGCTCCACGCGTTGGATAAGGCGCGGATGCAGGTCGGCGACCACGCCGTGGTCATCGGCCATGAGCAGATTGTCGGCTTGCACCGGCTCGCGCTGGGCCGATACCAGGATGAGATCCTGGCGCGGGTAGCCGAAGCCGCTGTAGCTGCGCCCGGTGAGGTTCTCGATGTCGGCTTGCAGAACCAGGTAAAGCTGATTCGGTTCCATCCGCCCGCCCGGGCGGTAATGCGCCACCCAGGCGCGCACCGGCGTCACCGCCATCGCCCCGCTCTGCACGCGTTGGCCGGCTGAGTACTGCGCCAGCGGCTTGGTCTGATCCTTCGCCGGCTTGAATCCGCCCAATGCGAAGGTCGCCACCAGCGCCAGCGCAGCGACGATGGCGGCAGCCCGCCACCACGGGTTGCGCGCCGCGCCGATGAGTTCGTCCTTGTTCGCCATTCGGTGACCCGCTACGAGTGCGCGCACCGTAGCACAGGGGCTAAGGCCGGCAGCAGCCACGCACGTCACCAAACGCGCATGAGGCGGCACGCGCTACGGCGATGACGGTGTTGCCGCGACCGGCGCTCAGGCCGGCTCGTCGGGAATCAACGCGCTTTCCAAGCGCGCGATGCAATCCTTCAGCCACAGCTTGCGTTTCTTCAGGCGCTTGACTGTGAGTTCGTCGGCGTCGGTGTCATGAGCCAGACGGTCGATGGCCGCATCCAGGTCGCGATGCTCCAACCGCAGTTCGGCCAGCTTGCGTGCTATTTCGGCGGGGTCGTCGCTCTCGCTCATGCGTCGAGCTTAACGCGCGGCGATGGCGTCGCCATAACTCCAGACGGCGGCGCTTGACGCGCAGCGATCGACGCGCGGCAGCGCGGGCCCGCCGCCTGCCGCGTCGCGCCGCGGTCGGGCAGCCGGCCCGGCCGACTGTCGACCGCCTGAATAGTAAAAATTTCGTTCATATTTAGTTAGAGAATCGTTTGCCTATCCTGGCGCCGCGGATAAGCCGCACACCAAGGAGAGGTCTGATGAATCGCTTCGTTCTGACTGCCGCTTTCGTGTTGATCGCATGCGCCTCGCAGCAGGCTATGGCCAAGAACATCATCATCGCGGGCGAAAGAGGCACCAAATGGTGCTGCCCGGATGGCGTGAAAAGCGACAAATGCCAGCAATTCCCTTCCGGCGTTCCGCTCAAGAAGGAGTGCCGCCTCAATATTGCGGTCGCGCCGGATACGAACCTCAACCCGGGTCAGACGCCCACGGACGGCCACCGCGAGATGACGCTGAAGCCGGTGGCCGAGGACAGCCCGGCCCCGGTTCGCGGCAAGGATGCCCCCAAGTAAATGTCCCACAGGTAGAAGCAGGCTCGCGCCGACCGCCCCGGAGAACGGGCGGCGGCTTTCGGCGGATGGCGTTAGCCCTTGCCGCCACGACGGCGCGGTGCACCGCGCCGTTCGCTTGTGCATCGTTCGTTCGTGCACCGTTCGCGGCGCTTGGAAGCCGACGCGGTCGCCGCCCGGCCCCGGATCGCAGCCGCGCCGGCCCAGCCCGTAGAATGGTCGGCCTGATGAGCACCGTCCTGCCCCTAGCCGAACCCCAGCGCCACGTCCGCGCCGAGCAGCGCCGCGCCCACGAACAGCAGCGCCTGGCCAAGCGCCTGCGCCACCAGGTCGGCCGCGCGATCGCCGACTTCGGCATGATCGAAGAAGGCGACAAGGTCATGGTCTGCCTGTCCGGCGGCAAGGACAGCTACACCCTGCTCGACATCCTGCTGCAGCTGCAGAAGAAGGCGCCGGTCAAGTTCGAACTGGTCGCGGTCAACCTGGACCAGAAGCAGCCCGACTTCCCCGAGCACGTGCTGCCCGCCTACCTGGAATCGGTCGGCGTGCCGTACAAGATCCTCGAGCAGGACACGTACTCGGTGGTGACCCGGGTCGTGCCCGAGGGCAAGACCATGTGCTCGCTGTGCTCGCGCCTGCGGCGCGGCGCGCTGTACACCTACGCCGAGCAGCAAGGCTTCACCAAGATCGCGCTGGGCCACCACCGCGACGACCTCGTCGCGACCTTCTTCCTCAACCTGTTCTTCCACGCCAAGCTCAGCGGAATGCCGCCCAAGCTGCTGTCCGACGACGGCAAGCACGTGGTGATCCGGCCGCTGGCCTACGTGCGCGAGGACGACATCGCCCAGTACGCCGCGCAGCGCGAGTTCCCGATCATTCCCTGCAACCTGTGCGGCTCGCAGGAAAACCTGCAACGCAAGCAGGTCAAGAAGATGATGGACGCCTGGGAGCGCGACACCCCGGGCCGGATCGAAACCATCTCGCGGGCCCTGGGCGACATCCGCCCCTCGCAGCTGTCGGATCCCAAGTTGTTCGATTTCCTCGCCCTGGGCCATGCCGGCCCCTCGCCCCTGCCGGACACGCGTGCGTGGCTGGCGGGAGAGCCGCACGAACGGGAAGACGAGGCGGAGTCGCCGGCCATGTAAGCCCGGCCGCGATTCCGCTGCGCCCCCCTTCCTCACTTTTTCGGGATTTCGATGTTCTTCCGCAACCTGACGCTGTTCCGCTTCCCGACCACCACCAAACTCGACGAACTCGACACCGGCCTGGAGGAGTGCAAGCTCAAGCCGGTCGGCCCGCTGGAGCTGTCCTCGCGCGGTTTCATCTCGCCGTTCGGGCGCGATGCCGAAGCCATGTCGCACCGCATCCAGGACGCGATCTGGCTCAGCGTCGGCGGCGAAGACCGGCTGCTGCCGGGTTCGGTGGTCAACGACATGCTGGCCAAGAAGCTGGCCGAGATCGAACAGAAGGAAGGCCGCAAGCCGGGCAGCCGCACCCGCAAGCGGCTCAAGGACGAGCTGATCGTCGACCTGCTGCCGCGCGCCTTCATCAAGCCCAGCCGCACCGACGCCCTGCTCGACCTGGAGCACGGCATCGTCGTGGTCGACACCTCCAGCCGCAAGAGCGGCGAGAACGTGGTCAGCGAGATCCGCCGCGCGCTGGGCAGCTTCCCGGCGCTGCCGCTGAACGCCGAAGTCGCACCGCGCTCGATCCTGACCGGCTGGCTGGCCGGCGAACCGCTGCCCGAGGGGCTGACCCTGGGCGACGAATGCGAACTGCGCGACCCGATGGAACAGGGCGCGGTGGTCAAGTGCCAGCGCATGGAGCTGCAGGGCGACGAGATCAACAAGCACCTGGAAACCGGCAAGCAGGTCACCCGCCTGGCGCTGAACCTGGACGACCATGTGTCGTTCGTGCTCGGCGAGGACCTGGTGATCCGCAAGTTCAAGCTGCTCGACGGCGCCGTCGACAGCCTGGAGAACACCGAGCGCGACGACCTGCGCGCAGAACTCGACGCGCGCTTCGCGCTGATGAGCGGCGAGGTCAAGCGCCTGTTCAACGTGCTGGAGCCGGCGCTGAAGTTGAGCAAGGCCGAGGCTTGAAGCTCTGAGCCCTTCGCTCCTGCCGTAGCCGCCGGGGTGAGGGGCCGTGCTTGCGAGCCGACGGCTCGCGCTGCACCGGACGCCCGACCGCTGTGCGGTCGGGTCGGGGTGCGGCTTGGGGTGAGGGTTCGGCGCGAGCGCCAGTCTCTACGAGCCGCCTTCGTCCAAGGGAGAAGGAGAATCGGAACCTTCTGCGCCGCAGGCATCAGCTCAGCGCACACCCAAGCCCGCGTTGAAGCGCTCACCGCACCTCGCCCCGCAACCGTCATCCCCGCGCGCTATCCTCTGCGCATGGCGGAACCCCACCCATGACCAGCCTGCTGCGCCTGCTGACCGGCCAGTCGCGTCCGGTCGCGCGCGGGGTCGAACGCGAGACGGTCACGATCGTGCTCGACGACGGGCGCGCGGTCGAATTGCTGCGCGTGCGCGATCCGCGCGCGCGCCGGCTCAAGCTCAGCGTCGACGAACGCGGCGCGCGCCTGACCCTGCCGGTGCGCGCCAGCGACCGCGCCGGCGAGCGCTTCGTGCGCGAGCACGGCGACTGGCTGGCCGCGCAGCTCGCCAGCACCCGCAGCGAACACGCGGCGTTGCAGCCGCACATGGACGGGCAGCTGCCGTTGCGCGGCGAATCGCGGCCGCTGCGCTGGAGCGTCGGCCGCTACCTGCGCATCGCCGAGGACGCTGACGGCGCGATCGCCATCGTCGCACCCGAAGCGGTCGCACCGGCCGCGCTGCGGCGCGCGCTGCGCGATTTCTACGAGGCCCAGGCCCGCGCCGACATCGGGCGCTGGCTGCCCAAATACCTGCACGGCCTGCCGCGCGCGCCCGCGCGCATCCGCCTGCGCGTGATGTCTTCGCAATGGGGCTCGCTCTCGCCCGACGGCGCGCTGTCGCTGGACCTGGCCCTGGTGCTGGCGCCGCCGGCCGCGTTCGAATACGTGCTGGTGCACGAGCTGTGCCATCTGATCCACGCCGACCACTCGCGCGCGTTCTGGCGCGAGGTCGAAGCGCGCAGCCCGCGCTGGCGCGACCAGCGCGAGTATTTCCGCAACGAAGGGCGGCCGTTGAAGGCAGCGCTCAACGCCCTATGCGGCAAGACGAGCTGAGCGCCGTCGTCGACCGCCGCGTGCACTCACGCTGGCGCGGCGATATCGAGACCGGCCTGGACGCAACCGTCGCGCGTTGCGCCGCGCTCAGCGCGGCCCCCACCATGCGGCCAGTTCCGCGGCGATCGCCTCGATGACGCTCAAACGCGTCGCCCTGGCTCTGTTCGCCGTCGCCCTAATCGGCGCGGGCGCCGCTGCGTTCTGGTGGGTCCGCTTCGACGGCGGCGGCTACTGCTACGACGTGACTCCCGCGGTGCGCTGGCGCGGCGCGATCTACACCGGCGAATGCGACAGCGAAACCGGCTGTCATTTCATCAAGCTCGACGACAACGGCCTGCGCGAGTACCTCGGCTTGGCACCGATCCGCTGCCCGGATGGAAAGCCGCCGACGCCGTAGGCAGGCGCTTGGCTATCTCGTCGTGCGCTCGGCCCTTACAGCGGCCGGGTCAGGAAGTCGCCGATCGCGGCCATGACCGCATCGGGGTCTTCCATGTGCAGGTGATGGCCGCCGGGCACCGCCGCGCTTTCGCCGTGGCGCAGCAGGGCGATGCGCGCATTGCGCAGTTCGGTGTTGAAGTACTGGAACGCGGGTTCGACGTAGATCACCCGGGTCGGGCATTGGATGGAGGCGATCACGTCGCGCACCTGCGCCTCGGTCATGCGCACCGCCGTGGCCAGGGTCAGGCGCGGGTCGCTGCGCCAGATGTAGCCGCCGGCCGCGTCGTCGGCGTAGCGGCCGGCGGGCACCGGGGCGATGCCGCGCTCGACCAGCAACCGCGCCACGGGCTCGCTCAGGCCGTTGGCCTGCATGCGCGCGCGCACCGCGGTGGCGATGTCGCCGAACACGCGCAGTTGCTTGCCGGACAAGGCGGCCTGGTCGGCGAAGGCGTCGCGCAAGCGCGATGCGGTGCGCTCTTCGGCTTCGGACAAGCCGCCCAGGGCCTCGATCAGCTGCAGGCGCTCGATCCGCTGCGGCGCCGCGGCGGCCATCAGGCTGGCGGTGGCGCCGCCCATCGAATGGCCGAGCAGGGCGAAGCGGTCCCAGCCCAGCGCATCGGCGACCGCGAACGCGGCGCGCGCGGCGGCCACCAGGGTGTACTCGGCGGACGGCGGCAAATGCGCGCTGACCCCGTGACCCGGCAGGTCCGGGGCGACCAGGTCGAAACCGGCCAGATGCGGCGCCAGCGGCACGAAGCTCGCCGCATTGTCCAGCCAACCATGCAGCGCCAGCAGGCGCGGCGCGCCGTGGACGTTGTTGCGCAGGCCGCCGAGGCGGCCGAACGGGGTGTCGACCGCGAACTCGCGCAAGGCCGCGGCGGCGCGCTGGCCGTCGCCGCTCATGCCCAGGCCTCCAGTTCGCGGCGCGCGATCGCCGCCAGCACCGCCGCATGCTCGGGGCTGTCGTTGAGGCAGGGGATGTAGCGCAGCTCGCCGCCGCGCGCGGCGAAATCCTCGGCCAGCATCATCGCCACCTCTTCCAGCGTTTCCAGGCAGTCGACCGCGAACCCGGGCGCGACCACGTCGACCCGGCGCAGGCCGCGCGCGGCCAGGGCCTGCAGGGTGGCCGCGGTCGCCGGTTCCAGCCAGCGTTCGCGGCCGAAGCGCGACTGGTAGCTCAGGGTCCAGGCCTCGTCGGCCAGGCCCAGCGCCTGCGCGATCGCGCGCGCGCCGGCCTCGCAGTGCTGCGGATAGGGATCGCCGTCGTCGGCCAGGCGCTGCGGCAGGCCGTGGAACGAGAACAGCAGGTGCTCGCCGGCGCCGTTCGCCTCGCGATGGGCGCGGATCGAGTTCGCCACCGCCGCGACCCAGCCCGGATCGCAGTGGTAGTCCTCGACCATGCGCGTGGTCGGGCCTTCGCCGCGCGCGATCACATCGGCCACCGAGGCCGTGGTCGAGGTCGAGTACTGCGGGTACAGCGGCAGCACCAGCAGCCTGCGCACGCCGTCGGCGCGCAGCTGCCGCAGGGCGCCGCGCAGCGAGGGCGTGCCGTAACGCATCGCATCGAGCACCCGTACCTGCGGCAGTTCGCGCTGCACCGCGCGCGCCAGGCGCCGCGTGTAGACGGCCAGCGGCGAGCCGCCGTCCTCGCCGGGCAGCCAGATGCTGGCGTACTTGTGCGCGACCCGCGACGAGCGCAGCGGCAGGATCGCGAAGTGCAGCAACGGGCACCACAGCCAGCGGGTCAGGCTGACCACGCGGCGGTCGTGCAGGAATTCGGACAGATAGCGGCGCACCGCGGGCGCGGTCGGGGCCTCGGGCGTACCGAGGTTGACCAGCACCACAGCGGTGTCGCGCGCGGCTGCGGCGCAGGAACCGTCGTCGGGAACGGAGGTATCGGGGTCGATGCTGGCGTCGGCGGGCATGCCTATAGGATGACAGCACCGACGCGGCCGGGCAGCATGCGCGGTCGCGGCGCGATGCCGTCGCGGTTCCGTGGCGATTCATCGCCGCGTTACTAGCCTGAACCACGGCGCGCCTTCGCGGTCATACGCATGCGCGCCATCCCCCGTCTTCGCCGGAGTCCGTCCATGTCCCGTCCGTCGCGTCTCGCCCTCCTCGTGCTCAGCCTGAGCTTCGCCGCGTCCGCCGTCGCCGGCCCCGACGAGGACGCCCGCGCCCGCAACGCGGTGCGCGTGCTCAGCGACATCCAGCAGATTCCGGAGTCGGCGATTCCGGACAAGCTGTTCGACGAGGCGCGCGCGATCGTGGTCGTGCCCGACACGCTCAAGGTCGGCCTGGTGCTGGGCGGCCGCCGCGGCCACGGCCTGGTGTCGGTCAAAAATCCCGACGGCACCTGGTCCAACCCGAGCTTCGTCAAGCTCACCGGCGGCAGCATCGGCTTCCAGGCCGGCGTGCAGTCCTCCGACATCGTGCTGGTGTTCCGCGGCGAGCGCGGCCTGGATTCGATCGTCAACGGCAAGATCACCCTGGGCGCCGATGCCGGCGTCGCCGCCGGCCCGGTCGGCCGCAGCGCCGCGGCCGCCACCGACGGCCAGCTCAAGGCCGAAATCTGGTCCTGGTCGCGCGCGCGCGGCCTGTTCGCGGGCGTGGCCCTGGACGGCGCGGTGCTGCAGATCGACGATCAGGCCAACCAGGTCGTCTACGGCAACGGCACCACCCCGCGCATGATCTTCGAAGGCCGTTCGGCGCAGGCGCCGTCGGAAGCCGTGGTCGATTTCCGCGATCGCCTGGAAGAAGCCAGCGCGATCGCCCGCACGAACCGCCAGGAAGAGCCGCGCCCGGCCACCGGCGCGACCGTCTACCCCTCCAACCCGACGCCCGCCGCGGCCCCCGTCCAGCCGGCTCCGATCCAGCCGGCCACGCCCACCGAGCCGGCCGACGAGCCCAGCCAGACCAAGGTCGAACCGCTGCCCTGAGCCCGGCGCCCATTCATGCGCAGACATGCCTGCGGTCACGGGTCCCGTAACAAGGCTTGCGGTATCCTGAGCACCCAACTTCGGCGGAATCACACATGGGCGGTTTGAGTCTTTGGCACTGGCTGATCGTGCTGGTGATCGTGGTGCTGGTGTTCGGCACCAAGCGCCTGAAGAACGTGGGCCAGGACCTCGGCGAAGCGGTGAAGGGTTTCAAGAAGGGCGTGCAGGACGAAGACAAGCCGGCCGCACAGCTCCCCGACGAAACCCGGCGCGAAGACGCCAACGCGCAGACGCGCAACGACGAACAAACCCCGCGCTGATACCCGTTAGCGTCCCCCCCGACGTTTCCGGCGCGCGGTCATGTTCGACATCGGCTTCTCCGAAATCTTCGTCATCGCGGTCGTGGCCCTGCTCGTGCTCGGCCCCGAACGCCTCCCCAAGGCCGCGCGCTTCGCCGGCCTGTGGGTGCGGCGCGCGCGCGCGCAGTGGTATTCGGTGAAATCCGAACTCGAGAACGAACTGGCCGACGAGGAATTGCGCCGCAGCCTGCGCCAGACCCAGGCCGACCTGCGCGAAGCCCAGGAAAGCCTGCGCAACCAGATCCACGACAGCCGCGACACCGTGCAGCGCGAGCTGCGCGACGCCGAGCGCAGCGTCGAAGCGCTGAACTCCAGCCCGGCCGCCGAGCCCGCGGCGCTGCCCGCCGACGCCCCTACCGACACGAAGCCCGACGATGAGCGACGCTGATCCCCGCGCCGCGTCGTCGGCCGAAGACGAAGCCGGCGCCGAGCCGCGCCTGCTCGATCACCTGATCGAACTGCGCGCGCGCCTGCTGCGCGCCGTGGTCGGCCTGATGATCGTGTTCCTGGCGCTGATGCCGTTCGCCTCGGAGATCTTCTCGCTGCTGGCCGGCCCGCTGCTGGGCAAGCTGCCGGAATCGGGCAAGCTGATCGCCGCCGATCCGGCCGGCGGCTTCTTCGTCCCGGTCAAACTGGCGTTCTTCACCGCGCTGTTCCTGACCGTGCCCTGGCTGCTCTACCAGGCCTGGGCCTTCGTCGCGCCCGGGCTGTACAAGCGCGAGAAGCGTCTGGCCCTGCCCTTGCTGGCCTCGGCGGTGACGCTGTTCTACGCCGGCTGCGCGTTCGCCTACTTCCTGGTGCTGCCGGCGGTGTTCGGCTTCCTGGTCAGGTTCACCCCGTCGGTGGTGGCGATGACGCCGGACATCGGCAAGTACCTGGATTTCGTGCTGGTGATCTTCCTCGCCTTCGGCGCCAGCTTCGAGCTGCCGGTGGCGCTGGTGATCCTGGTCCTGCTCGGCTGGGTCACGCCCAAGCAGTTGAAGGAAGGCCGCGGCTACGCGGTGGTCGGCATCTTCATCATCGCCGCGGTGATCACCCCGCCGGACGTGGTCTCGCAGCTGATGCTGGCGATCCCGATGTGCGTGCTGTACGAGCTGGGCATCGTCGCTGCGGGCTGGGTCACGCCGCGCGAGCCGGAAGCGGCGGGCTGATCGGGCTTGCGGCGCCGGTCCTGGGATCGGTCGTCGCGGTGCCGGGTCGCGGCTTACGCCGCTCCTACCCGAAGCTTAGCCGCGCCGCTCCTGTGGGAGCGACGTGAGTCGCGATTCGTCCGCCCCCGAAGATTCGTTATCGCGACTCACGTCGCTCCCACAAAGGGCCGAGCATCGCCCGCCCGACCCAGTCGCCAGATTCGGCAAACATCGCCTCGCGGGCCGTGCATTCCCAGCCCGCGCGCAGCACCGAGCCCCGCTCGCGGGACGCAGCGATGCATCCGCGCCGCTGACGTATTTGCTGCGACGCAGCAATAATACCCGGCCTCCCCTCCGCGGACCCCACCATGGCCGATTCCGGCATCCCGATGTCGCCGACCCTGTCCCGGCGCCAGGTCGCGTTGATCCTGTTCGCGCTGGCGATGGGCGGCTTCGCCATCGGCACCAGCGAGTTCGTGGTGATGGGCCTGATGCCCGATATCGCCCGCGGCCTGTCGGTGACCGAACCGCAGGTCGGGCACGTGATCAGCGCCTACGCGCTGGGCGTGGTGGTCGGCGCGCCGCTGCTGGCGATCCTGGGTGCGCGCCTGCGCCGGCGCACGCTGCTGCTGGCGCTGATGGCCTTCTACGCGCTGGGCAACATCGCCAGCGCGCTCGCGCCCAACTACCCGACCATGCTACTGTTCCGCTTCATCGCCGGATTGCCGCACGGCGCCTACTTCGGCGTCGCGGCGCTGGTGGCGGCGGCGATCAGTCCGCCCGAACAGCGCGGCGTCGCGGTCAGCCGGCCGCTGCTGGGCCTGGCGATCGCGCTGTTGATCGGCAATCCGTTCGCGACCTGGCTGGGCCAGGTGCTGGATTGGCGCTACGCCTTCGGCCTGGTCACCGTGATCGCGGCCATGACCGTGGCGATGGTCGCGCGCACCCTGCCGCCGGATCCGGCCGAGCCGCGCCAGGACCCGATCCGCGAACTGCGCGACTTCAACCGCGCGCCGGTGTGGCTGACCCTGGGCATCGGCGCGATCGGCTTCGCCGGCATGTTCTGCGTGTTCGGTTATCTGGCGCCGACCCTGATCCACGTCACCGGCGTGCCCGAGTCCTGGACTCCGTTCGCGCTGGTCGCGTTCGGCGTCGGCGGCATCCTCGGCAACCTCGCCGGCGGCTGGCTGTTCGACCGCCTGCAGTTCCGCGCCGCCGCCGCGGTGCTGCTGTGGTCGACCCTGCTGCTGCTCGTGTTCCCGCTGGCCGCGCAATCGGTGTGGGCGGTGCTGCCGGCGGTGATCGCGGTCGGCACCATGGGCGCGCTGGCGCCGGTGCTGCAGGCGCATCTGATGGACGTGGCGGCCGACGCGCAAACCTTGGCGGCCGCCTCCAACCACTCCGCCTTCAACGCCGCCAACGCGCTGGGCCCCTGGCTGGGCGGCATGGCGATCACGGCCGGCTACGGATGGACGTCGACCGGCTACATCGGCGCCGCGACCGCGGTCGCAGGCCTGCTGATCTATCTGTGGGCGCGCCACGATCTGCGCCGCGGCGCGGCTCTGGAAGCGGCGGCCTGATCGGAGGTCTCGGCCCTCGCCGCGCGAACGCCACGCGGCCCGGCCATCGCCGGGCCGGAACGTCCGGAACTCAGGCCTCGATGTGGCCGTTCCCGGCCGGCGGCGGCACCGGCGCGTCTTCGTCGCCGAAGGTGTCGCGCCAGGCCAGGTAGCTGCCGCCGACCAATACCACCAGCACCGCGGCACCGAAGGCCGCATACAGCACCAGCGACAACAGGGCGCCCAGCAGCGGGTGAACCACGCTGCCGATCAGGGCCGCCAGCAGCCCGAGCACGCCGACGATCAGCGCGGCCAGCAGCATGCTCGCCATGAACAGGCCGCCGGCCAGCAGATTGGCGCCGACGTTGGACACCGAAGCGCGCAGGCTGGCCTTGACCGCGTCGACCAGGCCGGCGCGGGAGAACAGGATCAAGGGAATGCAAAGCAGGAGCAGGGTGTAGGTGAAGTAGTTGAAGACCAGCTGCACCGCCATCATCAGGCCCGGATGGTTCGGCTGCGGCATCACCGGGGTGCCGCCGGTCATCACCGTGCGCATCGCGGTCATGTAGTCGGTCCAGTAGTCGTCGCCGGCCAGCAGCACCACCAACAGGATGCTCAACGCGGCCAGGACGATCTGGATCACGCCCAGCAAGGCCAGCGAGCCGGCCTTGCGCAGGCGGAACGGCGCGAACAGGTCGCGCGCGCGCACCGGACGGCCGGCCTCGGCCTCGCGGATCACGTGCATCAGGCCGCCGAGCAGGATCGGCAGCACGAACACCAGCATCAGGAACAACGGCGCCATCGCGGTCAGCACCCGCGTGGGGTCCGGCGACGCCGCGGCGCCTTCGCGCATGCTCGCGGCGAACGGCAGCACGAACAGCAAGGTGAGCGTGTACAGCGTGGCGATGAACAGCAGCGCCGCGCCGAACACGGCGCGCGGATTGCGCGCGCCGATATTGACCGCCTGCACCAGCCATTGAACGCCCTGGCTGAGCGGCACCTTGCGAATCTGGATCATTCCGATCTGTTCCCCGGCCCTGTGGCCTGTAGTGAGCGCATGCGTACCAAACCGCGGTCCTTCCGTCGCCGCCTCAGCGTCCGTGCAGGCCGCGCGCGTGGTGGACGAACCGGCGCAGCACGCGCCGCGCGTGCGGCGTGGCGGCGATGTTGCCGGCGATCGTCTTCGGGCAGTGGCCCTCGCGCTGCAGCGCGACCTTGCGCGCCTGCACGTAGCCACGCATGTGGGTGGCGCTGAATTCGGGGTGGAACTGCACGCCCCAGGCGCGATCGCCCCAGCGGAACGCGTGGCAGGCGTCGTGCGGCGAGCGCGCCAGCACGGTCGCACCGTCGGGTGCGCGCAGCACGGTCTGCAGGTGCGTGGCCTGGGCTTCGAAGCGCTCCGGCAGGCCTCCGAACAGAGGATCGTCGCCGGCCTGCGGATGCAGCTCCAGGCCGATGGTGCCCATCTCGCGGCCCTGCGGATGATCGCCGACCTCGCCGCCCAGCGCGTGCGCGAGCAGCTGGTGACCGTAGCAGATGCCGAACAGCGGCATGCCGGCGTGGGCGGCGTCGCGCAGCCAGGCCGCGCTGCGTTCGCTCCAGTCGGCGCGGTCGGTGACCATGGCGCCGGAACCGGTGACGATGGTGCCGGCGAAACCTTCGCGCGTGCTCGGCAGCGGCTCGCCGGCCTCGACGTTGACGGTCACCGCCTCGTCGCGCTCCAGGCCCGCGGCGACGCGGATCCAATGCGGAAAGCCGCGGTGGCGGCGCATCGTGGCGACCGGTTGGCCGGTCTCGAGGATCAAGAAAGGGGCGCTGTTCATTCCTGCGGGGGCAATACCGATACGACTTCGGGGATTGTAGTCAATCCCAGCGCCACCTTTTCGGCCGCGGCCACCCGCAGCGAACGCACGCCCTCGGCCGTGGCGGCGCGGTTGAACGCAGCCAGGTCCAGATCCGGCCGGATCAGCCGCCGCAGGCCCGGGGTGATCGGCAGCAGCTCGTACAGGCCGACCCGGCCCAGGTAGCCGGTGCGGCGGCATTCCAGGCAGCCGACCGGGGCGTGGGCGCCGGCGCCCGAGGGCGGGGTCTGGCCGACGCCGAGCAGGGCCTGCCATTCGGCCTCGCCCAAGGGGCTGGGCCGCTTGCAGTGCGGGCACAGGGTCCGCACCAGGCGCTGCGCGAGCACGCCGTTGAGCGTGGACGCGACCAGGTAATGCGGCACGCCCAGGTCGAGCAGGCGCGTGATCGCCGAAGCGGCGTCGTTGGTGTGCAGGGTCGACAGCACCAGATGGCCGGTCAGCGCGGCCTGCACCGCCATCTGCGCGGTTTCCAGGTCGCGGATCTCGCCGATCATGATGATGTCGGGGTCCTGGCGCAGCAGGGTGCGCACGCCGCTGGCGAAATCCAAGTCGATCGAGGGCTGCACCTGCATCTGGTTGAACTCGGGCGCGATCATTTCGATCGGGTCCTCGACGCTGCAGACGTTCACGTCCGGCGTCGCCAGCTGCTTGAGCGTGGAATACAGCGTGGTGGTCTTGCCCGACCCGGTCGGGCCGGTCACCAGCACGATCCCGTGCGGACGCTGCACCAGGTCGTTCCAGCCCGCCGACTCCTGCGCGCTGAAGCCGAGCTGGTCGATCGTCTTCAGCGCCGTGTCCGGATCGAACAGCCGCGCCACGCACTTCTCGCCGAACGCCGTCGGCATGGTCGACAGACGCATCTCGACTTCGCGCCCGCCCGGCGAGCGGGTCTTGATGCGGCCGTCCTGCGGGCGCCGGCGTTCGGCCAGGTCCATGCGGCCCAGCACCTTGATCCGGCTGACCACCGCGTTCATCACCGGCGGCGGCATCTCGAACACCTTGTGCATCACGCCGTCGATGCGGAACCGCACCCGGCCGATGTCGCGGCGCGGCTCCAGGTGGATGTCGGACGCGCGTTGCTCGTTGGCGTACTGCAGCAGCCAGTCGACGATATGGACGATGTGATGGTCGTCGGCGCCGACTTCGCCGACCCGGCCCAGTTCGACCAGCTGTTCGAAGCTGGGCATGCCGGTGCCCTGCTCGCGATTGCCGTCGCGGGCGCCGCGCACCGAGCGCGTCACGCCGAAGAACTCCATGGTGTAACGGTGCAGGTCGAGCGGATTGACCACCGCCAGCTCGATCTCGCGCCGGGTCAGGTGGCGCACGTCGGGCAGCCAGTCCAGGTCGTTGGGTTCGCTGGTCGCGATCAGCACGCGCTCGGCGTTCACCGCCAGCGGCAGGATGCGGTGCCGGCGCGCGTAGGCGTGCGAGACCACCGCGGTCGCCGCGGGCACGTCGACGCGGGTCGGGTCGATGCGCAGGTAGCGCAGGCCGCTGACCTGGGCCAGCCACTCGCTCAGCCGCTCCAGGCCCAGATCGGTGCCCGGGGTCTGGCCGGAGGCGAACTTGAGGTTGGCGATCAGCACCAGCGGGTGGACGTCGCTGGAATGGCGGGCGCCGGTGGGCAGCTGCACGCGCTTGACGTCCTCGGGACCGATCAGGCCGTCCTCGGCCAGGGCCGCGGCCACGTGATCCAGGGTCAGGCGGCCCGGCGGCAGACGCGGCGCGCCGCGACCGGATGCGGCCGTGGATGCGGGACCTTGCCGATATTCCACCGGGTACAGCTCCTGCCTGCTCAGACACCGTGGGGGCGGCCGCTATACTAGCGCGCCCCGTTCACGGCACTCTTTGAACATGTCTGCGAATTCGCCAGCGATAGTGACGGACGCACCCACGTTCCAGCAGCTCATCCAGCGCCTGAACGCCTATTGGGCCGATCAGGGCTGCGTGCTGATCCAGCCGCTCGACCTGGAAGTCGGCGCCGGCACCTTCCACCCGGCGACCTTCTTGCGCGCGCTGGGTCCGGAGCCGTGGAACGCCGCCTACGTGCAGCCCTGCCGCCGCCCCACCGACGGCCGCTACGGCGAAAACCCCAATCGCCTGCAGCGCTACTACCAGTACCAGGTAGCGATGAAGCCCAGCCCCGACAACATCGTCGAGCTGTACTTCGATTCGCTCAAGGCGCTGGGCGTGGATCCGCTGGTGCACGACCTGCGCCTGGTCGAGGACAACTGGGAATCGCCGACGCTCGGCGCCTGGGGCCTGGGCTGGGAGGTCTGGCTCAACGGCATGGAAGTGACCCAGTTCACTTATTTCCAGCAGGCCGGCGGCCTGGAGTGCCGGCCGGTGCTCGGCGAGATCACCTACGGCCTCGAGCGCCTGTGCATGTACCTGCAGAACGTCGACAACGTGTTCGACCTGGTCTGGACCTACGGTCCGGACGGCACGCCGGTGACCTACCGTGACGTCTACCACCAGAACGAAGTCGAGCAGAGCGCCTACAACTTCGAGCACGCCGACGTGGCCGAACTGTTCCACCGCTTCGACGCCTGCGAGGCCGAAGCGCTGAAGCTGATCGAACTCGGCCTGCCGCTGCCGGCCTACGACCAGGTCTGCAAGGCCAGCCATTCCTTCAACCTGCTCGACGCCCGCCGCGCGATCAGCGTGACCGAGCGCCAGCGCTACATCCTGCGCGTGCGCCGCATCGCCCAGGGCGTCGCCGAGGCGTACCACGCGCAGCGCGAGAAGCTCGGCTTCCCGGGCCTGAAGCGCGACAAGCAGGAGGCCGCGTGATGTCCCAGCAGACCCACATGCAGCCGCTGCTGATCGAACTGGGCACCGAAGAACTGCCGGTCAAGGCCCTGCCCGGCCTGGCCCAGGCCTTCTTCGACGGCGTGATCGACGGCCTGGCCAAGCGCGGCATCGCCTACGACCGCGACGGCGCCAAGCCGCTGTACACGCCGCGCCGCCTGGCCGTGCTGCTCAAGGGCGTCGCCACCGAGCAGCCGGAGCAGAAGTCCGAAGTGCTCGGCCCCTACCTCAACATCGCGCTCGACGCCGACGGCCAGCCGACCAAGGCCCTGCAGGGCTTCGCCGCCAAGGCCGGCATCGACTGGACGCAGCTGGAGAAGACCAGCGACGCCAAGGGCGAACGCTTCGTCCACCGCGCGGTCAAGCCCGGCGCGCAGACCCGAGAGCTGCTGCAGGACGTGATCCGCGACGCGCTCGCCGCCATGCCGATTCCCAAGCCGATGCGCTGGGGCGACCACGACTACGGTTTCGCCCGGCCGGTGCATTGGCTGGTGGTGCTGCTGGGCAAGGACGTGGTCGACGCCGAGATCCTCGGCGTGCGCAGCGACCGCATGAGCCGCGGCCACCGTTTCATGCACGACAAGTCGGTGTGGTTCAGCACGCCGGACGATTACGTGGAATTCCTGCGTGGCGCCAAAGTGCTGGTCGATCCGGACGAGCGCCGCGAGCGCATCGTCCAGGAAGTCACCGCCGCCGCCAGTGCGGACGGCGGCAGCGCGCGCATCGACGCCGGCATCCTGGAAGAGGTCAACGGCCTGACCGAATGGCCCAAGGCGATCGCCTGCAGCTTCGAGGCCGCGTTCCTGGCCGTTCCGCAGGAAGCGCTGATCGCGACCATGGAAGCGAACCAGAAGTTCTTCCCGGTGCTGGACGCCAGCGGCAAGCTCAGCGAGCGCTTCATCGGCATCGCCAACATCGAAAGCCGCGACGAGTCGGAAGTGCGCAAGGGCTACGAGCGGGTGATCCGCCCGCGCTTCGCCGACGCCAAGTTCTTCTTCGTCGAGGACATGAAGCAGGGTCTGGCCTCGATGAACGAGGGCCTGAAGACGGTCAAGTACCAGGACAAGCTGGGCACGATCGCCGACAAGGTCGCGCGCGTGGCCGCGCTGGCCGAGACCGTGGCCCAGGCCGCGGGCGTCGACCCGCAACTCGCGCGGCGCGCGGCGGAACTGTCCAAGGCCGATCTGCAATCGCGCCTGGTCAACGAATTCCCGGAATTGCAGGGCATCGCCGGCCGCTATTACGCCGCGGTCGAGAACCAGCCGCTGGAACTGGCCGCCGCGCTCGACGAAGCCTACATGCCGCGCTACGCCGGCGACGCGATCGCTCATAGCGATCTGGGTCGCGTACTAGCGATTGCGGAAAGACTAGATACGCTTGCAAGCGGGTTCGCTGCGGGACTGAAGCCCACTGGAAACAAAGATCCTTTCGCGTTACGTCGCAATGCGCTCGGCTTGGCCCGTACGATGATCGAGTCATATCTTGATCTCCAACTTTGGCCTCTTTTGGATCGCGCATATGATCAAGCCAAATTCGACATGGCTAGAGTCGCTGCGCAGAAGAAGCAGGATGCAGTAACCGAAGCGCGCGAAAAAGGCGCCGTCATCTCTGATTCTCAAAGCAGTATTCAATCCTACTCCTCAGCCGCTATAGGTGAGCTTCGAGACTTCATCATTGACCGCTTACGTAGTTACTACGCAGAGAAATCTATCCCTCCGCAGTACTTCACCGCTGTCGAAGAGGTACAACCAGACTCACTCCTTGACTTCAACCATCGGCTCGAAGCTATTGGAGAATTTGCGAAGCTTCCGGAAGCAGAAGCTTTGGCTGCTGCCAACAAACGTTGCCGCAATATCCTTCGGAAGGCTGACGAAGGTGTTTACGAGGACATAAACGTTTCGCTTTTGAGTGAGGGTGCAGAGCGAGAGCTATACGATGCGCTTGAAAAAGCTATCGCTCAAACCGAAGATGACCTCAAGTCAAAGAAATATGTTCGTGCTTTGGCAGTTCTAGCCGGCTTGCGGCCGCAGGTAGACGCGTTCTTCGACGGCGTGATGGTCAACGTCGACGACGCGGCCGTGCGCAACAACCGCCTGGCCCTGCTCAAGCGCTTGTCGGACAGGTTGGGCAGCGTCGCGGCGATCGAGCATTTGTCGATCTGACAGGCGACGACGCTGAAAAGCGCCCCCCTTTTCGCGAAAGGGGGGAAGCTGGCCGCAGGCGCTGCTCGGCCCCTTTCGCAAAGGGGGAAACCGGTCGCAAACGCTCCGTAGCTACCCTTGCAAAGGCGAAGCCAGCCCCCTGCTCCCTTTCGAGAATGGGGCGGCGGGCGCGTAACGCGCGCGAGGGCTTGCTGTCGCTACGACGCCGAGTAGCGAATCCCTTTGCCCTGTTGCAAGAAGGGAAAGCAAAGGCACATCGAGCGGCACAGAAAATCACCATCGGCGTGCACATTGCATCACGTGCGCTTAACACGGTGCTCGATCGCCACATGCGCGCAAGCAATGGCCGCCTTCGTTGGTTATCCTCCCCCGCATGCCCCATTTCCCCCGCCTCATCCTCGCTGCTGCCCTGGCCCTGAGCGCCTGCGGCGTGGCGCAGGCGGCGACCGTCACCGCGGTCGAGGTCCGCGGTCTGGACGAGACCATGACCCTCAACGTCCGCACCTCGCTGTCGCTGGTCGACGCGATCGGCAAGGAAGTGTCGGGCCGGCGTCTGGGCTATCTGCTGCGCGAGGCCGAGAAGGAGACGCGCGAGGCGCT
Source organism: Lysobacter sp. Root76 (assembly GCF_001428685.1). GTDB lineage: Bacteria > Pseudomonadota > Gammaproteobacteria > Xanthomonadales > Xanthomonadaceae > Lysobacter. The sequence continues at coordinate 234,151 of NZ_LMIK01000005.1, read as the reverse complement.
GGAACCGTTCGGCTACTACTCGCCGACGATCAAGGTCGAAGACACCCGCAGCGGCGGCAACGGCACGCGCAATGCGGCGGCCGACGCTGCCGCGGCGCCGGCCCAGGACGCCAACGCCGGCGCCGACGCGAACTCGGCAGCGGCGGACCGCGCAGCGCCGAACCGCGTGGACCCGACCAGCGCCGACGCGCCCAGCGAGGCCATCGCCCGTGCCGAACGCGCCGATGCCGCCGCCCAGGAAGCCGCGCTCGCGTCGTCCGACCCCAACGACCCCAACGCCGCCACCCCGCGTTCCAATGCCAAGGTCTCGGTGGTCATCACCGTCGACAAGGGCGAGCCGGTGCGGGTGCGCCGCTCCGACGTCGCCATCCTCGGCGCCGGCAGCGAGGACCGCTATCTCAAGGAAGACCTGGCCGCGTTCCAGCCGCAGATCGGCAACGTCTTCGACCACGAGATCTACGAAGCCAGCAAGACCAAGATCACCCGCCGCCTGGCCGAGCGCGGCTACTTCGACGCCGACTTCACCTCGCGCCGGGTCGAGGTCACGCGCGCCGAGCGCGCCGCCGACATCGACCTGGTCTGGAGCAGCGGCGACCGCTACGACATGGGCCCGATCAGCTTCGAGCAGACGCCCCAGCGGATCATCCGCGACAGCCTGCTCGACAAGCTGGTGTATTGGGAACAGGGCAGCTACTACCACCAGGGCAAGCTCGACCGCTTTCGCGAATCGCTGGCGCGGCTGGACTATTTCGCCAGCATCGACATCCAGCCGCAGCCGGAAAACGCGGTCGGCGGCGAAGTGCCGGTCAAGGTCACCCTGACTCCGGCCAAGCGCAGCATCTACACCGCCGGCGTCAGCTTCGGCACCGACAGCGGCGCCGGCGTGCGCATGGGCGTGGAGCGCCGCTACGTCAACGACCGCGGCCACAAGGCGCTGGCCCAGGTCGACTGGGCCGAGAAGCGCAAGACCGCGACCCTGCAGTACCGGATTCCTGCGTTCACCTGGCTGGACGGCTGGTACACCTTCAGCGCCCAGCTCGCCGACGAGCAGACCGACTACATCGACTCGCGCCGGGTCGAGATCGTCGCCAGCCGCAGCGGCCAGATCAACCGGCGCTGGAACGCGACCGCCTCCGTTCATGTGCTGCGCGAGCGCTGGGCCTATGCGATCGACGACGACGACGACGCCAGCACGCCGGTCGACTACCGCAGCGCCACCTTCACCTATCCCTCGCTGCGCGCCGAATACGTCGACGCCGACGACCGCATCTACCCGCGCAACGCCTTCGGCGCGACCGTCATGCTGCGCGGCGGCGTCGAAGGCGCCGGCTCCGACGCCAGCTTCGCCCAGGCCCACGCCAGCGCGCGCTGGTACCGCGGGTTGGGCGAGCGCAGCCGCCTGATCGCGCGCGGCGAGCTCGGCCACACTTTTACCGACGCGCTGATCGACATGCCGCCCAGCCTGCGCTTCTTCGCCGGCGGCGACCGCAGCATCCGCGGCTACGCCTGGCGCGAAGTCGGCCCGCGCATTCCCGGCAACGACGGCAAGCAGTACGCGCTGGGCGCGAAGAACGTCGCCACTGGCAGCCTCGAGTTCGAGCAGTATTTCAACGACAGCTGGGGCGCGGCGGTGTTCGTCGACAGCGGCAGCGCCTTCGACGGCACGCCCGACTGGCACACCGGCGTCGGCGTCGGCGTGCGCTGGCGCTCGCCGGTCGGCCCGCTGCGCGTGGACATCGCGCGCGGCCTCAACGATCCGGATTCCGGTTTTCAGCTCTACCTCAACATCGGCGCCGATCTCTAAAGCGCCGCGCACCTGCGCCCCAGGACAAGACCGCACACGGATATGAGCGACACGCCCAAGACCGCCGCAGAACTGCTCGCCGAGCGCCGCCAGCGCCGACGCGCGACCGCGCGCCGCTGGGCCTGGCGCAGCAGTTTCGTCGCCGGCGCGCTGACCCTGCTGATCGCGTTCGCCCTGTACTGGCTGCTGGCCACGGTCGGCGGGCGCAATGTGCTGCTGAACCAGATCAAGGCGCGCCTGCCCGAGAACGCGACTTTCACCTGGCGCGACGCCGACGGCCCCGCGTCCGGTCCGCTGACCCTGCGCGGCGTGCACTTCGCCTACGAAGGCATCGACTTCCGCGCCGAGCGCGTCTACCTCGACACCGATATCCGCCCGCTGCTGGGCCGCAAGCTGCGCCTGGACGCGCTGCAGGTCGAGGATGCCACCCTCGACGTGCCCAAGAGCAAGGAGCCCTTCAAGTTCCCGAGCTGGCCCGACGTGCTGCCCGACATCGCGCCGCCGCTGTCGCTGCAGGCCGACGACGTGCGCGTGGACCGCATGAAGATCAGCCAGGCCGGCGAGCACATCATCGACATCCGCAAGCTGCGCGGCGGCCTGGATGCGCAAACCGGCAAGCTCAAGGTCGAGAAGCTCAACGTCGACAGCGACCGCGCGCATATCACCCTGCACGGCGAGTACGCGCCGCGCGACGACTACCGCACCGACCTGGTCGCCACCGCGGTGCTGCCCGCGTCCGCCGGGCGCACGCCGCCGCGGCTGGGCCTGGTCGCGAAGGGCGATCTGGCGCGCATGGACGTCGCCGTGGCCGGCTACGCGCCCGGCCCGCTGCGCGCGAGCCTGACCCTGCGCGGCAAGGACGATCCGCGCTGGCAGTTACGCGCCAAGGCCGATGCGCTCGACATCGGCATGCTGCTTTCGCCCGACGCCGCCCCCAGCGAAACCCCGCTGGCGGCGCAGCTCGACCTGCACGGCGTCGGCGGCGCGGCCGAACTCAGCGGCCGTTTCGCGCAGGGCGATCTGCGCGCCGAGATCCTGCCGTCGAAGGTCAGACTGGAAGAACAGGTGCTGGACGTGCAGCCGCTGGCGCTGCGCATCTTCGACGGCACCGCGACCCTGCGCGGCCACGCCGACTTCACCGACGCGCAGAACGGCCGCTTCAAGTTCGCGGTCAATGCGCGCGGCCTGCGCTGGGGCGGCTCGGCGCCAGCGCCGAGCGCGAAGACGCCGCTGCCGCCGGCGGCCGCCACCACGGCGGCGATCGTCGCCGACGCCGACCTCGGCTTCGCCGGCACGGTCCAGGCCTGGGCCGCGATCGGCAAGGCGCGCATCGAGCGCGACAAGCAAGTCGCGACCGTGCGCTTCGACGGCCGCGGCAACGACCAGTGCATGACCCTCAACGCCCTGCAGGCGCAGATGCCGACCGGCCGCCTCGACGGCAAGGGCGACGTGGCCTGGGCGCCGAAGCTGGGCTGGAACTTCGACGCGATCCTGGCCGGTTTCGATCCGGGCTACTTCGCGCCCGACTGGAAGGGCGCGGTCAACGGCAAGCTGGTCACGCGCGGCGACACCCGCGCCGACGGCGGCCTGGAGATCGCGGTCGATGCCAGCCAGCTCGGCGGCCGCCTGCGCGACCGCCCCTTGCAGGGCCGCGGCCGCTTCCTGATGCACGGCGCCGCGACCGGCAAGAGCGACGACGCCTATGAAGGCGAGGTCGCGCTGTCGCTGGGCGGCAGCCGCATCGACGCCAAGGGCAAACTCGCGCAGACGATGGACGTGGACGCGAAGTTCTCGCCGTTGCAGCTCAACGACCTGCTGCCCGATACCGCCGGCAGCCTGCGCGGCACGCTCAAGCTCACCGGCGCGCGCGATGCGCCCAACGTCGATGCCGACCTCAGCGGCAGCGGCCTGAAGTACGGCGACTACCGCGCCGAGACCCTGCTGGCGAAGGGCAAGCTGCCCTGGCGCGGCCGCGGCGGTGCGATCGAAGTGCGCGCCAGCGGTCTGGACGTCGGCCTGCCGATGGACACGGTCGCGCTCGACGCGCGTGGCGCGGTCGAGTCGCTGCAACTGCAGGGCAACGCGCGCGGCGAGATCGGCACGCTCGAATTGTCCGGCCATGCCGACAAGCGCGGCGCGGGCTGGCAGGGCGCGTTGGCGAGCTTGCAGCTGGCGCCGAGCAAGGGCGCATCCTGGCGTTTGCAGCAGGCCGCGCAGTTCCGTTGGGACGGCAAGAACGGCGCGCTCAGCAATGCCTGCCTCGCCTCCAGCGGCGGCGGCTCGCTGTGCGCGAGCGCGGATTGGCCGCGACGCGGGCTGGACGTGAAGGGCCAGGGCCTGCCGCTGACGCTGGCGCAACCGTATCTGCCCGAACGCTCCGACAAGCGGCCGTGGCTGCTGCGCGGCGAAATCGCGGTCGACGGCGAACTGCATCCGGTCGGCAATGCCTGGCGCGGCCAGGCCACCGTGACCTCGGCCGGCGGCGGCATGAAGTTCAGCGAACGCTCGCGCCGCGAACCGGTGCGCTACAGCAACCTCAGCCTGCGTGCGACCTTCGACCCGCGCCGGATCGAAGCCGACCTGGGCGCAGTACTCAACGACGACGGCCGCATCGACGCGCGCATCGCCACCGGCTGGGACGCGTACTCGCCGCTGGACGGCGAGGTCGCGATCAACACCGACGAACTGACCTGGGTCGAACTGTTCTCGCCCGACATCGTCGATCCCAAGGGCAAGCTCGACGGCCGCATCAGCCTGAGCGGCACGCGCGATGCGCCGCGCCTGGGCGGACAGGCGCGGCTGAGCGAATTCAGCACCGAACTGCCGGCGCTGGCGATCGCACTGCAGAACGGCGACGTGCGCCTGGACGCGCAGCCCGACGGCAGCGCACGCATCGCCGGCAGCGTGCGTTCGGGCGAAGGCACGCTCAACATCGACGGCACCCTGGGCTGGCAGGGCGACGACACCCCGCTGGTGTTGAGCCTGCGCGGCAAGAACGTGCTGATGTCGGATACGCGCGACCTGCGCGCGATCGCCGACCCCGACCTGACCGTGCGCTACGCCGCCAGGCAACCGCTGCAGGTCACCGGCACGGTCACGATTCCTTCGGCGCGGATCGACCTGGAGCGTCTCGACCAGGGCGTGTCGGCGTCGCCGGACGTGGTCGTGCTCGATCCGGCCGATCCCGAAGACACCGGCAGTTCGCCGCTGGACCTGGACCTGACCCTGGCGCTGGGCGACGACGTCAAGCTCAACGGCTTCGGCCTGGACGGCAGCCTCGAAGGCCAGATGCGCGTGCGCGCGCGCCCCGGCCGCGAGATGACCGCGAGCGGCCGCCTCGATGTCGACGGCCGCTATCGCGCCTACGGCCAGAAGCTGCAGATCACCCGCGGCCACCTGGCCTGGTCGAACGGACCGGTGTCCGACCCCATCCTCGACATCCGCGCCGAACGCGAAGTCGGCCAAGTCACCGCCGGCGTCGACATCAGCGGCCGCGCCAGCGCGCCGCAGGCCAACGTCTGGTCGAACCCGGCCAGCTCGCAGTCCGAAGCCTTGGCCTACCTCGCGCTGGGCCGCCCGCTGTCCAGCGCCAGCGGCGACGAGAGCCGCCAGCTCAACGCCGCCAGCGCCGCGCTGTCGGCCGGCGGCAGCATGCTGGCCTCGCAGCTGGGCGCCAAGATCGGCCTGGACGATGCAGGCGTGATGGAAAGCCGCGCCCTCGGCGGCTCGGTGCTGGGCGTGGGCAAGTACCTGTCGCCGCGGCTGTACGTCGGCTACGGCGTGTCCCTGCTCGGCACCGGCCAGGTGCTGACGCTGAAGTACCTGCTGCGCAAAGGCTTCGACATCGAAATCGAGTCGAGCACGATAGAGAACCGCGCTTCGGTCAACTGGCGCAAGGAAAAGTAGGCGACCGGGCCGAGTCGCCGCAGTCGCAAGGCCGTCCATGTCCACGATCCTGCGCCACCACTACGTACTCGCGGTCCACGAGTTGCAGGCCTCCGTGCGCTTTTATGTCGAGGCGCTGGATTTCTCGGTCGTCGCCGAACATCCCGGCTGGGTGTTCGTGCGCAAGGACGACTGCATGATCATGCTCGGCGAATGCCCGGACGATCTGGCGCCGTCCGCGCTGGGCAGCCACGGCTACTACGCCTATCTGATGGTCGACGATGCCGATGGCTACCGCGCCCGCATCGAAGCCCACGCGCCCGGCGCCTGCGGCCCGGTCAAGGACCAGCCTTGGGGCATGCGCGAATTCGGACTGCGCACCGCCGACGGGCATCGGATCATGATTGGGCAGCAGATCGCGGGCGAGGTGCCCGCGTCAGGCGACGGGAGCTGACTTGATCATCACGCGGGGCTTGAAGTCCGGCTTCTACCGTCTGCTTTTCGGCGCCGGCGCGCTGGCCTGCGTGATCCTGGCGATGGCGGCTGCGGGGCGCAGCTTCGCGCTCGGTATTTATCTGGCACCGGTGTACGCGGCTTTTATCCTGGCGTTCGCGATCTTCGGACGGCCGCTCCGTTTCGGCTTCAGGCGGTCGAGGCCCAGCGTCGCCGGCTCGTACGTGGTCGCGCTGCTGTCCGTGCTGATCTCGGTCTTCGTGCTTTGGTTCGCTACGGACCCGGCCATCGTCGCCGGACTCCCCGCTTCGAGGTGAGCCCGCGCCAACTGCGCGCGCTGGCCGAGCGACCGGACACTCGCAGCAGCGTAACGATCGGACAGGTTCGATGGCGCGACGGAAGCACGCGTCCAGCCGGGCCGCATCGCTGGGATCGGCGTCGCGGTTCATCGCATAAGGACAGGCAAGGACTGGCGTCGAGCTTAGCCGAGCGGCGACACTGGGCGACATCGTATTTAGCGACATCCGTATCCGGCAACATCCATCGTGCAATCGGAGGGCAGTGCTGCGTGGTTACTGTGATCGAAACCGAACGCCTGACGCTGGTCGAACTGACGCCGACGGACGCGGCGTTCATCCTGGAACTGCTCAACGAACCTTCGTTCCTCGCCAACATCGGCGACCGTGGCGTGCACGATCTGGAAGGCGCGGCGCGCTACATCGAAGGCCAGGTCGCGAACTACGCCAAGCTCGGCTACGGCCTGTGGCTGGTGCGGCGCAAGGACGACGGCGCGGCCATGGGCTTGAGCGGCCTGGTGCGGCGCGTCACCCTGCCCGATGCCGACATCGGCTACGCCTTCCTGCCGCGCTACTGGGGCCGAGGGTATGCGGCCGAAGCCTGCGCCGCGGTGCTCGCGCATGCGGTCGGTCCGCTGGCGCTGCCGCGGGTGCTGGCGATCGTGTCGCCCGGCAACGGGGCCTCGACCAAGGTGCTGGACAAGATCGGCCTGGCTTATCAGCGCACCGTGCAGCTCGGCGACGACACCGAGGAGCTGTTGCTGTACGCCAGCGACGCGGCCTGAGCCTTCAGCGCGCGACGATCCGCGCGCCCTGCAGGCGTGGACGGCCGTCGACCACGTCGGTCCAGACCGCATAGGCCGCATCGCCGGACAGCGCGAGTTGCGGGAAACCGGTGGCGCGGCCGCGCCCCTGCAAGCGGGCGACTTCGATGCGCTGCGGTTCGCCCGACAGATCGGCGGCGTAGCGCGCCAGCTGCAGCGACTGTCCGTTCGCATCCTCGCGCAGCCACAGCAGCCAGACCGCATCCTCGCCCAGCGCGACATCGACGCGCCCTTGCAGTTGCGCGCCCTGGTCCAGCACCCGCGGCGCGGCGAAACTGTCGCCGGCATCCTCGCTGCGCGCGAGCTTGAGCGTGGGCACTTCGCCGGTCGCGGTGTACCAGGCCACCATGGCGCGCGATCCGCGCGCGGCCACCGCCGGCCCGTTGACCGGGCAGGCCGGCATGGTCCAGCGGTCGGCGTGCACCGGGCGCGGCGCGGTCCAGCCGGTGGCATCGCGGCGCGAGGCGGCGATGTCGCGGATTTCCTCGGCGCTGCGATCGCGATAGACCAGCAGCGCGCCGTGTTCGGTGAGTGCGACGTCGGTCTGGCAGCAGTCGCAGGTCATGCGGTCGAGTTCGAGCTCGTCGCTGCGCCGCAATTGCGAGTCGATCACCGCGCTGCGCAGCGTCATCGTGCCGCCGTGCGCATCGTGGCCGGCGTGCGCCTTGTCGGCGGGCGCGGCGGCGTTGCGGCGACCGTCCAGCCAGGCGATACCGAGGCGGTCGCGGGCGGCCGGCCACAACGAGACGAAACCGTGCTCGGTCGCGGTGCCGTCGTCGTTGACCAGGACCGGCGCGGACCAGGTCATGCCCTCGTCGCCGGAGCGCGCCAGGGCGACGTCGTAGGCATAGGGTGCGCTCGCCGACTTGCGCAGCCAATGCGCCCACAGCGCGCCGTCCTGCGTCGCCATCACGTGCGGCGTGTCGGCCCAATTGACGAACCAGTCGTCGCCGGCCGCGACCTGCGTCGGCGCCGACCAGGCCGCATGCGCGGCATCGCGCGATTGCGCCAGACGTAGCGCATGGCCGCTTTCGCGCGGCTCGATCCACAGCAACAGCAAACGGCCGTCGGGCGTCGCGAGCAGGTCCGGCTGCGCGGCGGCGGCCTCGACCGGCAAGCGCCAGGCGCTCGCGTCCAGCCGCACGGCCGGCGTCCGTGCCGCCACGATGTCCGACGTGGGCGGCGGCGCAGCGGCGCGCTCGCAGGCGGCCAGGCTCAGGACGAACGCGATCGCGAGGGCTAGGCTGGATTTCATCCCGGCAGGGTAATCCAGCCCGACGGGGTGCGCATGCGCCGGGCCGCGGGTGTCGGATCTTCGAAGCCGGTGCCCGATACGGCGACGCGTGGTTCCATGCGGCCGCCTATGCGGCCGCAGCGCGAACCGACCTGCGCCTCAGGCCACCCGCGAACGCCGCGCTCGCGTCAGGTGCACCAGCAACAGCGAGATCGCCGCCGGGGTCATGCCCGGGATGCGCTGGGCCTGGCCGACGGTCTGCGGACGCACGCGCTCCAGCTTCTGCTGCACCTCGGCCGACAATCCGTGCACGCCGGCGTAGTCGAAGCCGTCGGGAATCGCGGTGCCTTCGTTGCGCTGCTGGCGCGCGATCTCTTCCCGCTGGCGTTCGAGATATCCCGCGTACTTGACGCCGATCTCGACCTGCTCGGCCACCGCCGCATCGTCCACCGCCGGGCCCAGCGACGGCACCGAGGTCACTTGCGCGTAGTCGAGTTCGGGACGCTTGATCAGGTCCAGCGCGCTGGTCTCGCGGCTGAGCTCGATGCCCAACGTCTGCGTCACTTCGCGGCCCAGGGCGTTGTTGGGCGCGGCCCAGACCGCGGCCAGGCGCGCGCTCTCGCGCTCGATCGCCTCGCGCTTGCGCGCGAACGCGCTCCAGCGCGCGTCGTCGACCAGGCCGAGTTCGCGGCCGGTCGGGGTCAGGCGCAGGTCGGCGTTGTCCTCGCGCAGCTGCAGCCTGTACTCGGCGCGCGAGGTGAACATGCGGTAGGGCTCGCTGGTGCCGTGGGTGATCAGGTCGTCGACCAGCACGCCCAGGTAGGCCTGGTCGCGGCGCGGGCTCCAGCCTTCGGCGCCGCGCACCTGGCGCGCGGCGTTGGCGCCGGCGAGCAGGCCCTGCGCGGCGGCTTCCTCGTAACCGGTGGTGCCGTTGATCTGGCCGGCGAAGTACAGGCCGGCGACGGCCTTGGTTTCCAGCGTGGTCTTGAGGCCGCGCGGATCGAAGTAGTCGTACTCGATGGCGTAGCCGGCACGGGTGATGTGCGCGCGCTCGAAACCGCGAATGCTGCGCACCAGCTCCAGCTGCACGTCGAACGGCAGCGAGGTGGAGATGCCGTTGGGGTAGATCTCGGCCACGTCCAGGCCTTCGGGCTCGACGAAGATCTGGTGGCTGGCCTTCTCGGCGAAACGCACCACCTTGTCCTCGATCGAGGGGCAGTAGCGCGGTCCGGTGCCTTCGATCTGGCCGGTGTACAGCGGCGAACGGTCGAGCGCGCCGCGGATGATCTCGTGGGTGCGCTCGGAGGTGTGGGTGATCCAGCACGAGACCTGACGCGGGTGGTCGGCCTGGCTGCCGAGGAAGGACATCACCGGGCGCGGATCGTCGCCGGGTTGCTCCTCCATCACCGAGTAGTCGAGGCTGCGGCCGTCGATGCGCGGCGGCGTGCCGGTCTTGAGCCGGTCGACCACGAACGGGCCTTCGCGCAGGCGCGCGGCCAGGGCGATCGCGGGCGGGTCGCCGGCGCGGCCGGCGGCGTAGGTGGTCTGGCCGACATGGACCTTGCCGGCCAGGAAGGTGCCGGCGGTCAGCACCACCGCCTGCGCCTGAAAACGCAGGCCGGTCTGGGTGATCACCGCGCGCACGCGGCCGTCATCGAACTCGATGTCGTCGACCGCGGCCTGGAACAGGGTCAGGTTCGGCTGCGCTTCGACCGCGCGCCGGATGTAGCTGCGGTACAAGGCGCGGTCGGCCTGGCAGCGGGTCGCGCGCACGGCCGGACCCTTGCTGGCGTTGAGGCGGCGCCACTGGATGCCGGCGGCGTCGGCGGCGCGCGCCATGATGCCGCCGAGCGCGTCGATCTCCTTGACCAGGTGACCCTTGCCGATGCCGCCGATGGCCGGGTTGCAGCTCATCGCGCCGACGGTCTCGACCGAATGGGTGAGCAGCAGGGTGCGCGCACCGGCACGCGCCGAGGCCAGGGCGGCCTCGGTGCCGGCGTGGCCGCCGCCGACCACGATCACATCGTATTGGTAGAAAGAATCGGTCATCGCAGGGTCCGGCGCCGCGGGGCGGCGGGCGGAATTTTAGGGCATGGCGCCGGAGGGTGCGTCGGCGTCGAAACTTGGCACGGTTCCTGCGTCATAACTCATGCACCCAGCGGGGCAGGCGCTAGACGCCGGTCGGAATTGGAACAGGGGCTGGCCAAGCGCTCGCGGGGGAAGCAGGGGGCCGAATGTCGGGGGACATTCGGCCCCTTATTTTTTGCGCGATTCGCGCCGATTCTCAGCTATCCGGTGGGCCTGGCGCGTCGAACGCGCGGGGCGCAAAGCCTTGCGCCGTGGCCGGGAGAGGCGCCGACGCCCGACGGGGACGGAACAGGGGGGATCCGTGATTCCTCGCCGGGCGCCGACATAGTCAGGCTGTCTTACCGACTACGTCCAAATGCGACGCAGCCGGTCAATACCCGTAGATTGCGGTCAGTCCGGTCCCGATGCAATACCCTGAGATGTGACCGCAAACCCGCTATGGCAGCGGCGCTTGCGGCCCCCGGTACCGACGGCCGGTTTACTGCTCGTGGGTGGCCGGCCGGTGGTCGTTCCGGCTCTCGACGGCGCGACGGAAGGTCTGCTCCATGCGCGAGCCGCCTTCACGGCGCGGCGGGGCGCTCTGCTGGACCCGGGGCATCGGCTGCGACGGCACGTAGGTCGGCGGACGGTTGCCGTCGGCGTGCTGGCGGCGGATGCCGTCCAGATTGCGCCACGGCGAGCGGTCGTTGTCCGGCCGGCCCGGGGGCGGCGGGTTGGTCGGCTGGCCCGGATTGGTCACCACCGGCGGACGATGCGGGCGGTGCGGACGGTGGCCCGGGTAGCCGTAGCCGGGGTAATAGCCCGGATAACCGTAGCCATAGCCGTAGCGGCCCGGATAGCCGTAGCCATACGGATACGGGTAGCCGCCGCCGTAGCGGTAGCCGAAGCGGTAGGAATCGCCGTACGGGTAGTAGCCGCCGTAGGAACCGTAATAGCGGTACTCGGTGCTCGGCTGACCGTAGTAATAGTCGCCGCGCGCGCCGTCGCGATAGACGTAGTCGGGATAGCAGCCGGCCAACAGGACGGCGGCTACGACGGGCAGGATCAGTTTGCGGATCATGGCAGGACCCCCCAGGGTGTGCCGTCAGCTTCGGCCCGACGCATTGAACTCGGGCTTAACTCGGCGGGTTGCGGGACGACCCATCCTGACCGGTTCAGCCTCGCGCGACCAGTGTCGGCGGCCGAACCGACCGGACCCGCATTGCCGCTCGCGCGCACCGGTGCCAGCATGCCGGTCCGCGGGCGCGCATGCGGCCCCGTTCTCCGCTTTCGAGTCCCCCATGACCCTGCACCGTACCTCCGGCCATTGGCGGCTGGGCCTGCTGCTGACCCTGATCACCGCGGCGTGCTGGGCGACCCTGCCGATCGCGCTGAAGATCGTGCTGGAAACCCTGGACCCGATCACCCTGACCTGGTTCCGGTTCCTGGTCGCGGCGGGGTTCACCGGCGCCTGGCTCGGGATGCGCGGGCGCCTGGGCGGCTACCGCAGCCTCGGCCGGCGCGGCTGGGCGCTGCTGGCGACCGCCGCGGTGATGCTGATCGGCAACTACGTGCTGTATCTGCTGGGCGTGCAGTACACCTCGCCGGCCAATGCCCAGCTGTTGATCCAGCTGGCGCCCTTGCTGATGACCCTCGGCGGCATCTGGGTGTTCGGCGAGCGCTTCCGCGCCGCGCAGTGGCTGGGCCTGATGCTGTTGCTGGCCGGGCTGGGACTGTTCTTCCGCGACCAGCTGGTCCACGCCTGGGCGGCCGAGGCCGCGCCCGCCAGCGCGAGCCGCGCCGGCGGCTACGTGCTGGGTTCGGCCTTCGTGATCGTCGGCGCGGTGGTGTGGGCGCTGTACGCGCTGCTGCAGAAGCAGTTGCTGATGAAGCTGGGCTCGATGCAGATCCTGCTGTTCATCTATATCGCCGCCAGCGTCTTGCTGTTGCCGTTCGCGCAGCCCTCGACGCTGCTGAAACTGGACGGTTTCCATTGGGCGATGCTGGCCTACTGCGCGCTCAACACCATCGGCGCCTATGGCGCCTTCGCCGAGGCGCTGGCGCATTGGGAGGCCTCGCGGGTGTCGGCGATCCTGGCGACCACGCCGCTGCTGTGCATCGTCGCGGTGACCGTGGTGCACGCGTTCTGGCCGCAGATGCTGGCGCCGGAACGGATCTCCACGCTGGGCTGGATCGGCGCGGCCCTGGTGGTCGCGGGCTCGGCCGCGGTCAGCCTGCTCGGCCGGCGCGAGGCGGCTGACGAACGGGCATGAACGGCGCCGCGGCCGCGGCATGGAGTGCGACGCATCGGGTGCGTTAGTCTCGCGACAATGAGCGAACTTCCCCTGCCCGGTTTCAACGACGTGCTGGCCGCGGCCGCACGCATCGCCCCTCACGCCCACGCCACCCCGGTGCTGCGCTCGCGCTCGATCGACGCCCTGGCCGGCTGCGAGCTGCACTTCAAGGCCGAACACCTGCAACGGGTCGGCGCGTTCAAGTTCCGCGGCGCCTGCAATGCGGTGTGGTCCCTCTCGCAGGCCGAGGCGCTGCGCGGCGTGGTCACCCATTCTTCCGGCAACCACGGCGCGGCGCTGGCGCTGGCCGCGCGCACCCGCGGCATCGCCTGCCACGTGGTCGTGCCCGACGGCGCGGTCGCGGCCAAGCTGGCGGCGATCGAAGCCTACGGCGCCACCCTGCACCGCTGCGCGCCGAACATCGCCGCGCGCGAGGCCAAGTGCGCGCAGGTCCAGGCCGAGACCGGCGCCGAACTGGTCCATCCCTACACCGACGCGCGCGTGATCGCCGGGCAAGGCACGGCGGCGCTGGAACTGCTGACCGCCGTGCGCGGGTTGGACGCATTGATCGCGCCGGTCGGCGGCGGCGGCCTGGCCAGCGGCACCGCCATCGCCAGCGCCGCGGTATCGCCGTCGACGCGGTTGTTCGTGGCCGAACCGGCCGGCGCAGCCGAGACCTATGCTTCGCTGCGCGACGGCAAACGTATTACGGAGTTCGAACCGGACACGATCTGCGACGGATTGCGCGGCACCTTGGGCGCGCCGAATTTCGTCTTGCTGCAACGCTATGCCGTCGAAGCGCTGGTGGTCGACGACGCCGACACCGTGGCCGCGATGCGTTTGTTCCTGCAGCGCGCAAAACAAGCGCTGGAGCCCTCCGCAGCGGTCGCGCTGGCGGCGGTATTCGCGAACCGTTCGCGTTTCGCCGGGCAAAAAGTCGGCGTGATCCTGTCCGGCGGCAACGTCGATCCGGACGCGTTGGCGAGTCTGTTCGCGCGCTGACTGCAGCGTCGGTCGCAACGACTGGCATCGACGACGATGCCTTATGTTTTATTTGTGACATCCCTACCATTTTTTTGCGTATGCGACTGGCACGCTGAGCTACGCAGCGCACCCCACGGCGTTGATTCATTGAACGCCCGTGCGCGACGAGATCCGACCATTTCGTTCAAGCATGAACAACGTTTAGCCGAAGGGGTGGCTGATGGTGGATGTCGAGTTTCGGGTGGTCGCAGACCGCCGCGATGGGTTGTTGCTGGCCCTGGGCCAGACCGTGATCGCCGCGGGGTTCACCCTGCTGCGCCAGCGCATGGTCAACAGCGAAGAAGGCGTCGTCCTGACCATGGTGGTACGCGGCCCGGAAAACGGGCTGCTGATGCTCGAAGAGCGTCTGGGCACCCATCACCTGGTCAATAGTTTCGAGGCCTCGGCGATCGACGCCAGCGTCGCCAACACGGTCAGCGCGCCCGCGCCGGCCGCGCCCAAGGCCAATGGCGGGGCGCCGTCCAAGCCCGCCGGCGCCGCCGACGATGCCGCCACCGCGATGGACACGCGCCGGGTCGAGTCGCTGCTGCCGCAGCTCGCCCGCGACTACCCCAACATCTTCATCCAGTTGCTGGCCCTGGAACACGACCTGCCGCCGCCGCAACGCGAAGCCACCTTGCGCTACATCGGCCAGCGCGTCGGCGCCTGGGTCTACAAGCGCGACTACGCCCTGGGCGGCCACCTCGCCCTGGCCGACTCGGTCCGCCACATCGCATTGCCGGCCATGCGCCAGTTGGTCCAGGCCGAACTCCAAGAAGACACCCTGCGGATCAAGAACAGCCCCTTCTGCCATCGCGGCGAGCACGGCGCCTCCTGCCATTTCCTGCGCGGCATGCTCGGCGGCCTGCTCGGCGGACTCCACGGTGCCGAAGGAGTGCGTGTGGTCGAAAGCCATTGCCGCAACACCGGCGCGGAGACTTGCTGCTTCGAGTTCCACGCCTGAGTACGCCAACCACCACGGGGGACTACCCATGCCGCACGATCACGCCATCCAATGCCTACACGACCCGCTGCTGGTCGTGCTCTCTTACCTGGTTTCGGTGCTGGGCTCGTTCACCGCCCTGCAGCTCGCGATCGCGATCCCGGCCGCGCACGGCGCGCAACGCTGGCGCGCGATCTTCGCCGCCGGCGCGGCGATGGGCGGCGGTGCGATCTGGGCGATGCACTTCATCGCCATGCTGGCCTGCCAGATGAAGATTCCGGTGACGTACGACCTGACCATCACCATCGCCTCGGCGGTGATCGCGATCGTCTCGTGCATGGCCGGCCTGGCGATCGCCAGCGCCGGCGTATTCGGCTGGGGCAAATTGATCGTGGCCGGCATCTTCATGGGCCTGGGCGTGACCGGCATGCACTACAGCGGCATGGCGGCGATGCGCATGCCGGCCGACATCCACTACGACATGACCCTGGTCGCGGTTTCGGCGGCGATCGCGATCGTGGCTTCGATCGTGGCGCTGTGGCTGGCCTTCAACCTGCGCGGCTGGCTGCAGATGCTGGGCAGCGCGCTGGTGATGGGCGTAGCGGTGTGCGGCATGCACTACACCGGCATGCTCGCCGCCAGCTTCACGCCCAACCAGGCCGGCGCGGCCGCGCTGGCCGGCGGCATCAGCGGCGCCAACCTGGGCATGGGCATCTTCGCGGTGACCACGCTGCTGCTGGCCACGGTGCTGACCCTGAGCATGCTGCGCCAGCGCCAGCGTGCGATGGTACAGATCTGAGGTGCAGATCTAAGCTCCGCCTCGACCGCAGTCCGCGCCGAGGGCCCGCCATCGCGGGCCCTCGGTGTTTGCGGGCGCGTCCGACGCGGCCGATCGTGCGTTCTTCGACCGCGCTCACGTGGCCTGCGCACGGCGTGGGTATCATCGCCGCGACCCACGCCCGATCAGCCAGGCCCCCGATGAAGATAGACGGCACCCGCAGCCACGACCGCGCCACCGAGGTGGTGCTGGCCTACTACGCAGCCTTCAACCGTGGCGACTGGGACGGCATGCTCGCCCTGCTCTCCGACGATGTCGCCCACGACCTCAACCAGGGCCCGCGCGAAACCGGCCGCGCCGCGTTCGCTGAGTTCCTGCAACGCATGCAGGCCAGCTATCGCGAACAACTGCACGACATCGTGGTGCTGGTCTCGCCCGACGGCAGCCGCGCCGCGGCCGAGTACGTGGTCCACGGCCAATACCTGGCCAGCGACGCCGGCCTGCCGGAAGCGCGCGGGCAGAAGTACGTACTGCCCGGCGGCGCGTTCTTCGAATTGCGCGACGGCCGCATCCAGCGCGTGAGCAACTACTACAACCTGCAGGAATGGATCGCCCAGGTCAGCTGAGCGGCCGCCTCGGCGCCGCCGCGCCTGCGACCGATCCGTAACATCCGCTCCGCTAGGCTGTGGCGGTTTCCGACCGCCGCCCACGGCCCCCGTATGCTGCGACTCCCGCGTTCGCCCGCCTTCTGGATCGCCGCGCTCGCCTTGGCGCTGGCGTTGTGCTTTCTCGGCAGCCGCGGCATCTGGGATCCCGACGAAGGCCGCTACACCAACGTCGCGCTGAACATGCTCGACACCGGCGACTGGATCAATCCGCGCCGCAGCCACGAAGTCGCGCACTGGACCAAACCGCCGCTGACCTATTGGGCGATCGCGTCCAGCGTCGCCGCGTTCGGCCACCACGCCTGGGCCGCGCGGCTGCCGGCGGCGTTGGCCTATTTGCTCAGCGTATGGCTGGCCTGGCGGGTCGCGCGCAGGCTCGCACCGGGCGCGCAGGCCCAGGCCGCGACGATCTACGCGACCATGCCGTTCACGGTCGGCGCCTCGCAGTTGATCACCACCGACTACCTGCTGTCGGCCTGCACCGGGCTGGCGATGTGGGCCTACGTCGAAGCGCGCTTCGGCCCGGCCCTGGCCGAGCCCGCGCGCGAACGCCTGCGTGCGCGCAGCTGGATCGCGCTGATGTGGGTGGGCTTCGCGCTGGGTTTCCTGTGCAAGGGGCCGCCGGCGTTGCTGCTGTTGCTGCCGATCCTGGCCTTCAACCTGCTCGCGCCGGGCGGCTTCCGCATCCTGCAGTGGTCGGGCCTGCTGCTGTTCGTGCTGCTGGCCCTGCCCTGGTACGTGGCGGTGATCGCCAATCATCCGGGTCTGTTCCGTTACTTCATCGGCGACGAGGTGATGAACCGCGTCGCCACCAACGAGTTCGGCCGCCACGGCGAGTGGTACGGCTGGATCGAGGTCTACGCGCCTACGCTCCTGCTCGGCACCCTGCCGTGGACGCCGGCGCTGTGGCGCTGGGTGCGCGCGTTGCCGGCGACGCTGCGCGCCTGGCGCGAGCGCGGGCGGCGCACGGACGATGCGCCCGCCCTGCTGCTCGCGATCTGGCTGCTGTTGCCGCTGCTGGTGTTCTGCCTGGCGCAATCGCGCATGCCGCTGTACCTGCTGCCGCTGTTCCTGCCGCTGGCGGTGATCGCGGCCCGGCAGCGCCACGGCGAAGGCCGTGGCCTGCCGTCGTGGCCGCGGCTGGCGGCGCTGATCGCGGTCCTGCTCGCGCTCAAGCTAGCCGCGGTCTATTGGCCGACCCACAAGGACGCGTCGGCCTGGGCCGAGGCGATCCGGGCGCGCGCACCCGGCCCGGTGCGCGAGGTGGTGTTCGTCGAAGACATGGCGCGTTACGGCCTGCACCTGCACCTGGATACCGAGATCGAGAAGATCTCGCTGGAACCTGTCGCCGGCGCGCGCTTCAACCCGGAGTTCGACGAATCGCTGGCGCAGGAACTGGCCGAGCACGAGCCGGGCGCCGTCTGGATCTGCAAACAGGCGGCGTGGCCGCAACTGCGAACGCGCATCGCCATGCTGGGCCATCGCGCGACCGAGCTGGGCACGCCGTACGAGCGCCGGGTGATCTTCCAGGTCGAATTCGCGCCGCGCCTGGCGGAGCCGGCGGCGCCGCCGCACTGACGCGGCTCAGGCGCCGCGGTCGCTGCGCAGTTCCTTGGTGCGGTGATCGTCGCCGGCCGCGGTGCGTGCGGCGACCAGACTGAAGGCGACGATGCCGGCGATCACGATCAAAGCGCCGATCAGGCTGCGTCCCTGCGGCCAGGCTTCGCTCAGCCAAAGCGCGCCGATCGAGGTCGCGAACAGAATCTCCGCGGCCTGCATCGCTTCGGCCGCGGCCAGCGCGGTCGGGTCGTTGCGGACCATGCCGGTGGCCTGGAAGAACAGCACGGTCGCGATCACGCCCGCGCCCAGCGCCACACCGGCGGCCAGCCACAGCTGTCCGGCCGAAGGCGCGCCGGCCTGAGCGAATGCATACGCCGCGACCGCAAGCCACAGCGGCTGGCTGGCCAGGGTCATGCCGAACACGCGTTGGGTCGCGTTCAATTCGATCCCGCTGCGCTCCAGATGCAACAGCAGACCGCGATTGCCCAGGGGATAGGCGAACGCCGACACCGCCACGCAGATCAACGCGATCCAACCTTCGCGATCCAAGCGGCCGCCGCCGTGGCCGAACTGCATCAGCAGCACGCCCACCACCACCACCGCACCGACCAGCAGCGCCGGCAGCGGAATCCGCGCGCGCTGGTCGCGGTACAGGAACGGCGCGCACAGCATGCCGGCGATGACGGTGAGCTGGAACGTGCCCGCGACTAGCCATGAGGGCCCGCTCGCCGCGGCCCAACTCAGGCAGACGTAGAACAGCCCGAAACCCACTCCGCTCCAGACCAGCCACGGCCCCGGATGCGCGCGGATCGCGCGCCACACCGGCGCCGCGCCGCCCTGCATCGGCATCACCACCAGCAGCAGCGGCAGCGTGATCAGGTAGCGCAGCGACGCCGTCCACGCCCAGTGCCCGCCGCCGACCGCGGCCGCGCGGTTGAGCACGTAGGTGCAGGTGAAGAAGAACGCGGACGCCAGCGCGATCGCGACGGCGGCCAGGGCGAGACGGCGTGCGCTCACGTGCGTCTCCGGATCGGAATCTTCGCCACCGGCACCTGCACTTCGTCGATGCCGCCGACGCGGATCGGCGTGCCCGGCTGCGGGCCCCAGGCGTGGGCATAGACCACTTCCCAGGTCGCGGGCAGGCGGCCGTCGTCGCCGCCGCGCAGCGCTTCGTAGGCCTGCGCCGCGCGGGCGAAACGGGCGCGGCCGGTCAGGCTGCGGCGGCGCTCGCGCATGGCGTTGGTCGCGCCCAGGGTGCGCAGCTCGCGCATCAGATCGCCCAGATCGTCGTGCTTGAGGGTGAACTCGTCGCGGTCCAGCACCGGGTCCTTGAAGCCGGCCGCGATCAAGGCGTCGCCGAACTGCGCGATCGACGGGAACAGGCTCACGTGCGGCGTGTTGTCGGCTTCGGCGAACGCGCCGCGCAGCTCGAACAAGGTGTCCGGGCCGAAGGTCGATACCAGCAGCAGGCCGCCGGGCTTGAGCACGCGGCGGAAACCGGCGAACACCGCCGGCAGGTCCTCGACCCATTGCAGGCACAGATTGGAATACAGCACGTCGACGCTGGCATCGCGCAGCGGCAGCGCGCGCGCGTCGGCGCAGACCGCATCGGGCCGACGCGCGCCGCCGAGGAAACGCGGCAGACCGCCGCCACCGGCGTTGTGGCGGGTTTCCTGCAGCATCGGCAGGGCCAGGTCGAGCGCGATCAGCTGCGCGCGCGGCCAGCGCTTCTGCATCGCGATCGCGGCGTGGCCGGGACCGCAGCCGATATCGACCACGACCTCGGGCGCGCGGTCGTCCAGATAATCCAGGGTTTCGGACAGGCGTGCGCCGACTTCGCGCTGCAGCGCGGCGGCGCCGTCGTAGCCGTGCGCGGCACGCGAGAAGGCGCGGCGTACCTGGCGGTGGTCGAACAGATCGGTCATCGGTAAGGCGGATTCGATGGCAGGCGCTCGTCGTGGGCGCGACGGGCGCGTAGTGGGGGAATTAAAGCGATGCCTCGGCGGCGCTCTGCGGCGGCAGGGCCGAGGCGAATTCGTCGATCAGCTGGGCGACCTGCTCGGCCGCGCTCAGGAACGGGGCGTGGCCGGCGCGGTCGAGCACGACGCTGCGTGCCTGGGGCGCGAGCGCGGCCGCGGCCGGCATCGCGCCGGCGGGCACCAGGCGGTCGCGACGTCCGGAGATCCACAGGCTGGGCACGGCCAACCGCGGCAACTCGGCGCGCACGTCGATCGTATCGAGCAGGCGCAGGCCTTCCTGCAACGCATGCTCGGCCGGCTCGCCGCGCTCGAAGGCCTGGCTGCGTAGCTTGCGCAACTCGTCTTGAGCGCTGGCCGAGCCCAGGGCCTCCAGCGCCAGGAAACCTTCGAGCGTGCCGCGAAAATCGCGCTTCAGAGCGTCGCCGAAATCGCGGAACAGGCTGGGCGAGACGCCGTGCGGCCAGTCGGCGCCGGTCACGAAGCGCGGCGAGGACGCGATCATCACCAGCCCGCGCACCCGCTGCGGATGGTCGAGCGCCGCGCGCAGCGCGAACTGCCCGCCCAGCGACCAGCCCAGCCAGACCGCATCGGGGATGCGCGCGACCAGTTCGCTCGCGATCGGCGCGGGGTCCAGCGGCGTGCGGTCTTCGCGTGCATGGCCGTGGCCCGGCAGGTCGATCAGGTGCAGGGTGTAATCGTCGGCCAGGCGCTCGACCAGCGACGCGAACAGCCCGCCATGCATGGCCCAGCCGTGGATCAGCGCCAGCGAGGGTCCGCTGCCGAGGGTCTGCGCGTACATGGCCGCCCTCAGCGCGCGTCGGCCGGGCGCCGCAGCGCGGCCAGGGCCGCGACCGCGTCGGCGGCGCGTTCGGCCGGCACCAGCAGATGGTCGTGATGCAGACCGGCGATCACGTTGCAGGCGATGCCGCGTTCGCTCAGCGCGCTCGACACCGCAGCGGTCAGGCCGACCGCGTCCAGCGCCGAATGCACGGTCAGGCTCAGCCAGGCGGCGACGAAACCGTAGTCGAGCGCATGCGCATCGGCGTCGGCGCGCGCGAGCACGTAGCTGGCGCCTTCGTCCTCGCGCACGCTGGCGTGGGCGAGCGCGGCCAGGGCGGGATCGTGTTGCGGGCTGGCGACGAACACGTATTCGCCCGCGCGTTGCGCGACCTCGAGACTGGCGAGCATCTGCGCCAGGTCGCGTTGGGCGGCCGGACGCGCGGCGGCGGGCGCCGCGGTCATGGTGCGGGCGTGGCGCGCAGCCCGGCCGTCGTCGTCGCGGCGGCCGGTTCGCGCGCCAGGCCGACGCGTTCGGCGGCGCGCGCCAGCGCATCGAGCAGGCCGTCGACATCGGCCGGCGTATGCAGCGCCGACAGGGTCACGCGCAAGCGGGCGCGGCCTTCGGGCACGGTCGGCGGGCGGATCGCCGCGACCCAGTAGCCGCTCTCTTCCAGCGAACGCGCCATCGCGATCGCGCGCGCGTCGTCGCCGCAGACCACCGGCTGGATCGGCGTGGTCGAGGGCTGCAGTTCCAGGCCGAGTTTGCGCCCGCCTTCGCGGAAGCGCTGGACCAGTTCGCCGAGCTTTTCGCGGCGCCAGTGTTCGTGCCGCGCCAGCTTGACCGCGGCCAGGGTCGCCGCGGCCTGCGCCGGCGGCAGCGCGGTGGTGTAGACGTGGCTGCGCGCGGTTTCGGCGAGATGGCCGATCAGGTCGGCGTCGCCGTGCAGCGCGGCGCCGTAGCTGCCGAGCGCTTTGCCGAAGGTCGCCAGCTGCAGCGGCACTTCGCGCACCGACAGTTTGACCGCCGCGACCGCGCCGCGGCCGTCGGGACCGAGTACGCCCACGCCGTGGGCGTCGTCGACGTACAGCAGCGCTTTCTGCGCGCGCGCGATCAGGGCCAGGTCGCGCAGCGGCGCGATGTCGCCGTCCATGCTGAAGACGCCGTCGCTGGCCAGCATCGCCATGCCTTCGGGCACGCTGCGCAGCTGGCGGATCGCGCCTTCGGCATCGGCGTGCGGATAGCGGCGCAGGCGGCAGCCGGCCAGGCGCGCGGCGTCGATCAGGCTGGCGTGGTTGAGCCGGTCCTGGACGCAGACGTCGTCCTCGCCGAGCAGGCCCTGGACCGCGGCCAGATTGGCCAGGAAACCGCTGCCGAACAGCAGCGCGCGCGGCGAGCCCAGCCAATCGGCGATCTCGCGCTCGAGCGCTTCGTGGATGGCGTGGTGGCCGCAGACCAGGTGCGAAGCGACGCCGCCGGCGCCCTCGCGCGAGGCCGCGTCCTGCAGCGCGCCGACCACGGCAAAGTGCTGGGAAAGGCCGAGGTAGTCGTTACCGCAGAAATTGAGCAGCTTGCGCCCGTCGACTTCGCAGCGCGCGCCGTCGCGGTGCGCGACCGTGCGCATGACGCGGGTGCGCGAGGTCGCCTCGCGCTGTTCGCGCGCGGCGGCGATGCGTTCGGGCCATTGCGCTCGTTGCATGGTGGTCAGGCTGCGCAGGAGTGGGCGGGCGACGCGTCGGTTTCGACGATGTCGGCGTGTACGGTGCCGCCGCCGTTATCGGCATGGTCCTCGACAACCTGCATCGGCCGCAAGCCCAGGCGCTCGAACAGGGCCAGGTCGCGCTCGGTGTCGGGGTTGCCGGTGGTCAGCAGCTTTTCGCCGTAGAAGATCGAATTGGCGCCGGCCAGGAAGCATAAGGCCTGCAGCTCGTCGGACATGCTCTCGCGGCCGGCCGACAGGCGCACCATCGAGCGCGGCATCAGCAGGCGGGCGACCGCGACGGTGCGGACGAATTCGAACGGGTCCAGCTCGGCGGTGCCGGCCAGCGGGGTGCCTTCGACCTGGACCAGACGGTTGATCGGCACCGAATCGGGGTGCGCGGGCAGGTTGGCCAGGGTCTGCAGCAGGCCGGCACGCTGGTTGCGCGACTCGCCCATGCCGACGATGCCGCCGCAGCAGGTCTTCATGCCGACGTCGCGCACGTGCGCCAGCGTGTCCAGGCGGTCCTGGAACTCGCGGGTGTGGATGATCTCGTTGTAGAACTCCGGCGCGGTGTCGAGGTTGTGGTTGTAGTAGTCCAGGCCGGCCGCCTTTAGCGACTTGGCCTGCTCGCCCGACAACATGCCCAGGGTCGCGCAGGTTTCCAGACCCAGCGCCTTCACTTCGCGGATCATCGCCGCGACCTTCGGGATGTCGCGGTCTTTGGGCGAGCGCCAGGCCGCACCCATGCAGAAACGCGAGGCGCCGGCGGCCTTGGCCTGCTTGGCCTTCTCCAGCACCGCCTCGGTGCTCATCAGCTTGGTCGCGTCTACGCCGGTGTGGTAGCGCGCGGCCTGCGGGCAGTAGCTGCAATCCTCCGGGCAGCCGCCGGTCTTGACCGACAGCAGGGTGCTGACCTGGACCTCGGTGGCGTCGAAATTCTCGCGGTGGGCGCTGGCGGCGCGGTGCAGCAGTTCCGGGAACGGCAGATCGAACAGGTCGCGCACTTCGCTGCGCGACCAGTCGTGGCGCAGGGCCCGCGGGGGCGGGACGGCCGACTCGGCGACGGGGACTTTACTGACAACGGACATGGAGGTTTTCCGGCAGACGACACGGGGCAGGAGCGGCAGTCTGGAAAGCATGGACGACGCTGTCAACCAAATCCCCTCCGCCGAGGTTGACGGGCGCCTGGCCCGGCTCGGGCGTGGGCTGTGGCCGCCGCGCTGCCTGGTTTGCGGCGAGCGCGGCGCCGGCGGCCGCGACCTGTGCCGGGCCTGCGCCGGCGCCCTGCCCTGGAACCGCAGCGCCTGCGGGCGCTGCGCGATCCCGCTGCCGGCCCCGGCCGAGCTGTGCGGACGCTGCCTCCGCCGCCCGCCGGCACTGGACGCGGCCCGTGCCGCCTTCGTCTACGCCGCGCCGCTGGACCGGCTGCTGCCGCGGCTCAAGTTCCACGACGACCTGGCCGCGGGACGCTTGCTGGCGGCGCTGATGCTGGACGATCCGCGACGCCCGGCCGCGGCCGCAGCGACGGCCCTGGTCGCGGTGCCGCTGGCGCGCGCGCGGCTGCGCGAACGCGGCTACGACCAGGCCCGCGAACTGGCCCGGCCCCTGGCGCGGGCGCTGGGCCTGCCGCTGCTGGATCGGGCGCTGCAGCGGGTCCGCGACACCCCGCCGCAATCCAGCCTCGGCGCGCTGGCGCGGCGGCGGAATCTGCGCGGCGCGTTCGCCGCCGGTTTTGCGGGCGCGGTGCCGGCGCGAGTGCTGCTGATCGACGATGTGATGACCACCGGCGCGACCCTGCATGCGGCGGCCGCGGCTTTGCGGCGCGCAGGTGTGGCGAGGGTGGAGGCTTGGGTCTGCGCGCGGGTGCCGTGATCGGGGCGGTTGATCGGCGCGAAGAACGGCCGACGCCGTCGCGCACCGCGCTCAGTCCGCCAGGTGCTTGCCGATCTTGGCGTTCATGGCGTCCATCGCGCCTTGCTGCCAACCGCCCCGGAGCTGGCGCAGTACGCGGCCGTAGAACAGCAGTACGCCCACCATGGCGTACAAGCCGGCCAGGGTGGCCATCAGCGCGATCACCCACGGATCGGACCAGGGCAGGTCGCTGTTGCGCACGGTCTGCAACGAAACCATGGTCAGGCCGATCACCACCACGCCGATAGCGCTCATATACACCGCCTCGCGGGTGTGTTCGCCCTCGAACTCGATCGCGCGCAGCGCCAGGTAGGCGTGAATGTCGGCGCGGCGCTCGGGGTTGGTCGCACGCGAGGCCAGTTCGCGCGCGAGCGCCCGGCCCTGCTCGCTCGCCCGCCGAATCTCGGCGATGCGCTGGCGCAGGTAGCGCGCGAAGCGCCACAGGCCGCTGCCGATCAGCACCACGCCGCCGAAGATGCCGAGGATGTCCGCTATCGTTGAAATCTCCATGGCGCGATTTTAAGCACAGGGCGCGCGTCGGATCGCCCTTGCGATGGCGGGCGGGCGGCCTCGGCTATGCTCGCCGGCACCCTGGGGCACGGAATATCACCATGCAGGCATCTTTTTTGCGCAGCACGGCTTTGCGCAGCACAGCGCTCGCGATCGCGGTTCTCGTGCCGATCGCGCTCGCCGGCTGCATGTGGCGGCCGCAGGAACCGATCACCCATACGCCGCGCGCCGATGTCGGCCTGCATTCGGCTTCGCGCGAGCCCTGCCCGGGCTGTCTGGAGCGCAAAGGCCCGGATGGGCAGACGGTCTATCTGCGCCGCCGTCCGCTGCTGTCCGCCCAGCACATCGCCGCGGTGTCGAAGGTGATCGATATCGGCGGCGGCTACGCGATCCAGCTCGACTTCAAGCCCGAAGCGCAGGATCGCGTGCGCTCGGTCAGCGAAGAGCAGACCGGGAAACTCATCGCCTGGGTCGCGCAGGAGCGCGTGCTGAGCGTGGCCGTGAACCGCGGGGTGTTCTCCTCGGGGATGCGGTTGTCGGGGATCACGGCCGAGGAGGCGGACCAAATCTATACGGCGATGACGGGCGATCCTACGCAGCGGCGGCCGAGCCTGGAGCGGTGAGTCGCGGGTGGGTTGGTGATTGACGGCGACAGCAACGACGCCTTCGCGCGCCGCAAACGGCAGAAGGAACTATGCGACCGGCGGATTGAGCCGAGCGATCGCTTACGGCATCACCGGCGCCTGGTAGGTCAGCGTCAGCCCCAACGCCCACAGCAGGCCGAGCACCAGCGGGATGTGCACCAGCAGCTGCACGAAGGTGAAGCCGACGATGTCGCGCGCCTTCAGGCCCAGCACGCCCAGCAGCGGCAACATCCAGAACGGATTGATCAGGTTCGGCAGCGCCTCGGCGGCGTTGTAGACCTGCACCGCCCAGCCCAGGTGCACCTTCAGGTCGATCGCCGCCTGCATCACGTACGGCGCTTCGATGATCCATTTGCCGCCGCCGGACGGCACGAAGAAACCCAGCACCGCCGAATAGGCGCCCATCACCAGGGAGAAGGTCTCGGCGCTGGCGATGCGCACGAACACGCTGGACAGGTGATGCGCGAGTGTCTCGCCGCCGTGGCCCGGCGCCGAGGTCAGCAATGCGGCGATGCCGCCGTAGAGCGGGAACTGGATCAGCACGCCGGTGGTGCTGGGCACCGCGCGTGCGACCGCGTCCAGGAAACTGCGCGGCCGCCAGTGCAGCAGCAGGCCCAGGGTCAGGAACAGGAAGTTGTAGGTGTTGAGGCTGGCGATCGCGGTGACCGCGGGCTTGCTCGCGAACTCGTAGACCAGCCAGCCCAGGCCCAGCGCGGCTAGGGCGATGGTGATCAGCGGGCTGTATTCCAGCCATTCGCCGGGACGCGTGCGCGGCGGCAGGGTCGGCGTGGCCGGGCCCTGGTCGGCGCCGAACGCGCTGGCGCGCCGCACCGAGGCGCCGCGCGGCGCGGTGACATAGCACACGATCAGCGACACGCCGATCAGCGCCGCGGTCAGCACGATCGACTGCCACAGGAAGATGGTCTGGCTGAAAGGCAGCACGCCGGTGATCGCCAGCAGCGCCGGCGGCATGCTGGCCGGATTGGCTTGCAACTGCGCGGCCGACGAACTCAGCCCCATCGCCCAGACCGCGCCCAGACCCAGATAGGCGGCGGCGCCGGCGGCGCGGTAATCCATGTCCAGGTCCTCGCGCCGCGCCAGTGCGCGCACCAGCAGGCCGCCGAACACCAGCGAGAAGCCCCAGCTCAGCAGCGAGGTCAGCATGCTCAGCAGGCCGACGTAGCAGATCGCGCCGCG
Source organism: Lysobacter sp. Root76 (assembly GCF_001428685.1). Lineage (GTDB taxonomy): Bacteria > Pseudomonadota > Gammaproteobacteria > Xanthomonadales > Xanthomonadaceae > Lysobacter. The sequence goes on along the minus strand of NZ_LMIK01000005.1, from coordinate 207,604 downwards.
GCCGCTGCGCGGCACCCGCGCCAGCGCGTCGATCAGGCGCGCCACCGCCGGCGCGGTCGCGACCACATAGCCGCCGATCACCACGAACGCCATCTGCATGGTGAACGGGATCAGGCTCCAGTAGCCGTCGCCGAACGCGGTCGCGGTGGCCTTGGGCGTGGCGCCGAACCCCAGCGCGGCGATCGCGACCACGACCACGGCCAAGGCGGCGAACACGTAGGCATCGGGGAACCAGCGCTCGGCCCAGGCCGCGCTGCGCAGGGCGAAGCGGGCGAGCGGGCCGTCGCTGGCGGCAGAGGCGTTCGGTGCGGTGGCGGTCATCGGCGGCTCCAGGCAGCGGCAACGTCATTGTCGGCCGCGCGATGCGCGGCGCCGCTAGCACTTTAGTCGCAGCGCGCCCGCGCCGTAGACCGACCGGGATGCCTCCAACGTCCCGCGAGCCCGCTTCGTGTAGGAGCGACGTGAGTCGCGACCGCGAAACCCGCACACCGGCGCTCCGCCGACCGCGAGCAACCACCCACCGCCTGCGAACCCGCTTCGTGTAGGAGCGACGTGAGTCGCGATCGCGCCAATCGGCCACTACGCAATCGCGACTCACGTCGCTCCCACAGGGCAGGTTTCGGTGCGCTGTGCGACTGCCATCGCCTCGGCATCCATTCTCAGCTATGGCCGGAGGCGAGGCAGGAGCGGCGCGAGTCGCGACCGCGAAACCCGCACACCGGCGCTCCGCCGACCAAGCGAGCAACCACCCACCGCCTGCGAACCCGCTTCGTGTAGGAGCGACGCGAGTCGCGACCGCGCCAGTCGGCCACTACGCAATCGCGACTCACGTCGCTCCCACAGGGCAGGTTTCGGTGCGCTGTTCGACTGCCATCGCCTCGGCATCCATTCTCAGCTATGGCCGGCGGCGAGGCAGGAGCGGCGCAAGCCGCGACCGCGAGACCCACACACCGGCGCTCCACCAACCAAGCGAGCAACCACCCACCGCCCGCGAACCCGCTTCGTGTAGGAGCGACGTGAGTCGCGACCGCGCCAGTCGGCCACTACGCAATCGCGACTCACGTCGCTCCCACAAGGCAGGTTTCGGCGCGCTGCGCGAGCGCCATCGCCTCCGGCATCCATTCGCAGCCAAAGCCGGAAGCGAGGTAGAAGCGGCGCAAGCCGCGACCGCGAAACCCGCACACCGGCGCTCCGCCGACCAAGCGAGCAACCACCCATCGCCTGCGAAGCGGCTTCGTGTAGGAGCGACGTGAGTCGCGACCGCGCCATTCGGCCACCACGCAATCGCGACTCACATCGCTCCCACAGGGCAGGTTTCGATGCGCTGTGCGACTGCCATCGCCTCGGGCGTCTCGCAGCCGCCGGAGGCGAGGCAGGAACGCCGGGCTTCTGAGCGATCGCTGCGTTATGGCGCGCGAACCGTCGCAGGGGTCGCCGGGCCGGCCGCAAGCCGGCCCGCGCCGTTCAATAGCCCGTCGCGTTCGCGGCGAACCGCACCGGCACCGTGACCGTCGCGCTGCCGCCGCTGTTGAGGTTCACGCTCAGGTTCACCACGCTGTCGCCTGCGTTGCCGCCCGAGGACGGGCAGCTGCCGCCGCTGGCCACGCACGACCAGGGGCCGCTCAAGGTCACGCCGTTGGGCAGGCTGTCGTTGATCTGCGCGGCGTTGGCCGCATCGGGGCCGTTGTTGACCACGGACAGGGTGTAGCTGGCGGTGCCGCCGGGGGTGTAGGTGGCGGCGCCGTCGCTCTTGCTGATCGACAGGTCGGCCTGGCGCAGGGCGTTGACGATGGTGCAGCTGAGGTCGTCGCCGGCGCTGGGCGAGAACTCGGGCCACTGCTGGCGGTTGCCGACGTTGGTGCCCGCGCCGGACGGCAGCACGGTCGCCGAGCCGACGGTCGCGCTGCTGCAGCTCAGCGACACGCGGTAGGCGCTGGGCGCCTGGTCGGCGCCGGCCGGCGTGGTCCGGATCGCCTCTTCGAACTGCATGGTGCTGCCCGGGGCCAGGACCACGGTACCGGTGCCGGCGCTGGCCGGCGCGGTGCCGCCGGTGGTCGTGGCGCTGGCGGCCAGGACGCCGCCGGAGTAGATCCGCACCGTCGCCTGGTCGCTGGCGCCGACGCGGCCCTGCAACTGCTTGCTCAGGCTGACCCAGACCGGGGTCGGGGTCGGACGGCAGGCGCTGGCGTCGAAGTCGGTATTGCTCGCCAGGCCGCGCAGCACCGCGCGCGCGGCGTTGTGCAGGCCTTGGCCGGCGACGCTGGGCACGGCGCAGGCGTCGTTGCCGGTGCTGCCGCCGCGGTTGATCCGCACCCGCACGTCGATCGTGTAGGTATCGGTCTGTCCGGCGTTGAGGTTGCGCCACTGCCCCTGCAGCAGCCACGGACCGCTGCCGGCCAGCGCCGTCGCGGCGCCGCCGTTGAGGCTGTAGCTGGCCGACACCACGCTCACGTCCGGATCCAGGCCGGGCGTGTCGGTGAGGCTGTAGCTGGCGGCGACGATGCTGGGGTTGCCGACCACCACCGTGTAGCGGATGTCGGACAGGTCGGCGCTGCCGGCCACGACCACGGGAGCCGCAGCGTTCTTGGTGATGGCCAGGCTGGCGTCGTCGTCGGTGATCGTATAACTGCGCACGCTCTGCGCCGCGGCGCCGCAGCTGGTGCCGGAGGTCAGCAGGAACGGTAGCGGCGAACCGCTGGGCGGCGAGATCCGCAGGTCGATGGTCTCGTTGCCTTCCGCCAGCGCGTCGTTGGCGATCGCGATCGGCAGCGCGATCATGCTGCCGGCGCCGCCGTCGTAGGTGCCGGCAGGCACGGCGACGGTGAAGGTCGTGGCGTTGCCGGGGGTGGTGTAGTCCACGCCCAGGGTCGCGCTGCCGCCGGTGACCTGCACCTGCACGCTCAGCCCGCCGGCCGGAACGATGCCGTTGATGCGCAGCGCCGGCAGGTTGCCGCCGCTGGCTTCGGGCGAGGAACTGCTGGGCTGGTCGAATTCGACGAAGGGGCGCAGCACCAGCTGGATCGCGTCCAGGAAGTTGCCGACGGTGAGGTCGCCGCCGGCGGTGCTGATCGACTCGAAGCCCAGGCTGTTGGTGCCGGTGGCGCCGGCGTAGGTGAAGTTGCCGCTGTAGTCGACCCAGCCGTTGCCGCCGGCGACCGGCGTGGCCGCGGTGCCTTGCGACACGATCGGCGTATTGAAGCTGCCGTTGGTGGTGGTGCCGACCCGGATCACGGTCGAGGACGCGCCGACCTTCATCTCGGCCACATCGCGCACGGTCGCGCTGGAGCGGCCGCGGTGGCTGAACACCCAGTCGATGCGCTCGCCGTTGATCATGCACACGTTCTGGTACATGCGCGACGTCGCGGCGGCGTTGAGTTCGGCGAACTGGCGGCCTTCGCGCGCGGGCACGCCGTTGAAGCTGTTGGCCCACAGCTCCATCAGGCGGCCGCTGGTGCCGGCCCAGGCAGGTGGCACGCAGCTGCCGTTGGCGGTGCCGACCGGATGGGTCGTGGTCCAGCCGGGAACCGCGGCTTCCGGAATCAGCGCATAGCAGGCCGTGGTGCCGTTGCCGAGCACGGGCGCTTCGAAACCGATGTTGACGAAGCTGCGTTGGACCTGCGCGGCGGCAGGCAGGGCAAGGCAGGCGGCGGCGAGCGCGGTCAGGCCGCGAAGCAAACGGCGATGAGTCATGGATCCCCCTGTAACGTGACCAGTGTCACAAATACTGGGCAAGAAAACCTGAACTGGTCCTCACATCGCCGGTCGCTCCGGCGTCCGGCACCGCTGTCGCGCAGCGCCGGAATCCGCGCTCAGGGCCGGGCCGGCGGCGTTGGCGGCGCGATCCCGGCACGGGCACGGCACACAGGACGGACTGAGGCAGACGACGCGTCGCGGCACTCCATTGGCGGACGATGCGGCGATTCTAGGCACGGCTACCGCATGCGGAGCGTGTCCAATGCGCGGCTTCAGGCGCCGCCGCCGAGGGCGTAGTCCAAGGCCAGGCCGGCGAACACCGTCAGCCCGACCCAGTGGTTGTGCAGGAAGGCCTTGAAGCAGCCGGCGCGGTCGCGGCCGCGCGCGATCGCGAATTCGTAGATCACCAGCAGCGCCGCCAGGCCCAGGCCGCCGTAGTACCAGACGCCCAAGCCGGCGCGCTGCCCGGCCAGGCCCAGCGCGGCCAGGAACAAGGCGTACAGCACGCCCTGTGCGATCAGGTCCATTTCGCCGAACAGGATCGCGGTCGATTTGGAGCCCATGCGCAGGTCGTCCTCGCGGTCGACCATCGCGTACCAGGTGTCGTAGGCGGTCGCCCACAGGATGTTGGCCGCGTACAGCAGCCAGGCCACCGGCGGCACTTCGCCCTGCACCGCCGCGAACGCCATCGGAATGCCCCAGCCGAAGGCCATGCCCAGATAGACCTGCGGTAGGTAGGTGTAGCGCTTGAGGTAGGGATAGCTGGCGGCCAGGACCACGCCGACCACGCTCATCAGCACGGTCAGGCGGTTCATCGTCGCCACCAGCGCGAACGCGGCCAGCATCAGCACGGCGAACACCAGCAGCGCTTCGCGTCCGCGCACCGCGCCGGTCGCCAGCGGCCGGTCCTTGGTGCGCTCGACATGCGGGTCCAGCCAGCGGTCGGCGTAGTCGTTGATCACGCAACCGGCCGCGCGGGTCAGCCAGACCCCGGCGCTGAACACGAACAAGGTCCACAGCGGCGGCACCCCGCGCGCGGCGATCCACAGGCCCCACCAGGTCGGCCACAGCAGCAGCAGCCAGCCGATCGGGCGGTCGCCGCGAACCAGCTTCCAGTACAGCCGCAGCCGCACTTTCCAGGCCGGAAGCGGTGCCGGTTCGGGGCTTTCGTAGCGCTCGTAACTCATCCGATCAGAGTACCAAGCCCGGCCAGCGCGCCGCGAGCGCGGCCGATCGCCGCCGCGGCGCGACCTGCGCCTGCGTTTGCGGCTAGAATGCCGGTCCCGCGCGGTCCCGACTTTCATCGGTCGGAGCGGCGGGATCTCAGCCAGGCGCCCGTAGCTCAGCCGGATAGAGTAGTGGCTTCCGAAGCCATTGGTCGGGGGTTCGAATCCCTCCGGGCGCGCCATTCCCATGCCTACGGGCAGGGGAGCCGGCTTTATACTGGCGCGCGGCCGCACCCTGGGTGCGGTTCTTGTTGATGGCTCCGCATGCCCCCGACGGGTATGCGCAATAGGTGGATCGTGCGCAATTACGACCTCGAATTCCTGAAGAAATTCTCGATGGTGATCGGCTTCCTGATGCTGGTCACCCTCGGGCTGATGATCGCCGCGTACTACGTGCACCAGCAGATCCCGCCGGAGATCGATCCGGCCACGGTCAAGCGCACCGAGCAGCGCATCGCTCCGGTCGGCGCGGTCTACGCCGGCAGCACCGGCGCCTCGGCCCAGGCCGCCGCCAAGGCGGCCGCCGCGGCCAAGGCCGCCTCGCAGGTCGCCTACGGCGGCACCAAGGACGGCGCGGTGATCTTCGACAGCCTCTGCGCGGGCTGCCACAAGTCCGGCGCCGGCGGCGCACCGACCTTGGATCAGGCGCATTGGGGTCCGCGCCTGGCCAAGGGCAAGGACACCCTGCACAAGCACGCCATCGAAGGCTTCACCGGCACCTCCGGCGTCATGCCGCCCAAGGGCGGCAACCCGGCCCTGACCGACGAGCAGGTCTCGGCCACGGTCGACTGGATGCTGGGCAACCTCAAGTAAGCGCCGCCGCATCGCGCTGCCTGCGACGCCGCCTTCGGGCGGCGTCGTCGTTTCCGCGACCGTCAATCCGGATCGGTCCGTTCGCCGCCTGCAACACGGAAGCCGCCCGATCCGTTCGATAATGCGCGACCTCTCCGTGGCGCCTCCGCGATGCCTGCCTTCCGCCCCCGTTCCGCCGTCCTGCTGTTGCCCTGCCTGCTGCTGTCCGCCTGCGCGAGCCTGCAGCGCGATCCGCTCGCCGATGCCGCAGCCACGACGCCGATCGGCGCGCTGCACGGCCGCGACGCCAGCGGCCCGCTGGACGGAACCCGGCTGACCATCGAAGGCACGGTCACCGCCGCCCTCACCGGCGAGGACGACGGTTTCGTCGGCTGGTTCGTGCAGGACGCCGGCGACGGCGACGACGCCACCTCCGACGCCGTGTTCGTGCCCGCCACCCCGGAGGTGTCGCTGCACGTGGGCGATCGCGTGCGCGTGTTCGGACGCGCGACCCAGCTCGACACCGGCCGCGGCAGCCGCCTCACCGCGCTGGAACCCGAAGCCGCGCGCGCTCTCGGCGCCGGCCGCGCCGAAACCCTGGTGCTGGACGCGCCGCCCGCGGACTGGTCGCGCTATGCCGGCATGCGCATCGGCATCGGCCGGCGCCTGACCCTGGCCGACACCGGCGATATCCTCAAGGAAGGACGCGCCCTGGTCGCCTTCGACGGCCCGCTCTGGCAGCCCGGCGAACGCGCCGCCCCCGGCAGCGAGGCCGCGCGCGCGGTCGCCGCCGACAACGCCCGGCGCCGGCTGTGGCTGGACGACGGCCGCATCGCCGGCGCACCGGCGCTGGACAGCGGCGTGCTCCCGCCCGGCTATGCCCAAGCCCGCAGCGGCAGCACCCTGGAAGGCGTCGAAGGCGTGCTCGACGCGCGCGACGGCGCCTGGCGCCTGCAGCTGACCGCCACCCCGACCCTGCACCCGGCCGCGCGCGAACCCGCGCCGCAGGCCGGCGACGCCAACGACCTGCGCATCGCCGCCTTCAATCTGGAAAACCTGTTCAACGGCGACGGCCGCGGCGGCGGCTTCCCGACCCCGCGCGGCGCCCGCGACGCCGCCGAATACCAACTGCAGCAGGACAAACTGGCCGTCACGATCCAGAGCCTGAAGCCCGACATCGCCGCATTGATGGAGCTGGAGAACGACGGCTACGGCCCCGACTCGACCCTGGCGCAACTGGTCGAACGCCTCAACCGCGACGGCGGCGACTGGCGTTACGTCGCCCCCTGCCGCCCCTGCGCCGCCGACGCGCGCGGCCCCGGCGACGATCAGATCCGGGTCGGCATGATCTACCGCGCCAGCCGGGTCGCGCCGCGCGGCGCCGCCGCCACCCTGCAAGGCGGCCCGTTCGGCGCCGGCAGCCGGGTGCCGCTGGCCCAGGCCTTCGTCTCGCTGCGCCGCGGCCGCCCGGCCGGCCCGGCGTTCGCGGTCGTGGCCAACCACTTCAAGTCCAAGGGCTGTGGCCAGGCCCAGGGCGCGGACCGCGACCAGGGCGACGGCGCCGCCTGCTGGAACGCCCTGCGGACCGATTCGGCGCGCCGCCTGGACGCCTGGCTGAAAACCGATCCCACGAAATCCGGCAGCGATCTTGCGGTCATCCTCGGCGATCTGAATGCCTACGCCGAAGAAGAGCCAGTCCGCACGCTGAAGGACGCGGGCTGGCGCGACGCCTTCGCGGTGGCCAAGGTCGCCCGCCCCTACAGCTATGTCTACGACGGCGAACTCGGCCGCCTCGACCACGCCCTGCTCAGCCCCGGCCTGGCCGCACGCCTGCGCGGCGCCGTGGAATGGCACAGCAACGCCGACGAACCGCTGGCGGCCGGCTATCGCGCCGGCGCCGCCGGGCCCTGGCGCAGTTCCGACCACGACCCGCTGCTGCTGTCGTTCCGCCTGGTTCAAAGCCGTTGACTGCAAGCCCGTTGACCGCAGACCTGGCTGATCGCCGGCCCGCTAACAGTCGCTCGGTATGATGCGCGTATGACCACTCCTGCCTTCCCCGGCGACGCCTCCACCGCGCTCAGCCTGCGCGGCCCGGCCGGCGCGCTCGAAGCCATCGTCGAAGCCGCCGAGGACACGCCGCGGCCGCTGGTCGCGATCGTCTGCCACCCGCTGCCGACCGAGGGCGGGACCATGCACAACAAGGTCGTGACCATGACCGCGCGCGCCCTGCGCGAGTCCGGCGCGGCCACGGTGCGCTTCAACTACCGCGGCGTCGGCCAGTCCGAGGGCGAGTTCGACCATGGCCGCGGCGAAGCCGACGACCTGCGCGCGGTCGCCGCCTGGGTCCGTGCGACCCGTCCCGACGCGCACCTGTGGCTGGCCGGCTTCAGCTTCGGCGCCTACGTCTCGCTGAAGGTGGCCGACGAACTCAAGCCCGGCATGCTGATCTCGATCGCGCCGCCGGCCGGGCGCTGGGATTTCGCCGACATCGTCATCCCCGACTGCCCCTGGCTGGTGATCCAGGGCGAGGCCGACGAAATCGTCGACCCCAGCGCCGTCTACGCCTGGCTCGACAGCCTCAAGCAGCCGCCGGACCTGGTCCGCATGCCCGACACCAGCCACTTCTTCCACCGCCGCCTGATCGACCTGCGCGGCGCGATCAAGAACGGCATCAAGCCCTACCTGCCTGCGCAACCGCATGAGTGAACCGATCGCGGCGGCGCTGCCGTCCGCCGCCTACGCTGCCGGCGTCGCCCGCGGCGACTGGAACGACGACCCCGCCCAGCACCCCGCGCTGCGCGAACTCGACCGCCTCCACGCGCGCTTGAGCGAACCGCTCAAGCGCGGCCTGTTCGACGGCCTGCTCGGCAAGAAACCGGAAACCCCCAAGGGCCTGTACCTGTGGGGCGGTGTCGGTCGCGGCAAGACGTTCTTGATCGACCTGTTCTTCGACGGTCTTCCGATCCGCGGGAAGCGCCGCACCCACTTCCACCGCTTCATGCGCGAAGTGCATGCGCAGCTGCGCGCGCATACCGGCGAGAGCGATCCGCTGGCCAAGATCGCGCGCCAGTGGGGCCGCGAACTGCGCGTGCTGGTGCTGGACGAATTCTTCGTCATCGACATCGGCGACGCGATGTTGCTCGGGCGCCTGCTCGAACGCCTGTTCGCCGAGGGCGTGGCCCTGGTCACCACCTCCAACACCGCGCCGCCCAACCTCTACGCCGAAGGCCTGCAGCGCGACCGCTTCAAACCCGCGATCGCGCAGATCCAGCAGCATTGCGAAGTGCTGCTGCTCGACAGCGCCCACGACTACCGCCTGCGCGCGCTGACCCGCTCGCCGGTGTATCGCACGCCGCTGGACGCCGAATCCGACGCCTGGCTGGCCGCGCGCTGGAAGGAACTGTCGATGGCCTGCCCCAAGGAACAGGGCCCGCTGCACATCGACGGCCGCGACATCCCGGTGCGCGGCCTGGCCGAAGGCCACGCCTGGTTCGACTTCGCCGCGCTGTGCGAAGGCCCGCGCGCGGCCGGCGACTACATCGAGATCGCGACCGAACACCACACCGTGTTGCTGGGCGACATCCCGCTGTTCGACGGCCGCAACGACGACCCCGCGCGCCGCTTCGTCACCCTGATCGACGAACTCTACGACCGCCACGTCAACCTGGTCTGCACCGCCGCCGTCGCGCCGACCGAGCTCTACCTGGGCCACAAACTCGGCGGCGCCTTCGAACGCACCGCGTCGCGCCTGATCGAAATGCAGTCGGCGGAATATCTGGCCTTGGAGCACCGCGGCTGACCACCGCTCTTCCGCACCACGCTGCCGCCTCGGGTAGGAGCGGCGTAAGCCGCGACCGCACTCGACCACGCAGCAGCGTCGCCGGCGAACCAGCGCAAGTCCTGCTCTCATCGTCCAGCCCGGCACACAGACCGAACCCCGCAGCGACTGTGGGAGCGACCTAAGTCGCGATTGAACCTCCCCTCGCCGACGTACCCGCGATCGCGAGCCATCATTGGCCACAGCCACATCGCGATCCGACTCGCTCCACACAAGAACAGCACGCGCTACACACGCAGGTCACGCTTTAACGACGCACACACTTTCGCAACAACCACCTCCGTTACCCTGCGCTTCGACAGGAGCTCAAGCGGTCGGAGGAAGGGATGGCAGGACTCAGCCTGTGGCACTGGATCATCATCCTGGGCCTAGTCGGTTGCCTGACCCTGGTGGTGATCCTGGTGGTCGCCTTGCTGCGCATGCGCCGCGACAACTAGCCACGCGCGCACCGATCCGCGGGACCGGTGCGCGCGACGCGGTTCAATCGTTGACCTGCGCCTGCAGGCAGTTGTGGTCGATCAGGGTTTCGAAAACGCCGGCTGCGGTGAAGCGGCCGCTGTTGTTGCCCCAGTAGTCGCGCACGTTGACGCCATCGGCGCCGTCTTCGCCGTCCTCGCGGTTGTCGCTGCCGTCGTCGAACTGGCGCCAGCCGGTGACGATGTCGGTGCTGGCGTAGGCCAGACGATCGTCGTCGCCGCTGGCCGCACCGCTGCCGCCCTCGTTATTCCAGTCGTCCAGGTCCCAGAACGCCTTGCCGGTCTGGATCTCGTTGTGGGCGTTGTCCGAACAGGTGGCGAAGCCCAGGGTCGCGGTCTCGAAGTTGCGGCCCCAGCCGAACGGCACCGTCGCGCTGTTGTTCGGCTCGTACCAGCTCACCAGGGCGACGTAGTTGCCCCAACCCTCGGTGGTCGCGCAGGACTCGTGTTCCAGCGAGTCCAGGCTGTGACCGTCGCCGCCGCGGCTGCAGTCGTCGCGCAGCCAATCCTGGTCGAATTCCTGCATCTGGATCACGTGGCCGAGCTCGTGGGTCACGTTGGAACCGTTGGCGCCGCGGGTGCGGGTGATCTTGATCAGGTCGCGGTCCGGCGCGCAGCTGGTCGGGCAATCGGTCTGGCCCGGGTATTGCAGCCGCACGCTGGTGTCCATGATCTCGCCCAAGGCCTGCAGGGTGTGCTGGGCCGAATCCAGCGCCATGATCCGCAGGCCGCGATCGGAGGCGATGTCGTTGGTCGGCACCAGCGTGCCCGATCCGAACACGCTGCAGGTGGTGTTGGCCTTGCAGTTCATCGATACGTAGCGTTCCGGGTCGCCGGACTGGCCGTTGCGCCACGAGGTCACGCTGGCGGCGCTGTTGTCGGTGTTCACGCCGCGCACTTCGACGTAGTGGCTGTAGCCGGTGCGGTTGACCTTGTTGACGTAGCGCAGGTACAGATCGGGATTGGCTTCGCCCTTGTCGTAGTCGGAGTTCTCCCACTCGAAGGCGACGCACTGGCTGCCGCCGCCGCCGATGTACCAGGTGCCGATGTATTCGTCGTCGCCTTCCCAGTCCTTGTCCCAGACTTCGATCTGGTGGCCGACCATGTCGACGTAGCCGCCGGAATTGCAGCCGCGGCGCGCGCCGGCTTCGGAGGTGTCGGCGCACTGCACGCGCTCGTCGCGCAGCTGCAGGCGGAAGCAGACGTTGCGTTCGGCCGCGGCCGCGACTTGCGCGGCCAGCAACAGGGCCGCCGTGGCGGCGAATTGGATGATGCGGATGTTCATGGCGGGTGCCTCCTAGCGTTCGCGTGATTCGTCGGCGTTCCGGCCGGCGTCCTGGTCCTTGCGGCGTGCCGCGTCTTCGCGTTCGGGCAGCAACCCGCCCGCGCGCCCCAGCGGAATGGCGCGGCCGAGCCTGGTCTTGCTCACAGGCATTTTCGCCGCCGCGCCGCGGCCCTCGTTCCACTGCACTTTCTCGCCCAACGCATCGAGCCCGTCGTAAGGCGGATCGACCATGCGCGAGTACTCGGCCTGGCTGACATAGGCCGGTTTTCCGTCGCGGACCACGAAGTGCGCCCAATACACCATCTGCAGCGGCTTGCTCTTCGGGTCCTCGTTGGCCGCATGCGCACGCGCGAGGATTTTCTCGGCGTAGGCGCCGTCCTTAAGCTGCGCGGCCTTGTCGCTGGCCAGCGGGATCAGCACGCCGACGCGCTTGGGCCGTTCGTCCCGGAGCGCGGTGCGCGCGGCGGCGGACGCGTCGGCCAGGCGCAGCTCCGCGCGCGGCTCGGCGCGGGCGATGCTCGGGAGCTGGCGCTCGGCTTCGGCCGCGCGCCGCGGCGGCGCTTTGTCGCGCGGATCGCGGTATTTGAAATCGTTGGGCCCGGTGAACGGCGCGGTGTAGTCGAACATGCGCAGCTTGCGCCACGGCACCGGATCGGGCTCGCGCGCCAGCGGCGTGCCGTCGCTGTAGATCGCGCGGGTGACGTCCAGCGACGCCAGGCGTTCGGGCTCGATCACCATCACGACGAAACCGTCGCGCACGTAGTGATCGACGAAATCGACCGGCGCCTCCGGGCCGATCGCGTACGCGGGCGCGGCCAGCAGCACGGCCAGCGCCGAGGCATAGAGCGCCGCGCGCGGCGCGGCGACGGTGGGAATGCGGATGCTCGGGTTCATGGGGTCCTCCTTGGACCTGTCGCGTGGGTCGAACGCGCGGCACGCGTGATGCTCAGCGTCGCCACGACGTGCGCGGACACCGACCACGAAATCTTCAGCGCGTTGGCGACGCCATGGCGGATCTTCCTTCGCCCCGGCCCCATCGCGGGGCCGCTTCCTTGGCCTGCCGTACTACCGCGCGCGTCCTTCGCGTCGACGTCGTCCGAGTACGAACGGCCGGCGCCGGCCGATCCGGCCACGGCAACGGCCCGTTCAGCCGCCGCGGGCGAGCCGCGCCTGATAAGCGGCCGGACTGATCCCGAGCTTGAGGCGGATCGCATCCTGCGGCGACGCATTGCGGCGACCGCGCACCGCCATCCCGTACCCAAGCCCCCAAAACTCCGGGCGCGGCGGCCGCCCCGCCGCCACGCCCGGCCCCCTTGCAGACGGGTCGCTCAGAACTTGTAGCGCGCGATCAGCTGGTACACCGGACCTGCCTGTTCGCGCTCGCGCTCGTACTCGTCGTAGTCGCGGTCGATCTGGTCGGCCAGGGTGTCGAACTTGTTGAAGAACTCGCTCTTCTTGGCGTCGAGCAGGTTCGAGCCGGTCAGGCGGAGCGAGAAGCGCTCGCCGAAGCGCTTCTCGACGAACACTTCCAGGTCCGCGCTGTACTGCGTGAGCACTTCCTCGGCCAGCACCCGCGAACGCACGTCGCCCTGGCGGCGGTAGCTGGCGCCGAAGGCCACGCCGTAGTCGGCGATGTCGTGGATGAAGCCGACGTTGTAGACGTAGCGCGACTGGTTGTTGAAGCGGCGTTCGCCCCGCGCATCGTCGACTGAGCTGTCCAGCCAGGAATAGTTGGCGAACACGCCGGTGTTCGGCAGCCCCATGACGGTCAGCGGCGTGGAGATATCGAACTCGATGCCGTAGACGTAACCGTCGCCGACGTTGGCCGCGGTATAGACGAAGCTGTCGGGATCGAACTGCGGGTAGCCCGGCGTGGCCGGGGTCGCGCCCGGATGATCGTCCAGGAACTCGTCCAGTTCGTCCTCGTAGTCGTCGCGCGCGGTCGCGCTGGCCTCTCCGGTATTGGTGATCTCGATCAGGTCCTTGACGTCGCGGTAGAACAGATTGACGCCGACGATGCCCCGGCTGCCGAGACGGCGTTCGAAGCCCAGGTCCAGGCCCCAGGCGGTCTCCGGATCCAGCTGCGGATTGCCGACGAAGTCGTTGTCGCCGTACTCCTCTTCCAGGGTCAGCGGCAGGATGTAGTTGAAGTTGGGACGGCGTACCGTGCGCGCCAGCGACAGGGTGATGCGGTCGTTTTCGCTCACGTTCCAGCGCAGGTGCGCCGACGGCAGCAGGGTCGCGTAGTCGTTGGACGCGCGCGCCTCGTCGTTGCGCACGTCCACGTCGGTGGTCTCGTAGCGCAGGCCGGCTTCCCAGTCGAAGGCGCCACCCTTGCCGGAGACCATCAGGTAGGGATCGACTCGGCGTTCCTCGATGGTGCTGCGGGCGCGCTCGAAATCGGCGTAGGGCGGCAGCGGCGCCCCCTCGTCGTCGGTGTCGACCTCGCTGGTGCGCAGCGTGGTCTTGCGGTCCTTGGCGGTGGCGTCGACGCCGAACTCCAGGCGCAGGCCGCCGCTGAGGTCGCGCTGGTGCGACAGCGACGCGGTGCGCTCGCGGTCGGCCTGATCGCTGAGGATGCGCGTGCCCTCGCGTTCGTCGAACGAGGGCGGGCTGTCGTCGTCGTCGAAGCCGCTCTCTTCCTCGGTGTCGGTGCGACGGTCCTCGAAACGCGAGTAGCCCAGGTCCAGCGTGGTGCGACCGCCGAGCATGTCGAAACGGTAGCTGCCCGACAGCGCCAGGTTGTTCTGCTCGATGTCCACTACCTGGTCGTTGTCCGACAGCAGGTGCGCACGGTCGTTGAGCAAGGCGTCGTTGTACTCCAGCGAATGCTCGCTTTCGGTGCGGTCGGTGCGCACGTACAGGCCGCCCAGCGACAGCCGGCCGCTGCCGATATCGCGGGTGTAGGACAGATTGGCCGAGTAGTCGGTGCCGTCGCGGGTGTCGGTCTGGTTCTCGGCATCGGTGAAATCGCCGCCCGGCTGCTCGAAGCGGTCGCTGCGCTTGAGCTTGGGGTTGTAGCGGCCCTGGATGTTGATGCCGCCCAGCAGGCGGCCCTCGCCGACGGCGCCGCCGATCACCGCGCCGGCTGTGCCCTTGACCTCGCCGTCGTCGAAACGCAGCGCGCCGGCGCGCAGGTAGCCGCCGTCGAACTCGTAGGCGTCGCGCAGCACGATGTTGAGCGCGCCGGCTACGGCGTCGCCGGAACGGTTGGCGCTGGGGCTGCGCACGATCTCGATGCGCTCGACCAGCTCGGCCGGAATACGGTCGACGAAGAACGAACGGTCGTCGCCCGCGCCCGGCACCTTCTTGCCGTTGATCAGGATCTGGGTGTAGCCCGGGTCCAGGCCGCGCAGGCGCGCGCCGTCGTACTCGAGCACGTCCGATACGAAGGTCACGCTGGGCACGCGCTTGAGCATGTCGCCGACGGTCAGCGGCTCGAAGCGCTGGAAGTACTCCAGATCGTAGGACAGCGTCGGCGCGACCGCCTCGGTGCGATTGCGGTAGACGATCTCGCCCTGCACGACCACTGTGTCCAGATCGCGCGCCTCGGACGCGGCGGCGGCGGCGGTGCTCGGCGTCTGCGCCAGCGCCACGCCGGCGACGGCGAACAAGGCCGTGCCGGTGAGCGCGCGCGACAGGCCGATGGCCAGGAGGGTCTTGGTCATTGCGGTGTCCGCTTCAGGGAAGCGCGACTATCTACGTCACTCCCATGGCGGAACGATGACACCGCTGTCGTCGTTTGCGCTGCGCACGCCGCTGTCCGCAAGCTGTCATCCGACCCGGTTAAGCTCCGCGCGCCGCGGACCGTCGCTCCGCCTCAATCCTGCGAGACCCTCATGCGCCTGCGCATCGCGCCGCTAGTCACCGTGTCCTTGGTCAGTGCGTTGCTGCTGTCCGCCTGCGCCACCGATCGCGTCGAACGCGAGCCCGACGAAACCGGTGCCGAGCCGATGCTCGCGAGCGCGAACGTCCCGCATCAAGTGATCCGCGAAGCCTTCCTCACCGCGCTCACGCCGCCGGAAAACGTCGACTCGCCCGCATCCTGGATCGCACCCGACGGCCGCGTGCTGCTGCTGGCGACGTCGAAGAAGACCAGCCGCCTGATGATCTACGACGGCGACACCGGCGCCGAACTACGTCGTTACGGCAGCGCCGGCGCCAAGCCCGGTCAGTTCCTGCGCCCGAACGGCATCGCCGTGCACGGCGACCGCGTCTACGTGGTCGAGCGCGACAACCGCCGCGTGCAAGTGCTGCAACTGCCCGGCCTGGAATCGCTGGGCAGCTTCGGCACTGGCGAACTCCAGCAGCCCTACGGCCTGTGGGTGCGCGATATCGACGGCGGCAAGGTCGAAGTGCTGGTCAGCGATGCCTATATGGCCGGCGAGGACGCCAACGGCGACGAGATCCCGCCGCCGCTGGCGCAATTGAACGCGCGCTTCAAGGGCTATGAAGTCGGCGCGGGCGCCGGTCCGTTCATGGCGCGCTACTTCGGCGCGTTCGGCGACACCAGCACCGCCGGCGCGATCCGCGTCCCCGAATCGTTATGGGGCGACGTCGCTAACGACCGTCTGCTGATCGCCGAAGAAGACCTCAAAACCGGCACTGCCGTGCGCGAGTACGATCTCGCCGGCAAGTACCGCGGCCGCACCATCGGCCTGGGTCTGTTCAAGGCGCAGGCCGAAGGCATCGCCCTGTGGACCTGCGCCGACGGCAGCGGCTACTGGCTCACCACCGACCAGTTCAAGGACCGCAGCTTGTTCCATGTCTTCGACCGCAAGACCCTCGCCCACCTGGGCGCGTTCTCCGGCGAGACCGTCGGCAACACCGACGGCGTATGGCTGCAACAGGGCGCGACCAAGCGCTTCCCGGCCGGCGTGTTCTACGCCGTGCACGACGACATGGGCGTGGGCGCGTTCGATTGGCGGGATATCGCCAAGGCGTTGTCCTTGCGCGAAAACTGCGGGAGCTGAGGCGCTTTGGATGGCTCATGCTCGCTCGGCGATAAGTTCGATGTCGCCGGAAACGAGTAAGCCAGCGCCCCGTCGCAGGGTTCTTTATATGGAAGCAGTGAACCGGCACTGCGTCCGTCTTGGACGTTGCCCGGAAGCACGATCGCGGCTTACGTCGCTCCCACGGGACATGCGCCGACACCGGGCATCGGCCGTCACTTGCCGATGATCTTCGGTATTTCCTCCACCAGCGCATCGATCGCCACCCGCGTCTTCGACGGCAGGTAGCGCGACTGCGGCCACACCGCGTGCACGTCGTTCGGGTACACCAGCTCGTGGCCCATCACGCATTCCAGCTCGCCGCTGGCGAGATAGCGCGACAGCATCCAGCACGGCAGCCAGGCCAGGCCGACGCCGGCGACCGCGGCATCGGCGATCGCCTGCACGTCGTCCATGCGCAGCTTCACGTCCATGCGCGGCTCGCGCACGCCGTCGCCGTCGCGCACCCGCCAGCGCAGGTCCTGACCGGCGCGGCCATAGACGATGCAGGCGTGGCCATCCAGCGCTTCGGCGTTCTCCGGCCGACCGCGTTGGGCCAGATAAGCGGGCGATGCGCCGATGCCCATGCGCTGCGTGCCAAGACGGCGCGCCGCCAGCAGGGTGCTGTCCGGCAGCGGACCGATGCGTATCGCCAGATCGATGCCCTCCTCCAGCAGATCGACGACCCGGTCGCTGAAGGAGATCTCCACCTGCAATTGCGGATGCTGTTGCGCCAGCGTCATCAGCACCGGCGCCACGCAATGACGGCCGAACAGCACCGGCGCGCTCACCCGCAAACGGCCGCGCGGCTCGCGGCGGCCGCTGTCCAGCGTCGCCTCGGCTGCGTCCAGCTCGGCCAGGGCCCGCACGCAACGCTCGTAATAGGCCTGGCCGTCCTCGGTCAGGCTCTGCCGGCGCGTGGTGCGATGGAACAGGCGCGCGCCCAGACGCCGTTCCAGACGCCCCACGCTCTTGGCCACGGCGGAACGGGTGAGGTTCATGCGCTCGGCCGCGACCGCGAAGCTGCCCGAGTCCACGGCCTGTACGAAAGCGGCGATGCCGGTGAGTTTGTCGTCCATTGGCGCCTATAAGGATACAGACTAGCGATTGAATAGAGCCACCGGGGCCCATCAGGCGACTATATCGTATGGATCACCGTCCGGACCGCCCGGACCCCCTACGGAGATCCACCCCATGCAGGCTTACCAGATCGTCAGCGGCGCCCACGTCGCCGGCCTGGAGCGCGTCGAACGCCCCGCCCCGGTCGCCGGACCGCACGAGGTGCTCGTGCGCACCCATGCCGTGTCCCTGAACTACCGCGACCTGATGTTCGCGCGCGGCCAGTACGGCCCGGCCGCCGCCCACCCGATGATCCCGGTGGCCGACGGCGCCGGCGAAGTGATCGCGGTCGGTGCCGGCGTTACCCGCTTCAAGCTCGGCGACCGCGTCATCAACACGTATTTCCCC
Organism: Lysobacter sp. Root76; assembly: GCF_001428685.1. GTDB lineage: Bacteria > Pseudomonadota > Gammaproteobacteria > Xanthomonadales > Xanthomonadaceae > Lysobacter. The sequence continues at coordinate 189,836 of NZ_LMIK01000005.1, read as the reverse complement.
GACTGGATCGACGGCAGGCCGACGCCGACCAAGACCCGCGACTCGTTCGGCGCCCAGATCGACGGCGTGCTCGCCGAACAGTTCATCGCCCACGAGGACGCGCTGGTCGCGATCCCCGCCCACCTCGACTACGCCGAAGCGGCCGTCCTGTCCTGCGCCGGCATCACCGCCTGGAATGCCATGTTCGTCGAAGCCACGCTCAAACCCGGCGACAGCGTGCTGCTGCTCGGCACCGGCGGCGTTTCGATCATCGCCCTGCAGCTGGCCAAGGCCGCCGGCCTGCGCGCCATCGTCACCTCGTCCAGCGACGACAAGCTCGAACGCGTGCGCGCCCTCGGCGCCGACGCCGTCATCAACTACCGCGACACCCCGGAATGGCAGGACGAAGTGCTGCGCCTGACCGACGGCATCGGCGTCGATGCCGTGATCGAAGTCGGCGGCGAAGGCACCCTCGCCCGATCCATCCAGTCCACGCGCATGGGCGGCACCGTCGCCGTGATCGGCGGCGTCACCGGCTTCGGCGGCACCCAGGTCGACCCGCTCGCGCTGATCGTCGGCGTGAAGCACCTGGCCGGCATCTTCGTCGGCAGCCGCGCGATGCTGGATGCGCTGGCGAAGTTCGTCGAGGTCAATCGCATCGTGCCGGTGGTCGACCGCGTGTTCGGCTTCGACCAGGCGCGCGAGGCGTACGAGTACCTCGAAGCGGGCAGGCATTTCGGCAAGGTGGTGGTGCGGGTAGTGGGCTGAGGCCTGGCATCGCGCATGTTTTCAGGCTGTTCGGCTACGCGGACCTATGTGTCCGCGTGGCGCGCGCATGCGGACTGGGAAATGGTATTGGGTCCTCGATCGTATAACCGTACTGAGCAGCGAGTGCGATCACCTTATCGACGCACTAAGGCAATGGGCGACGGCTGGATATCAGCTGTCTCCGCTGCTCCGCGGCGACCAGAAGAGAGTTCAGTTTCGATAGGCTGAGCTTCTCGACATCGATTTTAGCGTGTCGTATTACGACGTAAGCAGGTCGATCATGGCTCGTGCCGCTGCGGATTGACTCCGGTGCGGCGCATAGACGACCGAGAACGGCCGCGATCGCCCCCGCAACTGCGGCAGCACTTCCACCAACCGGCCGCGTTCCATCCGGTCGCGAACGATGAATTCGTAGCTCTGGCAAATGCCGACGCCTTGTTCGGCCAGCGACACCACGCCCAGCACATCGTCCGAAATTTCTATCGGCGCGTCGGGCAACCAATCGATATCTTTCCCGCCGTCGCGGAACACCCAGGGCGCGAGACGACCCGTGCGCGGCATCAGGAAGGGCAGGCACAGGTGCCGCCGCAAATCCTCCAACGCCTGCGGCAGGCCCATCCGTTGCACGTACTCGGGGGATGCGACCAGGAGCAGGGCGGCGTCTTCGAGCTTGCGCGCGACCAGGCCGCTATCGGGCAGATGTCCTAGGCGGATGGCGAGATCGAATCCTTCCGCCACCAAGTCGACATTGCGGTTGGTGATGTTGAGTTCTACCTGGACCCGGGGGTATTGCCTGGCGAAGCGCGCAAGCAGCGGCGGCAGCCGATAGTGGCCGTAGGTGGTCGGCACGCTCAGCCTGACGCGGCCGGCCATTTCGCCCTCCTGGCCCTGCACCTCGCGCTCGGCGTCTTCGAGCAGCGAGAAGGCCGAGCGCGCCTGCTCCAGGTAGAGGCGTCCGGCTTCGGTCAGGCCCAGGCGGCGCGTGGTCCGCTGCAGCAGCTGCCGCCCCAGGCGCGTCTCCAGCCGAGCGACGGCGCGACTCAGTACCGAGGGCGTGGTCGATAGCGCCACGGCGCCGGCGGTGAAAGAGCCGTGCTCGACCACGGCGATGAGGGCTTCCACGTCCCCCAGATAGTCGAATTTCCGGCTCATCTTGTCCTCAGAAGAACAAATGTTTTTCTCCCTGGTCAGTTTATCGCCGCATAAGTGCTGAATACAGTGAGTCCATTCCGCATCGCAGGGCCACGACCATGAACCAGAGCGCCTCCATCCCTTCCGCCAGACTCGTGCCGCCCGTGCCGAGTCAGGGCAGCCAGGGCGGCAACGAACGGCCGACCGGCACCTAGCTCGGGCAGGTCATCCACCCCTGGCTGACCCGCAAGCGGCCGGCCTCTGAAGTCGCAGTACCTCCGGTTGCGCGACCAGCGGCCGGCGGATCGGTCGGCCCCACTCTTTCTACGCAGAGCGATGCGCACGTCCGTTCGCGCGGGCGCGCCGTCGGCTCGTCTCAAGGAAATCACCATGGACCTTCAACTCGCCGGCAAAACCGCTCTCGTGACCGGCGCCACCGCCGGCATCGGCCTGGCCATCGCCCGCACCCTGGCGCGCGAAGGCGTCGCCGTCACCCTGACCGGCCGCGACCCGGAAAAACTGCAGAACGCCGCCGCCGAGATCGCCAAGGGCGCACCCGACAGCCGCGTTGCCACGATCGTCGCCGATCTCGGCAGCGCCGAAGGCGCCGCTGCGCTGACCGCGGCGCAGCCGGACGCCGACATCCTGGTCAACAACCTCGGCTACTACGAAGCCAAGCCCTTCGCCGAGATCACCGATGCGGACTGGCTGCGCATGCTCGACGTCAACCTGATGTCGGGCGTGCGCCTGTCGCGGCATTACTTCCCACGCATGCTGCAGCGCAACTGGGGCCGGGTGATCTTCGTTTCCAGCGAGGTCGGCGCGTTCACGCCGCCGGACATGGTGCATTACGGCGTCAGCAAGTCGGCGCAGCTGGCGGTCTCGCGCGGCATGGCCGAGCTGACCAAGGGCACCGGCGTCACCGTCAACAGCGTGCTGCCGTCGGCCACGCGTTCCGACGGCATCGTCGAATACCTGCGCCAGACCGCGCCGCGTCCTGGCATGACCGACGCGGAGATCGAAGCGCACTTCTTCCAGACCTATCGCCCCAGTTCGCTGATCGCGCGAATGATCGAGGCCGACGAGATCGCGGCGATGGTCGCGTTGCTGGCCAGTCCGCTAGGCGCCGCATCCAACGGCGCGGCGGTTCGCGTCGAAGGCGGCACTTTCCGTTCGATCCTCTGAATCCGGAGCCATCATGTCCGACCTCATCGTCATCGCCATCGCGCAGGCCAAGCCCGGTTACGAAGCCGCGCTGGTCCAGGCGCAAGCCGAACTGGTCGCCGTCGTGCGCCAACTGCCCGGATGCATCAGCTACGAGTTGAACGAGTCCCTGGAGCAGCCGGGCCGGGTCGTATTCGTCGAACGCTGGCGCGACCGCGCTGCGTGGGAAACCCACATGCGCGGTCCGCACATGGACGCGTTCCGAAGCAAGGCCGGGTCGATGATCGGCGCGTTCGACCTGCTGCAGATGCGCCAGGTCGCCTGAGCCCGCCCGACTTCCAGCATCTCCTCCTTCCCTTACCGAACACGACCATGTCCAAGCGCCCCTGTCGTACGTCCGCCATCGCGATGGCGGCCCTGCTTTCCTTCGCAAACGCGGCCGGTGCGGCGGATGGGCCCTCCCTGGAACGCTGGCGCAGCTACGCTGGCGTGAGCTGGGATGCGCCGGACAACGGCAAGAACCCTGCGCCTTTCGCCGCGTCGGTCGACGCACCCATCGCCGGCATCCACTTCGATGCGCAAGGTGTCGCTTATGTGAGTACGCCGCGTCTGGTTTCCGCCGGGGCGCCGGCCACGCTGAGCATTCTGGACACCCGGGCCGAATCCGGTCCGGCACGGCTGACCGCGTTCCCGTCACACCCAGGCAACGCGGTGGAGGGCGCGCCGGAACGAAGTCTGCGCAATGTGCTCGGATTCCATGTCGATCGCAGGAACGGCTGGCTGTGGGCGCTGGACATGGGCTTCGTCGCAGGCGAAGCCGAGGCGCCGGCGGGCTCGCAGAAGGTGCTGGTGCTGGATCTGAAAACCGGCCGTACCGTCAAGCGCATCCCGTTGGATAGCGTCGCCGACCGCAAGGCCAGTTTTCTCAACGATATCGTCGTCGACGAGCGCCGTCGCATCGCCTACATCTCCGACAGCGGGTCGCGCAGTGCGCCGAATAACAAGGTCGGCCTGATCGTGGTCGACTACGCCAGCGCTACGGTCCGCCGCGTCCTCGATCGGCACCCGAGCCTGCAGATCGAACCGGGTGTGAAGGTCGTCGCGCATGGCGCCGACGTATGGCCGGGCAAGCCCTTGCTGATCGGCATCAACGGCATCGCACTCTCGCCGGACGCCAGGACGCTGTACTGGACGGTGACGACCGGAACGCGCATCCACGCGCTGCCGACGGCGATCCTGCGCAAAACCGGTTCCACCGACGAACAGATCGCCGCGACGATCCAGGACCTGGGCGCGGTGGGCGGCAACACCGACGGCATCGTGACCGACGCCCGAGGCGACCTCTACATCACCGACATCACCCGCAACGGCATCGTGAAGTACGACCACAGGACCCGATCGATGTCCTTGATCGCGTCCAACGAGGGCGTGCGCTGGCCCGATACGCCCGCCATCCAGCCCGGTGGCGATCTGATCTTCACCTCGAGCCGCCTCAACGACCACTTCGCAGGCTCCGTCCCGCTTGGGGAAGAACGCTACGAGTTGTGGCGCCTGCCGTTGAGCGGTCGTCAGAAGAAGGGCAATTGATCGGTCAAGATGCATCACCGAACCGATCGATGACAACGAAACACGCGGGCCGCAGGTTCACGAGTTTCATCGACGTCACTTGGAGGCCGTGCTTATGCGCGCGGCCTCGGCGCGGTCGGCCGCTTCGGTGCCGACGCGCTCACGCAGCACGGATACCACCTGCTGCAACTGTGCTTCTGCCAGGCCGACATTGCGGCTGATGCGCATATGGGACTGCATCTGAGGATCCACTCCCTGCAGCGCGGCAAGCGCGCCGACGGTGGCCAGCTCTCGGTCCTGCCAGCTGAGGTTATCGCGGGCGAAAGGCGAAGAATGGGAGGCGAAGAATGGGAGGCGAAGAATGGGGAGGCGAAGAATGGGACACCCACAGATATCCCATCGAATACTAACAGCCTGAGGGATCGCGAGATTCACAAAAGGTCGACGGATGCCCAGCCCCGTCACGCCACAGGTCCATTGCCCCTGGAGGGATAATTGTCAGCCCTTACTCGCGCGCTCCCCGCCATTTTCAGGCGTCTTAGGCGAGTTTGACCGCCAGACCCACACCTTTAAGCCAGCGCTGACCCAGTCGTTGCGCCAGTTCGATCAGATCCTGGGCTTCGCCGACCACACGCCAGTAGCCCGAGCCCACCGACCTCACCCGCTTCGTCCAGCGGCTTGGCTCCCTATCCAGACGAAGAATGGGACACCCACAGATATCCCATCGAATACTAACAGCCTGAGGGATCGCGAGATTCACAAAAGGTCGACGGATGCCCAGCCCCGTCACGCCACAGGTCCATTGCCTCTGGAGGGATAATTGTCAGCCCTTACTCGCGCGCTTCCCGCCATTTTCAGGCGCCTTAGGCGAGTTTGACCGCCAGACCCACACCTTTAAGCCAGCGCTGACCCAGTCGTTGCGCCAGTTCGATCAGATCCTGGGCTTCGCCGACCACACGCCAGTAGCCCGAGCCCACCGACCTCACCCGCTTCGTCCAGCGGCTTGGCTCCCTATCCAGCTTTACCAATACGCTCGGCGCGTCAGAGGGAATGGCGCCTYGCTTGTCCGGATGGACCTGCCGCCCGGTCCACTCCAGCAACGCCAAGTACTCACCCAACCGGATCGGCAAGCAGGCCACCTGCGAGCCGGCGACCGGGCGAAGCGCCGTCTCGGCGGAATCAGTGTTRAGCGCGCGCAACCGGAGGTGCGCGCTGGTGTGATGCGATTCCTGCAGTCCACTCGCGAGACCGGCGCGAATCGGATTCAGATCCACATAGGCCATAGCGGCCAACACGGCTCGATCGTCGCAAAGTACTTGCGCCTTGTAGCGGCCTTCCCAGAAGCGCCCTTTGCAGCCRTCCTCGGCGTTGGCCGCGCGGGCTATCGGCTCCGCCAGACAACGCATCAGCCAAGACAGGTYGCCCAAACGGGTACGGATCAACGATAGGCGAGCCGGATCGGCCAGTAGCGCGCTGCGCTTGCACTCGTGAGCGGCGAGAGTGTTCTCGCGAGGCGGAAACAACCGAACCCAACGTGCGGCCACTTCGGCATCCGCCCATTGCCTTGTCAAGCTCGGTTCCAATTGCACGACCAAATGCAGATGATTGCTCATCACCGCGTAGGCGTGAACGGCGATAGCNCACTTCGGCATCCGCCCATTGCCTTGTCAAGCTCGGTTCCAATTGCACGACCAAATGCAGATGATTGCTCATCACCGCGTAGGCGTGAACGGCGATAGCAAAGCATTCGGCCAGCAGCAGCAACCGCTGCTCAATCCAGTCCTTTCGATGCTCGTAGGACCGACCCGTGTAGCGGTCAATTCCGCACAGGAACGCGCGACGCACGCAGCATTGCACGCAATGGAAAGTGCCGGCTTGGCCGGGTGGAATCAGCGACGCGCGTGCCTGGGTCATGTCGCCAGCATCACGGCAATCCTATCCAAACACAGTCAGAAACTTCTGATAGGGGTGTAGGGCGGGTGCTGAATTGTGGGTGTCCTCGTTCCGTCTCTTCGTTCCGTCTCTCGGACCTGCGGGGTCCTCGATTTCCCTCATCACCCTGACTCATCCATCAAGGCCTTCGCACACGTGCAATAAGCGCGCAAACAACGGAATAAGCAAGTAGCTCCAGAACAAGCATTTTAGGATTAAAGGCAAGATCCATTAAAGTGACACTGCCTGTAATTAGCGACAACAGCGCAAGCACGCCCGTTGAAATAACCACAAGCTTCACAGAAATCCATAGCACGCCAAACATTTATCGCTACCCGCTAACGACTAATTTCTACATTCAGTGCAATCGTAAATCTCAGACGAGATGACGACGCTTGCACCAAAATATGCTCCTGCGGAAAAATCAAAGCCATAGGCGGGGCCGCCACAAAACCCATCTGAATAAGCATTACCCAAAGTGAACTTTGAACAGCCACCCCCTCCTCCGACAACGATTGCCGCGCTAATCATCGCGAATACGCCATTGAATACTTGTGGATCAGCGACATCGTTCCAATCGTGCATCTGAACTGACGAGCCCGTCCCAGTTAATTTTGCACCTATCCCTGCGGCAACAGACGAAGCAAATACTTTCACGCGGGCACTTCGGCCGCCTACGCAATCAGACACCAAATCGAAGAGGAAGAAGCCTGCCCCCACCCCCTCGATGGCAGAGACGCCCATCATGCTTCCCTTCCAAATTACCTTTAAGCCGTACGGATCAAATGCATTGAGCGGGGATTGATGTGCGTATCCAAATGTACTCAAGCCCCCGCGTAAACCTATTGGATCACTCTCAACATACTTTCCTGTCAATGCTTCATAGTCACGAAAGTAATTGTAGCTAAGTCCGCTTGTGGTGTCGTGACGCTGCCCGGGAAACCGCAGGTCGAATACAAACGCGGTGCCGTTGTTGTCAGGATCCTGATTCGGGATGCTGTCGCCAAACGCTTCGTTGCCTAGCTGCCACGCCCAGACAGACTTCTCCGCCACCGGGTCGATCACGTTGCGCGGCGTGCCCAGGTGATCGGCCTGGACGTAGTGCAGCTTGTTCGTATCAATCACGCCGATCGGCAGGTCGTTTAGCCAGATGACCTCCTGGATGCGATTGCCGGTGTGGTCGTACACACCGACGGTATGCCCGGCCTCGTCGTAGCTGGCATAGGTCTGGCTGGTGGACGTGGTGGTCGGGTAACGCCGCGTCTGCTCGCCCCTGCCGTTATAGGCGTAATTCATCACCGCATTGCCGCCCTGCTTCACCTGCCCCATGCGGTTGGCGGCGGTGTAGACGTATTCCTGGGCGGTGCCGCCGACGGCGGTGGTGTTGCCGGTGGCGTCGTAGCTGCGCGCGGTGGCGCCGATCTGCGACAGCCGATGGCTGGTGCTCGGGTAGGTATAGGTCTGCGTGACGCTCGCATCGGTCTTGCTGGTGCGGTTGCCGGTGGCGTCGTAGGTGTAGCCCTGCAGCAGCGCGTTGGTGGCGCCGTCGCGGGTTTCGGTCAGGCGGCCGAGCTTGTCGTAGGCGTAGGCGCGCAGCGGCGGCTCGGACTGGTCGCCCTTGCGCAGCTTGATCAGGTTGCCGACGGCGTCGAACTCGTAGCCCAGCGACAGGCCGTCCGGCCCGACGTCCTCGATCACGCCGGGTTGGTAGTTCTGGTTGTGGGTGCGCTTGAGGCGGCGGCCGTCGCCGTACTCCAGTTCGGCGGCGGGGCCGAAGGGGTAGTAGGTGACGCTGGTCAGCAGCACCTGCGGACTTTGGCCGGGCTGGGTGACCGTGACGCCGCTGGGCTGGCCCAGGGCGTTGTAGGTGTAATCGGCTCGCGTGCCGCTGGGATAGGTCACCGACGCCAGCTGGTTGGCCAGGGTGTAGCCGTAGACCAGGGTGAACACCTGCCCGTTGGTGGTCTGGACCTTGCGCGCCACGTTGCCGCGGCGGTCGTAGCAGTAGCGGGTGTTGCCGCTGCCGTCGTCCATGCGGGTCAGGCGGCCGACGCTGAAGGTCTCGCCGGTTTGGCAGNCCACGTTGCCGCGGCGGTCGTAGCAGTAGCGGGTGTTGCCGCTGCCGTCGTCCATGCGGGTCAGGCGGCCGACGCTGAAGGTCTCGCCGGTTTGGCAGACGGCCTGGGCGGTGTCGTAGGTGTAGCCGACGTTGAGCGTGGTGTCGCTGTAGGCGATGCCGACGACGCGGTTGAGGGCGTCGTAGCTGTAGGTCGCGGTTTCGTTGCGGGCGTCGGTCTGGGTCTTGCGGTTGCCGGCGCTGTCGTAGCCGTAGCCGGTGACGCCGGTGTCCGGACTGGTCAGCTGGGTCAGATCGCCCAGGCCGTTGTACTGGTACTGGGTGTTCAGGCCCTTGGGGTCGGTGACCTGGGTCAGGCGGTCCAGCGCGTCGTACTGGAACTGGGTCTGGGCGTTGATGCCGGCGGTGTCCTGCAGGGTCTGCACCAGGCGGCCCAGCGGGTCGTAGTTGTTGTCGGTGACCGTGCTTAGCGCATCGGTGGTGGTGTCGAGGTTGCCGGCCGCGTCGTAGACGTAGCCGGTGGCGTGGTTGTAGGCGTCCTTGCCGGTCTGCAGCTGGCCGAGCTGGTTGTAGACGCGCGACAGGGTACGCAGCAACACGCCGCCGCTGTCTTTGGTGTCTTCCTTGGTGCGCTGGCCGGCGTTATCCAGGGTGTAGACGATCTGGTTGCCGGTGTTGTCGGTGACCGTGGTCAAACGATGTGCGGCGTCGTAGCCGAACGTGGTGTAGCTGCCGTCGGGCTGGGTGATTTTGCTGACCAGACCGGTGGGCGTGTATTCGTAGCGGGTGATCGCATCGTCGGTTTCGACACCGGCGTTGGGGCCGCGGATCTTCTGCGCGGTCAGCCAACCACGGGGGTGGTATTCCATGTCGGTGACGACACCGTTGGCGTCCTTGACCGACAGCGGGCGGCCGGCGCCGTCGAAGGCCAGGGTCTCCACGATCTGACCCAATGCGTTGGTGACCTTCCANGGTTTCGACACCGGCGTTGGGGCCGCGGATCTTCTGCGCGGTCAGCCAACCACGCGGGTGGTACTCCAGGTCGGTGACGACACCGTTGGCGTCCTTGACCGACAGCGGGCGGCCGGCGCCGTCGAAGGCCAGGGTCTCCACGATCTGACCCAATGCGTTGGTGACCTTCCACAGGTCGCCCTTGCGGTGCGGGCAAGTGGTCGGGGCGCTAGCGCAGCTGGCGTCGTCGCTGGCGTAATAGGTGAACGTGGTGATGTCGGCGACGTCGGTGCGCGGGCCGTTGATCGAGGTCACCAAGCCCAGCAGCGGACAGGTGCCGGCGGTGATGTCGGTCTGTTCGCAGTAGGTGGTGGTGCTGGTGCGGGTGGTGGTAGGCGTCGCCGGGTCGATCGCGGTCGACGTGAGCGCCTGGCCGCGAGCGTTGTAGGTCCAGGCGGTCTTGCCAACCAGGGCATTGGCCGCGTTGTAGCTGCGGCGTTCAGTCGGTACGCGCAACGCTGCGTGCCAATCGGTTTCGATGGTTCTCTTGGCCGATGCGTTGTTCGCCGAATCCACGCGACGGGTTTGCAAGCCGCGCGCGTCGTGGTCGTAGTCGGTGGTGACGCCCGCCGTGTCCGTGAGGACGTTGGCATAGCCATTGCCATCCAACGTGACCGAGCGCGTACCCACGCCGCCCACGCAGGCCGGGCAAGGCTCCTGCACGGACGTCAGTCTGGGCACCTGGAATGCCTGAGTGAACGCGTACGTCCTGCTGGCGCCATTGGCATCGACCACGGTCGCATTGCCGCCGCCGTTGTAGGTCACGGTGACTTTATCCACCCCGCCCGCATGCTCGGTCGAGGTCGCATTGCCAGAGTAGTCGTAAGAGAAGCTGGCATAGCGAACGCCGTCTTCGCCGACGATTCCGGTAAGCGAGTAGTACAGATAGCTGTTTCCGCTCAGGCCGGTCTCGTTGTAGAGATAGGTGCGGGTCTTGCCATCGGCGTCGACGCGGGTGGATAGGTTGCCGCGCGTGTCGTAGGTGTAGCGGATCACGCCGCCCACGGGGTCGGTCACGGTGGTAACGCGATTGTCGGCGTCGTAGGTAATCTGCAACGAGCGCCCGTTCGCGTCGGTGACGGCAATGAGCAGCCCCGGGTACCGGGCCACGGTAGCCGAGGTGTACTGGTCGCTGTAGGTCAGCGTTTGGGTGAAGCCGTCGCGGTTGGTGACGAGCTTGAGCTTACCGTCGACGCCGTACAGCTCGACCTCGTCGTTGGACGTGACGTACTTCCAGCCGGACACGTTGCCCGAACCATCGCGCAGGCGGTAGAGCCGATCGCTCACATCGGCCGATGTCACACCGGCATCGGCGACGATGGCGAAGAAGTAGGCTTTGCCGTCGCGACGGGTCACGATGACGTCGTCGGGGCTGGCGCCGGGCAGCACGGCGCGGTCGTAGTTGCCCACCCAGTAGCCGAAGAAGCTGGTCGTGTAGGGGCCGAACAGACTGTTATAGGTGCGGACGAACTCGAGCGGAAACGCACCAGAGCCGGTGTAGTCGACTTCCGTCTGCATCTTGTTGGCCACGCCGACATTGATCGGATTGCCGACGAAGCCGCTCAGTGTGGGAGCGCCCACGCAGCAGCCCAGGTTCTTGGGGCTGATCAGCGGCCGCGGCCGCTCGCACTGGCCGGTGCCATTCAGGGTGAACGCAATCGGACAGGATCCCCAGCGGCTGCCGCCATTGGCCGAATGCAGGACGGTGGTGGAACCGTCCGCCGCCTGCATGGTGTAGTCCCACCGCTGGTGACGTCCTACCGATTCGGGCCAAACGTTGTAGGTCAAGGTTTCCGGAGCGGCGGGCGCCGCCGTGCCGCTGACGAAGCCGTAGACGTTCTTGAACGACCGGATCGACCAGGCGATATCGTCCGGATAGTTGCTGAAACCCTTCGCATAGCTCTGCGACGAAGCACAGGTATAGGGCGGATAGCTACCTGCCCCGTCGTCCCCCCGCACATGGCACCAGGCGCTGTACTGCACCGGAACGCAGTCCGCGCCTATCGCGCAAGCAGCCTGCGCCGCGGCAAACGGAGACGTCATCAGCACCAGCCCCAAGACCCACCACGCTTTAAGCGAGCGCATGCGCTTTTCCCCGACTACGCACCTCAATGTGCGACGACATCATCGGCAATCCGCGTCTCAGGGTTCAAGACAGCGCCAAGCACTTTTAGCGACGCACGTCGAACCGCCAATTGCAGTCAATCGATGAATTTCGCAAGTCGTGATGGCGGTTCCGACTTTTGGTGGGAGAGCGCGGCGTTGGAGCTCGCCGGCGCGATAGCCGGACTTAGCCAGCGCGGCCCCGCCAAACGCGCAGCCCCGCATACACCAGCATTAACAACGCCAGCGACGCGGCGATCGCGCCCCACTCGCGCGAAGTCAGAGTGGCCAGGATCGCCACCATCGTGAGCACCGCGATCAGCGGCACCGTCGCACCGCCCGGCAGCACGAAAGGTTCGCCGCGTGCGCGCAGGTCCATGCGCTGCGCGCGCCAGGCGGCGATGGAGACGGCGGCGAAGACCAGGCAGATCGCGCCGCCGGAGATCAGGGCCAGGGTTTCGAAGCTGCCGGCCATGGCCAGGGCGGCGCCGATCGTGGCGTGGGTGGCCAGAGCGAGGTGCGGGACGCGGTGGACGGCATCGACCCGACCGTAGGCGTGCGGCAGGTAGCCGTCGCGGCCCAGGGCGAACAGCAGGCGTGAGGACGCGAACAGATTGCCCATCAGGAAGCCGGTCATCGATACGCAGGCGGTGATCAGCAGCAGGGCGCGGCGCGGGGCCCAGATCGCGCCGGCGGCGTCGGCGATCGGTGCGCCGCTGCGCGCGAGCGCGGCGCCGAGCGTGCCTTGGCAAACCACTTGCAGGCCGATGTAGAGCAGCACGACGATCGCGATCGCCGACAAGGTCGCGCGCGGCACATGACGCGAGGGGTCGCGCACTTCGCCGGTGGGCACCAGCGCGGTTTCCATGCCCGAATAAGCGAACACCACCAGCACCATCGCGCTGCCAAGCGCGCTCCAGGAGCCGATGCCGTCCCAGCCCACGTGCTGCCAGTCGACGAACAACAGGCCGAACGAGGCCAGCAGGAACAGCGGCGTGAGTTTCAAGGTCGCCAGCAGCACGATCATGCGCGCGCCCAGGCGCACGCCGAAGGCGTTGAGCGCGAACAGGCTGGCGTACACGGCGAAGATCAGCAGCGCGCGCGGCAGCGGTTGCGCGAAGCTCGGCCAGGCCTGCGCGACTTGTCCCGCGAGCGCAGCGGCGACGCCGGCGCTGGAGGCGACATTGCAGATCCACATCAAGGCGCCAGCGATGAAACCGGCGAACGCGCCGTAGGCCGCACCGACGTAGGTATAGGGCCCGCCGGTGGCGGCGGCGCGGCTGCCGACGGCCGAGAAGCACATCGCGATCGGCACGATCGCGACCGCACCGGCGATGAAGGCCAGCGGCGCCGCATTGGCCAGACGCGAGGCCAGCAGCGCCGGCAGCATGAAGATGCCCGCGCCGACGATGATATTGATGATCGAGGCGCCGAGTTGGAACGGCCCCAGCGCGCGCACCAGTGCGGCGTCGCCCTGCAGCGCGGTCGGCTGCGCAGGAGCGGACCCGTCGGCAGGCGTGGCGGCTGTGCTCATGGCGGAGGTCCCCGGAGACTGCGTCGCAGCCTCGCACGCTCGGCGCGCAAAGGCGAGGCGTATGGCCCCGCAACAGCGGAGTAAGCCGCGATCCGGGTCGCAGGTATCGCCACGGCGCGATACATGACGGCGCGGATCGCGACTTACCCCGCGGCTGCGCGGCCGGGGGACGGCTACACCCTAGTCCGGTCGGCTTGGCGCATGAATCCGGGATTCCACTCAGGCGGCGGCAGGTATTTCCCGGTCTCGGTCAGCTGTTTCGGTCAGCTGTTTCGGTCAGCTGCTCTGACACATGAAATCGACGAAGGCGCGCAGCTTCGGCGCCAGCTGCCGACGCGCCGGGTAGTAGATGTAGAAGCCGGGGAAGGAGGGCGTGTACTGCTCCAGCACCGGGATCAGGCGGCCGGCGACGATGTCGTCGGCGACGATGGTGTCGAACAGCTGCGCCAGCCCCAGCCCGGCCAGGACCGGCCCGTGCGCCAGCGTGCTGTCGTTGAAGATCAGGCGGCCGCCGACGTCGACTTCGAAATCGCGGCCGGCGCGGTTGAACTCCCAGGCCAGCAGGCGGCCGCTGCCGGGCAGGCGCTGGCGGACGCAGTCGTGATGGATCAGGTCTTCGGGCACGCGCGGGCTGCCGTGGCGGGCGTAGTAGTCGGGCGCGCCGACCACGAGCATGCGCTGCGGCCCGCCCAGCGGCTGGGCCACCATGTCGCGCGCCAGGCACTCGCCCAGGCGGATGCCGGCGTCGAAACCGCCGGCGACCAGGTCGGCCAGGGTGTCGTCGGCGAACAGTTCCACCTGCACGTCGGGATAGCGCGCCAGGAACGCCGGCAGGCGCGACTGGACCAGGGTGCGGATGGCGATACGGCCGGCGTTGATGCGCAGGCGCCCGGTGGGGCGGTCGCGCACCGCGTCGAGGTCGTCGAAGGCGGCGTCGATCTGCTCCAGCCCCGGCGCGACCTGGGCCAGGAAACGCGCGCCGTGCTCGGTCAGGCCGACCCGGCGGGTGGTGCGGTTGAGCAGGCGCACGCCGAGGTGTTCTTCCAGGGTGCGCACGGTCTGCGACAGCGCCGAGGGCGAGACGTCGAGCTCGGCGGCGGCGCGGGTGAAGCTGCCGAGCCGGGCGACGCGCGCGAAGGCGATCACGGCGGGGAGCGGGTGCGCGGCCATTGTGAAGCCCTCCTTCAAGACTCGTTCGGATAATCCCTATTTTTCGCCTAGTCGGCCAGTCCTAAAGTCGCCTCCGTGGTTCTTCCCCTACCCGGAGCACTCCCATGCAAGCCTCTACCCCTGGTTTCGGTCTGCGCGACAAGGTCGTACTGGTCACCGGCGCCTCGTCCGGCATCGGCGCGGCCACCGCACGCGCTTTCGCCCGCGAGGGCGCGATCGTGCTCGCCGCCGCGCGCCGTGCCGCCGAGGGCGAGGCGGTCGCCGAATCGATCCGCGCCGAAGGCGGCCGCGCCCGCTTCCTGCAGGCCGACGTCACCCGCGAGGACGACATCCGCCGCCTGGTCGAGACCGCCGTGGCCGACTACGGCCGACTCGACGTCGCCTTCAACAACGCCGGCACCGACGGCCGCTTCGCCCCGTTCGTGGAACAGGACGATGCCAACTACGAGTACGTGATGAACACCAACGTGCGCAGCGTGTTCTGGAGCATGAAGCACCAGATCGCGGCGATGCTGCGCAGCGGCGGCGGCGCGATCGTCAACAACGCCTCGATGGGCGCGCTGATCGGCTTCCAGAACGCGGCCGTCTACATCGCCAGCAAGCACGCGGTGATGGGGCTGACCAAAACCGCGGCGCTGGAATATTTCCCGCGCGGCATCCGGGTCAACGCGGTACTGCCAGGCATCATCGACACCCCGTTCCAGGACCGCGTCTGGGGCGACGAGGCCGCCAAGCAGGCCTTCGCCAACGCCACCGTCGCCGGCCGCAGCGGCACGGCCGAGGAAGTCGCCGGCGCGGCACTGTTCCTGGCGTCCGGGCAAGCCAGCTTCTTCAGCGGCCAGGGCCTGGTCATGGACGGCGGCTACGTCACCCAGTGATCGCCGCCGCATCGGTATCTTCCAAGGAACCCGCCATGAACCAAGACGCCTCCGCCTTCACCCTGATCGCCGAACTCCAGGCCAGTCCCGGCCTGGGCGATACCTTGCAACGCGAACTGCAGGCGCTGATCGCGCCGACCCTGCGCGAACCGGGCTGCCAGGGCTACAGCCTGCACCGCTCCAGCGACGATGCCGACCTGTTGCTGATTTACGAGCACTGGCGTTCGCGCGCCGCGCTCGATGCGCATCTGGCCATGCCCTACCTGCGCGAGTTCTTCGCGCGCACGCCGCAGCTGCTGTCCGAGCCGGTGCGGATGCGCTATTTCGCGGCGGCGCTGCCGGCCGCCTGATCCTTCTCTCCCCCACGGAGCACCGCCATGAACACCCGTACCCTCGGCCCTCAGGGCCCCCGCGTTTCCGCACTCGGCCTGGGCTGCATGGGCATGAGCTTCGCCTACGGCCCCGCCGACGAAGACGAAGCCATCGCCACCTTGCACCGCGCGCTCGATCTGGGCGTGACCTTCCTCGACACCGCCGACATGTACGGCCCCTACAGCAACGAGCAGTTGCTCGGCCGCGCCTTGCAGGGCCAGCGCGACCAGGTGTTCCTGGCGAGCAAGTTCGGCATCGTGTTCGACCCCGAACACCCCGAGCGGCGCGGCGTGAACGGCCGTCCCGAGTACGTGCGCGCCAGCGTCGAAGGCAGCCTGCAGCGCCTGGGCACCGATCGCATCGATCTGTACTACCAGCATCGCGTCGATCCGAACGTGCCGATCGAGGAAACGATCGGCGCGATGGCCGATCTGGTCGCGCAGGGCAAGGTGCGTTACCTGGGCCTGTCGGAAGCGTCGGCGGCGACGCTGGAACGCGCGCATGCGGTGCATCCGATCACCGCGCTGCAAAGCGAATACTCGTTGTGGACGCGCGATATCGAAAGCAACGGCGTGCAGGAGACCTGCAAACGCCTCGGCATCGGCTTCGTGCCCTACAGCCCGCTGGGCCGCGGCTTCCTGACCGGCCGGATCACCGCTGCCGCCGATCTGCAGAGCGACGATTTCCGCCTGCAGACGCCGCGCTTCCAGGGCGACAACCTCAGCCGCAACCTGGCCCTGGTCGAGACGGTGCAGAACCTGGCCGCCGGCAAGGGCTGCACGCCCGCGCAACTGGCGCTGGCCTGGGTGCTGGCGCAGGGCGAGCACATCGTGCCGATCCCGGGCACCAAGCGCCGCAAGTACCTGGAGGACAACGTCGGCGCCTTGGCGGTGCGGTTGGATGCGGGCGATCTGGCCGCGCTCGACGATGCGTTCGCGCCCGGTAGCGTTGCGGGCGATCGGTATTCGCAGGCCGGCATGGCGCTTATCGGCGGCTGAGCGGAGGTGTTGCGAAGCCGCTGCCGGCATCGGCGGCGGTTTCGTATTCGCTGCGTCGTCGCAGTTTTGGGGTAGGAGCGGCTGCATCGGCAGGTGCGTGCACTCGGCCTTGGGGTAGGAGCGGCGTGAGCCGCGACCTGCGCCATGGCCGAAGATTCGCGATCGCGGCTTACGCCGCTCCTACAGAAAGCGGTGGCGCCAGCAGGTGCGTGCGCTCGGCCTTGGGGTAGGAGCGGCGTGAGCCGCGACCTGCGTCGTGGCCGAAGATTCGCGGTCGCGGCTTACGCCGCTCCTACAGAAGGCGGCGACGCCGGCAGGTGTGAGCGGNGGGGTAGGAGCGGCGTGAGCCGCGACCTGCGTCGTGGCCGAAGATTCGCGGTCGCGGCTTACGCCGCTCCTACAGAAGGCGGCGACGCCGGCAGGTGTGAGCGGTCGGCCTTGGGGTAGGAGCGGCGTGAGCCGCGACCTGCGTCGTGGCCGAAGATTCGCGGTCGCGGCTTACGCCGCTCCTACAGAAGGCGGCGACGCCGGCAGGTGTGAGCGGTCGGCCTTGGGGTAGGAGCGGCGTGAGCCGCGACCTGCGTCGTGGCCGAAGATTCGCGGTCGCGGCTTACGCCGCTCCTACAGAAAGCGGTGGCGTCGGCAGGTGCGTGCGCTCGGCCTTGGGGTAGGAGCGGCGTGAGCCGCGACCTGCGTCATGGCCGAAGATTCGTGATCGCGGCTTACGCCGCTCCTACAGAAGGCGGCGGCGGCGGCAGGTGCGTGCGTTCGGCCTGCGGTCGATATCACCGATCGTCCACCGGCGTGGCGCTGACCTGGTCTAGGATCGGACTCCCGCCTACGGAACCGATGCATGCGCCTGCCCGCCTCCCTGATCGCCAGCGCCCTGCTCGCGACCGCCACCGCCGCGAGCGCGCAGACCGCGCCCGCCGATCTCGACCGTGCCGCTGGCGCCGTGCAGGCCGATGTCGTGCGCTGGCGCCGCGATCTGCACCAGCATCCGGAACTGGGCAACAATGAGGTCCGCACGGCGAAGTTGATCGCCGACCAGCTGCGCCGGATCGGGCTGGAACCCAAGACCGGGATCGCCCATACCGGCGTGGTCGCGGTGCTCAAGGGCGGCCGGCCGGGGCCGCGGATCGCGATTCGCGCCGACATGGACGCGCTGCCGGTGACCGAGCCGGCCGGGCTGGCGTTCGCCTCCAAGGTCACCACGACATACCGCGGCCAGCCGGTCGGCGTGATGCACGCCTGCGGCCACGACGCCCATGTCGCGATCCTGCTCGGCGTGGCCAGCGCGCTGGCCGCACAGAAGGCGACCTTGCCGGGCGAGGTGATGTTCGTGTTCCAGCCGTCCGAGGAAGGCCCGCCGAACCCGGGCGAGCCGTTCGGCGCGGCGCTGATGCTCAGCGAAGGCGTGTTCCGCGACTTCAAGCCCGAGGCGGTGTTCGGCCTGCACGTCTGGGCCGGCCTGCCGGTCGGCCGCATCGGCGTGCGTCCGGGCCCGTCGCTGGCCAGCGCCGACGAATGGAGCCTGACCGTACGCGGCAAACAGACCCACGGTTCGCGGCCCTGGGACGGAGTCGATCCGATCACCGTCGGCGCGCAGATCCTGCTCGCCTCGCAGAGCATGATCGCGCGCCAGATCAACATCGCCGCGACGCCGGTGGTGCTGACCGCGGGCCAGTTCAACAGCGGCGTGCGCTTCAACATCATTCCCGACGAAGCCAAGCTGGTCGGCACCCTGCGCACCTTCGACGCGGCGGTGCGCGAAGACGTGATCGCACGCTTCCGCCGCACCGCCGAGGATCTGGCCCACGCCAGCGGCGCCAGCGCCCAGCTCGACGTGGTCAACAATGCGCCGGCCACCGTCAACGACCTGGCCCTGACCCGGCGCGTGCGGCCTTCGCTGCAGCGCGCGGTCGGCGAGGCCAACGTGGTCGAGATGCCGATGGTGACCGTGGCCGAGGACTTCTCGCAGTTCGCCAATGCGGTGCCGGGCGTGTACTTCTTCGTCGGCTCGACCGCCCAGGGCGTGGACCCGGCCCAGGCGCCGATCAACCACTCGCCGCAGTTCATGCTGGACGAGGGCGCGCTGGATGTCGGCACGCGAGCGATGCTGCAGCTGGCGCTGGATTATCTGGGTGACGCGCCGCAGGGTTGAGTCTTCGGCTTTGGAGCGGGGCGGCGCGAGCTGCGACCACGTCGCAGCCGAAGTTGCGCGGTCGCGGCTTACGCCGCTCCTACAGAAAGCGGTGGCGGCGGCAGGTGTGCGGTCGGCTTTGGGGTAGGAGCGGCGTGAGCCGCGACCTGCGTCGTGGCCGGAGGTTCGCGATCGCGGCTTACGCCGCTCCTACAGAGAGCGGTGGCGGCGGGCGCGGCGGGCGGGATCGGCATCGATCTTGTTGCGGCGCGGTGCGAATCGACCAAGGTCGGGCAGCCCCGCGGGTAGCCCATCGGCTAGCATCGGGACTTTCCTTCCGGAGTCCGTCGATGAAGCGTCCGCTGTCCGTCGCCTTGAGCTGCGCCCTGCTCGCCCTGCCGCTGGCCGCCACGGCGCAATCGGCGCAACGTCCAGAGGTGCAGGCCGCGGCGGCCAAGGTGAAGGACCAGGTGGTCGCCTGGCGGCGCGACTTCCACCAGCACCCCGAGTTGTCCAACCGCGAGGAACGCACCGCGGCCAAAGTCGCCGAGCACCTGCGCGCGCTGGGCCTGAAGCCGCGCGTCGGCATCGCCCATCATGGCGTGGTCGCGATCATCCAGGGCGGCAAGCCCGGGCCCAAGGTCGCCCTGCGCGCCGACATGGACGCGCTGCCGGTGACCGAGCAGGTCGACCTGCCGTTCGCGTCCAAGGTCACCACCCAGTTCAACGGCCAGACCACCGGCGTGATGCACGCCTGCGGCCACGACGCCCATACCGGCATCCTGCTCGGCGTCGCCGATGCGCTGGTGGCGATGAAGGACGAGCTGCCGGGCCAGGTGATGCTGGTGTTCCAGCCGTCGGAGGAAGGCGCGCCCGGCAACGAGGAGGGCGGCGCCTCGCTGATGCTCAAGGACGGCCTGTTCAAGGACTTCAAGCCCGACGCCATGTTCGGCCTGCACGTATTCTCGACCCTGCAGGCCGGCCAGATCGGCGTGCGCCAGGGCCCGCTGATGGCGGCTTCGGACCGTTTCAGCATCAAGATCAAGGGCCGCCAGACCCATGGCTCGCGGCCCTGGGGCGGCATCGATCCGATCGTCGCCGCGGCCGACGTGATCGGCACCTCGCAGACCATCGTCAGCCGCCGCACCGACATCGCCAAGTTGCCGGCGGTGGTGACCTTCGGCGCGATCAAGGGCGGCATCCGCTACAACATCATTCCCGACGAAGTGGAAATGGTCGGCACCATCCGCACCTTCGACGAAGGCATGCGCGCGAAGATCTTCGCCGACCTGAAGAACGTCGCCGAGCACGTCAGCGCCGCGCACGGCGCGACCGCGGTGTCGGCGGTGCCCGACAGCGAAGGCAACCCGGTCACCTACAACGACCCGGCCCTGACCGCGCGCATGCTGCCCAGCCTCAAGGCCGTTGCCGGCGACGCCAACGTGGTCGAGCCCTCGCTGCAGATGGGCGCGGAGGATTTCTCCTACTACGCCAAGGAAGTGCCGGCGATGTTCTTCTTCGTCGGCTCGACCGAGCAGGGCGTGGACCCGGTGACCGCGCCGAGCAACCATTCGCCGCAGTTCAAGCTCGACGAGTCGTCGCTGGACCTGGGCTTGCGCGCGCTGTTGCAGGTGACCTTGGATTATCTGCATCAGCCGAAGGGTTGAGGACGCGTTGCCGATGGAGCGAGAGCTGCGCCGTCGCCTTGGGGTAGGAGCGGCGTGAGCCGCGACCTGCGCCGTTGCCGAACCGGCGCGGTCGCGACTCACGTCGCTCCCACAGAAAGCTGCGCCGTCGCCTTGGGGTAGGAGCGGCGTGAGCCGCGACCTGCGCCGTCGCCGGAGTGGCGTGATCGCGACTCACGTCGCTCCAGCAGAAAGCTGCGCCGTCGCCTTTGGGGTAGGAGCGGCGTGAGCCGCGACCTGCGCCGTTGCCGGAGTGGCGTGGTCGCGACTCACGTCGCTCCTACCCCACGGCTGCGCGACGCTTACAATTCCTTCGAGGAATGCGGATCGATCTCGTACGGATACCGCTGGGCCAGATGCCCCGGCTGACTCTGTACGCGATCGACCCAGGCACGGAACTGCGGGTAGGGCGCCAGCTCGATACCCGCGTCCTCCGCGCGGCTCGCATAGGCGTACAAGGCGATGTCGGCGATGGTGTAGTCCTCGCCGGCCGCGAACGGACGCAGGGCGAATTCCGATTCCAGGATCTTGAGCGCCCGCAAGGCCGCGCCGCGCTTGGCGTCGATCAAGGCCGGGTGGCGCTGCGGCAGCTTGCCGGTCAGGGTCCAGTAGCGCAGCGAGCCGATGACCGGCTCCACGTACTGCTGCTCGAACGACAGCCACTGCCGCACCTTGGCCTGGGCGAAGGCGTCGCCGGGCAGATAGGGCGAGCCCTGGGCGAGGTAGTCGAGGATCGCGTTGGACTCGGCCAGCGCGCGTCCGTCTTCGAGTTCGATCGCCGGCACCGCGCCGGTCGGGTTGATGCGGTGGTAGTCGTCGCGGCGGCCCTCGCCTTCGAAGATGCTGACGATGCGGGTGCGATAGGGCCGCTGCAGGTGCTGCAGCAGCTGGCGGATCTTCCAGCCGTTCTGCGAGGGCAGGTAGTCGTAGAGAGTGAGCATGGTCGGGCTTCCGGGAGGCGATGGGGCCAGTCTCGGCCAGCGCCCACGGCCGCGATATCCGTTTCTTGCCTTGGGGCGGGCTCTGCGCGGCAAGCGGGTAAAATGCCCGCATGACCCAGGAACTCCCTCTCGGCCGCCACGTCGACTACCCGCGCGAGTACGACCCCGCGCTCCTGTTCCCGATCGCGCGCGCGCTCGGCCGCTCGCAGATCGGCCTGTCCGACGGCGCCCTGCCCTTCGTCGGCCTGGACCGCTGGCACGCCTACGAACTGAGCTGGCTGGACGCGCGCGGCAAGCCGCACATGGCCACTGCGACCCTGACCGTGCCGGCCGACTCGCCCCATCTGATCGAGTCCAAGTCGCTCAAGCTCTACCTCAACTCCTACAACGCCTCGCGTTTCGACGACGCCGAAACGGTGCGTGCGCGCATCGCCGCCGATCTGAGCCAGGCCGCCGGCGCCGGGGTCGAGGTCGCCTTCGGCCTGCCGCCGATGCGCGACTCCGCGGCCGAATCGCTGGACGGGCTGGAGGTGGCGATCGACGACTACGGCCCGCCCAACGCCGCTCATCTGGCCGCCGACCCGGCCATGGTCGTCGAAGAGACCCTGTCCAGCGCCCTGCTCAAGTCCAACTGCCCGGTCACCGGCCAGCCCGACTGGGCGCGCGTGGACATCGCCTACCGCGGCCCGCGCCTGGACCGCGCCGGGCTGCTGCGCTACCTGGTCTCGTTCCGCGACCACGCCGAGTTCCACGAGCAATGCGTCGAGCGGATCTTCGCCGACCTGCTCCGCGCGGCGGCCCCGCAGGCCCTGTCGGTGGAGGCGCGCTACACCCGCCGCGGCGGCCTGGACATCAATCCCTGGCGGGCCACGGCAGGCTTTTCGCGCCCGGCGGCACAACGCGACGAACGCCAGTAGGCCCCCGCCCCGGCGTTCACACGGGCGCAATATGTTCTTAACAACTGCCGTGTCATCGTGCTTCCGCCAATTCGGCAGGAGCACGCAAACCCATGACTACCCCGGATAAGAAAGCCGATTTCTCCGACGTGCAAAGCAGCGTCGACAGCACCGAGCAGGTAACCCAGCGGGCTGACTTCAGCGACGTCCAATCCTCGGTCAGCTCCACCGAAGACATTACGTCGTCGACGGCGCCCTCGGACCAGACCTACACGGTGGAAAAAGGCGACACGCTGTCGCACATCGCCAAGCAGTTCTACGGCAAGGCGAACAAGTGGAACGCGATCTTCGAAGCCAATCGCGACCAGCTCGACGATCCCGACAAGATCAAGCCCGGACAGGTGCTGAAGATCCCCGCGATCAACGATTGACCCTCAACGATCCGATCCGCCGGGGCCCTCGCGCTCCGGACGCGCCCGAATGCTTGTTCGCACCTATTCCAGGAGAAACACCATGATGATCCGCAATCGCACGCACTACGCTCTGGCCGCTGCCCTGGTGGCCTCGCTGGCCCTGGCCGGCTGCAAGAAGAAGGAAGAACCCGTCGCCGTGACCCCGCCGCCGGCCGCCGAGCCGGTCGCGCCGGCTCCGGCGCCCGTCGCCGCGACCGCCAGCGTCGCCAGCGTCGACCTGGGCAGCGCCGTGGGCGCCGACAAGAAGGTCACCGCCCCGGCGACCACCTTCAAGCCGAAGGACACGATCTACGTCGCGATCTCCACCAACACCTCCGATCCG
Source organism: Lysobacter sp. Root76 (assembly GCF_001428685.1). Classification (GTDB taxonomy): domain Bacteria; phylum Pseudomonadota; class Gammaproteobacteria; order Xanthomonadales; family Xanthomonadaceae; genus Lysobacter. Next base: position 166,693 of record NZ_LMIK01000005.1, on the reverse strand, counting down.
GCCGCGACCGTGCCGGCGAAGCTGGGCGCGAAGTGGACCTTCCAGGACGGCCAGACCGTGAAGGACGACAGCGCCGACGCGCAGCTGATGGGCCCCGGCGTGACCAACTTCAGCATCAACAGCCCGAAGGGCTTCCCGACCGGCAAGTACAAGGTCGAGGTGTCGCTGGACGGCGCCGTGGTCCAGTCCAAGGACTTCGAAGTCAAGTAACTCTCTCCCCGCCTGGTGGGCGGGCAAGCCCGGGCGCGGTTCGATCAGGACCGCGCCCTTTTTTTGTCCGCGGCTTGCGCGATCAGCCGCCGGGGAACTCGCCGTCCAGGTAATACCAGCGGCCGTCCTCGCGCAGGAAACGGCTGCGCTCGTGCAATCGCACCGCCGAGGCGCCGCCGACCTTGTAGCGGGCCACGAACTCGACCATGCCGGTATCGCCCTGCGCGCCGTGCCGCTTCACCTCCAGCCCCAGCCAGCGGGTCGCCGCCGGATCGCCCAGTTCCAGCGCCTGCGGTCGCGTGCTCGGGTGCCAGGTCGCCAGCAGGTAGTCGTGCAGGCCCAGCACGTAGGCGCTGTAGCGCGAGCGCATCAGCGCCCGCGGATCGGCGGCCGGCGCGCCCGCGTGCAGGGGGCCGCAGCAGTCGGCGTACGGGCGTGCGGGGTCGCAGGGACAGGCGGTCATGGGACGGTTTCCGGGGTGGCGGGGCGGCGAAAACGCCGGCCGGGAAGCGAATTCTCGGCGAGCGCACGCCGCTGCGACTACCATGCGCGTCCCGGACCCCACCGTGCGACCTGCCATGAAACCGCCCGCCTACCTCGACGACGCCCAGATCGAACGCCTCGCCGACCTGCTCGACCAACGCGCCGTTCCGTTCAAGGGCTTCAATCTCGAGGCGCTGGACGGCTTCCTGTCGGCGCTGGTGGTCGCGCCCGAGACCGTGCCGGCGCCCGAATGGCAGCCCGTGGTCTGGGGAGGCAATCCGCCGCGCTGGAGCAACGAGGCCGAAGCGCTGGAGATCGACGCCCTGCTGCTGGGTCACTGGAACATGGCCTCCGCGCGCGTGCGCCACAACGACGACGACCTGCCCGACCACCTCGCGCCGCTGCTGTGGCTGCCCGAGGACGTCGAAGTCGACCAGGGCGACGACCTCGACGTCGGCCGCGACTGGGCCTTCGGCTTCTTCCGCGGCGTCGAATTGCGCGAAGCCGCGTGGGAAGCCTGGCTGGACGAGAACGAGTGGATCGACGAGATCTTCGTGCTGTTCGACCGCCTCGCCAGCGGCGAAGTGCTGGGCGAAGACCCGGAAGCGCCGGGCACGCCGATCAGTTACCGCGAGCGCCTGGAGATCGTTTCCAGCCTGCCCGGCATGCTCGCCGACCTGCACCACCACCGCATCGAAGCGCTGACCCCGCGCGAACCGCTGCGCCGCGTGGAAACGCCGGACCGCAACGCCGCCTGCCCTTGCGGCAGCGGCAAGAAATACAAGAAGTGCTGCGGGGCCGCCGCCTAAGCCGGAGCGAACCCGCCGCATGCGGCCCCATCCCTGCCTGAGCTGCGGCGCCTGCTGCGCCCACTACCGCGTCGCCTTCCACTGGAGCGAGACCGACGCCTGCAGCGCCGACGGCACGCCCGCGGCGCTGACCGAAGCCGTCGATCCGCACCGGGTCGCGATGCGCGGCACCTACGCCGGCGCGATCCGCTGCACCGCGCTGCGCGGCGAGGTCGGCCGCGACGCCCACTGCACGATCTACGCGCAACGGCCCTCGCCCTGCCGCGAACTGCACGCGGCCTGGGAAGACGGACGGCCTAGCCCGCAGTGCGACAAGGCGCGGGCGGCGTATGGATTGGCGCCGTTGGCGCCGGAGACGTGGGCGTCGGCGAGCGAGGCGTGACCTCGCAATCGCCGCATCGCTGCTCCTTTAGAACGACCGCTGCGGGATTCACGCCCAAGCCGCGCTTTGGGGGAACTGCGTGAACCGCGACCAACGTCATCGCCGTAGTCGCGCGATCGCGGCTTACGCCGCTCCCACAGGAGGCGGTGGCGTTCCCGTCACCTGCACGGCGGCCTTTGCGCGACGAACCGCCCGGCGCCCCAAGTCGCGCTGCCTGCGTGCGGGCCCGGAAAACATCATTCCATCTCGACCGCGCCCGATAGCCCGTCGGCCTTTGCCACACCCCGCCCGAACCGCGACAATGGCGGGCCGGATCGCAGCACCGTCGCGACCCGCCAGAACCCTGCTTCGCCCCTGCGCCCGCGCACGGGACTGGCCCCACTGGAGATCGTAATGACCGAGTTCGTAGCGACGCCGCCCGCTGGCGGCGCCAAGATCACCAAGACCCCGACCGGCCTGAACGTGCCGGACCGCCCGATCGTCCCCTTCATCGAAGGCGACGGCACCGGCCCGGACATCTGGCGCGCCTCGGTGCGCGTGCTCGACGCAGCCGTGGCCAAGGCCTACGGCGGCCAGAAGAAGATCGAGTGGCTCGAAGTCTATGCCGGCGAGAAGGCCAACAACACCTACGGCACCTGGCTGCCCGACGGCACCGTGCAGGCCTGCCGCGATTACCTGGTCAGCATCAAGGGCCCGCTGACCACGCCGGTCGGCGGCGGCATCCGCTCGCTCAACGTCGCGCTGCGCCAGATGCTCGACCTGTACGTCTGCCTGCGCCCGGTGCGCTGGTTCGAAGGCGTGCCCTCGCCGGTCAAGAAGCCGGGCGACGTCGACATGGTGATCTTCCGCGAGAACACCGAGGACATCTACGCCGGTATCGAATGGGCCGGCGGCAGCAAGGACGCGCAGAAGGTGCTGGACTTCCTGCAGAAGGAATTCCCGCAGGCCTTCGACAAGATCCGTTTCGGCACCGCCGACAAGAACGGCGCCTGGCTGAAGGAACTCGAAGCCATCGGCGCGCCGGCGCGCGAGCTGCCGGTCGAAGTCGGCCTGGGCATCAAGCCGGTCAGCCGTCTGGGGACCGAGCGCCTGGTCCATAGCGCGATCTCCTACGCGATCGAGAACAAGCGCAAGTCGGTGACCCTGGTCCACAAGGGCAACATCATGAAGTACACCGAAGGTGGCTTCCGTGATTGGGGCTACCAGGTGGCGCGCGACTTCTTCGGCGCGGTCGAGCTCGACGGCGGTCCCTGGCACGTGATTCCGGAAGGCAAGCCGGGCGCGGGCCTGGTCATCAAGGACGCCATCGCCGACGCCTTCCTGCAGCAGATCCTGCTGCGTCCGAAGGAGTACGACGTCTCGGCGACGCTGAACCTCAACGGCGACTACCTGTCCGACGCGCTCGCCGCGCAGGTCGGCGGCATCGGCATCGCGCCGGGCGCCAACATCAACTACGTCACCGGCCATGCCGTGTTCGAGGCGACCCACGGCACCGCGCCGAAGTATGCCGACCTGGACAAGGTCAACCCGGGCTCGGTGATCCTGTCGGGCGAAATGATGCTGCGCTACATGGGTTGGACCGAAGCCGCCGACGCGATCATCGCGGCGATGGACAAGGCCATCGCCAGCAAGCGCGTCACCTACGATTTCGCCCGCCTGATGGACGGCGCGACCGAGGTAAAGTGCTCGGAGTTCGCCGACGAGATCATCAAGCATCTCTGAGGCGACGACGTTCGCATCGGTACACGACAAAGGGCGCTTCGGCGCCCTTTGTTTTTGGAGCGCTGCCGCGCCGCGCGTTCAGCCAGGTGAAATGCGGAACCCCGCCATCCTTCACTTGATAGGCCCGTCGAAAGCTGGCAGTTTCGACGCGACGAGCCCCGCCTCGCGCCCGCACAGGAAAGGATTTCCGATGGCCGACCCGACTGCATCCAACCCGGTTTTACCCAACCCGATCCTGCCTTACGACGCGTCCCACCCCGACCACGCCCGTTACCAGAAGGTCTTCGACGGCGTGAAAGCCACGGGGCAGTGGAACGACGCAGAATCGCGCAATGTCGCCGCAGGCCTGTACGACCAGCTCAAGCGCAATCCGCAGATGGGCGACTTCGACCGCATCGTGGTCGGCAAGCCAGATGCCGCGGTGCCGTCGGTGTTCGCGATGAAGGGCAGCAGCGGCGATCCGCCCGGCGCCCAGCCCTGGGTCAGCGTGCCCACGGCGATGAGCAAGACCGACGCCGCGCAAACCTTGAGCGCCTATGCGCACACGCCCCAGGTCGGCAAGGACGGCTACCTCACCGATCCCGGCATCACCAAACAGCCGATCGCGGCGCTGGAAAAGGGCCCGCTCAAGGACATCCACGCGGTGGTCATGCACCGCACCGAGGGCTCGACCGCGCAAAGCGCGCTCAATTCGTTCAAGACCGGCACCGGCGCCCACTTCCTGATCGACAAGGACGGCACGATCTACCAGACCGCCAGCCTCAACGAGCAGACCCAGCACGTCGGCAAGGTCAGGGGCCGCTGCGTGGAGGAGGGCAACTGCTCGGCGCAGGAGCAGGCCTTCTTCGACAAGACCGGCTGGAACCCCAAGGCCATCCACGACCACGAGAAGGCCAAGCCCTACCCCGACCGCTTTCCGGTGAATGCCGACAGCGTCGGCATCGAAGTGGTCGGCAGCTACAACAGCAAGACCAAAACCTGGGACGCGCCGACGCCCGAGCAGACCGCGTCGATCAACAAGCTGGTGGGTACGCTGCAGAAGGAATACGGGCTCAATGACAAAGACGTCTACAAACACGATGCCATCTCGTACAAGACCCTGGGCGAAGGCGCTGACCTGTACGTGCCTGGCAACCGCACTCCCGCTGCTCCTGTCGTGCAGCCATCCGGGCCCAGTCGATAAGTCCGGCGCCGGCACCGCCGCCGGGATCACGGTCACCCGCGTCGACGGCGCGGTGTTCGACGCCGCGTCCGGCAAGGACGCCAATCTCGAACCGACCTGCAAGGCGTGGAACCTGAGCAAGCAGCAGGTCGCGAACTTCTTCGCCGCCAGCCGCGAGTATCCGGACGGCACCCACGATGCGTTCTATTGGTTGCCCTGTTCGATCAAGGGCCGTCTGACCGCGCAAGGCAGGGAGTGGGAGTTCAAGATCAATGCCGCGGCCACGGCAACCTGGAAGAGCGGAGACACGATCCGCCAGTGGGGCTGCGATGCGAAGGCCTGCGAATCGTTGGTGCTGATGATGCCGGATGGGAACAATCCTTGAGCTCGTGCGGCACCGGCATGGCTGCTCCGGCACGCGAACTTTCGCAGCATCACCTTGACTGAAGCAGCGCCGCCCGTGGACTGCCATGGCCGTCGCATACATGTCGGCTCGCGGGTTCGCGTCTTGAAGATCGCGGCATGGTTGGAGCGCCAGATTCCTGCGGACGAATTCGCACGCTTGCAATCCCTGGTCGGCACCATCCTGCCGATTGCCGAGATCGACGAATGGGGAACGGCGTGGAAGTTTCCTCAGACGCCGGACCGCATCTATACCCACGATCTGGCGTTGGATTCCGATGAGATGGAGCTGGTCGATCCCACTTCTCACAACGACTAGGCGAAACGTTAGGGCTCGTACACGAAATCGTCGGCGCCGACCTCTATCCAAGCCACCAGCGTCGTGCCCAACCGGTTGATCGCGGCTACTTCCATCTCGCTGGAATAGTCGAAAGCGGCTCGCTCCAGTACATCGCCCCTGCGCACCGTGGACAGCTGCAGCAAGGAGTGTCCGCGGGCGTCGAACGCCAGCGCCCGCAAGCGAATCCAATAGGCCGAGGTGCCTTCCTGCGAACCTTCCTCGAAGCAGGGCCGGTCCGCAGTCGCGCCGCTGAAGTCGACGAGTTCGTGCGCGAAGCGCATCAGCCGATCGGGATAGGTATAGAACCGAGAACGGGTTGCGTAGTCGCGGGTTTCGGCATGCAGCTCCAACTCGACCATTCCGTCGTCGTCTTGCCAACGTTTGACGATGCGTAGTTTCATTCGATCATTGTCGAAGCAACGGCAGCGTTGGAGAAACCGTTTCAGCCCGCGGGCTTCGCGGTGTGGCGGGCGCCCATCGGCGCCCTTCGTGTCCTACACGGTGCGGATCGATCCCGCGTTACTTCGCCTTCGCCGGCGCGGCGGACGCCGCGGGCGCCGCCACCGGCGGCGCGCCGGTCAGCACCTGCGCATCGCCATACGGACCGCGGCCGAGCTTGCCGGTCTTGATCCAGTCCAGCTGCATGCGGAAGTAGCCGTCGGCGATGCGGGTTTCGCTGCGCTCGCCGTTGGCGGCGGTTTCGAACTTGAGGATGCCGTGGTCGGTCTCGGGGAAGATCGCCAAGGTCAGCGGGCGGCCTTCGGCGGCGACCGACAGCAGGCGCTCGCGGGTTTCCTCCGGCGGCGCTTCGCGGTCGGCGCCGGCCAGCATCCACAGCTGCGGCTGCTTGAGCTCGCGCAGCACCGGCATCGGGTCGTAGTTCCAGCTGGTGCCCTTGTCGAGTTCGGGCTCCATCGCCTTGAGCTGCTGCGGCGTGTGGCTGACGACCAGGCCGGTGTACTCGCCCTTCATCGCGCCCCACCACTTCTCCTGGCCGTACTTGTTGCGCGCCACGGTCAGCGCGTCCCAGCCGTCCTTGCCGTGCGAGGCGACGATGGTGCCGGTGGCGTCGGTGACTTCGCGCGCCTTGGCGACGACGTCGTCGCCGTAGCCGGCGTTCCTGAGGTCGAGCGCGACCTGGCCGGCGTCCTCGCCCAGCGGGCTGATCGCCATGCCGTAGCCGACCGCGACGAAGGCCGCTTCCGGCGTCTTGCTAGCGGCCAGCGGAGCGATCCAGCCGGCCTGGCTGCCGCCGTGGAAACCGATCCGGCCGGCGCGCTTGCCGGCCATGCGCTTGGCTTCGCGCAGCGCGGCGCGGGCGTCGTCGGCGAGCAGGTAGAAGTCCTGGGTGTACTTGCCGCCGGACTCGCCGGTGCCGCGCTTGTCGTAGACGAACACGCCGATGCCGTTGGCCGGGAACAGGTTCTGGACGTGGTAGCGGTCGACGCCGGAGTAGTCCTCCGAGCCGTGCACGGTGACGATGATCGGCACCGGGCCGTTGCCGGGCGGCAGCACCAGGCGGCCGCGCAGGTTGACGTCGTTGCCTTCGAAGCGGGTCTCGCTGATGTCGAACTTCAGCTTGCGGCCGTTCTTGCCTTCGAACGCGATCTTGCCCTGCTCGCATTCGCCGAAGCTCACCCGCACGTTGTCGGGGCGGCCGGTCCAGCCCAGGGTGCTGGTCCACTGGCCGTCGTTCTCGCTGAGGCGGCCGCTGCGGCCGTCGATCAGGCGCCAGCGCAACGCGCCTTTGTCGGCATTGGCGACGTCGACGATGCTGCCGTCGTCGAGACGATAGGCGCCGGCGTGGCAGCTGTTGGTGTCGGTGGCGTTGCTGGCGAACGCGGCCGGGCTGATCAGCAGCGCGGCCAGGGCCAGGGCGAGCGGAATGCGGGCATGGGACATGATGCGGTCTCGTTGGGCGGCGCGGGCGCCGGATCGATGTTCGGGATCGACGTTCGATGGGTGGGATGCGATAACGCGGGTGCGGGTTGCATCGCTGTGTCGGAATTGTGTCGCATGCGGCGAAGTCGCGCTGCGCGGGCGGTCTCAGCGGTCGTCGTGGTCGTGCGCCAGTACGGCGCCCGCGGCGGCGGCCCGGCGCAGCGCTCGGCCACCGAGTCTGTGGCGGTGTTGGATCATGACGGTGCCCTCCCTGTTCCGCGTCGGCGGGCAGCATGCCATAAGCGCCGCCGACCTTAGGCCGCGGCGGGGGACGGTTCGCGCTGCCTAGCGCGTGGCGGCGGTCGGCACGGCGTCCGGCGCGGCCTGGCGCGCGGCGGCGAAGCGGCGCATCTCGCGTTCCATCACCGCCAAGGGCACCGAGCCCAGGTTCAACAACGCGTCGTGGAATTTGGCCTCGTCGAAGCGACCACCCAGTTGCGTCTCCGCCTCGCTGCGCAGCTGGCGGATGCTGCGATAACCCAGGTAGTAGGCCAGGGCCTGGCCGGGCCAGCTGATGTAGCGATCGACCTCGGTGCGGATATCGTGCGGCGCCAGCGCGGTGTGCTGCGACAGGTAGTCGATCGCCTGCTGGCGAGTCCAGCCGTACTCGTGCAGCCCCGTATCGATGACCAGGCGTGCGGCGCGCCACATCTCGAAGCTCAGCCGGCCGAAGTCCTCGTAGGGCGTCTCGTACACGCCCAGTTCGATGCCCAGCCATTCGGTGTACAGGCCCCAGCCTTCGCCGTAGCCGGAGAAATAGGTCTGGCGACGGAAGTCCGGGCGGTCCGGGGCCTCCAGCGCCATCGCGGCCTGGTGGCTGTGCCCGGGCACGCATTCGTGCAGGGTCAGCGCGGCCAGGGTGTACAGCGGCCGCGACGGCAGGTCGTAGGTGTTCATCAGACACGAATCCAGCCCGCCGCGCCCAGAGGTATAGACGGGTGCGATATCGTTCGGCACCGGCAGGATCGCGAAACGCTTGCGCGGCAGCTGGGTGAACAGGTCCTCAAGCCGGCCGTCGACCTTCTTGGTCACGTAGGCCGAATACGACAGCAATTCGCGCGGGGTCTTGGCGTAGAACTGTGGGTCGCTGCGCAGGAACACCAGGAACTCCGCGAAGCTGCCTTTGAAGCCGGTCTTGCGCATCACTTCGTGCATCTCGGCGGAGATGCGCGCGACCTCCTGCTTGCCGATCTCGTGGATCTGCGCGGGCGTCAGCGCGGTGGTGGTGTATTCGAGGATCTGGCTGCGGTAGAAGGCCTGGCCGTCGGGCAGCTCGCTCGCGGCGGTGCTGGTGCGCGTGCGCGGCAGGTATTCCTCGCGCATGAAGCGCAGCAGCTTGGCGTAGGCCGGCGCCACCTCGTCGCGGATCGCGCGCTCGCCTTCGGCCTGCAGGGCGCGCCGGGCGTCCTCGCCCAGGTGCGCGGGGATCGCGGCGAACGTGGCCGAGAACGGATTGTCGGGACCGTCCTTGGCGTAGGGCTCGATGGTGCGGTCGCGACCCTCGATCGCGACCCGCGGCACGCTGTAGCCGCGCGCCAGGCCCGCGCGCATGTTGGCGATGTTCTCGTCGAAATAGCGCGGCAGATCGTGCAGGCGACCGAGCAGGCGCCGATATTCCTCGGCCTTCTGGTAAGGGCGGCGCGGGTTCAGGTCGCCCCAGAAGAAGGTGTCGCTGTTGAACGGCGCTTCGTAGGTGCGGTAGCGCGCGTTGTTGAGCAGTGCGGCGACCGAGGTGCGGAACACGGCGGCATTGATCCGCTCCTCGTCCGACAGCTGCGCCTCGGGCAGCGTATCGAGCTGGGCCAGGGCCTTTTCCCAGTAGGCCACGCGGCGCTGCCAGGCCTGCGGCGTGACGCTGGGCATGCGGTCGCCGTCCACCCAGCGGCCGTCCGGCTCGCGTACCTGCACGAACTCCTGCTGGCGCCAAAGCCATTCGGCCTCGTACAGGTCGCGCAGGCGGCGCGTGGCATCGTTGGCGGCGGCGGCGCCTGCAGATTCGGCGGCGCTGGCCGGGGCCACGCCCGCCAGCGACAGCACGGCGAACAACAAGGACGGACACAGCAGGCGAACGATCATGCGCGGACCCTTGGCGGCAGCGAAAGAAGGCGGAACACGAAGGCGCGCATCGGACCGATTCCGCCGCCTCGTGCGGCGGAGCCGATACCGGCGATGGGCCCGGTTCCGTGGATGCAAGCTTGCATGCCGCCGGGATTGGCGTCACGCGGTTCGGGTGGCGGGCGGTCCTGGCGCAGGCGGTCGCTGCTGCGCGATGCGGCACAGCGACGGATCGCCGCGGGCCTGCCGATCGGGGTGAAGCCGGAGCTGCGCATGTTCGACATGGTCCCGCCGACGGCGCGTGCGGGTCTAGCGGGCTGGCGCCGTCCCGGATGCGGAAATCGGCACAAAATATTGGTGCGCGCCACAGCATCCGAGCATGCCTTCTGCGGCGCGGCCGCGGATGGGTCCCGCCCCTTGCGCGCTTGTTCGATCATCGTCCGATCCGGTGTCCTTCATCGCGTTTCTGCCCGGGCGATCCGCTGCGCCTGGCCGCCTCGGCACCGCCTTACACTGCGGCCATGCCCATCGATCCCATCGCCCTGGTCGAAGCCGAATCCGTCGCCGCGCAGATCCGCGAGGCGTTCGCCGACTATCACGCGCGCTTCGCCGCGATCACCCGCCGCGCCAAGGGCCGTTTCGAGCGCTGCGACTGGAACGGCGTGCGCGACGATGCGGTGGAACGCATCGCGCTGTACGACCGCTGCGTCGCCGAGGCCAGCGAAGCGCTGGACGCACACCTGGGCGCGCAGGCCCATGACCGCACATTGTGGTCCGCGGTGCACGCCCGCTACGCCGGCCAGATCGAGCCGCTGCTGGACCGCGAGCTCTACAAGACCTTCTTCAACACCCTCACCCGGCGCTTCTTCAAGACCCGCGGCGTCGACGCGGCGATCGAGTTCGTGGCGCTGGACATCGAACCCACCGACGCCATCACCCACCCGGTCGCGCGCCACAGTTACGCGGTGTCGGAGGATCGGCTCACCGAAACCCTGATGCGGGTGCTGGACGACTACCCGTTCGAGGTGCCCTACGCCCACCGCACACGCTGCGCGGCCGGCATCGCGGTGCGGCTGCAGGACGACCTGCTCCACTGGGGCCCGAATCCGGTGCGCGCGATCGAGCTGCTGGACGCGGTGTTCTACCGCGAGCGTCGCGCCTATCTGGTCGGACGCGTGTTCGGCGAACGCGCGTTTTCGCCTTGCGTGATCGCGCTGGTCAATGACGGCGGCGCGCTGCGCGTCGACGCGGTGCTGACCCTGCGCGCCGACGTGGTCCAGCTTTTCAGCTATTCGCGCAGCTATTTCCACGCCGACCTGACCACGGTCGGCGATGCGGTGGTGTTCCTGCGCACCTTGCTGCCGGGCAAACCTATCGACGAGCTCTACACCGTGCTCGGCCGCGCCAAACAGGGCAAGACCGAGCGCTACCGTACCTTCTTCCGTCAGTTCGCGGCCCAGGCCGGCGAGCGCCTGGTGCGCGCCGACGGCGAGCTCGGCATGGTCATGGCGGTGTTCACCCTGCCCAGCTATCCGCTGGTGTTCAAGCTGATCCGCGACCGCTTCGCCTACCCGAAGGACATCGCGCGCGCCGAGGTCGAGGCCAAGTACGCGCTGGTGTTCCACCACGACCGCGTCGGCCGCCTGGTCGATGCGCAGCCGTTCCGCTTCCTGCGCTTCCCGCGCGCGCGCTTCGCGCCGGAGCTGCTGGAAGAACTGCTGGGCACCTGCGCCGGCAGCATCACCCAGGACGGCGACGACCTGGTCCTGCACCTGTGCTACGTCGAACGCCGGCTGCGCCCGCTCAATCTCTACCTGCGCGAGCAACCGCTGGAGACCGCGCGCGCGGCCGCGATCGACTACGGCCAGGCGATCAAGGACCTGGCCCTGGCCAACATCTTCCCCGGCGATCTGCTGTTGAAGAACTTCGGCGTCTCGCGCCACGGCCGCGCGGTGTTCTACGACTACGACGAGCTGTGCCTGGTCACCGACTGCCGTTTCCGCGCCATGCCCGAGGCGCGCAATCACGAAGACGAGATGGAGGCCGGCGCCTGGTTCTACGCGGCCGGCAACGACGTGTTTCCGGAACAGTTTCCGCGTTTCCTGGGGCTGCCGCCGCCGCTGCTGGGCGCGCTGCTGCACGCGCATCCCGAGATCTTCCAGGTGCAGTGGTGGCAGAACGTACAGACCGCGCTGCGCGAAGGCCGCTACACCGATGTCGCGCCGTATCCGCTGGATCGGCGCCTGCCTTAGGGATTCAGCGCCAGCTCGACGGATCGATCGGCAGGTCCATGCGTGGGTCGTGCACCAGCAGGTGATCGTCGGCGCCGAGCAGGTCGGGGTAGATCACCAGGTTCAAACCACCGATGCGGCGCGTGGACGGAAACACCACCGCCGCCAGTCCGGCGGCGCGCACGTCGTCGGCGATCACCCAGCTCGGCGGCTCGATCTCGTCCAGGAACGCCTGCCGCTTCCAGTTGCACGACAGTTCCTGCCACAGCGGCGGCCAGTGCTCGGGGTCGTAGCCGGCGCGGAAATCGGCGGCGCGCGCGATCGTGGCGCGGTAGGCGACCAGGGTACCGGGGCGCACCAGCGGATCGTCCTGGCGAAATTCCTCGATCGCGGTTTCCGGTTCCAGCGCCAGGTACAGGGCATCGATGCCGGGCCGGTTGAGGCGGCCGCCGGCCATGGCCGCGCCGGCGCCGCTGAGCGGCTGGTACGACCAGCGCGGGGTGTGCATGCGGTACGCCGGGAGATCCGGTCCCAGTGCCGCGACGATCATCCGCTCGCGCCGCCTTCCAGCGTCGCCAGGTAGCGGATCACGGCCTCGGATTTGCCGTCGCGGACCAGGTCGGCCGCGGTCAGATAGCCGAACTCGGCGATCGGGTGGTTGATGAACCAGAACAAGGTGCGTTCGCGGTCGTCGTTGACCCGGTACGCGGCGGCCAGCACTTTGACGATGTCGCGCAAGGCGCCCTGCAACTGCGCCGATTCCGGGTTGCCGGTGACCGTATTGCGGTGCACGCGGGCGAGCCCGGCAATCTCGCTCACGCCCATGTGCAGGGCCTGGGCCATGCGCACCGGCGACAAGGTCGGGCGCGAGGGCTCGCGCAGGGTTTCCAGGAAGGTGTCGAAGGCGGCGGCGGACACGGGCGGCGCTCCAGGTCGGGACCAGGACCATAGTACGCCTATATTTTGCACAATCAATGCCCCGGTTGCGCGACCCAGGCAAAAAGAAGGCCCGGATCGACCGGGCCTTCAGGGAAAGGGGCTGCGGACTGCTGCTGCCATCAGCTGCAGCCGGCGACGGCGCCCTGGGCGCAGCAGGCCGCGGCGGCGGCGCGGCTGTCGGCGGCCAGGATCGGCTTGGGGGCGACCTGCTTGGCATCCTTCGCCGGGGCCGGCTCGGATCGGCCGTAGTAGCGGTCGTCGGTCAGGTAGCCCTGCATGAACAGGAGGTCGGTATAGATGCTCATGGCTTGCTCCGGTCAGTTCCAACGCCGGTCCGGAATGGACTGGCTTCTTGAGTAGCTCGCAAGTTACTCTTGGCCTTAGCGTTGAAAAAGCGACATTTCTGCAAGCCAGACTTGAGCAGCATTCAATATGAGCCGCCCCCCTCTGCACGCCCTGCTGGGCTTCGCCGCCGCCGCCCGCAGCGGCAATCTGACCCGCGCCGCGGAGTCCATGCACCTCACCGTGAGTGCGCTGAGCCACCAGATCCGTGCACTCGAGGAACGCCTGGGCCGGCGTTTGTTCGACCGCGGACCGCGCGGGGTCAAGCTGACCGCCGACGGCGAGCGCTTGATGAACCGCATCGCCCCGCACCTGGAGGCGCTGGATCACGCCCTGCGCCCGTACGCGCCCTGCCGCGACGACGTACTGACCCTGAGCCTGATGGCCTCGATGGCCTCGGCCTGGCTGGTGCCGCGGCTTGCCGATTTCCTGGCCCTGCACCCGCAGTTGGAACTCAACCTGCAATCCAGCACCCGCCTGGTCGACTTCGAGCGCGAGGCCAACGTCGACGCCGCGCTGCGCGGCGGCTATGGCGGCTGGCCGGGAGTGGTGATCGAGCACCTGTTCGACGAAACCCTGACCCCGGTCGCCAGCCCCAAGCTGATCGAGCGCATGGGCGGACTGCCGGCGCTGGAGGACTTGCAGCGCTGGCCGCTGCTCGGCGATCCGGCCGATCACTGGCGCGACTGGTTCGAGCACTACGGCGGGCGCGAACCGGCCCGCTACGTCGCCCACTTCGACGATTCCGAAACCATGCACCGGGCCGCGGTCGAAGGCATGGGCGTGGCGCTGGCGCGCATGGCGCGCACCCGCTTGCTGATCGAGAACGGCCAACTGGTGTCGTTGCGCCCCGAACGCCTGCGCACCGACTACGCCCACTACCTGGTATACCCGCAACGTTCGGCCGACCACGCCGGCCTGCTCGCGTTTCGCGGCTGGGTGCACGAACAGGCCCAGGCCTACGTGGCGCGCATGGAAGCGACCCTGCCCAGCGACGAGGCCTACACCCGCAAGGTGCGCAAGCACTCGCAGACCTGAGACGCGCACCTCGCAGCTGCGCTGCTGGAGGTACCGATCCCGGACCTCCGGCACTGGGCGCAGGCACGCGCTGGGGTAGATTGATCGCCCCACCGCCCCGAGGCCGACGCATGACCGCCCCTACCCTGCACCGTTCCTTGCTGGTCGCCACCATCGCCGCCGCGCTCGGCCTTTGCGCCATGACGGTCGAAGCCAAGCAGCCGCCCGCCGCCAAGACCGCGGCCGCGAAGACGGCCAGCTTCGACAGCGTGCTCGCCGGCGACTGGCGCAGCGAAAAGAACCGCGCCCGCGACGTCTACCGCCACCCGGCCCAGACCCTGGGCTTCTTCGGCGTCAAGCCGAACCAGACCGTCATCGAGATCACCCCCGGCGGCGGCTGGTACAGCGAAGTGCTCGCGCCCTACCTCAAGGACGACGGCCGTTACGTCGCCGCGGTGTGGGACGACGCGATTCCGGGCCAGCCCCAGTACCGCTACGGCCTCAACACCTCGCTGCGCGCGCGCTTCGCCGACAACGCCGCGGCCTACGGCAAGCCGGACGTGCGCGTGTTCGACCCCAAAGCCCCGAACTTCGGCCCGGCCGGCACCGCCGACGTCGTGCTGACCTTCCGCAACGCCCACAACTGGGTCGAGGAAGGCACCGCCGCGGCCTATTTCAAGGCGTTCTTCGACGCGCTCAAGCCCGGCGGCGTGCTCGGCGTGGTCGATCACCGCGCCAAGCCCGGCACCGATCTGGAAACGATGAAGAAGTCCGGCTACCTCACCGAGGCGCTGGTGATCGAACTGGCCCAGGCCGCCGGCTTCGTGCTCGACGAAAAGAGCGAGATCAACGCCAACCCGAAGGACGACACCAACCATCCCAACGGCGTGTGGACCCTGCCGCCCAGCAACAAGCACGATGCCCAGGACGACGCCAAGTACCAGGCGATCGGCGAAAGCGACCGGATGACGCTGCGCTTCAAGAAGCCGGGCTGAGGACGCGCCGACCCGCGCGCTTGCGGCAGGGCCGCGGGCGCGCTGGCGCGGATCGGCCGTTGGAATCGGGATCGCCTGTCGGGAGCCGGCGATCCCGCTGTCGTTAGCGTCGCCTGCCGCGCAGCCCTCGCACGACGCGTATTGGCTGCGCATGCGCGGCGCATGATCGACCGGCACTCGCGCGCGACATCGCAATGGCCCGCAACGCGCCGCGACGACGGACCTCGCGGCACGACCGCCTTGAAGTACAGTGCGCAAACGGACACAGGGGATGGGCTGGATGGCTGGACGAAGTACGACGCGACTGTTGGTCGCTGGCCTGATAGCCGCACTGGTCCTTGGTGCCGCCTTACTGATCTGGGTACCCAACCTGCGCGACGCCGCGTATTGGAGCGGCCTGCGCGATGCCGTGCTGGGCAGACGGACGGCCGAAGTCGCGGCACCCGAGCGAGCCGCCGAGGTGCCCGCCGAGGCCACCGCTCCCGTTGCCGCTGCCACCGCCGCTGCCGTCGATCCGGAGCCGGAAACTCAGACCGGCGCGGCCACCGTCCCCGAGGACACCAGCAAGCTCGACGTGCTGCCCGGCCCGTATCGCAATTTGCCGACCGCCGCGCCGCCGTTCGCGCTGCAGCCCGACATTCGCTACCTGGGCCGGCTGGGTCTGGAAGATCTGCCGCCGGACGTGCTGCCGTCTTCGGTGGAGGAAGCGCTGCAACACGCCGTGGATTCGGCGCAAGGCGACGAAAGCCTGGCCGAAGCCGAGGCGGAAGCCGCAGGACCGATGCGGCGCGAGAACAAGATCGGCGCCGAAGTCTGCGCATCCGAAGCCTTGCAGGCCGGACAGCGCGCGCTGATGCGCCGGCGCCAGTTCCTGCTGCCCTGGGTACGCCGCGGCGACCTGGTGATGATCCAGGGCGAGTTTCCGGACAACGCCTTCCAACGCGCGAAGTTGAGCGGCAAGCCGCTGAAGACCAAGGCCGAGGTATCGATGTCGGTGCACGGTCCGCTGGGTGCGTATTTCCATTCCAGTCTCGACGGCAACAACAGCCTGCTGCCCAAGGACAAAGAGCAGCTGTCGCTGGTGTTCAAGGCCGAGCAGGGCGGCGTCTACAAGCTCACCGTCGACCTCGACGATTGCACCGCGGCCGTGTCCGTCCCTTACCGCTTGCAGGTAAGCCGGCGCGGCGCCGCCACGGCGGCGGCGGCGAGCGCGGAAGCCGTTGCGCCCGAGCGCAGCCAGACCCTGCCGATGGCGAGCCTGCCGCAGGTCGAGCTGGGCCATACCTACCAGGGCGCGTTGTTGCTGGACGAGCCGCTCAAGGGCGCGTACTCGCCATCGGGCCTCTACTCGACCTTGTTCCAGGACATGCACATCGGGCCCTTGGTCAAAGGCAAGCGCTACCTGATCGAAGTCACCAGCCCGGACGCCGATCCGGCCTTGCAGCTGTTCCAGCGCGGTCCGCTGGTCGGCGACACGGCGCCGCAGCAGGACTCCGACGGCGGCGCGCACGGCAACGCCATGCTGATCTACCAGCCCAAGCTGGACGGTCCCTACATCTTGCGCGTGGTCGGCACCGATCCGCGCGATATCGAGCGTGCGAACGCGCGCTTCGGCTACCAGGTGCGGGTGAGCGAATGGACGCCGTGACCTCGGATCGCACAGACGCGCACCGCCTTATCGGAATCGCCGCATGAGCCGCCCACGCAAGTTTCTGTGGATCCTGGTCGCCGCATTGTTGGTGCCGGCGCTGGGCCTGCTCGCGTTGCGGTCGCTGCTGCCGGCGCAGTACCACGCCTTGGGCTACGGCCTGCAGCGCTACTTCGACGCGGACAGCCAGGCAGAAGTGCCCGCAGTCTATTCGTCAGACGACACCCCCGTCGTCGGTGCCGACGGCGCCGTGGCCAGCGCCGCCGATGCCGCGGGCAGCGCGGTCGACGCGGCCGCCCGGCCGATGCTGGGCCCGAATGCGCAAGCGCTCGTGCACGAGATCGTGCCGGCGCCGCTGCAACCGGGCGTGCAGTACCGCGGCCGCTACAGTCTGTTCGACGCGCCCTGGCAGGGCGCGCCTGCGCCCCGAGCGGTGCGGCCGGATGAAGAGCTCGAAGCGGACGAGTCGTCGGAGGAGCAGGCCGACGAGCCATCCGATGACGCGCAGAGCGAGCAACCGCCAGGTGCGTGCAACCCAGGCCTGGCCGCCGCCGGTTTCCAGGCCTTGCAGAAGCGTCGCTACTTCGCCCTGCCCTGGGTCGAAAGCGGCGACCTGGTGCAGATCGAAGCTGAGTACCGCGGCGGCTTGCTGCCGCGCGCGTTCGAGCTGACGGTGAGCGGCCCCAGGCGCGACTCCGGCGAAAGCTCCGACCCCAAGACGCGCGAAGACCATAGCCGCGACGGCAGCCGCCGCTCGCTCGCGTTCCGCGCGCCGCACAGCGGCAACTACCTGCTGACCCTGGACCTGGACGCCTGCGTGCCCAAACAGGATGCGCCGTTCGCGATCCGGGTCGAGCGCAACGGACGCGACGGCAAACCCGCAGCGACAGGCGAGGCGAGCGCACGCGAACTGCCGGCGCCCGCACTGGACCGATTGCGCTTCGGCCAGGTCTATACCAACCCGCCGCAGCGCCGCAACGACGAGGCCAGCCTGCGCGCGCCCCTGCTGCGCAAAGAAGACGAGTTCCGCCAGTACGCGCTGATCGGCCCGCTGCAGGCCGGCAAGCATTACGTGATCGAAGCCGCGAGTCGCGAGTTCGACCCCTACCTGGAGGTCTACGGCAACGGCCTGTCCTCGCTCGGCCGGCTCGCCAGCGACGACGACGGCGGCGAAGACAACAACGCCCTGCTGGTCTTCGCCCCGCCGCAGGATGGCGATTACGTGATCGGCGTATCCAGCCGCGGTTCGCTCGATCCCGGCCGGGCCCGCAGCATGCGCCTGGAGTTGCGCGTAGGCGACTGGAAGTAAGCGCGCCGCGGTCCCGCATCGCCGCGTGCGTTTGGCGCGGTGCGCCGGCCTGCGCGATCATGCACGCATGCTGATCGCGTTCAACAAGCCGTTCGGGGTGCTCTGCCAGTTCACCGACCGCAGCCAGCCGCCGCGGCCGACGTTAGCCGGCTTCGGGCTGCCGCCGCAGGTGTACGCCGCCGGCCGGCTCGACCACGACAGCGAAGGCCTGCTGCTGCTCACCGACGACGGCGGCCTCGCCCACCGGCTCACCGATCCGCGCCATAAGCAGAGCAAGACCTACTGGGTGCAGGTCGAAGGCGAGCCGTCCGAGCAACAACTGCGCGCCTTGCGCGAGGGCGTCGAACTCAACGACGGCCGCACCCGTCCGGCTCAGGCGATGCGCATCGATACGCCGGCGCTGTGGCCGCGCGATCCGCCGGTGCGATTCCGCAAGACCGTGCCGGATGCCTGGCTGGAACTGAGCATCGGAGAAGGCCGCAACCGTCAGGTGCGGCGCATGACCGCCGCGGTCGGTCTGCCTACGCTGCGGCTGGTGCGGGTCGCGATCGGCGAGCATCGCATCGAGGGTTTGGCGCCGGGGGAATGGCGGGTGGTCTAGTGCGGCGAGGGTTCGTCGTGGTTCGCGTTGGCGCGATCGCGGCTTACGCCGCTCCCACAGACGGCGTGCGGGTTGCGTCGTGTTTGTGGTGGCGTGTCGCGGCTTACGCCGCTCCTACCCCAGAGCGGCGAAGGGCTTCCTGTAGGAGCGGCGTAAGCCGCGACCGCGACAGCAAAGCCACGACGCAACGATCGAAGCGCGCATCGATGCCGCCCCCTACCGCAGCCCGCACCGCCCGTTTACTCCCGCGCTGCCACCGGCGGCGCCACCGGCACCGAGTTCGCACCGGGGCGGGTCAGGATCAGCACCCCGCCCAGCACCACCGCGGTACCGACGATCTGCACCGGCGTGATCGCCTCGCCCAATACCCAGCCGCCCAAAAACACCAGCGACACTGGCCCCAGCACCGACAGCTGCGCCGCCGTGCCCGCGCCCAGGCGCGCGACCGCGGCCATGGTGAAGGTGACCGGCAGGAAGGTGCAGAACAGCGCGTTGGCCGCGGCCAGGCCGTAGACCTGCCAGGGCAGTTGCAGCAGATGCGCGGGATCGCGCGCGATCAGGTAGTGGATCAAGGTCGCCGCGGTCGACACCACCATCGCGTAGGCGACCAGGCGCAGGGAGCCCACGCGCTTGATCACCTGCCCCGACATCGCCAGGTACAGCGCGTAGCAGAACGCCGCCATCAGCACGAGCGCGCTGCCCAGCAGCACGTGATCGCCTTCCACGCGCAGATTCTCGGCCATCACCAGGGCCACGCCGGCGTAGCTCACCGCCATCGCGATCCATTCCTTGCGCGCGACCTTGCGTCCGAACGCGAACACGCTCATCAGCAGCACGAAGGTCGGATTGAGGAACAGGATCAGCCGCTCCAGCGACACCGGCACGTACTCCAGGCCCCAGAAATCGAACAGGCTGGACAGGTAATAGCCGAGCACGCCCAGCACCACGATCAGGCCCAGGTCGCGCCGGCTCAGGCCGTCGCCGCGCGCGCGGGCGCGGCCGGTTTCGCGCAGGCCGAGCAGGACGAACAGGGGCAGCGACAGCGACATGCGCAAGGCCATCACGTCCAGCGCGTCGATGCCGTAGCGGTACTGCAGCTTGGCCAGGATCGCCTTGGCGGAAAACAGGATCGCGCCGGCCGCGGCTAGGCTCAGGCCGAGGCGCCGCGCGGCGGGGTCGTGGGTCGGGGTCACGGCGGAATCGCGAAGACGAAGCGCCGCCATGATAGCGGCCACGGCCCGGGGATTCGGTGCCGGCCGTGGCCGGAGCGCGCCGCCGCAGCAGGCACCGCATCCTGCGTCGGTGGGCACATTCGATCCGCCAGGCTCCGGGCCGAAGCCGAGCCGGCGGCCGCCTGGCCGTGCGGGAAGGCGCCGGGCCGGGCCGGCGCCCCGGCCCGGCGACCCAGCCGAGCGGCCGAGCCCGCGCCCCGCGGGTCCGGCCTCCGAAAGGCCCCCGAATGCCGCCCAGCGACGCCGCCAGGAGGCGCCCGCCGCCCTTCACAAACCTCCCCGTTCCCGCGCATTGCCAACGCCAATGAATGGTTCAGACTGTGCGGGGACGCGCGTCGCATCGACGCGAAAGATTCTGTTAACTTGCGACCGAAATGCGCATCGAAGACGTGTCAAAGGCGCGGCTGGAATCGCCGCAAACAACGCCGGCTCCGGCCCGCGGCGAACACCTTTTGTCCGACCTCGCGCAAGCCACGCAAGCCCTGGGGAGCGACACCGGACGTATGACCATCGCCGCCACGTCCATGGGCCGCATCCTGGTCGTCGACGACCAGGCCGCCAATCTGCGCGTGGTCGGCATGCTGCTGCAGCGCCAGGGCTACGAAGTGATCCCGGCCTCCAGCGGCGACGAGGCGCTGGCCCGCTACGCCGAATCCGAACCCGACCTGATCCTGCTCGACGTGATGATGCCGGGTATGGACGGCTTCGACGTCATGAACGCGCTGCGCGCGAACGGGCCGCTGAAGGTGCCGGTGGTGTTCGTCACCGCGGCCCACGACCGCGATCTGCTGCTGCGCGCCTTCGATGCCGGCGTGGTCGATTACGTGACCAAGCCCTTCCTGCCCGAGGAACTGCTGGCGCGGGTCAACGCCCACATCGGCCTCAAGCTCGCCCGCGACCGCCTGGAGCGGGTGGCGCGCGAGCGCGAGGAGCTGGTCAATCTGGTCGCCCACGACCTCAAGAACCCGCTCACCAGCGTGCTGTTCGCCAGCGACCTGCTGCGCGCCGGCGGCTGCCGGCCCGAGCGCGTGCCGCGCTACCTGCAGATGATCCACGAGAGCGCCGACGACGCCCTGGGCTACATCCGTCATTACCTGGAAAGCAGCAGCGCCGGCAAGCGCGAAGCCGGCGGCGACGAGCGCGCCGACCTGGGCCAGACCCTGCAATGGCTGGTGCACCGCTACGAGATGCAACTGGAAGCGCGCGGCATCCGCATCGAAGTCGTGCCGCCGCCGGGTCCGGCCGAAGTCGCGATCGACCCGCGCGTGCTGCGCCAGGTCAGCGAAAACCTGGTCACCAACGCCATGAAGTACGCCCCCGGCAGCGAACTGCTGCTGGCCGCGCGTCCCGGCGCGCCGGGGTTCTGGCAATTGATCGTGGCCGACCGCGGCCCCGGCATCCCCGCGGCGCGTCAGCGCGAACTGTTCAAACCCTTCGTGCGCCTGCATGAGGACGCCGTCGACGACGGCCTGTCCAACGGCCTGGGCCTGTCGCTGGCGCGGCAGATCGTCGCCAACTTCGGCGGCCAGCTCTGGTACGAGGATCGCCGCCACGGCGGCGCGCGCTTCATCGTCGAATTGCCGGAAGCGCCCTGATACCGGCGCGGCGGTCGCCGCGCCCCCGGTTACGGCCCTCCGCCGGGCGGATTACTCGGTCGCCGCGCTTTCGTCGCCCGCCTTGCGGGTGCTGCGGCTGCGCCGGCGCGTGCCGGCTTCGCCGCGACGCGCCTCGATGCGCTTGGCGCTGCCTTCGATCGGCTCGTCGCGGTTGCGCTTGGCCCGGTGCCGCGCGGCCAGCCAGAGCAGGCCGGCGCCGGCCACCGCGGCGACCGCGATCGCCGGATTGCGGCGCACGAAACCGCCGGCCACGCGCGCGCCGGTCTTGACCGCGCCCAGCACGACCCCGGCTTCGAGCAGCTTGCCGGCGCTGCCGGGAACCTGTTTGAGACTCTCGCCGACCGTGGCGACGAGTTCCATTGCGCGGTCGGGCAGCGAATTGAGCTTGCTCATCGGATCGGATCCTGGGGCTGGAATGCGGGGTCCAGTCTCCTGCTCGGATCGTTGACATGGCGTGATCGGGGTCGCGTATTGCCCGCCCGCGGCTGAATGCCGATCATGGCCGTACCCGGTCGCCCGATCCGGGACCGACCCCGATGCGAGCCGCCATGATCCGAGTGCTGCCCAACGTGCTCAACGCCGCCGAACTCCAGGCCGTGCGCGAGCTGCTGCCGCAGGTGCGTTTCGGCGACGGCCGCATCACCAACCCCGACTCCACGGTCAAGCAGAACATGCAGGCGCCGCAGGAGGACCCGGCCAACGCGCGCATCGCCCAGATCGCACGCGACGCCTTCATGCGCCATCCCGACGTGCGCGTGTTCGCGCATCCGCGCCAGATGGCGCGGACCACGGTGGTGCGCTACGAGCCGGGCATGAACTACGGCTGGCACGTCGACGAGGCCCTGTTCCCGTCCACGCCGCCGCTGCGCAGCGACCTGTCGTGCACCATCTTCCTCAATGCCCCGACCGAGTACGACGGCGGCGAGCTGACCATCGAACTGGGCGCCCAGCACCTGGCCTACAAACTCGAAGCCGGCAGCGCGATCCTGTATCCGTCCACCACCATCCACCGCGTCACTCCGGTCACCCGCGGCGTGCGCCTGGCCGCGATCACCTGGCTGCAGAGCTGGGTCGCCGATGTGTCCAAGCGCGAACTGCTGGTGCAGCTGGACGAAGCGCGCGCGATCGTCGCCGCCCGCCCCGGCGGCCCGGAGCCGCGCCTGCAGGTGCTGCTGGAATCGCTGCGGACCAACCTGTTCCGGATGTGGGCGGACACCTGAGCCCGGTTTCGCGCTCGCGCGCTGTCCTCGCCGCCGGCTTGTGCGCGGCCCTGCCCGCGACCGCGTCGGCGGCCGATTTCTCCGGCCTCACGACGATCATGTTCGGCATCCCGTTTATGGGTTTCAGCCTGCTGACGTTCGTCGTGATGCTCAGCCTCGGCCGACCGTCCCACGCCTGGTTCGCCGGCGCCGGCGTGCTGCTGTGCATGCTCTTGCTGATCGGCGTGTTCCTGTTCCGCGACGCCTGGTCGCTGTTGGGCAACCGCCACTCTTTCTTCTTCGGCGTGGTCTACTTCGCGCTGTTCGTCGGCTGCATCGCCAGCTTCTTCGCGCTTGCGCGAAAGAAGGACGGTGACGGCGATAGCCGGGATGGCGGGAACGCCAACGACGGCGCAGCCGAAGAACGCTGACGCCGGCGCTTGCCATAGGGTGCGGTGGCCACCGCAGCATCGCGATCGATCCATTCCGACGCGGCGATGCGCAAGATAACGAAGCCATCGCAGAACCTCGGAGTTCGCGATCGCGGCTTACGCCGCTCCCACAGGAGGCAGGGGCCGGCCTGGAACGGAACCTCCGCCGGCAGACGGGGTTCGCGGTCGCGGCTTACGCCGCTCCTACCCCAGAGCAAGGCGAGAGCGAAGCGGGCGTCCCACGCAGCGTGGGTCAGCCGGCGACGGCCTGAGCCAACGACGGCTCGCGCCGCACGGCGGCCTCGACCCAAGCCACGCCTTCGGCGATCTCGGACGCATGCCGCTGCATCGCCAACGCCAGGTCGTGGGCACGATCGTCGGCGCCGTAACCGTGCGTCTGCGCTTTCGAATAGCGGCCCCAGGCAGGCGACGCCAGCGCGCGCGACACGCCCTGCGCCTCCAGATCCAGATGCGCCGCCACGCGCTGCAAGCTGGCTTCCGGCTGCGCGAGTAAGGTTTCGAAATCCACGCGCAGCACGCGCGCGGCGTGCTCGCCGTGGGCGTGCGCGGCGAAGCGCACGCGTTCGGCCAGCCAGCCCATCGCGCATTGCTGCGGCAGCGACAAGGCATGCAGCGCCGCATCGGCGGCATGGCCACGCGCCTGCAGATCGCGCAGGCGTTCGCCCGCGGCGCTGGCGGCGTCCAGCACCGAGGCCGGCGATTTCAGCAGCGTCGCCAGGTACGGCCGCAGCGGCATGTCCAGCAGCACCGCGCGCGTATCGGCGCAGGCCGCCAACAGCGGTGCGATCAGGCCGTTGCAGCCGCTGGTGGCCTTGACCACGCTGCGGGTCTGCGGCGGCAGGGCGCGGCTCCAGTTCGACCACAGCGCGCGCAGCAGTTGCGGCGCTTCGTCGCCGGACAGGCGCGATTCGGGCCGGCCCAGTTGCGGCCAGGCCTCGGCCAGGGTGCGCAGCGGCAGCGGTTCGCGCAGGCCCTGCACCTGCGGCCAGGCGCCGAGCACGCGGCTGAGCAGGGTCGAGCCGCAATGGCCTATGTGGAAGATCGCGTCGGCATGGCGCGCGGCCGGCGCGTCGGCCGGCGGCAACGACGCCAAGGGCATCCAGCCGCCCTCGGGATTGGCGGGCAGCGCGCGGTCGTCCAGGAAGGCGGCCTCGGCGCGCTGGTCCGCGCTCAGGCGCAGCCACAGCACGCGCCGGCCGACCAGGTCGAGCTTGAACGGCAGGAACTCGGGCAGGTCGGCGGGACTGGCGCTCATGCGCGGCAAAGGACGGCGAAAGGAAGGTGAGTGTAGGCGATGGCTCGCTGCGCGCTCAGGTGCCGCGCGGCTTGGCGCGATGGGTCGCGGTCGCGGTCCAGGGATCGTCGGGCCAGGGGTGTTTGGGGTAGCGGCCCTTCATTTCCTTCTTCACCTCCGGGTAGGTGCGCTCCCAGAAGCCCTTGAGGTCCTGGGTGACCTGCAGCGGCCGGCCCGCCGGCGACAGCAGGTGCAGGGTCAGCGGCACCCGGCCGTCGGCGATGCACGGGGTATCGGCCAGGCCGAACAGTTCCTGCAGCTTGACCGCCAGCACCGGCGCGGCGGCGCCGCCTTCCTCGTCGTAGGCGTAGTCGATGCCGCGCTCCATGCCGGAAGGCACGACGATGCGGGTCGGCGCGAGCGCGTCGATGCGCTGCCGCAGCGACCAGTCCAGGCGCGAGCGCAGGGCTTCGCCGAGTTCGCTTTCGCCGAGCGCGTCGAGCCGGGTCTTGCCGCTGAGCGCAGGCTTGAGCCAGTCGTCCAGCGTGGCCATCAGCGCATCGTCGGACAGATCCGGCAGCTCGCCGGCGAGCTCGGGCAACCAGGCGCGCAGGCAGCGCACGCGCGCGCGCCACTGCCTGAGCGATTCGGTCCAGGGCAGCGCATCCAGGCCGAGTTGGCGCACCGCATCGACCAGGGCATCGGCGTAGCGCGAAGGATCCGGTCGCGCCAGCGGCCGGCTGTCGATCACGATGCGGTCGTAGCGGCGCTCGCGCACCGCGGCGATGCCGCGCGCGGCCGCGTCCCAGACCACCCGGTCCTCGCTGACGAAGCGCTGCGGGAATTCGCGCTCCAGGCGCGCTTCGTCCAGCGGCGCGGCGCGCAGCACGCGCGCATCGCGCGGATCGTCGCGCAGCTCGCTGATCACCAGCCAGGGCTCGCCGTAGACCGCGCTGTCGTCGAACAGTTTCGCGCTGCGGCCGTTGGCGAGCTGGTAGCGGTAGGGATCGGACGGATGCTGGCGCGCGATGCGGTCGGGAAACGCATGCAGCAGCAGATCGCCGAGCGCGTGCGCGGGCACCTGCGACGGCGGCGCGCGATCCACGCGCAGGCGCCGGCGCCATTGCTTGCTGGCCTGGTCGAGCGCGGCCAATGCGGAGCGCGACGCCTCGGCCGGGGCGCGGCCGGCGCGGAACGCGGCCAAGGCCTGCCAGCGCGCCGCCAGCGCATCGCCGCCGCTGCGCAGCGGATCGCGCGCTTCGATCAGCGCGGCCAGGTCGCAGGCCAGCGCGCGTTCGCCGGCATCGCTGGGCGCCAGCAGCATCGCCGCCAGGCGCGGATGCGTGCCCAATGCGAGCATGCGCCGACCGAAGGCGGTGATCGCGCGGCCGTCGAGCGCGCCCAGGCGCTGCAGCAGTTCGCGCGCGGCGGCCAGAGCGCCGCCGGGCGGCGGATCGAGGAAGCGCAACGAGGCGTCGCCCCACGCGGCCAGTTCCAGCGCCAGTCCGGCCAGTTCGACCTGGGCGATCTCGGGCCGGCGTTGCGGCTCCAGGCGCTGCGATTCCGGCCATAAGCGGTAGGCCCAGCCTGCGGCGACGCGGCCGGCGCGGCCGGCGCGCTGGTCGGCCGAGGCCTGCGCGATCGCCACCACGTCCAGGCGCGCGAAGCCGCTGTTGGGGTCGTAGCGCGGCTCGCGCGCCAGGCCCGCGTCGATCACCACGCGCACGCCGGGCAAGGTCACGCTGGACTCGGCGACGTTGGTCGCCAGCACCACGCGGCGGCGGCCGTCGGGATCGGGCTGCAGCACGCGCGATTGCTGTTCGACCGGCAGTTCGCCGTGCAGCGCCAGCACATCGACGCCGCGCACCGCCTCGCTGGCCTGCAAGGCCGCATCGACGCGCGCGATCTCGCGCTGGCCGGGCAGGAACACCAGCACGTCGCCGGGATGCTGGACCAGCGCCTGTTCGACCGCGCGCCGGGTCTGGTGTTCGAGCTTCTCGTCGCGGCGCGCGGGGTGGTGGGCGATGCTCACCGGATAGCTGCGGCCGGCGCTGCTCAGGCGCGGCGCGTCGAGGAACTGGGCCAGGCGTTCGCCGTCCAGGGTCGCCGACATCACCACGATGCGCAGGTCCTCGCGCAGCGCGGCCTGCACGTCCAGAGCCAGGGCCAGGCCGAGGTCGGCGGCGAGGTGGCGTTCGTGGAATTCGTCGAACAGCAGGGCGCCGACGCCGTCCAGGGTCGGGTCGTCCTGGATCATGCGGGTGAGGATGCCCTCGGTGACGACCTCGATCCGGGTCCGCGCCGACACCTGGTTCTCGAAGCGGATGCGGTAGCCGACGGTCTCGCCCGCGGCTTCGCCGCGCTGGCGCGCCATGAACTGCGCGGCCGCGCGCGCCGCGACCCGGCGCGGTTCCAGCATCACGATCTTGCGGCCCTGCAGCCAGGGCGCATCGAGCAGCGCCGGCGGCACCTGGGTGGTCTTGCCCGCCCCCGGCGGCGCTTCCAGCACCAGACGCGGATGGGCGGCGAGGCTGTCGCGGATCTGCGGCAGCAGCGGGTCGATGGGGAAGGCAGGCGCGGTCACGCGCGCAAGGATACGCGGGGGCGGCGCGCTTGCCTGCGGCGGAGCGGCGAACGCCGCGAGGGTTCCACGGCGAGATCGCCCAGAGCGTCCTCCGTCCAACCCAATCGCGGCTCACGCCGCTCCCACAGGGGCGGGTGTGCGCCTGCTTCCTGTGGGAGCGGCGTAAGCCGCGATGGCTCCACGACGAGATCGCCCAGAACGTCCTCCGTCCAACCCAATCGCGGCTCACGCCGCTCCCACAGGGGCGGGTGCGCGCCTGCTTTCTGTGGGAGCGACGTAAGCCGCGATGGCTCTGTCCGCCCGGACCACCCACTGCGTCCCCTATCCAACCCAATCGCGGCTTACGCCGCTCCCACAAAGAGCCGCACGCCCGCATTGCTAAACTGCGCGCTTTGCGAAGACCGCGATCCCCATGCAACTGCTCGACATCGGCGCCAACCTCACCCACGACAGCTTCGATCCCGACCGCGACGCGGTGCTGCAGCGCGCGCGCGACGCCGGGGTCGCTCAGATGGTGGTGACCGGCGCCAGCCGCGAGCATTCGCCCAAGGCCCTGGCGCTGGCGCGCAAGCACCCGGGCGAGCTGTACGCGACCGCCGGCGTGCACCCGCATCACGCCAGCGAATACACCGCCGAATGCGACGCCGAGATGCGCGCCCTGCTCGCCCATGCCGAGGTGGTCGCGGTCGGCGAATGCGGGCTGGACTACTTCCGCGATTTCTCGCCGCGCCCGGCGCAGCGGCGCGCGTTCGAGCAGCAGCTGCAGATCGCGGTCGATACCCGGAAGCCGCTGTTCCTGCACCAGCGCGACGCCCACGCCGATTTCATGGCGACGATGCGCAACTTCGACGGCCGCCTCGGCGCGGCGGTGGTGCATTGCTTTACCGGCACGCGCGAGGAGCTGTTCGACTACCTCGATCAGGACTGGCACATCGGCATCACCGGTTGGCTCTGCGACGAGCGCCGTGGCCAGCATCTGCGCGAGCTGGTCAGGAACATCCCGGCGAATCGCCTGATGATCGAGACCGACGCGCCCTATCTGCTGCCGCGCACGGTCAAGCCCGCGCCCTCGCACCGCCGCAACGAGCCCATGTACCTGGCGCACATCGTCGAAGAACTGGCGCGCGATCGCGGCGAGGAGGTGGCGGTCACCGCCGCCAACAGCACCGCGACCGCACGCGAGTTCTTCCGCCTGTCGCCGGCGTGAGCGGCCGCACGCGACGCTTCCGTCCAAGGCAGAAGCGCACCAATCCCGCTTTGGGGTAGGAGCGGCGTAAGCCGCGACCACGCCACCGGAACCTCAACGCCACCCGCCGCCCGCATCGCCCGCCGACGCGAACAACACCGCCGCCGTTTCCCCGCAAACCCCGGCCTGGGCCGCCGCCGTCGCTTCCATCGCCACACAGTCCACGGCTGTGTCGCGGGCGATCGGGCGCTGGCCGGCGGCGCCCGTCGCCGGCGCCGGAGGCAGGCCCAGGCCGGCGAGCACGAACGCGAGCAGCCCCAGCCATGGGACGCGGCGCCCGCGACCGCGCTCATTGCGCGCTGAAGTCGCCACAGCCGTACCAGTTGGCCGTTTGCGCCGCGCCGACGATCACCGCATAGGGATGCGCCTTGCCGGCGCTATCCAGGCAGCTCTTGCCGACGCCGGCCTTGTTGATCCGCACCACCAGCTCGCGCAGCTGGTTGTTGATGTTGACGCGGCCGACCAGGGCGTAGCGGCCGGGCTGCGACGGCACCTGCGGGTCCTGGATCAGGCCGCCGTGGGCGACGCCGGCCAGCTGCGGCACCACCAGGCCGTAACGCAGCGGCTTGGCGCCGCTGTCGAAGATCAGGCCCCAGCCCTGGTTGCCGCCGCGGAACACCGGCGCCGGGAAATGGGGAGTGGCCGGATCGGCCGAGCGCACCGGCGCCGGCCACAGGCTGAGCGCGGCGGCCAAGAGCAGACCGGCGACCGCAACGACGGGGACACGCATGGACGACTCCTGGGACGGCGACGGCGGTCTTGCCGTCTACCGTCTCCAACGTCCGGCGGGGACGCGCGTGAATCCGTGCACGCGCTCAGACGATGGCCGGCGCGTCCAGGGCGGCGAGCTTGTCCGGGTTGCGCATGATGTAGATGCGGGTCGCGCGGCCGTCCTCGTCGTAGGCGAAGGACAGCGAAGCGGCGACGTGGCCCTCGTGTTCCAGGATCACGCCGCGCGCGCCGTTGAGGTCGGACACGGTCCAGCGGTACTCGCCCCAGTACTGGCGCAGCGAGCCGAGCACGAAGTCCAGCACCTGCTCGCGGCCGACCATCACGTCCAGGCGCGTGGGCACCTTGCCGCCGCTGTCGGCGCGCAGCTCGATGTCGTCGGCCAGCAGCGCGGCGAAGGCGTCGGTGCGGCCGCTGACGATGGCGCCCTCGAACGCGGCCAGCAGCTGGTCCTGGCGCTGCAAGGGGGTGACGTGGCGCACCCCGCCCTGCTCGACGTGCGCCTTGGCGCGTGAGACCAGCTTGCGGCACGCCGCCTCCCGCAGCTCCAGGGTGCGCGCGATCTGCGGATACGGCACGTCGAAGATCTCGTACAGCAGGTAGGCCGCGCGCTCCTTCGGCGTCAGCCGTTCCAGCAGCAACAGGAAGGCGGTGCTCAAGGACGAGGCCAGCGACAGCGCGGCCTCGGGCTGGTCGTCACCGGCGCTGTGGATGGGCTCGGGCAGCCAGGAGCCGACGTAGTCCACGCGGGTGCGGTGCGCGGCCCGCAGCAGGTCGATGCAGCGGCGGGTGCAGATCGTGGTCAGCCACGAGGCCGGGTTGTCGATCGCGGCGCGGTCGGCGTCCTGCCACTTCAGGTAGGTGTCCTGGACCGCGTCCTCGGCGTCGGCGCGCGTGCCGAGGATGCGATAGGCCAGGCCGGTCAACAGGCGGCGATGGGTTTCGAACGCGAGGCCGGCGGCGTCGTTGCGGCTGCCTGCCTGCATCAATGCCTCGACACCTGGATCCGGTTCCACAGATTGATCATCGCCACGCTCGAGGTCAGCACGCCGATCTCATTGTCGCTGAAGTGCTCACGCAGGCGCGCGCGCAGCGGTCCCAGTTCGGCGCCGGGTTCGAGCCGGGTCAGGGCCTCGGTCCAGGCCAGCGCGGCGCATTCGCGTGCGCTGAAATCAGCGGCCTGGCTCCAGTCGGCGAGGCGCTCCAGGCGCGTGCCGGTTTCGCCGTCCTCCAGCGCCTCGCGGGTGTGCAGCTTGATGCAGTAGTCGCAGCGGTTGATCTGCGACGCGCGCAGCTGCACCAGATGATGCAGGCCGCGCTCCAGGCCGTAGCCGTCCATGGCGCGGTGCACGCTGCCCATGGCCTGCAGGACGTCGGGGATTTCGCGCTGGTAGTTGATCGGGCGTGCGGCGGCGGTGTCGTTCATGGAGCGCTCCAGGGATGACGGATCATTCCGTCTTACTGGAACGACGATCCAGCCCGCGGCCCTGTGACATGCCTGTGCGAGCGACCGCGATCAGTACACCGCGAGGTCGCCGCAGCCCCGCATCGGGTCCATGCCCTCGACCCGCACGCGTACGCTGTGCTGGTGCGGACGGTCGCCGTCGTCGGTGCAGTCCTGGCGCGAAATCTCGATGGTCATGGGCTTGGCGCCCTGGGCGGTGGCCAGATCGCCGCTGAGCACGATCGGCGAGTTCGGCGCGCCAGCGGTCGGCTTTTGGTAGCGCGCGTGGCCGGTCGCGTTATAACTGCCCGAGCCCCAGGTCAGGGCCACGGTATGGTCGAAGTCGTCGCCGCTGGCCTGGATATCGACCGACCAGTGCTCGCCGAAACCCTTGAACGCCGGCACCGGGCTGACCTTGCCGACCTGATCGGCGGCGATCTTGGCGGCCGGGCGCCCGGCGGGCGCGGCAGTCTCCGTCGCGGCCGTGGCCGGTTGCGCCGGTGCCGCGGTCTTGCCGGCGTCGGTGCCGGCGCAACCGGCCAGGGCGGCGCTCAGGGACGCCGCGCCCAGAACAGCGGCGGACAGAAAGGACAGGCGCATGCGGTGGCTCCGGATCGTTCGAGGTCGCCAGTAGAACGCATGCGGCGTGCGCGCGGGGTTAACGGTTAGCAGTTAACGGGCGGCGGCGAGCCGGCGCGCGTCGCCGGCCTGCGGCGCGAGCACCAGGCGCACCTGCCGCGCGCCGTCGCGGTTGCAGGCGCGACTGGCGTCGGCCATCAGCCGCGCGCGCACCGCGTAGGCCTGACTGAGGTTGTCGATGCCGGTCAGGCGTGCGACCGCCTGCTGGTCGGGCAGTGCCGGACGTTCGCAGTCGATCAGCAACGACGTGGCTTGCGGCGGTGCGGCGGCGGCGGGCGCGGCGATGAGCGCGAGCGCGGCGGCCAGGGACAGGGTGGCGAGGTTCATGGCGTGGGGTCCTGAGGCGCCGGACGACCCGGCCCGGACAGGCTCGCGCCGCGCGCCCTCACGGTCTTGAGGGCGGTATGAGGAAGGTCGCTGGGAAGCCTGAGGGCGCGGACCTAAGCTTGGGAAAAGCTTAGGCCGGGTCATCGCCGCCTTCGCGTAAACGTTAATGGCCCGTCCCCCGATGGCCCGCCCGCACTCCATGAGCCCAACCGACCCACCGCCGTCCGACCTGGCCCCGTTGATCTTCGACGACATCGTGATCGACCGCAGCGGCCACCGGCTGTTGCGTGGCGGCGAAGCCCAGGCGCTGGAACCCAAGGCGTTCGCGGTGCTGGCCTTGCTGGCCGGCTCGCCCGGGCGGGTGTACGCGCGCGACGAGATCCTCGACGCCGTCTGGGGCCACCGCCACGTCACCCCGGGCGTGCTGAACCGGGTCATGACCCTGCTGCGCCATGCCCTGGGCGAGGACGCGCAGGCGCCGCGGTACCTGCACACCGTGCACGGCTACGGTTATCGCTTCGATCTGCCGGCGGCGGCTCGCGCTGCCGATACCGGGGCGGTCGTCGCGCCGCCGGTCGAAATCGAGCCCGAGGCGGAACCGCGGCTGCGTCGCGCCGGCGATCATCCGCCCGCCGCGCAGCGCCGGCCACCGAGGCGCATCGCCGTACTGGCGGTGCTGGCCTTGCTGCTCGCCGCCGGCGCCGGCGCCGGCGTCTGGTGGCGTTACGGCGGCGACCGCGGCGGCGACGCCCCGCCCACCGACGCCGTCGCCGCCCACCACGAAACCGCGCCGGTACTCGCGGTGCTGCCGTTGCGCGCGTTCGGCGACGACCCGCGCAGCCGCGACTTCGCCGACGGCCTCAGCGAGGAGCTGATCGGCCTGCTCGCGCGCATCGACGGCCTGCGCGTGACCTCGCACACCTCCTCGGTCCAGTTCCGCGACACCAAACTGCCGCTGGCCGAGATCGCGCGCCGCCTGCGCGCCACCCACGTGCTCGAAGGCAGCGTGCGCCAGGACGGCGAACGCCTGCGCATCAGCCTGCGCCTGGTCGAGGCCGCCAGCGACCGCACCCTGTGGACGCAGGACCTGGACCGCGAGTTCCGCGACATTTTCGTGATCCAGCGCAACATCGCCTACGCGATCGGCAACGCGATGCAGCGCCAGCTCAGCCAGAAGCCGCCGGCGCCGCCCAAGGACGAGGACCCGGCGCTGTATCAGCGCTATCTGATCGCGCGCAATGCCTCGCCGGGCGGGCTGCGCAACACCAATTCCGCCAGCCTGCCGTCCGAAGCCGCATTGCGCGAATTGCTGCGCGAACACCCCGGCTACGCGCGCGCCTGGGGGTCGCTGTCGGCCAAGCTGTGGCTGCGCTCGCTGGCGCCGGAGCCCGGCCGCAACGAACTGCGCAGCGAAGCCGAGCAAACCGCCGCCACCGCCCTGAAGCTGGACCCGCAACAACCCGAAGCGCTGGGCGTGCTGGCCAGCCGCGCCTGCCGCGAACAGCAGTGGCAGGAATGCCTGTCGCTGTCGCAGCGTTCGATCGCACTGACGCCTTCGGATACCGCATGGCGCGGCGCGCATGCGCAACGCCTGGCGTCGATGGGCTACGTCGACCAGGCTCTGCGCGAGATCGACGACATCCTGCTGATCGCGCCCTACGACCCGGCGCTGCATTTCTGGCGCGGACGGATGCTCGACACCCTGGGCCGTCACGACGAGGCGCAGTCGCACCTGGCGATGGCCGACCCGATCCAGTCGCAGACCGCGCGCTACTTCAACGCGATCTGGCGCCGCGACTACGCCACCGCCGCGCGCATCGCCAGCGCCCTGCCCTCGGACCAGCCCTGGCGCAACTCCGAAATCGCCGCGGCCGCGGCGCTGCGGGACCCTTCGCGCTGGCCGGCGGTGCTGCCGGCGATCGAGTACTCCGAACGCAATCCGCGCTACGGTCAGGTCCACTACGACTTCACCCGGCTATTGCTGCCGGTGCGCGATTACCCGCGCGACATCGACAGCCTGGATGCGGTGCAGCGCGCGGGCTACGCCTCGTACCAGTGGGTGCTGTGGCAGCCCGAGTCGCGCGCGCTGCGCCAGGATCCGGCGTTCCAGGCCTACCTGCGGCGCAGCGGGCTGATCGCCTTGTGGCGCGAACATGGCTGGCCGCAGATGTGCCGTTCCGATGGCGCCGATGGGGCGGTGTGCGATTGAAAGGCCGGTGCGTCGCGGCGGCGGGAAAACGCGGCGACCCGGCTTGGCGCGATGCCGCGCTTGAGCGTCCTTACGGCGTGGCCGGGGCCGTCCCGGCCAGCAGCGCGTCGATCTCGCTGCGCACCTGCGCGCAATGCGTCGCGCGATAGCGCTGCATGTCTTCGACCTGCTCCGACGGCAGTTGCAGCAACTGGCTCATGGCCCGCTGCATGCCGGCATAGAAGCCGGCGTCGTAAGCGCTCTGGTCGAACTCGCGCCCGGCCGCGCGAAAGCGCGCCTCGGCCGCGACGCGCAAAATTTCATTCAAGCGCTCCAGCTCGGGGTCCACATAACCGCACAGCGAGGCCCGGGTCAGGCGCGTGCCGTCGTCCATGGCGCGCTCGTGCAGGGCGCTTTCGCCGGCATCGGACGCCGGTGCGGCGAACGCGGTGGTGCATACGCCCGCGCCCAGGATCGAAGCGAGCGCGATCCTGCGCCAACTCAACTGCGCAGGCCCACGCCACGCTTGAGCAGCCACAGGCCCAGCGTCGCCAGCGCGGCGACGAAGCCCAGCATCAGCGCATACGCCACCCACAGCGGCACGTCGCTGCTGCCGAGCAGGCCGTAGCGGAAGGCATTGACCATGTAGAAGATCGGATTGGCGTGGGTCATGGCTTCGGCCCACGGCGGCAGCAGCTTGACCGAATAGAACACGCCGCCCAGATAGGTCAGCGGGGTCAGGATGAAGGTCGGCACGATCGCGACGTCGTCGAACTTCTTGGCGTACACCGCGTTGATGAAGCCCGCCAGCGAGAAGATGGTCGCGCCCAGCAGCACGGTGGTGAGGGTTACCAACGGATGCGGCACGCTCACCTTGGTGAAGCACATCGCGATCAGCAGCACGATCGTGCCGACCATCAGCCCGCGCAGCACCGCGCCGGCGACGTAGCCGGCCAGGATCACCCAGTTCGGCATCGGGCTGACCAGCAGCTCCTCGACGTGGCGGCCGAACTTGGCGCCGAAGAAGCTGGACGAGATGTTGCCGTAGCTGTTCTGGATCACGCTCATCATCACCAGGCCGGGGACGATGAACTCCATGTAGCTGTAGCCGCCCATGTCGCGGATCTGCGAGCCGATCAGGCCGCCGAAGATCAGGAAGTACAGCGCCATCGTGATCGCCGGCGGCACCAGGGTCTGGCCCCAGATGCGCAGGATGCGCGCGACTTCGCGCCGCACGATGGTGCCCAGCGCGGTCAGGTTGCGCTGCGCGTTGGTGGGCTGGGCGTTCGGAGCCAGGTCGTTCATGCGCTCTGCTCCGGTTGTGCGGGCACGCCGTTGCCGAGCGGGCCCTTGTCGAGGTTGTCGCTGGTCAGGCGCACGAACAGTTCTTCCAGGCGGTTGGACTTGGTGCGCATCGAACGCACGCGGATGCCGGCCCCGCCCAGGGTCGCGAACACGCGGTTGAGGTCCATGGCGCGCGGCATTTCCAGGTCCAGGGTGTGGTCGTCGACCGCGCTCAGGGTCGCGCCTTCGATCTCAGGCAAGGCCGCCGGCAGCACGCCGTCGATGTCGAACAGGAAACCTTCGACGTCGAGCTTGGCCAACAGCGCCTTCATCGGACCCTGCTCGACGATGCGGCCGTGGTCGATGATCGCCAGGTTCCGGCACAGGCTCTCGGCCTCTTCCAGGTAATGCGTGGTCAGGATGATGGTGGTGCCGGAGGCGTTGATCTCGCGCAGCGTCTTCCACATGCCGCGGCGGATCTCGATGTCGACGCCGGCGGTGGGCTCGTCGAGGATCAGCAGCTGCGGCCGGGTCATCATCGCCCGCGCGATCATCAGCCGGCGCTTCATGCCGCCCGACAGGGTCCGGCTCATCATCTGCGCCTTGTCCCACAGCTGGGCGCGCTTGAGTTCCTCTTCGGCGCGCTCGATCGCGATCTGGCGCGGCACGCCGTAGAAGCCGGCGTAGTTGACCAGGATGTCGAGCGGCTTCTCGAACATGTTGAAGTTGAGTTCCTGCGGCACCAGGCCGATCAGGCGCATCGCCGCGCTGCGGTTGCGGGCCAGGTCGGTGCCGAAGATCTCCACCAAGCCCTCGCTGAGGTTGACCAGCGAGCTGACGATGCCGATCAGGGTCGACTTGCCGGCGCCGTTGGGGCCGAGCAGGGCGAAGAAATCGCCGGGGGCGACGTCGAGCGAGACGCCCTTCAGGGCCTCGACGCGGTTGTCGTAGGTCTTGCGCAGCGCGCGCACGGACAGCGCGGGCGCCCCGGGGGCGCCGCCGGCCGCCGTGGACGCGGAGGCCGTACCAGCTTGGTTTTGGGTCATTTCGGGAAGCCTGCACCGCGAGCCGCGCGGCGATAACCGGTAGTATAGGCGCCCCCGTGGTCGCGCTCCGGCCACAGACTGTTGCAGGTTTGTCGGTAGCCGTGGCCATCCAGCATTTCCCCCTCAAGCTCGTCTCGCGCCGCATGCTGGCCCCCACCGTGGGCCACTACACCTTCGTCCGCGACGACGGCCAGCCGCTGGATTACATCCCCGGCCAGTTCATCCAGGTTCACTTCCAGTACGCCGACGGCACCGCGACCAAGCGCAGCTACTCGCTGGCGACCATCCACGACCACGCGCTGGGACCGGGCGAGGCGGTGGAGATCGCGGTGAGCTACGTGCCCGGCGGCGCGGCGACCGCGCTGTTCGAAGGCCTGGACGAAGGCGGCACGATCGACGCCAGCGGTCCGTTCGGGCGCTTCTGCCTGATGCCGGCCGACGCCAACCGGCGTTACCTGCTGATCGCCACCGGCACCGGCGTGACCCCGTACCGGGCGATGCTGCCGCAGCTGGAAACCCTGATCCGCGAACGCGGTATCGAGGTGGTGCTGATGTTCGGCGCGCGCACCCCGGACGAGCTGCTGTACGGCGACGAGTTCCGCGCCTTCGCCGACCGCCAGCCGAACTTCCGCTTCGTGCCCTGCTATTCGCGCGAGCTGCCGGTCGACCCGCATCCGGACACCCGCCACGGTTACGTGCAGCAGTTCCTCGACGAGTTCGCGCCCAACGGCGAGTCCGACATCGCCTACCTGTGCGGCAATCCGAACATGGTCGATACCTGCTTCGAGGCGCTGAAGACGCACGGCCTGCCGATTCCGCACATCCGTCGCGAGAAGTACGTCAGCAGCAAGTAAGCCGACGCGGCCGAACGTCCGCCGCGACTGCCGCCCAGCCAACACCCGGGCTGCACGCCCGACCCGCCACGATGGCCGCCTCTCCCAGCGGAGTCGGTCATGCGCAATCACGGTGGATTCACCAAGATCGCCAAGTGGGCGGCCCGGTTCACCGGGCGGCCGCTGTGTTTCGGCCTGGCCGCCGGTCTGATCCTGATCTGGCTGGTGTCCGGCCCCCTGTTCGGCTTCAGCGACACCTGGCAGCTGGTGATCAACACCAGCACCACCATCATCACCTTCCTGATGGTGTTCCTGATCCAGAACACCCAGAACCGCGACACCGAGGCGATGCAGATCAAGCTCGACGAGCTGATCCGGGCGACCCGCGAAGCCCACAACGCCCTGCTGGATCTGGAAGAACTGGACGAGGCCGCGCTGGACCGCTATCGCAGCCGCTACCAGGAGCTGGCGAAGTCCGCGCGGGCCGGCGGCGAAAGCGACGAGATCGAGGAGCGGCGGGCGGGTTCGGCGCCGGCCCCGTAACCGCCGCTTGCTGTGGGAGCGGCGTGAGCCGCGATGGTCGCTGCGGTGCGCGAGGTATCGCCCGGCGATGCTTCGGCTCCGGTGCCGGGTCACACCTGCCGGGTCCACGCCTGCCGGGCCCATGCCTGCTCGGACCACGCCCATGACACGGCATGCGCCGGCCGTCCCTGGCCGCAGTCGCGGCTTATGCCGCTCCCACAGCTGCGGGCGGGAGCCCGCGTCGGGCCTGTCGGTATCGGTTCGGCCGCCGGGCCATACCTACGGTCACATTTTTCCGCTGGCGCCAGTCTGTCATTCTGAAGGCGTATCGCCTTAGGACGAGAGGGATCCATGCGTATCACCCATTACCTGACGGCCGCGCTCGCGGCCGCCACGCTGCTGTCCGGCTGCGGCCAGGGTCCGGCCGCGCAGAAGCAGGCCCAGGCCGAAGCGGGCCAGCGCCTCTACGGCCGGATCGCGTTCCGGCCCTGCTCGCTGACCAGCCCGTTCACCGCCGACAGCATTGCCGCGCAGTGCGCGCGCTACGCCGTGCCTGAAAACCCGGCGTTGCCCAAGGGCCGCCAGGTCCAGCTCAACATCGCCTGGCTGCCGGCCACCGACGAATCCGACGTCGCCGCCGATCCGGTGTTCTTCCTCGCCGGCGGCCCCGGCCAGGCCGCGACCGAAGTCTGGCCGACGATGGACGCGGCGTTCCGCGAAGTGCGCAAGCACCGCCATGTGGTGTTGGTCGACCAGCGCGGCACCGGCAAGTCGAATCCCCTGATCTGCCGCAACGCTCAGGGCGACAGCGCGGTAATGGAGGACGACAGCGCCGGCGTGCAGGATGCGGTCAAGTTCGCCGGCGACTGCGCGGCCAAGCTGCAGGCCGACCCGCGCTACTACACCACCACCGACGCGGTACGCGACCTGGACAATGTGCGCGCGGCGCTGGGCGTGGCCAAGATCGACGTGGTCGGCGGTTCCTACGGCACCCGCGTGGCGCAGCAGTACGCGATGCGCCATCCGCAGCACACCCGCGCGGTGGTGATCGACGGCGTGGTGCCGAACGAGCTGGTGCTGGGTTCCGAGCACGCGCGCAATCTGGACGTCTCGCTGGCGCTGCAGTTCGAGCAGTGCCGCAAGACCCCGGCATGCCGCCAGCGCTTCGGCGACGATCCGCGCGCGCAGCTGCGCGAGTTGATGACGCGCCTGAAGGACAAGCCGGTCGAGGTCGAATACCGCGATCCGACCACCGGCGAACTCAAGCGCGACCAGGCCACCGCCGGCGCGGTCGCCGGCCTGACCCGCATGTTCGCCTACGCGCCGCAGGCCGCCGCGCTGCTGCCGCTGGTGCTCAACGAGGCCGATCAGGGCCGCTACGCGCCGCTGATGTCGCTGACCCAGATGATCCAGGGCCAGGTCAGCGAGCAGATCATGCACGGCATGCAGCTGTCGGTGATCTGCGCCGAGGATGCGGACCTGCTGAAGGACGATCCGGCCGACGCCGAGACCGTGATGGGCAGCGATCTGTCCACGGTGCTGGTCGCGCAGTGCAAGGTCTGGCCGACCGGCAAGCGTCCGGCCGATTTCCACGCGCCGTTCAAGTCTTCGCTGCCGACGCTGTTGCTGTCGGGCGAGTTCGATCCGGTGACGCCGCCGCGTTACGGCGAGCAGGTGCTCAAGGGTCTGCCCAACGGTCGCCACCTGGTGCTGCGCGGCCAGGGCCACGGCAGCTTCGCTTCGGGCTGCATGCCCAAGCTCATGGGCCAGTTCCTGGAAAGCGCCGACGCCAAGCAGCTCGACGCCAAGTGCCTGGACTCGCTGGGCTACGTGCCGCCGTTCGTCTCGTTCAACGGGTGGGAGCCGTAGCGCGCCGCGCGCTGCGATCCACCGCGTTCCCACTTTCCAGGCTCTCATCGATGATCATCGCTAACGATCTGCACAAGAGTTTCAAGACCAAGACCGGCGTGGTCCACGCCGTCGAGGGCGTCGACTTCGAGGCGCGCGACGGCCAGATCACCGGCCTGCTCGGCCCCAACGGCGCCGGCAAGACCACCACCCTGCGCATGCTCTACACCCTGATGCAGCCCGACCGCGGCGACATCCAGGTCGACGGCGTCGACGCGCGCCGCGATCCGGCGACCGTGCGGCGCGCGCTGGGCGTGCTGCCCGACGCGCGCGGCGTGTACAAGCGCCTGACCGCGCGCGAGAACATCGCCTACTTCGGCGAGCTGCACGGCATGTCGCGTTCGGCGATCGCCGAACGCACGCGCACACTGGCCGCGGCGCTGGACATGGACGACATCCTCGACCGCCAGACCGAAGGCTTCTCGCAGGGCCAGCGCACCAAGACCGCGATCGCGCGCGCCCTGGTCCACGACCCGCGCAACGTGATCCTGGACGAACCCACCAACGGCCTGGACGTGATGACCACGCGCGCGATGCGCGGCTTCCTCAAGCAGCTGCGCGACGAGGGCCGCTGCGTGATCTTCTCCAGCCACATCATGCAGGAGGTGGCCGCGCTGTGCGATCGCATCGTGATCGTGGCCAAGGGCAAGGTGGTCGCGTCCGGCACCGCCGACGAACTGCGCGCGCAGACCGGCGAACCCAATCTCGAGGACGCGTTCGTGCGCGCCATCGGCAGCGACGAGGGCCTGCACGCATGAAGACTTCCTGGTTCTCCGCAACCTCGGCCGTGGTGCGCAAGGAATTGCGCGACATCGGCCGCGACCGCCGCACCCTCGCCCTGGCCCTGCTGCTGGGCCCGCTGCTGTATCCGGTGCTGATGCTGGGCATGGGTTCGCTGGCCGAGAAGCGCGCCAAGACCCAGCTCGACAAGACCCTGGAGGTGCCGGTGCTCGGCGCCGAGCGCGCGCCCAACCTGATCGCCTACCTGGCCACACGCGGCATCGTCGCGACCAAGCCGCCGGCCGACCTGGACCAGGCGATCGCGCGACAGGACGTGGACGTCGCGCTGCAGATCGGCAGCGAGTACGGCAAACAGTGGAAGGACGGCCAGCCGGCTCTGGTCGAGATCGTGCAGGACAGCACGCGCCGCGACGCCGAGATTCCCAGCGCGCGCCTGCGCAACGCCCTGGAGGGCTACAGCCAACAGGTCGGCGCGCTGCGACTGCTCGCACGCGGCTTGTCGCCGACCATCGCGCGTCCGGTCAACGTCGGCACCCGCGATCTCGCCACGCCGGAAGCCAAGCGCGGCCTGATGCTGTCGTTCATGCTGCCCTATCTGTTGATCTTCTCGTCCTTCATCGGCGGCGCGGCCTTGATCCTGGACGCCACCGCCGGCGAACGCGAACGCCAGTCGCTGGAACCGCTGCTGGCCACGCCTGCTTCGCGCGGCGCCATCGTCAGCGGCAAGATCGCGGCCGCCTGCATCCTGGGCTTCACTTCGCTGCTGCTGACCTTGCTCGCGTTCAAGCTCAGCGCGCAGATGGGCACCGGCAGTACGCGCATGCTCGATGTGAGCTTCATGGCGATCGGCAAGATGCTGCTGATCCTGCTGCCGATGCTGTTCATCGGCACCGCGCTGCTGACCTACCTGGCCGCCGGCGCCAAGAGCATCAAGGAAGCGCAGAGCCACATGACCTGGCTGATGCTGATGCCGATGGTGCCGACGATCATCCTGATGGTGAATCCGCTCAAGACCCAGCTGTGGCAGTTCGCGGTGCCGTTCCTGGCCCAGAACCAGCTGCTGCTGAAGGTGATCCGCGGCGAGTTCATCGCCCCGCAGGTGTGGATGGTCTATCTGGCCGCGGGCTTCGCGCTGGCCGCACTGCTGTGGTTCGCCGCAGTGCATCGTTACCACAACGAGCGCCTGGCGATTTCGGGCTGAGGTTCGCAGCCAAGCGTGTGAGCACGTGTTGCAGGAAGCCCGGCCTAGTGCCGGGCTTTTTTTTGGAGGCCTAGAGGGAGCTGCCGCACGGCATACGGTACTTCGCGGCGATGCGGTTCGCCTGCGGCTCACCGCATCCTACGAACCACCGTTGTTGTTGCTGTTGT
The DNA here is from genome assembly GCF_001428685.1 of Lysobacter sp. Root76. Classification (GTDB taxonomy): domain Bacteria; phylum Pseudomonadota; class Gammaproteobacteria; order Xanthomonadales; family Xanthomonadaceae; genus Lysobacter. The sequence goes on along the minus strand of NZ_LMIK01000005.1, from coordinate 125,513 downwards.
CGTTGCTGTTGTCGTTGCTGTTGCTGTTGCTGTTGCTGTTGCTGTTGCCTCGGCATTGAAATCCAATGCCCCGCACTCGCCCAACCCTACTCAGACCCGAAGGGCGGCGCGCAGGACGCGCGCCGTTTTTCGAGGAACAGGATGTTCCTTCGAAAAATCCCCGCGCCAGCTCCGATCTCGCAAGGGAGGGTTGTCAAGGCAAGCCCTTCTCTTTGGTTACTTTCTCTTGGGCTAGCAAGAGAAAGTGACCCGCACGCGCAGCGGGTTGTCAAGGCAAGCCCTTCTCTTTGGTTACTTTCTCTTGGGCTAGCAAGAGAAAGTGACCCGCACGCGCAGCGGGCGGAAGCTGTTGCTTAAGAACGAAAGCAACGCAGCAAACGGAATTCGCAATCGCGGCTCACGCCGCTCCCACAGAAAGCAGAAAGCGAAGCCGATCCGAATCGAAGCCAGCGCGGTAGCCGAAGGGCGCGGTCGCGGCTTACGCCGCTCCTACCCCAAGGCGAGTGGCAAGAGAAAGTGACCCGTATGCGCCGCAAGCGGAAGCTGTTGCTTTAGAACGAAACCGGCAAAGCAGCCGGAATTCGCGATCGCGGCTCGCGCCGCTCCCACAGAAAGCGAAGTCGATCCACATCGGAGCCTGCGCAGTAACCAGAGGTCGCGGTCGCGGCTCAAGCCGCTTCTGCCCCAGGGCGGAAGGCTGTCTGCGCAGACCGGGTACGCAGACCTCAAACGCGAAAAACAACGCCCGGCCGAAGCCGGGCGTTGTGGGTACTGCGTGCGGGTCTCCCGTGCGTTGCCGCACTCCCGCCTTTGGATCGCTTAGCCGCCCGGGTTGAACCCGATCGTGCGACGGGTCGTGACCGGCGCCCCCACCGGCTGGAACCGCCACTTGCGCACCGCATTGACCGCTTCGCGGTCGAAGATGCGCGCCGGGTTGGAACGGACCACGCGGGCGGCGGTGACCGAGCCGTCGGTGCCGACGGTGAACTCGACCTGCACTTCGCCCGACTGACCGGCACGCAGCGCTTCCGGCGGATAACGCGGAGCCGGCGTCGACACCGCACGCAGGTCGGCGCCTGCGGACGGCGTGGCGGAGGCGGTCTGACGCGCTTCGGCCGCACGCTGTTCGCTGGCGCGTTGCTCGGCGGCGCGCTGGTCGGCGGCGCGTTGCTCGGCTTCGCGAGTGGCGGTGGCTTCGCGGGTCGCCGCGGCCTGACGCTCGGCGGCCTGGCTGGCGGCGAGCTGGGTCGCGGCCTGCTTCTGCTGCGCTTCCTGCTGGGCCAGACGCTGCTTCTCGAGGTCGGCCTGCTTCTTGGCCTGCTCTTCGGCGGTCAGCACCTGCTGTTCGGCGCGCTTGGCGACTTCGGCCTGCTTGGCGCCGATGCTGGCCTTCAGGCGCGCGAGCGCCGGATGCTGGGCGTCGGCTTTTTCCAACAGCGCCGACAGGCGCTGGGCTTCGGCGAAGTCCTCGCGGCTGACGCTTTGCTCGGTCGCGATCACGGTCATCGGCAGCAGGTCGGTGAGCGCGCTGGAGACGGCGGCGTCGGCCGGCGCCTTGTCGCGCAACGCCAGGTAGTACTCGACCGCGTTGTCTTCGGCCGGTGCGTACAGGCGGTTTTCCGCATAGGCCTTGCGGGCCGCTTCGCGGAGCTGGTCGGCGGTCAAGGCGGAGACCTTGGCCGAGACCGCTGTTTCCGGCGTGACGGCCGGAGCCGTGGTCGCCGCGGTGGGCGCCGCCCCTTCCTGGGCGGGTTGATCCTTGCCGCAGGCGGCCAGCGCGCAGGCCAGGGCCAGCGCGATGCTCACATGCGATACGACGGACAGCCGGCGTGAACGCCGGTCATTTTGGTTCACAGTCATTGGCAAAACTCCCCTGAAGTGCGCCGTAGCGAGCACACACCGGATAGGACGCGCTAGCAGGCCGCGTTTGTCAAGCGCCTGGGGCCCAAAAACCGGCCCCGGCAAGGCATGAATCGGTGATTGTGACCGATCCCGGGGCGCCAGGTTCCGAGCCTGTTTGGAAGCTCGGCTACTTGCCGATGCAGAAGCTGGAAAAAATGTGCCCGAGCAGGTCATCGGCGCGGACCCGGCCGGTGATTTCGCCCAAAGCGTCGTGGGCCTGGCGCAGCGACTCGGCGGCCAGGTCCAGCACCTCGCGTTCGATCTGGACCCGGGCGTCGGCGAGTTCGGCCTGCGCGCGCAGCAGGGCTTCGACGTGGCGGGCGCGGGCGGTGAACGCCCCCTCGGCCGCGTCGGCGCCGTCGCCCTGGGCCAGCGTGCGCAGGCGCGCATGCAGGGCGTCCAGGCCGCGGCCGGTGCGGGCCGAAACCTGAATGCGGTCGTCCGCGTCGACGACCCCGGTGCCTTCCTCGAGCAGGTCGGCCTTGTTGTACAGCCACAGCCGCGCCGGCACCCCGGCGATGGCATCGGCGACCGCGAGACGGCCGGACTCGGGATCGCGCGCGTCCAGCACCACGATCGCCAGGTCGGCGCGCGCGAGTTCGTCGCGGGCGCGACGCATGCCCTCGCGCTCGATCGCGTCGCCGCCCTCGCGCAGGCCGGCGGTGTCGACCAGGGTCAGTTCGACGCCGTCGCTGCGGATGGTCTCGTGCAACAGGTCGCGGGTGGTGCCGGCGATGTCGGTGACGATGGCGCGGTCGCTGCCGGCCAGGGCGTTCAGCAATGAGCTCTTACCGGCATTGGGCGGCCCGACGATGACCGCGTGCAGGCCGTCGCGCAGACGGCGGCCGCGTTCGGCCGCAGCCAGCAGGGAGTCCAGGGCGACCGACAGGGCCTCGAAGCGCTGGCGCAAGGCGGCGCCGCCGAGGGTGTCCAGCGGTTCGTCGGCGAAATCGATCGCCGCCTCGACGTGCACGCGCACCGCGAGCAGGTCGTCGGCCAGGGCATCGACGCGGCGCGAAAACTCGCCGTCCAGCGCACGTCGCGCCGCGCGCGCCGCGCGTTCGTCGGCGGCGGCGATCAGATCGGCGACGGCCTCGGCCTGGGCCAGGTCGAGCCGGCCTTCGAGAAAGGCACGCTCGCTGAACTCGCCCGGCCGGGCGCGGCGCGCACCCAGCGCGCCGCAACGTTCGGCCAGCGCCTGCAGCACGGCCGGGCTGCCGTGCGCCTGCAGTTCGACCACGTCCTCGCCGGTGTAGCTGGCGGGTGCGGCGAAGTACAGGGCGATGCCGTCGTCGATCACCGCGCCGTCGCCGTCGACGAAGCGCACGTGGTGCGCGCGCCGCGGCTGCAGCCGACGCGCCGCCAGACTTTCGCCGATCGCCCGCGCCCGCGGACCCGACAGACGCACGATCCCGACCCCACCGGCACCGGGCGCGGTGGCGATCGCGGCGATGGTGTCGCGGTCGTTGGGAGGCGTGGCGGTCATGCGGTTTCGGCGGTGAGTCTGGGGTGCATCAGGGTAGCGCGTTGGGGGTGGGGGAGCGGTTGCGGGAGATGGAAGCGGGCGTTCCGGCCGTATTGGCTGCAGCGAGCTTGCTCTCATCTGGGAAGGCAGCGAAGCACGCTGCGGCGGTGCTATGGCGCCTCGTCGAGCCGTAGCTGTGGCCGCTGCTGTTGCTGTTGCTGTTGCTGTTGCTGTTGCTGTTGCTGTTGCTGTTGCTGTTGCTGTTGCTGTTGCTGTTGCTGTTGCCGCGGCATTGAAATCCAATGCACCGCACTTGCCCAACCCCCCCCAGACCCGAAGGGCGGCGCGCAGGACGCGCGCCGTTTTTCGAGGAACAGGATGTTCCTTCGAAAAATCCCGGCGCAAGCTCCGATCTCGCACGGGAGGGTTGTCTAGGTAAGCCCTTCTCTTTGGTTACTTTCTCTTGGGCTAGCAAGAGAAAGTGACCCGCATGCGCAGCAGGCGGAAGCTGTTGCTTAAGAACGAAACCAGCAAAGCAGCCGGAAAGTGACCCGCATGCGCAGCAGGCGGAAGCTGTTGCTTAAGAACGAAACCAGCAAAGCAGCCGGAATTCGCGATCGCGGCTCACGCCGCTCCCACAGAAACAGAAAGCGAAGCCAATCCGAATCGAAGCCAGCGCGGTAGCCGAAGGTCGCGGTCGCGGCTCACGCCGCTCCTACCCCAAGGCGAGTGGCAAGAGAAAGTGACCCGCATGCGCAGCAGGCGGAAGCTGTTGCTTAAGAACGAAACCAGCAAAGCAGCCGGAATTCGCGATCGCGGCTCACGCCGCTCCCACAGAANGAAAGTGACCCGCATGCGCAGCAGGCGGAAGCTGTTGCTTAAGAACGAAACCAGCAAAGCAGCCGGAATTCGCGATCGCGGCTCACGCCGCTCCCACAGAAAGCAGAAAGCGAAGCCAATCCGAATCGAAGCCAGCGCGGTAGCCGAAGGTCGCGATCGCGGCTCACGCCGCTCCTACCCCAAGGCGGGTGGCAAGAGAAAGTGACCCGCATGCGCAGCAGGCGGAAGCTGTTGCTTAAGAACGAAACCAGCAAAGCAGCCGGAATTCGCGATCGCGGCTTACGCCGCTCCCACAGAAAGCAGAAAGCGAAGCCGATCAGCATCGAAACTCGCGCAGCAGCCGAAGGTCGCGGTCGCGGCTCACGCCGCTCCTACCCCAAGGCTCCTACCCCGAAGCCAGTGCGGAGCCCGAAAACACGAAGCCCGCCGATCGGCGGGCTTCGTGGTCGGGCGAAAGACTACGCAACTCAAGCCTTGGCCGGCTTCTCGGCATAACGCTTGGTCATCCACCACTGCTGCAGCAGACCCAGGCCGCTGTTGGTGATCCAGTACAGCACCAGGCCGGCCGGGAAGAACGCGAACATCACGCCGAACACCAGCGGCATCAGCTGCATCATCTTCTTCTGCATCGGGTCCATGCCCGGGGTCGGCGTCAGCTTCTGCGTCGCCCACATCACGGCGATGTTGATCAGCGGCAGCACGAAGAAGGGATCGCGCGCGGTCAGGTCGTGGATCCACAGCATCCACGGAGCGTGGCGCAGTTCCACCGACTCCAGCAGCACCCAGTACAGGGCCAGGAACACCGGCATCTGCACGACGATCGGCAGGCAGCCGCCGACCGGGTTGATCTTCTCCTTCTTGTACAGCTCCATCATCGCCATCTGGAACTTCTGCTTGTCGTCGCCGTAGCGCTCCTTGAGCTGCTCGATGCGCGGCTGGAACTTGCGCATCTTCGCCATCGAGCGGTACTGCGCGGCCGACAGCGGGTACATCGCCAGCTTGATCAGCACCACCAGGCCGATGATCGACCAGCCCCAGTTGCCGAACAGGTCGTGCAGCTTCGACAGCAGCCAGAAGATTGCGTTGGCCATCGTGGCCATGATGCTGTAGCTGCTCCAGTCGACCGCGCGCTCCAGGTCCGGCACCTGCTGGGCCTTGAGCGCGTCGACCAGCTTGGGGCCGATCCACAACCGCGCCTGGGTCTGCGCCTTCGCGCCGGCGGCGACGTTGACGCTGGGGCCGAGTTCGCGGATCAGGTACTGGGGAACGCCGGTGTTGGTGTTGGCGGTCGCCAGCGAGAACACGCTCTGGTCGTTCGGGCCCGGGATCCAGGCGGCGAAGAAGTGGTGCTGCAGCATCGCCACCCAGCCGCCGGTGACCTTCTTGTCGAGCGCGCCGTCGTCGACGAACTTGTCGAACTTGCGCTTCTCGTACTTGTCTTCGGTGCTGTACCAGGCCGCACCCTGGAAGCTGTACTGCTCGGCGTTCATCGGGCCGCTGCGGACCAGCGCGCGCGGCACGCGGGCGAGCTGGCGGTAGACCGAACCCTGCCACGGCGCGGTGCCGGCGTTGATCACTTCGTCGCGCACGGTGATGGCGTAACCGCTGTGCTGGAAGATGTAGGTGCGGCGGATGGTCACGCCGTTGGCGCCGGTCCACACGAAGGGCACGGCGATTTCCTTGGCGCCCTTGGCCAGCACGTAGTCGCGCTGCGGGCTCTCCGGCACGAAACCGGATTCGTGGGTCGGGGTGGCGCCGCCCTGGCTGACCCAGCCGCTCTGGGCGACGAAGTAGTTGGTCGCGTCCTCGGCCAGCAGCCGCACCGGCGCGCTGTCCTCGGCCGCTTCGCTCGGATACTTGAGCAGGTCGGCGCGGTGCAGGGTGCCGCCGTCGAATACGACCTTGAGCACGTCGGTGGTGACGGTGACCGTCTGCGCCGCGCTCGGCGCCGCGACCGCAGTTGTGGGCGTGGCGCCGGCGGCAACCGGAGCGCTGGGCACGATGCCGGCGGCGCTAGCCGCGGTCGCGCTGGGCACGGTGCTGGTCGCGGCGGCGGCGGCAGCGGCGGTGACGGCCGGTGCCGGCGGCGCGGATTTCTCCTTGCCCCATTCCATCCACAGCAGGGTCGCCACCATCAGCCAGGCGAAGATCAGGAATACACGGGTCTGGTTCATGGGCAGCAGGCGGGCTCAGCCGGGACCGGGGTCCGGCAGTGGGGAGGGAATGGGATCGGCCGGCATTGTGCCGGGCACCGCAGGTGCGGGCAACGCGCCGGCGCGCCTGAGCAGACCGAGGAAGGCTTGGTCGAGTTCCTCACGCGTGCAACGCGAGGCGCCGGGACGGGCGACCACGACGTAATCGCCGCGCGCCAGATCGGCACGCAGCTTGCGGAAGGTATCGCGCAGGACGCGCTTGATGCGATTGCGTCCGACCGCATGGGGATCGACCTTGCGCGACACCGCCAGGCCCAGTCGCGCCTCGATGTCGACGGCCTGCCAATGCAAAGCAAGCACGGGCAGCGCCACACGCCGGCCGTGCTTGAAGATGCGGTCGAAATCCGAACGCGCGCGTACCCGCGCGGTGCGCGGGAAGCGGTTGGAGATCATCGGGTCGGTACCGGCGTATGCCGGACGGCTGCCTCGCGCCGCGTCAGCGGCAGGCAGCCGGGACGCCGTTTAGGCGCACAGACGCTTGCGGCCCTTGGCACGACGACGGGCCAGGATCTTGCGGCCGTCGGCGGTCGCCATGCGGGCACGGAAACCGTGGTCGCGCTTGCGCTTGAGGTTGCTGGGCTGATAAGTGCGCTTGGTGGCCATGGTCCGGCTCTACGTGTACGGCGGAAAAGACCGGCGATCTTAGCGGCCGCGGGCGGGACGGTCAAGTTAAGGTGAATGGCGGCCTGCGGCGGTCCGGCATCGGCGCCTGTTGCGGCGGCGGCGGCGAATGCTTCCGGCCGCCATCGTCGCGGCGCCTTCGCAAGCGCCGCTATCGTGCGAAAAACCGCCCGCAACCGCGTCAGTGCTGGCTCGCGGCGTGCCGGCGCCTGTGGACTAGCCTGTGTTCAGCCTTGTGGACAAGTCCTGTTCCGGACCCGGCGGCGATGATAGTCTGGCTGACCCCCCTGCCCCGTTTGCCGCGAGCCGTATCGCGCGGCCGGCGGCGTTTCGACCGCCGTGCCGCCAGGCCCGGCGTGCCCTGCAATACAGAAGACCTGCCGACCGATGGAAGCTTGGCCCCGCTGCCTCGAACGACTCGAAGCCGAATACCCGGTCGAGGACGTGCACACCTGGCTCAAACCGCTGCAAGCGGCCCAACGCGACGACGTCACGGTGCTGTACGCGCCCAATGCCTTCGTCGTCGAGCACGTACGCGAACGTTACCTGGCGCGCATCCGCGAGCTGCTGAACTATTTCGCCGGCAGCGCCGAGGTCAGCCTGGAGATCGGCTCGCTGCCGCGCGTGGCGCCGCCGCGCGAGTCCGAGACCGCCGCCTACCGCCCGACCCCGGTCGCCGCGCCGGTGGAGCCGTTCCAGGGCAACCTCGACACCCATTACACCTTCGACAACTTCGTCGAAGGCCGCAGCAACCAGCTCGGCCGCGCCGCGGCGCTGCAGGCCGCGCAGAAGCCCGGCGAACGCGCGCACAACCCGCTGCTGCTGTACGGGGGCACCGGCCTGGGCAAGACCCATCTGATGTTCGCGGCCGGCAACGCCATGCGCGAAGCCAACCCGGCGATGCGGGTGATGTACCTGCGTTCGGAACAGTTCTTCAGCGCGATGATGAAGTCGCTGCAGGACAAGACCATGGATCAGTTCAAGCGTCAGTTCCAGCGCGTGGACGCGTTGCTGATCGACGACATCCAGTTCTTCGCCGGCAAGGACCGCACCCAGGAAGAGTTCTTCCACACCTTCAACGCCCTGTTCGACGGCAAGCAACAGATCATCCTGACCTGCGACCGTTACCCGCGCGAAGTCGAGGGCTTGGAGCCGCGCCTGAAGTCGCGCCTGGCCTGGGGCCTGTCGGTGGCGATCGAACCGCCGGACTTCGAGACCCGCGCCCAGATCGTGATCTCCAAGGCCAAGGAACGTGGCGCGGCGATCCCGGAAGAGGTCGCGTTCCTGCTCGCCAAGAAGATGCGCAGCAACGTGCGCGATCTGGAAGGCGCGCTCAACACCCTGACCGCGCGCGCCAACTTCACCGGCCGCGCGATCACCGCCGAGTTCGCCCAGGAAACCCTGCGCGACCTGCTGCGCGCGCAGCAGCAGGCGATCGGCATTCCCAACATCCAGAAGACCGTGGCCGATTACTACGGCCTGCAGATGAAGGACCTGCTGTCCAAGCGCCGCACCCGCTCGCTGGCGCGCCCGCGCCAGGTCGCGATGGCGCTGACCAAGGAACTGACCGAGCACAGCCTGCCCGAGATCGGCGACGCCTTCGCCGGCCGCGACCACACCACCGTGCTGCATGCCTGCCGGCAGATCCGCACCCTGATGGAGACCGACGGCAAGCTGCGGGAAGACTGGGACAAGCTGATTCGCAAGCTCAGCGAATGAGCCCGCAGGCGACGGACGGCGCCGGTTGCAGGTACTCTTCGAATAAAGCGGTGCACGAGACGCGTACAAGCTGTGGATAGATCGAGGCCGGCGCCTTGCCCCGAAATTTATCCACAGCTTGTGCAGCAGCTCAGGGTCCGGTTCTACCGAACTTTGACCTCACGGAAAAACCAGTAAAAACAACAAGTTAATGCAGTTTTCCCGGGTTTTCGGCGACACCATCACCACCATGCTTTTGATTTATTCCACTCTTTTGTATTGGGCGTTGCCGCCCGAACCGACTAGGGGCTAAGGGGTCCGCATGCGTTTCAGCCTGCAACGAGAAGTGTTTCTCAAGCCGTTGGCGCAAGTCGTCAACGTAGTCGAACGCCGGCAGACCCTGCCGGTCCTCGCTAATCTGCTGGCCCAGGTCAAGGACGGACAGCTTTCGCTGACCGGTACCGATCTGGAAGTCGAGATGGTCTCGCGCATCGTCGTCGACGATGCCAAGGACGGCGAAACCACGATCCCGGCGCGCAAGCTGTTCGAGATCGTTCGCGCATTGCCCGACGGCAGCAAGGTGACGGTCACCCAGACGGCCGAGAAGATCACCGTCCAGGCCGGGCGTTCGCGCTTCACTCTGGCCAGCCTGCCGGCCAACGACTTCCCGTCGATCGACGAGGTCGAAGCCACCGAGCGCGTACGCGTGCCGGAAGCGGCGCTGAAGGAACTGATCGAACGCACCGCGTTCGCGATGGCCCAGCAGGACGTGCGTTACTACCTCAACGGCCTGTTGTTCGATCTGCGCGAGAACAGCCTGCGTTGCGTGGCGACCGACGGTCACCGCCTGGCGCTGTGCGAAACCGCCTACGAAGGCGGCGGCCAGACCAAGCGCCAGATCATCGTGCCGCGCAAGGGCGTGCAGGAGCTGCAGCGCCTGCTGGAAGGCGGCGACCGCGAGATCGAGATCGAGATGGGCCGCGGCCACATCCGGGTCAAGCGCGACGATGTGACCTTCACCAGCAAGCTGATCGACGGCCGTTTCCCGGATTACGAAGCGGTGATCCCGATCGGCGCCGACCGCGAAGTGCGGATCGAGCGCGAGATCCTGCGCGCGGCTTTGCAGCGTGCGGCGATCCTGTCCAACGAGAAGTACCGCGGCGTGCGCATCGAGGTCTCGCCCGGCCAGCTCAAGATCAGCGCCCACAACCCGGAACAGGAAGAAGCGCAGGAAGAAGTCGAGGCCGACACCAAGGTCGACGACCTGGCGGTGGGTTTCAACGTCAACTACCTGCTCGACGCACTGACCGCGCTGCGCGACGAGCACGTCGTGATCGCCCTGCGCGACGCAAACTCCTCGGCGCTGGTGCGCGAGGCGGCGAACGAGAAGTGCCGCCACGTGGTCATGCCGCTGCGCCTGTGATCCGGCCGCGGTCGGCGACGACCGCGAGCGACAGGTTCCACGTGGAACACATCCCGCAAGTTCACGACACGCCCGGCCCGCCCGGGCGTGCTCGTTTCTACCGTCCGGGCGCCCTGCCCGGCTTGCCGCCCTGTCGAGCCTCGTAATGCGCGTAACCCGCCTCGAAGCCCGCGGTTTGCGCCGCTTTGCCGATGTCAGGCTGGCGCCTGCCCCCGGGATCAACCTGATCACCGGCGACAACGGCGCCGGCAAGACCAGCCTGCTGGAAGCCCTGCACCTGATGGCCTACGGCCGCAGCTTCCGTGGCCGGGTCCGCGACGGGCTGGTTCGGGCCGGCGACCCGGCCCTGGAAGTGTTCGTCGAGTGGCAGGAAGGCGTCGGGCCGGCCGCTACGCGCATCGCCGAGGGCGAGGCCGGGACGACCCGCTTGCGCAAGGCCGGGCTGCGCCACACCGGACAGGACTGGATCGGCCGCCTGGACGGTAGCCCGGTGGCCCAGCTCGGCGAGTTGTGTGCGGCCTTGGCCGTGGTCAGCTTCGAACCCGGCAGCCACGCCCTGATCACCGGCGGCGCCGAGGCCCGGCGCCGTTACCTGGATTGGGGACTGTTCCACGTGGAACATGACTTCATTTCCCTGTGGCGGCGCTACACACGAGCCCTGAAGCAGCGCAACGCCCTGCTCAAGGCCCGCGCCCGCGACGGCCAGCTCGACGCCTGGGACCGGGAACTGGCCGATGCCGGCGAACCGCTGAGCCGGCGCCGTCAGCATTACCTTGAGGACCTGCAGCCCCGGTTCGCGGCCCTGGCGGCGGATCTGGCCCCAGCCCTGGGCGATACCCGTCTGGATTACCTGCCCGGTTGGCGTCGCGACGAGCTGCCCCTGGCCGACGCCCTGCTGCTGGCCCGCGAGCGCGACCAGATCGCCGGCTATACCTCGGTCGGGCCGCACCGGGCCGACTGGCGCATCCAGTTCGGCGGTCTGCCGGGCCGCGAGGCCCTGTCGCGTGGCCAGGCCAAGCTCACCGCCCTCGCCGCCCTGCTGGCCCAGGCCGAGCACCATGCCCAGGCCCGAGGCGAGTGGCCGGTGATCGCCCTGGACGATTTGGCCTCGGAACTGGATCGGCACCACCAGCGCCGGGTGCTGGAGCGCCTGATCGCCAGCGGCGCCCAGGTGTTCATCACCGGAACCGAGGCGCCGAGCGCGCTGGCTGAAATCGGGGCGGCCGTGATGACGTTCCACGTGGAACAGGGTGAGCTTCGACCCGATTGAACTGTGTTCCACGTGGAACATGGGCCTCTAGCGCAGGCCTGCGGTGTTCCACGTGGAACGCTACCCGGCATTGGGCTTTCTGGCCGGGCTCGTCCGCGGCTGATGGCGCCGCGCCGTGGGAGCACCGCCCGACTCCGGGCTACCAAGCCGCCGCCAGCCATCCGCCCAGCAGGTTGGGCCCGGATCGCCGCGATAGCTGTCAGCCTCGACTCCTGGGAGCCAGCACCCGGCTCGTCATGCCTGTCATTCGGCATCCGACCGACTTAAGGTCGCGGGCAGAAGCGGCCCGCACCGCCGGCGCCCCCCAAGTCGCGCAGGCAGCGCAGCCGCAGAACCAGGTCGAGACTGGCGATCCGACGAGCTGCGGCAGCCGGATGTCGCCGTGGGGGACTCGTCTTCGCAATTGCTCGAGGGGCGATCGCCGCGATCCGTTCTAGCTCGGCGGCCCTCATACGCGGACCTGACCGAGAACAACCGCTTCCTCAACATCACCGTCGGCCGCGTCCCTGCACCACCGAAACAACCGGGAGTTCAAAGGCCGGGGCATCGGCTGCGTCCAGTTGCCGCTAGATTTCATCGATTCGCCCAGCGACAGGCTCTTCCTGAGCAGCGCTCCGAACCCGAACCCGAACCAACGACCAGTAGCGCAACATCGCTATCACTTCGACCAGGGCGAATGGACTGCGCCACCAGGGCTACAGTAAGGACCGCCGGTGCGACGGCAATCGCTGGCCTGGCCGGAGGGCTTGCGCGAGAACGGCCATCCGATGGGCCGACTCGACTAAGGAGCTGACCAACCGCTCCCTCGGCGCCCGGCTCTAACACCGCGGCGTGAAGTGACCCTCGCGTCAGCATGGCCCAGTCCAAGCCGGTTGGCCTGAATCCAGCGTTCAGCCTTGAACGGGCCAAAGGCCACACCAGCGAACCCTCCCAGCCCGCAAGACTCACCCCACCTGCCGCCCGACACTTCCCCCCGACCTCGGCGACCCCACAGGAAGCCTCCCCTCGCGCGCTGCGGCACGCCCGGCCCAATCCGGCCGGCGCAGCCCGGATCGCGCCGGAACCACCGCGCAGCGCCTCTCCTGCTCGCATCTCACCGGGGCGGCGGGGGCACCGGACCTGGGGCCCCGCGGCGCGGTATACTCGGCCTCAGTCCCCTACAGCTAATGTGTCGCGCTCCCGGCCTCGCAGGCGGACCGCGCAATCCCACAGAGCATGTCCGAAAACAACGATCAGACCCCCGGCCAGACCCCGAACCAGACCTACGACTCCAGCAAGATCACTGTCTTGCGCGGGCTCGAGGCCGTACGCAAACGGCCGGGCATGTACATCGGCGACGTCCACGACGGCACCGGTCTGCATCACATGGTGTTCGAAGTCGTCGACAACGCGATCGACGAGGCCCTCGCCGGGCACGCCGACGATGTGATCGTGACCCTGCACGAAGACGGCTCGGTGTCGTGCTACGACAACGGCCGCGGCATTCCGGTCGACATCCACAAGGAAGAAGGCGTTTCCGCGGCCGAGGTCATCCTCACCGTGCTGCACGCCGGCGGCAAGTTCGACGACAACAGCTACAAAGTCTCCGGTGGTCTGCACGGCGTCGGCGTCTCGGTGGTCAACGCGCTGTCCGAACAGCTGTGGCTGGACATCTGGCGCGACGGCCACCACCACCAGCAGGAATACGCGCTGGGCGAGCCGGTGTATCCGCTCAAGCAGCTGGAAGCCTCCGACAAGCGCGGCACCCTGCTGCGCTTCAAGCCGGCGGCGGAAATCTTCACCGACGTCGAGTTCCATTACGACATCCTGGCCAAGCGCCTGCGCGAACTGTCGTTCCTGAATTCCGGCGTCAAGATCACCCTGGTCGACGAGCGCGGCGAAGGCCGTCGCGACGTATTCCAGTACGAAGGCGGCATCCGCTCCTTCGTCGAGCATCTGGCCCAGCTCAAGACCCCGCTGCACCCGAACGTGATTTCGGTGTCGGGCGAGCAGAACGGCATCACCGTGGACGTGGCGCTGCAGTGGACCGATTCCTACCAGGAAACGATGTTCTGCTTCACCAACAACATTCCGCAGAAGGACGGCGGCACCCACCTGATCGGCTTCCGCGCCGCGCTGACCCGCACGCTCACCAACTACATCGAAAACAGCGGCATCGCCAAGCAGGCCAAGATCGCGCTGTCCGGCGACGACATGCGCGAAGGCATGATCGCGGTGCTGTCGGTCAAGGTGCCGGACCCGAGCTTCTCCTCGCAGACCAAGGAAAAGCTGGTCAGCTCCGAAGTGCGCCCGGTCGTGGAAAGCACGTTCGGCGCGCGCCTGGAGGAGTTCCTGCAGGAGCACCCGAACGAAGCCCGCGCGATCACCGGCAAGATCATCGACGCCGCGCGTGCGCGCGAGGCCGCGCGCAAGGCGCGCGACTTGACCCGCCGCAAGGGCGCGCTCGACATCGCCGGCCTGCCCGGCAAGCTCGCCGACTGCCAGGAAAAAGACCCGGCGCTGAGCGAACTGTTCATCGTCGAGGGCGACTCCGCAGGCGGTTCGGCCAAGCAAGGCCGTAACCGCAAGACCCAGGCGATCCTGCCGCTCAAGGGCAAGATCCTCAACGTCGAGCGCGCGCGCTTCGACCGCATGCTCGGCAGCGCCGAAGTCGGCACCCTGATCACCGCGCTCGGCACCGGCATCGGCAAGGACGAGTACAACCCGGACAAGCTGCGCTACCACCGCATCATCCTGATGACCGACGCCGACGTCGACGGCTCGCACATCCGCACCCTGCTGCTGACCTTCTTCTACCGGCAGATGCCGGAGTTGATCGAGCGCGGCCATGTCTACATCGGCCTGCCGCCGCTGTACAAGATCAAGCAGGGCAAGAACGAGCTCTACCTCAAGGACGACGCGGCGCTGGACGCCTACCTGGCCAACAACGCCGTCGAAGGCGCCGCGCTGATCCCGGCCGCCGGCGAGCCGCCGATCGAAGGCGCCGCGCTGGAGAGGCTGCTGCTGGCCTACGCCGGCGCGCGCGAAGCGATCGCGCGCAACGCGCACCGCTACGACCCGGCCGTGCTCGAAGCGCTGCTCGACTTCACCCCGCTCGACAGCGAGCACCTGCTCGCCAACGTCGACGAGCGCCACGAACTCGACGCGCTCGAAAAGCGCCTCAACCGCACCGGCCTGGGCAAGCCGCGCTACTCGCTGCAGCTGCACAACGCCAACGAGAGCCGTCAGGCCGCGTTGCTGGTCACGCGCAGCCACATGGGCCAGGAACTGACCCAGGTGCTGCCGCTGTCGGCGTTCGCCGGCGGCGAGCTGCGTGCGCTGCGCGAAGCCGCGCAGCAGTTGCACGGGCTGATTCGCGAGGGCGCGCAGATCCTGCGCGGCAACCGCGCCCAGCCGGTGCAGAGCTTCGTCGAAGCGCAGGCGTGGCTGCTCGAAGAGGCCAAGAAGGGCCGCGCGATCCAGCGCTTCAAGGGCCTGGGCGAAATGAATCCCGAGCAGCTGTGGGACACCACGGTCAATCCGGAGACGCGCCGCCTGCTGCAGGTGCGGATCGAAGACGCGGTCGCCGCCGACCAGATCTTCAGCACCCTGATGGGCGACGTGGTCGAACCGCGCCGCAACTTCATCGAGGACAACGCGCTCAAGGTCGCCAACCTCGACGTCTGATCCACGCACGATGCCGGCCTCCGAGCCCGCCAGCGCCGCCGCCGCGGCGCTCGCCCCGCCGCCGCTGCCTGCGCTAGCGCAGGCAGCCCCACCGCGGCGCGTGCGCGCCGTGGTCGGCCACGCCGCGCTCGACTTCGCCATCGCCGTGGCGATCGTGCTGGCGCTGAGCATGATCGCGATGATGGCCTGGGCGTTCGCGCGCGGCCTGGAGATCGCCATGCGCCAGCCCGGTTCGGCCGCCACCGACGCCCTGCAGGCGATCGGCCAGCCCGGCGCGCTCGCGCAGCTGAGCATGGCCATGGCCGCGGTAGGGGGCGCCGCCGTGGCGGTCTACCTGCTGCGCCGCCGCGCCGGGAGCGAGGAACGCGCCGCCTCCTGGCGCGCCGCACGCCGCCCCGCGACCTGGGGCTGGGCCCTGGGCGTGGGTCTGGCCGCGTTCGGTCTCAGCGCCGCGCTGAGCTGGATCGGCGAGCGGCTCGGCATCGAACCCGTCCCCAGCAACGTCCAGATGATCCAGGCCGCCCTGCGCAGCCAGTTCGCCCTGACCCTGCTGTTCGCGGTCGTGGCCGCGCCAGCCTACGAAGAGCTGCTGTTCCGGCGCGTCCTGTTCGGCCGTTTCTGGGCCGCCGGCCTGCCAGGGCTGGGGATCGTCCTGAGCAGCCTGGCCTTCGCCCTGATGCACGAGGTGCCCGGCCTGAGCGGTAACGGGCCCGGCGCGATCGCCCTGCTGTGGCTGACCTATGCCGCGATCGGCGCCTCTTTCGCCTGGGTCTACCGCCGTACCGGCACGCTCTGGGGACCCATAGCCGCACATGGAATCAATAATTTGCTCGCCTGTGCCCTGCTCTATCTGCACAGCTGAGCCACCGGTTCGTCGGGATTGACGAAAAGTTAATCCTGATCGGTCTACAACGCGTTCATACGTACTGGGGAATCGCATAAGTGAAGCGTCTACTGCTCAGTGTCCCGATCGCGCTGATCGTGACCGCCTGCGCCACCACGACCTCGCCCACCGGGCGGCGCCAGAACGTGGGCGCGGTGTCGCAGGAACAGCTCAACCAGATGGGCGCGCAAGCCTTCGTCGAGGCCAAGTCAAAGGGCAAACTCAGCACAGATTCCCGCCAGAACGGGTACGTCCGCTGCGTGGTCGATACGGTGACCCGCCAGCTGCCGCCCGGCTGGCAGGCGCAATGGGACGTCGCGGTATTCGTCGACAGCTCGCCCAATGCCTTCGCCCTGCCCGGCGGCAAGGTCGGCGTCAACACCGGCATCTTCAGCGTCGCCAAGAACCAGGATCAGCTGGCGGCGGTGATCGCCCACGAAATCGGCCACGTCGTCTCGCGCCACCACGACGAGCGCATCACCCGCCAGATGACCGCCCAGACCGGCCTGAGCATCGCCGGCGCCCTGCTCGGCTCGCGCTACGGCGAGGGCGCGGCCAACGCCACCAACCAGCTCGGCGGCGCCGCGGTCCAGGGCCTGTTCCTGCTGCCCGGCTCGCGCACCCAGGAGAGCGAGGCCGACGTGGTCGGCCAGCAGCTGATGGCCCAGGCCGGCTTCGATCCGCAGCAGGCGGTCAACCTGTGGGAGAACATGATCGCCGCCAGCAGCAGCCGGCCCCCGCAATGGCTGTCGACCCATCCGGACCCGCAGTCGCGCATCCAGGAACTGCGCGCCCGCGCCGGCGGGCTCATGCCGGTGTACCAGCAGGCCCGTTCTGCCGGCCGTACGCCCAAGTGTGGATGAACGCTACGCATTAAAGACAGTAAAACCCCGTATCGCGCCGCCCCGCGTTTCTGTTAGCGTGACGGCCCCCCGGCCCTGCGGCCATCGACCCCGCACACGCGGCAGCTGATTGAGGTGAACATGAACAAGCTCCCCACCCGCCACCGCACCGTGCTGACGGCCGCCATCGGCGCCGTGCTTGCGCTGGGCTCGATCGCCCAGGTTCACGCGCAGTCGGCGATGGACCGGGCCGAGGAGCGCCGTCAGCGTCATGGCGAGAAGAAGGAAGACAAGAAGGCTTCCGCCGCCGCGTCCAAGGTCGAATACCCCAACGCCACCCGTCAGCAGCCCGACGCCAAGGCCTCGGCCAAGGTCACCCCCAAGCTGAAGAAGATGATGGATCTGTACGACGCCGATAAGGGCAGCGAAGCGCGCGCCATCGCCGACGAGATCATCGCCAACTCCGCCGCCAACGCCTACGACCACGCCTTCGCCGCGCAGATCGCCGCGCAGCTGGCCTACGACGCCGACGACACCGCCGCCGCCATCGGCTACTTGAACAAGGCCCTGGAATTCAACGGCCTGGACAACAACGGCCACTACAGCTCGATGTTCATGCTGGCCCAGCTGCAGCTGCAGGAAGACAAGTACGCCGAGTCGCTCGCCACCATGGACCGCTTCCTGAGCGAGACCAAGAGCACCAAGCCCGAGCACCTGATCGTCAAGGGCAACGCCCTGTACCGTCTGGAGCGCTACGCCGACGCGTCCAAGATCATCAAGCAGGCCATCGACGCCTCGCCCGAGCCCAAGTCCGACTGGCAGCAGCTGCTGATGGCGTCCTACGCCGAATCCGGTCAGACCGGCGAAGCGACCAAGATGGCCGAAGCCGTCGCTTCCAAGAACCCCACCGACAAGCGCGCCCAGCTCAACCTGGTCGCGACCTACCTGCAGGCCGACCAGTACGACAAGGCCGCAGCGGTGCTGGAGAAGCTGCGCGCCGGCGGCCAGCTCAACGAAGACAAGGACTACCGCCAGCTCTACTCGACCTACCTGCAGATCGACGGTAACGAGAAGAAGGCCGCGGACGTCATCAACGAAGGCCTGACCAAGGGCATCCTGAAGCCGGATTTCCAGGCTTACCTGGCCCTGGCCCAGTCCTACTACTTCTCCGACCAGGTGAACCCGTCGATCGAGGCGTACAAGAAAGCCGCCCCGCTCGCTCCCGACGGCGAGACCTACCTCAATCTCGCACGCGTTTTGTGGCAGGAAGACCGCATTCCAGAGGCCAAGGAAGCCGCCAAGCAGGCGATCGCCAAGGGCGTGAAGAAGCCCGACGACGCCAAGAAGATCATCGCGCTGCCGGGTAAATAATCGGCACTCGATAGGCAAATCCGCCCTTGGAACCTAGGGCGTGGTTTGGTATATGCTAGGAGGTTCGCGCGACTGGAAACGGTTGCACGAACCGAACGACGGCCCGCGGCGCCCTTGCGTCCGGAAACACTTCCCGAGCTGACGGCATGACGCAAGACCTCGAAATCCACGCTAAGAAAGATGACGACCGCGAAGGGCTGAACTGGGCACGTATCGCCGGTATCACCTCCGCGATCGCCGTGCATGTCGCGGCGCTGCTCTTGCTGCTCGCGCCCATGGCGCCGCCGGCAACCGAAAAGGCGGAAGAGCAAGTCACCGTCGTTAACCTGATCAAGCCGCCGCCGCCGCCCCCGCCGCCGCCGCCGCCGCCGCCGGAACCGCCGCCGCCGCAGCAGATCCGTCAGCTGGCCGCGCCGCAGCCGACGCCGCTGCCGCCGCCGCCGGAAGAGCCGCCGATCGTGGTGGACGAACCGAGCCCGGTCGACATTCAGGCCGAACCGCCGTCGCCCCCGGCTCCGCCGGCTCCGGCCACGACGATCAGCTCGGGCGTCGATCCGTCGTCCAAGCGCCTCAATCCGCCGAAATACCCGCCGACCGAAGCGCGTCAGGGCGTGGGCGGCACCGTGGTCCTGGTCATCAGCATTGATGCCTCGGGCAACGTGCTCGACGTCTCCGTCGAGAAATCCAGCCGTAACCGCAACCTCGACCGCGCCGCCATGGATGCCGCACGGAAGTGGAAGTTCAACCCCGAGATGCGCAACGGCGTGGGCGTGCCCAGCAAGGTTCGCGTCCCGGTCGATTTCGTCCCGCCGAACTGATCGGGTTCGCGAGACGGGTGTAACGCTCTACGTACTACTTCTTTCCTTATCCACGACATTCAAAGGTAAGCGTCATGCTGCAGGAAACCACCACCGCTGCTACTGCCGGGGGCTCCAACGCCGAAGCCCTCCAGCAGATGAGCTTTGCCCATCTGTTGCAAAACTTCGACCTGGTCGGCTGGGTCGTGTTCCTCACGCTCGCGATCATGTCGATCCTGTCGGTCTACTGGATCGTCGTGAACTTCGTGAAGAACCTGCGTCTTCGCGGCAGTTCCGACCGCGTCGTCAGCACGTTCTGGGAAACCCCCAACGCGCAGGACGCCATCCGCTTCATGGAAGAGCAGTCGCGTAGCGAGCCGTTCTCCAAGATCGCGCTCGATGCCGCCCAGGCTGCCGCTCACCACCAGCGCCACGAAGGTTCGCGCCTGGTCGAGTCGCTCAACCGTTCCGAGTTCGTCGATCGCGCCCTGCGTCAGGGTGTGACCCGCGAAAGCTCGCGTCTGGAAAGCGGCCTGACCGTGCTCGCCACCGTGGGTTCGACCGCACCGTTCGTCGGTCTGCTCGGCACCGTGTGGGGCATCTACCACGCCCTGATCAAGATCGGTGCGACCGGCCAGGCTTCGATCGACGCCGTCGCCGGCCCGGTCGGCGAGGCGCTGATCATGACCGCCATCGGTCTGTTCGTCGCCATCCCGGCGGTGCTCGCGTACAACTTCTTCGTGCGCCTGAACCGCGTTACGAACAACAAGTTCGATACGTTCGCGCACGACCTGCACGACTTCTTCGCTACCGGTTCGCGCGTCGGCGAACTGGCCGCGAAGCGCTAAGTCGCCTAACCGCGACGTCTTCACCTTACTTGTAGTAGTTGGAGTTCGGACATGGCCTTCAGTACAGACAGCGACAGCGGCGGCCCGATGGCACAGATCAACGTCACGCCCCTCGTGGACGTGATGCTGGTGCTGCTGATCATCTTCATGATCACGGCGCCTCTGATGTCGCATAAGGTCAAGGTCGAATTGCCCGAAGCCACCCTCAACAAGCCGACGGCCACCGCGCTTCCGACGACGCCGATCACTCTGGCGGTCAAGGAAGACGGTTCGTTGTTCTGGAACGACGAACCGATCACCAAGGACCTGCTCGAGAGCCGGCTGTCGATCGAGGCTCAGAAGACGCCGCAACCGCAGATCAACGTCCGCGGTGACAAGACGACCAAATACCGCATCGTGCAAGAAGTGGTGAAGATTGCGCAGGGCCAAGGCATGCGTAAGGTCGGCTTCGTAGCGATCAAAGAACGCTAAGGCA
Organism: Lysobacter sp. Root76; assembly: GCF_001428685.1. Classification (GTDB taxonomy): domain Bacteria; phylum Pseudomonadota; class Gammaproteobacteria; order Xanthomonadales; family Xanthomonadaceae; genus Lysobacter. The sequence continues at coordinate 105,199 of NZ_LMIK01000005.1, read as the reverse complement.
AACGGAGACTATTTATGGCTTTCAGTTCCGGCTCCGGTGCAGGCGCTCCGATGGCTGACATCAACGTCACGCCCCTGGTGGACGTGATGCTGGTGCTGCTGATCATCTTCATGGTGACGGCGCCCGTGATGTCTTATCCGATCGAAGTCAACCTGCCGCAGCGCACGACCACGCCGCCGCCCCCGACTCCGCCGAAGGAGCCGATCCGCCTGCGGATCGACGCTTCGGGTCAGGTCTTCTGGAACGACACGCCGCAACCGATCACGGCGCTCCAGAGCATGATGGAAGTCGAAGTCCAGCGTGAGCCCACCAACCAGCCGATGCTGGAGATCGACGTCAGCACCGATGCCGATTACGGCATCCTCGCCAAGGTGCTGGCGAAGGCAAAGAACGCCAATATGGAAAAGATCGGCTTCGTGCAGAACGACTGACCGATCGACAAGTTTGACGCTTACCGTCGTGAAAACGCTGCCTTCGGGCGGCGTTTTTTTTGCGCTCTTGCCAGCCGGGCCGGAACCGGTTTAGCGTGGAACCGGGCATTCCGCCCAGTGGGGGTAGTGCAATGGCCGTCTCCGCGTATTTCGATTCCCCGTCCCGTAACGACGCCCGCGCCGTCGCCGAAATCAACATCACCCCGCTGGTCGACGTGATGCTGGTGCTGCTGGTGATCTTCATGGTGGCCGCGCCGGTGATGACCGGCACCTTGAACCTGAATTTGCCGGTGGCCACGCCGCCGACCGCGGAAGCTCCGCCACCGCGCGTGCAGTTGTCGGTCCAGGTCGACGGCAGCTATATGCTCGACGGCCAAGCGGTCGCGGCGGTGTCGCTGCAAGACGCCCTCGACACCCTGGCCGGCCGCGCCCCGCGTACCGTGCTGGAGATCGCGGCCAACGCCGATGCGGACTACCAGGGCTTCGCCACCGCGGTGTCCGCGGCCAAGGAAAGCGGCCTGAAGAACATCGCCCTGCAGTGACCGCGGCGCGAGCGCGCGGTGCGGCCTACAGCAGTCGCAGGTAGGCCCGCACCGTCGCGTCCAGGCCCGCGTACAGGGCCTCGCCGATCAGGGCGTGGCCGATCGACACTTCCAGCACCTGCGGGACCGTGCGCAGGAACTTGCCCAGATTGGCCTGGCTGAGGTCGTGGCCGGCGTTCACGCCCAGGCCGGCAGCCTGCGCGCGCCGGGCGGCATCGGCGAACAGCGCCAGAGCCGCACCGGCGTCGCCGCGCGCATGCGCTTCGGCGTAGGGACCGGTGTAGAGCTCGACCCGGTCGGCGCCGATCGCCGCGGCGATCTCGATGCCGTCGGAACCGGCGTCGGCGAACACGCTGACCCGGCAGCCCATGGCCTTGAGCTCGCCGATCAGCGGTCGCAGCGATTCGCCGTCGCGGCGGAAATCGAAACCGTGGTCCGAGGTCAGCTGGCCGTCGCCGTCCGGCACCAGGGTCGCCTGCGCCGGCCGCGCCTGCGCGCACAGGGCGAGGAAGCCCGGATAGCCCGCGCGCGGCGGCGCGAAGGGATTGCCTTCCAGGTTGAACTCGACCGCGCGCTCGCGGGTGAGCTGCGCCAGCGCCATCACGTCGTAGTCGCGGATGTGGCGCGCGTCGGGACGCGGATGCACGGTGATGCCATGGGCGCCGGCATCGAGGCAGGCACGCGCGGCGCCGACCACGTCCGGGTCGTTGCCGCCGCGCGAATTGCGCAGCACGGCGATCTTGTTGACGTTGACGCTGAGTACGGTCATGCGCGCAGTCTAGGGCGCGCCGACCGGTTTCCCAAGCCTGCCGAACCAGGCCTCAGCGCTGCTGCTGCGGCTCCGACGACGCCGGCTGCGACGACGCTGCGGCGAGCTTGCGCGCCTCGGCCTGCTCGCGCAGGCGGCGCAGCTCGGCCGGGTCCAGCATCATGCCCTCGTCGCGGCTCTGGCTGCCGATGCGCGCGGCCACCAGGCCCAGCACCCAGGCCAGGAAAAAGCCCAGCGAGGCCAGCAGGCAGACCACGAGCAGCACGCCCGAGGAAGTCTTGAAAGCGATTACGAGCGCGGCCAGGGCCAGCAGCAGAAACAGCCAATACATGGCGGCGGTGCTCCCGTCGGTAGGTGGTTGCCAGTCGCCGCGAGTGTAGCGCGCCGGTCGCCGGGCTACAGCCCGATGATGGTGCCGCCACGACCGCCCGTCGTACGCGACGTGACCCAGTGCGCGTTCACAGCAGCGGCGACACCAGCCGCGCCAGCGCCTCGGGCAACCGCCGGCGCCACAGCGGCTGCTCGCGGTCGGCGCGCACGCGCGGGGCGTAGCTGCATTCGGCCTGGATCAGCTGGGCCAGCTCCGCCGCCAGCGGCCCGTCGTGGAACATCACCGAAATCTCGAAATTCAGCCGGAAACTGCGGTGATCGAAGTTGGCGCTGCCGATGATGGCCAGGTCCTCGTCGCACAGCAGGGCCTTGGTATGCAGCATGCGCGGGCCGTACTCGTGGATTTTGACGCCGGCCTCGAGCAGTTCGTCGAAATACGAGCGCGCGGCGTAGGTGACCAGGCGGCTGTCGCTGCGCCGCGGCACCAGCAGGCGCACGTCCAGTCCGCCCAGCGCGGCCGAGGTCAGGGCCATGCGCGCGGCCTCGCCGGGCACGAAATAGGGCGTGACCAGCCAGACCCGTTCGCGCGCGGCGTAGATCGCGCCGACGTGCAGGCGGTGGATCGCCTCCCACGACGAATCCGGACCCGACACCAGCACCTGCGCAGCGATCTCGCCCGGCTGCGGCGCGGGGTGGGTCAAGCGCAGCGGCGGCTGGCCGGTGGCGTAGGCCCAGTCCTCGACGAACACCAACTGCAGCTCGCGCACGATGTCGCCTTCCAGGCGCAGGTGCAGGTCACGGTAGGCGTCCTTGCGGATGCGCTCGTCTTCCTCGTCGGTGATGTTGATGCCGCCGGTGAAACCGACCCGGCCGTCGATCACCACGATCTTGCGATGCGTGCGCAGGTTCAACCACGGCCGCTTCCAGAACCAGCGCAGCTTCATCGGATGGAACCAGGCGACTTCGCCGCCGGCGTCGACCAGCGATTGCAGGAAGCGGTTGGACGTCGAGCCCGAACCGACCGCGTCCAGCAGCAGGCGCACCTGTACGCCTGCGCGCGCTCGCTCGACCAGGGCATCGCGCAGCGCCGCGCCGCAGGCGTCGGGCTGGAAGATGTAATACTCCAGATGGATGTGCTCGCGCGCCTGCGCCACCGCTTCCAGCAAGGCCGCGTACTTGGCGCCGCCGTCGATCAGCAGACGCGCCTGGGTGGCCGTGGTCGGCGGCAGACCGGTGGTCGCCTGCGCCAGCTTCGCCAGTTCGACCGCCTCCGGCGACGACGACAGCCCCGGCAACGCCGCCGGCAGCGACGCACGCGCGCGCACCCGGCGCAGACGCTGGCGGTGGATCCGCTGCGGACCGAGCAGGTAGTAGATGAAGAAGCCCAGGTAGGGCAGGGCGGCCAGGCTGACCAGCCAACTGATGGTCGCCACCGGCTCGCGCTTCTGCAGCACGATCCACAATCCCAGCCCGATCAGGTACGCGGCCCAGCCGAGCGTGAGGTACAAGCCCAGGTGCGGGATCGCCGTAATCGCCTCCCAGGCTTGTTTGAGCGTATCCATCATCGGTCCTATCCTGGGGCGGCCGCGGCATCGGAACAGGCTGCGCGTGCCGTCGCTAGACTAAGTCGCATTCGCTTCGGCGCAAAGCCGTAAGGTCCGGTGTCGTCGCCGCAGGGCAGGACATCGGTGGAGGCCGACAGCGTCCAGCTCGGCGTCTATGCCGGCTCGAACGCGGCGGCCTCGGTCTGCGCTTCGGCGCGACGTACGCCCGCCACGATCTCCCGTCCCGGGCCGGCGATAGCGGCGCAAAGTGCGGGCCGCCCCGCGAGCGGTACGATGCGAGCCGGGCCTGCCGGCACGTACGTCAGGCAGCATGGCGCGGACGGGCAAGGGCACGGCGACCGCGCCGTGAGCGAGCGACGTCCTGGGGGCGCGGCCGACAGATCCGGCGCGCACCCGCCGACTCTCCCATCCGACCAGGACTTTCTCGCATGAAAATCGCATCGCTGCTGTTGCCGATCCTGTTGGCTTGCCCCCTGCTGCCCGCCGCGGCGCAAACGCATGTGGGCGCCGCTGCCGCGCGCAGCGTCAACGTGTCCGGCAGCGCCGAAATCAAGGTCGCTCCCGACGAAATCCTGCTCAACGTCGGGGTCGAGACCCGCGACGTCGAGCTCGCTCCGGCCAAACGCCTCAACGACGAGCGTGTGGCGGCGGCCTTGGCCTTTCTTGCCCGCAGCGGTGTGCCCAGCAAGGACGTGCAGACCGATTTCGTCAGCATCGAACCCCAGTTCGAGGACGACGACACCAGTCGCGCCGCACGCGAGCGCTCGCGCGTGACGCCGGTGGTCTATGTGGTGCGCAAGAACATCGGCATCCGACTGACCCGGGTCGGCGACTACGAGGCGGTGCTCGCGGGCCTGCTCGACAATGGCGTGCAGTACATCCATGGCGTCGAGTTCCGTACCTCGCAACTGCGCAAGCATCGCGACGCCGCACGCGCGCTGGCGGTGCAGGCAGCGAAGGAAAAGGCCGACGCGCTGACCTCCGGACTCGGCGCGCGCCGCGGCGCCGTGCAGAACGTGTCCGAATCCTATGCCGGCGGCTGGTGGCGCAGCGGCGCGTCCTGGGGCGGCAACCGCGGCCAGATGATGCAGAACACCGTGCAGAACGGCGGCGGTGGCGAAAGCGCGGACGGGGCGACCTTGTCGGTCGGGCAGATCAGCGTGACCGCATCGGTGGACGTGACGTTCGCGATCGAGTGAGAGCGGCGCGCCGGCGCGGACGAACGGAGCGTTCCCTGCAGGCCCTGTTCAGCCCCGTCGCACTGCCTGCGACGCTCGCGGCGTAGCCTGGCGGCATGGACGACGCCCGCCGATCCCAGCTCTCGATCCAGCCCGCCGCGATCAAAGGCCGCGGTGCGGCGTCCTACGTGCCCGGCCGTTACGCGGTCACCACCGCGCAGGGCGAGGACGACGGCTGGGGTTCGCTTCACGACGCGGCCGACGAACAATCGCGGCCGGACACCCAGGTCACCGAAGAGCGCGCGCGCAGCATCGTCAGCCGCAACGAATCGCCGGACATCGCCTTCGGCCAGTCGATCAATCCCTACCGCGGCTGCGAGCACGGTTGCGTGTACTGCTTCGCCCGGCCTTCGCACGCCTATTTGGAGCTGTCGCCGGGCCTGGACTTCGAGACCAAGCTCTACGCCAAGACCAACGCCGCCGAGCGCCTGCGCGCCGAACTCGCGCGGCGGTCGTACCGATGCGCGCCGATCGCGCTGGGCATCAACACCGACTCCTATCAGCCGATAGAACGCCGCTACAAGATCACGCGTTCGCTGATCGAGGTGCTCAGCGAGTGCTCGCACCCTTTCAGCCTGATCACCAAGAATGCCGGCGTGGTCCGCGACCTCGACCTGATCGCGCCGATGGCCCGGCGCGGGCTGGTCACCGTGTACTTCTCGGTCACCACCTTGGACAACCACCTGTCGTCGAAGATGGAGCCGCGCGCCTCTGCCCCGCACGCGCGTTTGCGCGCGATGCGTGAACTCGCCGACGCCGGGGTGCCGGTCGGGGTGATGGCGGCGCCGATGATCCCGATGATCAACGACGCCGAGCTTGAGCACATCCTGGCCGCCGCTCACGAGGCCGGTGCGCGCGCGGCCGGCTACGTGGTCCTGCGCCTGCCGCACGAGCTCAAGACGATCTGGCGCGAATGGCTGGCTTTGCACTATCCCGACCGCGCCGAGCACGTGATGAGCCTGGTCCGGCAGATGAGCGGCGGCAAGGACTACGACAGCGCCTACGGCAAGCGCATGCGCGGCGAGGGGCCGTTCGCACAGCTGATCGAACAGCGTTTCAGCAAGGCCTGGCGCCGGATCGGCTACGGCCGGCTGCCGGCGCTGGACACCAGCCAGTTCGTGGCGCCGCGCCCGGATTCGCCCCAGGGCGAACTGTTCTGAGTCCTATCGGCCGGGGCATGCGCCCCTTGGCGCACCGCGTCGTGGCGGTTGTTGGCGGTTCAGCGCAGAGCCCTGCCTGCACCGCGCCATCACGGTCGCAGCCGTTACACTTGCCCGCCAGAGGAACTCCGAGTCCGCAAAGAATGACCGAAGCCGCCGCTCACGAAACGGGCGAGGACCGTTTTCGCATGGCGATGCGGGCCTCCGGCATCGGTATGGCCATCGTCGATCTGCAGGGGCGCTGGGTCGAGATCAATCCGGCCCTCGAAAGCCTGCTGGGCTACAGCTCCGCTGAGATGGTCGGCCGGACCACCGCCGAATTCACCCACCCCGACGACATCGCGCTTTCCAGCAGTCTGTTGGAAGGCTTGGCCGATGGCGCCATTCCGGCGCTGGACGCGCGCAAACGCTACATACGCCGCGACGGTGCGGCGGTCTGGACTCACGCCAACGTCGCCCTGGTGCGCAGCGCGGAGGGCGCGCCGCGCTGCCTGCTGGTGCAGATCCGCGACATCGGCGCCCAGGTGGCGGCCGAGGATCAGGCGCGCAGCGACGCCGACGAGTTCGCCCATGCGCTCGACGCGTCCAACCGCCATCTGCAGCTGTTCGCCGACGCGGTCGCGCACGACCTGCGCGCGCCGCTGCGCTCGATCGAAAGCTTCTCGGGCCTGCTCGCCGACCGCGCCGCCGAACGCCTGGACGAGACCGACCGCGATTATCTGAACCGCATCCGCGCTGCGGCCGGCCGCATGACCGCGCTGCTGGCCGCGCTCAACGATCTCTCGCACGTGACCCGGACCACGATGCGCCTGGCGCGCGTGGACCTGAGCCTGCTCGCGGACTGGGTCGGCGCGGAACTGCTGGATGCCGATCCGCATCGCCGCGCCGACATCCAGGTGCAACCCGGCTTGTTCGTCGAAGGCGACGAGCGCCTGCTCAAACTGATGCTGACCCAGCTGATGGGCAACGCCTGGAAGTTCTCGCGCGAGCGCGATCCGATCCGGATCGAGATCTCCGGCGAACGCGACGACGGCCGCCTGCGTATCGCGATCCGCGACTACGGCGCCGGTTTCGACATGCGATATGCTCATAAATTGTTCGAGCCGTTCCAGCGCCTGCACGGGCCGGACCAGGGCGGCGGCCATGGCCTGGGCCTGGCGATCGCCAAGCGCATCGTCGACCGTCACCGCGGCCACTTGCGCGCGCAGTCGGGTCCCGATGTCGGCAGCACCTTCTTTATCGAACTGCCCACCGCTGCGGCGGTAGAGGACACCGTGCATGCATAAGGTCATCCTGTTGGTCGAAGACAATCCCGACGACGTCGAGCTGACCCGGCTCGCGTTCGAGGAGGCCAAGGTCGCCAACAAGCTGATGGTGGTCGGCGACGGCGCCGAGGCGCTGGACTATCTGTTCGCGCGCGGCCGCTATGCCGAGCGCGACCCCGCCGATTTGCCGTCGATCGTCCTGCTGGACCTCAACCTGCCCAAGGTCGACGGCCGCGAAGTGCTGCAGGCGATCCGCGCCAACGAATCCACCCGTACCCTGCCGGTCGTCGTGCTGACCACCAGCACCGAACCCTTCGACGTCGAAGCCAGCTACGCCCTGGGCGTGAACAGCTACATCCAGAAGCCGGTGGATTTCGAGCAGTTCGTGTGGGCGGTGAAGCAGGTGGGCTTGTACTGGCTGGTGTTGAACCATCCGCGTACGCCTTGAGGGCGCGTCGTCGCCGAGCTTGACCATCCGCTACGGAGCGAGCTCATCGACAGCGCCTTTCCCGCAAGTCGTGCTACCCCGAGGCAACGGGGTAGATCTCGAGGGAATCTCAAGGATCTGCCAACTAGCGCTTGATGCGCCTGAAATACTCGCGCGCATGAAGATCTGGGATATTCGGCCTGTTTGTCCCTGTGTACGTCCACATGGCATCAGGGCCTGAGAAGAAATAGGTCCAAACCTCTTCTTCACCTGTCGCGGATTCCCGTGCCGCTATGGCGACCATGCGCGCGTTGCAGAACAGAACTCTGTAGGTATTGCGCTCTTCGAATCCGCCGAATGGCCTGGGCTTGCCCCCTATCGAAACCTGAGTATCCGGCATTTTCAGATGCATATCCTTGGGGGTGAACTCCATCGTCATCTTGCCCATCAGGGAGGCAAGAAATTCGTCCTGACGCGGCTCCAACTTCGCCTTTGCACGGTTGAAAGCCATCGTCGCTGCCGCATCCGATTGCCAGGAGCCGATGATGAAATCGCAAGCCCTGGAGGCCGGCGACAGGACAAGTAGGATTGTAAGTAAGAGGATATGTTTCATGGTGTGGCACCTGGCTGGTTCAGCCCGACGGGTACGTCCAGTTAGAGAACTGAGATAGCTTATCGAAGGCTACATAACGGCAAATCGCCGCGGAATATCGTGCAAGACCGCCGAACCTCAAGCGGCGCGGTCAGCGCGGCCATAAATGGGTCGTCAGCCGTCGTACACGTACTCCATCGGCACGTACACCAAGCCATTCTTCGTTTGCGGTGTGTCCCTGGCGACGAAGCCGAAGCGCTCGTAGACCGGAACCGCGGGCAGGGACGAGTTGACTACGAATGCGTCGCTGCCGGACTCGGCCTTGGCATGTGTCCAAAGCGCGCGGGCAATGCCCTGCCCATGAGCATCCGCGCGGACGAACAGGTGGTAGAGATGCGAGCTCTCGCGCAAGGCGATGACGCCCAGAAGACCGCGCGGACCTTCCGCAACGTAGTAACGGAAACTCGGCGCCTCAATGCGCTCGGCCGTGGCCGAAGGAGTCAGCGTCGCCAGGAATGCAGCGGCTTCCGGGGGCGCCGGATCCTGCAGGTAATGGTGCGCCCAACCGGTGATCAGCCCACTGATCTCCTCGGCGTCGGATGCGCTTGCTGGGCGGATAAGGAAATCCATCGATGGCAATCAATGCTCGAAACGGCCGAAACCGCTTCGCGGCTCGCTGGAACAGGCGGTCAGCCACCGCCCGGGATATTGATGATCGTAGCCTGCATCACCGCAACCGTCTCCCGGCGCGAATCCCGCTCCCCGACCACCCGGCCCTGACAGACCGTCAGGGTCTTGCCCGCCTCTCCGCACCCAGGGCAGTCATCAGATCCTGAGTGGAGAAGCTTGCGGCGATATGAGTTTGCAGCTCGAACACGGACGTTCTCCACCACACTTGAATCAGGCGGGGCCATCGATACCGGGCCCGGCGACGTCCTTTCGAGAGCCTACAGGCAACCCGAGCTTGCTCAGCCGAGCGCGAACTAAACGCAGATGCAGGATCGGGTAGACGTTGAACACGATCTGCACCGCCACGAACAGAATCGCTTCCGCCACGAGCCCGCGGGCGCCCACGTAGACGATGTACGGCGTGAACAAGATCGCGGCCCAGAAATGGGTCGCCTCTGCGGACTCCGCTTGGCGCCGCAGTTCCGCCAGGCTTCGCTTGCCGGAAGAACGATACACAGAGTCGTTCAGATACCGAAGCGGCGTGTTACGCAATAGCGCGCCGAATCCGCGAACGCCCAGCCGGCGATACAGCCGGTCGTCGGGCAGGCTCGGCTGCACGGCGCGCAGAAGGCGGGGCAGGCGCAGAACGAACACCGGTTCGGCGAACTTTGCCAAGGCCATGAAATAGAACATCAGCAACAAGCCGAGCCAAGGCGAGCCATAGCCGATGACGCGCGCCAGCATGAAGAAGCAGGTGGCAAGGAAGATCGCGATAACGACCAGCTTTGTCAGATTGCGCCAGAACATCCACGCCGACTCCTTGGCCATGCTCGCTACCGCCTGAGCTGGGCCCAGCCGTAAGGCGGGTTCGGCTTGAATGGGTGGTCAACTCTCATCGGGATCCAGCTCGCTCGGGAAGCTTTCCCAGGGAGCATCGACGGATTCGACCAGGGCGACTTCGGTTCGAACAGGCGGTCCACAGGCTCACCTTCTGAAGTCGGTGTGCTGCTCAAGCTGATAGATGGCGTCTTGCACGTCTTCGAGTTTGGCGCTCAACGCCGCCTGGGCATCGTACAGGCCGCGGTTGTAGTAGTACGCGCCCAGTTCCCGGGACACGAAGTCGAGCAGGAACTGGGCGTCGAACTGGCCGATCGGCTGCTTGAGTTCCTCGGAGACGTACAGCTGGATCTTGCGGACGATGAGCGCCTGTTCGTCTTTGCTGAAGGCAATGTCGGTCATGGGTCGTATGGCTCAACGAATGAATCGATGCCGCTGACGGAGCCGGCATGAGGAGTGGTTCCGACTTCCGCACCGCCATGGAAGGTCTGGCTAAGCGCAGGCGCAGCCGGTGAGTCGGTCCTATTCCAGGATAAACGGCTCGGCCCCTCTCTCGATCAGGAGCGCTGCGATATCGCCGTTACCTTTCTCCGCTGCGCACGCCCAGGCATTGAAGCCGTCGGCGTCGCGGTGGTTGACGGCTGCGCCGCGCTCCAGCAGCAGGTGGACCAGCGGCATGTTCCCTCGCGCCGCTGCGATCATCAAGGCGGTGATGCCGGTATCGCTCACGCTGTCGATCGCGGCGCCGGCATCGAGCAGGATTTCGACGATGGCCGGATGCTGCCAGGCGGCGGCTTGGTGCAGCGCGGTCTGCCCGAAATCCGTACGGTGCGCGATGTCGGCGCCGGCGGCGATCAATCGTCTGACCAGCGCTTCGTGGCCGTTGGTGGCCGCGTAGACGAGTGGCGTCGATCCTACGCCGTTCGTCGCGTCGATCGCGGCGCCACCGTCGATGGCGAGACGAGCCGCCGCTTCGTCTCCTTCGCGGGCAGCTTTCAACAACAGGTCATTGAGTTCAGGCATTCGCCGCACCGCCATGCGTGGAGGTTGCCGTGGATTTCAGTACGAAGTCACGGCGCTGTGACTGGGCTCGCGGTCGCCGAAAGCGGCCGTTCGCTCATCCTCCGCCATACAAGCGCTCGGCCCGCTGGAACAAAATCCAACTGGTCGCGATGTACTTGTCCCCACCCTTGGGCCGGTTGCCGCGGTGGGTGTGGGTGAAGGCCGCCGGTGCGATCAACAGGTCGCCGACGCGGGGCGCGATCTTGCGCTGCTGATAAAGGAACTCGGTCTCGCCCTGTTCGAAGCCGTCGTTGAGGTAGATGGTCCATAGCAGATGGCGGTGCAGGGTTTCGGCGTTCGCATCGCGCGGGAACAGTTCGCAGTGCCAGTACGGGTAGCCGCCGCGGTCGGCGGTGTAGCGCTGCAGGTTGATCGCGCCGGGCCTCAGTACGGTCTGCACCACCGGGCTCAACGTAGCGTCATCCATCGCGGTTAGGCGTTCGGCGGTGAGGCGGTGGCCCTTGCCGTCGCTGCCGGGCACTTCCAGCATCAGCGGCGCGATCAGGGTGTGCGGGTAGCGGCGCAGGTAGCGCAGCAGGCCCTTGAACACGGCCTGGTTCAACTGCGACTCGGCGTCGCGCCAATCCTCGCGGCCGCTGATGGTGAGATCGCGGCTGTCCTTGAGTTCGGGCAGCACGCCGCCGCCGACGCGGCCGGGCACGGCGTCGCGGCTGGCGTCGAAGCGTTGCAGCAGTGCCGCGCAGGTCGCGCGGTCCAGCGCCTGCGGATAGACCTCGATGAAATCGTTCAGGGCGTCCTGCGGCGGGGCGTCGGTCATGCGCGGCTCTACGCTATGGATCGGGAAAGCGGCATCCTCGCATGCCGAATCGACGTTGCGAAAACGCAACATCGAAAGCTCGTGCGAGAGTGCATCACGTAACGAGGCCAGGCCTCACTGATCCATAGGAAAAGCACTCACACGCCACCGGCGCTGTGCCATTTCTACGTACCGACAACGAAGCATTTATGTCGCCGAACACCGGCGCAGACGGGCCGTTTCACGTAAAAAACTAGCAAAATCAACTATTTAAATGGTTGGCACGAACCTCGCGTCGCACTAGCCCGCCACGAACGGCTCCAGGCGCTACGCCACACCGATCGTATCCGGCGTCCCCGGATCGTCGCCGACGCGCAGACCATGCCGCAGCATCAACCGATACAGCGTGACCCGCGACACCGAGAGTTCGCGCGCGGCATCGACCAGGCGGCCGCGATTGCGCCGCAGCGCGCGTTCGATCGCATCCTTGGTCGCCGCATCGCGGATTTCGTCCAGCGTCAGCGGAGGAGCGGTCGTGGCGCTGTCGATGTGCAGGTCGGCGGCGGTGATCAGGCGGCCCTCGGCCATGACCACGGCCTGGCGCACGCGGTTGATCAGCTCGCGCACGTTGCCCGGCCAGGGGTGGCTATGCAGGGCATGGCGCGCGCAGGGCGAGAAGCCCTTGAGGCTGCGCTGGCTCTCCTGCGAATAGCGCTGCAGCGCATGTTCGGCCAGGCGGTCGATATCGCTGCCGCGGTCGCGCAGCGGCGGCTGCTGCAGGCGCAGCACGCACAGGCGGTGGAACAGATCGGCGCGGAAGCGGCCGTCGATGACCGCGGCCTCCAGGTCGTGATGGGTGGCCGAGATGATGCGCACGTCGATCGGGATCTGCTCGTGGCCGCCCAGGCGTTCGATGCTGCCCTGCTGCAGGAAGCGCAGCAGCGAGGCCTGGCTTTCCAGCGGCAGGTCGCCGATCTCGTCCAGGAACAGGGTGCCGCCGTTGGCCATTTCGATCCGGCCCAGCTTGCGCTGCTGCGCGCCGGTGAAGGCGCCGCGCTCGTAACCGAACAGCTCCGACTGCACCAGGCTGTGCGGGATCGCGCCGCAATTGATGGCGACGAACGGATGCGCGTGCCGGCGCGAATGCCGGTGCACCGCGGCCGCGGCCAGTTCCTTGCCGGTGCCGGTTTCGCCGGCGATGAATACCGGCGCCTCGGTCATCGCCGCCTTGCGCAGGGTGCGGCAGAGCGCGCGCATCGCGGCGCTCTCGCCGATCATGCCGTCGAAGCCGGCCTCGCTGGTGGTGTCGCCGTGCTCGCAGGCCAGGGTGGCCATGCCGTGGGCGTGGCCGACGATGGTGTTCAGCAGGGCCTCGGAGCAGGGCAGGGTGACGTAGTCGTAGCAGTAGTCGCGGATCAGCCGGCGCACCGGCTCCTGGTCCAGCTGGGCGGCGTCGACGCCGGCGACCCAGCCGACGTTGTGGGCCGATAGCGCGACCCCGAATTCGGCCAGATCGTGATGGGTGAAGCCCTCGCGCAGGTCCAGCAGGGCCGCGTGCGGCTGACGGGCGTCGCGTTGCAGGATGCGCAGAACGCTGCGCAGGTCGGGGGCCCGGCGCAGGTTCCAGCCCAGTGGTTGCAGCCATCCCAGCGAGAGCACCCGCCCGGCGGTGCCGCGGGTGACGTAGATCAGTTCGCGTGCCCGCGAAACTCGGGGCGATGGCTCGCGCGTGTCCGCTTGCGTGCCTGCCGGATCGTGCTTACCCGCGCCTCGAGCATCTTGAGCATGAGGCTCGCGCGGTCCACCGTTGGCCATCGTGCTTCTCCCCTCCCGTAGCGTGTGCCGCGCCGCTATCCGTGTGGGCAAGAGTATTCAACGCCGTGGGTGACCAGGAGCGGTCACCGCGATGACGAGCATCGCGGCGATTGGATTTCGCAGAGGCATGCACGAATCGCGCCAGTAGCGATTCATCCGCGGCGAACGCGCTGTCGCGCGCCCAGTCAGGCTTGGGCGTCGTGCTCGGCGTGGTAGCGCACCGCGGTCTCGACTTCCTGCTTGCTGCCCAGGAACACCGGCACGCGCATGTGCAGGCCGGTGGGCTGCACTTCCAGCATGCGCTGGCGGCCGGTACTGGCCGCGCCGCCCGCCTGTTCGACCAGGAAGCTCATCGGGTTGGCCTCGTACATCAGGCGCAGCTTGCCGCCTTGTGCGGCGCACTTGGCGTCGAGCGGATAGCTGAAGATGCCGCCGCGGGTCAGGATGCGGTGCACGTCGGCGACCATGGACGCGACCCAGCGCATGTTGAAGTCCTTGCCGCGCGGGCCTTCCTTGCCGGCCAGCAGATCGCCCACATAGGCCTGCATCGGCGCCTGCCAGTAGCGCTGGTTGGACATGTTGACCGCGAATTCCTTGGTCTCTTCCGGAATCTTCATGTTGCGCGTGGTCAGCACGAAGCTGCCGACTTCGCGGTCCAGGGTGAAGGCGTGGGTGCCGTTGCCGATGGTCAGCACCAGCATCGTGCTCGGGCCGTAGGTGGTGTAGCCGGCGCAGACCTGTTCGGTGCCCGGTTGCAGGAAGTGCTCGTCCTGGGCCTGGGTCACGCCGTCGGGGCAGCGCAGCACCGAGAAGATGGTGCCGACCGAGATGTTGACGTCGATGTTGCTGGAGCCGTCGAGGGGATCGAACAGCAGCAGGTAGTTGCCGCGCGGATAGACGTCGGGGATCGGATGCGAGGTGTCCATCTCTTCCGAGGCCAGGCCGGCGAGGTGGCCGCCCCAGGCGTTGGCTTCGAGCAGGATCTCGTTGCTGAGCACATCGAGCTTCTTCTGCGCCTCGCCCTGGATGTTCATGCTGGCCGCGCCGGGCGTGCCCGCATCGCCGAGCACGCCGCCCAGCGCGCCCTTGCCGACCGCGATCGAGATGGTCTTGCAGGCGCGGGCCACGACTTCGATCAGCAGGCGCAGGTCCGGGTTGATGCGCCCGGCGCGCTGCTCCTCGATCAGGTAGCGGGTGAGGGAGACGGCGGAGCTGGGAGCCTGGGTCATGAGGGGCGCGTGCGGTGGGCAGACCATCATTGTCGCCCATGGGCCCGGCGGCGGCATCCCGCCGGGCATCAGCATCGCTGTGGAGCCCGGGCCGGGACGGGCGCGGCCGCCCGGAAGCGGCCCCCCACGACCCGTCCCGGCTCAGGCACTGAGCAGGTTGTCGAACGAGTAGGTCATCACGTCCACCGACACGTACTTGCAGGTGTAGTTGCCGACGTTGGCGCTGGGCGCGGTTACCCCGACCCAATACTGCTGGCCGACGGTCAGCACGCCGTCGAGCTGGGTGGTGGTGACGGTGGCGCGGGTGCCGGCGGGGGTGAAGGTGTCGGAGTTGGGCAGCACGATGGCGCCGTTCTGGTTGGAGACGCGGACGACGACGGGCATGGCGGTTTCCTCTGCGTAAGTGAGCGTGCCTAGGGATTAACGCGCCGTCGTCGCGGCCGTGAACGGGCGGCGCATCAGCGGCAACGCAGGTGGCGCTCGCTGACCCCGAAAGACTGCGCGACCAGGCGCAGATCGTCGCCGGCGGCCATCGCGGCGCGGATCGCGATCCGGCGCAGGGCGATGAACACGCCCCAGGCCGAGGGGATTTCGACCGTGCCGGCCTCGCTGGCGTGGGCGAGCAGGCGCGCGTGGGTGGCTGCGCTGAGTTCGACCCCGAGCCGCTCGGCGAAGCCATGGCGATCGCGCGGCACGTACACGCGGCGCCCGCCCAGGGCGCGTACGAAGCGCAGCATGGCGCCGAACCCGTCATGACCGGCGATCTCGGCCGCGACCCAGGGCAGCGAGGCCAGCACCGCGACGCGGTGTTCCTCGCAGAACGCGCACAGCGCGTCGAAGGCGGGCGTGGCCGGGGCGGGCAGGCCCAGGAACAGCGCCGCCGGCGCGTGCGCCACGACGGAGAGGGCGGGCCGCAGGGCGGGCTCGGGCGGGTGCGACGACGCGTAGGTGTCCATACCGACCACAACGCCGCGCCGTCTGCGCCGTGAAGCGCGACGGGCGCGATCGGCAGCGCGTGAACGCCGCCGTCTGCACGCCGCTTCCGCATACCGCCGCGCGCGATCAGCGGCGATAACGGCGCTTCCCTTCCACGCAACGGAGCCCGACATGCCCTACACGATCAACGCCGGTGCCGCGCCGCTGGCCATCGCCGAATGCGAGTGGGCGGCCGCCGCCAACGTCGCACCGACCGCCGGCGGCGACACCCAACCGACGATCCAGTTCACCGCCTTCACCTCCTGCATCGGCATCGCCGCGCAGAACGCCGCCGGCACCCAGGTGATCGGCGTCCATCTGGCGATCTACGACGCCGCCAACAACCAGTTCTCGGCCGCCGACGTGCCGACGGTGGTGGCGATCCTGCAGGGCCAGAACTACAACCCCAACTCCGTGTTCATCATCGGCGAGACCGCGGTCTGGCAGGCCTCCGTGCAGGCGGCGTACAACGCCCTGATCGCGGCGCTGCCGAACGCGCAGATCTATTCGCTCGCCGACGGCACCTACGGCGCCGGCATCAGCGCCGGCGGCGCGCTGGAGCCGACGTACTGACGTGGGGGGCGGCGCGGTACGATGCGGGCCTTCCGCATCGTCCGCGCCGCCGTGTCCGCCCCCAGCCGTAAAGTCCTGCACGTCGACATGGACGCGTTCTACGCGTCGGTCGAGCAGCGCGACGATCCTTCCCTGCGCGGCGTGCCGGTGGTGGTGGCCTGGCGCGGCGCTCGCTCGGTGGTGTGCGCGGCCAGCTACGAGGCGCGCGTGTTCGGGGTGCGCTCGGCGATGCCGGCGGTGCGCGCCGAGCGCCTGTGCCCGCAGGCGGTGTTCGTGCCGCCGGACTTCGTGCGCTACAAGGCGGTCTCGCGCCAGGTGCGCGAGATCTTCGCCCGCCACACCGACCTGATCGAACCCTTGTCGCTGGACGAGGCCTACCTCGACGTCACCCGCACCAAGACCGGCCTGCCGTCGGCCACCGCCACCGCCGAAGCGATCCGCGACGCGATCCGCGCGGAGACCAGGCTGACCGCGTCGGCCGGAGTGGCGCCGAACAAATTCCTGGCCAAGATCGCGTCCGACTGGCGCAAGCCCGACGGCCTGTTCGTGATCCGCCCGCACCAGGTCGAAGCCTTTCTCGAACCCCTGCCGGTGGGCCGGCTGCCCGGTGTCGGCAAGGTGATGGAGGCCAAGCTGGTCGAGCTCGGCGTGCGCGTGGTCGCCGACCTGCGCGCCTTGGGCGGGACTGCGCTGGAGCAGCGCTTCGGCCGCTGGGGCCGGCGCCTGCACGAGCTGTCGCTGGGCATCGACGAGCGCCCGGTCGAACCGGAGCGGCCGACCCTGCAGATCTCGGCCGAGGACACCTTCGCCAGCGATCTGCGCCTGGACGAACTCGAACCGCATATCCGCCGCCTCGCCGAGAAAACCTGGGCCGGCTACCGGCGCGAGCCCGGACGGCTGGCGCGCACGGTGGTGCTCAAGCTCAAGACCGCCGACTTCCGCACCCTCACCCGCAGTCTGACCCAGCCGGCGCCGCCGGCCAGCGAACAGGAGTTGGCCGACATCGCCTGCGCCTTGCGCGCGCGCGTCGAGCATCCGGCCGACACCTTGTATCGATTGGTCGGCGTGGGGCTGTCGGGCTTCGTCGATGAGGACGGCTACGCCGCGCAGTCCGATCTGTTCGCGATGTCTGAGTAAAGCGCGGCCGGCGAATGCGCCGATTCGCGCATCGCAGGGATCGCGAATCATCGTGGCCGATGCGGTGCGCCTTGCGGCTTACCGCATCCTACGGTCGCGTCGGAGGCCGTAGGATGCGGTGGCAACCGCATCATCGCGACTACGAGCTACCGCGCAGGCCGCACACCCGTGGCTTATCGCATCGCACGACCGATCAACGCGCCGTGCGCCACCATGCCGAGGTCGCCGGCGGCGCGTGCAGGTTCACCGGCGTGCCCATCACCGGCGTCAGCGTCTCCACGCCGGCGTGGCGCGCCAGGGCGGTGATGCGTTCCATCGGGTCGGTCCAGGCGTGCATGGCCAGGTCGAAGGTGCCGTTGTGGATCGGCAGCAGGCGCTGGCCGCGCAGATCCAGATGCGCCTGCAGGGTCTGCTCCGGCAGCATGTGCACGCCCGACCATTGCGGGTTGTAGGCGCCGCATTCGAGCAGGGTCAGATCGAACGGGCCGTACTTCTCGCCGATCGCCTTGAAACCGTCGAAGTAGCCGGTGTCGCCGCTGAAATACAGGTTCAGCGACGAACTGCGGATCACCCACGAGGTCCACAGGGTCGGATTGTCGGCGAACATCGCGCGCCCGGAGAAATGCTGCGAGGGCGTGGAGACGAAGCGCACGCCGTCGATCGTGGTCGACTGCCACCAATCCAGCTGCTGCACTTTCGCCGCGTCCACGCCCCAGTCGATCAGCAGGTCGCCCACGCCCAGCGGCGCCAGGAAGTGTTCGGTCTTGGCCGCCAGTTCCAGCACCGCGGCCTTGTCGAGATGGTCGTAGTGGTCGTGGGACAGGATCACGCCCTTGATCGGCGGCAGCTGCGCGATCGTCATCGGCGGCGCATGGAAGCGCTTGGGGCCGGCCCACTGCACCGGCGAGGCGCGTTCGGAAAATACCGGGTCGGTCAGCCAGAACGCGCCGTCCAGCTTCAGCAGTACGGTCGAATGGCCGAATCGCACCAGACTGCCGTCGGGCGCGGCCAGCAATTGCTCGTGGGTCAGCGTCGCCACCGGCGGCGCCGTTTCCGGCACGGTGTCGGCGGGCTTGTCGAAGGCGAAGCGCCAGAGCATCGCCGGCATTTCGCGCCAGCCCACGGTCTTGGGTTTGATCGGATTGCGGAAACTGCCTTCGCGGTACTGCGGCGAGTCGGGGTAGGCGGTGCTGCGGCAAGCGCTGAGCGAGAGTGCGGTCATGAGGGCGGTGATGATCAATAGGAGGAGGAGCGCGCGGCGCGCGCGGTGTCGGCGCGGTCGACGCGCCATGGCGATGGGCACCGGCCAGGCGCCTGGGGTGGGATCGGGATCGGACATGGCGTCATCCGGCCTCGGCGGCGACCGGCAGCACGTAGCGCAGCGCTTCCATGCGGGTCGCGCGCCGCGGCAGGTCCAATGCGCGTGCGGCTTCGCTCCAGGCCGGCGCCTGCCACTGCAGGTTGATGCAGCCGAAGCGCTCGGCCGCCGCCAGCGCCTGTTCGAACAGCAGCGGTTCGAGCCCGTGTCCGCGCCAGGCCGCGCGCACATACAGGCCTTCCAGGCACAGGTGGTAGGCGCGTTCCAGCAGCGAGAAGCCGACCGTGGCGCTGGCGTAGCCGGCGGCTTCGCCGTCGACGAAGGCGACCCAGGCCCAGGCCCGCAGCGGCGGTTCGAACAGCGCTTCCTGCAGTTCCAGCAGGCCGTCGCGGGCATGGCCATAGGGCAGGCGCTCGAATGCGCTCTGCGCCGCGTGCTCTTCGCACAGGCGCAGCAAGGCCGGCAGGTCGGCACGTTGCACGCTGCGGGCGTGCATGCCGGCGGGGGCGGCGACCAGGGCCAGATGGCTGCGTTCGGGCGTGTTCGCGGTGGGGGACGACAGGTTCATACCTCCGCTCCCAGGTCGACGATTCCGGCTTCGCCGGCGGCCGGTGCGCACTGCTGCGCGCTGCGGCGGGCGCCGATCAGCTGCAGGCGGCGCTGCGCGTCGGACAGCGCCGAGCCCGCCGACGCGTAACGCACGCCGACCGCGATCGGCAGCACCGCCTTCCAGGCGCCGCGCCGGGCCCGGCTGGCGGCGTCGCGGGTGCGCTCGGCCAGGGCTTGTTCTTCGACCAGGCGGTCGCAGTCGAGGGCGGCGATTTCGGCCAGCGGGGTGCTGCTGCGCGGGATGGAGGCGCAGCCTGCGAGCAACGCCGGGGTTAGGATCAGGGCCAAAACGGGACGAGACGACACGAGCATGGCGATCTCCGTTCGATACGGCCCGTGGGGTGGGCCGGCACGATCGATCCTGCGCGCCGGGTTTTAAGAAGTTTTTAAAGGCTTTAAGAACTTCTTAATCGCGCCGCGTCACGCTCCGCACTCGCTCCGCTCGCTCCCATCACGAAGTCCGGATACGGTTGCCGCAATGAACATCCTGCTGGTCGAAGACGACGTCATGCTCGCCGAGGCGGTGCGCGACGGCCTGCGCCAGAACGGTTTCGAGGTCGATTGGGTCGGCGACGCCGGCCTGGCCAAGACCGCGCTGGTCGACCACACCTACGCCGCGGTGCTGCTGGACCTGGGCCTGCCCGGCAGTTCCGGCCTGAGCGTGCTGTCGGCGCTGCGCGGGCGCTACGACGCCACCCCGGTGCTGATCCTGACCGCGCGCGACAAGCTCAGCGACCGCATCGTCGGCCTCGACGCCGGCGCCGACGACTACATCGTCAAACCCTTCCAGCCCGACGAGCTGTACGCGCGGTTGCGCGCGGTGATGCGGCGCAGCCAGGGCCGGGTGTCGCCGGTGCTCAGCTGCGGCGGCCTGGTGCTGGATCCGGCGCGGCGCGAAGTCAGCCGCGACGGCGAGCCGGTGACGCTGAGCGCGCACGAGTTCCGCACCCTGATGTTGCTGATGGAACGCCAGGGCCGCGTGGTCACGCGCGAGCAGCTCGAAGAGGCCGTGTACGGCAGTTCCGGCACCATCGAGAGCAACACCATCGCGGTCTACGTGCACCAGCTGCGGCGCAAGCTCGGCGACGGCGTCATCGCGACCGTGCACGGCTACGGCTACCGCATCGGCGGCGCCTCGGCATGAGGACGCGTTCGCTGCGCTGGCGCCTGACCTGGGTGCTGCTGAAGGCGGTGATGGTGGCCTGGCTGGTCTGGATGGGCTGCCAGGTCTGGCAGCAGCGCATGGAGCGCACCGGCCTGTGGGACGCCTCGCTGCGCGACATCGCCGCGCAGGTCCTGGGCTCGATGCCCGACGGCCTGAAGAACCTGCCGGCGCGCGCGCGTCCGCCCATCCCCAACGGCGCGCGCGATTGGAAGATGAGTTTCCAGGTCTGGGTCGAGGGCCGCAACGTGGTCTATTCGCCGGCCGCGCCGTTGGAGCCGCTGAAGCCGGACTACGCCGACGGTTTCGTCACGCGCGTGATCGACGGCGAGCGCTGGCGCGTGTACAGCCTCACCGATCCGCAGCGCGGCATCACCGTCCAGGTCGGCCGCTCCAAGTACCAGATCGCCAACGAGATGCGCGGCTGGATCGCCTGGAGCGTGCTCGCGGCGGCGCTGATCTTCGTGCTGTTCGGCATCGCCGTGTGGGGCGTGATCGGGCGCTCTCTGCGGCCGCTGACCGCGCTGCGCAACACCCTGCTGCAGCGCAAGCCGCTGGATCTCACTCCGCTGGTCGCGCCCGACCTGCCCAGCGAATTCCGGCCGCTGGTCGACGCCTTCAACGGCCAGCTCCAGCGCGTCGACAACGCGGTCCAGCACGAGCGCCGCTTCATTTCCGACGCCGCCCACGAGCTGCGCACGCCGCTGGCGGTGCTGACCGCGCACGCCGATCTGGCGCTGCGCGCCGAGACCATCGAGGAGAAGAACACCGCGCTGCAGCGGCTCGCCGCCGGCGTGCAGCGCAGCGCGCGACTGTCGGAGCAGCTGCTGGACATGGCGCGGCTGGACGCCGGCGTCGATGCCGCGCCGCTGCTGCCGGTGTCGTTGTCGGAACTGGTGGTGCTGGTGGTGCGGGATTTCGAAACCCTGGCCCGCGACCGCCGCCAGCGCGTGAGCCTGCAGTCCGAGCCCTGCAGGATCCTGGGCGACGTCGACCAGCTCGGCATCCTGCTGCGAAACCTGATCGACAACGCGGTGCGCTACGCCGGCATGGACGGCCAGGTCGCGGTGTCGTGCCTGCAGGCGACCCGCGACGGCGTGGCCGGCGTCGAGCTGCGCGTGGCCGACAACGGCCCCGGCGTGCCAGAGGCCGACCGCAACCGCATCTTCGACCGCTTCTTCCGCGTGCCCGGCCAGTCCACGCCCGGACGCCCCGACAGCGGCAGCGGCATCGGCCTGTCGCTGGTTGCGCGGATCGCCCAGATCCACGGCGCCAGCCTGCATCCCTGCGACGGCATCGACGGCTGCGGCTTCTGCATCGCGGTGTTTTTCCCGCGCGCGCCCGACCCGGTGCCGTGAATTCGCAAGCCAGGCTACTGACAGCAGGCTGGCAGCAGCCCAGGCGCAGTCTGTGCCGGTGCGATAGGCACAGGCGGAGCGTCAGCATGGACCGGCAACGACGACGAATCCTGCAATGGGGCGTGGCCGCCCAGGCGGCGGCGATCGCCGCCGCGCTGCCCGCGACCGCCGTGCTCGCGCACGCCGCCACCCCTTCCCCGACAGGACGCCCCGCCATGTCCCATCAAGACGACCGCCGCGACGGCCGCCACGATTTCGACTTCTATCACGGCCGCTGGCAGGTCAAGAACCGCCGCCTCAAGGAGCGCCTGGCCGGCAGCGACGAGTGGATCGAGTTCGACGCCGTCGACGAATGCAAACCGGTGCTCGGCGGCCTGGGCAGCATGGACCGTTACACCACCGACTGGGGCGGCGGCATCGTCGGCATGGCGCTGCGCCTGTACCGGCCGCAGACCGGGCAGTGGTACGTGTATTGGGCCAGCGACCGCGACGGCGTACTGGAACCGCCGCTGATCGGCGCCTTCCGCGACGGCGTCGGCGTGTTCGAAGGCCAGGAAGCGCACCAGGGCCGCATGCTGCCCTCGCGCGCGGTCTGGTCGGGCATCAACGAACGTAGCCTGCGCTGGGAACAGGCGCTGTCGCCCGACGGCGGCAAGACCTGGGAAACCAACTGGGTCATGCACATGACCCGGCTGGCCTGAGCGCCGCGCTACCGCCCGCAGAACGATCCCGTGAACCCCACGCGCGCAAGCGCGCAGCGAGACATGTCATGAACGACAGCACATCCGCCAACGACGGCCGCCACGATTTCGACTTCTTCCACGGCCGCTGGACGATCCGCAACGAACGCCTGCGCGAGCGCCTGGCCGGCTCGACCGATTGGGAGGTGTTCGAGGCCAGCCAGCGCTGCGAGCCCATCCTCGGCGGCCTGGGCAACGTCGACGACTTCGTCAGCGACTGGGGCCGCCCCGGCAGCGCCGAGAAATTCCTCGGCATGACCCTGCGCCTGTTCAATCCGGAAACCCGGCAATGGAGCCTGTACTGGGCCGGCAACCACGACGGCGTGCTGGAACCGCCGGTGGTGGGCGCGTTCAAGGACGGCGTCGGCACCTTCGTCGGCGCGGCCGAGCACGAAGGCCGCCCGGTCCTGGCCAAGTTCACCTGGGACCAGATCAGCGCCAACGCCGCGCACTGGCACCAGGCCTTCTCCGCCGACGGCGGCAAGACCTGGGAAACCAACTGGCACATGTGGATGCGCCGGATCGACGAAAGCGGCCGCCTGGTCCACGACGACGCGGTGATCGAACTGCGCCAGTACACGATGAACCCGGGGCGGCGCGACGATCTGATCGGCCTGTTCGAACGGGAGTTCATCGAAACCCAGGAAGCGGTCGGCATCCACGTGATCGGCCAGTTCCGCGACCTCGACGGGCCCGACCGCTACGTCTGGGTGCGTGGCTTCCCGGGCATGCGCGAGCGCGCCGCGGCGCTGAATTCGTTCTACTCCGGGCCGGTCTGGCAGCGCCACCGCGAGGCCGCCAACGCGACCCTGCTCGACAACGACGACGTGCTGCTGCTCAAGCCCGCGCGCCCGGGCTCCGGCTTCCCGCCGGCGCCGGCGGCGCGCGCGCC
Organism: Lysobacter sp. Root76; assembly: GCF_001428685.1. Taxonomy (GTDB): domain Bacteria; phylum Pseudomonadota; class Gammaproteobacteria; order Xanthomonadales; family Xanthomonadaceae; genus Lysobacter. The sequence goes on along the minus strand of NZ_LMIK01000005.1, from coordinate 81,747 downwards.
GGTCGGCGCCAGCCAGTTGCCCGAGGCGGTCTACGTCGCCGGCATCTGCTCGCTGAACGCACCGGCCGAGGACGGTTTCGGCGAGCTGTTCGACTCTGCGTTCGCGCCGCTGCTGCGCGCTTCGGGCGCGGAACTGGTCGCGACCTACCTGACCGACCCCAGCGAAAACAGCTTCCCGCGCCTGCCCGTGCGCGAGGGCGAGCGGGTGTTCGTGTGGTTCGCGCGCTACGCCGACGAAGACCATTGGGCGAACGCGACACGCGCGCTGAACCTGGACCCGCGTTGGCGCGACGTGCTGGTGGAAGCGATGTTGGGCGACCTGGCCGCGGCCCCGGTACTGCTGCGGCTGGGCCCGGTCGTGCGCTCCGAGCTGGCCGACGCCGACGCACCGCGGAAGGCCGCGGCCGCGACGGTGGCCCGCGCCATGGCGATGGCCGCAGCGGTCGGCGACCCGCGCCACGGCCGCGATTCGGACACGGAATTGGCGGTCGCTTCGTAAGGCGAGCGTCGGATCGCCGCCGTCCGAAGTGCGAGCCTCAGTATTTCGCGCAATAGCGCTCGATAGTCCTTTTCAGGCGCTCTTGGCCCCCTCTCCCGCTCGCGGGAGAGGGCTGGGGTGAGGGCAAGCGCAAGCGCCGCGCCACCGCGCAATGCCGCTACCCGCCATCCCCACAAGCGCGCGCATCCAGCGACATCCACACCCTCTCCCACCCAGCCAGACGAATCTCAATCGCTCCCCCCAGCCGACACCCAAACACCCACCGCCATGCCCCGTTCCCCCGCCCGTGTTGAGCCCGGACCCGCGTCGCGGGATCATGCGGCATGCGCCGCGCCGACCGATTGTTCCTGCTGATCCATGCCCTGCGCGGACGCCGCCAAGCGATCACCGCCCAGCAGCTCGCAAAGACGCTGGCGGTATCGCTGCGCACGGTCTACCGCGACGTCGCCGACCTGCAGCGCTCCGGCGTGCCGATCGAGGGCGAGGCCGGAGTCGGTTACGTGCTGCGCAAGGGGTCGGACATCCCGCCGCTGATGTTCAGTCCCGACGAGCTCGAAGCCCTGGTGGTCGGCACGCGCTTCGTGCGCGCGTTCGCGGGCGAGCGCCTGGGCGAAAGCGCGACCGCGGCCCTGCTCAAGATCGAGGCGGTGCTGCCGCCGGAGCTCAAGGACCGCAGCCGGCGCACCCGCATCTTCGCGCCCCAGCTCGGCGACCGGATCGAGGCCAGCGGCCTGATCGACGTCCTGCATGCGGCGATTTCCGACCTGCGCGTGCTGCGCCTGCTCTACCGCGACGGCGAAGCGCGCGCCAGCCAGCGCGAGGTCGAACCGCTGTGCCTGTCGTTCTGGGGCGGCAGCTGGACCCTGGGCGCCTGGTGCCGCCTGCGCGGCGATTTCCGCAACTTCCGGCCCGACCGCATCGTCGAGTACGCGGCCACCGGCGAGACCTTCGGCGACAGCCGCGAGCGCGGCCTCGACGCCTATCTGCGTTCGGTCGGCGCCAATCCTGCCGACGTCCGTTGAACCGCGGAGCGCGCGCGAGGAGCGCGTGACGACGGTCGACGCGGCGCATTCGGGCCGCTTTCGCGGTGCCATTCCTGCTGCGGCGCGGCGCGTTTTCGACCCGATTTCGAGCCGTTCCGCACCCGCGTCGGCGACCGCTCGGGCGCGCAAGTGAAAAAAAAGCGCTTTTTCCGCCATTCGGCGCTTGGCGCGGCCGCCGTGTTGTCCTACATTCCGCCTTGCCGAAGGGGTTTCCTGGCAAACCATCCATTCATCGAGCATCACCGGGACAATTAAATGGCGACGAAGAAGAAAGTTGTAGCGAAGAAGAAGGCGGCTCCGAAGGCTGCCGCCAAGCCGGCCGCTCCGAAGCCGATCAAGGAAGCGCTGAGCAAGTCGGGCCTGGTCGCCCACTTGGCCGAAACCACGGGTGTGGTCGCCAAGGACATCCGCTCGGTGCTGTCGGCGCTGGAAGGCGCCGTGCACGCGTCGATCAGCAAGAAGGGCGCGGGTGCGTTCACCCTGCCGGGCCTGCTGAAGATCACGGCCGTCAACGTGCCGGCCAAGCCGAAGCGCAAGGGCATCAACCCCTTCACCAAGGAAGAGCAGTGGTTCGCTGCGAAGCCGGCTTCGGTGAAGGTCAAGGTGCGTCCGCTGAAGAAGCTCAAGGACGCCGCGGCCTGATCGCCCGTCTCGCGGAGCGCGGCCCCGCGCCGCCTCCGCACACCGCCCTCTCCCGTTCGCGGGAGAGGGTTGTGGTCGCCACGCCGACCCGGGCCCGGGCCCGAGAACCCGTACCCATCAAGTCCGTACTTATCGAGCCCGCTCCCATCGAGCCCGTTCCCATCGAGCTCGCACCAGCCAGCCGTTTGCCGGCTTGGCTCATTGCAGCGGCCCTCTTCGGCCGCGCCTGCGCAGCCTCAGATCACCCGTAGCGTGATCGCCTTCAGCACCGCACGGGTGCGGTCGCGGGTGTCCAGCTTCTCCAGGATCACCGACACGTAATTCTTGACCGTGCCCTCGGCCAGGAACATCGCGCGTGCGATTTCCTTGTTCGAATAGCCGCCGGCCATCAGCCGCAGCACCGAGACTTCGCGCTCGGTGAACAGCGCGCGCGGCGCGTCGTCGGCGTGGTAGCGGTAACGCGCGCGCACCGGCTCGGTGCTGACCGGCTGCAGCAGGGTGTCGCCGGCGGCGACGCGCACGATCGCGTCGTACAGATCCTCCGGCGCGGCGTCCTTGAGCAGGAAGCCCTGTGCGCCGGCCTCGGTCGCGCGCAGCAGCAGGTCGCCGTCGTCGAAGGTGGTCAGCAGCAGTACCGGGGTGCGGTCGCCGCGTTCGCGCAGCCGCACCAAGGCCTCGATCCCGTCCAGCCCGGGCATGCGGATATCGCTAAGCACCACGTCGACCGGCGTTTCCTGCAGACGGTCCAGCAGCGCCTGGCCGTCGTCGGCTTCGAACGCGATGCTCACGCCCTGCAGCTCCAGCAAGGCGCGCAAACCGGCGCGGACCAGGGCCTGATCGTCGGCCAGTGCGATCCGCGGCGGGCTCATGCGGGCAGCTCCGCGTCGATCCGCAGCGCGCCGCGCAGCGTGGTCTGCAGGACCAGGGTGCCGCCGGCCGCGGTCACGCGCTCGCGCATGCCGGCCAGGCCGTTGCCCTCGCACAGCGTGCCGCGCAGATGGCCGTCGTCCTCGACGCCGACCCGCAGCCGCTTGCCGTCGCGCACGATCGTCACCCGTACGTGTTCGGCATCGGCATGGCGGGCGCTGTTGGTCAGCGCTTCCTGGACCAGGCGCAGGATGGTTTCGGCGATGGCCGGATCGGTGAGGTGGACATCGTCGGCGATGCTCAGCTCCAGGCGCGGCCGCGGCAGCGGCGCGGCCAGTGCGCGCAGGGCCACGCCCAGGTCCAGCCCGCGCGTGTCGCGCAGGGCCTGGACCACGTTGCGGATGTCGCCCAGCAGTTCGGTCGACAGGCGCTGCGCGATCGCGATTTCGGAGCGCTTGGCGTAGTCCGGATCGGCGGCGAGCGCGCGCAGGTTCAAGGTCATGGCGGTGAGTTTATGCCCGGCGACGTCGTGCAGTTCGCGCGCCACCCGCAGGCGCTCGGCGTCGCGCGCGCTGTCGGCCAGCAGGGCGCGCGTGGCCAGCAGGTCGGCGTTGACGCGCGAGAGCTGGTCGCGGGCCTCTTCGGCTCGGCGCGCGTAGTGCGCGATCAGCGACGAGAATGCCTGGAAGCCGGCGAAGATCAGCACCACGATCAGGGCCGAGTTGTGGCCCGATGCGCGCAGCAGCAGGTACAGGGCCAGATCGATCAACACGGTCGCCGTCAGCGTGACCCGCGCCGGATAGATCATTGCCAGCTGCGCCGACAGGATCACCAGCAGCGCCGGTGCGGTGCCGCCGCGTGGCGCGGTCCAGGTCACCGCCAGCGCGCAGACCGCTTCGGCCGCCAGCAGCAGCGCGGTCGCCACGCGCCGGTCGCGCGGCACGAAATCGCCGATCAGGAAGGCCAGGCCGAAACCCGCCATCGCCAGCCACTGCCAGAGCCCGTCGTCGGCGTTGTCGTAACGCAACGACAGCGCCACCGCCAGCCAGGTCAGCAAGGCCGGCAGGTTGAGCGGTTGGAAGATCACGCGCAGGAACGCGTTGCCCAGGATCACTCGTTCGAATAGCGACTTCATGCGGCCATGCTGCGTGCGCCCGCGACCGCTGGCAATGCCCGTTCGGCGAAAGGTGACTTCCGGCAGGTCGCGGCGGTGACCGCCGACACTGCGCCGCGCCGCGGCGGCAGCGGAGGCTGTGCGAAACCGCCAAGGAGCCGCTGTCATGACTGCTTACTCGATGCTGGTGGCCACGCACGGAACCATCGGCGTGGTCGCGCTGGGCACGTTCTGGGCCGCCGCCGCGCTGCGCAAGGGCAGCCCGCTGCATCGCCGTTTCGGCCAGGTCTATCTGCTGGCGATGCTGGGCATCCTGATCACTGCGGTGCCGATGGCCGTGGTGCGCTACCTGCAGGGACAGCTCTACATCGCGGTGTTCCTGGGATACCTGGTGGCGATCACCGCCAACGGCGTCTGGGCCGCGTGGCGCGCGATCCGCGACAAGCACGATGTCGTGCGCTACACCGGACCGGTGTACGTCGCCTCCGGCGTGCTGGCGCTGCTGGCCGGCCTGGGCGTGCTCGCGCTGGGCGTGCGCGACGGCTCGCCCTTGTTCATCGGCTTCTCGTCGATCGGCCTGTTCGTCGGTTACGACACGCTCAAGAAGCGCCGGCATCGCCAGCGGCTGGCCGCGCGGCCGCGCTGGTGGATGATCGAGCACTACAGCGCGATGCTGGGCAACGGCATCGCCACTCACGTCGCCTTCCTGGCGATCGGCCTGCCGCGCCTGCTGCCGGCGGCGGACGGCGTGGCCCTGCATTACTTCGCCTGGTTCGGTCCGCTGGTCGCGGCGGTGATCGCAAAGGTGTGGCTGGACCGCAAGCATGCGCCGCGCAAACCCGTCGCCGCCTCGGGTACCGCGATCGCGGCCGGAAGTTCGCGCCCGGCGTGATCGCGGCCACGGCGACGACATTCCGTTCGGCTATGAGCACTGCGCCGGTGCGTCGCGGGCGTGTCCATCATCGGCCGTAGCAGGCCCGATGGAGCGGCGCGCTGGCCGCTCCTTGCGCTGCATCCAGTCGTCCGCGCGTCGGTGCCGCGGAGTTCCGGCACCCGGCGCCGCTCAGACGTCGCCGTCGTTGAGCCAGCCCTCGCCGGTGCCGCGGTGGTAGACGGCGTCGCCGGACAGCACATCGCCGGCCGGCACCGAGCCCTGCTCGGCGAGCCGGGCGTAGAGCGGGGTGAAGTCCGGCGCGGTCGCGTCCATCAGCTGTTCGAAGCTGTCGATCACGAAGTAGGTCTTCTGGTAGGTATCGATGCGGTAGCGCGTGCGCATGATCCGCTCCAGATCGAAACCGATGCGATTGGGCGCGTCCGAATCCAGACAGTAGATCGACTCGCTCTTGGACGAGACGATGCCGCTGCCGTAGATGCGCAGCCCGTCGGCCTGCTTGATCAGGCCGAATTCCACCGTGTACCAGTACAGCCGGGTCAGGTTGACCAGGGCCTCGGGCCCGATCGCGTGCGCCTTCACGCCGCCGCGGCCGTAGGCCTGCATGTAGTCGGCGAACACCGGGTTCATCAGCAGCGGCACGTGACCGAACAGGTCGTGGAACAGGTCGGGCTCGCTGAGGTAGTCGATCTGCTCGGGCTTGCGGATCCACCAGGTCACCGGGAAGCGGCGGTTGGCCAGGTGATCGAAGAAGGTCAGTTCCGGCAGCAGGCCCTCGACGCCGACCAGTTCCCAGCCGGTGGCCGCGCGCAGCACGGCGTTGAGGTCGTCGAACTTGGGGATGCGGTCGGGCGTCATGTGCATGGCGCGCTGCGCGGTCAGGAACTCGTCGCTGGCGCGGCCGACCAGCACCTGCTGCTGGCGCTCGAACAGCTGCGCCCACATCGCATGGTCGCCGGCGCTATACGTCGACCACGGCTGCTCCACCACGGCGGTCGTATAGACCGGCACGTAGCCTTTGTCGGTGAGCTGGTGTTCGACGCGCTGCGGCGTGGTGGCGTTCATGGCGGTGTTTCCTGGTTGATCCGTGACTGTATCGCCGGATACGCGCAAGAAGCTTGCGTTGTTGCGCTGGAACTCGGTTGTGGCGCATGATTCTTGCGTCATTAACGAAATAATTGCACGAATATGGCCGCCGTCGAGCTGGATCGCACCGACCTGTTGCTGCTGGCCGAACTCCAGCGCCAGGGCCGCCAGACCAATGCCGAACTGGCCGAGCGCGTGCACTTGTCGGCTTCGGCCTGCCTGCGCCGGGTCCAGCGCCTGGAACGCGAGGGCGTGATCGCCGGCTACCGCGCCGAGGTCGATCCCGAACGCATCGGCCTGGGCCTGCAGGCCTTCGTGCGCGTGCAGCTCAACCACCACGATACCGACGCGCTGGAGTCGTTCCGGCGTTTCGTCAACGAATGGGACGAGGTCGTCACCTGTCATGCGTTGACCGGCGACATGGACTACCTGCTGCTGGTGGCGGTGCGCGACCTGGAGCACTTCTCGCACTTCCTGCTCGACCGCCTGCTCAACCAGGCGGGCGTGGCCGACATCAATTCCAGCTTCGTGCTGCGTACGGTGAAAGCGTTCCGCGGGCTGCCGCTGCCGGCGAAGTAGCGCGGAGTCGAGGCGGCCGGAGCTGTCTGTGGGAGCGGCGTGAGCCGCGATGGGAGTTGGGCGGGTGCGCCGCTTCATGGATGAGTCGCGGCTCACGCCGCTCCTACCCCAAGGCGGGGGTGCGCTGGGAAGTGGAGAGACGATCGCGGCTTACGCCGCTCCCACAGAAGGCAGAAGGCAGAAGGCAGAAGGCGGAAGGCGGAAGGCGAATTCGGAGCGAAACCCGCCAGCAGGCGAAGTTCGCGGTCGCGGCTCACGCCGCTCCTACCCCAAGGCGGGGGGTGCGCTGGGGAGTGGAGAGACGATCGCGGCTTGCGCCGCTCCCACGGAGAGCGGCCCATGGCCGCACGGTGGACTACCCGATCGCCGTCAGCGCCGCCGCCTGCGCATGCAGCGCGGTGGTATCGAAGGCCGGCACCTCGATATCGTCCTGGCCGATCAGCAGGCCGATCTCGGTGCAGCCCAGGATCACACCCTGGGCGCCGCGCGCGACCAGGCCGGCGATGATCTCGCGGTAAGCCTGGCGCGAGGCGTCGCGGATCGTGCCCAGGCACAGCTCGTCGTAGATCACCCGGTGGACCAGTTCGCGCCCGGCCTCGTCCGGCACCAGCACCTCCAGGCCATGGCTTTCGCTCAGGCGCCGGCGGTAGAAGTCCTGCTCCATGGTGAAGCGCGTGCCGAGCAGGGCGACGCGCTGCAGGCCGGCGGCGCGGATCGCCGCGCCGGTCGGATCGGCGATGTGCAGCAGCGGCAGCTCGGAGATCGCTTCGACCTGCGCGGCGACCTTGTGCATGGTGTTGGTGCAGATCACCAGCAGCTCCGCGCCGCCCAGGCGCAGCCCGCGCGCGGCCTCGCCGAGCACGCGCCCGGCCTGCTTCCAGTCGCCGGCATGCTGCAGGCGCTCGATCTGGGCGAAGTCGACGCTGTACAGCAGCAGCCGCGCCGAATGCAGGCCGCCCAGGCGTTCCTTCACGGTTTCGTTGATCTGGCGGTAGTAGGGAACCGTCGATTCCCAACTCATGCCGCCGAGCAGGCCGAGTGTTTTCATGGGCCGAGTATAAGGACGGGCGCAGTCGTAGCGTCGGCCATGGGTAGGATGTGGTGAGCGCAGCGAACCGCATCATCGCCGCTGCCCATATTCACGCCGAGCGCGAGCAGGAACGACCATCGCCGCAGCGGAGCGAGGCGGGCGTTGCGATCAATCGGCATGCGCATCGCCTCCGGAACCATCGGTGCCGAAACGCTGGCCGAAGAAGTCGCCGGCGTTCCAGGTCGGGCGTTGCGGCGCGTCGCCGATCAGCCGCCCCAGGCGCGCGTTGAGGCGGGCCAGCCGCGCCGCGTCGGCGTACTGGATGGGCTGGCTCGTGTCGTCGCCGGGCTGGTGGTAGCGCTGGCTCAAGTAGTTGCGTTGCGCTGCACGCGGGTCGGCGCCGAAGCGCGCGCCCTCGACGCCGCCGTTGAGGTACACCGCCGGCACGCCGGCGCGGATGAAGGCGTACTGGTCGCTGCGCACGAACATGTTCTGTTCCGGCGCCGGGTCCGGCGACAGCGCCACGCCGACGTCCTTGGCGGCCTGGCGCACCAGCGGCGCCAGGCTGGAATGCTCGATCCCGACCGGCACCACATCGCGGGTCGGCGCCAGCAGGATCGGCATGTCGAGATTGAGATTGGCGACCAGGGACGCGGCCGGCACGGTCGGGTGCTGGGCGAACCACTGCGCGCCCAGCAATCCCTTTTCCTCGCCGGTGACCGCGACGAACAGGATCGAACGCCGCGGCGGGGTCGGCGCGGCGGCGAGTTTGCGCGCGGCCTCCAGCATCACCGCCACGCCCAGGGCGTTGTCGATGGCGCCGTTGTAGATCGCATCGCCGTCCACCGGCGGGCCGATGCCGACGTGGTCCAGGTGCGCGCTGAACACCACGTGCTCGGCCGACAACCGGCGGTCGGAACCGGGCAGGCGCGCGACCACGTTGCGCGATTCCAGCGGCGCGACGGTGTTGCGCGCGGCCAGGACGATGCGGCCGGGCAGATCGAAACCGCGCAGGCGGCCGGCATCGGTGGCCTGGTACAGCTCGGCGGCGGTGTGGCCGTTGCCGGACAGCAGCACGTCGGCCACCGCCGCGCTGACCCGTGCGACCACGCGCAGCGACGGCGTGCTGTCGATCGCGCGGCCGTCGCTGCCGCGCAGGCGCATGCCGGGGCGTTGCCAGTCTTCGGCCGAGCGCGCCCAGGGGTAGGTCTGCTCGTCGCCGGTGGTGGCCACGAACACGGCGCCGACCGCGCCGCGTTCGGCCACGGCGCGCAGCTTCTCTTCGGTGCTGGCGTAGAAGGCGCGCTGATCGGGCGCGAAGCGCGCCGGCGCGCCGCCGAACAGCACCGCGATCTTGCCGCGCAGGTCCAGGCCGGCGAAATCGTCGTGGCGCAGTTTCGGCGCGTGCACGGCCTGGGCCACGAACACGGCCGGCGCTTCGACGCGGGCTTCGGGCTGGTCGTAGTTGAGCAGCGGCAGGAACTGGTCGCGGAAGCGCAGCGCGGTGGTCGCGCCGTTGCGCTCGATCACCAGTTCGTTGCCCTCGGCCAGGCGCTGCGCGCGCAACAGCGGCACGCGCTGGGTGTAGCCGCCGTCGTCGCCGGCCGGACGCAGGCCCATCGCACGCAGGCGTTGGGCGACGTAGAGCGCGGCCAGGTCGTGGCCGCGGCTGCCGGTCTCGCGGCCTTCGAGCAGATCGTCGGCGAGGTAGCGCACATCGGCTTCGATGCGGCGCGCATCGGCCGCGGCGGATTCGTCGTAGCCCTCGTCGGGCGCCGCGCGCTGGCAGGCGCTCAGCGCCAGGGCGGCGGCGAGCAGCAGCAGCGGACGGCGGAAGATCGACAGGCGCGGCATGCTCGGCGGGGGCGCGTGGAAGGCCGGTAGCATCGCATGGGATCCGCGCTGCGCGGCCGCACGCGGGGTTCAGCGCAGGGCGACGCCGCCGTTGCGTACGAACTGGATGTCGGCGCTGTCGACCGCGCGGATCTCGACCCCGAAGCTGACGATGTCGGCCAGGGTCGCGTTGTGGTGCTCGCGGATGCGCGCGGCGGTCAGGTGCGGTTTGTCGTGGGTGGTATGGGCGTCGGCGGCCAGGGTCACCGGGTAGCCGAGCGCGGCGGCGCGGCGGGTGGTGGTGTCGACGCAGAAGTCGCTGGCGTAGCCGCCGATCACCAGATGATCGACGCCCAGCGATTGCAGCAGCGATTCCAGACCGGTGCGCAGGAATGCGTCGGGCGAGGTCTTGCCGACCACCAGGTCGTCGTCGTGCACGTCGAGTTTGGCCTGGAACGCCCAGCCCGGCGTGCCGGGTTCGAGCAGCGTGCCGATGCGTTCGTGGCGGACGAAGATCACCGGGGTTCCGGCGTCGCGCGCGCGTGCGATCAGCGCGTTGAGGCGCGCGATCACCGCGTCGGCGTCGTCCGGGCGCGGCTCGCCGTCGAACAGGCCGCTTTGGACGTCGATCACCAGCAGGGCAGGGGTCATGGGGGATCCGCTGAAAGACGCGCTCAGGGCGTGCGCCAGGTGCCGCCGGTGCTTTCGCAACTGCGTTGGGTGATCGCCAGCATCTGCGCGTTGCGAGCGTAGTAGTAGGTGCGGACCTTCTGGCCCATCGGATTCTCGCAGACGCCGCCGGCTCCGGCCGGGCAAGCGGGGCCGACGGTGGCGGTGGCGTTGCCGCCGGCGTTCTGGATCGAGCCGACGTTGGATTCGCACTGCGCCTTGTAGGCGCCGGACGGGTTGGCGGTGTCGACTTCGCTGCATTCCATGAACGGTGCGCCGTAGAGATTGCCCTGAATCAGGCAGGCGCCCTTGGCGGCGGCGAGCGGGCTGGCGAGCGCCAGCGCGCACAGGACCAGGCTGGGGGAAACCAGACGCATTGGGCGGACTCCTTGTGACCGAAAGTGGTGCGATCTACGCATCACTCTAGCCTGCCGCCGCGACGGGGTTAAGCCGCAGCGTTCATGGTTCGCGGCGCGGCGGGAAGCGCAGGACCACGCCCGGTTCGGGATCGGGGCGGTTCCACAGCACCGGCACTTCGCGCGGGCTGGGCGGTTCGAGCTCGTCCACGGCCGGCACCATGCTGTCTTCCTCGTCTTCCCAGCTGTAGCGCTTGCGCGGCGCCAGCGGGTCGCTGCGGCGGAACAGGAAGGCCGCGATCACGCCCGCCACCGCGCCGCCCAGGTGCGCCTGCCAGGAAATGCCCGGCTCGCGCGGAAGGATGGTCAGCAGCATGCCGCCGTAGAACATGAAGGCGATCATGGCCGCGGCGATCGACGGGCGGTCGCGACGCAGCAGGCCCAGCACGAACACCAGGAACATCAGGCCGTGGGTCAGGCCGCTGGCGCCGAGGTGATGGCTGCCGACGCTGCCGAGCAACCACGCGCCCAGGCCCGAACCCAGCCAGATCAGCGGCAGCGCCCGCACGGTGGCGCGCGGATACACGCCGCCGGCGAGCGTGCCCAGCATCAGCAACGAGATCGCGTTGGTGGCCAGGTGCTCGATCGAGCCGTGCAGCAGCGGCGCGGTCAGCAGGCCGAGCAGGCCCTCCGGCGACCACGGCTGCACCGCCCACGCGCCCACGTCGAACTGGCCCTGGGCGGTGTAGACGGCGGCGAGCACCAGCACGAAGGCCAGGCTGGCGTTGAGCGCGCGCAACAGCCGGCCGCGGTCGGCTTTGCGCTGGGCCGGGGTGTCGGGCGGGGCTTCGTGAGTGGGCAGGTGCATGTTTGCGAGATTGGCACCGGCGCCGGCGAATACAAGCCGCGCCCCGCGGGCCAGTTCGTCCCGCGAGTGGGACAGGGATGCCGCGCACGCTTCGTCGCCCGGCCGGCGGGGCTTGCGGCGGGGCGCAAGCGCGCGCCGCGTCGAAAGGCCGGCAACTGCGGCGATTTCCGGGCAAATCCCCCGGCTGCGCACGCAACCCGCGTAAAATGCGCCGATGAATAGCGACCTGCCCTCCGTACGCCTCAAGAACGCCTGGAAATCCACCCATCCCTGGATCTTCCAGCGCCTGGTCGACAAGCCCGCCCAGCGTCCCAAGCCCGGCTCCATCGTCGAAGTCTTCGGCGTGGACGGCGACTGGATCGGCCGCGGCTTCTACAACGGCCATTCGCGCATCGCCCTGCGCATGCTCGAAAACGATCCGAACGTGGCGGTCGACGCGGACTGGTTCGCGCGCAAGATCGCCGCGGCGGTGTCGCTGCGCCGCGACGTGCTGCGCCTGGACGAGGTCAGCGACGCCTGGCGCGTGGTCCACAGCGAAGGCGACGGCCTCAGCGGCCTGGTCGTGGACCGCTACGGCGACCTGCTGGTGGTCGAGTACTTCAGCGCCGGCGCGTTCCGCTACCGCGAATGGATCTACGACGCCCTGCGCGCGCAGTTCCCGGGCTGCCGCTTCTACGCCTTCGCCGACGAGCACGTGCAAAAGCAGGAGAGCTTCGACTTCCGCGGCACCGAGGCCGTGCCGCCGGCCGTCATCACCGAGTACGGCATCCGCTTCCGCGCCGACCCGGCCGGCGCGCACAAGACCGGCTTCTTCGCCGACCAGCGCGAGAACCGCGAATGGCTGTCGCAACAGGTCGCCGGCAAGCGCGTGCTCGACCTGTGCTGCAACACCGGCGGTTTCGGCGTCTACGCCAAGGCGCGCGGCGCCGAGGAAGTGATCGGCGTGGACATCGACGCCGACGTCATCAACATCGCCAAGGGCAACGCCAAGCTCAACAACGCCCACGTCAAGTTCGTGCAGGCCGACATCTTTCCCTACCTGCGCGATATGGGGAACGCCGGCGAGCGTTTCGACGTGGTGATCCTGGACCCGGCCAAGATGACCCGCGACCGCGAGCAGGTGATCCCGGCGCTGAAGAAGTATCTGGATATGAACAAGCTCGCCCTGGGCGTGGTCAAGCCCGGCGGCCTGTTCGCGACCTTCTCCTGCACCGGCCTGGTCAGCGAGGAGCAGTTCCTCGACATGATCCGCCGCGCCGCCTTCTACGCCGGGCGCACGGTGCAGGTGCTGAAGGTGTCCGGCGCCGGCGCCGACCACCCCTGGCTGGCGCAGGTGCCGGAATCGCGTTATCTCAAGGCGGTGTTCTGCCGCGTGCTGGACTGAGCGGAACGTCGTAACTCGCGCGAGTCGCGGGCTGCGGCGACAGCCGCGCCCTCGCGAAAGCTCGAATGGGCGCGTCCTGCTCTCTGTAGGAGCGGCGTAAGCCGCGATCGCGGGAATGCGCACGGCGTCGCGGGCTACGGTCCGCGTCGCTCGTGAATTCCATTCATGACGGCACGATCCATGTGGGTCGTAATCGCGCCGGTCGTCGATCGCGGCTTACGCCGCTCCCACAGGAAGCGGGCACGGTCCGCGTCGTTGGTGAATGCCATTCATGGCGGCACGATCCGTGTGGGTCGTAATCGCGCCGGCCGTCGATCGCGGCTTACGCCGCTCCCACAGGAAGCGGGCACGGTCCGCGTCGTTGGTGAATGCCATTCATGGCGGCACGATCCATGCGGGTCGTAATCGCGCCGGTCATCGATCGCGGCTTACGCCGCTTCCACAGGAAGCGGGCTCGGCCTCAGTCGCTGGGGTGTAAGCCGTCACCGCGACCATGCTCCCATCCGAAGCAAGCCCGGCCTCAAGCCGCGGTCGCGTAAGCCGCCCCCGCGACTACCAGGGCCACAGCCGCCACCGCCAGCGACGCCAGGCTCAAGCGATGCGCGCGCCGCAGCCGCTGCTCCAGCGTCATCGACGCCTGCTGCAGCGAGGTGATGGTCTTCTGCATTTCCGCCGCCAGCACCTTGATCGATTCGGCGTTCTGCGCGGCCACGTCCTGCAATTCGGTGATCTGCAGCGCCACCACGTCCGAAGGCGGGGCGATGGCCTGCGGCGGCGGGCGGGTGAAGTAGGGCCGCGCCAGGCGCAGGATTTCGGGGATCAATGGTGCGGCGACGGTGAACCAGGCGGCCATGGCGACTCCGGGCGGCGGCAACGCGCCGCGATCACGATGAGGGAGCCGCCACTGTAACGCCGACGGCCGCAACGACTTGTCGCGATCCGGCCGTCGGCCTGCGCTGGTGCGCGATTACTTGCGCGGCGCGACCATGCGCTGGTGGTAGTCGATGCCCTGGCCCCAGGCGCCGCCATGCTCCTGCGCGATCTTCTGCACCTGCGCGCCGGTGTTGCCGCGCGCCCAGTCGCCCTGCCATTCCAGCATCACCGCCATCCAGGTCACCGGCACCGCGCCGGCCTGGATCATGCGCTGCACCGCCATCTCGTGCGATTCGCGCGACACGTCGGCGCTGGCGTCGACCACCACGTAGACCTCGTAGCCGTCCTTCAGCGCCGACAGCACCGGCAGGGTCACGCAGCTGTCGGTCCACAGGCCGCTGACCAGCAGCTTCTTGCGGCCGGTGGCGGCGATCGCGGCGCGCACGCGCGGGTCCTGCCAGGCGTCGATCGAGGTACGGTCGACCGGGGTCAGCTCCGGGCGCGCGTCGGTCAACTGGCGGAACAGCGGGCCGCCGAAACTCTGCGCGCTGATGGTGGCGTAGGTGGTCGGCACCTCGAAGGCCTTGGCGGCCTTGCTCAGGCCGACCGCGTTGTTGATCAGTTCGACCACCGGGATCGACTGCACCGAGAACACGAACTGCGGTTGGTAGTCGACCATCAGCAGCACGCTGTTGTCGCGGGTCAGCGGCTCGCGCAGGTCGGCGTGGGCGGGCGCGGCGGCGGCGAGGGCAACGATGGCGGCGAAGGCGTAGCGGGCGAATGCGAGGTACATGACAGAAGTCCGAGTGGGGGTTGATGGATCAGCGCGCGACGCCCAGAGCGGGCAGTGCGGACGCAGCGGGAACGGAAACGGGGGCGGCGATGCGGCGGTTGGCCAGGACCACGCCGACGAACACCAGCGCCACCGCCGGTGCGAAGCCCCAGCCCAGGCGCTCGCCGAACAGCAGCGCGCCCCAGATCACGCCGGTCAGCGCGACCACGTAACCGATCTGGCTGTAGGCGACGGAGTCGGCGATGCGCTGCAGGGCGGCGGCGGCGACGTTGGCCGACAGGGTGACCAGCACCATCGCCAGCAGCAGCGGCCAGGAGGCGGCCAGCTGCTGCAGGTCCGCGCGCTGGCCGCTGACCGCGATCAGCGGCAGCACCGCCAGGGCCTGCACCAGCATCGTGCCGGCGCTGGACATCGGCGCGCTCAGTCCGCTCGGCCAGTAACGGCTGCGGTAGACGTTGCCGATCGCCAGCAGCACCGGCACGCCCAGGGCGATGGTCAGGGCCAGCGCCTGTTCGGCTTCGACCGAACGCGCGCGCGGCACCAGCACCAGCAGCACGCCGGCCAGGCCCAGGGCGGTGCCCAGGGCGGCGGTCGGGCTCGGCCAGCGGCGCTCGACCAGGGCGTTGAACAAGGAGGTGAACAGCGGCGACAGGGTCACCACCACGGTGAAGATGCCGGCCGGGATCCGCGCCAGCACCCAGTTGCCGAGCAGGGCCGAGCCGGCGACCGCGATCAGCGCGGCGATCAGATAGAAGCGGCGCGAGGCTGGGTCCAACGGCAGGCGTTCGCCGCGCACGGTCTGCACCGCCATCAGCACCGCGGCGGCGCCGCCGGTCTGGATCAGGGAAACAATCAGCGGGCTCAGGCCGCGGCCCAGCAGCAGCTTGCCGATCACGAAGATGGCGCCGACCAGGCTGCCGGCCAGCAGGGTGAGGATCAGGCGCTTCGTGGTGAGGTTCATGGCGTCGTACCGGGGCGGGATGGGCGGGACGAGGCCAAGTTACGGATTCCGGACCTGCGGATAATCGGCCCGGACGTGGTTAGACTGTTTCTCTATGTCAACAATCCCGCAGGGGCGCCTGCCCGTCCCCGATCTCGCCGGCCTGCTCGCCTTCGTGCGGGTGGCCGAACTGGGCAGCTTCGTGCGCGCCGCCGACGCCCTGGGCCTGTCCAAGGCCGCGGTCAGCAAGCAGGTTTCGGCGCTGGAAGGGCGGCTGGGTGCGCGCCTGCTGCACCGGACCACGCGCCGGCTCAGCCTGACCGAGGCCGGCCAGGCCTACCTGCGCCATGCCCAGTCGGCGTTCGCCGAGGCGCGCGCGGCCGAGGACGCGGTCGCCGGCACCGGCGATCTCGCCCAGGGCCGGCTGCGGGTGTCGGTGCCGATGACCTTCGGCGTGATGCACGTGGCCCCGCACGTCGGGCCGTTCCTGGCCCTGCATCCGCAAGTCGACCTGGACCTGCAACTGGACGACCGCCCGACCGACCTGGTCATGGAAAGCCAGGACCTGGCGATCCGCCTGGGCCGCCTGGAGGCCTCCAGCCTGGTCGCGCGCACCATCGCCCACAGCGGCGTGCTGCTATGCGCCTCACCCGCCTACCTGGACCGTCGCGGCCGCCCGCAGCGCCCCGACGAACTCGGCGCGCACGACTGCCTGCACTTCAGCCTGGCCGCGACCGGCCGCACCTGGGAACTGCGCCACGGCGAGGAAGTCGTGCGCGTCGCCCTGGGCGCGCGCCTGGACGCCAACTCCAGCCTCGCCCTCAAGGCCGCCGTGCTGGCCGGCGCCGGCATCGCCCGCATTCCCGAATTCGCCATCGCCGACGAGATCCGCGACGGCCGCATGGAACGCGTGCTGCCGCACTGGGACATCAACGGGCTGGATGTGCACGCGGTGATGCCGGAAAGGCGCTACGTGCCGGCGAAGGTGCGGGCGTTCGTGGAGTTTTTGGAGGCGCGGTGGAAGGAGAATCCGGGGTGGCTAAGCGCCGCACCGTGACTGCGCGCAGGGTCGAGCGGCGCTGCTGCGGCTTGTCGCCGGTTTCGTCAGTCGCTGCGCGAGGCGTCCAGTGCCAGACCGCAATGCGCGCTATACCGCACGTGCGCGTTGTGGCTGGCGAAGGCCCAGGTGGGCGTATACGCGCGCGACAGCCGATAGCGGCAATGCGGGCAGCGCAGCAGGAAGCTCAGTGCATACGCGACTGCGGTGTAGACGAAGGTACCCAACAGCAACAGCGACCACCAGTAAGAAACGCACCATTGCACGAACGCCGAATCCTGATTCGACGGGTTCCAGCTGACCATCATGGCCACAACGGCGGGCAGGATCGCGATGGCCTGGATCGCCAGTCCTATGCGCGCGATTCTGGCCAGTCGCTGACGCGGGGTAAGCATCGGATCTCCTGGATCGATGGTGCGGCTGGGCCAAGCATAGCCTCGGGACACCGCGCATTCTTAGTCCTTGAGAAGCTCCGGGCTACACTGTCGCCATGGCCGAAACCCCGCTGCTGCTGACCCTGTTGTTGATCGCCGTGCTGGCGGCGATCGTGTTGTTGATCGTGCTCCTGCTGCGCAAGCCCGACGGGCGACTGGAGCAGTCGCTGCGCGAGGAGCAGCGCGAAGGGCGCGGCGAGTTGCGCCAGCAGCTCGATAGCCTGTCGTCGGCGCAGGAGCAGCGCATCGAAGGCTTCGGCGGGCGTCTGACCGAACTGACCCAGCGCACCGACCAGCGTCTGGATCAGCTGGTGGTCACGCTGACCGACGACGCGCGCAAGGGTCGCAGCGAGGCGGCGGAATCGCAGCAGCGGTTCGCCGAGGGCTTGGGCCAGCGCCTCAACGAACTCACCCAGCGCAACGAGTTGCGCATCGGCGAGTTGCGCACGACCTTGGAGGAGCGTCTGCGCGAACTGCAGGCCGACAACACCGCCAAGCTCGAGCAGATGCGCGCGACCGTGGACGAGAAGCTGCAGACCACGCTGGAAACCCGTCTGGGCGAGTCGTTCCGGCTGGTGTCCGAGCGCCTGGAACAGGTCCAGCGCGGCCTGGGCGAGATGCAGCAGTTGGCCAACGGCGTCGGTGACCTCAAGCGCGTGCTGACCAACGTCAAGACCCGCGGCACCTTCGGCGAAGTGCAGTTGGGCGCGCTGCTGGAGCAGGTGCTGACCATCGAGCAGTACGACAGCAACGTCGCCACCGTGCCGGGCAGTGGCGAGCGCGTCGAGTACGCGGTGCGCCTGCCGGGCACCACGCCGGAGCAGCCGGTTCGCCTGCCGATCGACGCCAAGTTCCCACGCGAGGACTACGAGCGCATGCTCGACGCGCAGGACCGTGCCGATGCCGAGGCCTTGGCGATCGCCGCGGCCGGGCTGGAGCGTCAGGTCAGGGTCGAGGCCAAGCGCATCCGCGACAAATACCTGGCGCCGCCGCACACCACCGACTTCGCCCTGCTGTTCCTGCCCACCGAAGGCCTGTACGCCGAAGTGCTGCGCCGGCCCGGTTTGTTCGAGGCGCTGCAGCGCGACTTCCGCGTCACCCTGGTCGGGCCGACCACCTTGCTGGCCCTGCTCAACAGCCTGCAGATGGGCTTCCGCACGCTGGCGATCGAACAGCGTTCCAGCGAGGTCTGGCAGCTGCTGGGCGCGGTCAAGAGCGAGTTCGGCAAGTTCGCCGACGTGCTCGAACGCACGCGCACGCAGCTGGACACGGTGCGCAAGAGCATCGACGGCGCCGGCGTGCGTACGCGCGCGATCGAACGCAAGCTCAAGGGCGTGGAGACGATGCCGTCGGACGAGGCGCGGCGCTTGCTGGGTAACGACGATTTCGTCGAAGGCGACGACGAGGCCTGAGCTTTCCCTTCTCCCGCTTGCGGGAGAAGGTGCCCGAAGGGCGGATGAGGGGAGCGGCTGAGGTTGGAGTGACGCGCTTGCGGCGGCCCTCACCCCAACCCCTCTCCCGCGAGCGGGGCTACAGATTCGTCGAGCGACGACGAGGCTTGAGCTTTCCCTTCTCCCGCCTGCGGGAGAAGGTGCCCGAAGGGCGGATGAGGGCAGCGGCTGAGGTTGGAGCTACGCGCTTGCGGCGGCCCTCACCCCAACCCCTCTCCCGCGAGCGGGAGAGGGGCTATAGAGCGTCGGGCTTTTCAGTTGCGCGGCTGCTTGAGCGCGCACAGCCACCATCAACGGTTGTAATTCGCGTCCGTAGGCATCATCGGCATCGCATCCGCCGGGACGCTGGGGTTGCTGTCGTCGCGCAGGTAGTCCGGCAGGCCCTGGTCTTCGGCGTCCATGCGGTCGCCGAAGATCTGGTAGTCGCGGCGCTGCATCCACGAGTCGCGGACCAGGGTGTAGTCGTCCTCGGCGCCTTCGCGCAGGGCGTCGGTGGGCATCAGCTGGGCGCGCACGTCGACCAGTTGCAGGCCCTGCAGCGGGATGCGGATGCGATCCGGATCGACCTGGCGCAGCGGGCTCAGCGGCGCGTCGCCGACCGCGCCGAAGGCGTCGCGCACGGTGCGCGGGCCGAACAGCGGCAGTTCCAGGTAACGCGAGCGCTTCCAGCCCCACACGCCCATGGTCTGGCCGAAGTCTTCGCTGCGGTTGGGCAGCTTGGCGTCGCTGGCGGGGTCGAAGATGCCGCCGATGCCGACCGTGGTGTTGAGCGCGAAACGGCCCAGCGACTGCGCGGCCTGCTTGGGCTTGCCCTGCAGCAGCGCGTTGACCGCCGACACCGGCTGGCCGAGGTTGTTGAAGAAATTGCTCACGCCCAGGCGCACCGGGCGCGGGACCACGCGCACGTAGGCGCGCGCGAGAGGCTTGGCGATGATGCGATCCACCGCGTTGTTGAAGCGGTGCATCTTGCGGTTGTAGCGCTCCCACGGGTCGTAGATCGTCGGCAGCGAGGCCGGCGCCGGCAGGGTCGGGTCGGCGACCGGATCGTACTCCTGCGATTGCGCGCCGTAGAGCGCATCGAAGTCGCGCTCGGCGTCGGTGCGCGGGTCGGCCGGGTTGGCCTGCGCGGCAGCGGTGCCCGCGGCGGCGGCGGTGTCGGACGCGTGCTCGACCTCGGCCGGCGTGGAGGCCTCCAGCGCGGAGACCGGCTCGGGTGCCGCGCCGGCGTCGACCGCGGCGGTTCCCGCGTTTGAAGCATCCGCGGCTTCGGTGGCGGAGGCCCTCGCATCGGCCGCCGCGGATGCGGCGTCCTTGGCGGCTGCGTCGGCTTCGGTCCTGGCCGCAAGTTCGTCCAGCGTCGGCGTGGGCGTCGCGCTTGCGTCGGCGCCGGTCTTGCCATCCTCGATCTTGAGGCGGCAGGCCAGGGCCGCGTCGGCGCTGCCGTCGCCGGCCGCCAGGCAGGCTTCGTAGGTGGTGCGCTGCTGCGCCGACATCTGCTGCGCGTTGGCGGCGAGCGGCGCCAGGGCCAAAGCCAGAGCGATGGCGGAGGAAAGCGTGGGGGTGGGGGAGCGCATGGTCGCAGTCTATTCGCTAAGGGCGGCCTGGCCACATCCCTGGGGCGATGGCGACCGCAACGGTGTGTTCGGGATCAGCTGGAAAAGCCCAGTCCCTCGTCGAGTCGGTACGCGGTGCGCAGCTCGGTCAAACCGGGCGGCGTGCCGATCACGCTCACGCCCGGGGCGCGCGCGGCGAGTTCGGCCAACAGCGCCAGGCCGGCGCTGTCGACTTCGCTGACCGCACCCAGCTCCAGGCGGCGCAGGTCCTTGAGCAGCGGCAGCGCCTGCCGCCACAGCGCCGCCACCGCGGCGCGGTCGAGCGCGCCGGTGAACACCAGCGCTTCGCCTTCGCGTCGGACGGTGGCCGCGCTCATGCTCAGTTGCTCTGGGCCTGGGCCTGCAGACGGCCGGCCTGGATGTCGGCGGCGACCTGCGCGATCGACTTCTGCTTGAGCGGGGTGTCGAACTGGTTGCGGAAGGTCTGCACGAAGCTGACGCCTTCCACCATCACGTCGAACACCTTCCAGTTGCTGCCGATCTTGCGCATCAGGTAGTCGACCGGCACCGGCTCGCCGCCCTGGCGCAGGTATTCGCTGGACACCTTCACGATCGCGCCGCCGCGCAGCGGGGTTTCGGACTTGATCCGGACCTTGAGCTTGGCGTTGAAGTCCAGCAGCGAGGAACCGTAGCGCTGCATCAGGCTGGTGCTGAGCGCGTCGGCGAACAGCTTGACGTCGCTGTCGGAGGCGCCGCGGCCGTGCGTGCCCAGGACCAGGCGCGCGGCGTAGTCGCGGTCGAACATCTGGTTGAACTCGGTGCTGATGAACTGGCTCAGCGCGGCGCGGTTCTTGGTGAACTCGGCGCGGCGCGCTTCCAGCGTGCTCAGGATGCGGGTGCTGTTGGCCAGCACCATCTGGCTGGGCGAGCCGGCCGGTGCGGTGGTCGCGGCCTGCGCCGACTGCGCGAATACGGTGGCGGGCGCGGCGGCGAGCAGCGCCGACGCGATCACAAGGGAGATAAGGGTGCGCTTCATTTCTTGCTCTCGTCTTGGGTGGGGGCGGCTTCGCCTTGCAGGTACGCCGGAACGTCGTTGGTGGCGGGCGCCGCGGCGTCTTTCTTGTTGCCGCCCTGGGCACCGCCGCCGCTGAACATGTACTTGCCGACCAGCTGGATCAGGTCGACCGCGGGCTGGGTCAGGAAGATCTCGTCGCCGGGCTTGAGCGGCTCCGGATCGCCGCCCGGGGTCAGGCCGATATAGCTCTCGCCCAGCAAACCGCTGGTGAAGATGCCGGCCGAGGTGTCGGCGGGCAGGTCCTTGTACTGGCTGTTGATCGCCAGGGTGACCTTGGACTCGAAGGTCTTGGGATCGAGCTCGATATGCGCGACCTGACCTACCGCGACGCCGCCGATCTTGACCGGCGCGTTCGGGCGCAGCGCGCCGATGGTGGTGAAGCGGGCCTTGAGCGCGTAGCTGTCGCCGCCGAAGCCCCACTTGCCGTTGGTGGAGGCGATCGCCAGCACCAGCAGCGAGGCCAGGGCGAGCAACAGGAACGCGCCGACGGCGAATTCGATGCGGGGACTGCGGACGGACATGGGTGGATCTC
The DNA here is from genome assembly GCF_001428685.1 of Lysobacter sp. Root76. Classification (GTDB taxonomy): domain Bacteria; phylum Pseudomonadota; class Gammaproteobacteria; order Xanthomonadales; family Xanthomonadaceae; genus Lysobacter. The sequence continues at coordinate 60,177 of NZ_LMIK01000005.1, read as the reverse complement.
CAAGTGTCGAGCGTTGTCGCGTAACAGCGGGTGTTGCATTGGAAAGTCCGCACAGGGATGTGCGGGTTCTTGCGAAGGGGCTCGCTATCTAAACAGCAATGCGGACATGACGAAGTTGAACATCAGCACCAGCAGGGACGCGTTGACCACCGCCTTGGTGGTCGCGACCGAGGTGCCTTCGATGGTCGGTTCGGCGTGATAGCCGACGTAGGCCGCGACCAGCGCCGAGGTGGCGCCGAACACGCCGGACTTCAACAAGGCCACGCAGAAGTCGTCGACGAAATCGACGTTGTCCTTCAGCGCGGGCCAGAAGTAGCCCGGGTCCAGGCCGATCACGTGCACCGCCTCGAGGTAGCTGGCGGCGATCGCGAAGCTGCAGAAGAAGCCGGTCAGCAGCGGCACGCTCAGCACCGCGGCCCAGAAGCGCGGCGCGACCGCCTTGCCGACCGGGTCGATCGCCATCAGGCCCAGCGCGGTGATCTGGTCGGTGGCACGCATCAAGCCCAGTTCGGCGGCGATCGAGCTGCCGGCGCGGCCGATGAACAGCAGCGCGGTGAGGACCGGGCCGAGTTCGCGGTACAGCGACAGGCCGAGCAGGGTGCTCAGCGAGTTGCTGGCGCCGAAGGTGGCGAGCGTGCGGTAGCCCTGCAGGGTCAGCACCAAGCCCACGAACGCGCCGCCAACGGCGATGATCGGCAGCGAACGTGCACCTATCTTGTAGATCTCGCGGGTCAACTCGCGGAAGAAGTCGGGCGTCGGCTTGGACGCGCGGAACACCGACAGGGTGAACAGGCCGGCGCGGCCGAGCTGGCGGGTGGCTTCGACGAAGGCCATCAGGCGGCCTCCGCCGTGCGTGGCGCCGCGTCGAAGGCGATCGGACCGTCGGGTTGGCCGCGCAGGAACTGCTGCACCAGCGGGTCGGTGCTGGCTTCCAGCTGCGCCGGGGTGCCGGAGAAGACGATGCCGCCGTTGGCGATCACGATGGCGTGGTCGGCCACGGGCAGGGTTTCGTGGACGTGATGGGTCACGATGATGCTGGTCAGGCCGAGGGTGTCGTTGAGGCGGCGGACCAGGCTCATGACCACGCCGGAGGCGATCGGATCCAGGCCGGTCAGCGGTTCGTCGTAGATCATCAGCGGCGGGTCCAGCGCCAGCGCGCGCGCCAGCGCGACCCGGCGCGCCATGCCGCCGGACAGTTCGCGCGGGTAGGCGTCGGCGGCGGCGCGCAGGCCGACCGCGTTGAGTTTCATCAGCACCAGGCGCTGGATCAGGGCATCGGGCAGATCGGTATGGGTGCGCAGCGGCAGGGCCACGTTCTCGGCCGCGGTGAGGTCGGTGAGCAGGCCGTTGCCCTGCAGCAGCACGCCCAGGCCCTTGCGCAGTTCCAGCAGCGCGCGCGAGCGGCGCGGCACGTCCTGGCCCAGCACTTCGACCCGGCCCGCGGTCGGCGCGAGTTCGCCGGTCAGCGCCGACAGCAGCGTCGACTTGCCGCTGCCGGAGGGGCCCAGCACCGCGACGATGCTGCCGCGCGGCATCGACAGGTTGATGTCGCGCAGCACGGCACGGCCGCCGCGATCGAGTCGCAGGTCGGTCAGGCGGACGATGGGCGTTTCGGTCGTCATGCTGTGGGCGTCATCCGGAGAGGTGCGGCCGCATGCGGCCCGCGTGGGGTCGCAAGTTTCGGCAGCTTGGCGGGCTGAGGCTGAACGGGGATGCAGCGCGGGCATTGTCGCAGGTTCCACGGCGACGCCACGAGAACGGCACCATCGTCGTGCCGTCGATGCTGGACGGCACGGATTAAGAAGGCTTTAAGCGCCGGCGTTACGCATGCGGCGTGGCGCCGGGCGCCATCGGACCGCCCGCTGGCGCAGGCTGGGTCGCCGCAAAGGATCGCCACGCCTGCGTCCGCGCTGCGGCAAGATGTCGCGATGCCCGGCCGTCCCGACTTCCGTCTCTACCATTCCAATGCGCTGGACGTGCTGGCCGGGCTGCTGGCGCAGGAACTGCGCACGCCCGCGCTGGGGCAGTCGGCGCTGGCGCCGGACGTGGTCCTGATCCCGCAGGTGGCGATGCGGCGCTGGCTGCAGGCGACCCTGGCCCAGGCCTACGGCATCGCCGCCAATCTCGAATTCCTGACCCCGGGCGAGTTCGTCCAGCGCGCGCTCGACGCCAACGTGCCCGGCGTGGAGGACGACATCGGCGCCGACGCGCTGCGCTGGCGCCTCTACAAGGAGCTCTCGCATCCGGCCACGCTGCGCGAACCGGCGCTGGCCGAATTGCGCGGCTATCTGGCCGGCGCCGACCCGCTCAAGCCTTGGTCGCTGGCCGGCGAGCTGGCGGGCCTGTTCGAGAAGTACCAGGCCTGGCGCCGCGACTGGCTGCTGGCCTGGGACGCGGGCCAGGCGCGCGACGACGCCCAGGCCGCGCTGTGGCGCCGCGTCGCCGGCGGGCGCCTGTACCGCGCGCGCCGCATTGGCGACTACCTGGCGCGCCACGGCGGCGACGATGCGCCGGCGCCGGCCGGGCTGCCGCCGCGGTTGTTCGCCTTCGCCACCCTCAACGTCTCGCCCGACGTGCTGCGGGTGATCGCGACCCAGGCCCGCGCCGGCGTGCTGCATTTCTATCTGCCCACGCCGACCCGCAAGTACTGGGGCGACCTGGCGAGCTACGCCGAGCGCCTGCGCCTGGACGAAGCCGGCGCACCGGCCGAGGCCGACGACGACAACCCGCTGCTGCAGGCCTGGGGCGCGGCCGGCCGCGACTTCATGGCGGTGCTGGGCGGCTACGAGGTGGTGCACCCCTCGGGCGAGATCGCCGCCTACGCCGATCCGGAAACCGATCCGGCCGACGATCCCGCGCGCGACAGCCTGCTCAAGCGCCTGCAGCGCGACCTGCTGCACCGGCGCGCGCCGGCGCTGCCGGCCTGGCGCGACAGCGTCGATACGGCCGACCCCAGCCTGCAGGTCCACGCCTGCCACACCCGGTTGCGCGAAGTGCAGGTGCTGCACGACCAACTGCGCGGCCTGCTCGAAGACCCGCGCTTCGATCCGCCGCTGCAGCCGCGCGAGATCGCGGTGCTGGCGCCCGACATCGATCCCTACGCGCCGCACATCGCCGCGGTGTTCGGCGGCCTGGCCGGGCGCCCGGACTTCATTCCCTATGCGCTGGCCGACGTCAGCCCGCTCGCCGCCGAACCGCTGGCCGACGTGTTCCTGCGCCTGCTCGCGCTGCCGGTGTCGCGCTTCGGCCTGAGCGAGATCCTCGACCTGCTGGCCACGCCCGCGATCGCCGACGCCGCCGGCCTGGACGCGCCCGCGTTCGAACGCCTGCATGCCTGGCTGCACGAGGCCGGCGCGCGCTGGGGCATCGACGACGCCCACCGCGCCCGCCACCAGGCGCCGGCCGACGACGCCTACACCTGGCGCTTCGCCCTCGACCGCCTGCTGATCGGGCATGCCAGCGGCGGCGACGAGGACATCGCCGGAGTCGCGCCGTACACCGAACTCGAAGGCAGCGCGCTGGACGCGCTCGACGCCTTGATCCGTTTGCTGCGCGTGCTCGCCCGCCACGAACGCGCGCTGGCCGCGGCGATGACGCCGGCGCAGTGGCGCGACCGTCTGCTGAGCCTGTTGCAGGCCTTGTTGCCGCAGCGGCCGCGCGAGTCCGGCGACCTGCGCACCCTGGAACGCCTGCGCCTGCTGGTGGAAGGCTTCGCCCGCGATGCGGGGCGCGCCGGCTTCGACGCGCCGGTGCCGGCCGAAGTGGTGCGCGCGCATTTCCGCGCCGCCCTGAGCGACGCCGACACCCGCGCGCCGCTGCTCACCGGCGGCGTCAGTTTCGGCCGCATGGTGCCGATGCGCCTGATCCCGTTCCGCGCGATCTGCCTGCTCGGCATGAACGACGGCGACTACCCGCGCCGCGATCCGGTCGGCGGCCTCAACCGCCTCGCCGCCGAACTGGGCACCACCGCGCGTCGCCACGGCGACCGCTCGCTGCGCGAGGACGATCGCTTCCTGTTCCTGCAGCTGTTCGTGGCCGCGTCCGAAGTGCTGTACCTGAGCTACCTGGGCGCCGACCCGCGCGACGGCAGTGCGCGCGAGCCTTCGCCGCTGGTGTCGGAACTGCTGGATGTGGCCGCGCGCTACCACCGCGACCCCAACGCCGCGCGCGCCGCCCTGATCGTGCACGAACCGCTGCAGCCGTTCTCGCCGGCCGCGTTCGGCGCCGGCGACGGGGCCGACGGCGCGCTCGAACCGCGCCGCTACAGCTACCGCGGCGAATGGCGCCCGGCGGCGCAGGCCGGCGCCGGCGAACGCAGCGAACTCGGGCCCTGGATCGACCGTCCGTTGGCCCCGGTCGAGGCCGCGCCGCGGATCGCGCTGGCCGACCTGCGCGCGTTCCTGCGCGACCCGCCGGGCGCGTTCCTGCGCCAGCGCCTCAACCTGCGCCTGCCCGACGCGGGCGACGCCGACGACGATGTCGAACCCTTGCTGCTGCCCGGCCGCGGCCTGCAGCGCCAGCAACTGCAGCAGGCGGTGTACGACGCCCTGCTGGCCGGGCAAGACGAAGGCCTGCAGGCGCGCTTGCGCGCCCGCGCGCTGCTGCCGTCCGGGCCGCTGGGCCGGCGCCAGCTCGACAGCCTGCTCGCCGAAGTGCAGCCCTACGCCGAGGCCTTCGCGCGCTGGCGCGAGGATCAGGCGCCGCAGTCGCGGCACTTCGAACTCGAACTCGGCGCGCAGCGGCTGCACGGCCGCATCGACGAGCTCTACGCCGCCGGTCTGGCGCGCCTGCGCTTCGGCGCCTTGCACGGCCCGGCCCAGATCGCCCACGGCCTGGACTGGCTGGTGCTGTCGGCGCTGGGCGACACGCGCCCGCTGGCGCAGTTCGCCCAGACCGGTGCCGGGGTCGGGCCCAGCCTGCGCGCGGCGCTCGCACCCGCGCAGGCCCGCACTGCGCTGGACGCGCTGCTGCGCCTGCGCGCGCACGGCCTGCGCGAGCCGCTGCCGTTTCTGCCGCGCGCGGGCTGGCTGTGGTACCAGGCCGACAGCGAAGGCCGCGACGCCTGGAACCAGGCCGCGCTGCAATGGCACGGCGGCAGCCACAGCTGGAGCGAGGCCGAGGCCGGCGGCGCGCGTCTGGCGCTGCGCGGCCGCGATCCGTTCGCCGCCACCGCCGAGGGCGCGGCCCTGGCCGACGAGTTCCGCGCCATCGCGCGGCTGGTGTTCGATGCCGTCGTGCACGGCCGCAGCGAGGAGGACGCGCGATGAGCGAACGCCCGCGCGACCTGTTCGACCCGGCGCCGGCCGCCGCCGTCGCGGACGACGATTTCCTGCGCCTGCCCTTGCACGGCCTGCACCTGATCGAAGCCAGCGCCGGCACCGGCAAGACCTACACCCTGGCGACCCTGGTCACGCGCCTGGTGATCGAGCGCGGCCTGCGCGTCGGCCAGATCCTGGCGGTGACCTTCACCGACGCGGCCACCCAGGAACTGCGCGAACGCCTGCGCCGGCGCCTGCTGCTGGCCGCGCGCATCGCCGCCGACGATCCCGCGCTGCCCGCAGCCGACGACGACGGCGAGCGCGCGGTCACCCGCGCCCTGATCGCCGCGCGTCTGCACGAGGAAGCGCCGGCGGCGTTGCGCGTGCGCCTGCAACGCGCCGCGCGCGAGATCGACCTGGCCGCGGTGGTCACCATCCACGGTTTCTGCGCGCGCGTGCTCAGCGAGCACGCCCTGGAAACCGGGCAGGCCTTCCTGGCGCCGGAGATGATCGGCAGCGACCGCGAGCTGCGCGAGGAGGTCGCGGTCGACCTGTGGCGCGCGCTCGGCACCGATGCGGTCGCCGCCGAACTGCTGCAGGCGCGCTGGCCGGCCGGTCCCCCGGCGCTGGCCGCCGACTTGGGCGCGCTGCTGCGCGCAGCGCGGCTACGGCCGCCGCTGCCCGCGGCCACGCCCGATCCGCTGCCGCTGCTGCAGGCGCGCGCCGACGTCCTGCGCCGGAGTTATCTGCAACACGGCGCGCAGGCCTTCGCCGATCTGGAAGCGGCGATGGCCGCCAAGGTGCTCAACGGCCAGACCTGGCGCGCCGAACTGCCCGGCGCCCTGAACGAGGCGCTGGCGCGCTGGTGCGCGAACGGCGACGCCAGCGCACGCATCGAACCGCGCATCGACCGCATGACCCCGGCCGCCTTGGCCGACCGCACCAACAAGGGCAAGCAGGCGCAGACTCCGAGTTCGCCGCTGTTCCTCGCCCTCGCCGATTACCTCGCCGCCGCCGCCGCGCGCGCGCAATGGCTGGACGCGCAAGGCCTGGCGCTGGTGCACCGCGTGCGCGAGGAAGCCGCGGCGCGCCTGGCCGAGCTCAAGCGCGTGCGCCGCGTGCAGACCTACGACGACCTGATCGACGGCGTCGCCGATGCCCTGGCCGGCCCGCACGCGGACGCGCTGATCGCTCGGCTGCGCGCGCAGTACGCGGTCGCCCTGGTCGACGAGTTCCAGGACACCGACGCGCGCCAGTGGGCGATCTTCGAACGCGTGTTCGGCCCGGCTAGCCGCGACGACGGCGGCGCGCTCCTGGATAGTCCGCTTCTGAATACCCCGCCCCTAAACAGTCTGTTTCTGATCGGCGATCCCAAGCAGGCGATCTACGGCTTCCGCGGCGGCGACGTCCACACCTACCTCGCGGCCGCGGGCCGGGCCGAACAGGCGCCGCCGCTGCGCCGCAACTTCCGCTCGCGGCCGTCGCTGCTGCGCGCGGTCGAAGCCCTGTACCGGCGCGCCGGCGCGGACGCCTTCGTCGATGCGCGCATCGGTTTCCTCGCGGTCGAGCCCGGCGGCGTGGTCGCCGACGAGGCCTTGCTGCGCGCCGGCCGCCGCGCGCCTGCGCTGACCCTGCGTCGCCTGCCGGCGCCCGACGACGGCCGCAAGCAAGCGCAGTGGAGCGCGCCGGAATCGCGCGAACTCGCGACCCGCGCCTGCGTCGCCGCCGTCCACACCTGGCTCGCGGACGCCCGCGCCGGCCGCGCCGCCATCGACGGCCGCCCGCTGCAGCCGGCCGACATCGCCGTGCTGGTGCGCAGCCACGACGAGGCCGCACGCGTACAGCGCGCCCTGGTCGCCGCCGGCATTCCGGCGGTCGCGGCCGGGCGCCGCAGCGTGTTCGCGACCGAACAAGCGCAGGAACTGCTGGCCCTGTTCGACGCCCTGCTCCAGCCCGGCGACGGCGGCCGCCTGCGCGCGGCGCTGGCGAGCGTATTCCTGGGCCTGGACGCGGACGCGATCGCGCGCCTGGACAGCGACGAGCTGTGGCAGCGCGACTGGCAGCTGCGCGCGCTGGAGTGGCGCGAGCGCTGGCAGCGCCACGGCCCGCTGGCCCTGGTCGCCGACCTGTGCGCGCAGCAGGCGCCGCGCCTGCTCGCGCTCGACGACGGCGAACGCCGGCTGACCAACCTGCTGCAACTGGGCGAAGCGCTGCAGGAGGCCGACGCCCGGGCGCTGGGCCTGCACGGCCTGGTCGACTGGCTGCGCCTGCGCATCGCCGAGGCCGACGACAACGACGAACAGCAGCAGCTGCGTTTGGAATCCGACGCGCGCCGGGTCCAGATCCTGACCCTGCACAAGAGCAAGGGCCTGGAGTTCGGCCTGGTGTTCCTGCCGTTCGCGGCGATCGGGCGCGAATCGCGCGGCGGCCGCCATTGCGAATACCCCGACGACGACGGTCGCGTGCTGCAGCTGGAAGGCGAGCACGACGACGCGGCCACCCCGAGCTGGAACGAAGCGCGCAGCCGTTCCTTGCGCGAGGCCGCGGCCGAGGATGCGCGCCTGCTCTACGTCGGCCTGACCCGTGCCAAGCACGCCTTGTGGCTGGCGACCGGGCCGCTGTACCTGGGCGCGGCTACGCCGTTGGCGCCGATGCTGGACGACATCGCCGCGCTCGCCACCGGCGACGGCCACGACATCGCCGTGGACGACGGCGCGCCCGAACCGCGTCCGCTGCCGCTGCCGCCGCAGGCGGGCGGGGCGGTGCCGCCCGCGCGCACGCTGCGCCGCGGCCTGTCGCGCGACTGGTGGGTGCACAGCTTCACCCAGCTCACCCGCGAGGACGCAGGCAACCGCGTGCAGGACGAGCGCGGCGCCGAGGACGAACCCGAACCGCTGATCCTGCCCGCGCCGCACGAGCTGCCCATCGACGTGATGGAGCTGCGTTTCTCCGGCAGCCGTTTCGGCAACGCCGTGCACACCGCTTTGGAGCGCTGCGATTTCGCCGCATGGCGACACTGGCGCCGCCTCGGCCTGGTGCCGGACGGACAGGAGCCGCTGCTGCGCACGGCGATGCACGAGCAGGGCTACACCGATGCCGACATCGACGGCGGCGGCCTGGACACTCTGGCGCGCCTGGTCGGCGCGACCCTCACCGCGGCCCTGCCCGAAGGCGCGCGCCTGGCCGATCTGCCGGCGAACGCGCTGCGCGCCGAAATGGAATTTCACTTCGCGCTCAACGATGCTTCGACCGCGGCGTTGCTGGATCTGCTGCACGCGCACGGCTGGCTGCGCGCGCGCCAGGCCTTCGGCCACCGGCGCCGCCTCGACGGCCTGATGACCGGCAAGATCGACCTGGTCTACGTGCATGAGGGCCGCTACTACCTGCTCGACTACAAGACCAACCGCCTGCCGTCCTACGATGCCGCCGCGATCGAGCGGGCGATGGACGACAGCGAGTACACCCTGCAATCGCTGATCTACACCCTGGCCCTGCACCGCTGGCTGCGGTTCCGGCTGGGCGCGGACTACGACTACGACCGCGATTTCGGCGGCACCCGTTATCTGTTCTGCCGCGGTCTGGACCCGATCCGCAGCCAGAGCGAAGGCGACGGCATCCATGCCCAGGTACCGCCGCGCGCGCTGGTCGAAGCGCTGGATGCACTGTTCGGCGGAGGCGCGGCATGAGCCTGATCGACGCCCTGCTGCGACGCGGCCGCCTGCGCACGGTCGACCATGCCCTGGCGCAGTCGCTGCGCCGGCTCGATCCGGCCACGCCGGAACTGGTTCTGGCCGGCGCGGCGCTGGCGTCGCGCGCGATCGCCGACGGTCACGCCGCGTTCGATCCCGAGCGGCCCGGCGAGGAGGTTGCGGACGTCGTCCTGGCTGAGCCGCAGCAGTGGTCGGCGGTGCTGCAGGCCTCGTCCTGGATCGCCACTCCTGTAGATGAAACGCCCGCCGATACCGGTGCGCCGCTGGTGCTGGAACGCGGCCTGCTCTACCTGCGCCGTTATCGCGAATACGAACGCCGCCTGGCCGCACGCCTGCGCGCGCTGGCCGCGCAGGCGCCGCCGCGCGTCGATGCCACGGCACTGGCGCCCTTGTTCGCGGCCTTGTTCCCGCAAGCGCGCGACGGCGACCGCCAGGCGCGCGCGGCGGCGCTGGCCTTGGCGCGCGCCCTGCTGCTGGTCACCGGCGGGCCGGGCACCGGCAAGACCACCACGGTCGCGCGCTTGCTGCTGCTGTTGATCGCGCAGGCGCGCCAGTCCGGCGCGCCGCCGCCGCGGATCGCCCTGGCCGCGCCGACCGGCCGCGCCGCCGAGCGCATGGCCGAAAGCCTGCGCGCCGCTGCCGCGTCGCTGCGGCTCGTGGCGGGCGTCGATCCGGCGCTGTGCGAAGCCCTGCCGGTGGAAGCGCGCACCCTGCATCGGCTGCTGGGCACGCTGCCCGACAGCCCGCGCTTCCGTCACGACGCGCGCGATCCCTTGCCGTACGACGCGATCGTGGTCGACGAGGCTTCGATGGTCGACCTGCCGCTGATGTGCAAGCTGGTCGAGGCCGTGCCCGACGGTGCGCGCCTGATCCTGCTGGGCGACCGCGACCAGCTGCCCTCGGTCGAAGCCGGCGACGTGCTGGCCGCGATCGTCGATGCCGCGGGCGAAGACGAAGCCTTGCCGGCATCGATAGCGCAGGCCTTGCAGCCCTTACTCGGCGACAGCCTGTCCGTGGACGACGGCATGCCGACCGCGCCCTTGGCCGGGCATCGCGTGCATCTGCAACGCGGCTACCGCCAGGCCGAAAGCCTGGACCTGGCGCCGCTGGCGCAAGCCACGCGCGCCGGCGACGCCGACACCGCCCTGGCCCTGTTGCGCAGCGGCGAACTGCGCGGCGTGAGCTTCCACGAGGATGCGATCGATCCCTTGTCCGGCCCCGGCCGCGAGCGGCTGTTGGGCGAATGGCGCGCATTGGCCGCGGTCGAGAATCCTGCGCAGGCCTTGGCCCTGGCCGCGCGCGTGCGTCTGCTGACCGCGCTGCGCGACGGCGCGCAGGGCGCCGCACCCTTGAATGCGCGCATCGAGGAAGCGCTGGCCGGCAGTCACCGGCCGGCGTACTTCCAGGGCCGTCTGCTGCTGATTACCGAGAACAGCTACCGCCACGGCCTGTTCAACGGCGACATCGGCGTCTGTTTGCGCGCGGCCGACGGCGCGCGCGAGAGCGAGGGTCCGATCGCCTGGTTCGCCGGCGGCAGCGAGGGCGTGCGCGGTTTCTATCCGGCCGCCTTGCCGGCGCACACCGGCGCGTTCGCGATGACGGTGCACAAGTCGCAGGGTTCGGAATTCGACAGCGTGTGGCTGCAACTTCCGCGCCAGGATGCGCGCAGCCTGTCGCGCGAACTTTTGTATACGGCGATGACCCGCGCCCGGCGCGAGCTGCATCTGTGCGCCAGCGAGGCGATCCTGCGCGCGGCGCTGTCGCGGCATGCGATGCGGGTGTCGGGGTTGGCGGGGAGGTTGCGCTAGGCGTTGCGCGTGGGTTTGGGTGGGGGTGGGGCAGAAGCATTTGCGCCTTTGGCGCTGCATTCCCCTCACCCCAGCCCTCTCCCGCAAGCGGGAGAGGGGGCTCTTATGCGATCGGTCGGGGCGATGGTGCGTGCGGTTCGCTTGCGCTCACCGCAGCTGCGGATCCGGCTCAGGCCAGTTCCGCGTCCTCGTCGTGGCGTGCGCCGGCCACGATCGCTTCGACTTCGACTTCCGGCGAAGGCGCGGCCTTGTTCGGACGCTGCTTGGCGACCTTGGCCAGTTCGGCCGCGATCGCCGCGGAGGCGTCCTCGGAGGCCTTGCGGAAACGCTGGCGGTCCGGGCACAGCACCTGCATGTAGTCGGCGTCGAAGTTCAGGCGTTCGACCAGGAAGTCGACGAACGCGCGCACCTTGGGCGACTGCACCTGGCCGCGCGGGAACACCGCGTTGAAGTCCATCTCCGGACCGGTCCAGCCGGCCAGCACGCGCTGCACATAGCCCTGTTCGGCGTAGGCCTTGACCGTGACGTCGCTGGCCAGCATCAGGCCTTCGCCGCACAGCAGCGCGCCCTTGAGCGCGCCGGGGTCGTTGGCGACCAGCACCGGATCGACCCGGTAGTCGATGTTGCGTTCGCCGTCGCTGAGCGTCCATACGTAGGCGCCGTTGCGCCGCGACTTCTGCATCGCCAGGGTGCGGTGGTGCTGCAGATCGTCCGGGTGCAGCGGCTCGCCGTGGCGAGCCAGGTAGTTCGGGCTGGCGTAGACCTGGGTGCGGAACACCGCCAGGCGGCGCGCGATCAGGTTGGAGTCGGGCAGCTCGCCGACGCGCAGGGCGACGTCGATCTCCTTGTCGATGATGTCCAGCGGTTCGTTGGTCAGCAGCATCTCCAGCCGCACCTCGGGATGGCGGGCGTGGAACTCGCCCAGCAGCGGCGCGATCCAGGTGATGCCGACCGAGTACGGCGCGGTGAAGCGCAGCCAGCCGCGCGGGCCGCCCTGCAGCTGGCCGACCGCGCTTTCGGCTTCGTCCAGTTCGCGGGCGATGCGCTGGCAGTGTTCGAAGTAGATGTTGCCGGCCTCGGTCAGGCCGAGCTTGCGGGTCGTGCGGTGCAGCAGCTGCGCGCCCAGGCGCGTCTCCAGATCCTGGACCTTGCGGCTGACCGTGGTCTTGGGGAGCCGCAGCGCGCGCGCCGCGGAGATGAAGCTGCCGTGCTCGACCACCTTGACGAAGATCAGGGTGTCGTTGAGATCGCGGGCCATGGGGGCCTCCGGATTGGGATGACGGGAAGGGCCGTCTCGGACCGGCTGGGGGGAGCCGAGCGGGGCATTAGCCCGATGTCGGGACAATTATTCCCTGAATCAACGGCTAATCAAGTGCCGTTCGTGCGCCTAATCTCTGCGGCACACCCGAAACCCCCTCCCGCCGCCATGTTGACCGCCCGCCAAGCCCGCCTCGCCTTCCTGCCGCTGATGATGATAGCGATGTCAGCCTTGATCGTGCTGGCCGCCATCGTCTTCCGCCAAGGCCTGTCCGAAGGCGCGGAAGAGGCCTGGATGCTGGCCTGGGTGCTGGCTTTCACGGTCGCCCTGCCGACCGCGATGCTGGTGCTGCCGGCGGTGGGCGCCCTGCTGTCGCACCACACTCGCCGCGAAATCATCCCGCTGACGGGAGAAAAAATCCCGGGAGCGGGACAATGAAATCCCCCCTGGTGATTCTGGGCGCCACCGGCGGCGTCGGCCGCGGCGTGGTCCGGGCGGCGGTCAAGGCCGGCTGGCCGGTGATCGCGGTCGCCCGCGGCGGCCGTGAGCTCAAGCTGCTGCAGGCGGCCTACCCCGAGGCCGACCTGACCGTGATCAGCGGCTCGGTCGCCAGCGACGCCGACGGCGCCAAGCTCGCGCGCGCCCTGCGCAAGCTCGGGCGCCCGCTGGCCGGCGTGGTCGCCGCGGTCTGCGGCAGCAACGAGCGCGGCCGCCTGCTCGACCATCCGGCCGCGTTCCTGCGCCGCAAGCTCGACGAAGACCTGCTGCCGCACCTGGCCGCGGCCCGCCACCTGCTGCCCTTGCTCGCCGAGGGCGATCGCGGCGGCAGCTACGTGCTGATCGGCGGCCCCGGCAGCGAGCATCCCTGGGCCGGTTACGGCCACCGCTCGATCGGCGCCGCCGCGCTGCGCATGCTCGCGCGCGTGCTGCACGACGAGGCCCGGCAGATGTCGGTGCGGGTGCAACTGCTCGCGGTCGACATGCCGGTGCGTACCGAACTCAACGATGGCCACGCCTGCCCGGAATGGCCCAGCGCGCTGTCCATCGGCCAGCGTGCGCTGGCCCTGATCGAACAGGCCGAGCAGCGCAGCGAGCCGGCGCGTGCCATCGTTACCTATGCGCGCGCGCCGGGCCCCTCGGCGCTGCCGCCTTACGCGGTCGACCTGTCGGACGACATCGACCGCGAACCCGTCCCACCCGCGGCCCAGACCGCGCGCTTCCAGCCAGCCGCCGCGACGAACGCGACGCCAGCGACCGTTACGCAAGATCCGGATAGCCCTGCCGACTCCAAGGCGCAACGCTGTCTGCAAGACGCTCGCGCACTGCTGAAAGCGATCACTTCTTCGAAAACCAACCAGGAACCCTACCCACAATGAGCCCTCGCAAAGTCCTCGCCCGCTCCGGCCGCGCCGGCCCCGGGCTCCCCGTACTCGCGCTCGCCGCGAGCGTCGTCATTGCCCTGGCGATGGCCGGCTGCGGCAGCCAGGCCGCCGAAGGCGAAGGCGGCGGCATGCCGCCGCCGGCCGACGTCAGCGTCGCCCAGGTGCTGAGCAAGCAGGTCCGCCAGTGGGACGAATTCACCGGTCGCGTCGCGGCGGTGGAATCGGTCGAACTGCGCCCGCGCGTCAGCGGCTACGTCGAACGCGTCGCGTACAAGGAAGGACAGGAGGTCAAGAAAGGCGACCTGCTGTTCGTGATCGACCAGCGCCGCTACCGCGCCGAACTCAACCGCGCCCAGGCCCAGCTGGAACGCGCGCGCGCCGAAGCGCGCCTGGCCCAGACCCAGGACCAGCGCGCCCAGACCCTGGTCGAGGCCAAGGCGATCTCGCGCGAAGAGTTCGAAACCCGCCGCGCCGCGACCACCCAGGGCAACGCCGGCGTGCGCGCCGCCGAAGCCGCGGTGGCTTCGGCCCAGCTGGATCTGACCTTCACCGAAGTGCGTGCGCCGATCAGCGGCCGCGCCGGCCGCGCGCTGATCACCGTCGGCAACCTGGCCCAGGCCGATCAGACCCTGCTGACCACCCTGGTCTCGCAGGATCCGATGTACGTCTACTTCGAAAGCGACGAGCAGACCTACTCGCGCTACAACGACCTGGCCCGCAAGGGCGAGCGCGCCGACAACAAGAACCCGGTCCGCGTCGGTCTGGCCAGCGAAGCCGGCTACCCGCACGAAGGCGCGGTCGACTTCACCGACAACCAGGTCGATCCGACCACCGGTACCATCCGCGCCCGCGCGGTGGTGGCCAACCCGGATCGCCAGTTCACGCCGGGCATGTTCGCGCGCGTGCAGCTGGAAGGCAGCGGCGACTTCAAGGCCATGCTGATCGACGACAAGGCCGTGCTCACCGACCAGGACCGCAAGTACGTCTACGTGCTCGGCCAGAAGAGCGAAGCGGTCCGCAAGGACGTGGTGCTCGGCCGCATGATCGACGGTCTGCGCGTGGTCCAGTCGGGCCTGGCGCCGACCGACAAGGTGATCGTGCACGGTGTGCAGAAGATCTTCTTCCCCGGCGCGCCGGTGGCTCCGAAGACCATCGCGATGGGCGCGCCGGCACCGGTGCCGGGTCAGCCCGTCGCCAGCACCGCCGGGGCGAAGTGATCGCGACACGCTGAACCCTGGGATCCTCCGGACGCCCTGATCCGTCATCCCCGCGAACGCGGGGATCCGGGGCGCTTCGGGCGAGAACGTCAGCGGCTCCGGATCTCCGCCTGCGCGGGGACGACGAGCTAAGCCGGACGCGCTCAGAGGATTTCGCAATCAAGGCCGTCGCCATGGCGACGGCCGGGGACTCATGCGGCTGCAAGCCGCACCAAGGAATCCGTTATGGACTTTTCCAAATTTTTCATCGATCGGCCGATCTTCGCTGCCGTGCTGTCGATCGTGATCTTCGCCGCCGGCCTGATCGCGATACCGATCCTGCCGATCAGCGAATATCCCGAAGTCGTACCGCCGTCGGTGATGGTGCGAACGGTGTACCCGGGCGCCAACCCCAAGGTCATCGCCGAAACCGTCGCCACGCCGTTGGAAGAAGCGATCAACGGCGTCGAAGACATGATGTACATCAAGTCGGTCGCCGGTTCCGACGGCGTGCTGGCGATCACCGTCACCTTCCGTCCCGGCACCGATCCCGACGATGCCGCCGTGCGCGTGCAGAACCGGGTCAGCCAGGCGCTGGCGCGACTGCCTGAGGACGTGCGCCGGCAAGGCGTGACGACCCAGAAGCAGTCGCCGGTGTTCCTGATGGTGGTGCACCTGACTTCGCCCAACGGCAAGTACGACACCCTGTACCTGCGCAACTACGCCCGTCTGCACGTCAAGGATTCGCTGGCGCGCCTGTCGGGCGTCGGCGACGCGCAGATCTTCGGCGGCGGCGACTACGCCATGCGCGTCTGGCTGGACCCGGACAAGGTCGCCTCGCGCGGCCTGACCGCCAGCGACGTGCTGCGCGCCATGCGCGAGCAGAACGTGCAGGTCTCGGCCGGCCAGCTCGGCGCCGAGCCCATGCCCAACAGCGACTTCCTGACCCTGATCAACGCCAAGGGCCGCCTGCAGAGCCAGGAAGAGTTCGGCAACATCGTGGTCAAGAGCGGCGCCGACGGCGAGATCGTGCGCCTGTCCGACGTCGCCCGCCTGGAACTGGGCGCCGGCGATTACAGCCTGCGTTCGCAGCTGGACGGCAAGAACGCGGTCGGCATCGGTATCTTCCAGTCGCCGGGCGCCAACGCGCTGGAGATCCAGGAGCAGGTGATCGCCAACATGGATCGCCTGTCCAAGAGCTTCCCGGAAGGCATCAAGTACGAGGCGGTCTACGACACGACCATCTTCGTGCGCGATTCGATCAAGGCCGTGGTCACCACGCTGCTGGAAGCGATCGCGCTGGTGGTGCTGGTGGTGATCCTGTTCCTGCAGACCTGGCGCGCCTCGATCATCCCCTTGCTGGCCGTCCCGGTCTCGGTGGTCGGCACCTTCGCCGCCCTGTACCTGCTCGGCTTCTCGATCAACACCCTGACCCTGTTCGGTCTGGTGCTGGCGATCGGCATCGTGGTCGACGACGCGATCGTGGTGGTGGAGAACGTCGAACGCAACATCGAGGAAGGCCTGACTCCGCTGGCCGCGGCGCACCAGGCGATGAAGGAAGTGTCCGGCCCGATCGTCGCGATCGCGCTGGTGCTGTGCGCGGTGTTCGTGCCGATGGCGTTCCTGTCGGGCGTGACCGGCCAGTTCTACAAGCAGTTCGCGGTGACCATCGCCATCTCGACGGTGATCTCGGCGATCAACTCGCTGACCCTGTCGCCGGCCCTGGCCGCGCGCCTGCTCAAGCCGCACGACGCCGCCAAGGACGCACCCTCGCGCCTGATCGACCGCCTGTTCGGCTGGATCTTCCGTCCGTTCAACCGCTTCTTCGCCTCCAGTTCGCAGAAGTACCAGGGCGCGGTCAAACGCACGCTGGGCAAGCGCGGCGCGGTGTTCGTGGTCTACGCGGTGCTGTTGGTCGCGACCGGCTTCATGTTCAAGATCGTGCCGGCCGGCTTCATCCCGCTGCAGGACAAGCTGTACCTGATCGCGGCGGTGAAATTGCCGGAAGGCTCGTCGATCGCGCGTACCGACGCCCTGCTGAAGAAGGTCACCGACATCGCCAGCGGCATCGACGGTGTGCAGAACACGATCTCCTTCCCGGGTTTGAACGCGGTGCAGTTCACCAACACGCCCAACACCGGCGTGGCGTTCCTGCCGCTCAAGCCCTTCGCCGAGCGCAGCCGTAGCGCGGTGGAGATCACCGCCGAGCTCAACCAGAAGATCGGCGGCTTCCAGGAAGGCTTCACCTTCGCCCTGATGCCGCCGCCGATCCTCGGCCTGGGCAATGGTGCGGGCTACCAGATGTTCATCGAGGACCGCAGCAACCTGGGTTACGGCGCGCTGCAGAACGCGGTCAGCGGGTTCCAGGGCACGGTCATGCAGACCCCGGGCATGGGCTACGCCAACAGCACCTACCAGGCCAACGTGCCGCAGCTCGACGCCGAAGTCGACCGCGTCAAGGCCAAGGCCCAGGGCGTGCCGCTGACCGAATTGTTCGACACCCTGCAGACCTATCTGGGCTCGGCCTACGTCAACGACTTCAACCAGTTCGGCCGCACCTGGCAGGTCATCGCCCAGGCCGACGGTTCGTTCCGCGACAGCGTCGAGGACATCGCCAACCTGCGTACCCGCAACGACCGCGGCGAGATGGTGCCGATCGGCTCGATGGTCAGCGTCAAGCAGACCTACGGCCCCGACCCGGTGCTGCGCTACAACGGCTACCCGGCCGCCGACATCGCCGGCGACGTCGATCCGCGCGTGATGTCCTCGGCCCAGGCCATGGACGTGGTCAAGAACGTGGCCGCCAAGGTGCTGCCGCACGGCATGGAAATCGAATGGACCGACCTGAGCTACCAGCAGGCCAGCCAGGGCAATGCCGCGATGATCGTGTTCCCACTCGCCATCCTGCTCGCGTTCCTGGTGCTGGCCGCGCTGTACGAAAGCTGGACCCTGCCGCTGGCGGTGATCCTGATCGTGCCGATGTGCATGCTGTCCGCGCTGCTCGGCGTATGGCTGACCGGCGGCGACAACAACGTGTTCGTGCAGGTCGGTCTGGTGGTGCTGATGGGCCTGGCCTGTAAGAACGCCATCCTGATCGTCGAGTTCGCCCGCGAGCTGGAACTGCAGGGCAAGGGCATCGTCGAAGCCGCGCTGGAAGCGTGCCGCCTGCGTCTGCGCCCGATCGTGATGACCTCGATCGCGTTCATCGCCGGCACCGTGCCGCTGGTGCTGTCGCATGGCGCCGGTGCGGAAATCCGCTCGGTCACCGGCATCACGGTGTTCGCCGGCATGTTGGGCGTGACCCTGTTCGGTCTGTTCCTGACCCCGGTGTTCTACGTCGCCCTGCGCAAGCTGGCCGGCAGCAAGCCGCTGGTGAACCACTCGGCCGATCACGTTGCCTCCGCGCATGCCTGATCGGCGCACGCCCACGCTGCAAGGTCTGGCGGTGGATTCTTCCACCGCCGGGCCCTCGGACCGGATCCGGTCCGTCCCCCACGAAACAAGGAACTTCCCCATGGCTAACCCACACGCTTCCAAGATCGCGCTGGTCACCGGCGCCACTCGCGGCATCGGCCTGGAGACCGTGCGCCAGCTCGCCACCGAAGGCGTGCATGTGCTGCTGGCCGGACGCGATCGCGGCAAGGCGGTCGACGCCGCGCTGCAGTTGCAGGCGCAGGGCCTGCCGGTCGAGGCGATCGCGCTGGACGTCACCAGCGACAGCAGCATCGCCGCGGCGGCCGAAGAGGTCGCCGCCAAGCACGGCCGCCTCGACATCCTGGTCAACAACGCCGGCGTGTTCCGCGACGACGGCCAGCTCAAGCCTTCGCAGCAGAGCCTGGACGTCTGGCTGGAGACCTTCAACACCAACCTGTTCGGCCTGATCGCGACCACCCAGGCTTTCCTGCCGCTGCTGCATAAAGCGCCGGCCGCGCGCATCGTCAACGTGTCCAGCATCCTCGGCTCGATCGCGCTGCACCAGGATCCGGCCTCGCCGATCTATCACTACAAGGTGCCGGCCTACAACGTCTCCAAGACCGCGGTGAACGCCTGGACCGCGCACCTGGCCTACGAGCTGCGCGACACCCCGCACAAGGTCAACACCCTCCACCCCGGCTCGGTGAAGACCGACATGAACGCCAACGGCGACATGAGCATTCCCGACGGCGCGCGCACCAGCGTGCGCCTGGCCCTGATCGACGAAGCCGGCCCCAGCGGCGGCTACTACCACTTGGAGGAAACCCTGCCATGGTGATCCGTACTCTGGCGCTCGGCGTCGCCGCGGCGCTGCTGAGCGCCTGCGCGGTCGGCCCCGACTACGTGCGCCCGACCCTGGCCACGCCGGACAATTTCGCCCGCGCCGGCGAAACCGTCGCGGTCGCGGATTCCGGCGCTGCCGATACCGCGGCACCGGAAGCCGACGTCGAATTCTGGCGCGGCTTCAACGACCCGATGCTGACCCAGCTGGTCGAGGACGCGCTGTCGGCCAACCACGATCTGCGCATCGCGCTGTCGCGTTACGACCGCGCCAACGCCCTGCTGCGCGGCGCCAAGTTCGACCGCTTCCCGACCCTGACCGCCAGCGCCAACGCCCAGGACGCGCGTTCCAGCGCCGACCAGCTGCCGGGCGTGGCCCAAAGCGGTCGCGACAACGAAAGCTACAGTGCCGGCGTCAACGCGACCTGGGAACTGGACCTGTGGGGCCGCGTGCGCCGCAACGTCGAATCGCAGCGCGCCGACACCTGGGCCACCGCTGCGGACTTGCAGGCGATGCAGGTCACGATCGTCGGCGAAGTCGCCGGCGGTTACGTCGATCTGCGCGGCCTGCAGGAACGCCTGCGGGTGGCGCGCGAAAACGCCGATAACCAGCGCGAAACCCTGCGCCTGGTCGATGCGCGCTTCTCCGCCGGCCGCGGCACCGAGTTCGACACCTCGCGCGCCCGCGCCCAGCTCGAAGCCACGCTGTCGCGGGTGCCGGCGTTGGAAGCCCAGGTCGCCGTCGCCATGCACCGCCTGGCGGTGCTGACCGGGCGCACGCCCGACGCCCTGATCGCCCAGCTCGAACCGCAGCAGCCGCTGCCGGCCTTGCCGGCGCGACTGGACGCCGGCACGCCGGGCGAGCTGCTGCGCCGTCGTCCCGACGTCGCCGCCGCCGAGCATCGTCTGCACGCGGCCACCGCGCGCATCGGCGTGGCCACCGCCGACCTGTTCCCGCGCTTCACCCTGGGCGGGCTGATCGGCAGCCAGGCGATCGACAGCAGCGCGCTGTTCGAACGCGCCAGCGAAACCCGCCTGGTCGCGCTCGGCATCGACTGGTCGTTCCTGGACATCGGCCGTGTGCGTGCGCGTATCGCCGCCAGCGATGCCGATGCCGCCGGCGAACTCGCGCGTTATCAGCAGGCCGTGCTGCTGGCGCTGGAAGACACCGAGAACGCCTTGGTGCGCTACGGCCGTGCGCGTATCGAGGACGGCCATCTGGAACGCGCGGCGCAGGACAGCGCCAAGGCCGCCCAGCTGGCGCGGGTGCGTTACGAGGCCGGCGCCGCCGACCTGTTCGAAGTGCTCGACGCCGAACGCACCCAGCTGCAGGCCCAGGACGCCTTCGCCGACGGCCGTACCCGCAGCGTCACCGGCGCGGTCGCGCTGTACAAGGCGCTGGCCGGCGGCTGGTCGTCGCGCACGCCGCTGCGCGAGGACGTCGCCCGGCGCTGAGGCCATGGTTTTGCGGCGGTCGGCCCGGCCGTCGCACGGCCCGCCTCCTGGTGGCGGGCCGGTTTTCTCCACCGCGCGCGGATGACGGCCCCGGCCGGATCCGCGTGAGCCGGGCGCGGATTCCGATCCGCGCCCGGTGACGGTTTCGAACGATGCAGCGTCGTCCGCGGTGCGGTGCCGACCCGTCAGTTCGGGGTCGCCTCGCGCGGTCGTTGCATTTCTTTCTCGCCGACGGGTCGGCGAGCGGCGCAGGTCCCTCCCCCTCGCGTGCGCCGCTGTCGCCCCGTCGGTTTTCTTTTCGCCTCCCGCCGCGCAGGCGCTAGACTCCCCGTCGCGGTCGCACGGGGATTCGGAAGCATGCGCAGGATGGGGAAGTGGGCGGGGCTCGCGCTGTGGTTCGCGCTGGCCTGGGCATTCGCCGCCCCCGCCGCCGCGCAGACGCTCACGGTGGAATGGCTGCGGGTCGAGGGCGCGCAGAAGTCGCTGCCCGACGCGGCGCCGGTGCGGGCGCGATGGACCAGTGCGAACCCCGAGGCGCCGGCACACCTGGAGTTGCCGCGGCACCGCGGCGGGCATTGGCTGCGCCTGCGCGTCGACGCTGACATCGTTGGCAGCGAACAGCGCGTCATCGGCGTGCAGGGTGCGCGCGTGTATGGATTGATCGGCTACTACCTGCCCGGATCCGACCGGCTGACCCTGCCCAGCCTGGTGCGCGGCAACGAGTCCCTGCTGCTGCGCCCGGGCTGGGCCCTGCCTCTGCCGGCGGGATGGAAACGCGCCGATACCGCCTACATCCGCATGCAAGGCGAAATTCCGGTCGTGCTGAGCGTGAACCTGTCGACCCGCGCCGAGTTCGCGCGCCAGCGCGAAGGCGCGCGCCGCTTCACCATAGCCGCCTACGCCGCCCTGCTGCTGATGACCCTGGCCGTGGCCGGTCTGTGGGCGATGTCGCGCGAGGCGGTGTACCTGTACTACCTCGGCTATCTGGTCTGCATCTCGGTGTACATGCTGATGATGTCGAACTGGCTGGAGGTACCCGAGCATTGGGCCAGCCAGGACGTGCGCCGCGAAGCCATCCCCTGGTTCATGGCGACCATGACCACCGTGTTCCAGATCGCCTTCACGGTGCGCTTCCTCGACTTGCCGCGGCTGCTGCCGTGCGCCGCGCGCGTGCTGCACGCGATCGTGTGGGCGAACCTGGCCTGGCTGGCGGTGCTGGTGTTCGCCTATCGGGCCACCAAGCATTACTGGTATCTGGGCGGCAACGGCTTGCTGCTGCTGGTCATCCCGACCCTCGTCTATGCCGCGATCGCGGCCTGGCGGCGCGGCGCCGAGTACGCCGGCTACTACCTGCTGGGCTGGACGCCGCTGATGGTCTTCGCCGGCCTGATCGCCGCCAAGACCTTCGGATTCGGCAGCTTCGGCTGGGACGAACACGGCCTGGTGCTGGCGGTGGTGCTGGAATCGGGCGTGCTGATGATGGCGCTGACCCAGCGCGCGGCCGCGCGCCATCGGCGCGCGCTGCTGGCGAAGCCGGCGCGGACGTGAGTCGTTAGACTCCAGCCACGCGGACGGTGAGATCGGCTATGCCAAGGAAAGTGGGCGCTGCATGGATCGCGATGGTGTTCGCGCTGGCCGCTTTGTTCGCGCTCGCGGCCCCTGCGCAGACGCTGACGGTCGAACGCCTGGACGCCGACGGCAGCGGCTGGGCGCGCCCGGACACCGCGAACGCGACCCAGCGCTGGACGACGGCCAACGCCGATGCTCTGGTGCGCATCGATCTGCCGCGCAACCGGCACGGGCGTTGGCTGCGTTTCAGCGTCGATCGCGACGTCGCCGCCGCCAGCCGGCGCGTCATCGTTTTGCGTAGCGCGCGCGCTTACGGCTACGTCGGCTATTACCCGCCCGGCTCGACGCGGATAGCGCTGATCGGCTATGTGCGCGAGGAAGGCCCCATGCTGCTGCGACGCGGCTGGGCGCTGCCGCTGGAGGCCGACTGGAAGGCCGGCGTGGCGGCTTACGGGCGCCTCGACGCGCGCCACGATACGACGCTCGACATCGGCCTGGCCGATCGCGACGAGCTGACGCGCGAGCTGGAAAGCGATCGCCGCTTCGCGATCGTCGTCTACGCTCTAATGCTGACGATGACCCTGGTGGTGGCCGGTTTCTGGGTCGCGTCGCGCGATCCGATGTACCTGTACTACTGCGGCTACATGATCTGCCTGTCCGCCTACCTGTTGATGATGACGGGCTGGATCAAGCTGCCGGACGAGTGGGTGGGGTCGGCGGCGCAGCGCGACGGCGCACCCTGGTTCGTCGCCACCCTGACCACCATGTTCCAGCTGTGCTTCAGCGTGCGTTTCCTGGAGTTGCCGCGCCTGCTGCCGCGGGCGGCGATCGCGTTGCGCGCGATCGTATGGGCCAACGCGATCGCGCTGGCGGCGCTGGTCCTGGCCTTCGACCACGTCTACCAGTACTGGTACATGGCGGGCAACGGCCTGCTGCTGCTGACGATTCCGACCCTCGTGTACGCCGCGGTCGCCGCCTGGCGGCGCGGCGCCCGGTATGCGGGCTATTACTTGATCGGCTGGACGCCGCTGATGCTGTTCGCCGGTCTGATCGCCGCCAAGGCCTTCGGCTTCGGCGATTCCTACCTGACCGAGCGCGGCCTGTTGCTGGCGGTGGTACTGGAAACCGGCGTGTTGATGATCGCCCTGACCCAGCACGCCGCCGACCGGCAGCGGCAGCTGCCGCCGCGACGGTCGGCGGAGCGCGGCTGAGGTTTTCGCGCTGCCGCGATGAGCACGGTCAGGCCGGCGTCGCGCGCCGGCACGAAGCGGCCGCGGCCGCCCGCAGACGTTAGACTCCGCGCATGCCGTTGGGGAATCGAGGGACGCGTCGGATCTGGGGCAGCGCGTGGCTGGCGCTGACGCTGGCGCTTGCCTGCGCCTTCAGTGCGCCGGTCGCGGCGCAGGCCCTGAAGGCCGAGCTGCTGTTGACCGAAGGCGAACTCGACGGGCCGCCGGCCTCCGCGCCGGTGACCGCGCGCTCCACCGCCGAGGAGCCCGGCGACCTGGTCTACTTGACCATGCCACGGCGCCAGGCCGGCTATTGGATCCGCCTGACCACCGATCGCAGCATCGCAGCCAGCGAAAGCCGGCTGCTGGTGCTGCGCGGCGCGCGCGCGCGCGGCCCGGTCACCTATTACCCGCCGGGCGCGGCGCCGCGCATCGTCAACGACGCCGAGAACGGCGGCCCGGTGCTGCTGCGGCGCGGCTGGGTGCTGCCGCTGCCCCACGGCTGGACCCGCGGCGACGTCGCCTACCTGCGTGTGGGCGGCAACACCGCCGAGGCGCTGAGCCTGCGTTTCGCGACCGTGCCCGAACTCGCGCGCCAGGAGCGCGGCGATTCGCGTTTCATGGTCGCCGCGTTCACCGCGATGATGCTGATGGCGGTGGCGATGCTGGCCATCTGGTACGCCTTCCGCGACCTGGTCTACCTGGCCTACGGCGCCTACCTGGCCTGCGCTGCGATCTATCTGCTGATGGTGTCGGGCGATGCGGCCGAGATGTGGGGCCTGGCCGGCCTGGCCAGCGGACGCCTGACCATGACCTGGACCCTGGCCACTTTGGCGACGGTTTTCCAGCTCGGTTTCAGCCTGCGTTTCCTGGAACTGCCGCGCCTGCTGCCGCGCCTGGCGATCCTGGTGCGCACCGTGCAGTGGGCCAACCTCGCCTGGCTGGCGGTGCTGCTGGTGCTGCGCGAGCGCGTGCACGGCTTCTGGTACATCGGCGGCAACGCGCTGCTGCTGGTCGGCATTCCGCTGATGTTCGTGGCCGCGATCATGGCCTGGCGCCGCGGCGCGCCGTATGCGGGCTACTACCTGCTGGGCTGGACGCCGCTGCTGCTGTTCGTCGGCGTGCTCGCGGCCTATCCCTTCGGCGTCGGCCGCGCCGAATGGGCCGACCGCGGCCTGGCGCTGGCGGCGGTACTGGAATCGGGCGTGTTGGCCCTGGCTTTGAGCCAGCACGCGGCCAACCGTCACCGCCTGGCACTGCTGGCGCGCCAATCCGGCGACCGCGACCCGCTCACCGGCACGCTCAATGCCGCCGCGCTGCGGCTGCTGCTGGAAACCTGGTCGGCACCGGGCAGCCTGGGACTCAAGCATCACGGCCTGCTGCTGCTGGACCTGGACCGCTTCGGCGAGATCAACGCCCGCTACGGCCGCGCCATCGGCGATGCGCTGCTGCAGCAGGCGCTGGCGCGGATCCGCGGGGTGCTGCGTCCGGACGACACCATCGCGCGCATGGGCGGCGACAGCTTCGCAGTGGTGGCCGAATGCGAGCGCGTCGACTGCGAGCTGCTCGGCCGCCGCCTCGCCGACGCCTTCAGCCAGCGTCCGTTCCGCATCGACGGCCACGAGATCGCGGCCAGCGCCAGCGTCGGCCTGGCGATGGCGCAACGCGGCGAACCGGTGCAGAGCCTGCTCGATCGCGCCGAACAGGCCTTGGCCGGCGCGCGCAGCGCCGGCCGCAACACCGTCGGGGTGGCGCCGGCCGCGACGCTGCCGACGCCGGAGCCGGGCTGAGCCGACCGCGCCGCGCCGGTCGCGGAACGCTGTGTGTTTCCGATGCCCGAGCGCAGTGGAGTAGGATGCCCATCCCCCATTGCTGAGGCTGCGTCATGGCCGACGACAAGAACAAGCCGACCCGCGAGCAGGCCGAGGCGGCCGTCCGCACGCTGCTGGGTTGGGCCGGCGAAGACCCCGCCCGCGAGGGCCTGCTCGACACGCCCAAGCGCGTGGTCGAGGCCTACGGCGACTGGTTCAGCGGCTACGACGACGATCCGCGCGAGTACCTGGCGCGCACCTTCGAGGAGGTCGCCGGCTACGACGAAATGATCGTGCTGCGCGACATCGAATTCGAAAGCCATTGCGAGCACCACATGGCGCCGATCATCGGCAAGGCGCATGTCGGCTATCTGCCCAACGGCAAGGTCGTGGGCATCAGCAAGCTCGCGCGCGTGGTCGAAACCTACGCGCGCCGCTTCCAGGTCCAGGAAAAGATGACCGCGCAGATCGCGCAGTCGATCCAGGACGTGCTGCAGCCGCTCGGCGTCGGCGTGGTGATCGAGGGCGCGCACGAATGCATGACCACGCGCGGCGTGCACAAGCGCGGCGTCAGCATGATCACCTCGAAGATGCTCGGCACCTTCCGCGAGGACGCACGCACGCGTGCGGAATTCCTGCGCTTCATCGACGTCGGTCCGGGGCGCTAACAGCGGCCCCACTCATCCTGCCGGCACCGTCGCCAAGCCCCTCTCCCGCCTGCGGGAGAGGGGTTGGGGTGAGGGCCCGCAGCAACGACCCCGCGTCGTAAGCCTCAGCCCGCCACCACCGCCGCTTCAATCTCGCGCGCAGCCGCCGGCGCTTGTTCCCGCAGCAGCGCCACGATCCCCGCCGCCGCCTCGCGCCCTTCGTACGCGGCCGTCACCACCAGGTCCGCGCCGCGCACGCCGTCGCCGCCGGCGAACACGCGCGGATGCGTGGTCTGGAACGGACGCGTCGCCGCCACGGCGCCGCCGCGCGACTTGCAGCCGCCCTTGTTCGGTACCCGGATGCGGCCGTCGTTCTCCAGTTCGATCCCGTGCGCGGCCAGCCAGGCCGGCGGATCGGGCTGGAAGCCGAACGCGATCACGACCACGTCCGCGTCCAGCACCGACTCGCTGCCGGGCACGATCTCGGCGCGTTGGCGGCCGCGCGCATCGGGCGCGCCGAGCACGGTTTCGGCCACGCGCACGCCGCTGACCCGGTCTTCGCCGAGCAGCGCCAGCGGCTGGCGGTTGAACAGGAAGCGCACGCCTTCTTCGCGCGCGTTGGCGACCTCGCGCGCCGAGCCGGGCATGTTGGCCTCGTCGCGGCGGTACACGCAGCTGACTTCGGCCGCGCCCAGGCGCACCGCGCTGCGCACGCAGTCCATGCCGGTATCGCCGCCGCCGAGCACGACCACGCGCTTGCCGCGCAGGTCGGGCAGTTCGATATGGTCTTCCCAGCCCGCGATCGCGCGGCCCTCGACCCGCTCCGCGCCCTGCACCAGGCGCCCGTTCTGGACCAGGAACGGCAGCGCCGGCAGCACGTTGGCCAGATCCTGTCCCGGCAGGCCGCCGTCGGTGTAGCGGTAGCTGCCCAGCCCCAGGAACACCGCGTCGAAGTCGGCCAGCAGGCTGTCGAAGGCGACATCGCGGCCGATCTCGACACCGAGCCGGAACTCCACGCCCATGCCTTCGAGCACCTCGCGCCGGGTCGCGATCACCGACTTCTCCAGCTTGAAGCTGGGAATGCCGAAGTGCAGCAGTCCGCCGATCGCCTCGTAACGGTCGAACACCACCGCATCGATGCCGGCGCGCGCCAGGCGGTCGGCGCAGGCCAGCCCGGCCGGTCCGGCGCCGACCACGGCCACGCGCTTGCCCATGCGCTGCACGGTCGACAGGTCCGGGCGCCAACCGCCGCTGAGCGCCTTGTCGACGATGTACTTCTCGACCGCGCCGATGGTGACCGCGCCGAAGCCGTCGTTGAGCGTGCAGCTGCCTTCGCACAGACGGTCCTGCGGGCAGACGCGGCCGCAGATCTCGGGCAGCGGATTGGTTTCGTGGCACAGCGCCGCGGCTTCGTCGACGCGGCCTTCGCGCGCCAGTTCCAGCCAGTTGGGAATGTAGTTGTGCAGCGGGCAGGCCCAGCCGCAGTAGGGATTGCCGCAGTCCAGGCAGCGCCCGGCCTGCTTCTTGGCCTCGGCTTCGCCGAAACGGCCGTAGAGTTCGCCCCAGTCGCCGCCCTGGCGCAGCGCCAGCGGGATCCGCGTCGGCATCTCGCGCGGCGCTTCGCGGAATTGGAACACCTGCTTCTTGCTCATCCTGCCTGACCCCGTGGGCTACGTTGTCGCATCGCCTGGCGGCGTGCGGCGGCGCACGAACCTGCGGTCCGCAGGCTCGCCATTTCACCCTCGGTCGAGGAGGGCGGGCCTACCGGTTTGTAGCGCGACGCACGAATATCCGGCGGCATCGTCTTTGCCGTTGCGTCCGCAAGACTGAGCCAAAGAGTATTGGCGCCTGTAACGAAAGAGGTGGAAATCACGCCGCGCTCCTCAGGGTTTCGGCCAGCGATTCCAAGCTCGCCGCCTTGGGCTTCACCAGCCAGAACTTGCCCATGTAGTCGCGCATCTCGTCCAGGATCCGGCGCGCCCACACGCTGCCGGTGAGTTCGGCGTGGGCGTCCAGCAGGTCGCGCAGGTGCGAGCGGTGGTGCTCGAAGCCGTCGGCGGAGATGCGCAGGATGTCGATCAGCTCGTGGTTGTAGCGGTCGACGAAATCGCGTTCGGTGTCGAGCACGTAGGCCATGCCGCCGGTGAAGCCGGCGCCGAAGTTCAGGCCGGTGCGGCCCAGCACCGCGACCACGCCGCCGGTCATGTACTCGCAGCAGTGATCGCCGGCGCCTTCGACCACCGCGGTGGCGCCGGAGTTGCGCACGCCGAAGCGTTCGCCGGCGCGGCCGGCCGCGTACAACTCGCCGCCGGTGGCGCCGTACAGGCAGGTGTTGCCCAGGATCGGCGTCTCGTGGGCGACGTAGCGCGCGCCGCTCGGCGGGCGCAGCACGATGCGGCCGCCGGCCATGCCCTTGCCGACGTAGTCGTTGGCTTCGCCTTCCAGTTCGAACCGCAGGCCGCCGGCCTGGAACGCGCCGAAGCTCTGGCCCGCGGTGCCGGTGAAGCGCAGCGTCATCGGCGCATCGGCCATGCCGCGGTCGCCGTGCAGGCGCGCGATCCGGCCCGACAGGCGCGCGCCGATGCTGCGGTCGGTATTGCGGATCGGGTAGGCGAACTCGCCGCCGCGCTTGTCGGCGATCACCGGCGCGAGCTCGGCTTCGAGCTGCGCGGACAGGCCCTCGGGTTCCAGCGCCGGGGCCGGCATGCCGCAATGGCCGCCGTGGCTCAGGCCGGAGCCGGCCAGCAGCGGCGCCAGGTCCAGGCGCTGCTGGCGCGCGCTGTCGCCGTCGATCTGTTGCAGCAGGTCGGTGCGGCCGACGATCTCGCCCAGCGTGCGTACGCCCAGCGTCGCCAGCCACTGCCGCACTTCTTCGGCCAACAGGCGGAAGAAATTCTCGACGCGCTCGGGCAGGCCGGTGAAATGCTCGCGGCGCAGCTGGTCGTCCTGGGTGGCGACGCCGGTGGCGCAGTTGTTGAGATGGCAGATGCGCAGGTACTTGCAGCCCAGCGCGATCATCGGCGCGGTGCCGAAGCCGAAACTCTCCGCGCCCAGCAGCGCGGCCTTGACCACGTCCAGCCCGCTCTTCAGGCCGCCGTCGGTTTGCAGGATCACCCGTTCGCGCAGGTCGTTCGCGACCAGGGCCTGGCGCGCCTCGGCCAGGCCCAGTTCCCAGGGCGTGCCGGCGTAGCGGATCGACGACAGCGGGCTGGCGCCGGTGCCGCCGTCGTGGCCGGACACGGTGATCAGGTCGGCGCCGGCCTTGACCACGCCGGTGGCGATGGTGCCCACGCCCGCGTGCGAGACCAGCTTGACCGAGATCAGCGCCTGCGGATTGACCTGGCGCAGGTCGTGGATCAGCTGCGCCAGGTCTTCGATCGAATAGATGTCGTGGTGCGGCGGCGGCGAGATCAGGCCGATGCCGGGCATCGCGAAGCGCAGCCGCGCGATCAGCTCGTTGACCTTGTGGCCGGGCAGCTGGCCGCCTTCGCCGGGCTTGGCGCCCTGGGCGATCTTGATCTGCAGCACTTCGGCGTTGACCAGATACTCCGGCGTCACGCCGAAGCGGCCCGACGCGATCTGCTTGATCTTCGAGACCTTGTCGGTGCGGTAGCGCGCCGGGTCTTCGCCGCCTTCGCCGGAATTGGAACGCCCGCCGAGCCGGTTCATCGCGATCGCCAGCGCTTCGTGCGCTTCCGGCGACAGCGCGCCCAGGCTCATCGCCGCCGAGTCGAAGCGCTTGACGATGGCCGACACCGGTTCGACCTCGTCCACCGCAATCGGAGTCGCGCCCTCGCTGCGCAGCTGCAGCAGGTCGCGCAGCGCCGCGGTCGGACGTTCGTTGACCGCTTCGGCGTAGGACTGCCAGTCGGACCATTCGCCGCTGCCGACCGCGCGCTGCAGGCGCGTCACCACGTCGGGATTGAACAGGTGGTACTCGCCGCCGGGCACGTAACGCAGCAGGCCGCCGATCTCGGGCAGGCGATTCGCGTCCCAGCCCTGTGCGGCCAGGTGCGCGGCATCGGCCTGCAGTTCGGCGAAGCCGGCGCCGCCGATGCGCGAGGGCGCGCCGTCGAAGCACAGTTCGACCACCTCGCGGTCCAGGCCGATGATCTCGAACAGCTGCGCGCCGCGGTAACTGCCGATGGTGGCGATGCCCATCTTGGAGATGATCTTGAGCAGGCCCTTCTTGATGCCGCGCCGGTAGCTGCGGCCGATCTGGGCGACTTCGCCGTGCTTGGTCTTGAGGATGCCGCGCACGCCCAGGTCGTGCAGGGTCTGGTAGGCCAGATACGGATAGACCGCGGTCGCGCCGAAACCGAGCAGGCAGGCGAAGTGGTGCGGATCGCGCGCGGTGCCGGTCTCGACGATCAGGTTGGATTCGCAGCGCAGGCCGGTACGCACCAGGTGCTGATGCACCGCGCCGGTGGCGAGCAGGGCGTGCAGCATCAGCGCGTCGCGGCGCGGCCGGCGGTCGGTCAGGATCAGCAGCACCACGCCTTCGCGCGCGGCCGCCTCGGCCTCGGCGCAAACCCGGTGCAGGGCTGCCTTCAGGCCTTCGGCCGGGTCGAAGTTGAGGTCGATGAATCGGTGCGAGCTGTCGAACGGCGCCAGCGCCAGCAGCTGACGCAGCTTGCGCTGCGCCAGTACCGGCGAGTTGAGGTGGATGTGGCCGACGTTGCCGGGTCCGTCGACGAAGACGTTGCCTTCGCGGCCCAGCTGCACCGCCAGCGACATCACGCAATCCTCGCGCAAGGGGTCGATGGGCGGGTTGGTGACCTGGGCGAAGGCCTGGCGGAAATGGTCGTACAGCGGCCGCACCTGTTGCGACAGCACCGCCATCGGCACGTCGTCGCCCATCGAACCGGTGGCTTCCTGCTCGGTCTCGGCGAGGGGGCGCAGCACTTGCTCGCGCTCTTCGCGGCTGAGCTGGAACAGCTTCTGGAACCCGGCCAGAGTGTCGGGATCGAAGGGCTCGGCGGCCAGGTTGGGATCGATCAGCTCGCTGTGCAGGTAGGTCATGCCCTGCTTGAGCCAGCGCTTGTACGGCGCGCGCGCACGGTTGATGCGGTCGATCGCCTCCGAATCCAGCAACTCGCCCTGGTAGAGATCGGCGGCGATCATCTCGCCGGGGCCGAGCTTGCCCTTGGCCTCGATCTCGCTGGCCGGCAGTTCCCACACGCCGGCTTCGGAGGCGATCAGGAAATGACGGTCGCGCGAACGCAGCCAGCGCGCCGGGCGCAGGCCGTTGCGGTCGAGCGTGCAGGCGGCGTAACGGCCGTCGCAGGTGACGATGCCGGCCGGGCCGTCCCAGGGTTCGGTGTTGAGCGCGTAGTACTCGTAGAACGCGGCGAGGTCGGCGTCCTTGTATTCCAGCGACTGCGTGGCCGGCGGAATCAGGATCCGCATCGCCTTGAGCAGGTCCATGCCGCCGGCCTGCAGCACCTCGAGCATGTTGTCCAGGCTCTGCGAGTCCGAACCGTCGGTGCCCACGACCTGGTCGAACTCGCGCAGGTCCAGGGTCGGCGTGCGCCAGGCGTGCGCGCGCGCCTGCGCCCAGGCGCGGTTGCCGGCGATGGTGTTGATCTCGCCGTTGTGGGCGAGCAGGCGGAACGGCTGCGCCAGCGGCCAGCGCGGCGTGGTGTTGGTCGAGAAGCGCTGGTGGAACACCACCGCGCTGGCGACCAGGTCGTCGCGGCGCAGGTCCGGATACAGCTGGGTCAGCCGGTCGGGCAGGACCATGCCCTTGTAGCCGATGCTGGCCGAGGACAGGCTGACCACATAGAAGTCCTGGATCTCGCGCAGGCGTTGCTCGGCGCGGCGCCGGGCCAGGAACAGCGAACGCTGGAAGCCGGCCGGATCGAACGGGGTCGCGGCTTCGACGAAAACCTGTTCGATCCGCGGCATGGTGCGGCGCGCGAGTTCGCCGCAGGACGCGGTGTCGACCGGCACGACGCGCCAGCCGGCGACGTTGAGCTGCTCGTGTTCCAGGGTCTGGGCCAGGGTCGCGCGGGCATGCGCGGCGTCGGCCTCGTCGTGCGGCAGGAACACCAGGCCGGCGCAGTAATGCGCGCCCAGGGCGATGCCGCTTTCGCGCGCGAGGCTGCGCAGGAAGCTGTCGGGATGACGGATCAGCAGGCCGCAGCCGTCGCCGCTGAGGCCGTCGGCGGCGATGCCGCCGCGGTGGGTCATGCGCGCGAGCGCTTCCAGCGCACGATCGACCAGCGCGCGGCTGGGGCGGTCGTCGAGCTGCGCGATCAGGCCGAAGCCGCAGCTGTCCCGCTCGTCGCGTGGGTCGTACAACATCGTTTGCTGCTTGGCTTGCATCGCATCTCCGGAAAGCTCTTGGGGGGCATGCCCGCAAAGGCATGCAAGAACGCGGATGGATCGCTTGCTGGCTGCGCGCTGGGGCAGAGCTGCCGAGGGCGCGGGACTGGTCCCGTACCTGCGTGTCCTTACCGAGCGTGAATCGAATAAATCATAATTTGTGCGCTGCGGCAATTCGTCCGGCGAGCGCTTCGGCGCGCTCGTCGCGCACGCCGCTCGCGAGGCTGCGACGGGCTCGGCGGATCGCAGCCAAGTGACTGATCGAAATGATGAATTTCGTCGCGTCGCGAGCAATTAGTAACTCCGGAAACCATCCCTGCGAGGCGTATGGCACGGCTCGCGTTCGCCTGCGCGCGCTAGACTGCGCCATCGCTTCCGTTTCGACGCCCCCCACGTGACCGCATCCGTTCCCGGCGCGCGCCGCGCCGCGCTCGTCTTCATTTTCGTAACCGTGCTGATCGACGTGTTGTCGTTCGGCCTGATCATTCCGGTGCTGCCGGGCCTGATCAAAAAATTCGCCGGTGGCGACACCGAACACGCGGCCTATTGGATCGCGGTGTTCGGCACCTTGTTCGCCTTCATCCAGTTCGTGTGCGCGCCGATCCAGGGCTCGCTGTCGGACCGTTACGGCCGGCGTCCGGTGATCCTGCTGTCGTGCCTGGGCCTGGGCCTGGACTTCATCTTTATGGCCCTGGCCAACACCCTGCCGTGGCTGTTGGTGGGGCGGGTGATCTCCGGCATCACTTCGGCCAGCTTCAGCACCGCCAACGCCTACATCGCCGACGTCACCCAGCCCGAAGAGCGCGCCAAGAGCTACGGCATGATCGGCGCCGCGTTCGGCCTGGGCTTCATCATCGGTCCGGTGATCGGCGGCCAGCTCGGCCACTACGACATGCGCCTGCCGTTCTGGTTCGCGGCCGGGCTGGCGCTGCTGAACTTCTGCTACGGCCTGTTCGTGCTGCCCGAGTCGCTGCCGCCGGAACGCCGCAGCGCCCGGTTCGACTGGTCGCACGCCAATCCGGTCGGCTCGCTGATGCTGCTCAAGCGCTATCCGCAGGTGTTCGGCCTGGCCGCGGTGGTGTTCATCGCCAACCTCGCCCATTACGTGTATCCCAGCGTGTTCGTGCTGTTCGCCGACTACCGGTATCACTGGAAGGAGCAGGAAGTCGGCTTCGTCCTGGGCGTGGTCGGCGTGCTCAGCGTGATCGTCAACGTGGTGCTGATCGGGCGGGCGGTGAAGGCCTTCGGCGAGCGCCGCACGCTGCTGCTGGGCCTGGGCTGCGGCGCGATCGGCTTCATGATCTACGGCTTCGCCGGCAGCGGCTGGATGTTCCTGGTCGGGCTGCCGATCAGCGCGCTGTGGGCCATGGCGGCGCCGGCGACCCAGGCGCTGATCACCCGCCAGGTCGGCGCCGACGTGCAGGGCCGCATCCAGGGCGCGCTGATGAGCCTGATCAGCCTGGCCGGCATCATCGGCCCGACCCTGTTCGCCGGCAGCTTCGGCTACTTCATCGGCAAGGCCACGCCGGTGCACCTGCCGGGCGTGCCGTGGTTCATCGCCTCGTCCTTGCTGGTCCTGGGCGTGCTGATCGCCTGGCGCTATGCGCGCGTACGCAACGCCCCCGCGAACGTGGTCGCCGAAGTCGCCTGACCTTGGGCCCTTGCCGTGGCGGCGCGCGCTGCGGCAAGGTCGGTCTTTCGTCCGCCACGGAGCCCGTCATGTCCCTGCGTCTTTGCCTGCTCGCGCCGCTGCTGTTGCTGGGCGCCTGCGCCAGTACGCCCGATTACCTCGACACCAACGCCGCCGTCGACGCCCGCCCGGAATGCGCCAGCCAGCCCGACCGCCCCGGCGAGCCGGTGCCGTCGTGGTGCGAGCGCAAGCAGGAAGCGCGCTGGGGCGACAAGGAAGACAAGATCGACCTGAAGGGCAAGGACAAGGACGACGAGCGCCGTTGAACCCGGTGCGCGCGCGGCGAGCGTCGTGCGGTACGGCCGATGGCGTCGGTGCGGTGCGCCTTCGGCTTACCGCGGCCTACGGATCACGTTCCGGCCGGGGGTGCGCCGGCAACCGCACCATCGAACGTCCCGATCGGCCCTGCGTTCAGGGTGCGATCGCGTCCAAGCGATCGCTCGGCATCGGGAACAGGGCCCAGAACGGTTTGCGCGCCTCGGCCCATTGCGCCGAGGCTTCGTTGAGTATGTCGAGCAAGGCCGCCGCGTCGTCGCCGGCCTGGGCCTGCCAGTCCTGGGCGCGTTCGAGCAGCAGCAGATAACCGGCCGCCGGCAGCCAGGACAGGTCTTCGAGCGAATCGGCCAGCGCATCCCAGTTGTGGCCGAACCAGTCGGGGAAGCTCAGCGCCGCGGCCATGCGCCTGAGCAGCTCGGCCTTGTCGGCGCAGCCGTCGAGGTCGATGCGCGCGACCGCGAATTCCAGGGCGGCGCCGGCCTCGGCCATGGCCTCGGTGTCGCGGGCATCGACGAAGTAGGCGCCGGCCTGGGCCGGGTCGGCGAGCAGGGCGCGCAGTTCGAGCGCGTTCATCGCGACGCTCCCTGCGGATCGAAGCGGCGGAAGCTGCGGTAGTGATCGTCGCTGTAGTAGTACTCGCTGGGCGGATCGCCGCCGGTGACGATGCGGCGTGCGCCGCGATCGTTCGAGCTCGGGGTCTCGACCGTGTACTCGCGGTAGTAGCCGCGCGGCCGGCTGGGCAGGCGGCGTTCGCGGTTCTGGAAGGTGCCGCCGTCCTGGCGATGCTCGTAAGGGCCGCCGCGCGCGATCCGGTCCAGCACCGCGTGGGCCTCGACCGGCAGGAAAGCGGGGTAGCCGGTGTCGGGCGCGCCTTGCGCCTGCGCCGACGCGCCGGGTTCCGGCGCGGAATGCGATGAGGCGCCGGGCGCCTGCGCGACAGGCGAATGCGCCGTTCGTTGCGACCACAGCCACAGGCCGAGCAGGACGACGGCGGCGATCAGCCAGGGCGCGCGACGCATGCGGAACTCCGTTGGGGGTCGTCGCCGAGTCTAGCGCGCGCCGGCACCGGCGCGCGGGCTCAGCCGCAGCGCAGGTTGGTGATGACGTTCTTGTCGTCGACGTCGATATTGAGCCGGCTTTCCTGGAACTCCATGGTCACCATTTGGCCCGGCTTGAGCACGCGTGCGCTCTTGGCGCCGGCTTCGCTGCGCGCGCGTTCGACCACGTCCGCGCTCGCGGTCTTGCCCAGCGCGGCGGACTTGGCGGCGTCGGCGTTGCAGGTCATCACTTCCGGCGGCAAGGGGCGCGACATCTGCGGCGGGTTGGCCTGGCTGGCGCAAGCGGTCAGGGCGGCCATGGCGAGGGCGCCGGCGGCGAGCGCGATACGGGACGAGGTCATGGCGGGGCTCCGGGTGGTGGGCGCGGTCAGGGTGCTCGCGCGTGGCTGTGCCGCAGATTAACCCGGGGCCGCCGGCCGTCGTTTCGAACAAGCGCGCGCCGTGCCGCGGCGCGCGCAGGTGCTGCGCGTCAGCCGCAGCGCAGGCCGGTGATCGCGCCGCGGTCGTTGAGATCGATGTTGATGCGGTCGGCGCGGTAGTCCATGGTCGCGGCCGAGCCGGGCTTGAGCACGCGCGCGTCGCGGCTGCCGGTGTCGCGCAGGATGCGGTTGGTGGTGTCGTCGTCGATGCCGCGGCCGATCGCCCAGCGCGCGCCTTCGGCATTGCATTGGCCGCTAGGGACGGTCGCGGATCCGGGCGGCGGCGGTGTGGTGGCGCAGGCGGCCATCGACAGCAGGACAACGATGGGCAGGACGAAGCGCGACATGGCACGGCTCCATTGAGTGAGATGCGCGCAGCCTGCGGCGCGCGCCGTGTGCGGCGCATGAAGGCGCCGCGCTAGTGCGGCGACTGTGCTTCGGCGTCGACCAGGCCCTGCAGCAGCCGCGCCAGGGTCACCACGTCCTGATGATTGTGGGCGGCGACGCGGCGCAGCAGGCCGGCGCTGCCGCCGCGCAGGTACTGCAGCCACGCGGCCGGCGCCTGCGAGCCGGGCAGGTCGTCTTCGCGCACGATCCGCAGCAGCTCGCGCTCGATCGTCGCCAGGCGGCAGTTCTCCCAGCGCCCGCGGTAACGGCGCCGGGTCGGAAACAGCAGATCGACGTGGTCGAGTTCGATCAGCGGGTCTTCGAGCCGGGCCAGCCGGTAGCGCGTCTTTAGCAGCGGCGCGTCGTAGCAGCGGCCGTTGTAGCTGGACAGCACGGTGTCGGGCTGCAGCCAGTCGGCGAACGCGCGCAGCATCGCCGCCTCGGCCGACAGCGTGGTGATCAGCAGCTGGCGTACGCGCAGGCCGTCGCCGCGCTGCGGGTCGCGGTGCCAGTCCGCGGCGCCGACCATGAAGGCGCGGGTGCCGGTGCCGCCGGCCAGGCCGGTGGTCTCGGTGTCGAAGAACAGCAGCCGCTGCGGATCGACGCAGTCCTGCGGCCGTTTGGCGAAGGCCAGCGACAGCGCCTGGGCCGGAAGTTCGCAGGGCAGGTGGTCCTGGATCAGGCGCAGGCCGGGCGCGATCTCCTCGCCGGGGAGATCGCGGTCCAGCGGCGCGCGCGGCGGCGCCCACGCGGCCGGCGCGCGTTCGCGCACGCCGAGCAGGCGGCGCAGTTGTTCCAGGCTGTGCTGCGCGTCCGGCGGCGC
Source organism: Lysobacter sp. Root76 (assembly GCF_001428685.1). Taxonomy (GTDB): domain Bacteria; phylum Pseudomonadota; class Gammaproteobacteria; order Xanthomonadales; family Xanthomonadaceae; genus Lysobacter. The sequence goes on along the minus strand of NZ_LMIK01000005.1, from coordinate 23,620 downwards.
CGCCGGTGCGGGCATCGGTACGGGCGACGGCGGCGCCGCGCCACGCGCCTGGCGTTGCAGCATGCGCAGCTTGTCGGCGCTGACGCTCATGCCGCGGCGTCCTCGCGCAGCAGCGCCAGGACCCGCTGCGCCAGCGATTTCGGCGTGGTCGCGCCCTCGTGTTCGTCGGCGGCCAGGGCCGGGCCGACGCAGGCCGGGCAGCCGGCGCGGCAGTCGCAGCGCTCGACCAGTTCGGATGCGCGCGCCAGCAGTTCGGCCTGGCGCGTCCATAGCGGTTCGCTCAAGCCCACGCCGCCGGGGAAGTTGTCGTACAGATAGACCGTGGGCACGAACTGCTGCACCTCGCCCAGCACGACCTCGCCGCCCTCGACGCCGCGCAGCTGGCCGCGGCCGTTGCGGTCGCTGCTCGCGAACCAGGCGCCGTCGCCGTTGCCCACCGATTTCTGCAGATCGCGCGCGTCGGCCATCACCGCCACCGTGGCGACCACGTGCAGGGCGTGGCCGGCGCCGAGGAAACCGTCCAGCGCGTCCTGGCGCGAGGCGAAGGCCGAGCGCAGCACCGCCTGCGGCAGCTGCCACCACACCGCGGTGGTGTGCAGTTCCTGGTCGGGCAGGTTGACCGGGCCGTAGCCGATGTTCTCGTGGGTGTAGTAGCGGATCTTCTTGTAGCCGGCCACGCGCCGGACCACGTGGACCTCGCCGTGGTGGCTGTCGCCCAGGCCGGCCGCGCCGCCGTCGAAGCGCTCCAGGACCTTGAGCTTGGTGTAGTCGATCGAGTCGGTGTAGTAGTCGACGTGGGTGCGGGTGACGTAGGCCTTGCGGCCGTCCCAGTCCAGCTTCTCCACCTGATAGGGCGTGGACTGGATCATGTGGATCGCGCCTTCGTACAAGGTCAGCGCCGCGGCCGAGTAATCGACCTCGGCGATGATGGTCTGGCGGCCGTCGCTGCGGTCGACCACGACGAAGTTGCCGTCGGCGACCGAGCGCAGGCTGACCGCGTTGGCCGGGTAGCTGTCGGCGATCCACTCCCAGCGCTCGCCCTCGCGGTGCAGCACTTCGGTCTCGGCCAGCGCTTCCAGGTAGACCTGCGGGTCGATCGGGCCGTAGGCCTCGCCGACCTGGAACGGCAGCTCGAAGGACGCGCAGCGGATGTGGTCGAACAGGATCAGCGGCTGGTCCGGCGCGATCCGCGCGTGCTCGGGCGGGCTGTCGGCGAAGAACTCCGGGTGCCGCACCACGTACTGGTCCAGCGGCTGCGAGCTGGCGACCAGCACGCCCAGCGACGGACGCTGGCGGCGGCCGGCGCGGCCGAAGCGCTGCCAGGTCGCGGCGACCGAACCCGGATAGCCGTTGAGCACCACCGCGTCCAGGCTGCCGATGTCCACGCCCAGTTCCAGCGCCGAGGTCGAGACGATGCCGTCGATGCGGCCGTCGCGCATCGCCCGCTCGGCCTCGCGGCGTTCGCTGGGCAGGTAGCCGCCGCGGTAGGCGCGGATCCGCGCCGGCTTGCGCGGGTCGTGGTCGAACACGTCCTTGAGGTACTTGGTCAGCACCTCGACCATCAGCCGGGTCTGCGCGAACACCAGGGTCTTGAGCCCGGACTTGATCGCGATGCGGGCGATGCGGTTGCTCTGCGAGCGCGCCGAGGCGCGCAGGCCGAGGTCGGCGTTGACCACCGGCGGGTTCCACAGCAGCACGTGCTTGTCGCCGACCGGCGCGCCGGACTCGACGATCGCCCGCACCGGCGCCTCGATCAGCGCCTGCGCATGCGCCTGCGGGTTGCCGATGGTCGCCGAGCACAGGATGAACTGCGGTGTCGCGCCGTAGAACGCGCACACCCGCTGCAGCCGGCGCAGCACGTTGGCGACATGGCTGCCGAACACGCCGCGGTAGGTGTGGATCTCGTCGATGACCACGTAGCGCAGGTTCTCGAAGAACTGCGCCCACTTGGTGTGATGCGGCAGGATCGCCTGGTGCAGCATGTCCGGGTTGGAGACCACGATGTCGCCGTGCAGGCGGATCGCCTGGCGCGCGTCGCCGGGGGTGTCGCCGTCGAAGGTGAAGGCCTTGACCCCGAGCTCGCCGGCGCGGTTGAGCTCCAGCAGTTCGGCGACCTGGTCCTGGGCCAGCGCCTTGGTCGGAAACAGGTACAGCGCCTTGCTGCCCTGGGCCATGGCCGCGGCCACGACCGGCAGGGTGTAGCACAGCGACTTGCCCGAGGCGGTCGGGGTGACCACGGCGACGTGTTCGCCGGCCTGGCTCGCGGCCCAGGCCTCGGCCTGGTGGCTGTAGAGCTGCTCGATCCCGCGCGCGCGCAGGGCCGCCTTCAACGCGGCCGGGACTTCGTCCGGGATCGGCGCGTACGTGCCCGCGCGGCCCGGGATCGTGAAGCTGCCGGTGATCCGGTCGGCGTAGCGCCGCATCAGGGCATCGCCCAGGGCCTCGCCGTTCGCCGGCATGCGGTCGCCGCGCTGGCGCGCGAGCGGGTGCGAAGGGTCTGCGTCGTGGGCGAGGGCGAGGGCGCTGGGCATGGCCGGATTCCGGATCGGACAGCCGCCAGTGGACCCGCAGCCCGTCTCAGCCTGTGAGACGTTCAGCCAGCCGATACGCGGGCATCGGCCTGCGTCCGCTGAGGCCAAGCCGCGACCCGCACGCGCGACCCGCTAAAATGCGCCACCGTTCAGGCCCTGGCCCATGCTCCGACTCACCGACATCAAGCTGCCGCTGGACCATGCCGAGTCCGCGCTGGGCGAGGCGATCCTGGCCCGCCTGGGCATCGGCGCCGACGAACTGACCGGCTACACCGTCGCCAAACGCAGCTACGACGCGCGCAAGCGCGGCGACATCACCCTGATCTACTCGGTCGACGTCGATACCCCGCGCGAGGCCGAACTGCTGCGGCGCGCCGCGACCGCGCCGGCCGCGGCGACGCCGGTCAAGCTCGGCCCGACCCCGGACACCGCTTACAAGTTCGTCGCGCGCGCGCCGGCGCAGCTGCCGCTGCGGCCGCTGGTGATCGGCATGGGCCCCTGCGGCCTGTTCGCCGCGCTGGTGCTGGCGCAGATGGGTTTCCGCCCGATCGTGCTGGAACGCGGCAAGGCCGTGCGCGAACGCACCGTCGACACCTTCGGCTTGTGGCGCAAGAAAGTGCTCAACCCGGAGTCGAACGTGCAGTTCGGCGAAGGCGGCGCCGGCACGTTCTCCGACGGCAAGCTCTACAGCCAGATCAGCGACAGGCAGCATCACGGCCGCAAGGTGTTGACCGAATTCGTCGCGGCCGGCGCGCCCGAGGAAATCCTCTACGTCAGCAAGCCGCACATCGGCACCTTCCGGCTGGTGTCGATGGTCGAGCACATGCGCGCGACCATCGAATCGCTGGGCGGCGAAATCCGCTTCTCGCACCGGGTCGACGACCTGCTGGTCGAGACCGACACGGCCGGGGTGCGCCAGGTGCGCGGCGTGACCCTGGCCGGCGGCGAGCAGCTGCGCGCCGACCACGTGGTGATGGCGCTGGGCCACAGCGCGCGCGACACCTTCGCGATGCTGCACGAGCGCGGCGTGTTCGTCGAAGCCAAGCCCTTCTCGATCGGCTTCCGGGTCGAGCATCCGCAATCGCTGATCGACCGCGCCCGCTTCGGTCCGCAGGCCGGGCATCCGATCCTCGGCGCGGCCGACTACAAGCTGGTCCACCACTGCCGCAACGGCCGCTCGGTCTACAGCTTCTGCATGTGTCCGGGCGGCACCGTGGTCGCCGCGGCGAGCGAGCCCGGGCGCGTGGTCACCAACGGCATGAGCCAGTACTCGCGCAACGAACGCAACGCCAACGCGGCGATCGTGTGCGGCATCACCCCGGAGGACTACGCCGCGTACGGCCAGGGCCCGCTCGCGGGCATCGCCCTGCAGCGGCATTGGGAGGCGCTGGCGTTCGAGCTCGGCGGCGGCGAATACGAAGCGCCGGCGCAGCTGGTCGGCGACTTCATCGCCGGGCGCGCGTCCACGCAATCGGGCGAAGTCCGGCCCTCGTACACGCCGGGCGTGCGTCTGGGCAGCCTGGACGCGTCGCTGCCCGGCTATGCGATCGACGCGATCCGCGAGGCGCTGCCGGCCTTCGACAAACAACTGCGCGGCTTCGCCCTGCACGATGCGGTCCTGACCGGCGTGGAGACGCGGACCTCGTCACCGGTGCGGATCACCCGCGGCGAAGACGGCCACAGCCTCAACACCCGCGGCCTGTTCCCGGCCGGCGAAGGCGCGGGCTATGCCGGCGGCATCCTCTCGGCGGGCGTGGACGGCATCAAGACCGCCGAGGCGGTGGCCTTGAGCCTGGTCGCCGGTCTGGCGCGTGCGGGCGCCCGCGCGTGATGCGCGCCGCGGGCCCGGGCGCATGACCGACAAGCCGCATTCGCCTTCGTGCGAGCGCAACCGCGAGCCGATCCTGGCCGTGCTGCGGCACTACCTGCCGGCGCGCGCGAGCGTGCTCGAAATCGGCAGCGGCACCGGCCAGCACGCGGTGCACTTCGCCGCGGCGATGCCGGGCTGGACCTGGCAATGCTCCGATCGCGCCGAATACCTGCCGGGCATCCGCGCCTGGCTGGACGAGGCCGCGCTGGCGAACACGCCGCCGCCGTTCGAACTGGCCGCGGTGACCGAGCCGGCGCCCGGCTTCGCTCCGCCGCCGCCCATTCCTTCCGATCCGATCGCCCTGATCCGCGGCTACGACGCGGCGTTCAGCGCCAACAGCCTGCACATCATGGGCTGGCCGCAGGTGCAGGCGCTGTTCGCCGGGCTGGCCACCGTGCTGGCCGATGCCGCGACCGTGGTGGTCTACGGTCCGTTCAACTACCGCGGCGACTACACCAGCGACAGCAACCGCGAGTTCGACGGCTGGCTGAAGGCGCGCGACCCGGTCTCGGGCATCCGCGATTTCGAGGCCGTCGACGCGCTCGCGCGCGCCATCGGCCTGGGCCTGATCGCCGACGTCCCCATGCCGGCCAACAACCGCTGCCTGGTCTGGCGGCGCTGATCTTCCGACACTGGTGGTGCCTGATCGGCACCCGGTATGGTCGGCGCGACGGCAGGGACGCGCGGCGAAAGTGCGCCCTAGTCACGGCCGCCGCCTTGCCATGGAGCCTTCCCGCATGCGTCATTGGATCCTGTCCCTCGCGCTGATCGGCCTGTCCCTGCCCTGTGCCGCCGCCGCCCCGCCGTCCGCGGCCGAGGTCGCCCGCTACGCCCAGCAGCAATTGCAGGACAACTACCCGACCGACGGCCCCGGCGCGGCGCTGCTGGTGGCGCGCGGCGACCAGGTGCTGTTCCGCGGCGCGCGCGGCGAGGCCAGCGTCGAGCTGGGCGTGCCGCTCACGCCCGACGGCGTGTTCCGGATCGGCTCGGTGACCAAGCAGTTCGCCGCCGCCGGCCTGCTCAAGCTGGTCGAGGCCGGCAAGGTCGGCCTGGACGATCCGCTCTCGAAGTTCCTGCCCGATTATCCCAACGGCGCGCACATCAGCGTGCGCCAGCTGCTCAACCACACCTCCGGCGTGAAGAGCTACACCGGCATTCCGGGCGTGATGGCCGGTCCGATCCGCATGGACCTGAGCACCGCCCAGCTGATCGACACCTTCAAAAACCTGCCGGTGGATTTCGCGCCCGGCGCGCAGTGGGCCTATAACAATTCCGGCTACGTGCTGGTGGGCGCGGTGATCGAGGCCGCCAGCGGCCAACCCTGGCACGAATACCTGCAGCAGGCGCTGTTCCAGCCGCTGGGCCTGGCGCACACGCGCTGGGGCGACGATCACGCATTGATCCCCGGCCAGGTCCAGGGCTACACGATCAGCAACGGCCGGCTGGCGCCGGCGATGTACGCCAGCATGAGCCAGCCGCATGCGGCCGGCGCGCTGGTGTCCACCGTCGACGATCTGCTGCGCTGGAACCGCGCCCTGCATGAAGGCAAGGTGCTGCGCAGCGACACCTATGCGCGGATGATCGCGCCGGAAGGCGCCGCGCAGAAGGATCGCTACGGCTACGGTATCGCCCACACCACCCTGCGCGGCGGCGAGCTGCTGTCGCACGGCGGCGGCATCTTCGGATCGCAGTCGTTTCTGCTGTACGTGCCGGGCAGCGACGTGACGGTCGCGATCGTGCAGAACAACGACAGCGTCGCGCCCGGCAAGCGCAGCCCCAGTGTGCTCGCGCGCAAGATCGCCGCCTACGCCATCGGCCAGGCGTATCCCGAGCCCGGCGCAACGGCGCCGACGCTGGCGCAGTTGCGGCCGCTGGAAGGCGTGTACCGCTCCGACGCGAACACCGCGCGGGCGATGCGCATCGTCGACGGGCGCCTGATCTCGCAGCGCATCGGCGGCCAGCGCATGCAGCTCACCGCGATCGGCCCCGACGAATTCCTGTACGAGGACGGCCTGAGCCGGTTGCGCTTCGAACGCGACGCCGGCGGCGCTGTGACCGGTACCCGCTACTACCCCAACGGCGAAGGCGAGGGCGACTTCTCGCCGCGCACCCAGGAGCCGCTGCCTGCGGAGACCGTCGCGATCGCGCTGCCCGCGGCCGCGCGCGAACGCGTGGTCGGGCGCTATACGCGCGAGGCGATGGAGCTCAACGTGTTCCAGCAGGGCGAGCAGCTGATGGCGCAGATGTCCGGCCAGCCGCCGTTCGCGCTGGCCGCGACCTCGCCCACGCGTTTCGCGATCGACTCGGTCGGCGCGGTGCTGGAGTTCGCGCCCGAGCCCGGCCCGGCCAAGATCCTGACCCTGCGCCAGGGCGGCGCGGTGCTTGAGTTCCAGCGCGCCCCGTAAGCGCGCACGGCTGTGGCCGGCTCGAGCGGCCGTGGCCTTGCAGGCTTTCCATGGGAGCGACGTACCTTGCTCGCACGGCCCTCGGTCCGTGCCGGTCTGCCGACTGTGCCGGAGGCGGCATTCCGCGCCGACCGGCCGCGAAACGTGACCTATGGGAGGGGAGCGCGCGGCCAGCGCACGTAGGATGCGGGATCGTCCTCGTTACGCCGGAGCCGTCTCCATGCCCGTCCGTCCGTCGCCCGCCGTGCTGCCGCTGCTGATCGCGGCGCTGCTGCCCTTGTCGTCCGCCGCACAGACCGCGCCGTCGGCCGACAAGCCGGTGCCGGACAGCGCGTACCCGGGCACGCTGACGCTGGAGGTCGACGCCACCGATCTCGCCCATCGCGTGTTCCACGCCAGGCAGCGCATCCCGGTGCAGCCCGGGCCGCTGACCCTGCTCTACCCGCAGTGGCTGCCGGGCAACCATTCGCCGACCGGCCCGATCAACAAGCTCGCCGGCTTGGTCGTCACCGGCAACGGCCAACGCATCGCCTGGAAGCGCGACCCGCTCGACGTCTACGCGTTCAAGCTGGTGGTGCCCGAGGGCGTGAGCACCATCGAACTCGCGTTCGATTACCTCTCGCCGACCGGCGGCGACCAGGGCCGCGTGGTCATGAGCCAGGACATGCTGAGCCTGCAGTGGAACGCGGTCGCGCTGTACCCGGCCGGCCACGACGCCGGCCGCATCCGGATCGCGCCTTCGCTGAAGCTGCCCGCGGGCTGGCAGTCCGGCACCGCGCTGGAAGTCGATGCGCGCGAGGGCGACACCCTGCGTTACAAGCCGGTCCCGTTCGACACGCTGGTCGATTCGCCGCTGTTCGCCGGCCGCCACTACCAGCAGATCGACCTCGCCCCCGGCGCCAAGGTGCCGGTGCGTTTGAACGTGGTCGCCGACGATCCCAAGTACCTCGAGGCCAAGCCCGAGCAGATCGCCGCGCACCGGCGCATGGTCGAACAGGCGACGCGCTTGTTCCGCTCGCAGCACTACGACCACTACGACTTCCTGTTCTCGCTGTCCGACCAGCTCGGCGGCATCGGCCTGGAGCATCACCGCTCCAGCGAGAACGGCCTGGACCCGGAGTACTTCACCGACTGGGACAAGAACGTCGTCGGCCGCGATCTGCTCGCGCACGAGTACACCCACTCCTGGAACGGCAAGTTCCGGCGTCCGGCCGACCTGGCCACGCCGAACTTCAACGTGCCCATGCAGGACAGCCTGCTCTGGGTCTACGAAGGCCAGACTCAATACTGGGGTTATGTGCTGACCGCGCGCGCCCGGATGTGGAAGGAGCAGACCGCGCTGGAAGTGCTGGCGGTGACGGTGGCGGCCTACACCACCGACCGCCCCGGTTTCGCCTGGCGCAACGTCCAGGACACCACCAACGATCCCATCATCGGCCTGCGCCGGCCGCAGCCTTATCGCAGCCAGCAGCTCAGCGAGGAGTACTACTCCGCCGGCCAACTGATCTGGCTCGCGGTCGACGCCAAGCTGCGCGAACTCAGCGGCGAGAAGCGCTCGCTCGACGATTTCGCCGCCGCGTTCTTCGGCGTCGACGACGGCAGCTATGCGGTCAAGACCTACACCTTCGACGACGTAGTCGCGGCCCTGAACGGCGTCGCCCGGCACGACTGGGCCGGCTTCCTGCGCGAACGCCTGGACGCCAACGCCGCGCCGCTGGACGGCTTGGCCGCGAGCGGCTGGAAACTGGTCTACAGCGACAAGCCCAGCGACTACGTCAAGCAGACCGAAGGCGTGCGCAAGGTTACCGACCTGAACTGGTCGCTGGGCCTGATCGTGTCGAACAAGGACTCGACCTTGTCGTCGGTGCGTTGGGACGGCCCGGCCTTCAACGCCGGCCTGGCACCGGGCTCCACGCTGCTCGCGGTCAACGGCTACGCCTTCGAGGGCGAACGCCTGAAGGATGCGATCACCGCCGCCAAGGACAAAGGCCAGCCGATCGAGCTGGTGGTGAAGCAGGGCGAAATGGTGAAGACGGTGCGCATCGACTACCGCGACGGCCTCAAGTACCCGCGCCTGGAACGCATCCCGGGCACGCCCGACCGGCTGTCGAAGATACTCGCGCCGAAATAGGCCGCGGCCGCAAGCCGCGTCGCATCCGCCTTGGGTTCGCCTTGCGTTCGCCCTGGGTAGGAGCGGCGTGAGCCGCGACCGCGCCGTGGCCGAAGCTTGGCGGTCGCGGCTCACGCCGCTCCTACCTCGAAGCCGCCGCGGCAAAGCGACCCGGCGCATTCGATCCTCGCCGTCGCCACCTTCGCGCGCTAGGCTGCGCGCATCCGCCGCGACCGAGGCCGCCTGCATGCTCGAAATGAAATCCCAATGCGAACGCTGCGCCGCGGCCTTGCCGCACGACAGCACCGACGCGCTGATCTGCAGCTACGAATGCACCTTCTGCGCCGACTGCGTGCAAGGTCCCCTGGGCGGGGCGTGCCCCAACTGCGGCGGCCAACTGCAACCGCGCCCGACCCGCCTCGCCAAACCCGCCGCCGCATGAACGCACCACCTCCTGTGGGAGCGGCGTAAGCCGCGATCGAACCCCGGCTTAGTCGCAAGGTTCCATCGCGCCAAAAAGAAAGCCTCGCGGATGCGAGGCTTTCTTCGTACCGCGACCGCCGAAGCCGCTTACGCCGCCTGCACGATCCGCAGCGGATTGCGGTACTGCTTGATCAGCTCCGCCTCGCGCTCCTTGGCCTTGTGCAGGTGCGCTTCCTTGACGTGGCCGTAGCCGCGGATGTGCTCCGGAATCGAAGCGATCTCGGCGGCCAGACCGGCGTTGCCGTTGTCCAGCGTGCCCAGCAGGTCGCCGACGGTGCGTTCGTAGTCGGCGATCAGCTGGCGCTCCATCTTGCGCTCCTCGGTGTAGCCGAAGATGTCGAGCTTGCCGCCGCGCAGCTTGCGCAGCTTGGCCATCCACTTGAACGCGGTGAACACCCAGGGACCGAACTCCTGCTTGATCAGGCGGCCCTGCGCGTCCTTCTTGGCCAGCAGCGGCGGGGCGAGGTGGAACTTGAGCGTGTAGTCGCCGTCGAACTGCTGCTGCAGGCGGCGCTGGAACTCGCCGCTGGTGTACAGGCGCGCGACTTCGTACTCGTCCTTGTAGGCCATGAGCTTGAAGAAGTAGCGCGCGACCGCCTCGGCCAGATCGGTCGAGCCCGGCGCCCTGGCCGCTTCGGCGGCGCGCACCTGGGCGACGAAGTCCGAGTAACGCTTGGCGTAGGCGGCGTCCTGGTAGTCGGTGAGGAAGGCGACGCGGCGCGAGATCAGCTCGTCCAGCGAGCGCGACAGGCGCAGGTCGTCCAGCGGCAGGAAGGCGACGTTGTCGCTGTCGGCCTGGGCCGGCACGTGGCGCAGTTCGTCTTCGTTGCGGGTCGCGCGCGGGGCCGAGGTCGCACCCCATTCGTTGCCTTCCCACTCGCCCGGCGCCAGGTGCGGCAGGTCGCCCGGGGTGGCCTCGGCGCGGGTGGGCGCGTTGCGCACCAGGCCGGCGGCTTCGGCTACCGCGGCCGGGTCGATCACCGCCAGGCGGCCCCAGGCGAAGGCGGTCTTGTTCATGTCGATCGCGGCGCCGTTGAGTTCGACCGCGCGCATCAGCGCATCGAACGCGATCGGCACCAGGCCGCGCTGCCAGGCGTAGCCCAGGATGAACAGGTTGGTCGCGATCGCGTCGCCCATCAGCGCGGTCGCCAGCTGGGTCGCGTCGACCACGTGCGGGTCCTGGCCGCCCAGCGCCACCTTGACCGCGGCGATGATGTCGGTCGCCGGGAACTGCATGTCAGGACGGGTGGTGAACGTGCCCGGCATCGCTTCGTAGCTGTTGAGCACCACCGCGCTGCGGCCGGCGCGCACCTTCGACAGCGCCCAGTAATCGTTGACCACGACCATGTCGCAGCCCAGCACCAGGTCGGCCTCGCCGGCGGCGATGCGCACGGCGTGGATGTCCTGCGGGGTCTTGGCGATGCGGATGTGGGTGGTGACCGCGCCGCCCTTCTGGGCCAGGCCGGTCTGGTCGAGCACAGACGCGCCCTTGCCTTCCAGGTGCCCGGCCATGCCCAGCAGCGCGCCGATGGTGACCACGCCGGTGCCGCCGACGCCGGTGATCAGGATGTTCCAGGGCTGGTCCAGCGCCGGTAGCTGCGGCATCGGCAGGTCGGCCAGGCGGTCCTTGGCGCTGCCTTTCTTCTTCTTCAGGCCGCCGCCGTGCACGGTGACGAAGCTGGGGCAGAAACCGTTGACGCAGGAGTAGTCCTTGTTGCAGTTGGACTGGTCGATCTCGCGCTTGCGGCCGAATTCGGTTTCCTTGGGCAGCACCGACACGCAGAACGACTTCTTGCCGCAGTCGCCGCAGCCTTCGCAGACCAGGGTATTGACCATCACCCGCTTCTGCGGGTCGACCATCTTGCCGCGCTTGCGGCGGCGGCGCTTCTCGGTGGCGCAGGTCTGGTCGTAGATCAGGACGCTGACGCCCTTCACTTCGCGCAGGTGCTTTTGCACCTCGTCGAGTTCCTTGCGGTCGTAGAACTCCATCTCGCCCGGGAAGATCTCGCGCTTGCTCCACTTGGCCAGGTCGTCGGACACCAGCACGATGGTCTGCACGCCTTCGCTACGGACCTGGTGCGCGATCTGCGGCACCGACAGGGTGCCGTCGACCGGCTGACCGCCGGTCATCGCGACCGCATCGTTGTAGAGGATCTTGTAGGTGATGTTGACGCCGGTGGCGACCGACTGGCGGATCGCCAGCGAACCGGAGTGGAAGTAGGTGCCGTCGCCCAGGTTCTGGAACACGTGCGGGGTGTCGGTGAACTGCGCCTGGCCCGACCAGGTCACGCCTTCGCCGCCCATGTGGGTGAAGGTGTCGGTGCTGCGGTCCATCCAGGTCACCATGTAATGGCAACCGATGCCGCCGAGCGCGCGCGAGCCTTCCGGCACCACGGTCGAGGTGTTGTGCGGGCAGCCCGAGCAGTAATGCGGCACGCGCGGGAACGCGGCGCGCGGCAGGGCCAGCTCGGATTCCTTCTCTTCCATCCAGCGCAGCACGTCGCGCATGTGCTCGCTGTCGTGGAAGCGCTGGATGCGGCGCGCGATCACGCCGGCGATGCGCGCCGGGGTCAGTTCGCCGGTGGAGGGCAGGATCCAGTCGCCGTTCTCGTCGTACTTGCCGACGATCGACGGGCGTTGGCCGCCGTCCCAATTGTACATCGACTCCTTCATCTGGCTTTCGATGAAGGCGTGCTTCTCCTCGACCACCAGGATGTCCTGCAGGCCGCGCGCGAACCCACGCAGGCCGACCGGCTCCAGCGGCCAGGTCATGCCGACCTTGTAGACGCGGATGCCCAGGTCGGCGCAGGCGCGTGCATCCAGGCCCAGATACTCCAGCGCCTGCAGCACGTCGAGATAGCTCTTGCCGGTGGTGATGATGCCCAGGCGCGCGTTCGGCGAGTCGATGACCATGCGGTCGATCTTGTTGGCGCGCGCGAACGCCTGCGCGGCCTTGACCGCGTACTGGTGCAGGCGCATTTCCTGATCCATCGGCGGATCGGGCCAGCGGATGTTGAGGCCGCCCGGCGGCAGCTGGAAGTCGTCGGGGATGAGGATCTGCTGCGCCAGCGGGTTGACGTCGACCGAGGCCGAGGACTCGACCGTCTCGGCGATGGTCTTGAAGCCGACCCAGCGGCCGGTGTAACGCGACATCGCCCAGCCGATCAGGCCCATGTCGAGGATGTCCTGCACGCCGGCCGGGTTCAGGATCGGCATCATCGCGCTGACGAACTCGCCTTCCGAGCCGTGCGGCAGGGTCGAGGAGCGGCAGGCGTGGTCGTCGGCGGCCAGCGCCAGCACGCCGCCGTACGTGCCGGTGCCGGCGGCGTTGGCGTGCTTGAACACGTCGCCGGTGCGGTCCACGCCCGGGCCCTTGCCGTACCACATGCCGTACACGCCTTCGACCTTGGCGCCCGGGAACAGATTGGTCTGCTGGGTGCCCCAGACCATGGTCGCGCCCAGGTCCTCGTTGAGGCCGGGGGTGAACTTCACGCCGGCCGCTTCCAGATGCTTGCGCGCGCGCCACAGCTCCAGATCGAAACCGCCCAGCGGCGAGCCGCGGTAGCCGGAGATGAAGCCGCCGGTGTTGAGCCCGGCCGCCTGATCGCGCAGCCGCTGCATCAGCGGCAGGCGCACCAGGGCCTGCACGCCGCTCAGGTAGATGCGGCCTTCCTGGCGGGTGTACTTGTGCTCGAGGCCGTAGTCCGGGTCGAGGACACTGTTGGTCAGGGAGGTGTTCGCCGACGAGGGCGAGCTGAGTTCTGCGGTGCTGGTCATGGCGGGCTCTCGCGGCGGTGCCGCGGGTGGGCTGGCGGGGGAAGGACGGCGACGTCCGGCCGGGAGCCGGCGACCGCCGGGTCCGAGCAAAGACTCGGAATTATAGCCTTTGTGCGCAAATCGGCTTCCAGGTGACCCAATGCGGCATACCGGCCGCCACCGTATGGGCTCCCAGGCACTTCCCGCGTGGACGGCAACGCCGCTGGAACCGGTTACGCACGGGCGGTCGCGTTCGCGCCGGGCAGCGGCTAAGGTCGCGGCCATGCGCGTATATCTCGACGACGAACGGACCACCCCCGACGGCTGGGTACGGGTCTATTGGCCCGACGAGGCGATCGCCCTGCTGCGCCAGGGCACAGTGACCGAACTCAGTCTGGATCACGATCTCGGCGACGACGCCCGCGGCACCGGCTACGACGTGATCGCCTGGATCGAGGAAGCGGTGGCGCTGGGCGGTTTCCACCCGCCAGCGATCGCGGTGCACTCGGCAAATCCGTCGGCACGCCTGCGCATGGAGGCGGGGATCTCGGCGATCGCGCGATTGACGGCGAGATCGGGAGAGCGGGCATGAGTGCGCTGCCATGAGGATTGCGGAGCACGCCCTGGTTCGCATTGTCGCCCCGATTCCTGTCGAGCGCGTGGACGGAAGCTTCGGCGACGGCCGTCCGCCGGCGATGGGCGACATCGGCGTGGTCGTTCACGTTTACCCGATACTGCCGGCGCACGAGCCGATGTTCATCGTTGAAGGCGTAGCCGACGGTGGACGCGCCCGCTGGCTAGCGGACGTGAAGGCTTCGGAATTGGCTCCCGTCGAAAGTACGGCCACGCAGCGGCCGAGCGCATGAGTCGTCCGCTTGTTCCCGCTCACGCCACGGTGCTGTTCGAACTGACCGCGCTCACCCGGGCCGGCCAGGTCAAGCGGGTCTTTTCAGGCTATCGGCCGCTGTACGCCATCACCGCGGATATCTGCACCTCCGCTACCCACGAGTTTCTCGATGTGCCGCATGTGGAGACCGGCGATCGCGTACGCGCGCGGGTCTGGTTCCTGGTGCCGGAAAACTACCCAGTCGCCGTAGGATGCGCTGAGCGCAGCGAACCGCATCGTATTCGGGTTCGCGGAGTGCTTGAGATTGCGCGGACGTGCTTTGGAGGGGGCGACGGGCGGCGGCGCAGCGCGATGGTGCGGTTCGCTTTGCTCACCACACCCTACAAAGGCGTCAAGGCTTGCCGCCGATCCAGGTGCCGGCGACCTGCAGCGCTTCGTCCAGCACCACCAGGTCCGCGCGATAGCCCGGTGCGATCCGGCCCAGTTCGTGCCCCAGCCCCAGGAACTCGGCCGGGTAGGTCGACGCCATGCGGCAGGCTTCGTCCAACGGCAGGCCCAGGCGCCGCACGGTGTTGCGCACCGCGCCGGCCATGTCCAGCGCCGAACCGGCCAAAGTGCCTTCGGCGGTGCTGCACTTGCCGTCGCGGCAGGTCATGGTCTGGCCGTAGAGCACGAAGTCTTCGCGTTCGCCGCCGACCGGCGGCATCGCGTCGGTGACCAGCATGATCTTGCCGCGCGGCTTGGCGGCGATGGCGATGCGCAGTGAGGCGTCGTGCACGTGCTCGCCGTCGACGATCACGCCGCACCAGCTGTCCGGGTCCTCGATCGCCGCGCCGACGCCGCCGGGTTCGCGGCTGCCCATCGGCGTCATCGCGTTGAACAGGTGGGTCACGCCGCGCACGCCGTGGGCGAAGGCCTCGCGCAAGCGCAGGTAGTCGGCGGCGGTGTGGCCGGCGCAGACCAGCACGCCGCGTGCGGCCAGGGCCTGCAGGGTCGCATTGTCGAAGCGTTCCGGCGCCAGGGTGAGCATGGTCTTGCCGACGCCCAGCGATGCGATGCGGTCGAGTTCGTCCGCGTCCGGGGTGTGGAACTTGTCGGGGTTGTGCACGCCCTTGCGCGCGCTGGCCAGGTAAGGGCCTTCGAGATGGATGCCCAGGATGCCGGGTACGCCTTGCGCGATCGCTGCACGCACCGCCTCGATCGCGCGCAGCATCACCGCGACGTCGTCGCTGATCAGGGTCGGCATCAGGCCGGTGGTGCCGAACCTGCGATGCGCTTCGGCGATCCGGCGCAAGCCCTCGACCGTAGGCGCGTCGTTGAACAATACGTCGCCGCCGCCGTTGACCTGGGTGTCGATGAAGCCGGGGACCAGGTAACGGCCCTGCAGATCGACGACCTGCGCGCCCGCCGGCGCGACGCCCGGGACCACGGCGACGATGTGGCCGTCTTCGACGATCACGCACAGGTCGGACTCGAAACCGCGCTCGCTGAGCACGCGGCCGTTGACGAAGGCGCTGGCGGCGGTGGTGGCGGACGCGGACATCAGACCGTCTCGGTGACCTTGTTCAGGTGCGGCGGCAGATCCGGATTGTGGCCGCGCGCCACCGACAGCGCATTCACGGCCTTGTAGAAACTGGCCACGGTCAGCAGCGGCGTCATCGCCGGATGCAGCGAGGCCGGCATCGGCAGGGTGCCCGGCCCGGTGCGGCCCGGCGCGGCCAGCCACACCGGCGCGCCGCGCGCACGGAATTCCTCGGCCACCGCGACCGTGCCGTCGCCGGTGCCGTCGTCCTGGGCGAAGGCCAGCACCGGGAAGCCCGGGCCGACGATCGCCATCGGCCCGTGCTTGACCTCGGCGCTGCTGAAGGCCTCAGCGTGCAGGCCGCAGGTTTCCTTGAACTTGAGCGCGGCTTCCTGGGCCGCGCCCAGACCCAGCCCGCGTCCGACCACGAACAGGTTGCGCGCATCGACCAGGCCTTCGACCAGCGCCGACCAGTCCTGCGCGAAGGCCTGGCGCAGCGCGTCGGGCAGCGAGTGCACGGCGTTGAACAGCGCGGCATCGTTGCTCCAGCGCGCGGTCAGCTGCAGCAGCGCGGCCAGCGAGCACAGGTAGCTCTTGGTTGCCGCGACGCTGGTTTCCGGGCCGGCGTGCAGGCCGAGCACGGTGTCGGCGGTCTTGGCCAGCGGCGAGTCGAGCACGTTGACCAGGGCGACCACGTGCGCGCCGGCGGCCTTGGCGATCTCGGCGTTGCGGATCAGGTCCGGGCTCTTGCCCGACTGCGAGATCGTCACGAACAGCGCGTCCTGAAGCTGGGGCCGGATCGCGTAAACCGAGCCCACCGACGGCGAAGCCGAAGCGGTGACCAGGCCCAGTTGGGTTTCGAACAGGTACTTGCCGTAGGTCGCGGCGTGGTCGGAGCTGCCGCGCGCGCAGGTGACGATAAAGCGCGGCGGCCGGTTGCGCAGATGTTCGGTGAGGTCGTCGACGGCATCGGCATTGGCGGCGAACTGGCGCGCGACCGCGTCGCCGGCTTCCTGCGCCTCGGCGTACATGCGCGTGCTCGTCGGTTCCAGCAGGGTCTGTGTGCTCACGGCGTGGTTTCGCTCTGCAGTTCGGCGACGAAGTCGTAGGCATCGCCGCGATAGAAGGATCGGGTGAACTCGACGACGCGGCCGTCGTCGAGGAAGGTGCGGCGCTCGATGAACAGCCCCGGCGCGCCTTCGGGCAGGCCCATCAGGCGCGCTTGTTCGGCGTCGAAAGCGATCGCGCGCAGCCGCTGCAGCGCGCGCGCGGGGCGGATGCCGAGCTTGGCGAAGGCTTCGTAGAGCGAGTTTTCGACCAGGGCCGGGTCCGGCAGCACCGCCAGCGGCACCACGGTGCGCTCCAGCGCCAGGGCCACGCCGTCGGCGGTGCGCAGGCGGTAGTAGCGGATCACCGACGCGCCCGGCGACAGGTTCAGCGCCATCGCCTCCTCGGGCGTGACTTCGCCGACGCCGCGTTCCAGGAAGGTCGAGCGCGGGTCCAGCCCGCGCGCGCGCAGGTCGTCGGTGAAGCTGGTCAGGCGCGAGAAGGATTTGACGATGCGCTCGGCGACGAAGGTGCCGGCGCCCTGGCGCTGCACCAGCAGGCCGTCGGCGACCAGGCCGGCGATGGCTTTGCGCACGGTGACCCGCGACAGGTCCAGCAGCTTGCCCAGTTCGCGTTCGCCGGGCAGGGCCTGGCCGGCGGTGAGCTCGCCGTTCTCGATCGCGTGCTGCAGGGTCCGGCGCAGGTGCTGGTAGGCCGGCGCGCGACGCGCCTGGGCCTGACGGCGGAACTCGCTGACGAGGTAGGGCTCCATGCCTAAAAGATACCAGTTTCAGACCACTAGCGACAACTGAGGTACGGCGCAGCCATATAAACGGTTGATTTCGCGTGTATTTGCGTAACTGGTATCTCACTGGTATCTTTCCTGGTATGGTTTTGCCCATACCAGTCCGAGCCCGTCCATGAGCGTGTATTCCGTGCCGTCCCCGTCCCAGGCGCCGCATTCCGCGCCGCTGGCCCCGTTCGACCTGGTGATCTTCGGCGGCACCGGCGACCTGGCTCTGCGCAAGTTGCTGCCGGCGCTGTTCCACCGTTACGCCGACGGCCAGATCGTCGCCGGCACCCGGATCGTCGCGATCGCGCGCGACAGCCAGAGCGACGACGACTACCGCGGCCGGGTCCGCGAGGCCCTGGCCAAGTTCGCCAATCTCGATGCGCGCGAGTCCGACGCGATCGACGGTTTCCTGTCGCTGCTGCTGTACCGGCGCCTGGACCTGAGCTCGGACGCGGCCTGGCCGGAGTTCGCGGCCGAGTTCGCCGGCGACGAGCGGGTGCGGGTGTTCTACCTCGCGGTCGGGCCGGACCTGTTCGGCATCGTCGGCGACCGCCTGCAGTCGCACGGCCTGGTCGGGCCGAAGACGCGGGTGGTGGTGGAGAAGCCGCTGGGCAAGGACGGCGTCAGCGCCGACGCCATCAACGACGCGCTCGGCCGGGTATTCGCCGAAACCCAGATCTTCCGCATCGACCATTACCTGGGCAAGGAGACGGTGCAGAACCTGACCGCGCTGCGCTTCGGCAATGCCCTGTTCGAACCGCTGTGGAAGGCCGAGCACATCGACCACGTCCAGATCACGGTGGCCGAAACGGTCGGCGTGGAATCGCGCGCACCGTATTACGACAAATCCGGCGCGCTGCGCGACATGGTCCAGAACCATCTGCTGCAGCTGCTGTGCCTGGTCGCGATGGAGCCGCCGTCCTCGCTGGCCGCCGACGCGATCCGCGACGAGAAACTCAAGGTGCTGCGCGCGCTGCGCCCGATCGAGAACGGCAATGCCGCCCAGTACACCGTGCGCGGCCAGTACAAGGCCGGCGCGGTCGACGGCCGCGCGGTGCCGGGCTATGCGCAGGAACTGGGTGCGCAGTCGCATACCGAAACCTTCGTCGCGCTCAAGGCCGAAGTGAAGAACTGGCGCTGGGCCGGGGTGCCGTTTTACCTGCGCACCGGCAAGCGTCTGGCTGAGCGCGTATCGGAGATCGTGGTGACCTTCCGCCAGGTGCCGCATTCGATCTTCGAAGAGTTGACCGAGCAGGACCCGTCCAGCCGCCTGGCGCCGAACAAACTGGTGCTGCGTCTGCAGCCCGACGAGGGCGTGAAGCTGTGGCTGATGAACAAGGTGCCCGGCCCCGGCGGTCTGCGTCTGCGCCACGTGCCCTTGGACATGAGCTTCGCCGCAGCTTTCGGCGGCCGTCAGGCCGACGCCTACGAACGCCTGCTGATGGACGTGGTGCGCGGCAACCCGATGCTGTTCATGCGCCGCGACGAAGTCGACGCGGCCTGGAAGTGGATCGATCCGATCCGCGCCGCCTGGGCCGCGGGCGCCGAGGCGGCGCGTCCCTACACCGCCGGCAGCTGGGGCCCCAGCGCCGCAGTCGCCCTGATCGAACGCGACGGGAGGACCTGGCATGAAGATGCAGGCTGAGCGCTTGACCGTGATCGAACCGCTGCCGCTGCCCCTGCACGAGCGCTCGTTCGACGACGCCGAACAACTGGCGCAGGCCCTGGCCAAGCAAGTCGCGGCCGACCTGCGCGGCGCGCTCGCGCGCCACGGCGAGGCCTGCATCGCGCTGTCCGGCGGCAACACGCCCAAGCGCTTCTTCGCGGCCCTGGCGACGCAGACCCTGGATTGGGCGCGGGTGACCGTGCTGCCCATCGATGAGCGCTGGCTGCCGCCCGAGCATCCGCGTTCCAACGAGAAGCTGTTGCGCGACCACTTGCTGCAGCACAACGCCGCCGCCGCGCGCCTGCTGCCGATGTACCGCCCGACCGAAACCCCGGAAGCGGCGCTGATGCCGGTGCTGACCAAGATCGCCAACGAAGGCCTGCCGCTGGACGTGGCGGTGTTGGGCATGGGCGACGACGGCCATGTCGCCTCGCTGTTTCCCGACCTGGGCAGCGACAATCCGGCGCTGCGCGAGATCGGTCTGCAGCCGCGCGGCCGAGCTCCGGTGATCGCAGTGCGCACCGCGGCCATGCCCGAGCCGCGCATGAGCCTGACCCTGAGCGCGATCTTCACCGCGCCGGCGCTATACCTGCATATCGAGGGCGCGAAGAAGCGCGCCGTGCTCGACGTCGCGCAGCGCGATCCGCGTTGCGCGTTGCCGATCCGTTCGGTGCTGGCGGGCGCGCCCTCGCCGCCGACCCTGTACTGGAGTCCGTGATCGCTGCGGACCCCACAGACAGCGTCGCCGCGGATTCGTCCCCTCCCGCCCGCGGCGCGCTGTCGCCCTATGCCGGCCGGCGCACCGATCCGGACCTCCATCGCCAGCGCCTAGCAGCCAACGAGTCCCCGTGAATACCTCATTGCATCCCGTAGTCGCGCAAGTCACCCAAGCCATCGTCGAACGCAGCCGCGCCCGCCGCGCCGCCTACCTGGCGCGCATCGACGCCGCCCAGGGCAGCGGACCGCAGCGCCGGCGCCTGTCCTGCGGCAACCTCGCCCACGGTTTCGCCGCCTGCGCCAGCGGCGACAAGCAGGCGCTGCGTTCGGGCCACGCGCCCAACCTGGGCATCGTGAACTCGTACAACGACATGCTCTCGGCGCACCAGCCGCTGGAGCGTTTCCCCGAATTGCTCAAGGCCGCCGCGCGCGAAGCCGGCGCGACCGCACAGGTCGCCGGCGGCGTGCCGGCGATGTGCGACGGCGTCACCCAGGGCCGCGAAGGCATGGAGCTGTCGCTGTTCTCGCGCGATGTGATCGCGATGTCGACCGCGATCGCGCTGTCGCACGACATGTTCGACGCCGCGCTGTACCTGGGCGTGTGCGACAAGATCGTGCCGGGCCTGCTGATCGG
Source organism: Lysobacter sp. Root76 (assembly GCF_001428685.1). Taxonomy (GTDB): domain Bacteria; phylum Pseudomonadota; class Gammaproteobacteria; order Xanthomonadales; family Xanthomonadaceae; genus Lysobacter. The sequence continues at coordinate 3,239 of NZ_LMIK01000005.1, read as the reverse complement.
CGCGCTGCACTTCGGCCACCTGCCGGGCATCTTCGTGCCGGCCGGGCCGATGACCTCGGGCCTGCCCAACGACGAGAAGTCGCGCGTGCGCCAGCGCTACGCCACCGGCGAGGCGACCCGCGACGAACTGCTGGAAGCCGAGGCGCGCAGCTACCACGGCCCGGGCACCTGCACTTTCTACGGCACCGCCAACTCCAACCAGATGCTGATGGAACTGATGGGCCTGCACCTGCCCGGCTCCAGCTTCGTCCATCCCAACACCCCGCTGCGCGACGCGCTGACCGCGCAGGCCGCGCGGCGCGCGGCGCAGATCACCGCGCTGGGCGAGGACTACCGCCCGATCGGCCGCATCGTCGACGAGCGCGCCATCGTCAACGGCGTGATCGGCTTGCACGCGACCGGCGGCTCGACCAATCACCTGCTGCACCTGATCGCGATCGCGGCCGCGGCCGGCATCGAACTGCGGCTGGAGGATTTCGATGCGCTGTCCTCGGCGATCCCGCTGCTGGCGCGCGTGTACCCGAACGGCAGCGCCGACGTGAACCACTTTCACGCCGCCGGCGGTCTGGCGTTCCTGATAGGCGAGCTGCTCGACGCTGGTTTGCTGCATGGCGATGTGGAAACGGTGGCCGGCCCCGGCCTGGACCGTTACCGCGTCGAAGCGAGGCTCGAAGGCGATGGGCGCATCGCCTACGTGCCGGCGACCGGACGCAGCGGCGACCCCTCCGTAGTGCGTCCGGTCGCCGAGCCGTTTCGCGCCGACGGCGGCCTGCGCGTACTGGTCGGCGAACTCGGCACCGCCGCGATCAAGGTCTCCGCGGTGCCCGAGGACCGCTGGGTCGTCGAAGCGCCGTGCCGCGTGTTCGCCGAGCAGCACGAGGTCAAGCAGGCCTTCGAGCGCGGCGAACTCGACCGCGACGTGGTCGTGGTGGTGCGCTTCCAGGGCCCGCGCGCCAACGGCATGCCGGAACTGCACCAGCTCACGCCCACCCTCACCGTGCTGCAGAAGCGCGGCCACCGCGTCGCCTTGGTCACCGACGGCCGCATGTCCGGCGCGTCGGGCCAGGTGCCCGCCGCGATCCACGTCACCCCGGAAGCCGCCTGCGGCGGGCCGCTGGCGAAACTGCGCGACGGCGACGTGATCCGCGTGGATGCGGTCGCCGGCACCTTGAGCCTGCGGACCGACGACGACTGGACCCAGCGCGCCGACGCGGTGGTCGACCTGTCCACCCACCACGTCGGCTTGGGCCGCGAACTGTTCGCCGCCTTCCGCGACTATGCTGCGCCGGCCGATCGGGGCGCGGGCGTGTTCGCGCCGACGCCGCTTTGATCGTCGATACCGCGACTCGCGTTCGCTCGCGCTTGCGGCCGTCATTCCCTTCGCGGGAATGACGGCAGAGAACCCGACGCAACTGAAGCCGGGCGACCATAGAAACACCTTCCATCCGTACCGCCGCACCTGGAGCGCAACATGCCTGCCCCCGTCCGCACCGCTTTCCTGTTCGACCTCGACGGCACCCTGGTCGACAGCGTCTATCAGCACGTGCTGGCCTGGAAGCAGGCGCTGGACGCCGACGGCATCCCGCTGTCGGTGTGGCGCATTCACCGCAAGATCGGCATGAGCGGCGGGCTGTTCACCAACATCCTGCTGCGCGAGACCGGTATCGACATCACCCCGGAGCGGGTCGAGCGCCTGCACCGTCTGCACGCACAGGCCTACGCCGCGCAGGCCGCGCAGATCCGACCGCTGCCGGGTTCGATCGAGCTGCTGGCCTACCTCAGCGACAACGATATTCCGTGGTCGATCGCGACCAGCGGACGCATGGAGACGGCGCGCCACAATCTGCTCGCGCTCGGCGTGGATCCGGACAAAGTGCCGGTGATCACCCGCGACATGGTCCGTCATGCCAAGCCCGACCCCGATCTGTTCCTGGCCGCGGCCGACAAGCTCGGCGCGGACATCGAGCATTCGATCGTGGTCGGCGACAGCATCTGGGATCTGCTGGCCGCGCGGCGTGCGCGCGCTTTGGGCGTGGGCCTGCTCTCGGGCGGCTACGGTCAGGAAGAGCTCGAGCGCGCCGGCGCGTTCCGGGTCTACGAGGACCCGGCCGACCTGCTCAAGCACATCGACGAAGTCGCCGCGCGCGCTTGAGCGCGGACGGCGATGGCGGCTAGCCTGAGCGGCAAGCGAGCGTGTCGCGTGTTGCCGTAGCCCCGACGCGGTCCGCGCGACGGCGGCATCCGCGATGGCCGCACTTCGCGAAAGCTGCACTCAGCAACAGCCGTACTCAGTAGCAGCTGCACCCCGCAACGATTTTCTGATTTTCACGGAGCCAGCGATGAATTCGATCCACGATCTGCAGGAACGCATCGCCGCCGTGCTGGCGCTGGCGGCGGTGGTGCCGGTGCTGGTGATCGACGAACTCGACCACGCGGTGCCGCTGGCGCGCGCGCTGGTCGCCGGCGGCTTGCCTGCGATCGAGGTGACCTTGCGCACGCCGGTCGCCCTGGACGCGGTGCGCGCGATCGCCAACGAAGTCGAGGGCGCCCGGGTCGGCGTCGGCAGCGTGCGGCGGCCGGCCGACTTCGCCGCCGCGCAGAAAGCCGGTGCGACCTTCGCGGTGTCGCCGGGCGCGAGCGCGGCCCTGATCTCCGCGGCGGCCTCCACCGACCTGCCCTGGCTGCCCGGCGCGGCGACCGCGTCGGAAGCGATGACCCTGGCCGACCACGGCTACCGCTACCTAAAGTTCTTCCCGGCCGAATCGATCGGCGGCGTGAACGCGTTGCGCGGCATCGGCGGCCCGCTGCCGGAGCTGCGCTTCTGCGCCACCGGCGGCATCGGACCCGACAACGCCCCGCACTACCTGGCCTTGGCCAACGTGCCCTGCGTCGGCGGTTCCTGGGTGTGTCCGGCGGCCGCCGTGAAGGCCGGCGATTGGGCGCAGATCGAAGCCCTGGCACGCGCCGCGGCGAAGCTGCGCGGCTGACAGCGCACGACCGTGCCGACTGAAGCGCGCGCCCTGCGCTGATTCGCGCGGCGACCCCGCTGCTTCCTGTAGGAGCGGCGTAAGCCGCGACCGCGAAACCTTCGGCCGCGACGCGGTCGCGGCTTACGCCGCTCCTMCCCCAAAGCGCGAACCGCAGGGCGGGCGCCAAAGCGAAGCGGGCTTGCCGTGCGCTGGTTGGGCGCGCCGCGGCGCAGCGACACGSKCGCTTCCTGTGGGAGCGGCGTGAGCCGC
>NZ_LMIK01000004.1:128232-508232 GCF_001428685.1 Lysobacter sp. Root76 | reverse complement strand
ACGTAGCGAGCGTTTTGAGACGAATGTCCATGACGTGTCGTAGAGGCTAAGGCGAGTGCCGAGAGGCACTTTATTAATTGAGTCGTTATATTCGAGTCCGGGCTTTGTACCCCTGGACCCGTATAGTTCCAAGGCAACTTGGGGTTATATGGTCAAGCGAATAAGCGCACACGGTGGATGCCTTGGCGGTCAGAGGCGATGAAGGACGTGACAGCCTGCGAAAAGCGTGGGGGAGCTGGCAATAAGCATTGATCCCGCGATGTCCGAATGGGGAAACCCACTCCGCAAGGAGTATCGTGCAGTGAATACATAGCTGTACGAAGCGAACCCGGTGAACTGAAATATCTAAGTAACCGGAGGAAAAGAAATCAACCGAGATTCCCTAAGTAGTGACGAGCGAACGGGGAGCAGCCCTTAAGTTGAGTAAGGTTTAGCAAAACGAGCTGGAAAGCTCGGCCATAGACGGTGACAGCCCGGTATGCGAAAGACCTCATTCAATGAAATCGAGTAAGGCGGGGCACGAGAAACCCTGTCTGAATATGGGGGGACCATCCTCCAAGGCTAAATACTCCTGACCGACCGATAGTGAACCAGTACCGTGAGGGAAAGGCGAAAAGAACCCTGGTGAAGGGAGTGAAATAGACCCTGAAACCGTGTGCGTACAAGCAGTAGGAGCCCGCAAGGGTGACTGCGTACCTTTTGTATAATGGGTCAGCGACTTACTGTTCGTGGCGAGCTTAACCGTATAGGGGAGGCGAAGGGAAACCGAGTCTGATAAGGGCGCATAGTCGCGGGCAGTAGACCCGAAACCGGGTGATCTAGTCATGCCCAGGGTGAAGGTTGAGTAACATCAACTGGAGGCCCGAACCCACTCCCGTTGCAAAGGTAGGGGATGAGGTGTGATTAGGAGTGAAAAGCTAATCGAACCCGGAGATAGCTGGTTCTCCTCGAAAGCTATTTAGGTAGCGCCTCGGACGAATACTACTGGGGGTAGAGCACTGTTATGGCTAGGGGGTCATTGCGACTTACCAAACCATGGCAAACTCCGAATACCAGTACGTACTATCCGGGAGACACACGGCGGGTGCTAACGTCCGTCGTGAAAAGGGAAACAACCCAGACCCACAGCTAAGGTCCCAAATTCATCGCTAAGTGGTGAACGATGTGGAAAGGCACAGACAGCCAGGAGGTTGGCTTAGAAGCAGCCACCCTTTAAAGAAAGCGTAATAGCTCACTGGTCGAGTCGGTCTGCGCGGAAGATTTAACGGGGCTAAGCGATGAACCGAAGCTTGGGGTGCACAACTTGTTTGTGCGCGGTAGAGGAGCGTTCCGTAAGCCGATGAAGGTGGATTGAGAAGTCTGCTGGAGGTATCGGAAGTGCGAATGCTGACATGAGTAACGATAATGCGGGTGAAAAGCCCGCACGCCGAAAGCCCAAGGTTTCCTTGCGCAACGTTAATCGACGCAGGGTGAGTCGGCCCCTAAGGCGAGGCAGAAATGCGTAGTCGATGGGAAGCTGGTTAATATTCCAGCACCTCGCGTAAGTGCGATGGAGGGACGGAGAAGGTTAGGTCTACCCGGCGTTGGTTGTCCGGGAGAAAGCAGGTAGGTGTGGGTCTTAGGCAAATCCGGGACCCTTTAACACCGAGCAGCGAGACGAGCTCATTAGAGCGAAGTGACTGATACCACGCTTCCAGGAAAAGCTCCTAAGCTTCAGCTTACGCAGACCGTACCGTAAACCGACACAGGTGGGCAGGATGAGAATTCTAAGGCGCTTGAGAGAACTCGGGTGAAGGAACTAGGCAACATGGCACCGTAACTTCGGGAGAAGGTGCACCCCTCTTGGTGGCTCATGCGAGCTACAGCTGAGAGGGGTCGCAGTGACCAGGCCGCTGCGACTGTTTATCAAAAACACAGCACTCTGCAAACACGAAAGTGGACGTATAGGGTGTGACGCCTGCCCGGTGCTGGAAGGTTAATTGATGGGGTCAGCCGCAAGGCGAAGCTCTTGATCGAAGCCCCAGTAAACGGCGGCCGTAACTATAACGGTCCTAAGGTAGCGAAATTCCTTGTCGGGTAAGTTCCGACCTGCACGAATGGCGTAACGACAGCGGCGCTGTCTCCACCCGAGACTCAGTGAAATTGAAATCGCTGTGAAGATGCAGCGTTCCCGCGGCAAGACGGAAAGACCCCGTGAACCTTTACTATAGCTTTACATTGAACGTTGAGTTCGTCTGTGTAGGATAGGTGGGAGGCTATGAAACCATGGCGCTAGCTGTGGTGGAGCCATCCTTGAAATACCACCCTGTCGTGCTTGACGTTCTAACCTAGGCCCGTAATCCGGGTCGGGGACCATGTATGGTGGGTAGTTTGACTGGGGCGGTCTCCTCCCAAAGTGTAACGGAGGAGCACGAAGGTACGCTCAGCGCGGTCGGACATCGCGCACTGTGTGCAAAGGCATAAGCGTGCTTGACTGCAAGATCGACGGATCAAGCAGGTACGAAAGTAGGTCTTAGTGACCCGGTGGTTCTGTATGGAAGGGCCATCGCTCAACGGATAAAAGGTACTCCGGGGATAACAGGCTGATACCGCCCAAGAGTTCATATCGACGGCGGTGTTTGGCACCTCGATGTCGGCTCATCACATCCTGGGGCTGTAGTCGGTCCCAAGGGTATGGCTGTTCGCCATTTAAAGTGGTACGCGAGCTGGGTTCAGAACGTCGTGAGACAGTTCGGTCCCTATCTGTCGTGGGCGTTGGAGATTTGAGAGGGGCTGCTCCTAGTACGAGAGGACCGGAGTGGACGAACCTCTGGTGTTCCGGTTGTCACGCCAGTGGCATTGCCGGGTAGCTATGTTCGGAAGCGATAACCGCTGAAAGCATCTAAGCGGGAAGCGCGCCTCAAGATGAGATCTCCCGGGACTTTAAGTCCCCTAAAGGAACCATCAAGACTAGGTGGTTGATAGGCAGGGTGTGTAAGTGCAGCAATGCATTGAGCTAACCTGTACTAATGATCCGTGTGGCTTGACCATATAACCTCAAGTTGCTTTGGTCTCCACGATATGTTTGACGACATTCGTACGCTTCTTTGAAGTAAACTTCGCTACGTCCCAACTTATTCGCCGATGACGGGCAAYAYTCCGTCTGAAGCAACCCAACGAGAGCGTGTGCGCGACTCAGTYCAYCGAGACCCGCGACCCTCCACCCTCTCCCTGGTGATAATAGCTGTGTGGAACCACCCGATCCCATTCCGAACTCGGAAGTGAAACGCACATGCGCCGATGGTAGTGTGGCCTAAGCCATGCAAGAGTAGGTCATCGCCAGGGGCTTTATCCGAAGGCCGGTTCCCACAAGGGGGCCGGCCTTCACCTTTTGGGCGAACGAGAATCGGCGTTGGCCGATATGCCCTGCCGGCGGGCGGAGATAATCCGCGTGAATCCGCACGCATCCGCGCGAGCCGGGGGCGAGATAATCGCTGCGGTGATCGTTAATCACCCATCCGCGCCGGCTAATGCCGGCGTTTGTGTTTGCGGGGCCGGAAAACATACCGGCGTCCTTCGTCCCTGCCGGATGGCGGGCCGAACCGCCTGCTGTGGGAGCGGCGTGAGCCGCGATGGCAATGAAGCGACGACGTCGTTCGGTNCATACCGGCGTCCTTCGTCCCTGCCGGATGGCGGGCCGAACCGCCTGCTGTGGGAGCGGCGTGAGCCGCGATGGCAATGAAGCGACGACGTCGTTCGGTTATGGCGATCGCGGCTTACGCCGCTCCCACAGGAAGCGGCGCGGCGGGGAGCACGGCCGTGGCCCAGGTCGTTCCTATCCCAAAGCGGAAGGCGCCGCGTGGAGATCGCGGTCGCGGCTTACGCCGCTCCTACCCCAAAGCGGAAGGCGCACAGTGGGGCACTTAACAAAAATGCCGGCTTGCGCCGGCATTTCTCGTTTCGGGACCAGGCATCGCAGCTACCGCGGAGCCGAGGAGTCCTTGGCTCGCAAGGTCACCACCAGCACATCCCGGTGCGCGGGCAGCTCCGGGTCCAGCGGGGTTACCGCGGTCACGCCGTGGAACACGCGGCTGTCGTCGACCAGGGCTGCGTCCAAGGGCGCGGTCAGAGTGAAGCTGCCCAGCTCGGTGCCGTCCTCGGCATGGATCGAGGTCGTGCCGCTGAGGATGTTCTGACGATCGATCAGCAGCACCAGCACGTAGTCCACGCCATCGCGATGCACGCCTTCCGGGGTCGGCTGGCCGGCATGGTCGCTGCGCGCCTCGATCCGGAATTGATGCACCTCGATATGCCAGCCGCTGACCGCCGGCGCCAAGGCGCCGAAGAAGTCGCGGCAGAACCCGATGATCCGGCGCAGGCTGTCGCCGTCGCCGATCGCGGGCAGGATCGGCTCGAACCAGCGTTCGATGTCGCCCTGCAGCGTGTTGTAGTCCAGGCTCTGGTAGTGCGGCTGGTGCGCTTCGCGGCGCAGTGCGCCCTCGGTATCGGCGGAGTACACGGCATAGCGGCGGCGACGGTCGCGGCCGTGGCGTGCCAGGTAGACGTCGGGGCCGAGGTCGTTCCAGCTGTCGGCGAACGCGGTCCAGTCCTTCCAGGCGCCACCGCTTTCCAGCAGGCCGCGCATGGTCTGCGCTTCGACGAAGCGGAAGCCGTCGTGTTGCAGTCCGGATTCGAGATCGCGGATGGTATCGGTGACGCCGGAAGTCATTGCGGAAGCCTTGACGTAGCTAGCTGGGCGCTCGGCTGGGCCGCAGCGGAAGCTGCGACGGATCCTGTCCGCCGCAACGGGAGATCACACCTGCGCGATGGCCGCGGCCTTCAGCGCGGCCAGTACCAGCAAGGCGATCACGCAACCATAGCCGACGACCCACACCAGGCTGCGCAGACCGTGCTTGTCGGCCAGATACAGCACGCCGTGCAGCACGCGCATGACCACGAACGTCAGCGCCAGCGCGGCGATGTGCGCGTGGGCGACGCCTGCGAGCTGGGCCAAGACCACGCCGGCGGCGAACGGTGCGAAGGCCTCGTAGGCGTTGAGCTGGGCGGCGTTGGCGCGGATACAACGCGGGTTGTCCTGACGCGCCTGCCAGCCGCGCGGATCGCGATTGTTGTAGCGCTGCCCGCTGCCTTTGGCGATCGACACCCACAGGTACGGCAACAAGGCGGCGATCAGCACGCACCAGTAGGCCAGGGCCAGGGTCATGGGCAGGGTCCGTCCAGGAAGATGTAGCGAAGCCTAGCGGAAAAGCCGCGCGGGCGAGGGGATGCGGGGCGCTGCGGCTGTTGGAGGCGGCGAACGGGCCGGTTCGGTGGCGTTCGTGGAGCACGGTCGCCGTTGATGCCGGCCCTCACCCCAACCCTCTCCCGTTAGCGGGAGAGGGGGCGGATCCAAGGTTGTGGCCTATTTGCCCGTAGGCTGCATCAGCTTCTCGTGCGCGGCGCGGAAGGCGTTGCCTTCGTACCAGTTCGGCCATTGCTCGTTGCCGGCCAGGGTCTTGCCGACGCCGTACAGCGCGTCCAGGTCCTGGATCACGCCGTCCATCTTCCAGCCTGGATCGAACTGGTCGGCGGGCTTGTGGTAACGCTGGTCGCGGTAGTCGGTGTTGGCCTTCTGTCCGGCCACGGTACCGCCGTCGATCAGGTCGTCGCCGCCCTTGGCGTACAGCGCCGGCACGCCGGCTTTGGCGAAGTTGAAATGGTCGGAGCGGAAATAGAAGCCGTCTTCGGGCGTGGCCTCGGCGTGCAGGGTGCGGCCCTGCGTGCCGACGGTGGCCTTGAGGATGTCCTCGAGCTCGGAACTGCCGTAGCCGATCACCGTCATATCGCGCGCCTTGCCGATCACCGGCATCGCATCGAGGTTGATCACCGCGACGGTCTTGTTGAGCGGCACGGTCGGATGGGCGACGTAATACTTCGAACCGAGCAGGCCGGATTCCTCCAGCGTCACCGCGACGAACAGCAGCGAGCGGTCCGGCGGCGGGGTCTGCTTGGTGAAGGCTTCGGCGATTTCGAGGATGCCGGCCACGCCGGTGGCGTTGTCGATCGCGCCGTTGTAGATCGTGTCCTGCGCGGCGGCCTGGGCCATCGCGTCGGCGCCGTGGCCTTCGTGGCCGCCCTTGTCGGCGTGGTTGCCCAGATGATCCCAATGCGCCATGTAGACGATCGCTTCGTCCGGACGCTTGGCGCCGTCCAGGCGCGCGATCACGTTGCGCGAGGACTTCTCGCTGATCGTGCTCTTGAGATCGATCGAGGCCTTGGCCTGCAGCGGAATCGCCTTGAAGCCGGGCTTGCCCGCGGCCTGGTAGAGCGCGTCCAGATCCTGGCCCAGGTCGGCGAGCAGCTTGCGCGCGGCATCGCCGGTGATCCAGCCCTGCACCGGCAGGCGCGGTTCCGGATCGTCCTTGGCCGGCAGATCGAACTGCGCGCCCGACCACGAGTTCTGGACCACGTCCCAACCGTAGGATGCGCCCTCGCTGTCGTGGATGATCAGCGCCGCGGCGGCTCCCTGGCGTGCGGCCTCTTCGAACTTGTAGGTCCAGCGGCCGTAGTAGGTCATCCGCTTGCCTTCGAACAGCTTGGCGTCCTGGCTGTGGAAACCCGGGTCGTTGACGAACATGACGACGGTCTTGCCCTTGACGTCGATGCCGGCGTAGTCGTTCCACTTCTGTTCCGGCGCGTTGACGCCATAGCCGACGAACACCAGGTCGCTGGCGTCGATCTTCACTTCCGGCTTGCCGGTGCGCGTGCCCACGACCATGTCGCTGCCGAACTTGAGCTCGCGCGCCTGTCCCTTGACGTCGAGCTTGAGCGTGGCGGATTCGTCGGCCGTGGTTTCGACCATCGGCACGGTCTGGAAGTAGCTGTCGCCGTTGCCCGGCTTCAGGCCCAGGCGCTTGAACTGCGCTTCCAGGTACTGGACGGTCTTCTCTTCGCCGGCGCTGCCCGGCGCGCGGCCCTCGAACTCGTCGGAGGCCAGCACTTTGACGTGTTCGGCGAAGTCGGCAGCGTTGATCGCCGCATCGAAGGCATGGCCGGACGCGGCCGGTGCGGCGGCCTGCGGTGCGGCGGCGGTCGGCGCTTCGGCCGGGGGTTTGCTGCAGGCGGTCGCGGCGAGCGCGGCGGCGAGCACCGAGGTGGCGGTCAGCCAGGGAGTGGCGTGGTACGGCGTGCGGGACATGGGAACTCCGGGACGGCCGGCATCGGCGGAATCCCCATTCTATGTCCCGACGCGGGCCCGGGACCTGACCGCTATCGTGAATAAGCGGTCGGGTCCAGGCCGTTCAGCTAGCGCGGCGATTGCTACGCGGCGATCACCGGCTCGGCGGCGTGTCGCCGGAATAGCGCACCGCGGTGGCGCCGGTGACCGCGCCGATCTTCGCCGTCGAATGCACGTACAGGTCCACCTCGCGCTTGAACACCAGGGCGCCGTCGACCTGCGCGTTCGGCCCGATGATCACGCGCGGATTGCGGCGGTTGCTGGAGAACAGCTGGAAATTGGGCTTGTCGTAGGTGATGCCGCCCTTGACGTGCGAGCCGGCGCCGACGGTGAGATCGCCGTTGACGGTCTTGATGCCCTGCGACACGTCGGTGTCGACCAGGCCGATCGAGCCGTTCACGGTCTCGACGCCGCCGCGGATCGTACCGCCGCGATCGACGAAGATGCTGCCGTTGACGGTGCTGACGCCGTCGTTCATCAACACATTGCGGGCGACGCGGATGCCGCCGTTGACCGTCTGCAGGCCACCGGCCTGGACGTTCTCGGCGACGGTAACGCTGCCGTTGACGGTTTCGGCATCGCCAAGGCGGGCGCCGGCACCGACGCGGATGCTGCCGTTGACGGTGGTCAGGTCGCCGTACTTCTGGCCGGCTTCGGCGTTGATGCTGCCGTTGACCTTTTCGACATCCTGGTCGGAGGCGAAAGCCGGGGCGGCGGCGACGGACAGGGCCAGCGTTAGGGCGAGGGCGAGGGCGAAGCGGTTGCGGATCATGGGCGGGGTCCTTGGAAGTTCCCGTTGGGCGGGCTCGTAACAATAGATGCGATGGGCACGGTACAGGTTTAAGCCATCGTCGATGCGCTCGGCGCGTGTCCTTCGTAATGCCGTTGCGGGCCGCTCCGCTACAATCGGGCAACCGCAACGCCGGCTTCGGCCCCTTCATTAGGAAACGCGACGTGCCATCCCCCTCCGCGCGCCCCCACCCCGTGGTCCTGCTGATCCTGGACGGCTGGGGCCATCGCGACGACCCGGCCGACAACGCCCTGGCCCAGGCCGAGCTGCCGAACTGGCGGGCGCTGCTGGCCACTGAGGCGCATACTCTGATCCACACCGAAGGCCGCCACGTCGGCCTGCCGGACGGGCAGATGGGCAATTCCGAGGTCGGCCACATGAACCTCGGCGCCGGCCGCATCGTCTACCAGGACCTGACCCGGATCGATGCCGCGATCCAGGACGGCAGCTTCTACGCCAACGACGAGCTGCGCGCCGCCTGCGCCGCGGCCAAGGCCTCCGGCGGCAGCCTGCACGTGATGGGCCTGCTTTCGCCCGGCGGCGTGCACAGCCACGAGCAGCACATCTTCGCGATGCTGGAACTCGCGCACCGCGAAGGCGTGCCGCGGGTCGCCGTGCATGCCTTCCTCGACGGCCGCGACATGCCGCCCCGATCGGCCGCGCCCAGCCTGGCGCGCCTGCAGGCGGTCTGCGACCGTCTCGGCAACGCCCACATCGCCTCGGTCAGCGGCCGCTACTACGCCATGGATCGCGACCAGCGCTGGGACCGCCAGCGCCGCGCCTGGGATGCGATCGTCGAAGCGGCCAGCGAGCATCGCGCCGCCGACGCCCAGACCGCGCTGGCGCAGGCCTACGAGCGCGGCGAGAACGATGAGTTCGTGGCCCCGACCGTGATCGACGGCGCGCGGCCGATGAGCGACGGCGACGCGGTCGTGTACATGAACTTCCGCGCCGACCGCGCCCGTCAGCTGACCGCGGCCTTCGTCGACCCCGACTTCTCCGGCTACGAACTGCGCCGACCCAAGCTGTCGCGCTTCGTCTGCCTGACCGAGTACGACGCCAAGCTGCCGGCGCCGGTCGCGTACGCGCCCGATGACCTGCGCCACACCCTGGGCGAACTGCTGGCCGAGCACGGCCTCAAGCAGCTGCGCATCGCCGAGACCGAGAAGTACGCGCACGTGACCTTCTTCTTCAGCGGCGGCCGCGAAGATCCCTACGAAGGCGAGACCCGCATCCTGGTGCCCAGCCCCAAGGTCGCGACCTACGACCTGCAGCCGGAGATGAGCTGCCCGGAAGTCACCGCGAAACTGGTCGAGGCGATCCGCTCCGGCGCGATCGACGTCGCCATCTGCAACATCGCCAACCCCGACATGGTCGGCCACACCGGCGATCTCGGCGCGGCGATCCAGGCCGCGCAGGCGGTGGACGTGGCGATCGGCGCGGTCGCCCGGGCCGTGCGCGACAGCGGCGGTGCGCTGCTGATCACCGCCGACCACGGCAACCTGGAAATGATGCGCGACCCGGACACCGGCCAGCCGCATACGGCGCATACGGTCGGCCCGGTGCCGTTGGTCTACCTCGGCCCGCGCCGCGCCGCTTTGCGCGATGGCGGAGCCTTGCGCGATGTCGCGCCGACCATCCTCGACCTGCTCGGCTTGCCGCAGCCGGCGGAGATGACCGGCCGCACGCTGCTGGTGCCGGATGCCGCGACCGAAGGCGGGCTGGTCGCCTGATGCCGACCCTGCGCGCGTTCGCCGTGGCGCTGCTGCTGTCGCTGCTGGCGCTTGCGCCGGCGGCGGCGCAGAACACCAGCCGCGATGCCGAACGCAAGCTCGAGCGCATCAAGAGCGAACTCAAGTCGGTCGCGGACGAGCGCCGCAAGCTCGAAGGCCAGCGCGGCGCGGCCTCCCGCCAGCTGCGCGAGGCCGATGAGAAGGTCGGCCAGTCCAACCGCAGCCTGCGCGACACCGAGCAGCGTCTGGCGCGCGAGCAATCCTCGCTGGCGCAGCTGCAACAGCGCCGCGAAACCCTGCAGGGCACGCTGGGCGCGAGGCGCGAAGAACTCAATCGCTTGCTGCGTGCGGCCTATACCCAAGGCGCCGATGCGCCGCTGAAGGTGATGCTGGCGCAGGACAAGGTCGCCGACGCCAACCGCCTGCTCGCCTACCACGGCTATCTGCAGCGCGACCGCGCCCATCGGATCGCGCAGCTGCGCACCGAGCTGAGCGAACTCGACGCGGTCGAACGCGACATCGTCAACCGCCGCATCGAGCTGGACAGCTCGCGCAAGCAACAGCGTGCGCTGCTGGGGCAGTTGCAGAGCGATCGCGAATCGCGCGCCGCCCTGGTCAGCCAGATCAACCAGAAGTACCAGGACCGCAGCAGCCGCGAACGCGCCCTGGGCCGCGACGCCCAGGGGCTGGAAAGCCTGCTCAAGAAGCTGCGCCAGGCCGCCGCGCGCGCCGAAGCGCGGCGCAAGGCCGCTGCCGCACGCGAGGCGCGCGAAGCGCGCGCCGCCGCGCAGACCGGTTCCAAGCAGGGCAGCGCGGCACCGACACGCAAGCCGGTCGTGGTCGCCAGCGCGCCGCCGTTGCAGGTCGGCGGCCTGGGCTGGCCGGTGTCGGGCGCGCTGCTGGCCGGCTACGGCGGCACCATGCCCGACGGCCGCGGCAGCGAAGGCCTGCTGATCGGCGCCAGCGCCGGCGCCACGGTCAAGGCGGTCGGCGACGGCCAGGTGGTCTACGCCGAATGGATGACCGGCTACGGCCTGCTGCTGATCGTCGACCACGGCAACGGCTACATGAGCCTGTACGCGCACAACGACGCCCTGCTGCGCAACGTCGGCGACCGCGTCAAACGCGGCGACCCGGTCGCCACCGTCGGCAGCTCGGGCGGCAACGGCCGCCCGGCGCTGTACTTCGAGCTGCGACGCAACGGACAGCCGGTGAATCCGGGGACCTGGCTGCGGCGCTGAGGGGCGGGGATCGGCTTCCAACCCCTCCTCGGACCTAGCCTGAATGCTTCGCGCAGCGGTTAACGAAAGCTTCCCGCGGCCTGCCTAACGTGTTCCTATTCGACCACGCGTACCGAGCGAACCCCGATCGCGCCGCGCGGTCCAACCGATATCCGTTTCGGAGTTCCATGCATGCGCCTGCGTCATCCGCCCTCTTTCCGTCCGACCTTGGCGCGAGCCCTGCTGCTGGGCCTGGCGCCGCTGGCGCTGGCCGGCATGGTCCTGCCCGCTGCGGCCCAGGACAAGCAGCCGCCGGCCACCGCTCCCGAGCCCGCCAAGCCGGCCAAGCCCACTAAGCCCGACGCCAAGCCCGACGCCAAGCCCGACGCCAAGGACGCGAAAGACGCCAAGGACGAGTCCAAGGTGCCGATCGATGAGATCCGCCGCTACGTCGCGGTCTACAACGCGGTCAAGCAGGCCTATGTCGAGCCGGTCGACGATCGCAAACTGATGCACTCGGCGATCCGCGGCCTGCTGTTCGACCTCGACCCGCACAGCGTCTACCTCGACAAGGTCGCCGCCGACGATTTCGACGAACAGGCGCGCGGCGCCTACGACGGCATCGGCGTCGAACTGCAGCGCCAGGCCGACGGCACGCTGCGGGTGATTGCGCCGATCGACGACACCCCGGCCGCACGCGCCGGGATCAAGGCCGGCGACCTGATCGTCGCCATCGACGGCAAACCGTTCAAGCCCGATGAAGGCGACAGCTCCGGTCCGCTGCGCGGCGCGCCCGGCAGCAAGGTCGTGCTGAGCATCGTGCGCGAGGGCAAAGACAAGCCCTTCGACGTGACCGTGGCGCGCGAGACCATCCGCATCGCCAGCGTGCGCAGCCGCATGCTCGAACCCGGTTACGGCTACCTGCGCATCAGCGCGTTCCAGGCCGACACCGCCGCCGATTTCGAAACCCAGATCGAGAAGCTCAAGACCCAGGCCGGCGGCAAGCTGCGCGGACTGGTGATCGACCTGCGCAGCAACCCCGGCGGCCTGCTGACCTCGGCGGTGCAGATCGCCGACGACTTGCTGGAGAAGGGCAAGATCGTCAGCACGCGCGGCCGCATCGGGATCAGCGACGCCGAATTCGGCGCGACCCCGGGCGATCGCCTCGACGGCGCGCCGGTGGTGGTGCTGGTCGACGCCGGTTCGGCCAGCGCGTCGGAAGTGCTGGCCGGCGCGCTGCGCGACAACGGCCGCGCGCGCGTGGTCGGCAGCCGCACCTTCGGCAAGGGCTCGGTGCAGACCGTGCTGCCGCTGGACAACGGCGATTCGGTCAAGCTGACCACGGCGCGTTACTTCACGCCCAGCGGCAAATCGATCCAGGCCCTGGGCATCGTCCCCGACGTCGCCCTGCATCCGGCCAAGGAAGCCCCCAACGGCGGCCGCGTCAGCTACAGCGAAGCCAACCTGCCCGGTCACCTGCGCGGCGACGTCGACGACGCGCCGGGCACCAATGCCGGCGAAGTGCTGGAGGGCGACGCGCCGATCACCGCCGCATTGGCGGAACTGAAGAAGCCGGCGGTGGCGAAGGCGGAAGACGGCGCGACCAAGCGCTAAGCATCCAGACGCGGCCAGATCGCGACGCCGCCAGATCGTACGCACCCGCTTCGACAAATGCGAAAACGCCCGGCTCAAGCCGGGCGTTTTCGTATTCGGATGCGTCGTCGTTCTCGAGTGCGAGCGGTCGGTCAACCGGCGGCGATCGCGGCGCCCGTCACGGCGAAGTCCAGGCGTTGCAGCGGTAGCGCCTCGTTCATCGCATGGGCGCTGTACGGCGCGCCGGCGTCAGCGCGGTTTCGCCGGCAGCGGGAACGGCGTGACCACCTTCTCGCCGGTCGCCGCATCGCGGATCGCCGACTGGCCTTTGCGCTCGACTTCCTCGATGCGCACGATGCTGTGCATCGGCAGATGCAGCATGCGGGTGTTGCCGAACTCGTCGCGCAGGCGCTCTTCGGTCGGATCGACGACCAGGCCTTCGTGCACGTCGAACACCAGCTCGCCGACTTCGGTGAACCCCCAAAGCGCGCCCGAGGCCACGTGCCGCGCATACAGCTCGTAAACCTTGCCGGCGTTGAGGAAGGTGACTTTGTAGAGCGTCTTGGCCATGGCGGGTGTCGGTGGAGAGGGGCGGGCGGGCCGCGTTCGCGGCGATCTCGCTGGGTATAACGAAAGTAGGGTCGCGGCCGTGACTTGCAAGACCGCGCCGCGCTCAGAAGCCGCGCCGCCGCCGCATCCGCCGGGCGATGCCCGCGCGCGCGATCAGCGCGAACGCGCCGCCGAAGGCGAAGCCGGCCAGATGCGCCGACCATGCCACCGCGCCGAAGGCCGGGCCGATGAAGGTGAACACCACTTGCAGCAGCGCCCACACCCCGATCAGCAGCGGCGCCGGCACCTTCACGAACTGCAGGAACAACCCCAGCGGCACCACCACCCCGAGCTTGGCCCCCGGGAACAGGGCCAGGTAGGCGCCGATCAGGGCCGAGACCGCGCCGCTGGCGCCGATGATCAGCCGGTCCGGGGTGCCGATCGCGATCACCGCGGCCAGATTGGCGACCGCGCCGCCGCACAGGAACAGGGCCAGGAACCGCCAGGGCCCCATGGTCCGCTCCGCCGGCAGGCCGAAAATCAGCAGGAACACCAGGTTGCCGAGCAGATGCGCCCAGTCGGCATGCAAGAACAGGGCGCTGAACAGGCGCAGGCCGCTGCCGTCGCGGATCGCGTCCCACCAGGCCGACGGGCTGGACAGGCCGCCCGAGAGCGCCCCCCATTCCAGCATCAGCCGGCGCTCCTCCGTGTCCGGCAGCAAGGCCGAACCGATGAAACACAGCCACAGCGCTGCGAACAGCAGGGGGGTGGCCCAGCGCAGGGGTGCCTTTTCGCGGGAGGGGATGGCGATGAACATCGGTCGGGGCGTCGCGTATTCCAGTCCAGGCCGGTACGAACAGGGGGAAACCGGCACGGCAGAAAAGGCAAAAACGGTAGCGGCGAGACGGGCGTCCTATTGTTAGCTTTCAGTTAACGGCCGCGCTATAGTGCATACGGCGTCGTACGTCGGGAGGGGCATTCCGGCGGGCGCGGCTCCGGCACAGCCGGGACCGCAAGGACAGCCGCGGAACACCAAAAATACTCCAATGGAGACTACACGCATGCAACACGCACACCGCTATACGCGCCTGACCGCCCTCGCGCTGGGCATCACTGGCGCCTTGGCCTTTGGCCAAGTCCACGCTTCGGGCTTCCAGCTCAAGGAAAACAGCGTCAAGGCCATGGGTCGCGCGTTCGCCGGCTCCGGCGTGGCCGCGGGCGATAGCTCCGTCGTTGCCAACAACCCGGCGGCGATGACCCAGTTCGAAGGCACCACCTTCCAGGCCGACGTCACCGTCATCGACCTCAACGCCAAGTTCAGCGGCGGCGGTTACGACGTGCTCGGCCGTCCGCTCACCGGCGGCGACGGCGGCGAAGCCGGCGACATGACCCCGGTTCCGGCGATGTCGATCATCCACAAGTTCGATAACGGCCTGTCCGTGGGCGCCATGGTCAGCGCGCCGTTCGGCCTGAAGACCGAATACGACAACGGCTGGGTCGGCCGCTACTACGCCGCCAAGTCCGAGCTCAAGACCGTCGACCTGACCCTGTCGGCCGCGTTCGAGCTGGTGCCCGACCACCTGTCGGTCGGCGCCGGCATCGTCTGGGAAAAGGCCGAGGCCGAGCTCTCGAAGTCGGTCGACTTCGGCACCCTGCTGTTCGGTAACCCGGCAACCCGTCCGCTGCCGTTCGCGCGTCCGCAGGCGTCCGACGGCTTCGCCAAGGTCGAAGGCGACGACACCGGCCTGGGCTGGATCATCGGCGTCAACTTCCGTCCGAACGACAAGCTGGCCATCGGCCTGTCGCACCGTTCGGAAATCGACCACGAGCTGGAAGGCTCGGTCGACTGGACCGTGCCGGGCAACGTCGCCGCTGTGTTCGCCGCCAGCCCGACCACCCGTCCGCTGTTCCAGGACGGCAAGGTTCTGGCCAAGCTGACCACGCCGGCGGTCACCACCGTCAGCGTCGAGTACAAGTTCAACGACCAGTTCTCGCTGATGGCCGACTACTCCGAGACCGACTGGTCGTCGCTGCAGGAAATCCGCATCGACTTCGCCAACCCGGATCCGGATTCGGTCGAGCACTTCGGCTGGGATACCACGCGCTTCATGGCGCTGGGCGGCGAGTACAAGCTCAACGACACCTGGACCCTGCGTGCCGGCTACGCCTACGACGAAACCCCGACCACGTACGCCGCGCGCACCCCGCGCCTGCCGGACGAAGACCGTCGCTGGTACTCGATCGGCGCCACCTGGAACTTCAGCGAGAACCTCGAACTGAACTTCTCCTACGTGCGCATCGAGCCGGACACCCCGGAGATCGGCATCGTCACCCCGCCGGCGCAGGGCGGCCAGCGTCTGTTCGGTTCCTACGACAGCAACGTGAACCTGTTCGGCGTTTCGGCTCAGTACCACTTCTGATCCGACGCGGTATCGCGACTCGAAAAGCCCCGCTTCGGCGGGGCTTTTTTTATGCCTGAACACGGCACGGATGCGCCGGAGCGCACACGTTTCTTGACAGCGCCCACGCACGGGTGGACAGATGGTCGCGATGCGCGCGGCGACTCATGGGGAGGCCGCGGGACGTCCGGCCTCCGCCGACCGAAGGAGGGCGGGCGCGCCGCATCGTGGACACGCCTGCAACGCAGGCGCCTTGATGGACTAAGGAGACGCTCATGGACTTTGTTTCTCGCTCCGCGCCATCCGTCGCGAACGACGGTGGCGGCAACGCTATGCGTGTGTGCTTGCGCTGGTTATTGATCGTTTTGGCTTTCGTCGTCGCCGCCTTGCCCAGTCGCGAGGCGTCCGCGCAGGCATGGCTGCTGACCCAGGCCGAACGCAAGGCGTATCTGGAGTACTACGCGCCGGTGATCATGCAGCGCGCCGAAGAGAGCAGCAGCAAGAAGGGCCGCGATTGGATCTCGAACTACGACTTCGACCGCGACGGCAATTTCTCCAACAACCGCTACAGCTGGCCGAACCTGCTGCCGCAGTACATCGCCGCGTCCGCGGCCGGCTCCGGCGCCTATCAGAACTGGCGCATCCGGCCCACGCTGTACGCGTCGGCGATCGAGTACATGGACGGCAACAACAAGGGATTGGTGCTGCTGTACCACGTCTATCATCCGGTCGATAAGAAGGCCAACGAGATCCACGACTGGGAGCGCATCGAGATCGTGGTGCGCGCGGCGACCGGCATACCCGGCGGCGCGGGCGAGTACGTGGGCCACGTCACCATCACCAGCCACAAGGACCACGTGATGCGCAGCAACGGCAGCGCCGACCTGAACTTCATGCAGGTCGCCGGCGGCAAGCACGTGATGATCTGGCAGGCCGACGAGGACAACACCGAGCTCGGCACGCACGGCCACGAGCTGCATTTCGTGCAGGACGCCTACAGCACGATCGCCGCGCGCAGGGCCGCCAACAACTCGGCCGAAGTCGAGGTGACCAACGACGACGACAAATCGGTGCACTACGTGTGGGTGCCGGAAACGTCGTCCGCGGCGGTGTCGGCCTGGGGCGCGAGTGCGATCAATTACGGCAACGCCGCCAGCCTGGCGGCCGGGCGCGACGACACGGTGTCGTGGTCGCTGGTCAAGCGCATCACCTACGAGCTGCAGGACCTCGCCGACATCCACGTCACCCAGTGGTCGGGTTCGGCCTGGTCGACGAACTGGACCACCAACGTCATCGTCGATGTGCTGCTGGACGAGCCGATCGCGAACGAAGCCGGGCAGGTCGAAGTGCCGGCCGGCCTGCAGCGCTTCTATCTGGGATCGCGCGACATCATGAGTTCCAGCCTCACCGACGGCCGCGAAGGCGTACTCGCCAAGGCCTGGTTCTGGGGCGGCTATTCGGCGGAAACCAATGCCGACACCATCTCCGGCTCCGACAAGCTCGACGGCTACAGCGGCGCCGGGCGCGACAGCTACAACCGCAACCGCGCCGATGTCAGCGGCGACTACGCGTCGCTGGGCAACTACTGGCGCCAGCACGACTTCCTGGTCCACTCCGGCGCCATCGACACCCGCGAGCACTACGAAGCCGGCGTGTGGCTGGGCAACGGCTGGAACCTGCCGCAGAACGGCGGCTTCGACGGCCGCTGGGCGCAGCTGTTCGACGACCGCGTCGCCTACGAGCCGGTCGCGGCCCTGGCCGCGAGCCTGCCGGCGTCGATCCGGGGCTGCGGCGAAACGGTGACGGCGACGGCGCTGGTCTCCGGCGGCTTGCCGCCGTACTCCTACAGCTGGAGCAACGTGCTGTGGCAATCCGGGGCCTCAGCCGAAATCGACGTCGGCGTCCTGGCGACCGTCGTCGTCGGCAGCGCCGACGGACAGAGCGCGACCCGAACCGTCCGCAACACGGCCGGCTGGACCGGCTGCGGCGGAGGTGGCGGCGGCAATCCGATTCCGTAAGCCCTGTCGCGGCCATGCGCTGCGGCATTGGAAAGATCGCAGTGCGTTTTCCGGGAGCCCCGCATGCAGCGGGGCTCTCTTTGCGACCGGCTCCCGCGCAACAGGGGCCATACGCCGATGCATCGCTGCGGTGTGCTATCGACCTTGCTCGCCGCCGCGTTCAGCCCGCTCGCGCATGCAACTGACCGATGGCGGCGCGAGCATGCCTTACGCGCGTAAGCCGCGGCACCCTCCTGAGCGCGCAAACGAAAAGCCCCGCACTCGGCAGGGCTCTCGTTACTGAGCGATGCGGCGTCGGATCAGTCGCCCAAGGTCAGCAGCGAGGCGTTGCCGCCCGCGGCCGTGGTGTTGACGGTGATCGTCTTCTCGGTGGTGAAGCGCGGCAGGTAGTGCGGGCCACCGGCCTTGGGGCCGGTGCCGGACAGGTTCTGGCCGCCGAAGGGCTGCACACCGACGACCGCGCCGATCTGGTTGCGGTTGACGTAGCAGTTGCCGACCCGGACCCGCGCGCTGATGCGCTCGATGGTCTCGTCGATGCGCGAGTGGATGCCCAGGGTCAGGCCGTAGCCGGTGGCGTTGATCGCATCGATCACCGCGTCGAGCTGATCGCCCTTCCAGCGGATCACGTGCAGCACCGGGCCGAAGACTTCCTTGTGCAACTGGTCCAGCGACTTCAGCGCGTAGGCGCGCGGGGCGAAGAAGCTGCCGTGGGCGCTGTCGGCGTCGAGCGCGACCTCGCCGATCTTGGTCGCTTCCTTGTCCATGCGCGCGGCGTGATCGACCAGCATCTTCAGCGCGTCTTCGTCGATCACCGGGCCGACGTCGGTCGAGAGCAGGCCTGGGTCGCCGACCTTGAGCTCGGCCATCGCGCCGGCCAGCATCGAGGTCACCTTGTCGGCGATGTCTTCCTGCACGAACAGCACGCGCGCGGCCGAGCAGCGCTGGCCGGCCGAGGTGAAGGCCGAGCCGATCGCGTCCTTGACCAACTGTTCCGGCAGCGAGGACGAGTCGGCGATCAGCGCGTTCTGGCCGCCGGTCTCGGCGATCAGCACGCCGATCGCAGCGTCGCGCGCGGCCAGCGAACGGTTGATCGCGCGCGCGGTGTCGGTGGAGCCGGTGAAGGCCACGCCGGCCACGCGCGGGTCGCGGGTCAGCGCCGCGCCGACGGTGGCGCCGTCGCCGGGCAGGAACTGCAGCACCGCTTCCGGCACGCCGGCTTCGTGCAGCAGCTTGACCGCGTAGTAGCCGATCAGGTTGGTCTGCTCGGCCGGCTTGGCGATCACGCTGTTGCCGGCGGCGAGCGCGGCCGCGATCTGGCCGGCGAAGATCGCCAGCGGGAAGTTCCAGGGGCTGATGCAGACGAACACGCCGCGACCGGACAGGTGCAGGGTGTTGGACTCGCCGGTCGGGCCCGGCAGCGCTTCCGGCGCGAACAGCTTGCGCGCCTGCTGGCCGTAGTAACGCAGGAAGTCGATCGCCTCGCGCACTTCGGCGACGCCGTCGGGGATGGTCTTGCCGGCTTCCTTGGTGCACAGCGCGATGTATTGCGGCATGCGCTGTTCGAGCAGGTCGGCGGCGTGTTCGAGGATCGCGGCGCGGCTGGCGGCCGGGGTCGCGTCCCAGGCTTCCTGCGCGGCGACCGCGTTCTTCAGCGCCAGCTCGACGGTGGCGGCGTCGGCGGCGCGCCACTGGCCGACGGTTTCACGGCGGTCGGCCGGGTTGGTCACGGCGATGTCCGGGCCGGCGACGTTGGCGCCCGGCACCAGCGGCGCGGCGCGCCAGTCGCCCAGGGCGGCGTTGACCTGCGCGGCCAGGGACTGCAGTTGCTGATCGTTGGCGAGATTGACGCCCATGGAATTGGCCCTTTCCGAACTCTTGTTTGACGCCGCGAAACTGCGGTACAGGTCGACCGGCAGCGGAATGCGCGGGTGGGGAATGCTGTCGAACGCGGACACCGTCTCGACCGGGTCGCGGATCAGTTCGTCGATCGCGATGTCCTCGTCGGTGATGCGGTTGACGAAGCTGGAGTTGGCGCCGTTCTCGAGCAGGCGCCGCACCAGATAGGGCAGCAGGTCCTCGTGCGAGCCGACCGGCGCGTAGACGCGGCAGGGCACGTCCAGGCGATCGGCGGGGATGACCTCGGCGTAGAGGTCGTCGCCCATGCCGTGCAGCTTCTGGAACTCGAAGGCGCGGCCGGCGGCCATGCGGTGCACGGTGGCGATGGTCTGCGCGTTATGGGTCGCGAACATCGGATAGATCGCGTCGCTGGCGTCGAGCATGCGGCGCGCGTTGGCCAGGTAGGACACGTCGGTGTTGGGCTTGCGGGTGAACACCGGGTAGCCGGCCTGACCGTCGACCTGGGCGCGCTTGACCTCGCTGTCCCAGTAGGCGCCCTTGACCAGGCGCACCGGGATGCGGCGGCCGCTGCGGCGGGCGAGGTCGGCGAGGAAGTCGATCACCTCCGGGGCGCGCTTCTGGTAGGCCTGCACGGCCAGGCCGTAGCCCTGCCAGCCGTCCAGCGACTTGTCGGCGTAGGCCGCGGCGATCACGTCCAGCGACATTTCCAGGCGGTCGGCTTCCTCGGCGTCGATGGTGAAGCCGATGCCGTAGCTCTTGGCCAGCTGCGCCAGTTCCAGCACGCGCGGGGTCAGTTCGGCGAACACGCGCTCGCGCTTGGCGTGCTCGTAGCGCGGGTGCAGCGCCGACAGCTTGACCGAGATGCTGGGCGCGGCGAACACGTCGTGCTGCAGGTAGTGGCCGCCGGGGCCGCTCTTGCCGATGGCGTGGATCGCCTGGCGGTAGGCTTCCAGGTAGCGCAGCGCGTCCTTGGTGGTGAGCGCGCCTTCGCCAAGCATGTCGAAGGAGTAGCGGTAGCTGGCGTTGTCGCCCTTCTTGGAGCGCGACAGCGCCTCGCCGATGGTGCGGCCCATCACGAACTGGTGGCCCATGATGCGCATCGCCTGGCGCACGGCCAGGCGGATCACCGGTTCGCCGACGCGGCCGATCAGGCGCTTGAAGGCGTTGTGGGCGTCGCGCTTGGTGTCGTCGGCCAGGTCGACCAGGTGGCCGGTCAGCATCAGGCCCCAGGTCGAGGCGTTGACCAGGACCGAATCGGACTGGCCGAGGTGGCGCTTCCAGTCGGCTTCGCCGAGCTTGTCGCGGATCAGCTTGTCGGCGGTGTCCTGGTCGGGGATGCGCAGCAGGGCCTCGGCCACGCACATCAGCAGCACGCCTTCCTCGCTGCCCAGGTCGTACTGGCGCATGAAGGCTTCGATCGCGCCCTGGTTCTGGGCGCGGGCGCGGACCCGGGCGACCAGGTCGGCGGCGGTGCTCTGCGCGGCCTGGCGGTCGGCTTCGGGCAGGCGTGCCTGTTCAAGCAGATGGCGTACGTGTGCGGCTTCGTCGCGGACCCAGGCGGCGGTGATCGCCGCGCGCAGGGCGGCCGGGGCCGGGGGCAGTTCGGGACTGATCAGCGCGCGCGGCGGCGGGCCGTCGGCGGCGTCGGAGGAGGAGTCGATGGTCATTCGGACCGCAGCGCAGCGGAGGGGAGCCGCTTAGTTTAGAGCTTTCGGTCCAATCCGGTCTGTCGCAACCGGGCTGCCGGCGGCGCCGCTCGCGCATCGGACCGCCATGCGGGTGCGAACGGGTCGGTCGCTACGCTACGGTCGGCGTCGTCGAGCGGGCTGCGGCGCGGGCCGCGGAAGCCGCCCGCAGGCTGCTGCGACGGCCGCTGCGGGCCGTTTGCGCAAGGCCCGCAGCGGTTGCGTGAACGCCTCGCGGGTTGCCGCAGAGCGGGTCGGAGGCTACCATTTCGCGGATTATCCGTAGCGCCTAGCGCCGTCACCGGCGTGATGGGCCCTGGACGGGGCTCGCCAGCCACCTCCTTCCGGACGGTCCCCCGCGCCAGCACCTGGCCGGGCCGGTGCCGGGAGAGGCAGCCCGCGGAGCAGACAACGCAACCTTCTACGATTTTCGGGGCTCGAACTGATGAAAGCCGGTCGTTTCAAGCAGTGGGCAGTGGGTGTCGCCGCGATGGCGCTGCCGGTCCTTGCATTTGCTCAGGCGGCCGATCCCAAGCCGTGGCAGCTGAACATGGGCCGTGGCGTCACCGCCCAGTCGGTCAACGCGTACGAAGCGCACATGATGGCGCTGTGGATCTGCGTGGCGATCGGCATCCTGGTGTTCGGCGCGATGGCCGTGGCGATGTTCAAGTTCCGCCACTCCAAGGGCGCGGTGGCGGACAAGGACTTCACCCACAGCACCAAGCTGGAAATCATCTGGACCGTGGTCCCGGTCGTGCTGCTGGTGGCGATGGCGTTCCCGGCGACCAGCAAGCTGATCAAGATGTACGACACCCGCCAGTCGCAGATGACCGTCAAGGTCACCGGCTACCAGTGGATGTGGAAGTACGACTACCTGGGCCAGAACGTCTCCTTCACCAGCCGTCTGGACCGCAAGAGCGACCAGCTGCGCCAGGCCAAGCGGACCGTCACCAAGGCCGACCACGAGCATTACCTGCTCGACGTCGACAACGTCCTGGTGCTGCCGACCGACACCAAGATCCGCTTCGTGATCACCGCCGACGACGTCATCCACGCGTGGTGGGTGCCGGCGCTGGGCTGGAAGCAGGACGCGATCCCGGGCATCGTCAACGAAGCCTGGACCGAGATCAAAGAGCCGGGCGTGTACCGCGGCCAGTGCGCCGAACTGTGCGGCAAGGACCACGGCTTCATGCCGATCGTCGTGCGCGCCGTGCCCAAGGCCGAGTACCAGCAGTGGCTCGCCGAGCAGAAGGCCAAGAACGCTCCGGCCGCGGCGCCCGCCGCTCCGGCTGCGCCGGCCGAAGCCGCTCCGGCGCCTGCGACGGCCGGCACCCCGAACACCGACGCCACGACCGCTCCCGCGGTCGCCGGCTGATCGTCAAAGCATTCTCAGAGGTAGGCCATGGCAGCCACGCACCCCGTCGCCGATCATCACGATGATCATCACGCCCACCAGCAGGGCTTCATCGAGCGTTGGTTCTTCTCGACCAACCACAAAGACATCGGCACGCTGTACCTGATCTTCAGCTTCGTGATGTTCATCATCGGCGCGGGCATGTCGGTGATCATCCGCGCCGAGCTGGCGACCCCGGGCCTGCAATTGGTGAAGCCCGAGTTCTTCAACCAGATGACCACCATGCACGCGCTGGTGATGATCTTCGGCGGCGTGATGCCGGCCTTCGTCGGCCTGGCCAACTGGATGATCCCGCTGCAGATCGGCGCGCCGGACATGGCGCTGCCGCGCATGAACAACTGGTCGTTCTGGATCCTGCCGTTCGCCTTCAGCCTGCTGCTGTTGACGCTGATCCTGCCGGGCGGCGCGCCGGCCGGCGGCTGGACGCTGTACCCGCCGCTGTCGCTGCAGGGTGGCAACAACGTCGCCTTCACGATCTTCGCCATCCACATGATGGGCATCAGCTCGATCATGGGCGCGATCAACGTGATCGCGACCGTGCTCAACATGCGCGCGCCGGGCATCGACCTGCTGAAGATGCCGATCTTCTGCTGGACCTGGCTGATCACCGCGTTCCTGCTGATCGCGGTCATGCCGGTGCTCGCCGGCGCCGTGACCATGCTGCTGACCGACAAGTTCTTCGCCACCTCGTTCTTCAACGCGGCCGGCGGCGGCGACCCGGTGATGTTCCAGCACATCTTCTGGTTCTTCGGTCACCCCGAGGTCTACATCATGATCCTGCCGGCGTTCGGCGTGGTCTCGGAGATCATCCCGACCTTCAGCCGCAAGCCGCTGTTCGGCTACCAGGCGATGGTGTACGCGACCGCCTCGATCGCCTTCCTCTCGTTCATCGTGTGGGCCCACCACATGTTCACCGTCGGCATGCCGCTGGGTGGCGAGATCTACTTCATGTTCGCGACCATGCTGATCGCGGTCCCGACCGGCGTGAAGGTGTTCAACTGGGTCACCACCATGTGGCGCGGTTCGATCAGCTTCGAAGCGCCGATGCTGTGGGCGATCGCGTTCGTGATCCTGTTCACCATCGGCGGCTTCTCGGGCCTGATGCTGGCGATCGTGCCGGCCGACTTCCAGTACCACGACACCTACTTCGTGGTCGCGCACTTCCATTACGTGCTGGTGACCGGCGCGCTGTTCTCGATCATCGCCGCGGTCTACTACTGGTGGCCGAAGTGGACCGGCCGCATGTACAACGAGACCTTCGCCAAGTTCCATTTCTGGTGGACGATCGTGTTCGTCAACCTGCTGTTCTTCCCGCAGCACTTCCTGGGCCTGGCCGGCATGCCGCGCCGTATCCCGGACTACAACGTCGTGTTCGCGGACTGGAACCTGGTCAGCTCGATCGGCGCCTTCGGCATGTTCCTGACCCCGTTCATGATGCTGGGCATCCTGTGGCACTCGAAGAAGTATGGCGCCAAGGCCGAAGCGCGTTCGTGGGAAAGCGCCAAGGGCCTGGAGTGGACCCTGTCGAGCCCGCCGCCGCACCACAGCTTCGGCACGCCGCCGGTGATCCGCGATGGCGACCTGGCGCACGGCGACATCACTCATTGAGGCTGACGCCCGGCAGGAAGCTCGGAGTGCATGGCTTCGGATGGATTCGGATTGCATGCCATACCCCGCCTTGCTCCGCTGCACGAAGCAAGGCCGCCCCCTAACTCAGGGGCTCCAAGGGCGAGGCTTTCCGGAGTAAGTAAGCTTCCGGAGTAAGTAATAGGAAACGTATGAACAAGACGCCTGACAACTCGGATATCGCAGCGCGCCGCAAGCGCGCGCGGCGTACCGCGTTGTGGGCGGCGGCGATCGCGGTGGCGATCTACGCGGTGTTCATCCTCAGCGGCGTGATGTCGAAATGAACGCCGGCAGCGACGACCGCAGCAAGAAGAACACCGCCGGCCTGATGAAGATGGTGCTGGTGGCGCTGGCCGCGTTCGCGTTCACCTTCACCCTGGTGCCGCTGTACCGGATCGCCTGCGAGAAGGTGTTCGGCATCCGCCTGGAGCGCACGGCCGCCGAAGGCGCGAAGGACGCCGCGGCCAAGGGCGCGCGCATGGTCACCGTGCAGTTCGACGGCGGCGTGAACTCCAAGCTGCCGTGGTCGTTCCACCCAAACCAGGTGACCATGCAGGTGCGTCCAGGCGAGCAGTACGAGACCACCTACTACGCCCACAACGACAGCGACCGCACCATCGTCGGCAGCGCCGTGCCCTCGGTGGCGCCGGCGCGCGCGTCGGGCTACTTCAGCAAGACCGAGTGCTTCTGCTTCACCGCCCAGACCCTGGCGGCGGGCGAGAAGCGCGACATGCCGGTACGCTTCATCGTCGACCCGAACCTGCCGGCCGACGTCAACACGATCACGCTGTCGTATACCTTCTTCAAGAACGACGTACTCACCGCGCAACAGCAAGGCACGACGGCGAAGACGCCGGCGTCGCCGCTGTCGGCGCCGTAAGCCCGCAACTCACTCAGTACCGCAAACAACGGAACGCCGCCATGGCCCAAGCCCACACGCCAGACGCCAACACCTACTTCGTGCCGCACAGCAGCCGCTGGCCGTTCCTCGGTTCGATCGCGCTGTTCACGACCATGATCGGCATCGCCAGCTGGCTCAATGAAGTCAGCTGGGGCCAGCCCACGTTCTTCGTCGGTCTGGCCCTGATGTGCGGCGTGCTGTTCGGCTGGTTCGGCGACGTGATCCGCGAGTCGGTGCGCGGCCACTACAACCGCCAGGTCGACGTCTCGTTCCGCATGGGGATGATGTGGTTCATCTTCTCCGAGGTGATGTTCTTCGCGGCCTTCTTCGGCGCGCTGTTCTACGCCCGCCAGCTGGCGCTGCCGTGGCTCAGCGGCGAAGGCGACGGCGTGATGACCAACAGCCTGCTGTGGAGCGGTTACACCGCCGGCTGGCCGACCAACGGCCCGGGCGCGATCGGCGGCATGTTCGAGACCATTCCGGCGTGGGGCCTGCCGCTGCTCAACACCATGATCCTGCTGACCTCGGGCGTCACCGTGACCATCGCGCACCACGCGCTGAAGGCCGGCCACCGCAAGCAGCTGCTGGTGTTCCTGGGACTGACCGTGGCCCTGGGCTGCCTGTTCCTGTTCTTCCAGGCCGAGGAATACATCCACGCCTACAAGGAACTGAACCTGACCCTGGGTTCGGGCATCTACGGTTCGACCTTCTTCATGCTCACCGGCTTCCACGGCGCGCACGTGACGCTGGGCACCATCATGCTGGCGATCATCTGGTTCCGCTGCCTGAAGGGCCATTTCGACAAGGACAACCACTTCGCGTTCGAAGCCGTGGCCTGGTACTGGCACTTCGTCGACGTGGTCTGGCTGGGCCTGTTCCTGTTCGTCTACGTGCTGTAAGCGCGGACGCCAGGGTTTCGCATCGGGCCGGCACTGCCGGCCCGTTTGCGTCTTGGGAGCCCGCGATTTTCTCCCGGCCGCGCGCGGCCGGGACTCACTTCGGGTTGGATCCGATGCCGTGCGGCTGGATCCAGCCCATCTTGATCGACAGGATGATGATCAGGATCAGCGCGACGGACAGCGCGATGCGGCGGGTCAGCGCGTTCACCGTGCGCTTGCTCTGCCCCTTGTCCACGAGCATGTAGTAGAGGCCGGCGCCCAGGTTCCAGAGGATGAGGATCAGGAACGCAATGATCAGCAGGGTCTTGAGCGAGTCGTTCATGGCGGCCTCCGCGCGCGTTACCGCGAAAGCAGGATTATCGCAGTCCGGCCGGAGGAAGTCGTGAGCCGCCGGCGCAACCTCGTCGTCGGCTGGACGCTGGCGCTGCTGACGATCGCCGCCTTCGCCAACCTCGGCCTGTGGCAGTCGCGGCGCGCGGTCGAGAAGCAGGCCATGCTCGACGCCGCCGCGCGCGTGCTCGGCGAGCGCAGGCCCGGCGCGCTGGCACTGGCCGCCGATCCGGCCAGGCGCCGGGATTACGACTGGGCCAGCGGCCGCGGTCAGTTCGATGCGCGCGGCGCCCTGCTGCTCGACAACCAGCAACGCAACGGCCGCGCCGGCGTGCGCGCCTACCGCATCTTCGTGCCTGAACACGGTGCGCCGCTGCTGGTCGACCTGGGCTGGCTGCCGCTGGACGGCCGGCGCCGCTTCCCGGCGATCGAGCGTCCGCCCGGAACGCTGGAACTGCGCGGTCTGCTCGCGCCGCCGCCGTCGACCGGCATCGCCCTGGGCCCGGCCCTGGGCCGCGAAGGCGAGGGCTGGCTGCTGACCCGCGTCGACACCGATGCGATCGCCTCCGGCGTTGGCCTGTCGGCGCCGCTGGCGCCGCGCGTGCTGCGCCTGGATCCGGCCCTGAAGCTGGGCTACGAACGCGACCTGGAATTGCTCGCCAATACCCTGCCGCCCGAACAGCACCGCGGCTATTCGCTGCAGTGGTTCGCGCTGGCGGCGGCGGTGCTGGCCACCGCCTTGATACTCACTTTCCGGAAATCCCGCCGATGAACGTCCCCGACACCGACGCGAACGTTTCGCGCAAACGCAATCGCGGCATGCTGATCGTGATCTTCGCGCTGTTCTTCGGCAGCATGCTGGTCGCCGGCGTGCTGCGCTTCTCGGGCTGGCGCCCGCACGGCATGAAGAACCACGGCGAGCTGCTGCAGCCGCCGTCGGACCTGCGCCGGGTCGTGCCGCGCCTGGCCGACGGCAAGGCCTACGAGTGGCGCCCGGCCGAGCGCATGTGGCGCATCGCGCTGGCGCCGCCGGCCGACTGCACCACCGAATGCGCGAAGCTCGCGCGCGACCTCGACACGGTCTGGCAGTTGTTCGGCAAGGACGCGGATCAGGTCCACGTGCTGTGGATCGGCCAGCCGCCCGCGGGCGCGCCGCATCCGGCCGCGCTGCGCATCGTGCAGTCCACGCCGCAACTGCGCGCCGGCCTGCCGCGCGTGGACGATCCCAAGGGGGTCCCCGTCTACGTGATCGATCCGAACGGCTTCGTGATTCTGCGCTACGCTCCCGGCTTCGACCCGGCCGACTTGCGCGAAGACCTGTCCAGGCTGCTGAAACTGATGTGACCCGGCCGCGGGTCGCTACAGCGCCCGCGTCCAACCGCAACCGAGTCAACCGCAAGAGTTCTGCATGAACGTGACGTTCAAACCGACCTGGTACCGCAACTTCCACCGCATCGCCTGGCTGGCGGTGGCGCTCGCGCTGTGCGTGATCGTGTTCGGCGCGTTCGTGCGCCTGTCCAACGCCGGCCTCAGCTGCCCCGATTGGCCGACCTGCTACGGCCGCGCCGCGTGGCCGACCGTTGCGCACGAGATCAGCGACCACGCCGCCACCGCGATCCGTCCGGTCGAAGTGCACAAGGCGTGGCGCGAACAGTTCCATCGCATGATCGCCGGCCTGCTCGGCGTGCTGACCCTGACCCTGGCGCTGCTGGCCGCGCGCAAGCGCCGCTACGGCGTCGCCCAGGTGATCGTGGCGGCTGCGTTGGTGGCGGTGTCGATTCCGCTGTACATGAAGGGCCAGCACGTCGCCGCATCGGTGCTGGCCGCGGCCGGCGAAGCCGTGCTGCTGCTTGCGGCCTTGCGCTGGAACAACAGCGATCTGTCGCGCGTGGCCGCGCTGACCCTGGCGGTGATCGTATTCCAGGCCCTGCTCGGCATGTGGACGGTGACCTGGCTGTTGAAGCCGATCGTGGTCATGGGCCATCTGATCGGCGGCCTGCTCACCTTCTCGCTGCTGCTGTGGATGGCCTGGCGCGCGACCGATCTGCCGATCCGCCTGGCCGACGCGGTGACCGTGCGCAGGCTGCTGATCCTGGGCATCGTCCTGCTCGGCGTGCAGATCGCGCTCGGCGGCTGGACCAGCGCCAACTACGCCGCGCTCGCCTGCGGCAACGATTTCCCGACCTGCGTCGGCCAGTGGATGCCCAAGCACGACTTCCGCGAAGCCTTCGTGCTGTGGCGCGGCATCGGCGTGGACTACGAAGGCGGCATCCTCGACGGCGAGGCGCGCATCGCGATCCAGCTCGCGCACCGGGCGATGGCGATGGTGGTGTTCGTCTACCTGCTCGGCCTGGCGATCAAGTTGCTGCGCACGCCGGGCATGCTCGGTTGGGGCGTGCTGCT
Source organism: Lysobacter sp. Root76 (assembly GCF_001428685.1). GTDB lineage: Bacteria > Pseudomonadota > Gammaproteobacteria > Xanthomonadales > Xanthomonadaceae > Lysobacter. Next base: position 479,599 of record NZ_LMIK01000004.1, on the reverse strand, counting down.
GGCGCTGCTGACCCTGGCCCAGGTCGGCCTGGGCATCGCCAACGTCAAACTCAGCCTGCCGCTGACCATCGCGGTGCTGCACAACGCCGGTGCGGCGCTGCTGCTGTTCGTGCTGGTGTCGCTGCTCGCGCGCATGCGCGCCCCGGAGCACTGAGCATGGCCGCCGCCCGCGCCAGCCTGCGCCAATACTGGGACCTGACCAAGCCGCGCGTGGTCGCCCTGATCGTGTTCACCGCCCTGGTCGGCATGCTGCTCGCCGTCGACGGCGTGCCCACCGGCGAGGAGACCCTGCGCGGTTTGCTCGGTTTCCTCGGCATCTGGCTGGCCGCGTCCAGCGCCGCGGCGATCAACCAGCTGCTGGACTCGCGCATCGACGCCAAGATGGCGCGCACCTCGTGGCGGCCGATCGTCGCCGGGCAGATCACGCCGGCCCAGGCGCTGGTGTTCGCGCTGATCCTGGCCGCGCTGTCGATGGCGGTCCTGCTGCTGTGGGTGAACCCGCTGACCGCGATCCTCACCTTCGCCTCGCTGATCGGTTACGCGGTGGTCTACACCGTCTTCCTCAAGCGGGCGACGCCGCAGAACATCGTGATCGGCGGCATCGCCGGCGCGGCGCCGCCGGCGCTGGGCTGGGCTTCGATCACCGGCACCCTCGATCCGCACGCGCTGCTGCTGGTGCTGATCATCTTCGTCTGGACCCCGCCGCACTTCTGGGCCCTGGCGATCTTCCGCCGCGAGGACTACGCGCGCGCGATGGTGCCGATGCTGCCGGTCACCCACGGCGTGCAGTACACGCGCTGGCAGATCCTGTTCTACACCGTGCTGTTGGTGGCGGTGACCGTGCTGCCCTGGGCGACCGGCATGAGCGGCCTGTTCTATCTCGGCGGCGCGCTGGTGCTCGGCGCGGTGTTCCTGGGCTATGCCTGGAAGCTGATGAACCCGCCGGACGAGCTGTACGCGATGAAGGTGTTCAGCTACTCCATCGTCTACCTGATGGCGCTGTTCGCGTTCTTGCTGGTCGACCATTGGCTGCTGCCGTTCATGCAGCCGGCGCCGCTGTTCGAGCTGCAGCCGGTGCTCTGAGGCGCGAAAGACGCCGCGCTCACTCTCCGCAGCGCGGCGGCCAGTCCGCATCGACCTGCGGCTGCAGGTCGGCGAGAAACAGCTCGCCGGAGTCGCGTTCGCTGGCGACCTGGCCGAACAACACCCGATCGCCGCGCGGCGACAGCAAGGGTCCGACCTGGAACACGTCTTCGCGCGCGGGTACGCGTCCGTTCGCGACCCAGCGTCCGCCTTCGCGCTGGTAGCGATACAGGTGCGAGCGGCCGTCGCCGCGCTGTCCGACCAGGATCAGCTGGCGGCCATCGCGCGAAATCTCCACTTCGTATTCCTGTTCGGCGGTGCTGATCGGGGGCCCGAGCAGGCTCACGTCCCAGCCGCCGCCGTTGCGCGGCCTGCCGACGTAGATGTCGGTCAGGCCCGGACCGCCGGGGCGCGAAGAGCCGAAGTACAAGGTCCCGTCCGCGTCTTCGCGCGGCAGCAGTTCGGAAGCCGTCGAGTTGACGGGCGCGGGCAGGCGCTCGGGCTTCGACCAGAGGCCATCGGCGCTGCGTTCGACCCGCCAGATGTCGAGATCGTCGGGGTCCGTGCCGCCACGCGAAGACACGTAGTACAAACGCCGGCCATCGGCGCTGACGTAAGGGTCGGCTTCCTGCGCCGCGGCGGGTCCCGCGAACGGCGGCGGCACCGGTGCGCTCCAGGCACCGTTCTCGCAGCGCGACATCAACAGGCGGTAGCGGCCGAAGCTGCGGTCGCTGCGCATGAAGTAGAGCTCGCGACCGTCCGGTGTGAATGTCGGCGAGGACTCGTACTGATCGCTGGCGATCGCGGTCGGTGTCCAGCGCTGCGGCGATGCCGCCTGCGCATGACAGGACAGAGCCGACAACGGCAGCAATGAAAGGACGGGGATCAGCCAGCGTGCGCGCATCCGAGCGGTCCTGGAATGGGGCCGTCGTCAGCCTAGCGCCGTCATTCCGGTAAAACAAGTTTTAACGGTTATAGTGCGCCGTGACCCGAACGGAGCCTGGACGATGGACAGACGAGATTTCTGCATCACCGGCCTGGGCCTGTGGGCGCCGTTCGTAGCCGCCAAGGCGGGAGCCCCGGCCCCTGCGACGGTCCGACGCCGCAGCTACGCGCCGGCCGACGGCACCTATGCGCAAGCCGCCGAAGTGCGCGCGCCGCAGCGCCTGCTGTTCGTGAGCGGGCAGGTGCCTGCCGATGCCGAAGGCGCGGTGCCCGAGGGTTTCCGCGACCAGTGCCGCTTGGCGTGGCGTAACGTCGGCGCGCAGCTGAAGGCCGCGGGCTTGGGCTACGAACATCTGGTCAAGGTCACGGTCTATCTGGCCCGCCGTGAGGATCGCGACGCCGCGCGCGAAGTGCGCCAGGAGCTGCTGGGTCGCTTGCCGCATCCGCCCGCGCTGACGGTGGTCGTGGTCGGCATCTACGACAGCGCCTGGCTGCTGGAGATCGAGGCGATCGCGGCCGCGTGAGGCCAGGCGCCGCGAGCCGTCCCGCGAGGCGCCGATACCGCCATGCGCCGAAACGGTCGGCCGGGCCGCAACGGCTGCGCTAGAGTCGGCGCGACGTCCACAGGGAGAGGGCAGGCATGATCGATCGACGCGAATTCCTCGGTGCGGCCGGGCTGACCGCGCTGGCCGCAGCCACCGGGCCCACGTTCGCCGCCGCCGCCGCGCCGGCGCGCTGGCCGCGATACCGCGACACGCTCGCGATCGACGCCCTCAGCGGCTCGGAGCTGTTCTATCTCAAGGAAGGCGACTCCGACGTTCCCAAGGCGCTGCAGCAGCTGCGCGAGTGCGGGCTCAGCGGGATCATGGCCAGTCTCGCGCCGCAGGGACGGTTCTGGTACACCGACCAGGCCTATGCCGAGGCCAAGCAGCGCGTCGAAGACTGCAAGGCGACGATCGCGCGCCACGCCGACGTGCTGTTGCTGGTACGCAACGGCGCCGACCTCAAGCAGGCCGAGCGCGAGAACAGGGTCGGCATCATCTTCACCTTCCAGGGCGCCGAGCCCTTGGGCGAAGACGTCGAGCGCATCGCGCAGTTCCGCGAGCAGGGTCTGCGCGTGCTACAGCTCACCCACAACCGCCGGAATCTGGTCGGCGATGGCTGCATGGAGCCGGGCAACGCCGGCTTGAGCAACTTCGGCCATCAGGTGGTCGAGCGGCTCAACGCCGAGAAGATGGTGGTCGACCTCGCTCACGGTGCGCAGCGCACCATCCGCGAGGGCATCCTGGCTTCGAAGGCGCCGGTGCTGATCGGACACACCGGCTGCCGCGCGCTGTCCGACGTGCCGCGCATGGTCCACGACGCCGAGCTCAAGCTGCTGGCGGACCGGGGCGGCGTCGCCGGCATCATCTTCTGGCCCTACCTGCGCGAGCAGGGTCAGCAGACCTCGGCCGACGTGATCCGGCATATCGAGTACGCGATCAAGGTCTGCGGCGAGGACCATGTCGGCATCGGCACCGATATCAACGTGTCGGCGGTAGACGTCACGCCCGAGTACGTCAAGGAAAACACCGAGATGGTCAAAGGCATGATCGGGGACGGCATCTTCGAAAAGGGCCGCGACCCCACCCTGCTGCTGTTCGCGCCCGACCTCAACACCGCCGACCGCTTCGAAACCCTGGCCGGATTACTTTCGGCACGCGGCCATCCGGATGCGCGTATCGCTAAGATCCTGGGAGGCAACTTCGCCCGTGTCATGACCGAGGTGTGGGGATGATCGACCGTCGCGGTTTTCTGATCGGCGCGGGCAGCCTCGCGCTCGCCGGCTTGGCCCGCAACGCGCAGGCGTTCGCGCCGCCGCCGCGCTGGGCGCCCTACGCCGATGCCTTCGTGCTGGATGCCTGCGGCACCATCGGCCGTCAGGACCACCAAGGCGACGCGCCGCTGAGCGCGCCGGAACTGGGCGACCTGCGCGAGTCCGGGCTGAGCGCATTGCAGGTCACGGTCGCGCCGGTCGGGCATTACAAGGACGCGTTCGAGGAGACGATCGCGCAGATCGCTTCCTGGGACGACGAGATCGCCCGCCATCCCGAGCAACTGCTGCTGGCGCGCACCGGCGCCGATCTGCAGCACGCGCAGAGCGAACGCAAGACCGCCTTGATCTACGGCTTCCAGGACACCACGCCGATCGGCGAGGACCTGGACCGCATCACCGTGTTCCATCGCAGCGGCGTGCGCGTGGTGCAGCTCACCTACAACCTGCGCAACCTGGTCGGCGACGGTTGCCTGGAGCCAGGCGACGCGGGGCTGAGCAAGTTCGGCCACAAGCTGGTCGAGGCCCTGAACGAGAAGAAGATCGTCGTCGATCTGGCCCACAGCGGCCGCCGCACCGCGCTGGAAGGCATCGCGGCGTCGAAGTCGCCGGCGGTGATCAGCCACACCGGCTGCGCCGCGCTCGCCGACCTGCCGCGCAACAAGACCGATGCCGAATTGCGTGCGGTCGCCGAACGCGGCGGCGTGGTCGGGATCTACCTGATGCCGTTCCTGCGCATGAAAGGCCAGCCGATGGCGGCCGATCTGATCGCGCACCTCGAGCACGCGGTCAAGATCTGCGGCGAGGACCACGTGGGCCTGGGCAGCGACGGTACGGTGGCGGCGACCAGGCTGACGCCGGAGTACAAGCGCGATCACCGCAAGTTCATCGCCGAGCGCCGGGCGCTGGGCATTTCGGCGCCGGGCGAGGCCGACGACGTCTACCTGCTCCTGCCCGACCTCAACCATCCGCGCCGTTTCGAGACCCTGGCGGCGATGCTGTCGGCGCGCGGGCATTCCGATGCGCGCATCGGCAAGATCCTGGGCGGAAACTTCAAGCGGGTGATGAGCGAAGTCTGGGGTTGAGTGCGCGCCGATAGGCTGCGGTAAGCCGAAGGCAAACCGCACTCGGCGCGAACTCGGATGCCGTTAGAGCGCCGGACCGGAGTAGCCGGCGATCTGCGAACGCAGCGCGCGCGCGTCCTGCAGCAGGCGCGCGATCTCGGCGCGCTCTTCGGCGCCCAGCGACGAAGGGCCGAGTTCGCGCAGCTTGTCGGCGATCTCGGCCTGGCGTTGTTCCACCGCCTGCAGTTCGAGCTGGCTCATGGTGCCGAGGAAGTAGCGGGTGATGATCTGTTCGTCGCCGACGAAGCTGCCCGCGGCGAGCTTCTGCAGCGCCTTGGCTTCCTCGCGCTCGGCGAAGTGCTCGATCAGGGCGCCGGTGTTGATGTCGGGACGCGACACCACCAGTTCCACGATCTCGGTCAGCAGCTCGATGCCGTTCTGGCGCAGCGCGGCGAAGCGGTAGGGCGGGCGAAGTTCCAAGGCCAGCGCCGGTTGCTGCAGCAGCAGTTCGATCGCCGCGCGCACCAGCGAGCGCTTCTGCGTCGGCGCGCTGGCGCCCGCGCGTGCGCGCTGCGCGGGCACGTGGGTGTCGGGCGTGCTGGCGCGCGCGCCGACGCCGGTGAGTTCGGTCAGGCGCTGCCGCATCAGGTCGCCGAAGGCGCCATCGGGAATCTGCGCCAGCAGCGGCTTGGCGCGTTCGGCCAGGCGACCCTTGCCTTCCAGGGTGCCGAGGTTGACGTCGGCGGCGAGCGAGTCGAACAGGAACTGCGACAGCGGCACGGCCTCGCGCAGGCGCGCGTCGAAACCCTCCGCGCCTTCCTTGCGCACGATCGAATCCGGATCCTCGCCTTCGGGCAGGAACAGGAAGAAGGCCTGGCGGCCGTCCTTCATGCGCGGCAGCACCGATTCGACCGCTTTCCAGGCCGCGCCGCGGCCGGCGCGGTCGCCGTCGAAACAGAAGTAAACGTCGGCGGCGTTGCGGAACAGCAGTTCGGCGTGGTCGGGCGTGGTCGCGGTGCCGAGCGTGGCGACCGCGGTGTCGACGCCGTGCTGGAACAGCGCGACCACGTCCATGTAGCCCTCGACCACGATCAGGCGCGGGATCTTGTTGTGGGCCTGGCGCACCTGCCACAGGCCGTAGAGTTCGCGGCCCTTGTGGAACAGCTGGGTCTCGGGCGAGTTGAGGTACTTGGGCCCGTCCTCCTTGTCGAGCACGCGGCCGCCGAAGGCGATGGCGCGGCCGCGACGGTCGAGGATCGGGAACATCACCCGGTCGCGGAACTTGTCGTAGACGCGGCCGCTGTCGTTCTTGGAGAACAGGCCGGCGCGCTCCAGCAGCTTCATCCGGCGCTCGTCGGTGCCCAGCGCGTCGCGCAGGGCGTTGAAGCCGTCGGGCGCGTAGCCGATCGCGAAGCGTTCGCGGATGTCGGCGCTGACGCCGCGGCTGTCGAGGTAACCCTGGGCCTTGCCGCTGAGGCCGTACTGTTTCTGGAAGAACTTGGACGCGGCCTCGACCGCGGCGTACAGATCGCTGCTGTCGGAGTCCTCGTTGCGCTGGCGGGTGTCGCGCGGGACTTCGACGCCGATGCGCTTGGCCAGTTCTTCGACCGCATCGAGAAACTCGAGGCGGTCGTAGTTCATCAGGAAGCTGATCGCGGTGCCGTGCGCGCCGCAGCCGAAGCAGTGATAGAACTGCTTGGTCGGCGAGACCGTGAACGAGGGCGAGCGCTCGTCGTGGAACGGACAACGCGCCGAGTATTCCTTGCCCTGACGCTTCAACGGCACGCGCGCGCCGATCAGCTCGACGATGTCGGAGCGGGCGAGGAGGTCGTCGATGAAGGCGTCGGGGATGCGGGCCATGCGTCGGGTGCCCGAAGGGGGGCGTCGTGCTCGTGAGGGCCAAGTCCTAGGATGCCATGCGCGGCAAGTCCCGGCGGTCGGGCGGAAAGCCCCGCGGCGGAAACGACGAAGCCGGGGCATGCCCGGCTTCGTCAGGTCTTGCGAGGGCGGCTCAGCCGGCCAGGCGCTGCTTCACCAGCACCGACACCTGGCCCATGTCGGCCTTGCCGGCGAGCTTGGCCTTGAGCGGGCCCATCAGCTTGCCCATGTCGGCCGGGCAAGCGGCGCCGGTTTCGGCGATGGCGGCGTCGATCGCGGCCAGGATCTCGGCTTCGCCGAGCTTGGCCGGGACGTAACGCTCGATCACCAGGATTTCCTCGCGCTCGATCGCGGCCAGGTCCTCGCGCGCGGCGGCCTCGTACTGGCTGACCGAGTCGCGGCGCTGCTTGACCATCTTGTCGAGCACCGCGATCACGGCGGCGTCGTCGAGTTCGATGCGCTCGTCGACTTCCTTTTGCTTGATCGCGGCGTTGATCAGGCGGATCACGCCCAGGCTGTGCTTGTCGCCGCTCTTCATCGCGGCCTTCATGTCGTCGGTGAGTCGTAGCTTGAGGCTCATGGCGCGCTCCTGAAGTGGTGCCGGAAGGTGGGAAAGGGGGGGGGCGACGGCCGGGGGGCGGCCGAAACGCAAAAAGCCGGCGGCGCAGGGCGCAGCCGGCTCGTTGGTCATCCCTCGCCGGCCCCGCCCGCGAACGGTGGGGCTGCGCGGGATGCGCGATCAGTACAAGCGCTGGCGCTTGGTGACGTCGCGCGAGGCGCGGCGCGCCTGACGCTTCACCGCAGCAGCGGCCTTGCGCTTACGCTCCTGGGTGGGCTTCTCGTAGAACTCGCGCTTGCGGGTTTCGGCCAGAACACCGGCCTTCTCGCAGGTGCGCTTGAAGCGGCGCAGGGCAAACTCAAAAGGCTCGTTTTCGCGGACTTTGACGCTGGGCATACGTGATCTCGGATTCGGGGACCGGCCCGTACAGACCGGGCGAGCCGTGCATTATAGCGGTGGGGCCGCGGAAGGTGCAACATAGCGCCCCATGAAGGCGAAAACCCCAGCAAAGCCGGGCCTTTCATGAAAGTCCTCGGCATCGAAACCAGCTGCGACGAGACCGGAGTGGCGGTCTACGACACCGCCACCGGGCTGCGCGCGCACGCACTTTACAGCCAGATCGCCCTGCATGCCGAGTACGGCGGGGTGGTCCCTGAACTGGCCAGCCGCGACCACGTGCGCAAGCTGCTGCCGCTGATCCGCCAGACCCTGGACGAATCCGGCCTGCAGGTCTCGGATCTGGACGGGGTGGCCTACACCGCCGGCCCGGGCCTGGTCGGGGCGCTGCTGGTCGGGGCCGGGGTCGCGCGCTCGCTGGCCTGGGCCCTGGACCTGCCCGCGGTCGCGGTCCATCACATGGAAGGCCATCTGCTGGCGCCGCTGATGGAGGAGGACCCGCTGGGCCGCCCGCAGCCGCCGTTCGTGGCCCTGCTGGTGTCCGGCGGGCATACCCAACTGGTCGCGGTCGAGGCCATCGGCCGCTACCGGCTGCTGGGAGAAACCCTGGACGACGCCGCCGGCGAGGCCTTCGACAAGACCGCCAAGCTGATGGGCCTGCCCTATCCGGGCGGACCGCAGCTGGCCGCCCTGGCCGAGCGCGGCCGGCCCGGCATCTATAAGTTCTCCCGGCCGATGACCGACCGCCCCGGGCTGGACTTCAGCTTCAGCGGCCTCAAGACCCAGGTCCTGCTGGCCTGGCGCGACAGCGACCAAAGCGAGCAGACCATGGCCGACATCGCGCGCGGCTTCGAGGACGCGGTGGTCGAGACCCTGGCGATCAAGTGCGGGCGCGCGCTGGACGCGGCCGGCTGCGAGACCCTGGTGGTCGCCGGCGGCGTCGGCGCCAACAAGCGCCTGCGCGAACGCCTGGCGCAGATGGCGCAGCGCCGCGGCGGCCGGGTCGCGTTCCCGCGGCCGGCGTTCTGCACCGACAACGGCGCGATGATCGCCTACGCCGGCGCGCTGCGGCTGCAGGCCGGCCAGCACGAGGACGCGGCGGTGATGGTGACGCCGCGCTGGGACATGGCGGAACTGCCGGCGGTGTGAGCGGCCGCATCGATCGCCACGCTTGAGCGCCGCCGGCCACGAGCGCGGCGCGATCGCGATTCTGCGCGACAATGGCCGCCGAGCCCGACTGTCGAATCCCCAATGGACCACGTCTTCATAGAAGGCCTCGAGATCGAGGCGCTGATCGGCATCTACGACTGGGAGCGGCGCATCCGCCAGCCGCTGGTGTTCGATCTGGAAATGTCGTTCGACAACCGCATCCCGGCCGCGACCGATGCGATCGAGGACACCTTGAATTACAAGGCGGTCAGCAAGCGCATCGTCGAGTACGTGTCGCAGTCGGATTTCGGCCTGGTCGAAACCCTGGCCGAGCGCATCGCGGCGGTCGTGATCGAGGAGTTCGGCGTGCGCCGGGTGCGGCTGAAGCTGAGCAAGCCCGGCGCGGTGCGCGGTGCGCGCGCGGTCGGGGTCACGATCGTGCGCGAACGCGACGCCGCCTGAGCCGCGCCGCGGCTTCCCACTTTCCGCCCCGCCGCCGGCCGGGCGCACCGGATACAGCGATGGGCAAGGCTTATCTCAGTCTCGGCAGCAATCTGGATGCCGCCGAGCACCTGCGCGGCGCAATCGCGGCACTGCGCGAACGCTTCGGCGAGGTGGTGCTGTCGCCGGTCTACCGCACCCGTGCGGTCGGGTTCGTCGGCGCCGATTTCTACAACAGCGCGGCCATCGTCGACAGCGAGCTCGAACCGCAGGCGCTCAACGACTGGCTGCACGCGCTGGAAGACCGCCACGGCCGCGTCCGCACCGGCCCGCGCTACGGCGACCGCACCCTGGACATCGACATCGTGCTGTACGACGACCGTCTGCTCGAAGGCCCGGGCAATCTGCGCATTCCGCGTCCGGAGCTGAAGCACGCCTTCGTGCTGCGGCCGCTGGCCGACATCGCCCCGGACCTGGTGGTGCCGGGCGACGGCCGAACCCTGGCGGAGCTGTGGCGCGCGCATCCGGACCACGATCAGGCGGCGGTGGTCGCCGACATCGGCGGCTGAGTCGCGCTGCGGCTCGGATCTACCTGCCAAGCAAGCAAGCGGCCGCAGGGTCGCTGTCGCGTGCGGCGCCTGGCCGGTCACATCCGCCGCCGAGCATCGTCCTGGCTCTCGCAGACGCCGCCGGTCGGGCCGGTGACGGCTGACGCTTGCGATGTGCCGAGTTTGGCCCGAGCATGCGTCCATTCATCCACGGGGGAGCACACGATGTTCGAAAAATTTTCGCGTAGCTGGGCACTGGTCAAGGCCAGCGCCGGAGTGCTGCGCTCCGACAAGGGACTGATGCTGTTCCCGGTCCTGTCCAGCCTGGCGACGCTGGTGGTGCTGGCGACCTTCCTGGTGCCGATGTTCGCGCTGCGCCTGTTCGAGAACGGCGTCGGCGTGGGCGGGATCGTGTTCGGCTTCCTGTTCTACTTCTGCCAGTACAGCGTGATCATCTTCTTCAACTGCGCCCTGGTCGGTGCGGCCATGATCCGCCTCGACGGAGGCGACCCGACCCTGCGCGACGGCTTCGACGCGGCCAAGTCGCGCCTGCCGGCGATCCTGGGCTACGCCGCGATCGCCGCGACCGTGGGCCTGATCCTGCAATCGCTGAAGGACCGCGACAACAACTTCATCGTGCGCATGATCGGTTCTGGCCTGGGCGCGGCCTGGACCCTGGCGACCTTCATGGTGGTGCCGGTGCTGGTGAGCCAGAACGTCGGCCCGATCGACGCGCTCAAGCGCAGCATCGGCCTGCTCAAGCAGACCTGGGGCGAGAACGCGATCGGCAACGTCGGCATCGGCGCGGCGTTCGGCCTGATCATGTTCCTGGTGATCGCGGCCGGCGTGGGCTTGTCGTTCCTCGCGGCGCAGGCCTCGGTCGGTCTGGCGATCGCGGTCGGCGCGGTGTTCCTGGTCGCGGTGTTGCTGCTGGGCGTGTACCAGGCGGCGCTGAGCGGCATCTACTCGGCCGCGCTGTATCGCTACGCCACCGAAGGCGAAGCCCCGGCCGCGTTCCGCGCGCTGGAGCTGCAGACGGCGTTCAAGGCCAAGTAAGTCGTTTCCTTAGTCCCTCTCCCGCTGGCGGGAGAAGGGAGAATCAGCAGCGACATCGCCGTTAGCCCCTCTCCCGCTTGCGGGAGAGGGGTTGGGGTGAGGGTTCGCGGCAAGCGCGAGGCTTTCAAGCTCGGCACGCCCCTCATCCGCCCTTCGGGCACCTTCTCCCGCAGGCGGGGGAAGGGAGAATCGGCTGCGATATCGGCGTTAGCCCCTCTCGCGCAGGCGAGAGAGAGCGGAAGAGCCGGCGCTCAATCCGCCAACAGCCGTCCGCCGTCCACCCGCAGCACCTGCCCGGTGGTATAGCGCGCCTCACGCAATAGCCAGCGCACCGCCTCGGCGATTTCCTCGGCGCTGCCGGTACGCCCCAGCGGGGTGCGAGCCAGCATCGCGGCCTTGGCCGCTTCGTCCTTGTCCGCGCCGTCGGCGCCGGGCTCCGGCCACAGGATCGCGCCCGGCGCGACCGCGTTCACCCGCACGTCCGGCGCCAGTTCCAGCGCCAGCGCGCGCGTGGCCATCGCCAGCGCGGCCTTGGCCATGCAATAGAGGCTGTGGTCGCGCAGCGGGCGCTCGGCGTAGATGTCGACCATATTCACGATCGCGCCGCGCGCGAGCTTCAGATGCGGCGCCGCGGCCTGCGCCAGGAAGAACGGGGCGCGCGCGTTGCTGGCGAACAGCGCGTCCCACTGCGCCGGCGTGGCGCTGCCGATCGGCGTCGGCGCGAAGCCCGAGGCGTTGTTGACCAGGGCGTCGAGGCGGCCGTAGCGGCCGACGGTGTGCGCGACCAGCTCGGGCAGGCGGTCGAATTCGGCCAGGTCGGCCTGCAGGGTCAGGGTGCTGCCCGGGCGCAGGCCTTCGAGCTCCGCGGCGAGCGCGGCCATGGCCTGGCCGGAGTCGCGGTAGTGCAGGGCCAGGTCGTAGCCGTCGGCGTGCAGCGCGCGCGCGATCGCGGCGCCGATGCGCTTGGCGCTGCCGGTGATCAGGGCGACGGGAGCGGGCGTGGTGGCCATGGCTTGCGTATTCGATTCCGTGTCGGTAACGAGTGAAGGAGTTAGCGGCTAGCAACTAGGAATCAGCGACTAGCAACCAGTAACCAGCAACTAGTAACGAGCAACTGGCAATTGGTAGTCGCGAGATATGTACTTACTAATTACTCTCTACTCGTTCCTTATACTGCAAGCCGCCCGCTGCGCGCCCGGTGACCGTATGTCCGACCCGACCCCGAACGACCTCCACCGCGACGCCGCGACCCTGCCCGCGCCGGGTCTGGACGCGCTGGAGCACAGTGCGCGGCTGGAGGCGCTGATCCGCGAGCAGATCGGGGTCGGCGAGGGCGCGATTCCGTTCTCGCGCTACATGGAGCTGGCGCTGTACGCGCCGGGTCTGGGCTATTACAGCGCCGGCGCGCGCAAGTTCGGCGACGACGGCGATTTCGTCACCGCGCCCGAGCTGGGCCCGGTGTTCGCCGCCTGCGTGGCCGAAGCGGTGGCGCCGGTGCTGCGCCAGATCGGGCCGTCGGCGCGCTTCCTCGAACTCGGCGGCGGCACCGGCGCCTTCGCCGAGGTCGCGCTGAAGCGCCTGCTCGAACTCGACGCCTTGCCCGACCGCTACGCCATCCTCGAACCCAGCGCCGAGCTGCGCCAGCGTCAGCGCGAACGCCTGCAGCAACGCCTGGCGCAGCCGCTGTTCGAGCTGGTCGAATGGCTGGATGGCCCGTTCCAGGAGGACTGGGGCGGCGTGCTGTTCGCCAACGAAGTGATCGACGCGCTGCCGACGCCGCGCTTCGCGATCCGCAACGGCGAGATCTACGAGGAGCACGTCGTCGTCGACGGCGACGGTTTCGCGCGCGAGCTGCGCGAGGCCGATGCCTTCCTCGGCAACGCGGTGCGCCAGGCCGAGCGCCGGCTCGGCCGGCCGCTGGAAGAGGGCTACCGCTCGGAACTGCTGCCGCAGCTGCCGTATTGGATCCAGGCCGTTTCCGGCGGCTTGCGCGCCGGTGCGATGCTGTTCGTCGACTACGGCTACGCACGCGCCGAGTACTACGCGCCCGAACGCAGCGACGGCACGTTGCGTGCGTTCTACCGCCACCGCATGCACCACGATCCGCTGCTGTGGCCGGGCCTGCAGGACCTGACCGCGTCGGTGGACTTCACCGCCCTGGCCGAGGCCGGCGTCGCCGCCGGCTTCGATTTCGCCGGTTACTGCTCGCAGGCGAATTTCCTGCTCGGCAACGGCCTGGCCGGCGTGCTCGAACGCATCGACGCGATCGCCGACGAGGGCGAGCGCCAGCGCCGCCACAACGAGGTCAAGCGCCTGACCCTGCCCAGCGAGATGGGCGAGCGCTTCCAGGTGATGGGCTTCGAGAAGGGCGTCGAGTTCGGCATCGCCTTCCTTGCCGGCGACCTGAGCCATCGCCTGTGAGGGCCGCGCGCAAGACCGACGCGCCCAAGGGACCCTGGCTGCGCAGCTTCCGCACGCCGGGCCGCTGGCTGGCCCTGGGCGCGGCCGGCGTGCTGGCAGTGATCGCGCTGTCGCTGCTGCCGGCGGGCGATCTGCCGCCGTCGCCGTTCGCCGGTTCCGACAAGGTCGGCCATGTCCTCACTTACGCCGCGCTGTCGGCCTATGCCTGCATGCTGTTCGCGCGGATGCGGCCGCAGGCGCTGTGCGCGGCCGGCCTGATCGTGCTGGGCGTGGCGCTGGAGTACGCTCAGGCCTCGCTCACCGACAGCCGCATGGGCGACAGCCGCGACGCCCTCGCCAATGCCCTGGGCGTGCTGCTCGGGCTGGCCACGGCCTCGACCCCGCTGGCGCTCATGTTGCAGCGCATCGACAACCGTCTGGCCAAGACGCGTTAATCAGAGTGTGACGGGGTTGGTGAAGCCAAAGTCGGCAAAGTCACACGACGTATTGCGCAAAGGTTAAGAACTTGTGAACCTCGGGCCGGACTTCCAGGGGGAAGTCCGCCGCCCCGCCTCTTCGCAAGGAACCGACCATGTCCGCAGTGCACCGCAACCGACTGGCGCTGGCCGTGGCCGCCGCCATGGCCGCCAGCGCGATCGCCTCGCCCGTCTACGCCCAAACCGCAGCGCCCGCGTCCACCGAGGATACGGCCACCACTCTCGACACCGTCCAGGTCACCGGCTCGCGCGTGCGCGGCCGCACCGCCGAGGACACCGCCGCCCCGGTCGACGTGATCGGCCGCGAGGAGATCAACGCCACCGGCGCGCTCGAGGTCGGCCAGATCCTGCAGATGCTGGAGCCCTCGTTCAATTTCTCGCGCACCTTCGTCAGCGACGGTACCGACATCCTGCGCCCGGCCACGCTGCGCGCGCTGGGCCCGGATCAGGTGCTGGTGCTGGTCAACGGCAAGCGCCGCCACCAGCAGGCGCTGGTGAACGTGCAGCAGACCATCGGCCGCGGCTCGGCCGGTACCGACATCAACGCGATCCCGGTCTCGGCGATCGAGCGCATCGAAGTGCTGCGCGACGGCGCCGCCGCGCAGTACGGCTCCGACGCGATCGCCGGCGTGATCAACATCATCCTCAAGCGCCAGACCGAGTACACCGAACTGTCGATCGAAGGCTCGCAGTACTACGCCGGCGACGGCGAAATGCTGCACGGTTCGGTCAACACCGGCTTCAAGCTCGGCGCCGAGGGCTACATCAACCTCACCGCGGAAGCGCGCAACCGCAACGAGACCAACCGCGCCGGCCCCGACAGCCTGCGCACCAACCCGCCGCGCGTGACCCAGCGCCTCGGCGACGCCGACGCCAAGGACTACTACCTGTGGCTCAACGCCGCGGTGCCGGCGGGCAAGGGCGAGCTGTACTGGTTCGGCGGCCTGTCGCGCCGCGAAGGCGATTCCTCCGGCTTCTTCCGCAGCGCCGGCGACAACCGCACGGTGCCGGCGCTGTACCCCAACGGCTTCCTGCCCAACATCCTGACCACGGTCGACGACGCCTCGCTGGCGGTCGGCTACAAGGCGCCGATCGGCGAGAACTGGGATTGGGACATCTCGATCAACCACGGCCGCAGCAAGTTCGGTTTCGAAGAGGCCAACTCGGTCAACGTGAGCTGGTGGTACGAGCCGATCGATCCGGCCAACCCGGCCGCCGGCATCCACGCCGCGTCGCCGACCACCGCCGACACCGGCACGCTCAAGTACGACCAGACCACGTTCAACCTCGATTTCCGCGGCAGCGTCAACGGCTTCAACAACAATCCGCTGTACCTGGCGACCGGTTTCGAATGGCGCCAGGACAACTACGCGATCGAAGCCGGCGACCCGGTGTCGTACACGTACGGCCGCACCAACAACCCGGCCATCATCATTCGCGGCCAGACCGGCGACATCGCGCCGGGCGGCATCCAGGGCTTCCCGGGCTTCACGCCGGGCACCGAGGTCGACGAGGGCCGCCACAGCATGGCGGTGTACTTCGATGCCGAAACCAACCTGAGCGAGCGCGTCCTGCTCGGCGGCGCGGTCCGTTTCGAGGACTACTCGGACTTCGGCAACACCACCACCGGCAAGCTCTCGGCGCGCTTCAACGCGACCGAACGCTTCGCCGTGCGCGGCACCCTGTCGACCGGCTTCCGCGCGCCTGGCGTGCAGCAGCAGTTCTACAACCAGGTCTCGACCAACCTCAATCCCGACGGCACCCTCACCGACACCCTGACCGCGCGTCAGGACAGCGCGGTGACCCGCGCGCTGGGCGTGGCGCCGCTGAAGGAAGAGACCTCGCGCAGCGGTTCGGTCGGCATGGTGTTCAAGCCGAACGAGCGCTTCTCGCTGACCGCCGACCTGTTCCGCATCGACATCGACGACCGCATCATCTTCTCCGGCGTGATCGCGCCTGAATCGGTCGGCACCGACGGCCTGGCCTGCAACGCCAGCAACAGCAACTGCCCGATCGCGGGCGCGCTGGCGCCGTTCCGGGTCGGCCAGGCGCAGTTCTTCACCAACGCCATCGACACCCGCACCACCGGCCTGGACATCGTCGCCAACCACAACACCGAGTTCGCCAGCGGCAGCAACCTGACCCTGACCGCGTTGGTCCACTTCAACAAGACCGAAGTGCGCGAGATCCATTCGAACTCGCCGATCCTGGCGCCGGGCCAACTGTTCGACGCCGCCCAGGTCACCCTGGTCGAGCGCGGCCAGCCGCGCGCGCACCACGTGCTGCAGAGCGTGTACGAAACCGGCCCCTGGCAGATCACCGGCCGCGCCAACTACTACGGCTCGGTCACCGGCGAATTCTTCGCGCCGGAGCAGACCTGGGGCGGCAAGACCCTGTTCGACCTGGCGGTGCGTTACTCGTTCAACGAGAACACCCACCTCACCGTCGGCGGCAACAACATCTTCGACCAGTACCCGGACAAGTGGTCGGTCGGCGCCGACAACCCCGGCGTGAACCCGTTCCCGTCGCTGGGCTTCAAGTACGGCTGGGAAACCATGCCCTTCGGCATGAACGGCGGCAGCTACTACGTGCGGCTGGACTATCGCTTCTAAGCCGCGGCGCAGGATGGAGTGGCAGGAACGCCGGGCGGCCGCGAGGCCGCCCGGCGTTTCGTTTGGCGTGTGCTACGGATTACCGGCACCGCATCGCGGCACCGGCTTTGGGGTAGGAGCGGCGTAAGCCGCGACCCGGGTAGGTGTCCGATGCAGGTTTCGTCGTAGCCGCGGATTCGCGGTCGCGGCTTACGCCGGGCGCGGTTTACCGGCACCGCATTGCGGTATCGGCTTTGGGGTAGGAGCGGCGTAAGCCGCGACCCGGGTGGGTGTGCGATGCAGGTTTCGTCGTAGCCGCGGATTCGCGATCGCGGCTTACGCCTGGCGCGGTTTACCGGCACCGCATTGCGGCATCGGCTTTGGGGTAGGAGCGGCGTAAGCCGCGACCCGGGTGGGTGTGCGATGCAGGTTTCGTCGTAGCCGCGGATTCGCGGTCGCGGCTTACGCCGCTCCTACCCCAAGGCGTATGCCGCGATGGCGCGCCTACCCTTGGGCTGTCTGTGGGAGCGGCGGCGGAGGCAGTGCGCGTCAGGCCTTCTTGCCGGTGGCCGTGGCGATGGCGGCGATGCGCGCGCGGCGCAGCGCTTCGCCGACTTCCGGGCCGCTGCGGCCCTGGGCGATATCGGACGCGCGCACCGCCAGCGCGGCGTCGAGCGCATCGCGCAGGCGCTGGCCTTGCGGGTACTCGACTTCCGACAGGCCGGCGCGGCCGCGCTTGTCGGCCTCGCACACCACGCTCATGCGGCGCACGCGCTCGGGCTGGCGGAAACCGTCGCAGCGCGCGATCAGATCGTAGACCGTGCTTGCGCGCAGTTCGTCGTAGCGGTGCACGTTGAGATGCTCGCGACACGCGGCTTCGGCGAGCTGGCGGTGTTCGGTCGGCACGCGCAGGCGTTCGCACAGCACGCGCAGCGGTTTCAGGCCGGCGTGCTCGTGGCCCAGGTGGCGCGGCAGCACGTCGGCGGGCGTGAGCGCCTTGCCCAGGTCGTGGGTGAGCGCGGCGAAGCCGATGGCGTCGTCGCCGGGCGCCAGGCGTGCCGCCATGTCGCAGACCAGCTCGATGTGGATGCCGGTGTCGACTTCCGGGTGGTACTCGGCGCGTTGCGGCACGCCGTAGAGCGCGTCGACTTCCGGCAGTATCGCGGCCAGGGCGCCGGCGTCGCGCAGCGTGCGCAGGAACGCCGACGGCCGAGCACTGGCGAGCGCGCGCCGCAGTTCCTGCCAGACCCGCTCGGGCACCAGGTCAGCGAGTTCGCCGGACTCGGCCATCGAGCGCATCAGCGCGGTGGTCTCGGGCGCGACGCTGAAACCCAGCTCGGCGAAGCGGGCCATGAAGCGCGCGGCGCGCAGCACCCGCAGCGGGTCCTCGACGAAGGCCGGACCGACGTGGCGCAGCACCCGCTCCTGCAGATCGCGCGCACCGCCGTAGGGGTCGACCAGCGAACCGTCTTCGTCCTCGGCGATCGCGTTGATGGTGAAATCGCGACGGCCGAGGTCGTCTTCCAGCGTCACCGACGGATCGGCGTCGACCACGAAGCCGCGGTAGCCTCGTCCGGATTTACGCTCGGTGCGCGCCAGCGCGTATTCCTCGCCGGTGTGCGGATGCAGGAACACCGGAAAGTCGCGCCCGACCGGTTTGTAACCGGCGTCGAGCATGGCCTGCTGAGTGGCGCCGACCACGACGTAGTCGCGGTCGCCCGGCGTCCGCCCCAGCAGCCGGTCGCGGACCGCGCCGCCGACCAGGTAGGTCTTCATCGCATGGCCTTGGTCTGCATGCGCGTTCAGCGCGGCGAGTTCTGCGCCAGCAGCGCGATGATGTCCTCGGCGCCGCTGCTGCGGCCGAGGTGGCGCACGATCGGCGCGGCCTGGCCGGAAACCCACACGCGCAGCTCGGATTCCAGATCGAAATGGCCCGCGGTTTCCAGCGAGAACATCACGATGCTGCGATAGGGCAGGCTGAGGAATTCGGTCTTGCGGCCGGTCACGCCCTGCTTGTCGACCAGGATCAGGCGGCGGTCGGTGAACACGATCAGGTCGCGGATCTCGCCGAAGGCGCGCTGCACGGTTTCTCCGGGCGCGAGCAGGGGCATGAAGTCGTCGGCGATCTTGTCGACCGGCTTGTCGCCGGCGTGGCCGAGCAGGGTGTCGAGCAATCCCATGGCGGCGCTCCTGTGTGGGGTCGGACACCGATGCTAAGGGTTGTGGGGCGGCAGGGCGAGGGCGGCGGCTGGGTACGTGTTTTTGCCTTTGCGAACGAGGGCGGCGAGGTCGCCTGCAAAAGCCTGCGTGGCCCTTGCGAGAATCCAAGGGCAAAAACGGCGTAAGGACGAATCGGAACGAGGCCGTAGGATGCGGTAAGCCGTAGGCGCACCGCATCGATCGCGATGTTGCGAGATGGCGGCGATGCGGTTGTCGCCGCATTCCACCAAGCTGATTTCGCGAAGCAGCGACGGGCAGCGCCCATCGCGAGCTCGCCTCAATCGCGCGACGGCTCCAGGCCGAGAATCTCCCGCAGCCGAGGCGGCACCGGAGTCGCGGCGATGCCCAGCTTGGGCAGGCCGTTGTCGTCGCTGACCGAATCGGTTTGCAGCGAGCGCCAGTTGTCGCGGCTGATCGGTTTGCCCGGCAGGTGCTCGCCGATCCCGGCCTGCAGCCGGCCCAGCGCCTCGGGCAGCGGGATCACCGCGCGCAGGCGGCCGCGCGCGCGCGCGGTGAGGCGCACGATGTCGGCCAGGCTGAGCACATCGGGGCCGACCAGGTCGTAGCGCTGGCCGATGCTGCCGCCGTCGGCGAGGGCACGCGCGTAGGCCTGGACCACGTCGCCGACCCAGACCGGCTGGAAGCGGGCGTCGGCACGGCCGATCGGCAGGACCGGGGCGAAACGCAGCAGTTGGTCGAAGCGGCAGAACAGGCCGTCGCCGGGTCCGGCGATGACCGAGGGCCGGAACAGGGTCCAGTCCAGGCCGGATTCGCGCACGCGCTGTTCGGCGCGGCCACGCGATTGCAGGTAGTGGCTGTCGCCGCTGCCGGCGCCGAGCGCGCTCATCTGCAGCAGGCGGCGCACGCCCATGTCCTTCATCGCCGCGATCAGCGACTCGAGCTGGGTCACGTAGACGCGCTCGAAGCCGTCGCCGGCGTCGCCGCGTTCGTTGAGGATGCCGATCAGGTTGACCACCGCGTCGGCGTCGTCGAGCACCGCGCGCAGGAAGTCCGGATCGTGCACGTCGCCTTCGATCAGGCTGGAATCGCGTGGCAGCAGCGCGCGCTTGGCCGGGTCGCCGCCGCGGCTGAGCACGGTCAGGCGATGGCCGTCGCGCAGCAGCTGGGCGACCAGACGCCGGCCGACGAAGCCGGTGCCGCCCAGGACGACGACGTGGCGCCGCGCCGCGGTGTTCACGGCGACGCTCACGGCGATTGGGCCGCCGCCGCGCTGGCCAGCGGGCAGGCGAAGCGCTTGCGCGGCGCGTCGATGCGCCCACGCATGCGGTCGGTCATGTTCATCGCGTCGCCGTTGAGGCGCCAGTCGTAGAGCACGCTGAAGGCGAGCACGCGCGCAACGTACTCGCGCGTTTCCTTGTAGCTGATGGTCTCGATCCAGAAGTCCGCGTCCATGCCCGGGCGCTGCGACTGCCAGCGCGCCAGCGGCGCCGGGCCGGCGTTGTAGCCGGCCATGGCGAAGTAGGGCTGGCCGCCGTACTTGTCGAGCAGTTCGCGCAGGTAGGCGGTGCCCAGGATGATGTTGGTGTCGGAGTCGTACAGACTCGCCGCGCCGCCCCAGGGCAGGCCCAGGCGCTTGGACACGTTGGCGCCGGTGGCCGGCACGACCTGCATCAGGCCCATGGCGTTGGCGCCGGAACGCGCGTTCGGATCGAACACGCTCTCGGCGCGGATCTCGGCCGCGACCCAGGCCGGGTCGAGATCGTTCTTGGCCGACTCGCGCCGGATGGTGGCGTCGTGGTGCAGCGGGAAGCGCAGGTTGTACAGGCGCAGCTCGTCGGGCTTGCCCTTGCCCAGCGAGAACACCGCGCGGTCGAACCAGCCGTGGCTCTGCGCGACCTCGACCGCGATCCGGCGCTGATTGTCGTCGTAGCGCGACAGCGCGTCGTCCCATTCGCGGATCGCCCAGGACTTGCGCTCGATCTTGTACAGGCCCATCGCCCGCAGCAGCGCCGGATCGCGCGCGATCGCGGCCTTGGCCGCGGCGCTGTCGTTGGGGATCAGCGGGCACAGCGCGTACGGCAGGCCGACCCGGTCGGCGGCGAGGAAACCGTGGAACTCGGGCTTGCGCGCGGCTTCGCGGTACAGGCGGTCGGCACCGGCCTTGTCGCCGGCGCGTTCGCTCAGGCGCGCTTCGAAATACTGCCAACGCGAATCGGCGCGCTGCTTGGGACCCATCTTGCGGATCGCGGCCAGGGCGCCGGCCCAGTCGGAGCGCGCCATGGCTTCGCGCGCGCGCCATTCGTGCAGGCGCTCGTCGTAGGACACGGCCGGCACGGCGTTGAGGCGCTGCGCGGATTCGGGACCGTACGAGGCCACCGTCCACAGCGCGGTCTGGTACAGCACGCGGCCGCGGTCTTCGTCGCTGAAACCCAGCGCGCTGGCGTACTTGGGCAGTTGCGCCTCGGCCGCGTCCGGCGCCGATTTGCCCAGCCGGGCCAGGCCGTAGGAGGCCATGCGCCGGCTGCGTTCGGTCTTGGGCCAGTTCAGGGCGCGTTCGTTGACGCCGTCCAGGAACGCGGCGTAATCGTTGGCCTGCGCCTGCTGATCGGCGGGCAGGCCGCGCGCGGCGCTGCGCATCACCGCCGGCAGGCCCTCGGCCGCGGCGGCGTCGATGCGCTGCCAGCGCTGTTCGTCGCTGAGGCCGCCCTGCGCTGCGAGCAGCGCCATCGGCGCATCGCATTCGTTGGGCAGGGCCTTGCCGTTGGCGGTCCATACCGCCTGGGCGTCGAGCGTCCACTGCGCGTCGGCACGGCGCAGGGCCTGGCGCGCGCTGAGTTCGGCGCAGCGCAGCGAGGTGTTCTTGGCCAGTTCGGGTTTCCAGGCGGCGATGAAGGCCGGCCAGTCTTCGCGGCGCGCGGTCGCGGCCAGCCAGATTTCGCGGAACGCGGTGCCGGCGGCCTGATCGCCGTAGCGCGACAGGAAATTCTGCGCCTGGGCGTTGGACAGCGTGTCGATGTTGCGGCGCAGGCCGGCGTACTCGACCCAGCCGTACAGCGGATGGCGGGCGAGGTCGGCGTATTGCGCGGCGTCGAAGTCGCCGCGTTCGGCGCTGTCGAGCGCGGTGCGCAGACGCGGCAGCTGCGGGTCGTTGATCGGCGCGGGCACGCTGGCGACGACCGGCGGTGCGGCCGTGGTCTGCGCGCAGGCGGCGGTGGCGAGGGTGGCCGCGAGCGCGGCGAACAGCAGGGGGAGTGGGCGCGGGAGCATGGCCGGACTATAGCCCAGCGACGATGAATCTCCGGCGTGAACGTGGCATCGTCACGCACTCGCGCCGCATGCGGCGCAGCGCATGTGCGCAGGATGTTGCGAACACATACACGAAGGAGACGCGGTGACCATCGCTTGGCTGGCATTTCTGGTACTGGGGGCGATCGCCGGCGTGCTCGCCGGTCTGCTCGGCGTCGGCGGCGGCCTGGTGCTGGTGGCGGCGCTGTCGTGGCTGGCGCCGTGGGTCGGCGTGCCGCAGGAAGCGGCGATGCACACCGCGCTGGCGAGTTCGCTGGCCAGCATCGTACTGACGGCGGCGGCGTCGGCGCGCGCGCATGCCAAACGCGGCAGCGTGTTGTGGCCGACCGTGGCCTGGATGGTGCCGGGGCTGCTGATCGGCGGCTGGTTCGGCAGCATGATCGCGGTCCGCATCGACGACGATCTGCTGCGCTACATCGTCGCCGGCTACTGCCTGATCGCCGCGGCGCAGCTGCTGTTCGGCAAGAACCGTCCGACCGTGGCCGATCATGAGCCGGCGCCGCGCGGGGTGCCGATGAGCGCGGCCGGGGTCGGGATCGGTGCGATCTCGGCGGTGGTCGGCATCGGCGGCGGCAGCATGACCGTGCCGCTGCTGGTCTGGCGCGGGATCGCGCCGGTGCGCGCGGTCGGCACCTCCTCGGCCTGCGGCGTCGCGATCGGCCTGGCCGCGGCGGTCGGCTACGCGATGCATGCCCCGCCCGGGGCGCTGCCGCACCACGCGATCGGCTACGTCTACCTGCCGGCCGCGATCGGGGTGGCGATCGCCTCGGTACTGGCCGCGCCCTACGGCACCCGTTTGGCCCATCGCCTGAACGGGCTGACCTTGAAGCGGGTGTTCGCGGCCTTCCTGGTCACGGTCGCAGTCAGCCTCCTGATCGGCGGCTGAACGTGTAAACCGTTGATTTAACAAAAAACGTGCCGCCTGAACAGGCGGCGCGGCGTCTCTGCGTGTCCCGAATTGGGCATTCCGTCGCGGGCCGGGCATTTTGCCGCTTGTGGCGGCTTCACGAATTGTTTACAACCTCGTGACGCCGTAGGACAGGGGTACGGCGCCCAAAACAAAAAACTTCAGCCACGTCTTAGGGAGAGAGAGATGAAGCCGCTGCGCCGCCAGTCCTTGGCGAAAGCCATCCAGTTGTCGTTGCTGATCAGCCTGCCCGGCCTCGCCGCCGCGCAGGACGCCCCACCCGCCGCCCCGGCCTCGGCCACCACGCTGGACACGGTGACGGTCACGGGTACCCGCATCAAACAGACCAACGCGGTCACCGCTCAGCCGGTGTTCGTGCTCGACCGCCAGAAACTCGAAAAGACCGGCGTGCAGACCGTCGGCGAAGTGCTGCAGCAGCTCACCGCCG
Source organism: Lysobacter sp. Root76 (assembly GCF_001428685.1). Lineage (GTDB taxonomy): Bacteria > Pseudomonadota > Gammaproteobacteria > Xanthomonadales > Xanthomonadaceae > Lysobacter. The sequence continues at coordinate 456,337 of NZ_LMIK01000004.1, read as the reverse complement.
GCGGCAAGGCGCTCAACGCCAAGTTCAATTCCTCGGGCAACTTCGGCTATCCGCCGGACGGCGGCGGCATCGGCGCCGGTTCGGCCCAGGTCGACCTGCGCAACCTCGGTTCGCAGCGCGTGCTGGTGCTGGTCGACGGCATCCGTTGGGTCAACGAATCCTCCGCCTCGGGCGTCAGCGGCAGCGCCGACGTCAACACCATCCCGCTGGCGATCGTCGAGCGCATCGAAGTGCTGGAAGACGGCGCCTCGGCGATCTACGGCTCCGACGCCATCGCCGGCGTGGTCAACATCATCACCCGTCGCAAGCTCGACGGCGCCGAAGTCCACGCCTATTTCGGCCAGTGGGGCGACGGCGGCGACACCACCGAAGCCAGCATGACCCTGGGCGGCGCCGGCGAGCGCTGGTCGGCCGTGTTCGGCGCCAGCTACTTCGAGCAGAAGGACATCAGCTCCGGCAGCTGGAAGCAGTCGTCCGAACCCGTACCCGGCGGCGGCCTGGCTTCGGGCAGCTCGGGCATCCCGCAGGGCCGCTTCACCTTCTGCGACCCGAGCCGTCCGGTCACCGGCGTCGGCGGTTGCGACGCGGCGGGCGACAACTGGTACGACATCACGCTCAATAACGGCACCACCGTGCCGGTGTTCGATCCGAACAACCCCAACGGCGGCACCTACCACGGCTTCAGCGGCGCCGACCGCTTCAACTTCGCGCCGTTCAACCTGCTGCTGACCCCGAGCAAGCGCAAGGCGCTGTTCACCAGCATCAACTACGACCTGACCGAGAACACCCGGTTGCACGTCAAGGCGCTGTACAACAACCGCACTTCGACCAATCAGGCCGCGCCGGAACCGATCTTCGTCGGTCCTTTCGCCGGCACCGGCGGCATCGCCGACACGGTCATCGTGCACGCCAACAATCCGTACAACCCGTTCGGCATCACCCTGGACCCGGCGACCAACTTCGGTTGGGTGACCAAGCGTCCGATCGAAGTCGGCCCGCGCATCTTCGAGCAGGACGTCGACACCATCTACTTCAACATCGGCCTGGACGGCGTGTTCGATCTGGGCGACCGCGGCTTCGGCTGGGACGCCAACTACGTGCACTCGGAGAACAAGGCCGAGCAGACCTTCCGCAACGGCTACAACGTCGCCAAGATCAAGCTCGCCCTGGGCGATCCGGCGGTGTGCGCGGCGGTCCCGGGCTGCGTGCCGCTGGATCTGTTCGGCGGCCAGGCGCGTCCGATGACCCAGGCCATGATCGACTGGATCCGCACCAAGCAGATCGACTCGAGCAAGCAGGTGCTGGACCTGTTCTCGGCCAACATCACCGGCGACCTGTTCAAGATCGGCGATCGTTCGGCCGGCTTCGCCGCCGGCGTCGAGCACCGTCGTTACCGCGGCGAGTTCAACCCCGATCCGCTGCGTCAGACCGGCGAATCGCAGGACTCGTTCGCCGCGCCGGTCAACGCCAACTACGACGTCAGCGAGGTCTACACCGAGTTCAACTTCCCGGTGCTGTCGACCCTCGACATCACCGCGGCGGTCCGCTACTCGGATTACTCGACCTTCGGCGGCGCCACCACCGGCAAGGCCGGCTTCCGCTGGCAGCCGATCGAAGACCTGGTGATCCGCGGCACCTACTCGCAGGGCTTCCGCGCCCCCAACCTGGGCGAGCTGTACGGCCTGACCCAGTTCGGCGCCAGCCTGGTCGACCCCTGCGGTCCGACCGGCGGCGGCGGCCCGGCTCCGCAGTACGTGGCCGGCTGTAACGCGCAGGGCGTGCCGCCCGGCTTCGAGCAGGCCAACACCCAGATCACCACCTTCACCGGCGGTAATCCGAATCTGGATCCGGAAGAGTCCGACAGCTACACCGTCGGCCTGGTCTACAGCCCGGGCTGGGCCGAAGGCCTGTCGTGGTCGAGCAAGCTCGATTTCGAGCTGAACTACTACCACCACAAGATCGACGGCGCGATCCAGGCCCGCGACCTGCAGGCCCTGCTCAACGCCTGTCTGGCCAGCGGCGGCACCACGCCGTCGGTGTGCTCGCCGTTCACGCGTGCGGCCAGCGGCAACCTCAACCCGCCCAACAACTTCCTCAGCAACCTGGGCAGCGTCAAGACCGACGGCGTCGACATCAAGGTCAACTGGGCCAGCCCGGATTGGAGCTGGGGCCGCCTGACCGCGGGTCTGCAGTCGACCTTCGTCAACGACTACAAGGCGGTGGACATCGACGGCAACGTCTCCCAGCGCAAGGTCGGCGTCGAAGTCGCCGACAGCGCGATTCCGGAGTGGCAGACCAACCTGCAGCTGGGTTGGAGCCGCAACGATTTCGACGCGAGCTGGAACGTGCGCTACATCGCCTCGGTCGACGAAGACTGCGGCAACTCGGTGTTCGCCGGTCCCAAGCCGGGCTGCTTGAACCCGCAGAACGTCAACACGCTGGGTTCGGTCACCTACCACGACGTCCAGTTCGGCTGGAAGAACGCGTTCACGGTGGAAGGCCTGAAGCTGTCGGCCGGCGCCAACAACGTGTTCGGCAAGGACCCGCCGGTGTGCGTGACCTGCTCGCTCAATGGTTACGACGCGGGCACCTACGACCTGCCGGGTACGTTCTGGTACGTCAGCGCCGATTACCGCTTCTGATTCACCGCAGCATGATCTGAACGCGACGGCCGGCGATGCGAATCGCCGGCCGTTTCGTTTGCAGGCCAGCCACGTTCGCCTTGGGGTAGGAGCGGCGTAAGCCGCGACCGCCCGGGTCGCGGCTTACGCCGCTCCTACCCCAAAGCGGGCGATGTTGAGGAGGGGTTGTGTGCGATCCCCAAAGCCTGCGATTTCGAGGAGAGCTGCGCCCGATCGCTGTGGGATCGGCGTAAGCCGCGATTTGGCGCCCGATCGTGACGATGGTTGCGCCGCGAGTGCGTATGCAGGCCAGCCGCGTTCGCCTWGGGGTAGGAGCGGCGTAAGCCGCGACCGCGAACCTGCCGCTGCGACGAAAGCATGTCGCGCGCCGCACTCCGGGTCGCGGCTTACGCCGCTCCTACCCAAAGCGGGCGATGTTGAGGAGGGGCTGTGTGCGATTCCCAAAGCCTGCGATTTCGAGGAGAGCTGCGCACGATCGCTGCGGGAGCGGCGTAAGCCGCGATTTGGCGCCCGATCGTGACGATGGTTGCGCCGCGAGTGCGTATGCAGGCCAGCCGCGTTCGCCTTGGGGTAGGAGCGGCGTAAGCCGCGACCGCGAACCTGCCACTGCGACGAAACCATGTTGCGCGCCGCACTCCGGGTCGCGGCTTACGCCGCTCCTACCCCAAAGCGGGCGATGTTGAGGAGGGGTTGTGTGCGATCCCCAAAGCCTGCGATTTCGAGGAGAGCTGCGCNCTCCGGGTCGCGGCTTACGCCGCTCCTACCCCAAAGCGGGCGATGTTGAGGAGGGGTTGTGTGCGATCCCCAAAGCCTGCGATTTCGAGGAGAGCTGCGCACGATCGCTGTGGGAGCGGCGTAAGCCGCGATTTGGCGCCCGATCGTGACGATGGTTGCGCCGTGAGTGCGTATGCAGGCCCGCCGCGTTCGCCTTGGGGTAGGAGCGGCGTAAGCCGGACCGCGAACCTGCCGCTGCGACGAACCATGTCGCGCGCCGCACTCCGGGTCGCGGCTTACGCCGCTCCTACCCCAAAGCGGGCGAATGTTGAGGAGGGGCTGTGTGCGATTCCCAAAGCGAGCGATGTTGAGGAGGGGCTGCGTGCGATCGCTGTGGGAGCGGCGTGAGCCGCGATCGGCGCCCGGCTATGACGATGGTTGCGCTGCGAGCGCGTAGCTTCATCGCGGCTCACGCCGCTCCCACAGGTGCGTGGCTTCATCGCGGCTCACGCCGCTTCCACAGGTGCGTGGCTTCATCGCGGCTTACGCCGCTCCCACAGAAGGCTTGCTGGGCCAGGACAGGCGGGCAGCGCTTCGCCGCATCGCGGATCGCGTCGATCCGATCAGCAATCGACGGGCTGGGCGCGGCGGTAGACCACGACGATCACCAGGTCCTCGTCGCCGAGCTGCTTCAGGCCGTGGGTGCTGCCCTTGCGGGTCAGGACGGCGTCGCCGGGGCCGACTTCGCGGCGCGCGTCGTCGAGCATCAGCTCGCCGCGGCCGCTGAGCACGTAGTAGATCTCGTCCTTGTCGTTGCGGTGTTCGCCGATGCTGGCGCCGCGGTGCAGCGCGCGCTGCCGGAAGACGAGGTCGAAACCGGCGGCCTGTTCGAAGAACGGGTAGGCGGTGGTGGTGCCGGCGCCTTCGTGCGGGCCTGGCTGGGCGACGGCCAGCCCGCGCGCCTGCTCTACATAGGAGTCGCTGCGTTTGGAGCAGACCGGTTCGCCGGCTCGCGCGGCGCTGCTGCACAGGACCAGCGTAGTGAGGATCGCTATGCGGCGCAGACGATCGGACATGGTTCGCTCCCGGCGTGGGCAACGCTCAGCGTGCGAGTTCGCCGTCCTGCGCGGCGTCGCTGCGCAGGGCCGGCGCGATGAGGATCGCGGTGCGGCGAACGTGGTGGTTAGGCATGGTTCGATCCTCGCGCATGCAACGCTCAGCGCGCGAGCCAGCCGCCGTCGACGGGCAGGATCGCGCCGTGCACGTAATCGGAGGCTGCGCTGGCCAGGAACACCGCCGCGCCGCCCAGGTCCGAGGGCTCGCCCCAGCGCCCGGCCGGAATGCGCGCCAGGATGTCGCGGTTGCGGTTCTCGTCGGCGCGCAGCTGGGCGGTGTTGTCGGTGGCCATGTAGCCCGGCGCGATCGCGTTGACGTTGACGCCCTTGCCGGCCCATTCGTTGGCGAGCAGGCGGGTGATGCCGGCCAGGCCGGATTTGCTGGCGGTATAGGACGGCACGCGGATGCCGCCCTGGAACGACAGCATCGAGGCGATGTTGACGATCTTGCCGCGGCCGGCCGCGATCATGCGCCGGCCTACCGCCTGCGACAGGAAGAACGCGCTCTTGAGGTTGACGTCGATCACCGCGTCCCAGTCGTCTTCGCTGAAGTCGACAGCGTCGGCGCGGCGGATCAGGCCGGCGTTGTTGATCAGGATGTCGACCGCGCCCAGTTCGGCCACGGTCTCCTCGACGATGCGCGCGATCGGCTGCAGCGTCGAGAGGTCGGCTTCGATCGCGTGGAAGCGCCGGCCCAGCGCGCGCACGCGCTCGCCGGTGTCGTCGGCCGCGCGCGTGCTGACCGTGGCGATGTCGGCGCCGGCTTCGGCCAGCGCCAGCGCCAGGCCCTGGCCGAGGCCGCGATTGCCGCCGGTGACCAGGGCGACCCGGCCTTCGAGACTGAAAGGCGAACGGCTCATGTCTGCGGCCTCACTTGAGCTGGCACAGGTCGAGCTGGTGCATGTCGGTGTAGTCCAGGTTCTCGCCGCCCATGGCCCAGATGAAGCAGTAGTTGCGCGTGCCCGAACCCATGTGGATCGACCACGGCGGCGACACCACGGCTTCGTCGTTGCGGATCACCAGGTGACGCATGTCCGCCGGTTCGCCCATGAAGTGCATCACGCTCTGGTCGCCGAGGTCGAAATAGAAGTAGACCTCGGAGCGGCGGTCGTGCAGGTGCGGCGGCATGGTGTTCCAGACGCTGCCGGTCTTGAGCACGGTCAGGCCCAGCAGCAGCTGGCAGGACTTGCAGGTCGCCGGGACGATGTACTGATAGATGGTGCGTTCGTTCGAGGTCTCCAGCGCGCCGCGTTCCAGCGGCACCGCCTTGTCGATCGAGATGTGCACGGTCTCGTAGCGCGCGTGCGCCGGGGTCGAGGCCAGGTAGAACTTCGCCGGGGTCGCGGCGTCGTCGGACGCGAACTCGACCTGGGCGCTGCCCATCGGCACGTACAGGCCGTCCTTGGGCTTGAGCGCGTAGGCCTGGCCGTCGACGGTGACCGTGCCGGCGCCCGCGCCGACGTTGACCACGCCCAGTTCGCGCCGGGCCAGGAACGGCTGGCCGGCGGCGGAGGCGGGCTCGGTCTGCGCCGGCAGCGACACCGGTGCAGCGACCGGGGCGGCGCCGCCGATCACGAAGCGCTCGTTGTGCGAGTAGTCGAGGCGGATTTCGCCGGCCGCGAACAGGTCGGCGATCAGGTAGCGGTCGCGCAATTGCTCGTTGCTGGCGCCGACCATCATGTCGGGGTGGGTGGCGTGGTAGGTCTTGCGGAACATCGGGCCTCCGGAATGCGCATGCCTGCGATGCCGCCCGCGGCGGCTGATCCGGGGATCATAACGGGGTTTTGGTAACCGGTGTCAAAAGTTCGGCAGAACCGGACCGAGGCCGTTCGGGGCGGGTGTGGCCCTACCGTATGTGGGAGCGAGCCAGATCACTGTGGGAGCGAGCCAAGTCGCGATCGGATCGCCCAGAGAGGGCGCGAACCGCTTCGCGCCCGCCTACCCAAAGTCTGCGGGATTGCGGAGCATCGGCGCGTCATCACTGTAGGAGCGGCGTAAGCCGCGATCGAAGCTGCGCACTCGCGCCGCCAGCACGTCATGGCCGACGGCCCGTCGCGGCTTACGCCGCTCCTACAGAAAGCTGCCAACAGAAAGCCCGCCATGCCGCGATGCGCCGGCCGGTCTCGTCGCAGGGAATTCGCCGTAGCGCGCGGCCCCTGTCGCGCCTGGATCGGCCAATCGGGAGATCGGGAGATCGAACCGCTTGCGCCCGGCCACCCGGGCGGTCCCGCCCTCAACCCGGCGGCGGCTGGCTCGAATCGCGCACCACCAGATGTGGGGTCACCGACACCGGCTCGCTGGGCGCGTCGCCGTCTTCGGGTTCCGGTACCAGCAGCATCTGCGCGGCCTGGCGGCCGAGGTCGCGGATCGGCGAGTGGATCGTGCTCAGCGCCGGCCACAGCTGGGTCGCCAGCGGGCTGTCGTCGTAGCCGACCACCGACAGGTCGGCCGGGATCGACAGGCCGCGGCGCATCGCGGCCTTGTATACGCCGGCGGCCATCTCGTCGTTGCAGGCGAAGATCGCGGTCGGACGCGGCGATTTGGCCAGCAGGTATTCGGCGCCGGCGACGCCGGACTCGAAGGTATAGCCGCCCTCGAACACGTAGTCTTCGCCCAGTTCGATGCCGCGCTGGGCCAGGCCGTGGCGGAAACCGCCGCCGCGTTCGATCGAGGAGCGGTAGCGGCGCGGGCCGGTGATCAGGCCCAGGCTGCGGTGACCCAGCGACTGCAGGTAGTTGGCCGCTTCCACGCCGGCCAGGCGGTCCTGGGTGTGCAGCATGTTGGCCGGCTCGTCCAGCGGGATCGAGGCGATGCGCACGTAGCGCACGTCGATCTCGCGCAGCGCGGCGGCCAGCTGGTCGTCCTCGGACACGCGCGGGATCAGGATCACCCCGTGCAGCTTCTGCTGCAGGGCGAAGCGGCGGATGCCGTCGATGTAGTCCTCGCGATGGCTGTCGCAGGGATGCACGACCAGTTCGTAGCCCGAGTCGCGCAAGGCGTCCAGCGCGCCGTACTGCATGTTGACGATGTACTGCGCGGTCGGGTTGTCGTAGACCAGGCCGATCAGGAACGAGCGCCGGAACGCCAGCCCACGCGCCTGCGGATCCGGCGCGTAGCCCAGCTGCTTCATCAGCGACTGGATCTTCTCGCGCGTGTCCGGCCGCACCAGCGGCGAATTGTTGATGACCCGCGACACCGTCTTCTTCGACACCTCGGCCAGGCGCGCGATGTCGTTGATGGTGGCCTTGCCCAGCGCGGGCATCTTGGCGGGCGCGCCGTCGCCCCCGGCCGCATCGGCGGGACGGGCGCTGCGCGGACCGCGGCGCGAGCCGCGCGGAGGGGCTGGATTCATGGCGGCTCGAAGGCGGGGAACGGTCCGGTCAGGGACCGGTGCTGGTTCGATTCTAGCCGGGCATGTCCCCGGTGGACATCGTCAGCTTACTTCAGCAGCGCCGGCAGCCACAGCGACAGTTGCGGGACGAAAGTGACCACCAGCAGCACCGCCAGCGCGGCCAGCCAGAACGGCCAGATCGTGCGCAGGGTCTCGCCCATGCTGATCTTGCCGATCGCGGTGCCCACGAACAGCACCGAACCCAGCGGCGGCGAGATCAGGCTGATGCCGCCCTTGAGGACCAGGATCACGCCGAAGTGGATCGGGTCGACCCCGATCGCCTTGGCCAGCGGCAGGAAGATCGGCGTGCAGATGATGATCATCGGCGCCAGGTCCATGAAGGTGCCCAGCACCAGCAGGATCAGGATCATCAGCAACAGCAGCAGGTTCTTGTCGGTGGTCAGCGAGGTCAGCGCGTCGACCGCGGCCGTCGGCACCTGCAGGTAGGCCAGTAGCCAGCCGAACGAGGCCGCCGAGGCGATCACGAACAGGATCATGCCGGTGGTGCGCGCGGCGCCGGCGACGGTTTCGAGGAAATCGCGCCAGCGCAGGTTGCGGTAGACCAGCGCGGTCACCAGCAGCGCGTAGACCACGGCGATGGCCGCGCTTTCGACCGCGGTGAAGATGCCGGCGCGGATGCCGACGAAGATCAGCGCGACCAGCATCAGGCCCGGCAGCGCGGCGACGAAACGGCGAACCACGATGCCCAAGCCGGGGAAGGCCTCGACCGCGTAACCGCGGCGGCGCGCGATCACCCAGCAGGTCGCCATCAGGGTCACCGTCATCAACAGCGCTGGGATGATGCCGGCGGCGAACAGATCGGCGATCGAGATGCTGCCGCCGGCCGAGGCCGAATACAGGATCAGGTTATGCGAGGGCGGCACCAGCAGCGCGACCATCGACGCGGTCATGGTCACATTGACCGCGAAGTCGCGATCGAAACCGCGCTTGACCATCTGCGGGATCATCGCGCCGCCGATCGCCGAGACGTCGGCGATGGCCGAGCCCGACACGCCGCCGAAGAACAGCGAGGACAGCACGCTGACCTGGCCGAGGCCGCCGCGCAGGTGCCCGACCAGGGCCGAGGCCAGGCCGATCAGGCGTTCGGAGATGCCGCCGCGCAGCATGATCTCGCCGGCGAAGATGAACAACGGAATCGCGATCAGCGAGGCCGAGCCGGCACCGGCCGCGGTCTGCTGCACCACCACGATCGGCGGCAGGCCGATGTAGATCAGGGTCGCCAGCGCCGCCGAAGACAGCGCGTAGGCGACCGGCACGCCGACGATGAGCATCACGGCGAACACGCCGAACAGGATCGCGACTTCCATCATTCGCTCCGGGGACGATCGGTGAGCGGCGCGGTCAGGGCCGCGACCAGGCGTTGCAGCGCGAATACCGCCATCAGCGCGCCGCCCAGCGCCATCGGCGCATAGACCGCGCTCTGCGGCAGCGGTGCGCCGGCCATCGGCACGTCCAGCCCGTCCAGCAGCAGCTCGCCGCCCCACACCGCCAACACCGCACCGATGCTGGCGATCACCAGGTGGGAGAACGCCAGCAGCCAGCGCCGCAGGCGCGGCGGCGAGCGGTGGACCAGGATGAAGAAGCCGAAATGCGAGCCGCGGTGCACGCCCGCGGCGGCGCCGAAGCTCATCGCGGTGTTGAGCAGCAGCAAGGCCACCGGCTCGGTCCAGCCGGGCGAATCGTTGAGCACGTAGCGGGCGAACACCTGCAGCGCCTGCACGGCGACCATGCCGACCAGGGCGGTGCCGGCGACCGCGACCGCGAAGCCGGCGAGGCGGTCGAACGGGCCGTTCGGCGCGGCCTCGTCGTGTTCGAGGGCGCTGTCCGGAGCGAGGGCGATGGGAGCGTCTGCCAAGGGATCTGCCTCAGGCCAGGGAACGGATGCGGCGGTACAGGGTTTCGATCGCCGGGTCGCGGTGGTACTCGTCCAGCAGCGGCTGCACCGCGGCGCGGAACGCCGGCAGGTCGCAGTCGTTGATGCGCACGCCGCCTTCGATCACGGCCGCGCGCGCCAGCGCTTCGGACTCGTCCCACAGCCTGCGCATCACCGCGACCGAGCGCCGCGCGGTATCGCGCAGCAGTTCGCGGTCGTCCGGACGCAGCGCCTCGAAGCTGCGCCGCGACATCAGCAGCACGTCCGGCGCGTAGGAATGTTCGGTCTGCGACCAGAACCGCGCGGCTTCGAACTGGCGGCTGGAGTGGTAGCTGCGCAGGTTGTTCTCGGCGCCGTCGATCAGGTGCGTCTGCAGCGCCGAAAACACTTCGCCGTAGGCCAGCGGGGTCGGGTTGCCGCCCAGCAGCCGGATCATGCGCATGAAGATGTCCGAGGCCGGCACCCTGAACTTGAGGCCGTGCATGTCGGCCGGGCCGTGGATCGGCCGGCGTACGTTGTAGAAGCAGCGCGCGCCGCAGTCGTAGATCGCCAGGCCGACCAGTTCGCGGCGGTCGAAATCGCGCAGCACCGCCGCGCCGACTTCGCCGTCCAGGGCGCGGCGCAGATGCGCGACCGAGTCGAACACATACGGCAGCGACAGCGCCTGGGTCAGCGGGAACGCGTTGTTGAGCGCGCCGCTGTAGACGCGGGTGATGTCGATGGCGCCGAAGCGCGCCATGTCGATGGCTTCGGACTCGCGGCCGAGCTGGCCGGAGTGGTACAGGCGCAGGCGCAGGCGGCCGCCGCTGGCGCGTTCGATCTCGCGGCCGATCCACTGCACCGCGGCCACGGTCGGGTAGTCCTTGACGTGCACGTCGGTGGCGGTGAGCAGGCGGCTGCCGTCGTCGGCGCGCAGAGCGGCCGGCGCCGCGGCGAGCGCGCAGGCGGCGCCCAGGCCCCGGATCGCATCGCGGCGACTGGTCATGCGGCGTTCTCCGGTTGCGGATCCACGCTGGCGGCGCGCACCGTTTCGCAGTGCAGGCGGCCCCAGCGGCCGAACGAGATCATCGCGCTTTGTCCGGCCAGGATGTCGTGGATGCCGGTGGCCGCGCCGGTGGTCACCCACATGCCGGCCTTGAGCGGATAGCCGCGCTGCGCGCAGCGCGACAGGGCGAAGGCCAGCGCCGCGAGCAGGCCGCCGGCGATCGATCCGGCGCCGCCGTGGCCGACCGAGCGCCCGTCGATGAAGGTTTCGCAGCGCAGCTCGGCGTCGGCGAGGTCGCGCCAGCCCGGAATCTCGGGGCCGACGATCAGGCCGGCGTTGTTGCCGAAGTCCGAGACCACGATCGGCGGGCCGAGCAGGTTGATGTCCGGCAAGGGGCTGCCGGCCAGCTCGATCCCGATCGCCAGGACGTCGACCAGGGCGGCGGCGTCTTCGTGGCTGTACTCGGTGCGCTCGGGCGGGGCGTCGGCGCCGAGCCGAAACACGAACTCGGCCTCGACCGCGGCGAAACCGCCGCCGATGGCCGCGAACCGGCCAGGATGTCCACCGGTTGCCAGTTGCACCGCGTCGGCGAAGATCGGCCCGACCAGACGCTCCTCGCCCAGCCGGCGCTCCCAGGCGTCCGGGATGCGGCCGACCTTCCAGCCCGCGATCGGTTGTCCCCACAGCGCGATCGCCCGGTCCTGCACGGCATAGCCCTCGTCCAGGGTGCGCGGCAGCGTGCCCGGATAGTCCGGCAGCGCCTGCGCGGCGCGGCGCGCCGCGACCAGGCGCCGCGCGATCGCGCTGTCTTCGCCGCCATCTTCGATGGTCGATGTATCCATGCCGGATCGGATCCCCTGCAGCGTTTCCTCGTCGGAAGTGTTGTATAGGAAACCGGTGTCATTGACAATCCGGGCCTACACTCGGGCGCCGGAGGGGACAGATCGATGATCCAGTTGCAGGGGCAAAAACGTGGTGGGGCGGGCGCCGGTGGTCGCGGACGCAGGCTGCGCTGGCTGGCCGGCGCGCTGCTGGGCCTGGCCGCGCTGGCACCGGCAATCGCCGCCGAGGCGCCGGTGCCGGCGTTCCCGGGCGCCCAGGGCTGGGCCGCGCACACGCCCGGCGGGCGCGGCGGCCGCATCCTGCGCGTGACCACGCTGGCCGCGTCGGGGCCGGGCTCGTTCGCCGAGGCGGTCGCGGCCAAGGGCCCGCGCATCGTCGTATTCGAAGTCGGCGGCGTGATCGACCTGGATCGCCAGGAGGTCCGCATCACCGAGCCCTACCTCACCGTCGCCGGCCAGACCGCGCCGCAGCCGGGCGTCACCTTCATCCGCGGCGGCCTGATCGTCGCGACCCACGACGTGGTCGTGCGGCATATCCGCGTGCGTCCCGGCGAAGCCGGCGCGGGCAAGAGGGCCGGCCTGGATTTCGACGCCATCACCACCGTGCGCGGCGCCCGCGATGTGATCGTCGATCACTGCTCGCTGACCTGGGCCACCGACGAGAACCTGTCGGCCTCGAGCACGCGCTTCTTCGGCGAGAGCGAAAAGGACTGGATGGAGAACGCCTCGCGCCGGATCACCTTCAGCCACAACCTGATCGCCGAGGGCCTGGCCAACGCCACCCACGCCAAGGGCGAGCACTCCAAGGGCTCGCTGATCCACGACCACGTCAACGAGGTGCTGATCGTCGGCAACCTCTACGCGCACAATTACGAACGCAACCCGCTGTTCAAGGGCGGCGCGCGCGGCCAGGTCATCAACAACCTGATCTACGACCCCGGCCAGCGCGCCGTGCACTACAACCTGATCGCGGAGGAATGGCTGGGCCATCCGTACTCGACCGGCCAGATGGTCGCGCGCGGCAACGTGATGCGCGCCGGGCCGTCGACGCAGGAACTGGCGTTCTTCATGGTCGGCGGTTCGGGGGACGTCGAGCTCTACGCCGAAGACAACCTCGTCGTCGACCGCCTCGGCCGGCCGCTGCCGCAGCAGGGCCGCTACACCACCGCGCCGGTTCGGGTGATCGAAAGCGCCCAGGCGCCGCCGTTGCCGTTCGGGGTGACGCTGCTGCCGTCCGCGCAGGTCCAGGACGCGGTGGTCGCGCAAGCCGGCGCGCGGCCCTGGGACCGCGACGATATCGACCGCCGCATCCTCGCCGACACCATCGAGGGCCGCGGCAAGATCATCGACAGCGAAAGCGAAGTCGGCGGCTATCCCAAGCAGGCGCCGACCCAGCAGGCGTTCGTGCCGGAGGATTGGGACCTGGCGACCATGGAACCGCTGAAGCCGCTGCCGCGGCGTGCGCCGCTGAAGTGAGTTGCGTGCGATGCCGGCGCGACGCTCAGCGCGCCGCGTCGTCGTCGCGCAGCAGTTTCGCCAGCGCCAGGTCCGAGCCGCGCAGGGCGGACGCGAATTCGATCGCGATCCGGCGCGCGCCGGCCGGCGAGAAATGGGTGTTGTCGGTCACCCCGTTCGGATAGTTCGGATGCTCGCCCGGCGCCAGTTGCAGGAACAGCCGCCGCGAGCCATCGACGCCGGCTTCCTGCAGCAGCGCCTGGCTGCGGCGCTCCAGATCGATCAGGGCCACGCGCTCGCGCGCCGCCAGCGCTCGCACCCGGCCCGGATACTCGCCGTGGCTGTCCTGGACCCGGCCCTGCTCGTCGTAGCGGCGCCGCGATACCGGCGTCAGCAGGATCGGCGTGGCGCCGCGTGCGCGCACATCGGCGACGAAACCTGCGAGGTTGCGTTCGTAGTCGGCCAGCGGCGTGTAACGGTCGGGCTTCTCGACCGATTGGTCGTTGTGGCCGAACTGGATCAGCACCCAGTCGCCGGCGTGCAGGCCATCCAGCAGCGCCTGCCAGCGGCCTTCTTCGATGAAGCTGCGGGTACTGCGGCCGTTCTTCGCATGATTGACCACGCGCACCGTGCCGGGCCGGAAGCGCGCGGTCAGGTGCTCGCCCCAACCGGTTTCCGGGCGCTTCTCGGCAAGTTTCTCGGCCATGGTCGAATCGCCGGCGAGGTGGATCGCGGCGGCTGGCGCGCGCGCGCCGGCGAAGCTCGCCGCCGTGGCCAGGCTCAGGCACAGCAACAGCAGGTAAGGCCAGCGGCGCATACGTATCCTCGCGGTCAAAGTTCGGGTTGCCAGCCGCCCAGCACCAGATCGCGGCGATGGCGCGCGACCGCGGCGCGGTCGAGCCGGCGCCGGCCGGGCGTGCGCGCCGCGCCGGGGCCGCGGCTGTCGTGTTCGTACAGGCGCGCCGCTTCCGGCGCCAGCATGGCGCGGCTGCCATCGCGCGCCGTGTAGCCCATCGCGTCCCAGCCGCGCGGATCGATGTGCGCGTCCATCCAGCACGACAGATACACCGCCGCGCCGACCGCGTCGGGATCGCCGTACTTGCCGTCGGCGAACGTGCGCCCGGGCCGCCAGGCGCGTCCGAGCGCGACGCTGGCATCGGGCACCTCGGCGTCGCGAGTGAGGCGGCAGCGCAGGAAGCTGAGCCCGTAGGTTTGCGCGCTGGGCGTGCACGGCACCGCCACGTAGCCCTGGCGCTCCTTGCCCGGCCGGTAGCGCGAATGCAGTTCGCAATCCTCGAACAGCGCATCGCCGCCGCCGAACACGAAATCGACGCTGCCGGCGATGCGGCAACGCCGGAACAGGCTGCGGCCGGCGTCGGCGAACAAGGTGTCCTGGTGCCCGTGCAGATCGACTTCGTGCAGCACGCTGCGCTCGGCGCCGCGGTCCAGCATCAGCGCCACCGCCTGCGCGCCGTTGGGGCCGATCGGCTCGAAGCGCGGCGCGCTGAGGTTGCCGACGTAGTCGAATGCGTTCTCGATGCGCAGGCGTTCGGCGCGGAAGTCCGGCGCGCGCACGATCACGCTGGCGCAGCCCCAGGTGCCCCAGGCTTCGCCGTCGGGCCGCGCCATGCCGGCCGCGGCGTCGTAGCTGAGCACGCTGCCGGCGCGGTCCTCGCCGATCAGATGGATGTTGGGCTTGTCGATCAGCAGCTTCTCGCGCCATACGCCGCGCCCGATCAGGATCCGGTACGGGCGCCGGCCATCGCGCGGCGCCGCATCGATCGCGGCCTGCACCGATCCGAACGCCGGCGCGTCGCCACGGCCGGCGCCGCTTGCGACCACCGCGTCGAAGCCGGCGCCGGCCTGGGAGTCCGCGGCGCGCGCGCTGGCGGCGAGGGCGGCGGACGCCAGCGCCGCCTGCAGGAAGCGGCGCCGGCTGCGCGTGGCGCCGTCGATCACCGCGACGGACCCGCGCCGATCAGCACCGGGGTCGGCACCAGCCAGGTCGGATCGATCCGGCGGTACAGCGTCGGCGTCCATTCCACCGTGCCGCTCAGGCTGTCGCCGTTGGCGGCATTGAACGCGGCGACCGGGTCGACCGCGCGGCCGTTGTGCAAGGTGCCGGCGGCCTGCAGGCGCGTGCCGTTGAGGCGCTGGATGAACAGTTCCGGCGTCAAGGCGCGATCGGTCAGGAAATGGTTGTTCTGCGCGAATATCTGCGACTCGATGCCGGCGCCCCAACTGTAGGCGTAGCGGTCGGCTCCGGCGCGATCGGCGCTGTAGAGATTGTTGTAGACGTGCACCTGTCCGTAACGCACGCGCGGCACGCGCTGGCCGAGGTTGTGGAAATGATTGTGGTGCAGGGTCAGCCGCAGCTTGCCGCGATCGGCGACCGCGCTGTCCGAAGAGCCCACCAGCATCGCCTTGTCGTGCTCGCTGAAGCGGTTCCAGGAAACCGTCACCAGATCCGATTCGTTGGTCACGTCGACCAGGCCGTCGTGGATCTGGTAGATCCGGCCGAA
The DNA here is from genome assembly GCF_001428685.1 of Lysobacter sp. Root76. Lineage (GTDB taxonomy): Bacteria > Pseudomonadota > Gammaproteobacteria > Xanthomonadales > Xanthomonadaceae > Lysobacter. Next base: position 440,777 of record NZ_LMIK01000004.1, on the reverse strand, counting down.
GTAGTTCGGCAGGGTCGCGTCGTCGGTCGCCGCGTCCTTGAACTCGTTGTGGTCGATCCAGACATGGGTGGCGTTGCGCACCGAGATCGCGTCGTACTGCGAGTTCCAGTTGCCGGTGGCGCCGTCGGTCGGCGACCACTGCGGGAAGCAGTCGTAGGTGTCTTCGAAACGCAGATTGCGCACGATCACGTTCATCGGCTGGTTGCCGCTGGTGCTGCCGGGACGTATGTCGAACCAGGCGCCGCGCACGCGCGCGTCGCGGCCGACGCCGACCAGCGTGGTGTTGGCCGGAATCCGGATCCGCACGCGCGCCTGCTGCGCGGCGACCGAGGCCAGGCGCGCGCGCTCGAGCGGGCCGCTGGGATTGACGCGTCCCCAGGTCGCCGGATCGTAGGCGGCCAGGAAGGCCTCGAGCGTGTACGGGGTCGCGGTCTGCGGATCGGGGCGCGCGTAGTCGGCGCAGCTTAGCGGCTGCCCGCCGGCGTCGACATTGGCGTCGATGGTGCCGACGATGCGGACGATCTTCGGCGTCGGGTCCGGAAACGCGAGCGCGGCGACCAGTTCGTTGCGGTCGTGCACCTCGTGCACGCGGTCCTCGGCGGCGGCCGAACCGCCGGTGGTGCCCTGCGGCAGCGCGGCGGTGGCCAGCGAGGCCCAGCCGTCGTTGGCGGGCAAGGTCTCGCGGTCGATGTCGCGGGCATGGCCGGCCTGCGCGGCCGTGGACAGCATTGCCAGCGCGATGCCGGCGCACAGGACGATTTTCGCGGCGTTCATTGCGGGGAGCTCCTTGTCGTGGTGCAGTCGATGGACGACGAACACGGAAGGCGCGCGTGGGCGGCGGCGTTGCGATCGGATCGCCGGGCGATGCCTGCGCTGTCTGGATTCGTCGGGACTGTTGCAGTGACCCGTACTGCCTGCAGCGCCGGAGGTTCGGCCGGCGCGGATGCGAAACCGCCGAAGCCGGCCGCGTCGCATCCGCGCGCGGCCGGCACGATCGTCAATGCGCGATCACAGCTTGTAGCGGATGCCGAGGAAGTACTGGCGGCCGGTGTGGTGGTAGACCGAGGCACGGTCGCCCAGCGAATCCACCCACTGGTCGTTGTACTCGTCGGTGAGGTTCAGCCCTTCCAGGGTCAGCTCGATGCGGTCGTTGAGCTTCCACGAAGCCGACATGTCGATGGTGGTGGTGGCCTTGGTGCCTTCGACGTCGTTGTTGTTGCGGCCCGGCACCGTGGTCAGGTAGTCGTCGCGGTAGGCCGCCGAGACGCGCGCGCCGAAGCGCTCGCCTTCGTAGTAGAGCGTGGCGTTGTAGGCGTTCTTGGACAGGCCGGTCAGGTCGGTCCGCAGCGAGGACGCGCCGGTCGAAGTCACGTACTGGATCTTCGATTCGACGTAGGTGTAGTTGAGCTGCACGCCGAAGTCCTGCCAGAAGCCTTCCGGCAGGAAGGTGAAGGGCTGCTGGTAGCTCAGTTCGAAACCCTGCAGGCTGCCGCCGGGCGTGTTGACCGGAATGTTGAACTGGAAGTCGTCGGTGGGCGAAGCGCCGGTACCGGCGAGCAGGCTGTCGGGCAGGCCGGAGGTGTTGTACGGGCGGGTTTCGCGCGAGGTCTGCACGAAGGTGCTGATGTCCTTGTAGAACAGGCCCAGGCCGAGCAGGGCCTCGTCGGCGAAGTACCACTCCAGGCTCAGGTCGTAGGTCTTGGCGCGGAACGGTTCCAGCAGCGGATTGCCGCCGTTGACCGTGCGCGCGCCGCCGCTGACGTTGACGGTGACGCCGGGCGTGAGGTTGCCCAGGCCGGGACGCGACATCACCTTGGCGGCGCCGAAGCGGACCAGGAAATCCGGCGTCAGGTCTGCGACCAGGTTCAACGAGGGCAGGGTGTCGTCGTAAGTGCGCTGCACCGTGGTTCGCACCGGCACGCCGCCGACGATGGCGTAGCCGGTCGAGGTTTGCTTGGTGTCGACCTGGCGCACGCCGATGTTGCCGCTGATCGGGATCGAACCGAGCTGGGTGTTGAAGTCGCCCTGCAGGTAGAAGCCCTGGTCGCGTTCGGTGACGCTGCGGTTGTTGCCAAGCACGCCGGCGATCTTGTCGCTGACGGTGAAGGTGCCGGTGTTGCCGTAGATATTGAACACGCGGTTGAAGGCGTCGATGTCGGGAATCAGCCAGACCGAATCGTTGCCGGCGCCGGTGCGGGTGTTCTCCAGGCCGATCAGCGAGGTCAGGTCGGCAAGGCTGGTGCCGGCCGGCAGCCCGGGCACCGCCAGCTCGGACGCGCGCCGGAACTCGCGGCTCTCGAAGGTGTATTCCTTGAACTGCGCGCCGCCCTTGAGCTTGAAGGCCGGCGCCAGGTCCCAGGCGAAATCGAGTTGGGCGGTGTCGTAGGTGTTGGTGGCGAACTGCGGGCGCAGGCGGATCTCGGAGATGCCGTTGACGAAGGTCCACTGGCTGGGATCGGTGACGTCGAAGCCATTGTCGATCACCGGCAGGCGATCGTTGCCGCGATAGTCGTAGCTGTAGCCTTGCACGTTCTGGCGGTCGAGCGTGATCGTGGTCTGGATCGGGTTCTCGAACTCGGACTTGGCGCGGCCGACCTGGGCGTGCAGCTTGAAGTCGTCGGTGAGCTCGTGGTCGCCGTAGAAACTGAACTGGGTGAACTTGGTGCTGAGTTCGTCGTAGCGCGCTTCCGAGCGCACATCGACGTTGTTGAAGCGGCCGTAGACCAGGTTGCCGTTGCCGTCGACCTGGCCGTCCAGCACCACCGTCTGCGGCTTGCCGGTGCCGGTGCGGCTGAATGACACCGCCTCGATGAAGTTCTCGGTGCGGGTGGCGTCGAACTTGGCGTACAGCAGATCCAGGCCGATGTCGGTGCGGTCGCTGACCTTCCATTGCAGCGCGCCGGTCACGCCCAGGCGCTGCTGGTCGTGTTCGAGCACGCCGTAGCGCGGAATGCGCGGGTGGAACACGCCGGCGCCGCGCGCGGCGCTGAACGGCGAAGCCGCGCTGAAGCCGCCGCTGCTCGGGCCGTTGTCCCAGCGCACCGTGCTGTGGCCTTCCTCGACCAGGCGCCGGTCGGTGTAGGCGACCGAGAGCAGAGCGCCGAAGCGGCCGTCGCCCCAGGTGTTGCTGATCAAGGCCGAAGCGCGCGGGTCGGTGTCGCCGGACAGATCGTTGTAGCCGAGCTGGCCGCCGGCGACGAAGGTGAAACCGTCGTAGTCGAACGGGCGCGCGGTCTGCAGGTCGACGGTGGCGCCGAGCGAACCTTCCTCGACTTCGGCCGACGCGGTCTTGCGCACCTTCAGGCTGTTGAACAGTTCCGAGGCGAACACGTTGAAGTCGAAACCGCGGCCGCGGTTGGCGCCGCCGGAACTGTCGGTGCCGCCGGTGGTGGTCAGCGCCTCCATGCCGTTGATGCGCACGCGGGTGAAGTCCGGGCCCAGGCCGCGCACCGAGATCTGCCGGCCTTCGCCGGCGTCGCGGGCGATCGACACGCCGGGAATGCGCTGCAGCGATTCGGCCAGGTTGAGGTCGGGGAAGTCGGCGATGTCCTCGGCGACGATGGCGTCGACCACCCCGGTCTCGCCGCGCTTGATGTCCAGCGCGCGTTCCAGGCTGCCGCGGAAGCCGGTCACGGTGACGGTTTCCAGGTCCTTGGCCGGTTCGGACGCGGCCGGCGCCGCGTCCGCGCTGTTCTGCTCGGCGGCCGCCGCTGTGGCCGGCGCCGCGGTCTGCTGCGCGAACCCCACCGCCGGCGCCATTTGCAGGGCCAGGGCGATGGCGCCTGCAAGAACGGTAACCGGTGTCTTTTTTGCCGCGCGTTGCGATTGCATCTGGATCCCCTCCCAAAGTGGTCCGACGGCTGTATAGCGCTTGTTGACTAGCCTGCAGCGCTTGCTATGGTGTCTCGGGCGGTCGAATGACACCGCTGGTCAAAACCCTAGCAAAAGCTCGGGCCAACATCATGCTGCGGTGCGCAATCGGGTATTCAGGGGACCGGCGGGGCCGGCGCGGAGAGGGTGGAATGAGTCAACGCATAGTGTGTTTCGGGGAGCTGCTGCTGCGCTTGGGCGCCCCCGGCCATGAGCGCCTGCTGCAATCGCCGGCGTTGCAGGTCCACGTCGGCGGCGCCGAAGCCAACGTCGCCGTGGCCCTGGCCCGCTACGGTCACGAGGCGGCCGTGATCGGCCGGGTCGCCGATAACGCCCTGGGCGCTGCGGCGGTGGCCGAACTGCGCCGGCATGGGGTCGATACCCGCGCCGTGCGGCCCGCGCCGGGTCGCATGGGCCTGTACTTCCTGGAGACGGGCGCCGGCCATCGGCCCAGCAGCGTGCTCTACGACCGCGCCGACTCGGCCTTCGCGCGCGCCGGCGCCGATGCCTACGACTGGCCGGCCCTGCTGGAGGGCGCGGCCTGGCTGCATCTGTCGGGCGTGACCCCGGCGCTGGGTCCGGTCACGGCCCAGGCCGCGATCGCCGCCGCCCAGGCCGCGCGCCGCGCCGGCGTGCGGGTGAGCTTCGACGGCAATTTCCGCAGCAAGCTCTGGCAGGCCTGGAGCGGCGACGCCGCGGCGATCCTGCGCGAGCTGATGGCGCAGGCCGAACTGATCTTCGCCGATCATCGCGACTTCGCGGTCGTGCTCGGCTTCGAAACCGATGCGGCGAGCGCCGAGCAGCGCTTCGCCGACGCCGCGCGGGCCGCGTTCGCCGCGTTCCCGCAGCTGCAGCGCGTGGCCAGCACGGTGCGCGTGCAGCACAGCGTCGACCGTCAGTCGTTGTCGGCGCTGTCGCTGCATCGCGACGGCGCCGCCGCGCAGACGCCGGTATGCGAACTGAGCGCGATCGTCGACCGCATCGGCAGCGGCGACGCGTTCGCGGCCGGCGTGCTGCACGGGCTGATCTCGGGCATGGACGACGCGCACAGCCTGCAGTTCGGTTGGGGCGCGGCCTGTCTCAAGCACGCCGTGCCCGGCGACTTCGGCTGGTCGGACGCCGAGGAAGTCGCCGCCTTCGTCGCCCAGGACGGCTATCACGTCAGGCGTTGAGGCGACGCTCGCTCAGAGCAGCGCGTGATGAAGTTGGGACACAAAGCGCTCCTGACCACCCCTTGCGGGGCGGTGCGGCTGAGGCCGGGCTGAAGGAAATGCGGCTTAGACGGTACGAACCGATTGGGCTCGGGTCTGTTCTTTGCTTTGCTGATCCTGCGTCAGCGTCAGCTGCTGATTGACCGCAGCTAGCTGCTGGAATGACTTTTCGACCGGGATCTGAGCTGCGACCTCGGTATTAACCTGCGCGCGCTTGTGTGCAGGGTCTGCCAGTTCGCCTTGCACGGCGAAAAGATCCGTGCCGGCCGGCGTGCTGCGGCCGGCGACGACATGGTTGACCTGCTCCAGCCCTGCTTGCCGCGAGTTCAAGAGTAGCGCCGCTGTGGTGCGCTCGGCGGTCTCGTTGAGCGGAAGTCCCTGTTGAGCGAACACACGTTCGATACCGGCGTGGAGGCTGCTATGCATCGAGTGGTTCGGATGGTTGGGATGACGCGGATCGATGGCGCGTTGCTCCGACGCAGGCAATGCGCCGTGCGCGTTCTTGAACGGGCTCTCGGCGGGTCTATCGGGAAGCAGCCTGCCGATCTCGTCAGCCACGCCCTTAGCACCGCGCAGGCTTGAAGCGCCGACAGAAATCCCGCCGCGAATATTCTCGACGTCGCCCCTGTACTTGTCGAACATGGGCCGGTGCTTGTCGGCAAGTTCGCGTGCGTGCGGCTGCGAAAGTATCGATCGGTCTGGCTGGCCGTTGCCATCGACATCAAGAAAATGATGCATCCCTAGTGCAATCTGTTCGGGCTACAGCGGCGTCATACGCACTGGGTCGATGGACTCAACGTAACGCTGCGATTTCAAGTAAGTCAACGACATTTTTTTGGCAACGCATCTGGTTGCGCTATATGTGCTCAGTGTTTATGCGGTAAATGACTAAATGATGTGGATCAATTGCACGCGCCTTGGTAGGCGTGGGCTAGAAAGTCGAAATAATCGCCCAGTAAGCAAGCGCCGACACGATTCGACGAACGCAGGCGAAATGCGAATGCGTACGGAATCGTGTGCGGCGGAACAGCCGCATGTCTGCGCAGGCGGATGCTGTGCAGAGGCTCGAATTGAAGAGGTCCCGCCCGCTTAGAGCAGCGCGTGATCCGGAACTTCGAGTTCCAGCGACAGCGCCAGGTGATCGGACAGCGCGGCCGGCACGGCGCGTGCGGACGTACAGCTCAGGCCGTCGCCGATCAGGATGTGGTCGATCGCCCTTTGCGGGCGCCAGCTCGGGAAGGTCGGCAGCGCGGACTGCGGCGGCTGCAGGCGGGTGCGCTGGAACAGGGTGCGCATTTCCGGCTGATCGACCGAGCAGTTGAAGTCGCCCATCAGCACCGCGTGCGGGTGGTCGTGCAGCAGTTCGGCGATGAAGGCCAGCTGCGAGGCGCGCGAGGCCGCGCCCAGCGACAGATGCGCGACGGCGACGGTCAGGGCGTCGTCGTCGTCGCCGAAGTGCGCCATCAGCACGCCGCGGCCCTTGACCCGGCCGGGCAGCGGATGGTCGATGACTTCGCGCGGTTCGAGCTTGCTCAGCAGGCCGTTGGCGCTGGAGGCGACGCTGCCGACGCGGCGGTTGGGCTGGTGGCTCCAGTAGTCGAAGCCGGCGCGCTGGGCCAGGTAGTGGGTCTGGTTGGTGAAGCCCGAACGCAGGCTGCCCGGGTCGCTTTCGTTGAGGCCGACGATGTCGTGCTCGCCGGCCAGCTGGGCGATGGTGTCGAGGCTGCCGCGCTTGTTGCCGGCGGGCAGCACGTGCGACCAGCTGCGGGTCGCGTAGTCGCTGTAGCGGCGCGTGCTGGACCCGGCCTGGATGTTGGCGCTGAGCAGACGCAGTCGTCTGCGCGTATCCATGCCGGCCGGGTCCATACGACGATTACTGCGCGGCGGCTGCGGCCGGGCCGGTGGCCGGAGCGCTGCCCTCGGCGGCCGGAGCGGCGCCGCCGGTGCGCGCGGCGCGTTCCTGCGCGACCAGGTGGTCGGTGATGCGCAGCATGTCCTCGAAGTTCTTGCCGATCACGCGGTACTTGCCGTCGACCACGATGTTGGGCGTGGACTCGACGCCGCTGCGGGTCAGGAAGGCCTCGGCGCGCTTGAGCTTGGCGTCGATCGCGAAGCTGGCGTAGGTGCTTTCGAACTGCTGCTTGTTGGCGCCGAACTTGGCGTAGAACTCGGCGAAGTCGACCGGCTTGACGCCGTTGACCGGCAGGCTGCGCTCCAGGTGCACGGCGCGGAACATCGCGTCGTGGGTGCGGCCGACCAGGCCCATCGACTCGGCGGTGTAGAACGCCTTGGCGTAGGGCACCCAGTAGCCGCCGAACGGCGCGGCGACCGGGACGAAGTTGACGTCGGCGGTCTGCTTGGCGCGCCAGGAGTTGACCAGCGGCTCGAACTCGGCGCAGTGCGGGCAGGTGTAGCCGAACACTTCGACCACTTCGATCTTGCCGGTGCCCGGCGCGTACGGCGTGCCGCCCGGGATCTCGACGTAGTCGGTGCCGGCGACCGGGGCCGGGCCGGTCGGCGCGGTGGCGACGGCGGCGGGCGTGATCACGGTCTCGGGCGCGGCTTCCTGGGTCGGCGTCGGCGCCGCGTTGGCGGGCGCGGCTTCGCTGCTCGGCGCGGCGGCGGTTTCGGCGGAGGGAGCGGCGGCTTCCTGCTGCTGGGTGCAGGCGGCCAGCGCGAACAGGGCGGCGAACAGGACGGGGTAACGGTGCGGCTGGGCCAGGCGCAGGGTCATGGATCGAATCTCCACAAAACGGTCGGATCGGATTGGCGGCGCGCAGACGGCAGTGCCGTCGCGACGCCGGGGAATGCGTCGGCCGTCAGGATAACGGCCGACGCGCTGAACACGGAGTGTAGGCGCGACCGGGGCGGCCGCGCCGGCTCAACGCGCCTTGCCGGCCGCGCGCTCGCGCGCGACCAACTGGTCGACGATGCGCAGGCTCTCTTCGAAGCTGCGGCCGGCGACCCGGTACTTGCCGTTGACCACGAACATCGGCGTGGCGTCGACCCCGCTGCGGGTGATGAAGTCGCGTGCGCGCTCGAGCTGGTCCTCGATGCCCTTGCTCTCCATGGTCGCGGCGAACTTCTCGGCATCGGCGCCGTAGCGTGCGTAGAAGTTGGCGATTTCCTGCGGCGAGGCGTTGTTGATCGGCAGGCTGCGCTCTTCGTGCAGGGCATTGAACACCGCCTCGTGGGTCTTGCCGGTCAGGCCCATGGCCTGGGCGGTGTAGTAGGCCTTGGCGTAGGGCTGCCAATAGCCGCCGAACGGCGCCGCCACCGCGACGAAGTTCACGTCCTTGGGCTGCTTGGCCTTCCAGGCGGCGATCAACGGCTGGGCGTGGGCACAGTGCGGGCAGGTGTAGCCGAACACTTCGACCACCTCGATCCTGCCGCGCACCGGCGCGTAGGGGCGGCCGTCGTCGATCACGAAGTAGTCGCGGTCCGCTTCCAGTGCCGGGGCGGCGGTCTTGCCGGCGGCCGACGCGGCCAGCGGCAGCAGCGCGCTCAGGGCCAGGGCGGCGAGGGTCGGGAGCAGGCGGAACGGGCGTGGGGTCATCGCAGGGTCTCGCGGCGATCGGATCGGGGGCGGTGAGGACCGCATTGGGGGGCGTCCGGACAAAAAAAGACGCCGGCGTTAAGCATAACGGCCGGCGTCTCGAACCAGGAGTATCGGATGTGACCGGCGTCGCGCGCGGAAGTTCCGTGGCCGGGCTTAGCGCGCAGCGGCGGCGGCCGGCATGCGCGCGGCTCGTTCCTGTGCGATCAAAACGTCGGCAATGCGCAGCATGTCCTCGAAACTGCTGCCGATCACCCGGTATTTTCCGTTAACGACCAGGGTTGGGGTCTGCTCGACGCCGCTGCGCATCATGAACTGCTTGCCGCGATTGACCCGGGTCACGGTGGCGAAGCTGTTCATGGCGGCCACGAACTGCTGCGGGTCGGCACCGTAGCGGCCGTAGAAGCGGCCGATCGCCGCATCGTCGGGCTTGTCGCCTTCGCCGGGCATGCTCTGTTCGAGGTGAATGGCGCGGATCAGGGCGTCGTGGCTGCGCGCGACCAGGCCCATCGAGTCGGACACGTAATAGGCGCGGGCGTAGGGCTCCCACTCCGGGCCGAACGGCGCCGGCACGTAGGTGAAATGCACGTCCGCGGCCTGCTTGGCCTTCCAGGCGTTGACCAGGGGCTGGAACTGGGCGCAGGCCGGGCAGACGTAGCCGAACACCTCGACGACCTCGATCTTGCCGGGCACCGGCGCGAACGGCTGGCCGCCGTCGATGGCCGCGTAGTCCTTGCCGGCGACCAGGCCCTGGGAGGCGGCGGCCGGTGGCGCTGCCGCTGCTGGAGCCGCGGCCGGTGTCGCCGCAGCAGGCGTCGCCGCGGCGGGTTCGGCGCCTGCGGCGACCGCGGGCTCGCCTTCGACGGCGGGTTCGGCGGCGACGAGGGCGCTGGCGGCGGGATCGGCGGGCGTGGCGCTGTCGGCGGGCGCGGACGGCTTACAGGCGCTCAGCGCCAGCAATGCGATCAGCAGCGGAGCGAGACGGATGGGCGGCATGGTCGGCTCGGGTCGTGGCCGGCCCGGGGCGGGCCGTTTCGGCGCCCACGATAAAAGAAATCGCGAAAGGAAATCGCGGGCGCAGGATCGCCGCGCCCGCGCAAACGAAAACGCCGGCCACGGGGCCGGCGTTTCGTGGCGATTGCGCGGAACGGGCCGCGCGCCGCGGGTCTCAGGCGCCGGTGGCCGGCTTGGCCGGAGCGGCGTCCTTGGCAGGCGCCGCCGGAGCGGGCGCGGCCGGAGCCGGTGCCGGAGCCGCGGCGGGCGCAGCGACGGCCGGAGCCGGCGCATCGGCGGCGGCGAAGTCGTCGGCGCGCTCGTGCAGGCCCTGCAGGTAGCTGGACAGCGAGCCGATTTCCTCGTCGGTGAGGTTCTTGGCCACGGCCGCCATCACGTTGAACAGGTGCGGATCGCGCTGGGTGGTGGTGCCGGCGCGGTATTCCTCGAGGCGGCGCTGGGCATAGGCGGCCTGCTGGCCGGCCACGTGCGGGTAGGCCGGGCCGGGGTTGCCGGCGCCGCCGGGACCGTGGCAGGCCATGCACGCCGGAATGCCGCGCGCCTTGTCGCCGGCCATGAACAACTGCTGGCCGACCTCGAAGAACTTCTTGTCCTTGTTCGGACCCGACGCGATCACGGTGTCGTCGGCCACGCCGGCGCCGGACTTCTGGGTCGCGAAGTAAGCGCCCAGGTCGCGGGCGTCCTGCGCGGTCAGCGCATCGGCGTAGGGCTTCATCGCCGCGGCCATGCCGGTGTTGCGCTCGCCGCTCTTGAACAGGGCGATCTGGTGGGCGATGTAGCGTTCGCTCTGGCCGGCCAGGCGCGGGTACTGCGGATCGGTCGGATTGCCGTCCAGGCCATGGCAGGCCGCGCAGGTGCCGGCCTTGGTGGCGCCCGCCTTGACGTCGCCCCAGCTGGCCGGCTTCTCGACCAGCGGCGCGGCCTGGACCGGCTCCTTGTCGGGGATCGGCGTGATCGTGGGCTGGGCGTAGGCGACGGCGACGGCCGCCATAACGGTCAGACCGACGATGCCTAGGACGCGGGCTTGGCTCATGTAGCTGGGCTCCGAAACACTGGGATGGCGGGCCGCGATGCGGTCGCCGGAACCTCGGAATTATCGTCGCGGGGGCAGGGCCGGTCAACGCGAATCGCTGTCCGCGGGCCGCGCGGCCTGCGTTTTCGGGCCTGCGACGCGCTCCGCGGCGGGCGTTTCGCACCGTCGCCGTGCGATCCTAGCGCCCATGGCCAATCCTCTCGCCCGTGCCCGCTACCTGTTGGCGGCGCACACGCCCAAGCAACTCCCGCCCGACGGCGGCTTCGAAGTCGCCTTCGCCGGCCGCTCCAATGCCGGCAAGTCCAGCGCCCTCAACGCCATGTGCCAGCAGAACGCGCTGGCGCGGGTGTCCAAGACGCCCGGCCGCACCCAGCAGCTGGTCTTCTTCGACATTCCGCCCAGCACCGACCGCTACCTGGTCGACCTGCCCGGCTACGGCTACGCCAAGGTCCCGCAGGACCTGCAGGCGCACTGGCAGGCCTTCATCGACCAGTATTTCCAGACTCGGCAGGCGCTGCGCGGCCTGGTCGTGGTCATGGACATCCGCCATCCGCTCAAGGACTACGACCGCCAGATGCTCGGCTACGCGGTTTCGCGCGGCCTGCCGGCGCACGCCTTGCTGACCAAGGCCGACAAGTTCGGCCGCGGCCAGCAGTCGCAGGCCTTGCTGGCGGTGCGCAAGGACCTGTTCGCCGCCTACGGCAATTCGGTCAGCGTGCAGACCTTCTCCGGCGAGTCCAAGCAGGGCGTCGACGAAGCGCGCGCGGTGGTCGGCGGTTGGCTGGAGCTGTAGTCGCCCGGCGCGATCGCGCCGGGTGGGGCCTGCCTAGCCAGCGCGCCGCGCGACGTAGGCGCCGTGCGCCGGAAGGCGCAGGCGCTGGCCATCCCATTCGCCCTCGACCAGACCGTGGCCCTGCAGCGGCTGCCAGCCTTCGTGCGCGTCCAGCGCCATCTCCTGCGGCTGCGCCGACAGGTTGAACACCAGCAGCAATTCCTCGTCGCCGAGCCGGCGCGTGAATGCCAGCAAGGGTTCGGCGACCTCGCGGAACGCGATCTCGCCCAAGCGCAGCGTCGGCTGGCGCCGGCGCCAGGCCAGGAAGCGGCGGAAACCGTGCAGCGGCGACTGCGGGTCGGCCTCCTGCAGGCTCACCGAGCGAGCGCGGTGGCTGTCGGGAATCGGCAGCCACGGCGTGCCGTCGCTGAAACCGGCGCCGGCGCTGTCGTCCCAGGGCATGGGCGTGCGGCAGCCGTCGCGGCCCTTGAAACTGGGCCAGAACGCGATGCCGTAGGGGTCGCGCAGCGCTTCGAACGGCACTTCGGCTTCCGGCAGACCCAGCTCCTCGCCCTGGTACACGCAGACCGAGCCGCGCAGCGAACAGGCCAGCGCGCTGAGCTGGGTGGCGTAGTGCGCCGGCTCGCCGCCTTCGCCCCAGCGGCTGACCACGCGCTGCACGTCGTGATTGGAGATCGCCCAGCACGGCCAGCCTTCGCGCATCTGCGCTTCCAGCGTCCGCACCGTGGCGCGGATGTAGGCCGCGCTATGGTCCTGGGTCAGCAGCTCGAAGCTGTAGCCCATGTGCAGGCGTCCGTCGCGGGTGTACTCGCCCATGGTCGCCAGCGAATCTTCGGACGAGATCTCGCCCAGCGCCGCCGCGCCCGGATAGCGGTCCAGCAGCGCGCGCAGCTCGGCCAGAAAGGCCAGGTTCTCCGGCTGGGTGTTGTTGTGATGGTGGTACTGGAAGGCGTAGGGATTGTCGGGGCTGAAGCCGCGGCCGACGCGCCGTTCCTTGGGCTTGGGCGGGTTGTCGCGCAGCAGCGCGTCGTGGAAGCAGAAGTTGATCGCGTCCAGGCGCAGGCCGTCGACGCCGCGGTCCAGCCAGAAGCGCACGCTGTCCAGCACCGCCGCGCGCACCTGCGGGTTGTGGAAATTGAGGTCGGGCTGCGCGGCGAGGAAGTTGTGCAGGTAGTACTGGCCGCGCCGCGGTTCCCACTTCCAGGCCACCCCGCCGAACAGCGACAGCCAGTTGTTCGGCGGCGTGCCGTCCTCGCGCGCGTCGGCCCACACGTACCAGTCGGCCTTGGGATTGTCGCGGCTGGCGCGGCTTTCCTTGAACCAGGCGTGCTCGGCCGAGGTATGGCTGAGCACCTGGTCGATCATCACCTTCAGGCCCAGGCCGTGCGCCTTGGCCAGCAGCGCGTCGAAGTCGTCCAGGCTGCCGAACAGCGGATCGACCTCGCGGTAGTCGGCGATGTCGTAGCCGAAGTCGGCCATCGGCGACTTGAAGAACGGCGAGATCCAGATCGCGTCCACGCCCAGTCCGGCGACGTAGTCGAGCTTGTCGATGATGCCGCGCAGGTCGCCGACGCCGTCGCCGTTGTCGTCGCGGAAGCTGCGCGGGTAGATCTGGTAGATCACCGCGCCGCGCCACCACTGGGCCGCGCGCATCGTCGCGCTGCCTTGCGTATCGCCGAGCGCGACGCCGGTGTGGACCGATTCGTTCAAAGCCACCTCGAATGGATGCGGGCGGCGCGCCTGCGTCGCCGCGGAGTGCTGGCGAGCTTACCGGCAGGCGCCGCGCCTGCGCGCGCCTGCATACGTATTCACTGCGATGCTGCATTGCAGCGCCGCGCATGAATGCGACATCGATGCGCATGCAAGGCCATGAATACGTATGCAAGGTGCGCTGCAAGGCGATCGGCCTGCCTAAGATTGGCCGCACCGCCGGAGCGACGCGACCGGCGAACGAAGCGGCGCGGCGCCATCGGCGCAGCCGCACACGAAACAAGCTTCTGGGAGGGGGCATGTTGAAATTGAAGTCGGCTTCGTTGAAGCCCAATCTGTTGACCGTCGCGCTGGCCTCGCTGGGTTTGTGCAGTCCCTGGACCGCATGGGCGGCTGGACAGGACGCCACGGCGCCCACCGCCGACCCGGCGCCGGCCAACCAGGCGCACGAAATCGAAGCGGTCACCGTCACCGGCAACCGCCGCGAACAGTCGATCCAGAAATACTCCGGTTCGATCCAGGCCTTCACCGGCGACGAGCTCGACAAGCTCGCCATCAACGCCGACATTCGCAACCTGCAGAACGTGGTGCCGGCGCTGCAGATCACCAAGCAGGAAGGCAAGTACGAGATGTACCTGCGCGGCATCGGCGCATCGGATTCGGACTTCTCCTCCGATCCCGCGGTGGCGACCTATTACAACGGCATCTACCTGCCGCGCCCGCGCTCGATCGGGCCGATGTTCTTCGACGTCGAGCGCGTGGAAGTGCACAAGGGCCCACAGGGCACGGTGCGCGGCCGCAACGCCGCCGCCGGTTCGATCAACGTGATCTCCAAGCGTCCCGAGTTCGACGCCTTCAACGGCAACCTCAAGATCGGCGCCGGCAATTACGACTTCCGCACCTACGAAGGCGTGCTCAACGTCCCGTTCGGCGAGACCTTCGCCGCTCGTCTGGCCCTGTTCAACGAGTCGCGCGACTCCTACATCAGCAACGGCTATCCCTTCGATCTGGAAGGCCCCGGCGCCATCGACAACTCGGCCGCGCGCCTGAGCCTGCTGTGGGAGCCCAACGAGAACTTCACAGCCTTCGTCATGATGGACAAGGTCAAGGAGGAGGGCACAGGCGATCCGGGCATGTTCACCGAGCGCGCGCAGGCGCGCGGGATCGACATCGACGACCTCGACGATCCGTTCCGCCAGTACTTCCGCACCCAGGGCGAGACCACGAACGATATCGAAGGCATCTCCGGTACTTTCACCTACCGCTTCGACGATGCCTTCGCGGTCGAGTTCAGCACGGCCTACCGCAAATACGACTTCTACAACCGCAACGCTTCGCGCGAGTGGCAGCTGGGCCCGGTGTACCCGGGCAGCGAGGTCGAGGCCTACCACAACCCCGAACGCCTGCGGTGGAACGACACCTTCATGCAGGCCGACAAATCCAGCACGGCCATCAACGAGCTGCGCTTCTTCGGCGACACCGGCCGCCTGATCTGGTCGGCGGGCGTGTTCAACTACCAGGAGAAGTACGACTACGTGTCCTGGGACGTCGGCAACGGCTACTGGGGCGACTGCGAATGGTTCGCGCCGGGCACCACCTGCGGCTGGCAGGACGGCCTGGGCGGCGAGAACCGCGGCGACGGCTCCAAGGTGCGTTCCAATGCCGTGTACGGCGACTTCACCTTCTCGGTCAACGACGACCTGCGCCTGCTCGCCGGCCTGCGCTACACCAAGGACAAGAAGACCGCGCGCGAGCGCCACGTGAAGTACCAGTTCGTGGTGCCCGACGCGCTGTTCCAGCAGTTCTTCGGCACCGCGCCCAATACCGGCACCAATCCGTGGACCACCGGCCTGACCCTGCTCTCGCCGGGCTTCCGCCTGCGCGATCCGGGCGCGCGCATGCCGGCGCCGACGGTGTGCACCAACAACGACTGGACCCCGGCCGCCACCGCCGGCTGCAACAACGGTCTGGACTACTTCCTCGACGGCTTCCAGAGCCTGGGCTACCAGGACAACTGGGACGAGTTCCTGAACCGCTACCGCGACCAGATCGATGTGATCATGCGCTCGGACTACGGCCCCAGCGCGACCAACGTCAGCGTCTACGAAGACGATTACCTCGACTGGCGCGTCGGCGCCGAGTACGACCTCGCCGACAACCAGATGCTCTACGCCACCGTGTCCACCGGTACGCGCTCGGGCGGCCTCAACCGGCCCATGACCCTGGCCGACGGCCGCGTGCTGTCGATCCAGTTCAAGCCCGAGCAGCTCACCTCCTACGAAGTCGGCTACAAGAGCGACGTCCACTGGGGCGAGATGCCGGTGCGCTTCAATGCCGCCCTGTTCTATTACGACTACCAGGACAAGGTGCTGCAGAACATGATCGACGTGCCGGCACCGACGCCGGACAATCCGAACGCGGTCACGCGCCAGGTGCTCAACGACAACGCCGCCAACGCCAGCGTGCTGGGCCTGGAGTTCGAGGGCCGCTTCGGCTTCGAGCACGGCCTCAGCCTGGGCTACAACTTCACCTACCTGGACACCGAGTTCAAAGACTCGGACGTGCTCGACACGCGTTCCAACCTGATCGTGCCGCTGGACGGCAACCGCCTGCCCAACACCTCGAAGTACAACCTCAACCTCAATCTGTCGCAGAACATGGGCGTGGATTGGGGCGCGGTCAGCTCCTTCGACTGGACGATCAGCCTGGCCTACCGGTCCGACTACTACCTGACCGCATACAACAGCCGCGGCTTCGGGCTCGACGCCAACGGCAACGTGATCGAGATCCCGCTGTCGCAGATGTCCTTCAACAACGGCTCCAACCCGGCCGGCGCCGGGCCCGCCGCCAACGGCCTGGCCATGAACGACAAGGTCGACGGCTATACCACGCTCAACCTGTCGGCCGGCCTCAACTTCGGCCAGGACGAGCGCTTCCGCGTCGACGCCTTCGTCTCCAACCTCACCGACGAGGCGTATTCGGGCAAGGGCTTCATCAACAACTCGGTCAACATCCGCTACCTCAACACGCCACGGATGTTCGGGCTGCGCTTCGCCTCGAAGTTCTGACCGACGCCGCCGCAAGCCCGGCCGCCCTTCCCGTCGCACGGGCAGGGCGGTTACGGTGGCGGCGCACGAGCCATGACGGCCCCGATCCATGACGGCCCCGATCCGATGACGACCAAACCGACGCTGTCGTTCTGGCAGATCTGGAACATGTGCTTCGGCTTTCTCGGCATCCAGTTCGGCTTCGCCCTGCAGAACGCCAACGTCAGCCGCATCTTCCAGACCCTGGGCGCCAGCATGGAGGCGATCCCGGTGCTGTGGATCGCCGCGCCGCTGACCGGCCTGATCGTGCAACCCATCGTCGGCTACCTGTCCGACCGCACCTGGACCCGGCTCGGCCGGCGCCGTCCCTACTTCCTGATCGGCGCGGTGCTGGCCACGCTGGCGCTGTTCGCGATGCCCAACTCGCCGACGCTGTGGATCGCGGCCGGCCTGCTGTGGGTGCTGGACGCATCCATCAACATCTCGATGGAGCCGTTCCGCGCCTTCGTCGGCGACCAGTTGCCGACCTCGCAGCGCGCCGGCGGCTATGCGATGCAGAGCTTCTTCATCGGCGTGGGTTCGGTGATCGCCAGCGCGCTGCCTTACGCGCTCGCCCATTTCGGCGTCGGCAACACCGCCGCGCCCGGCGCCGTGCCCGACACCGTGCGCTATGCGTTCTACTTCGGCGGCGCGGTGCTGCTGTTGTCGGTGGGCTGGACCGTGCTGCGCACGCGCGAGTACCCGCCGGAGACGCTGCGCGCGCACGACACCGCGCCGCGCCCGCCGCAGCGCGCGCTCGACGTCGCGCGCGCGCGCCGCCACGGCCTGGCCTGGCTGGTCGTGGGCATCGCGGGCGCCGGCGCGGTGCGGCGGTTCGGCTTCGATCCGCAGCTCTACATACTCGCCGGCCTGCTCGCCGGCTACGGCCTGGCGCTGGTGGCGGTCGGCCTGGTGCGGCGCGACCGCGCCTTCGCCCACATCATCGGCGACCTGCACGGCATGCCGGCGGAAATGCGCAAGCTCGCGGTGGTGCAGTTCTTCTCCTGGTTCGCCTTGTTCGCGATGTGGATCTACACCACGGCCGCGGTCACCCAGGTCCATTACGGCAGCAGCGATCCGTCCTCGGCGGCCTACAACGAAGGCGCCAACTGGGTCGGCGTGCTGTTCGCGGCCTACAACGGCTTCGCCGCGCTCGCGGCGATCGCGATCCCGTGGATGGTGCGCCGCCTGGGCCTGCGCCTGAGCCATCTGGTCAATGTCGGTCTCGGCGGCCTGGGCCTGCTGTCGTTCCTGCTGATTCGCGATCCGCAGTGGCTGCTGCTGTCGATGGTCGGCGTCGGCTTCGCCTGGGCCTCGATCCTGTCGCTGCCCTATGCCTTGCTGTCAGACAGCGTGCCGGCGGAGAAGATGGGCGTGTTCATGGGCATCTTCAATTTCTTCATCGTGATTCCGCAGCTGGTCGCGGCCAGCCTGCTGGGATTCCTGCTCAAGACCTGGTTCGGCGGCCAGCCCATGCAGGCCTTGGCGATCGGCGGCGTGAGCCTGATCGTGTCGGGCCTGTGCGTGTTGCGGGTGCGCGAGCCGGCGGTGCGCGCGCCATGAAAGCCTGGTTCATGAAAACCCGACTCCCGTCGCGCGCCTTGGGCGCCGCGCTGCTGACGCTACTCGCGAGCACCGCCGCCGCCGCCGATACGCAAGGCGACTACTACGGAACGCTGGAACCCTTCGCCAGCGACGCCGTCTATTTCGTGCTCACCGACCGCTACGTCAACGGCGATCCGTCCAACGACCAGCGCGAACAGGGCGGCCCGGATCCGGCCACGCGCAGTTTCGACCGGCCCGTGCCCGGCGCGCCGGCCGGCGAGAGCGACAACATCGGCTACCTCGGCGGCGATTTCAAAGGCCTGCTCGCCAACGCCGGCTACATCCGCGAACTCGGCTTCGGCGCGGTCTGGCTCACGCCCATCGTCGACAACCCGGACCAAGCCTTCACCGGCGGCGAGGCGGTGACCTGGGGCGGCGCCTTCCAGGACCGCGGCAAGACCGGCTACCACGGCTACTGGGGCGTGGACTTCTATCGCCTCGACGAGCACCTGCCCAGCCGCGACCTGGATTTCGCCGGCCTCACCCAGGGCCTGCGGCGCCATGGCCTCAAGACGGTGCTCGACATCGTCGCCAACCACGGCTCGCCCTCGTTCACGATGCCGATCGACCAGCCCAAGTTCGGCGAACTCTATCGCGACGGTGTGCTGGTCGCCGACCACCAAAACCTGGCGCCGGCCCAGCTCGATCCCGCGCATCAACCCCTGCACCGTTACTTTCATACCCAGGCCGACCTGGTGCAGCTGTCGAACATCGACGACACCAACCCCGAGGTGCTCGACTACTTCGTCGGCGCCTATACGCAATGGATCGACCAGGGCGCCGACGCGTTCCGCATCGACACCATCCGCCACATGCCGCATGCGTTCTGGAAAGCCTTCGCCGATCGCATCCGCGCCAAGCGGCCGGGCTTCTTCATGTTCGGCGAGGCCTTCGATTATCGGGCGCGCAACATCGCGCCATTCACCTGGCCCGAGAACGGCGCTGTGAGCGTGCTCGACTTTCCGCTCAAGCAGCGGATGGCCGAGGTCTTCGGCCGCCAGAGCGCGGGTTACGAGCAGCTCGAGGAGCGGCTGTACCTGCGCCGCGGCCCGTACGCGAACCCGTACGAACTGATGACCTTCTACGACAACCACGACATGCCGCGCCTGGATGCGAGCGACGAGGGTTTCATCGACGCGCACAACTGGCTGTTCACCGCGCGCGGCATCCCGGTGATCTACTACGGGTCGGAAACCGGCTTCATGCGCGGCCGCGCCGAGCACGCCGGTAACCGCAACTACTACGGCCAGGCGCGCATCGACGCAGCGCCGGGTCAGCCGATCTACGAACGGCTCCAGCGCATCGCGCGGCTGCGCGCGGCCACGCCGGCGTTGCAGCGCGGTCTGCAGCTGGATATGGAGTTCCGGGGCGATCGCGCCGCGTTCTATCGGGTCTACCAGCACGATGGAGCCGCGCAGATCGCGTTGGTGCTGCTCAACAAGGGCGCGGCGCCGGCGGACTTCGAGGTCCGACGCTACCTGGAAGCCGGTGCATGGCGCGATGCCTTGGGCGGCGGCAGCGTCGCTGTCGCCCGCGACGGCACCCTATCGGCCACGGTGCCGGCCCACGACGTCAAGGTGTTCGTGCTCGACGCGCCGCCCACGCGCAAGGACCTGCGCCGCGCACTGGACGCCTTGATGCGGCGCAAGCTCGTGCGTTGAGCTGCGATCCGCAGTTCGCGCTCAGCTTCCGCTGGAACGCCGCACCACCAGCGAGGCGGGCAGGGTGATGCTCTCGGTGGTCTCGCCGAGGATCTGGCGCAGCAGGGTTTCCACCAGCAGCTCGCCGGCGCGCTTGGTGTCCTGGAACACCGTGGTCAACGGCGGGCTGGCGAAGCGCGCCATCGGGATGTCGTCGAAGCCGACCACGGCCAGATCCTCGGGCACGCGCAGGCCGGCCTCGGCGAAGGCGCGCAGCGCGCCGATCGCGATCAGATCGCTGGCCGCGAACACCGCGTCGAAGCGGCCGCCGCGCGCCATCAGTTCGCGCGCGGCGGCGTAGCCGTCTTCCTCGAAGCTTTCCGCGTCGACCTGCAGGATCGCCTCCATGGCGCCACCGACTTCGCGCAGCGCGGCGTCGCAGCCGCGGAAGCGGTCGAAGAACTCCGGGCAATGGCTGGAGGCGCCGCCGAGGAAGGCGATGCGGCGATGGCCCAGGCCGACCAGGTGCTCGCCGGCCAGGCGTCCGCCGCTGAAGTTGTCGCAGCCGATCGACACACCCGGCTGATCCGGCAGCACCGCGCCCCAGCGCACGAAGCGCGTGCCTTGCGCGACCAGCTTCTCCAGCTTGCCCTCGTAGGCCAGGTAGTCGCCGTAGCCGAGCAGGATCAGGCCGTCGGCCTTCATGCTGTCCTCGTAGTCGGCGTGCCAGTCGTCGGAGAGTTGCTGGAACGAGATCAGCAGGTCCTGGCCCTCGCGTGCGCAGGCGCGCGTGATCGAGCCCAGCATGGACAGGAAGAAGGGGTTGATGTGCGACTCGTCCGGAGTCGGGTCCTCGAACAGCAGCAGCGCCAGCGTGCCCGAGCGTTGCGTGCGCAGGCTGGAGGCGTGGCGGTCGACCTTGTAGTTCATCTCGCGGACCAAGGCTTCGACCCGCTTGCGGGTTTCGGCGTTGACCAGCGGGCTGCCGCTGAGCACGCGCGAGACCGTGGCCTGCGACACGCCGGCGCGGTGCGCTATGTCCAGCGATGTGGCCTTGGATCTGCGGGTGCGCATGCACGGGGCCGGTCGACAGAGAATCCGCAGTGTAGTGAGCGCGTGGCCGCGGCGCATGCCGCATTGCCGCACGCGATCCATTCCGGTCATCGCGGTGACGCGGGTACGCCCATCGTGCTCGCGCTTGGCCTACGCCGGTGCAAGCTAGGTCGTCGCTTACGGCTCCGCATCGCGCAGGCGCGGATCCATGGCCGCGCGCAAGGCATCCACCAGGGTGTTGATCGCGACGATCAGTGCGCCGACCACCAGCACCACGCCCAGCACCAGGGTGTAGTCGCGATTGAGCGCGCCCTGGACGAAGTAGCGGCCCATGCCGGGGATGCCGAACACCTGCTCGACCACGGCCGAGCCGGTGACCACGTTGATCAAGGCCGGCGACAGCCAGGCCGCGACCGGCAGCAGCGCCGGCTTCATCGCGTGCGCCAGCAACAGCCGCGCTTCCGACAGGCCGCGTGCGCGCGCCGCCTTGAGGTAGTCGGCCGACAGGGTTTCCAGCAGCGAGGCACGGGTCAGGCGCGCGCAGTAGGCGATGTTGGGCAGCGCCAGCGCGATCACCGGCAGCACCACGTGGCTCCAGCCGCCCCAGCCGCCGGCCGGCAGCCAGTGCAGGGTCACCGCGAACAGCAGCACCAGCAGCGGCGCGGCGACGAATTTCGGTATCGCCAGGCCCAGTCCCGCCGCGAACATCAACACGCGGTCGGTCCAGCGCCCGGCGCGCAAGGCCGCCCATGCGCCCAGCGGTATGCCCAGCAACAGCGCCAGCAGCAGGGCGAGGCCGCCGTTGAGCATCGACACCGGCAAGGCGCTGGCGATCAGCTGGGTCACGCGGTAGTCGGGGTACTGGAACGAAGGCCCGAGGTCGCCGCGGACCACGTCGCCCAGCCAGGCCAGGTATTGCGCGGGCAGCGGCCGATCCAGGCGGTACTGCGCGGCGAGCGCGGCCTGCACTTCCGGCGGCGCGGCCTTTTCCGTATCGAACGGGCCGCCCGGCGCGGCGCGCAGCAGCACAAAGCACAGCGTGGCCAGCAGCCACAGCGTCAGCAAGGCTTCCGCCAACCGTCCCAGCACGCGCTTCATCGCGCCGGTCCTGCGAAGGACAGCCAGCGGCTGGCGTGGCGGTCGAGCGCGTTGGATTCGTAACCGCGCACGCGTTCGCCGACCAGGTGCTTGGAGGTGTAGTAGTACAGCGGAATCACCGCGTCCGAGTTCAACAGCCGGGTTTCGGCGGCGTGCAGCCAGGCGTTGCGCGCGGCTTCGGTCTGCGCAGCATCGGCCTTGGCCAGGCGCTGGCGGAATCCGGCGTCGTCGTAGCCGCTCCAGTTCAAAGGGCCGTCGCTGCCGAACGCGGCCAGGAAGTTGCGCGCGTCGGGCACGTCGCCGATCCAGCCGCCGCGGAACACCTGGGTGATCGCGCGCTGGCGGCGGTTCTGCACGAACACCTTCCATTCCTCGTTGCGCAGCCGCACCTGCACGCCCAGGGTCTGCCGCCACATCGCCGCCACCGCGAGCGCCAGGCGGCGGTGCGGGGTCGAGGTGTTGTAGCGCAGCTCGATCACCAGCGGCCGCTCGCGCGTGTAGCCGGCGGCGCGGTACAGCGCGCGCGCCTGCGCCTCGCGCTGGGCCTGGCTCAGCGAGGCCCAAGCCGCCTGGACCGGGGTGTAGCCGGCGATGCCGGGCGGCACGATGCCGTAGGCCGGGGTTTCGCCCAGGCCGGTGACGTGGCGGGTGAGCTTGTCGCGGTCGATCGCCATCGCCAGGGCCCGACGCAACTGCGGTTCGTCGCGCAGCGGCGGGCGGCTCAGGTTCATGCCCAGCCAGAACGCACCCAGGTAGGGCCACAGGCGCAGGCGCTCGCCGAAGCGCGCGCGCAAGGCCGTCAGCGGCTGCGGCGGCACCACTTCGGTGATGTCCAGGTCGCCGGCGGCGAAGCGCTGCAGTTCCGCGGCCGCGTCCTCGGTGACGTGGTAACGCACCTGCGCGATCGCCACCCGCGCGGCGTCGTGGAAGCGCGGATTGCGCTGCACCAGCAGATTGGCCTGCGGCGTCCACGCCGCGAGCGTATAGGCGCCGTTCGATACCAGCCGCCCCGGCCGGGTGTGCTGGGCCTGGTAGCGTTGCACCGCCGGCAGGTACACCGGAAACGCGATCGGCAGCGTTAGCAGCGCCGGCAGCGACGCGCTGCGCTGCAGGCGGAACACCACCGTGCGCGGATCCGGCGCCGACACGCCCAGTGCCGACGGCGGCTGCCGCCCGGCCTGCACCGCCTGCGCGTTCTCCAGCGCGTCGAACAGTTCGCCGAACGGCGCGGCGGTCGCCGGCGCGAACGCGCGCCGGAAACTGGCGACGATCTGCGCAGCGTCCAAGGCCTCGCCGTTGCTCCAGCGCAGGCCCTCGCGCAATACGAAGGTCCAGGTGCGGCCGTCGGCCGACACCGACCAGCGCTGCGCCATGCCCGGCACCAGCCGGCCGTGCGCGTCCTCGGTGACCAGGCCTTCGTACAGGTCGCGCAGCACATTGCCGCAGGCGACTTCCTGGCAGCGGTGCGCGTCCAGCGTGCTCGGCTCGGGGCCGTTGCCGCGCTCCAGCGTCTGTGCAGGCACGGCGCAGGGCATCAGCGCCAGTAGCAGGGCCGAACCATAGCGTTGCAGGGCGGACGTTGTTCGGTGCAAGGCGAGGGCTACACTGCCGGGGTCTGGTGATTGTAGGTCAGTGGCCGCATATCCCCGGAAGCAGCAGGGGTCGGGCGTCGCAGGACGCCGCCGGCCCTCCGCGCGTCGCGACGGCGGCGCGCGAGCAAGGCATCCCGCCTTGCAGCGCAGTGTCGACGAACGAGGTGCGTGTGTCCGGTCCCAGCCAGGTCAAGGATGTCCCGATTCCGCCGATGGCCAGCGGCGGTCGCACCGCGCTGATCGAATACCTGGTGTCCGGCGCGCGCGCCGACGACGACTGGAAGATCGGCACCGAGCACGAGAAGTTCGGCTTCCGCACCGACGACCTGCGCCCGCCGACCTTCGACGGCGAACGCGGCATCGAAGCCCTGCTCAAGGGCCTGACCCAGTTCGGCTGGGAGCCGGTGGAAGAACACGGCCGCGTGATCGCCCTGACCCGCGACCAGGCTTCGGTGTCGCTGGAGCCGGCCGGCCAGCTGGAACTGTCGGGCGCGCCGCTGGCGACCCTGCACGACACCTGCTGCGAGGCCGCGCAGCACCTGCGCGAAGTGCGCGCGGTCGCCGAGCCGATGGGGCTGGGCTTCCTCGGCATGGGCTTCCAGCCCAAGTGGCGCCGCGACGAAATGCCGTGGATGCCCAAGGGCCGTTACAAGATCATGCGCGAGTACATGCCCAAGGTCGGCACCCTGGGCCTGGACATGATGACCCGCACCAGCACCGTGCAGGTCAACCTGGACGTGCGCGACGAAGCCGACATGGTGAAGAAGTTCCGCGTCTCGCTGGCCCTGCAGCCGATCGCGACCGCGCTGTTCGCCGACTCGCCGTTCACCGAAGGCAAGCCCAACGGCTTCCTGTCCTACCGTTCGCACATCTGGACCGACACCGACCGCGACCGCACCGGCCTGCTCGACTTCGTGTTCGAGGACGGCTTCGGCTACGAGCGCTACGTCGACTACCTGCTCGACGTGCCGATGTACTTCGTCTATCGCGACGGCACCTACATCGACGCCGCCGGCCAGTCGTTCCGCGACTACATGGACGCCAAGCTGCCGGCCTATCCGGACCAGCGGCCGACCCTGAAGGATTGGGCCGACCACACCACCACCGCGTTCCCGGAAGTGCGGCTGAAGAAATACCTGGAGATGCGCGGCGCCGATTCCGGCCCGTGGAACCGCATCTGCGCGCTGTCGGCGTTCTGGGTCGGCCTGCTGTACGACTCCAGCGCGCTGGATGCGGCCTGGGACCTGGTCCTGGACTTCACCCCGGAAGAGCGCCACGCCCTACGCGATGGTGTGCCGAAGCAGGCGCTGCAGCTGCCGTTCCGCGACGGCAAGGTCCTGGACCTGGCCCGGCGCGCGCTGGAGATTTCCGCGCACGGCCTGGCCCGGCGCGGCAAATTCAACAGCAACGGCGCCGACGAATCGATCTACCTGGAACCGCTGCTGGAGTTCGTCGCACGCGGCCAGACCCCGGCCGAGCGCAAGCTCGAGCTGTTCCACGGCGCCTGGGGTGGCAGCGTGGATCCGGTATTCACCGACTTCGCGTATTGAGGCGGCTCAGGCCGCGGTGCTCGATGCGGTGCGCCTGCGGCTTACCGCATCCTGCGTAGGGTGCGGTGATAACCGCAGCATCGCCGCCTGACGCGCAGCGCTCGATGCGGTGCGCCTGCGGCTTACCGCATCCTACATAGGGTGCGGTGATAACCGCAGCATCGCCGCCTGACGCGCAGCGCTCGATGCGGTGCGCTTGCGGCTTACCGCATCCTATGTAGGGTGCGGTGATAACCGCACCATCGCCGCCTGACGCGCAGCGCACACCTCGATCGCGTCGGATTCCGGCAGCGCCGCGGTGCTTCAGCCCGTCACCGCGTTCGCATTCGCCAACTGCTTGGACAACAGCCTGAGCTGGTCCAGTGCCGGCTTGTTCATGCGCCGTGCGTAGGGCGGCAGGCGCTTGGCTTTCGCCAGCGCGCCCTCGCACAGCTGGCGCGCTCGCTCGGTATCGCCCCAGCCCACCAGGGTCTGCGCGTAGTGCGCATGCGCGTCGAAGCCGCTGCTGTAGCCGACCAGGGTGTCGAACTCCTCGCGCGCCTTGGCGCGGTCGCCCTCGGCCGCGACTGCGCGGGCGTAGGTGAGGTGGCCCTCGTTGGAGCGGTAGTCGGGCCGACGCCGGATCAGCTCGTCGAGCAGTTCGCGCGCGCGCCGGGCGTGACCGCATTCCAGCAGCGCCTGCGCCAGCCGCACCTGGATATCGGGATCGTCGGCGTGGATGCCCTGTAGCGCCGATTCGTAGTGGGTGGCCGCTTCCGAAGCGCGGTCGCTGGCGAGCAGCGCATCGGCCAGGCGCAGACGGCGATCGGTGGTGGCCGCGTCCTCGAAGGCCTGCTGGGCTTCGCGCAGTTCGCGGCTGGGGTCGAGCGCGCGCTTGACCCCGCCGACCAGGGCGCGGCCATGGCGGCTGTGGCGCATCTCGGGCAGCCAGATCGTCAGGCCGTAGATCACGCTGCCGAGCAGCGGGAACATGAAAAGGATGCCGAGCCAGTAGCGCTCCTGCCCGCTGCGCACGGCGTGTACGGCGAAGAACAGCGCCACCAGCACATGGGCGCCCAAACCCAGAAACGGCATACGGTCTCCCCTGTCCCGACCGGCGCACAGTGTCGGGGTTCCGCCTCCTTCTGGCTAGACCGTGGTGGGAGGGGCGAAACGCAGAGTCCAGGTCGTTACCGATGTAACCAAATTCATGAACGGCAGATTGCTGCAACGCACAAGTTGCTGTTATAGCCTAGCCATATGAATGTCATGACCGACACCAGCGACGAACCCTTGCGCGCGGTCGATTTCGCGCCCACCGACGCCCTGCTGCGCGAGGACGTAAAAAACCTGGGCGCGCTGGTCGGCGAGATCCTGGCCGAACAACGCGGCGCCGGTTTCCTCGATGCGGTCGAGCGTCTGCGCCGCGCCGCGATCCGGCGCCGCGAATCCGACCGCCCGCTGGCCGCACTCGCCGATGCCCTGGCCGACATCGACCTGGAGCAGGCCTCCGACCTGGTGCGCGCCTTCGCGACCTATTTCCAGGCGGTCAACCTGGCCGAACGCGTGCACCGCATCCGCCGCCGCCGCGACTACGAGCGCAGCGGCGCGGCCGCGCAACCCGGCGGCCTGCGGGACGTGCTGTCGGCGCTGGCCCGCGAAGGCGTCGGCGCCGACGAACTTGCGCAGCTGCTGCCGCGGCTGCGCATCGAACCGGTGTTCACCGCTCATCCCACCGAGGCCGTGCGCCGCGCCCTGCTGGAGAAGGAACGCCAGATCGTGGGCTGCCTGGTCGCCGACATCGACCGCAGCCGCACCCCGCCGGAGCGCCGCGCCGACCGCGAACGCATCCGCCTGGCCCTGACCGCGAGTTGGCAGACCGCCGAAGCGCCGGCCGCCAAGCCCAGCGTCGCCGACGAGTTCGAGCACGTCGGCTTCTATCTGTCCGACGTGCTCTACCGCGTGCTGCCGGTGTTCTACGAGATGTTCGAGGAAGCCCTGCGCGAGGCCTACGGCGACACGCCATCGCTGCCGGACGTGCTCGGTTTCGGCACCTGGGTCGGCGGCGACATGGACGGCAATCCCAACGTCGGCGCCGACACCATCGCCGCGACCCTGGCCGGTCAGCGCGCGCTGGTGCTGCGCGCCTACCGCCGCGACCTGGACGCGCTGGGCGAACTGCTGAGCCAGTCGGTGACGCGCGTGCGCATCGACGAAGCGGTGCTGGCGCGGGTCGAGGACTACAGCTACCTGTTGCCCAAGGCCGCCGCCGCGCTCAAGCCGCGCCACGCCGACATGCCGTATCGCAACCTGCTCAGCCTGATGTCCGCGCGCCTGCAGGCGACCGCCGACGAGAGCGTGCACGGCTATCCCGACGTGGCCGCGTTTCTGGCCGACATCGTCGCCATCGAGGACAGCCTCAACGCCAACCAGGGCGGACACGCCGGCGGTTTCGCGGTGCGTCGCCTGCGCCGTCGCGCCGAGTGCTTCGGTTTCCACCTCGCCAGCCTGGACCTGCGCCAGGACTCGGCCACCCACGACGCCGCTTTGTCCGCCGTGCTCGGCGACCCGGACTGGGAACGGCGCGCGCCGGCCGAGCGCGCGCAACGCCTGCATGCCTTGCTCGACGGCAGCGCGCCGCCGCGCAGCGACGGCAACGGCGCCGCGCGCGCTAGTCTGGACGTGTTCCGCGCGGTCGCAAGGCTGCGCCCGCGCTACGGCGAACATGCCTTCGGCCCCTACATCGTCAGCATGAGCCGCAGCGCCGCCGATGCCCTGGCCGTGCTCGCTCTGGCGCGCACCGCCGGCTGCGTAGACGCAACCGGCCGGGTGCCGCTGGACGTCGCGCCGCTGTTCGAAACCGTCGACGACCTCGACGCCGCCGCCGACAGCTTGCGCGCGCTGTTCGCCGACCCGGTCTACCGCGCCCACCTCGACGCGCGCGGCGGCCGCCAAGTGGTGATGCTGGGCTATTCCGACAGCGCCAAGGACGGCGGCATGCTGGCCTCGCGCTGGGCACTGCAGCAGACCCAGGTCGCACTGACCGCGCTGGCCCAGGACAGCGGCGTGCGCATCGCGTTCTTCCATGGCCGCGGCGGTTCGATCAGCCGCGGCGGCGGCAAGACCGAACGCGCGGTGATCGCCGCGCCGCGCGGTTCGGTCGACGGTTTCCTGCGCCTGACCGAACAGGGCGAGGTGATCCATCGCAAGTACGGCATCCGCGCGATCGCCCTACGCAACCTGGAGCAGACCACCGGTGCGGTGCTGCGCGCGACCCTGCGCCCGCGCCCGCCCGAGCCGCGCGAAGCGGGCTGGCGCGCGATCGCGTCCGAACTGGCCGACGCCGCACGCGCGCACTATCGCGCGCTGGTGCACGAGGACGCGCTGTTCCCCGCCTACTTCCGCGCCGCGACCCCGATCGATGTAATCGAACGCCTGCGGATAGGCTCCCGTCCGGCCAAGCGCGCCGGCGCCGGCGATATCGGTTCGCTGCGCGCGATTCCCTGGGTGTTCGCCTGGTCGCAGAACCGTGCCGGCCTGACCGCCTGGTACGGCGTCGGCACCGCGCTGGAGCGAGCGCTCGCGCGCCACGGCCGCGAGACCCTGGCCGAGATGGCGCACGACTGGCCGTTCTTCACCACCCTGATCGACGATCTGGAAATGGTCCTGGCCAAATCCGATCCGGCGATCTTCGAACGCTATTCGCTGCTCGCCGCGGCCCTGCCCGAAGGCGACCTGCACGCGCGCTTCCATCCCGGCATCGCCGCCGAATTCGAGCGCACCCGCACGGCGGTGCTGGCGATCAAGGGCAGTCGCGAACTGCTGACCGGCGACCACCGCCTGCGCCAATCGATCCGCCTGCGCAATCCTTATGTCGACCCGATCAGCCTGCTCCAGGTCGACCTGCTCGCACGCTGGCGCGCGGCCGGACGGCCCGACGATGCCTTGCAGCAGGCGCTGGTGGCGACGGTCAACGGCATCGCCGCGGGCGTGCAGAACACCGGCTGATTCGCCGTCGGGTTCCTCGCGCATCCTGTCGCCACGCGCATCCGCGCGTAGCCGCGACCCTACGAATCGACGATGGAAGCCAGCCGGGCAGGCTTCGCCGCGCGCCCGATCTGATACTATCCCCCAGTATCAAGCGCCCGTAGTCCGAGGCCACCCCATGCCGCATTCCCCCGCAGAGAAAAAGCGAGTCCTGACCCGTGTCCGCCGCATCAAGGGCCAGACCGAGGCGCTGGAGCGCGCGCTGGAGCAGGGCAGCGAATGCGCGGCCGTGCTGCAGCAGATCGCGGCGATCCGCGGCGCCATCAACGGCCTGATGTCGGAAGTGCTGGAGAGCCACATCCGCGAGGAACTCGGCCAGGCCGTGTCCTCGCAGGAGACCCGCAGCGCCAGCATCGACGAGGTCGCCGCGCTGGTGCGCTCGTATCTGAAATGAATTCGCGACACCGTTACCCGCTGCGCCCGAACCTCCGGTCGCAGCCCGTCTTTCCTTCCGCCTCGCGGAACGCCAACGCAGGAGAACCATCCCCATGAGCCGGGTCATCAAAAGCCGCGCCGCCGTCGCCTTCGCCGCCGGACAGCCCTTGCAGGTCGTCGAGATCGACGTCGAGCCGCCGCGCAAGGGCGAGGTGCTGGTGCGCATCGTCGCCACCGGCGTCTGCCATACCGATGCTTTCACGCTCAGCGGCGACGATCCCGAAGGTCTGTTCCCGGCCGTGCTCGGCCATGAAGGCGGCGGCGTCGTGGTCGAAGTCGGCGAGGGCGTCACCAGCCTCAAGCCCGGCGATCACGTGATCCCGCTGTACACGGCCGAATGCCGGCAATGCAAATTCTGCCTGTCGGGCAAGACCAATCTCTGCCAGGCCGTGCGCGCGACCCAGGGCCGCGGCGTGATGCCGGACGGCAGCTCGCGCTTCAGCTACAACGGTCAGCCCATCCATCACTACATGGGCTGCAGCACCTTCAGCGAGTACACGGTGGTGCCGGAAATTTCGCTGGCGGTGGTCAATCCGGAGGCCGCGCTGGAGAAGGTCTGCCTGCTCGGTTGCGGCGTGACCACCGGCATCGGCGCGGTCCACAACACCGCCAAGGTCCAGACCGGCGACACGGTCGCGGTGTTCGGCCTGGGCGGCATCGGCCTGGCGGTGATCCAGGGCGCGGTGCAGGCCAAGGCCGGCCGCATCATCGGCATCGACACCAATCCGGGCAAGTTCGAACTCGCCCGGCAGATGGGCGCGACCGACTGCGTGAATCCGAAGGACCACGAGCGTCCGATCCAGGACGTGCTGGTCGAGATGACCGACGGCGGCGTCGATTTCAGCTTCGAATGCATCGGCAACGTCCACGTCATGCGCTCGGCGCTGGAGTGCTGCCACAAGGGCTGGGGCGAGTCGGTGATCATCGGCGTCGCCGGTGCCGGCCAGGAGATCAGCACGCGTCCGTTCCAGCTGGTCACCGGCCGGGTCTGGCGCGGTTCGGCCTTCGGCGGCGTCAAGGGCCGTACCCAGTTGCCGGGCATGGTCGAGCAGGCGATGAAGGGCGAGATCGACCTCGATTCCTTCATCACCCACACCCTGCCGCTGGAACGCATCAACGAGGCCTTCGACCTGATGCATGAGGGCAAGTCGATCCGCACCGTGATCCACTACTGACATGCAGCGCATCGAATCCCACGCCTGTTTCGGCGGCCGCCAGGAAGTCTGGCAACACGAGTCCAGCGTGCTCGATTGCTCGATGCGCTACGCCGTCTACCTGCCGCCGCAGGCCAGCGGCGAAGCCTGCCCGGTGCTGTACTGGCTGTCCGGCCTGAGCTGCAGCGAGCAGAACTTCATCACCAAGGCCGGCGCGCAGCGTTACGCCGCCGAGCACGGCCTGATCCTGGTCGCGCCCGACACCAGCCCGCGCGGCGCCAGCGTGGCCGACGCCGAGGGCTACGACCTCGGCCAGGGCGCCGGCTTCTACCTCAATGCGACCCGCGAGCCTTGGGCGGCGCACTACCGCATGTACGACTACGTGGTCGATGAGCTGCCGGCGCTGGTCGATGCGCACTTCCCGAGCAGCGGCGCGCGCGCCATCAGCGGGCATTCGATGGGCGGGCACGGCGCGCTCACCATCGCCCTGAAGAACCCGGGCCGCTACCGCAGCGTATCGGCGTTCTCGCCTATCGTGGCGCCGTCGCAGGTGCCCTGGGGTGAGAAAGCCTTCGCCGCCTACCTGGGGGACGACCGCGATGCCTGGCGCGAGTGGGACGCGAGCGCGCTGGTCGCCCAGGCGCGCGAGCGGCTGCCGCTGCTGATCGATCAGGGCGAGGCCGACGAGTTTCTGGCCATCCAGCTCAAGCCGGAACTGCTGCGCGACGCCTGCGCCGCGGCGGGTCATCCGCTGCAACTGCGGATGCGGCCGGGCTATGACCATAGCTATTACTTCATCGCCAGTTTCATCGGCGAGCACATCGCGCACCACGCGGCGGCGTTGCGCGGCTGAGCGCGCAGCATCGGCTTCGATCGCGCCTCGGATCCGAGGCGGTTGCGGGTGCGCGTCGCCGCTCCGTTGGCGCGATCGCGGCTTACGCCGCTCCCACAGGAAGCAGTGGGAGCGGCGGCTGTGCGGCTTCGAGGCCGCGCAGTTTCATGATCGACAGGGGAGCTCGACAGGGAGCTGGTGCTACGCGGCGGTGACGTCGCGCAGTTCCCAGCCGGTGCCGGCCAACAGCCGCATGCGGTGCTTGAGCACGGTGCCGGGAATGGTCGAGGTCAGCACCAGATCGATGTGCAGATCGTCCTGCTGGCCGTCGACGGTGGCGGCGGGGTCGGTGGCGCCGAGGCTGGCGTCGACCTCGTCGGGCTCGGGCTGCTTGGCGCGCCAACGTTCGAACAGGTGGTTGCTTCGCAGCGCGTCCTGCAACTGCTCGGCGAAGCCCTCGGCGCTGACCGCGGAGAACGACAGCGAGGGATCGCTGCCGCGCGCGCGTTCGGCATCGGGAAGGCTGAGGTAGTAACGGGTGGCCATCATGGCGTCTCGTGTGGGAACTGCCTCTAGCCTAGGACGGCGTACATGCGTGGTTTGTGAACGCCATGCGTCGAATCCGAGGCGATGCGACGCCGGTCAGCCTACGCGGGGCTTGCGCCCGCCCTTGCGCCCGCGCGCGGCCGGGCCGACGTCGGCGGCGTACTCGTTGCGCAGGCTGTCGATCAGCGAATACACCCAGGGCCGCATCGCCACCAGGATGCCCACGCTGCGGCGTTTCGACGGCGGCAGGCTGATGTCCAGCTCGGCCGCCTCCTTGAACTCGATCTGCAGGCGTTCGAGCTTGCGGCGCAGCACCGCCAGGGACGCCGCGCCCAGCTCGCGGATTTCCAGCGCCAGTAGGGTGTCCGGCGCGCGGAACTCGTCGAGCAGGAACTCGCGGCTGGCCGCGCCCAGGTAGCGGGCGCGCACCGGGCCGTCGTCGCGCCAGGAGAAATCGCGCGGCACGCGCAGCCGCACCTTGTCGCCGGGCAGCAGTTCGACCAGCCCGAGCCGGTCCAGGCGCGCCAGCAGGCGCGTCAGTTCCGGCACGCCCAGGTCGTAGCCCTCGCGTATCGCATCGGCGCGCCAGCCTTGGCACAGCAGGTGGAACACCGTCATCAGGCGCGGCGATTGCGCCAGTTCGGCTTCCTGGCGCTCGCTGAGATGGCGAGGCGCATCGCGCGCGCCGCGCGCCAGGCGCGCCAGCTCGAAGAAGTCCAGATCGAGCAGGGCGCAAATCCGCTCCAGCCGCTCCAGGTCGATGCGGCCGCTGGACAGCAGGCGCTTGACCGTGGGTTCGGACACGCCCAATTCGCGGGCGAGGTCGGCATAACGCCAGCCGCGCTCCTTGAGCACGGATTTCAGCGCAGCGAGGACACGTTCTCGTTCGGCCATGGGCGGGAGGTGGCGGCGGTCGGGACGGTCAGGATCATAATCCGATACTGGAATCGTTGCGGTTGCGCCTGTCGATACCCACCGGCAAGGTCCGATCTGCCTTCCCATCGGTCCGATCCATGCGAACCACGAGTGCGCCCGCCGTCGCCGCGCCGATCCAGCTCAACGACGTCCATTCCGGCCTCAACGCCACCTCCGTCGCCGGCCTGCTCCGCCCACGAACGCTGGATGAGGCCTGCCAGGCGGTGCGCGACTGCGCGCGTCACGGCCGCTCGACCATCGCGGTCGGCGCGCGCCATGCGATGGGCGGCCAGCAGTTCCTGTCCGACGGCTGGCTGTTGGACACGGGCGGCTTGGATCGGATCGTCGATTTCGATCCCGAGCGCGGTCTGCTGACGGTGCAGGCCGGCGTGCGCTGGCCGGCGGTACTGGACTGGCTGGCGCGCCATCCGGCCAATCCGAAGGCGTGGACCATCCGCCAGAAGCAGACCGGCGCCGACGACTTCAGCATCGGCGGCGCGTTCGCATCCAACATCCACGGCCGCGGCCTCGCGTTCGCCCCCTTCGTCGAAGACGTGGAGTCGATCGTGCTGATCGACCATCGCGGCGAGCCGATGGTCGCCGACCGCCTTCGCAATGCGAACTGGTTCGCGCTGGCCGCCGGCGGCTACGGTCTGTTCGGTCTGGTCGCGCAACTCACCCTGCGGCTGGTGCCGCGTACGCGATTGCGCCGCGAAGTCGAGCTGCTGCGCGTGGGCGCGCTGACGGCGCGGCTGGAGACCGCGATCGCGCAGGGTTGCAGTTACGGCGACTTCCAGTTCGCGATCGACCCGCGCAGCGACGACTTCCTCGATCTGGGCATCGTGTCCTGCTACCGCCCCGTTCCCGAAGACGAGGCGGCCAGCGAGTCGGCGCACCGCCATCTGCGCGCCCAGGATTTCGCCCATCTGCTGCACCTGGCGCATACCGATCCCAGCCGCGCCTTCCGCGAGTACGCGGACTTCTACTTGGCCAGCCACGGCCAGCACTATCTGTCCGATGCCCAACAGTCGGGCGTGTACCTGGACGGCTATCACCGCCCGATCGACGCGGCGCTGGGTCATTGCGGTTCGGAAATGATCACCGAACTGTACGTACCGCGATCGCGGCTGGCGGAGTTCATGGGCGCCGCCGCCGACAGTCTGCGCCGCCATCGCGCGCAGCCGATCTACGGCACCGTGCGGCTGGTGACGCGCGATCCGACCAGCGTGCTGGCCTGGGCGCGCGAGGACTGGGCCTGCATCGTGTTCAACCTGCACGTGCGTCACGACGCGGACGGGCGGCAGGCGGCGGCCACGGCGTTCCGCGCCCTGATCGACGACGCGCTGCGCTACGGCGGTTGCTATTACCTCACCTATCACCGCCATGCCACGCGCGCGCAGGTCGAGGCGGCCTATCCGCAGTTCCCCGAGTTCCTGCGCCGCAAGCGCGAACTCGACCCGGACCGGCGTTGGGACAGCGACTGGTACCGCCACTACGAAGCCTTGTTCGCGGACGGCGACCGATGAGTTCTGTGTCCACGTCCATGCTGGTGGCGGCCGCGACGGTGCAGCGTGCGCGCGGCGATCCCGGCGCCGAGGATGCGGCGATCGCGCGCGCCTGTCTGCGCCTGTGCGGGGGCGGTGGTCCGGGCTTGCTGAGGCTGGTCGACAGCGCGCCCGGACGCATCCTGCTGGCGCCGCTGGAGCGCCTGCTCTTGCCGGGCCTGCGCGCGCACTACGCGTGGCGGAAGCGCCGCATCGCGCAGTGGGCGGGACAGGCCTGCATCGATGGCAGCGCGCAGCTGCTGCTGATCGGCGCCGGCTACGACGGCTTGGGCTGCGCGTTGGCGCGGAGGCATCCCGACCTGCACGTGTTCGAGCTCGACCGCGAGGTCAGCGTCGCGATCAAGCGCCGGGCGCTGGAACAGCTGAGCCTGCATCCGCCGCGTCTGCACCTGCTGGCGACCGACCTCATGCACGCCGATCCGCTGGCGACCTTGCGCGACTGCGCCGAATTCGACGCCGGCCGCCCGACCCTGTGCGTCGCAGAGGGCGTATTGATGTATCTATCGTGGCCGCAGGCGCGGGCTCTGTTGAGTCGCCTGGCACAAGAGCTGGCGAGCCCTGCCATCGTGGCCACCGCGATGGAAACCCGCGACGGCCTGCCAGGATTCCGCCGCGAGCACGCCTGGGTTCGCCCTTGGCTGCGACGCCGCGGCGAACCCTTCCTATGGGGCTGCGACCGCACCGAACTGCCGGCTTTGCTGGGCGCCTGCGGCTTGAGGCTGCAGGCGCTCGCCGATCCGGCGGAACCGGGCGATCCCGACCCGAGCCCCGGCGAATGGCTGTTCCTGGCGCGGCGGATCGGCGCGTCCGGCGCCGCGCCGCCGCACTAGCCGCGCCTCAATCCAGGTGCACGTGCGCGCCGTGGCCCTTCGGGCAATGGCAGACCGCGGTCGGGCCGAACTCGACGCCGAAGGTCTGGCCATCGCGGTGGCGCTGCCAGTAGAAGTTCGGCGCCTTCTCGCCGCGATTGCCGATCTCGGCCATGTCGGCGTCGACGTCGAACAAACGGCCGTCGACCATCACGTAGCGCGTGTCGGCGGTGGCGCGGATGTTCTGCAGCGGATTGTCGTTGAGCACCACCAGATCGGCCTGCTTGCCGGTTTCCAGCGAGCCCAGCTGCTTGGACAGGCCGAGCAGGTCGGCGCCGTCGATGGTGGCGGCGCGCAGCGCTTCGAAGTTGCTGAAGCCGCCCTGGGTCAGCGACCAGATCTCCCAGTTCGGCGACAGGCCCTGCAACTGGCCGTGGCCGCCGACCTGGATCTTGATGCCGGCGTCGCGCATCTTCTTGGCCGACTTGGCGACCTCGATATGCCAGTAATCCCAGTCCGGCGCGATCTCGCGCCGGATCGAGCGCGCGTCCAGGGTCTCGCGCGGGAAGAAGCGGTTGAGCTTCTTGTCTTCCCAGACGTTGTCGCGCGCGTACCACCAGTACTCGCCCGAGGTGCCGCCGTAGCTCACCACCAGGGTCGGGGTGTTGCGCACGTCGGTCTGGCGCCACAGTTCGATCACGTCCTTGTACAGCGGCGCGACCGGCAGGTTGTGTTCGACGCTGGTGACGCCGTCCAGCACCATGGTCATGTTGTGGTGGAAGGTCGAACCGCCTTCTTCGACCACCAGCATGCCCAGTTCGCGCGCGGCCTGATCGATCTGCTGGCGCTGTTCGCGGCGCGGCTGGTTGTAGCTCTTGACCGAGAACGCGCCGTTGGCCTTCATCCGGCGCAGGTGGCTGCGCGCGTCCTCCAGCGAATTGACCACGGCTTTGAAGTCGCCGTCGGCGCCGTACAGGATGGTGCCGGTGGAGAACACGCGCGGGCCGACCATGCGCCCGGTCTTGACCAGTTCGGCCTCGGAGAACACGAACTCGGTGGTGGCCGAGGGGTCGTGCATGGTGGTCACGCCGAAGGCGAGGTTGGTGTAGTAGGCCCAGTTCTGCTGCGGCACCACGCCCTGGCCGAAGTGCGCGGCGTGCGCGTGCACGTCGACATAGCCCGGCACGATGGTCTTGCCGCTAGCGTCGATGCTGCGCGCGCCGGCCGGGATCGCCACCGACGACGAAGGCCCGATCGCGACGATGGTGTCGCCGCGGACCACGAGGGTGCCGTCCTCGATCACCTCCTGGGTCTTCTCCGCGTCGCGCATGGTGACGATGCGGGCGTGGGTGAAGGCGACGGTGTCCTTGGGCGCATCCACCGCCACGCTCAGGCCGACCGCGATGCCGCCGTCGTTGCTCGGCTTGGGCAGGTCCTTGGGTGCGCCGGGCAGGAAGGCGAAGCTCTGGCGCAGGTCGCGCGAGTGGTAGCGGTCGCCGACCATCCAGTGCAGCGACTTCGAATCCGCGCTCCAGTGCAGATAGCTGCCGACATCGGCGCTGACCTGGGTCACCGGCATGGCCTTGCTGTCCTTGGACAGTTCGACCGCGCTGCCCGTGGCGACCAGCGGCGCGACGTAGGCGTTGAACAGTTCGGTGAAGGCGATCCAGTTGCCGTCCGGACTGATGCTGACCGCGTCGACGTACTTCAGGCTGTAGACCTCGCGCGGATCCTCGCCGTGCAGGCCGACCGACATCAGCTTCTTCTTCAGGCCGCCGCCGGTGAGGTAGTAGACGCGGCTGCCGTCGGCGCTGAACTGCGGCGATTCGCCGCTCTCGGCCACGCGCACCGCGGCGCCGCCGTCGGCCGGCATCACATAGATGCCCTGATCGCGCGACCACAGGCTGCCGGTGAGGCCGCCGCCGCCGCTCTTGGCGTAGGCGATGCGGCGGCCGTCCGGCGAGAAGCGCGGGCCGTAGTAGAAGCCCGGCTCGCGGCTGATCTTGCGCGCGCCGCCGCCGTTGGCGTCGGCCACGTAGATCGCGGTCAGGTCCTGGTCGGACCAGGTCGTGTACAGCAGCTTGCGGCCGTCGGCGCTGAAGCTGGGCTGGTACTCGTAATGGCTCTCGTCGCGGCTCAGGCGCTCGGGCGCCCCGTCGGGCAGGCGCTTGCGCCAGAGGTGGCCGACGGCGTGGAAGATCAGGGTCTTGCCGTCGGCGCTGGTGGCGACGTCGCGGATCATCTTCGGCGTGAAGCGGCCTTCGTCCAGGGTCTGTTCGAAGCGCAAGGGCGCGGTCACGGTCTGATCGACCTGGGCGGTAAACGGCACATTGCTCGCCTTGCCGCTGGCCATGTCGACGCGCCACAGCTTGCCCTGGGCCCAGATCACCACCGCGCGCGAGTCCGGCGTCCAGTCG
The DNA here is from genome assembly GCF_001428685.1 of Lysobacter sp. Root76. Classification (GTDB taxonomy): domain Bacteria; phylum Pseudomonadota; class Gammaproteobacteria; order Xanthomonadales; family Xanthomonadaceae; genus Lysobacter. The sequence continues at coordinate 403,267 of NZ_LMIK01000004.1, read as the reverse complement.
AAGTTGGCGTAGGGGCCGAAGATCGCCCAGGCTTCCTGCTGATCGTGCGAGAGGCCGTCCCAGACCGGGCGCACTTCGCCGCTGGCCAGGTCCATCACGTGCAGCACCGACTTGTCGCGCACGCGCTTCACGAACGCCAGCGACTTGCCGTCGGGCGAGGGCTGCGGCCGCACCGCGCCGCCGGGGGTGGAGATCAGGGTTTCGCTGTCGCCGGTCTGACGGTCCAGGCGCTTGATCGCGTAGATCGTGTCGTGGACGTTCTTGTTGTACTGGAACGACGGGCCGTCGCTGACGTCCTCGGAGTAATAGACGTAGCGGCCGTCGGGCGAGACCGCCGGTTCGCCCAGGTCCTGCTGGTCGTTCTTCTGCTTGGTCAGCTGCAGGCCGCCGCTGCCGGCGGTGTGGTACAGCCACAACTCGCCGGCGCCCAGCGAGCGTTCGCCGGTGAAGTGCTTGCGGCCGATCAGGAAGCGGCCGTCCGGGGTCCAGGCCGGGTTGTTGAGCAGGCGGAAGTCTTCCTTGGTCACCTGCACCGCGTTGCTGCCGTCGCTGCGGATGCGCCAGAGGTTGTTGCCGCCGCCGCGGTCGGAGGTGAAAGCCAGCTCGCGGCCGTCGGGCGACCAGCGCGGTTGCACATCCCAGGCCGGGCCGCTGGTCACGCGCTGGGCGGCGCCGCCGGCGATCGGCAGGCGGTAGAGGTCGCCGAGCAGGGAGAACGCGACTTCGCGCCCGTCGGGCGAAACGTCCACGTCCATCCAGGTGCCTTCGTCGGTTTCGAAGCGCACGCTCTTGGTCGGGCCGTGCGCGGCCGAGACGTCCCACTTCTTCTCGTCCTTGGCTTCGCCGGGCTTGCTCGCGCCCTTGGCGGTCTGGGCCGAGGCGTGCGCCGGATCGTTGCCGGCCGGGTCCAGGGCGTCCTGTTCGAGCTGGTCGCGCGGCTTGTCGGCCTGGTCCTTGTCCTGCGGCGCGGGCTGCGGCGGTGGTGTGGGCTGCGGCGCGGGCGGGTTCTGGGCGAGCGCTGGAGCGGCGGCGAGGGCGCTGGCGAGCGCAAGGACGAGCAGGCGGTGGCTGGGCATCGAGTCGGGTTCGAGCGGACGAGGTCCCGAGCCTAACCCGCACGGCCGCGCATGACCCTAGGCATAAAGTCGTGTTTGGGCGCAGCAGCCCGATCCGGCACGCCGCCGCGGCGCTGCGTCCTGGGGCGCGCGTCGGGCGCGGCTCAGGCGTCGAACTTGCTGCCGCCCTCGGCGGCGAAGCCCGCGGCGACGGCGCCCTTGCCGATGTTGACCATGCCGGTGAGGCTCATCACGCTCTCGAACAGCTCGACGTTGTGTTCGGCGCAGACCTCGCGCAGGCGCTCGTAGCCGGGCAGGGCGCGCATTTCCGCGAGCTCGCCGCCGTAGCTCAGGCACATGGTCGGGGTCATCAGCCCTTCGCGCACGCGCTTGCCGCAGTAGTCGAACAGCTTCTGCGCGGCCGCGTCGTAGCCCTTGATCTTGGCCACCGGCCCGGTTTCGCCGCGGTTGCAATGCAGCACCGGCTTGATGTCCAGCGCCGTGCCCAGGGTCGCGCTGAGAAAGCTCACGCTGCGGTCGCCGCGGATGCGGGTGCGCTGGCGCATGTAGTTGAGATCGCGAGGAATCAGATAGCCGTGGGTGTGCAGGGCCAGATTTTCCAGGCGTGCGCGGATCTTGGGCGCGCCCTCGCCGGCGTCGCGCAGGCGCGCGGCTTCGACCGGCAGGATGCCCTGGGCGGCGAACAGGTTCTGGGTGTCGATCACCCGCAGCGCGAACGGGGTGTTGTTGCCGGCGGCGCTGCGTATGGGCTTGTAATCGTTGAGGATCGCGAAGCTGGCCTGGTTGGCGTTGTCGTAGACCGGGCTGCGGGTCCGGGTGATGGTCATGCAGAACACGTAGTCGTAGTCGATCGCCAGCTGGCTCACGAACAGGTCGCGCACCTGTTGCACGGTGAACGGCGTGGTCTCGGCCTCGAAGCCGCGTTCGCCCAGGTGGGTGTTGAGGAAGTGCAGGGTGGCCTGTTCGTTGCGGTGGTCGGCCAGCACGGCCTCTCCGATCCGCACGGTGATCGGCAGCAGATGGATATCGTGCTGCTGCAGGTACTCCAACGGCAGATCGCAAGCCGAGTCGACGACGAGTCCGATGCGCATAGTCCCCCCCCGGGTGTTGGCGCCAAGACGTTCGAATTGTGACCGGCAGCATACCCGGCATGCGACAAGGGTGTGTCTACGCCCCTGAACGGCTCCGGCGCGGCGTTCAGCCTTGGCGCTGGACCGCCGCCGGCAGCGTGCCGACCCGGCGCATCTCCGGGTCGTCGAGCACGCCCGGATCGTGCAGCGCGGCCAGGGCGAACGCGTGCGCGTCGTTGCCCCAGAACATCGCACCGTCGAAGACCAGGGTCGGCACGCCGTAGACGCCGGCGGCGATCGCGGCCTCGGTGTTGGCGCGCAGCGCGGCCTTGGTGGCGTCGCTGCCGATCGCGGCCGGGTCCACGCCCAGCGCGGCGGCCAGCGGCGCCAGCGCCTCCAGGCTGTCGCCGGCGTGGCCCTGGCCCCAGATCCAGTCGAACACCGCGTCGACCGCTTCGGCGGTGGCGCCGGCGGCCACGCACAGGCGCAGCGCCGGCAGCGGATTGAACGGATGCGCGGGCGGGAAGCGCAGCGTCACCCCTTCCTGGCGCGACTGCCACAGCACGTGGCGGTAGGTGAATTCGCGCTTGCCCGGGATCTCGGCCGGGCCCTTCTGGCCGCATGCGGCCAGCACCGCGCCGAACACGATCGGCACTGGCCGCAGCGACGCGGTCGTCGCCGGCAGCGCCTTCACTTTCTGCCAGGCCAGGTAGGAGAACGGCGAAATGAAATCGAAGTACCAGTCGATGCTCGTCATGTCCGCGGCCCTCAGCGCCAGGCGCCCAGGATCACCCCGTACAGGATGAACTGCAGGATGTGGTAGCCGCTGTCTATCATCCACAGCTTGAGGCTGCGCTGGGCGAAGGCGTAATTGATGCCGAAGCTCATCGCCACGAAGAACAGGCCGACCACGAAGCCGAGCCCGAAACCGTCGGCTGCGCCGGCGCCGCTGGGCATCATCGCGGCGAAGATCACCGCCGACAGCAGGCTGCAGACGATGGCGACGGCGAAGATCCGCGCCGGATGGCGCGGCGCCGAATCCGGATCGACTCCGGCCTCGCGGCACCAGGCCTTCTTGAACAAGGGCCCGTACCAGATCCCGCCGAGCAGGAACGCGGACGCGGCGGCGGCGATCACCGCCAGCCAGTTGAAGTCGACGGGAGGCAGGGTCATGGGGTCTTGCTCCGGAACAGGGACGGGCGGCTTCAGCAGCCGACGGATTCGTAGGTGGACACCGCGTGCAGCAGTTCGCCGTCCCTGGCCTGCGACGACAGAAACAGCGTCGGTCGCGTTACGTTGTAGTGATCGCTGACATCGAAGATCAGGTCGAGCCGGCCGTCGCGATCGAGGTCGCCGGCGAACAGCAGCTCCGGCGAGGCGTCGTCGCCGAGCAGGAGGAGGTCCGCCTCGCGCCGGCCTTCCACGCGCATCAGCACCTGTTCCGCCCCGTCGGGCGCGACCAGCACCACGGCACAGTCGCGTGCGTAGGCCTGGCTGCCGCGCTTGGGCGTGCACTGGGTGCGGATGCGATGGTCCCGGCCGGCGAGGTCGATGCGATAGCCCGGCGGAGCGACGCCTTGGCTGCGTTCGAGGATGCGGGCCGGGCTCACCGCGCCCGCGGCCAGCGCGCCGCCGCGCAGGTAGGCTACGACCTGGGCGCCCTCGGCGTCGGGGTCCGGTTCCAGCGCCGAAGACACGCGCCGGCCGCTGGTCTGGCCGGGCGCGTCCAGGATCGGGTCCTCGCTGGCTTGCACCCGTAGCCGGGTCGGGGTCAGCGAGGCGCTTTCGGCCGAGGCGCGCAGCGCCAGCCAGGTTTCGCCGTCGCGGGCGACCGGCTCGTCGCCGTGAAACTGCCCGGGCGGCTGCAGCGCGATCGCGGCGGCCAGGATCAGTGGCGGCAATGACAACGATGACATCGGTAGCTTCCTGCGTGCCGGGGGCGAAATGCCGCCAGCATACGTCGCGCAGGGGCTTGTGGCGCGCACCGGCGCGGCCGACACTGGGGCGGACGCGGGGAGCCCGATGAAACGGATCTGGATCGCGGCCTGGCTGGTGTTGTGCACAGTCTGCGTGCCGGCGTGGGCGGTCGGCATCGTGCGCGTCGAACGCCTGGCGCAAGCGCCGCCGGCCTCGGCCGAGGCCCTGCGCGCGCTGCCCGATTCTGCCTACCAGACCCAGCCTTCCACCCTCCAGCTGGCCGGCGCCCAGAGCGGCCGCGGCTGGTGGCGCCTGCGCCCGGAGTCTTCGGAAGAGCCGCGCGTGCTGCTGATCTACCACCCCTACAGCGCCCGCATCACCGTGCTGGCCCCGCCCGACTACCGCGCCCGCCACGCCAGCATCTTCGACCCCGAAGCCGAGCCCAGCCATTCGCGGCGCGCGCTGGCCTTTCCGCTGAGCGCCGCCGGGCCGGTGTACGTGGGCGTGGAGGGCGCGCGCTACCCCTTGCAGATCGCGGTGCGTTCCAGCGCCGACTACGCGGTCGAAGACCACCGCCACGTGCGCATGCTCTGGCTGAGCATGGGCATCCTGGTCGGCGTGTCGCTGGTGGTGCTGCTGTTCTGGGCGCAGTTGCGCGAGCGCGTCTATCTGCTGTTCTCGGCCAGCATGCTGCTGCAGCTGCTGTACGTGCTGTGCGCCTATGGCGATGCCTACACGCTGCCGATCCTGGCCTGGCTGGGGCGGTTCGGTGTCGCCGGCATCTGGTTCGTCGCCACCTCCTCGACGATAGTCACGGTGCTGTTCCTGATCGAGTTCGCCGAGCTGCGCCCGCGCGCGCCCTGGCTGACCCGCGCATTGCTGATCGTCGGCGCCTGGCTGCCGCTGCTGCTGCTGCTGGTCGGGCTGGTGTCGCCGTGGCCGGCGAACAAGGCCTGGTTCCCGCTGCTGGGCAATGGCCTGCTGATGCTGGCCAACCTGCTGGCGGTGGCGACCCTGGGCACGGTCTGGCTGCGCGGCGGCCGCCACGCCGGTTTCGTGCTGATCGCCTGGGTCCCGCTGGTGGTGGTGTCGACCGCGCGCGCCATGCAGCTCAGCGCCGGCGTGCCGCTGACGTCGCTGCTCGAATACGGCCTGCCGGTGATGCAGGCCTTCGCCGCGGTGGTGCTGGTGCTGGGCCTGGCCGACCGCATGCTGACCTTCCGCCGCGAACGCGACGTGGCCCAATTGCACGCCGAACACGACGCTCTGACCGGCGTGCTCAACCGCGCCGGCATCATCACCCGCCTCAACCGCGCCGTGGCCGACTCGCGCCGCAAGCGCCAGCCCCTGTCGGTGCTGTTCCTGGACCTGGACCACTTCAAGGCCATCAACGACACCTACGGCCACCCGGTCGGCGACGCCTGCCTGTGCGCGGTCACCGAGAGCATCCATTCCGAGACCATGCCGATCTACCAGCTCGGCCGCATCGGCGGCGAAGAGTTCCTGTTGCTGCTGCCGGGCGTCGGCAACGCGGTCGCGCTCGATACCGCCGAACAGATCCGGCGCAAGGTCGAGCGCCGCTGCTGCGAGGTCAAGGGCGTCAAGGTCGCGCTGACACTCAGCATCGGCGTGGTCGAGTGCGGCCCCGAAGACAGCGCCGCGACCCTGATCCAGCGCGCCGACGCAGCGATGTACCGGGCCAAGCACGAGGGACGCAATCGGGTGGTGTTGCTGGATGCGCAGGCGAGCGCGGTTTGACGGGCGCGCTGCGGTGCGTGTTTACCGCCTCTCTGGGTCCGCTTACAGTGCCCGCTACTTCATTCAAGCCGGCGCAGCTTAGCCCCGGCCAAGCTCAATCGAGTCCAATGGCACACCTAGAACGATCGCACCCAGGTCGAGGCGTAAGCGACAGGTGGTCATGAAGAAGCTACTACTGACCATCGTGCTCGCTGCACCCGCCGGCCTAGTCCATGCAGGGGAGCTCCGATCCGCTGCGGCGGACGAATATCAAGCTTGCCTCAAGGAATCCGAGCAGGCCCGCAAGGAGTGCTCATTCGGCGGATGCGGAAACATCCTGGGCGCCTGCTATGAACGACAGATTGCCGTGTTCGAAAACGACAGTGCCCAAGTCGCACGAGGGCTCAAGCAGGGCGCGTGCGCTGAGTCGGCCGAAACGATAAACGAGCAATTCGCTGAGCTGGAACGTCGCTTGCTCAAAGTCGAGCAGTTCAACGATACCTGGTCGGGCCTCGACCTTCGTGTCGAACTGGCGGCAGCGAAGAACAGGGCGCTAAGCTTGGTGGCGGCGGAATGCGCCACGACGGAGAAGGTTCCCTAGACGGTCCTTCATGACGCGATAACTCGGCGGCACACTATCCCAAGCCGCTTCGCGATGTTGCTTGGTTCAAGTCACGGGTCCTGCGTAGATGATTCAGCGGGTTCAACATTTTGCGGAGGCTGCAGAACGGTTCTGCGCTTGGGCCGAGGGAGGCTCTTTCTCGCACGAGAACGAGGCGACGGTTGCGCTCCAGCACCTCTCCAGCCTCTACCAGCAAGCACTCAACCTTCCCACGCTCTCAGGCGATGGGAACCCGGGCGAAGTGACTCACGATTTGGCCAGGCATTGGACCTCCTATGAGACTGGTAGGGCGACTCTCGGATTGGAACGAAGACAAGGGCTATGGCTTTGTCGTGCCGCATGGCGGCGGACACCGCGCCTTCGTTCATATCAAGGCGTTCCAGTTCGGGTCGCGTCGCCCGGTGGACGGCGACCTGATCTCGTACTCGACGGAAAAAGACGGTCGAGGCCGAACGAATGCGATAGAGGTACGATTCGCTGGCCAAAAGATCGAAAAACGAAAGCCATCCAAGCCGGTGCCGAGGGCGGCCATCGGCATCATCTTTCTGCTGGCGGCCGCGGCCGTAACGCTGCTGGGCGTCCTTCCCGCCGTGATTGCAGCGGGGTACGCACTCCTCAGCTGCCTGTCCTACGTCATGTACACAGTCGACAAGGCCGCCGCCGGCAAGGGCATGCGCCGCACTCCGGAAAGCACCTTGCATTTCGTGGACATGCTCGGCGGCTGGCCCGGCGCGCTCATCGCCCAGCAACAATCGCGCCACAAGACCGTAAAGGCGTCGTTCCAGTCGGTTTTCTGGTTCACCGTGGTGGCCAATCTCGCGGCGGTCGGCTGGCTCTGGCACAGCGGTGTCGCGCGGTCTCTGACGGAAGCGTTGTTCGGCAATTAGAATTAGTTCAAGAGGGGGAGTATTACGGCCGCGGTTATCTCGATTGGAAGAGAGATGTATGCAAAAGCTCGCGGCGCCTCCGGGCATGGCGAAGCCTGACAATTCGAGGATCGTCGTCGATGACTCAAAGAAGCAAAACGAGCTATGTCCTTCCGGCCCTCATATACGTCCTGATCGTCGGCACTGCATTTTCCGCGGACGTGCAGCCCGTGCTCGTCAAAGCTTTCGGCGCCGAACCGTTTGGATATCCGGTGGCCCTGGTGGTTGCGATCGCCCAGGCCGTTCTCTGGCTTCCCTTCGTCTTCGCCATCCATCACTTCATGCTGATCGTCGAGCAAGCCAATAAGGACGGCCGCAGCATCGGCAGGATGGGTTTATTGGCGTATGCCGCGGACGTAGGGCGGCGCCATCCGCAACTGCGCCGGTCGCAAGTGTTTTCGATCGCAGGCCTGCTCTATTTCGTCGCGATCTGCGGCGCCTGGATCGCCTATGCCGATGCTAAGGGCATTTAAGCAATGATTGGCGCCGCTACCCCAATGGCACCCTGTGTTCCAAGGTCGCGCGGCGACAGGAAGACGGCGCATGGCTGTGGATCATCGATTATCCGACCATAGGCGAGTAATCTGCTTGCCGAAGGCGCAGGCCGGCCCTCTATGCGGGCCTGAGCCGTTCGTGGCCCGATTGGCTTGGGTTCGCAGACCTAATCGCCATGGTCTACGCTAAACCTTGACCTGCGATGCGACGGTTCATTCAAGCCGGTTCGGCTTCGATGCGAGTCGGCCCGATGCGGATCTGCTAAGGAAGAGCTTGTGCTAACTACGGTATTGATGGTTGCCAGCGCGGTGGTATTGCTTGCGCTGGGTACGCTGCATCTGGTTCTGACCTTCGTCGGGCCCAAGCTCAGGCCGCGCGATCCCGCGCTGGAGGCGCGCATGCGCGAGGTTTCGCCGGGCATCACCCGGCAAACGTCGATGTGGGACTGCTGGATCGGGTTCAACATCAGCCACAGCATGGCCGCGATGCTGTACGGCCTGATCTACGGTTACCTGGCGGTGGCGCACGGCGGCCTGCTGTTCTCCTCGCCGTACCTGCTGACGGTGGGTTTTCTGACCCTGGGCGGGCTTTTCGTGACGGCCAAGATGTACTGGTTCAGCAGTCCGCTGATCGGCATCGGCCTCTCGCTGGCGTGCTACTTGGCCAGCGTCGTTACGACGTTGGTCTGATGCCGCGCGCGCGGACTCCTGCGCGGTGCTGCCGGATTCAAGCTCTGGACGCGATATTCCCTATGCGGTGAGACGTGTTCCGATTGCGGCGGACTGCGCCTTAGCGATTCACGGAAGCGCTGCACGACTCGGCTGCATCAAACCTCAGGCCCGTTTCCATGCTGCATCACCTTTCCATTGCCGTCGCCGACCTGCAGAAGGCGGGCGCGTTCTACGACGCCGCGCTGGGCGCCTTGGGCTACAGGCGTGTGTTTGAAGACGATACCGCCATCGGCTACGGGGTCGAGGACGGAGAGGACAAGCTCTGTCTCAAGCTCCGCCCCGGCTCGGCCGTGCCGGGACCGGGATTTCATCTGGCGTTCGCCGCACCGTCGCGCGCGGCGGTCGACCGGTTCCATGCGGCGGCCTTGGCGGTCGCAGGCGCGGACAATGGCCAGCCGGGTCTGCGCCCGGACTATGGCCCTCACTACTACGCAGCGTTCCTGATCGATCCCGACGGCCACGCCATCGAGGCGGTCATCAACGGGCCGGTCTAGGCCGGTTTCGGCGCCAGAGAGGGGGCCACGCCGCAGTAGGATGTGGTGAGCACGGCGAACCGCATCGCGCCATGTCGGATGCGGCGTCGTTCGGTGCGGTTGTCACCGCACCCTACGCAAGAACGAGCGCTCGGCGCGGAGCGCCATCGCAAAGCACAGCCAATGCAGCGAACCGCATCGCGGCCCGCTGCATCGATAGCCGCTTACCGCCCCGACGGCGCCGGATACGCGCGCGGCAAACCGTTTTCGGGACGCATATAACGATCGCGCAGTTCGGTCTGGCGGCTGCGCATCTCGATCGCGCGGCCGTTCATCCATACCTGCAGGGCGACGCTGCTGACTTCGAGCGGGTCGCCGCTCCACAGCACCACGTCGGCGCGGCGGCCCGGCGCGATCGTGCCGACTTCGCCCGCGACGCCGAGCGCTTCGGCGGGCACGCGGGTGAGGCCGGCCAGGCCGTCGTCCCAGGGAAGACCGGCGGCGACCGCGTTGCCGGCGAGCTGGCGGATCTTGCGCGCGTTGTGCGAGGCGTCGCCGCTCTGGCTGAAACCGACCGCGACGCCCGCCGCGCGAAGGCGCGCGGCGTTTTCCATGGTCGCGCCGATCTGGTCGAAGTCGCCGGGCAGGTTGGCGAGCGGGTCGACGAACACCGGCACCTTGGCCGCGGCCAGCTGCGGCGCGAGCTTCCAGGCCTCGGCGCCGCCGGCGATGGCGATGCGCACGCCGTGGCGCGCCGACCAGCGCAGCAGCTGACGGATGTCGGCGGCGCGGTCCACGCCGACCATCACCCGGCCGCCGCCGCCGAGGTAGCGCGCCAGCGTCGCGCGCCCGGCCGGCGTCAGCAGCGCCACGTTGGCGTCGGGGCCGATGCGGCCGCGCGCTTCGGCGATCAATTGGTCGAGGATCATCCACTGCGCCGCCCGCGAATTGCCGCTGAGGCCGGCGGCGTCGCCGCCGAGCTTCACGAACAGCACGCGCGCGCCGATCGGGTCGGGGCCGCCGTCCAGGCGCATGACGCCGCCCTGGCCGGCCACGATCGAACCGCCGGTCGCGGTGCCCGCGCCGAGCAGGGTCCAGCCGATGCCTTCGATACGGGTGACCGGGATCAGCACCGACTCCGGGTTGTAGGCCAGGGTCACGTCGAACTCCGGCCGCACCGTCATTTCCTTGGTCTCGGCGCCGAGCGCCACGGTGCGGTCGACGGTCGATTTCTCGCCGGAGACTTCCTCCAGGCCGATCTCGGTGATGCCGCCGAACAGGGTCGGCGTCAGCGGCCGGCCCTCGGCTTCGACGATCTGGGTCCCGGCCGGAGCGGCCAGGCCCTTGCCGATCGCGCGCACCTGGCCGTTGCCGATCAGCACGTCGGCGCCCTGCAGCGTGCCTTGCGCGGTGGCGGTATGGACGGTGGCGTTGCGGATCAGCACGTTCTGGGCGAAGGCGACGCCGGGCAGGGCGAGCGCGCAGGCGGCCAACAGCGCAGCGCAGCGACGCGTCGGGCCGCGACGCGCGGCCTTGGCGCGGCTCACGGCGCACCTCCGGCGGCGCGTGCGCCCTGGCCGAGCAGGAAGTCCGAAGTCGGCTGGCGATTGCGGTCGTTGCGGTCGTAGATGCGCGCGCCGTCGACGTAGACCTGTTCGGCCTTGGCGTAGACGCTGAAGGGATTGCCGTTCCAGACCACCACATCGGCCATCTTGCCGGGCTCCAGGGTGCCGGTCTGGTCGAGCACGCCCAGCGACTTGGCGGCGTTCTGGGTCAGCCAGCGGATCGCGCGCTCAGGCGGGATGTCGATGCCGACGAGCTTGGCGTGCGCCATCACCTTGGCCGCCTCCTGATTGAGCCGCTGGATGCCTTCCTGCGAATCCGAGTGCACGATCGCGCAGCTGTTCTGCGGGCGGTCGACCAGGGCGATGTTTTCCTGGATGCCGTCGAAGGCTTCCATCTTGAAGCCCCACCAGTCGGCCCAGAGCGCGCCGCAGACGCCTTCGGCGGCCAGGCGGTCGGCGATCTTGTACGCCTCCACGGCGTGGTGGAAAGCGCTGACCTTGAAGCCGAACTCCTTGGCCAGGTCGAGCATGGTCGCCATCTCGTCGGCGCGGTAGCAATGGATGTGGACCAGGATGTCGCCCTTGATCGCGCCGGCCAGGGTGTCGAGCTTGAGGTCGCGCTTGCCGCCAGCGTCCTTGTCGCTGTCGGCAGCGGCGCCATTGCCGTTGCCGTTGCCGTTGGACGAGCTCTGCCACCAGCTGCGCTTCTTCTTGGGCTGCTCGGCCTTGGGCGTGTTCTTGCGCACGTACTCGCTGGCGTCGATGAAGGCCGCGCGGTAGCCGGCGACGTTGCCCATGCGCGTGCCCGGCGAGGTGTTGCGGCCGCCGTAGACGCGCTTGGGATTCTCGCCGCAGGCCATCTTCAGGCCCCAGGGCGCGCCCGGGAACTTCATCGCCTGGTAGGTCGTGGCCGGCACGTTCTTGAGGGTGACGCCGCGGCCGCCGATCAGGTTGGCCGAGCCCGGCAGCACCTGCATGGTGGTGATGCCGCCGGCCATGGCCGCGGCGAAGCCCGGGTCCTGCGGCCAGACCGAATGCTCGGCCCAGACGTTGGGGGTGACCGGGCTGGTCATCTCATTGCCGTCGCCATGGGCGCTGACGCCGGGGCTGGAATACACGCCCAGGTGCGAGTGCACGTCGATCAGGCCGGGGGTGATCCATTTGCCGCGCGCGTCGACGCGGGCGGCATCGGCCGGCGCGTCCAGGCCGGTACCGACCGCGACCACCTTGCCGCCCTGCATCAGCACGTCGGCGTCGTTCAGGCGCTGGCCGGTACCGGTCAGCACGGTCGCGTGCTGCAGCAGCACCGGGCCCGAGGCGATCGGCCGGTAGGTGCTGGGATACGGGTCCTGGGTGTAGCGCGAGCCGGACGCCGGCGCGGGCGGCGCCGCGTGCACGGCGCCGACCAGCAGCGCCAGGCCGCAGCCGGCCAGCAAGGGTCGAAGCATGATGGTTTTCCCCAAAGAGACGGCAAGCACAGCCCCGAACCCTAGCCGGCCCCCCGGGTGCCGCCAACCCTGACGATAGTCATGGGCGGTGCCACAATAGGCACACAACAACTAGAAAAGGCTGTCGACCGTGAAAGACAAAGAACAGATCGTCGAGAACTGGCTGCCGCGCTACACCGGCGTGCCCCTGGACCAGTTCGGCCAGCACGTGCTGCTGACCAACTTCGGCGGTTACCTGCACACCTTCGCCCGCCTCACCGGCGCCGAAGTGGTCGGCCTGGACAAGCCGATGCCCAGCGCCACGGCGGACGGCATCACCATGATCAACTTCGGCATGGGCAGCCCGAACGCGGCGACCATGATGGACCTGCTGTCGGCGATCATGCCGCAGGCGGTGCTGTTCCTGGGCAAGTGCGGCGGCCTCAAGCGCAAGAACGAACTGGGCGACTTGGTGCTGCCGATCGCCGCGATCCGCGGCGAGGGCACCTCCAACGACTACCTGCTGCCGGAGGTCCCGGCGCTGCCGGCGTTCGCGCTGCAGCGCGCGGTCTCGACCATGATCCGCGACCTCGGCCACGACTACTGGACCGGTACGGTCTACACCACCAACCGTCGGGTCTGGGAACACGACGAGGCCTTCAAGGAACGTCTGCGCGCGATGCGCTGCATGGCGATCGACATGGAAACGGCGACGATCTTCGCCGCGGGCTTCGCCAACCGGATTCCGTGCGGCGCGCTGCTGCTGGTGTCGGATCAGCCGATGATTCCGGAAGGCGTGAAAACCGAAGCTTCGGATGCCAAGGTCAGCGCGGAGTACGTGGACAATCACATCAACGTCGGCATCGAAGCGCTGAAGTTGATCCGGCGGCATGGCAAGTCGGTGCGGCATCTGCGGTTCGACGAGTAGTTTTGGCCGGCTGGGTGGGGGAGGTTCGCTTCGGATCCTCCTTCCGCTTTCTGCCTACTGTGGGAGCGGCGTAAGCCGCGACCGCGAACTTCGTCTTCCGATGGGGTTCCGCTTCCGATTCGCCGCTTCTGCCTTCTGTGGGAGCGGCGTGAGCCGCGATCGCCAGTCCGGCGGCCGCGCCTGTTCCACTCTAGCCTTGGGGTAGGAGCGGCGTGAGCCGCGACCACGACCTCTGGCCGCTGCATGAGTTTCGATGCGGATCGGCTTCGCTTTCTGCTTTCTGTGGGAGCGGCGTAAGCCGCGATCGCTTGGCCCGTCGACGGCCCGCTCCATCTTTTGGGTAGGAGCGGCGTAAGCCGCGACCACGACCTCTGGCCGCTGCATGAGTTTCGATGCGGGATCGGCTTCGCTTTCTGCTTTCTGTGGGAGCGGCGTAAGCCGCGATTGCGAATTCCGAGGTTCGACGAAGGTTTCGATTCTCAAGTCAACGGCTTCCGCCTGCTGCGCATGCGGGTCACTTTCTCTTGCTAGGCGAGATCGGAGGTGGCGCGGGGATTTTTCGAAGGAACATCCTGTTCCTCGAAAAACGGCGCGCGTCCTGCGCGCCGCCCTTCGGGTCTGAGTGGGGTCGGGCGAGTGCGGGGCACTGGATTTCAATGCCGCAGCAACAGCAACAGCAACAGCAACAGCAACAGCAACAGCAACAGCAACAGCGGTTGTCGGGGGCGATGACGAGCGAGCCGAGGTTCGTCGCAAGTTCACCATCTGAAGTTGGAAGCGAATCGCAACAGGATGGTGCCTCGATTATCGGAGGCGCCGCCGCCCGGATGGCCGGTGCTCCGCGCCGCCGAAAATCGCAGAAACAGCGTTCATCTAGCCAAATCTGCGACTCCGCGCACCCCACATCGCACCCCCTGAGACCTCCTCCGGGCACACTGGCGTCCAGCTTCGGGACACCGCCATGGAACAGGTCATCTATCTCCTCATCGGCGCCACCCTCACCTGGACGTTCTATTTCGTCCAGCGTCGGGTCGAGCGCCGCAGCACCGTCGATGCGATCGAGCGCGGGCAGAAACTGCTCGCGCTCAAGCAGGGACTGGACGGCAGCAACACCAGCCTCGACGACCTGCGTCGTTTCGAGACGCGCCTGATCGGCAAGGCCGAGACCGCCGCGCGCCTGGCCGACAACTACTTCAGCAAGGCCGAGGAAGTCGCGCGCCAGAGCGACGACGACGGCGTGAGCCAGAACGACATGAACCGGCAGGCGATCGCCGAGTTCGAGCAAGTGGACGCGCGTCTGCAGGGACTGGTCGAACACCTGCGCCGCCAGCTCGACGGCGACGGCCGCGCCACCTTCGAGGAGGCGCACCGCGCCTGGCTCGGCTTTCGCGAACGCTACGCGCGTTTCATCTCGCAGTCCTACTCGACCGGCTCGATCCGGCCCCTGATCCACGCGGTGACGCTGGAGAGCATCACCACGGCCTGGATCACCGAACTCGAGACCCAGCTCGGCGACGACGATGCCTGAGTCGCGGAACGCTGTGTCCGGGCGCATCGCGCACGCTTCGCACGCGACCTGTTACCGTGCGCTCCCCATTCCCACCCGCGAGGCCATGCCATGACCGAACCGACCGCCCAGGACGTCGTCAATTTCTGGCGCGACGCCGGTTACGTGCGCTGGTTCGAGCGCGACGACGGCTTCGATGCGCGTTGCCGTGCCGGTTTCCTGGAAGCGCATTTCCGCGCCGCCTGCCGCGCCCACGACGACTGGATGCAGCAGGGCGAGGTCGGCGCCCTGGCCTTGCTGATCCTGCTCGACCAGATCCCGCGCAACGTGTTCCGCGGCAGCGCACACGCCTATGCCACCGATCCGCTGGCGCGCGCGTTCGCGACCCAGGCGATCGCGCGCGGCGACGATCAGCGTACCGATCCGGCGCTGCGCGCGTTCTTCTATCTGCCGTTCGAGCATTCCGAATCGCTGGACGACCAGCGCCGATCGGTCGAGCTGTATCGCACGCTGCCGGTCAGCGCGGGCGCCCCCGACCCGGCGCAATGGGCGCTGCAGCACCTGCAGATCATCGAGCGCTTCGGCCGCTTCCCGCACCGCAACCAGGCCTTGGGCCGGCAGAGCACAGTCGAGGAGCAGGCCTATCTCGACAACGGCGGCTTCAAGGGCTGAGGCGTCTACCCCAAGGCTTTGCGCCGGCYTTTTGTGGGAGCGACGTRAGTCGCGATCGCGTCGCTTCGGCTGCGTCGAAATCGCGGCTCACGCCGCTCCYACAGAAGGCGGCAACGTTCCCGTCGCGTTTTGCTTCGGGGTAGGAGCGACGTAAGTCGCGACCACGTCGCTGCGGTCGCCTGCGCAGGTCGCGGCTCACGTTGCTTCGGGGTAGGAGCGACGTAAGTCGCGACCACGTCGCTGCGGTCGCCTGCGCAGGTCGCGGCTCACGCCGCTCCTACCCCAAGGCTTCGCRCCGGCTTTYTGTGGGAGCGACGTRAGTCGCGATCGCGTCRCTTCGGCTGCGTCGAAATCGCGGCTCACGCCGCTCCTACCCCAAGGCTTCGCGCCGGCTTTTTGTGGGAGCGACGTGAGTCGCGATCGGATCGCTACGGCTGCGTCGAAATCGCGGTTCACCCCGTTCCCTCAGCGGGCGACGGTTCGTGCCATGCCGACCCGATCCGCCGCAACGCGGATTCGCAAAAAAACGGCCGCGGATTCCGCGGCCGTTTTCGCTCGAACCGATGACGGCTCAGTAACGCGGGATCGATCCGTCGATGTCGGCCCAGGCATCGATGCCGCCTTCGACGTTGTAGATCTCGCGGAAGCCGAGCTGGCGGAAATGCTCCGCCGCCTGGGCGCTGCGACCGCCGTGATGGCACAGGAAGGCCAGCGGAGCGTCCTTGGGCAGCCCCTCCAGCGCTTCCACGCCGGCATCGAAGCTGTCGTAGGCGACGTTGACCGAGGCCTGCGCGCGCTCGTCGGCCGGGCGCACGTCGATCAGGCGCAGCGTGCCTTCGCGCACGCGCGCCTGGGCGTCGGCGGGAGCGATCGCGCGCACGGTCGGCGGTGCGTTCGGATTGGTGATGACCAGGCCGCGGCCGCGTTCGTCGTCGGCCCAGTCGATCGACACGCCGTCGGCGCGGCGGGCGTTGACCCAGTCGGTCTGCACGCGCACGCCTTCGACGTCCACCGCGACCGCGTTGGCGTCGATCGGCGCCAACTGCAGGCGCACGTTGTGGCGCGCGTCCACTTCCAACTGCACCGCGTAGCCGTCGCCGGCGTTGGCGACCGCGTCGCGCAGCATCTGCGCCGCGGCCGGGCTGATGCTCAGCTTCGGCGGGCTGCGGTCCGGCGCGGGCAAGCCCAGCGCGCTGTGCAGCTCGCCGCTGCCGGCCATCTGCTCGATGATGTCGCTGCCGCCGACCAGCTGGCCGTCGATATACAGCTGCGGGATGGTCGGCCACTCGCCGTACTGCTTGATGCCTTCGCGGATTTCCGGGTCGGACAGCACGTCGACGTGGGCGTAGCCCTGCGGCAGCAGCGCATTGAGCGCGCCGGAGGCCTTGGCCGAGAAGCCGCACTGCGGCGCGTTCGGCGCGCCCTTCATGAACAGTACGACGCGGTTGGACTGGAGCAGGGTGTCGATGCGCGTGCGCAGCGCGGGGTCGAGGGACATGGTGTGACGCCGGACGTGAGGTATCGGCGACATGGGGGCGGGCCGTGCGCGCCGCAAGGCCCGGACGGCGCTCCGCTAAGATGCGGTCCATGATTCCGGTCTCCGCCCCGCATCGACCGCCGCGCCGCCCCTGGGCCTGGGCCTGGTTGTTCGGCGCCTCGCAACTGGCGGTCATCGCGCTGTGGTGGGGGCTGGGCTGGCGGATCGGGCTGGCGGCGCTGCTGCTCAGCCATGGCCTGATGATCTGGGCCACGCTGCGGCCGCAATCGCGCCTGTTCAGCCCGGTGCTGTCGCGGCTGAACGGCGACCGGCGCGAGGTCTGGCTGACCATCGACGACGGCCCCTCGGCCGACACCCGGGCGATGCTGGACCTGCTCGACGCCCACGGCGCCAAGGCGACTTTCTTCCTGGTCGGCCGCCGCGCCGCAGCGCAGCCGGAACTGGTACGCGAGATCGCGCGCCGCGGCCACGACATCGGCAACCACAGCCACAGCCACCCCGCGGCCTGGTTCTGGGCGCTGCCGCCCCGGCGCATGGCGGCGGAGGTCGCCGACGCGCAGGCGACGCTGACCGCGCTGACGGGACGCGCGCCGCGCTGGTTCCGTGCGGTGGTCGGGATGGCCAACCCCTTCGTCGCGGCGGCGCTGCGGCGGCATGGTCTGGCCCGAGTGGCGTGGTCGGCACGCGGCTTCGATGCGGTGGCGGCGGATCCGCAGCGGGTGTTGGCGCGGATCGAATCGAATCTGGCGCCGGGCGCGATCGTGCTGATGCACGAGGGCGCCGGGCATGGACGCAATGTCGAGACGATGCGCCTGCTGCTGGAACGGCTGAACGAGCTCGGCTACCGCTGCACGCTGCCGCAGGCTATCTAAGCAACAGCCGCTGCGACCGCGATTGCGCATTCCTGCTCTGGGGTAGGAGCGACGTAAGTCGCGACCACGCGCCTCCGGCTGAATGCGCAGGTCGCGGCTCACGCCGCTCCTACCCCAAAGCCAAGACGGTGCCTTCTGTGGGAGCGGCGTAAGCCGCGATCGCGCCGCTTCGGCCGGGTCGAAAGGGCGGCTTACGCCGCTCCCACTCGGCTATCGCTGCACGCTGCCGCAGGCTATCTAAGCAACAGCCGCTGCGGCCGCGATTGCGCATCTGCAGTGGGGTAGGAGCGACGTAAGTCGCGACCACGCGCCTCCGGCTGAATGCGCAGGTCGCGGCTCACGCCGCTCCTACCCCAAGGCCAAGACGACTACCCCAAGGCCAAGACGACGCTTTCTGTGGGAGCGGCGTAAGCCGCGATCGCGCCACTTCGGCTGGATCGAAATCGCGGCTCACGCCGCTCCCACAGGAAGCTCGCGGCTTACGCCGCTGCCACAGGAAGCCGGCGGTTCACGTCGTTGCCACAGGAAGCCGAGCGGCGTCCCCGCCGTTACTCCGGCTTGCTCGCCACGATCCGCCAATTGTTGAACGGCGTCTTGCCGAACAGCGGCGTGAATTCCACCTCCAGCGCCGCCTCGCGCAGGCGTGCGCGCAAGGCGTCGCCGTCGGGGTAGTAGCGCGGCATCGCGTTCATCCAGCCCACGGCGCGCGAAAATACGTCGGCGACGTGAGTGATCCGGGCGCGGCCGGTGCCGTCGGCCAGGCCGGTGCGGATCACCAGGCGTGCGCCCGGGGTCAGCATCGCGATCATGGCGTCGATGGCGCGCGCCTGGGCATCGACCGGAATGAACTGGAGCACATCCAGTATCACCACGCTGCCGCGGTGTTCGGGTACTTCGCGGGCCAGGTCGACGGTATCGAAGCGGGCCTCGTGCAGCCCCGCGCGCGCGGCCGCGCGCGTGGCGCGGCGGATCTTGCCGGCGTCGCTGTCGACGCCCCGATAAGGCAGATGGATGCCGTCGGCGCGCAGCGTGTGCGCGAGCAGGCCCAGGCCGCAGCCCAGGTCCAGCAAGGGCGCGCGGCTGCCGCGCAGGGCCGCGCTGACGCCGGGGTAAAGCGGGTCGCTGCCGAGTTTGGCGCGGCTGTAGTAGTAGTCCCAGCGGTTGCCGAGCGGATGCTCGGGCAGGAACGCGCGTGCGATCCGCATCGCCTGTCCATTGGCCATCGCTTGTGTCGCGTCGTTCATCGCTGCTGGTTTGCTCTGGTCGCGGTCGCCGCGTGCGTGCAGTGTGGCATCGGCGCCGGCCGCGACGGAAATCGCGGCCCGCTTCGCTTCAACGCGCGCCGTCGGCGAGCAGGCGCCGCGCCACCGGCAGCGCGAGTTGCGTCCACTGCGTGTACATCGCCGCCGACGGATGCAGGCCGTCCTCGGCCAGCATCGCGACCTGGCCGCCGAGTTCGCGCGAGACCGGGGTGATATCGACCCAGGCCACGCCCTGGCGCTCGCACAGTGCGCGCGCGGCGTCGTTGAAGGCGTCGATCTCGGCGCCGATGGTCGCCGTGCCGCGCGCGTCGTTGCGGCCGAACGCGGTTACGCCCCAGTCCGGTATCGACATCGCCAGCACGCGCTGCGGGCGGTCGCCGGCGTAGCGGATCGCGCGTTGCAGCAGATCGCGGTACTCGCCGGCATAGTTGGCGACGCTGCGCGCGCGGTACTGGTTGTTGACGCCGATCAGCAGGCTGACCAGCTCCCAGCGGCCCAGCGGCTCGGCCGCGTCCAGGGCAGAACTCAGTTCGTCGGTGGTCCAGCCGGTGGTCGCGATGATGCGCGGCCAGGCCAGGGTCGCGCCTTCCTCGCGCAGGGCGCGGGCCAGTTGCACCGGCCAGCGTCCTGCTTCCTCCACGGCCTCGCCGATGGTGTAGCTGTCGCCGAGCGCGAGGTAGGGCTGCAGCGGCAACGGCACGGCCACGGCGCGGCTCAGGCGACGGCGGCGCGTTGGCTCTGCGCCGCGCGTTCGGCATGGCGGTCGAGCACGCGCTCGATGCGGTGGAAGACTTCGCGCAAATCCTCCGGCTGCGGCAGCAGGGTGACCCGGAAATGATTGCGATAGGGCACGTTGAAGCTCGAGCCCGGCACCACCAGCACGTCCTCGGTTTCCAGCAGTTCCAGCGCGAACTTGTGATCGTCGAAGCCCTGCGCGGCGGCGCCGACCACGGCCGGGAAGGCGTACAGCGCGCCGGCCGGTGCGACCAGTTGCAGATGCTTGCTGGCCTCGACCGCTTCGATCACCGCGCGGCGCGCTTCGTACAGCCGGCCGCCCGGCGCGCACAGCGGCGTGATGGTGTCCTCGCCGTGCAGCGCGGCTTCGATCGCGAACTGGCCCGGCACGTTGGCGCACAGGCGCAGCGCACCGAGCAGGTCCATGGCGTGGTGGAAGTCGCCGCTGGCGACCGGGTCGCCGGACAGCACCGCCCAACCCACGCGCCAGCCGCAGGCGCGGTGGACCTTGGACAGGCCGCCGAAGCTCAGGCAGGGCAGGTCGCCGGCGATCGGCGCGACCGGAGTGAACTGGGCGCCGTCGTACAGGATGGAGTCGTAGATCTCGTCGCACATCAGCAGCAACTTGTGGCGCGCGGCGATGGCGACGATCTTCTCGATCAGCTCGCGCGGATACGCGGCGCCGGTCGGGTTGTTGGGGTTGATCAGCACGATCGCGCGGGTGCGGCTGGAGATCAGCTGCTCGATCTCGTCCGGATCGGGCAGGAAGCCGTTTTCCGGCTGGCAGCGGTAATACACCGGGCGGCCGTCGTTGAGGATGGTCGCGGCCGACCACAGCGGGTAGTCGGGCGAGGGCAGCAGCACTTCGTCGCCGGGATTGAGCAGGGCGCGCAGGCTGAGGTCGATCAGTTCGCTGACCCCGTTGCCGACGAACACGCGCTCGGGCGAGGCGTTGGGCGTGCCGCGCTGCTTGTGGAACGCGGCGATGGCTTCGCGCGCGGCCGGCAGGCCCTGCTGGTGGGTGTAGGGGTCGGTGTCGGCGATGCGCTCGGCGATCGCGCGCTGCAGATGCTCGGGAGCGCGGAAACCGAACGCGCCGGGGTTGCCGATGTTGAGCTTGATCTGCTTGCGGCCCTGGGCCTCGAGTTCGCGGGCGCGCCGAGCGAGTTCGCCGCGGATTTCGTAACGGACTTCGGACAGGCGTTCGCGGGTCTTCAAGGGGGGCTGGGACATTGCGGGGGCGGTATTTTGAGCGGAATACCCGCCAGACTAGCCGAATCGGCGTGCCGAAACAGCCGCCGCGGCGCGGCCTTCTGTGCGCTGCGTAGCGATCCGCGGCGGCGATCGCGGCGTCGCCGACGCGGCCGCCTATGTAGAATCCGGCCATGCACAGCCCGTCCGCCCTGTCTTGACCCCCGAACTCACCGCGCTGCTGGCGATCGGCTGGCCCCTGCCGGACGGGGAGTCGCTGCCGACCGAGCCGAGCTGGCGCGAGGCGCTGGCGGCCCATCCGGCGGCCCGCCCGGTGCGGGTGATCGAGCAGCACCGCAGCGGCTATGTGGTCGCCGACGGCCCTGAAAGCGGTTTCCCGGTCGAATCCCTGCCGGAATGGCAGCGCCCGCGCTTCCCGCCCGAGCAGCGCCCGGGCGTGGGCGACTGGGTCCTGATCGAGGGCGCCGACGGCGGCAACCGCAAGATCGTCGCCCTGCTGCCCCGCCGTACCGCGATCAAGCGCGGCGCCGCCGGCGAGCACTACAAGCAGCAGCTGATCGCGGCCAACGTCGACACCGTATTCATCGTCTGCGGCCTGGACGCGGACTTCAACCCGCGCCGGATCGAGCGCTACCTGATGCTGGTCAGCGGCGGCGCCGAGCCGGTGATCGTGCTGACCAAGTCCGACCTGGCCGCGGCCGCCGACCCCCAGACCCTGCCCGAGGCGATGGCGACCCTGATCGAGCTGGCTGCGCAGAACATCGCCGTGCGCGCGGTCAACGCCAAGGACCCGGACTCGGTCGCCGCGCTCAATCCCTGGTTGCGGCCCGGCCGCACCGCCGTATTGGTCGGCTCCTCCGGCGCCGGCAAGTCGACCCTGACCAATACCCTGCTCGGGACGCAGCGCATGAAGACCGGCGCGGTGCGCAGCAGCGACGACCGCGGCCGCCACACCACCACCCACCGCGCGCTGATTCCGCTGCCCACCGGCGGCTGCCTGATCGACACCCCGGGCATGCGCGAGCTCAAGCCCACCGGCGAGGAAAACGTCGCCGAGAACTTCAGCGACATCGAAGCCCTGACCGAACAGTGCAAGTTCCGCGACTGCTCGCACGCACGCGAGCCCGGTTGCGCGGTGCGCGCGGCGATCGAAAGCGGCAAGCTCGATCCGCGCCGCTTCGCCAGCTACGTCAAGCTGCGCGACGAAGTCGCCGGCGCCGCCAACAAGCTCGCCAACCGGCGCGCGCAGAACTCGCAGGAAAAAGTCCTGGGCAAGGCGCTGAACAAGCGCCTGGACGAAAAGTACGGCAAGCACTGAGCCGCCCATGAGCAGCCTCCCGCCCGGTCTGCCCGCCGACATCCAGCACCACGCGCTGCTGGACGCGCGCATGGTCCGCGCCGCGCGCGAGATCAAGCTGCTGACCCTGGCCAGCTGGCCGGCCGGACTGGAAATGCAGTTCCTGGCCGACTACGCGCGCGGCAACGCCGCCCTGCCGCAGATCGTCTACCCCAAGCTCGATTTCAGCGAGGTCCGGCACGAGCTGGCCGCGATCGCCGCCGAGGCCGACCCCGATCATCCGCTGGGCCAGTACCTGGGCGAGTCCGCGCGCAGCTGGGGCACCGCCGCCGAACTGCTGGAAGCGCTGGGCAGCACGCGCGTGACCGCGCTGTCGATCGAGCTGTTCGGCAAGCCCGACGAACCGCTGCCCGGTCAAGGGCCGAGCACGCGCGAGGCCGCGCGCCATTTCATTTCGATCGCCGACGAGCTCGACCACGAGCTGATGTCGCCGGCCGAGACGGTCAAGATCTCGGCCACCGCCCTGCATCTGCAGTTGCAGCGCGACCTGGACGACTACTTCGACGGCCGCGTGATCGAAGTGACCCTGGACCCGGACCTGATCGCCAAGGCCGCCGCCGGCGCCACCCGCATCCGCCTGCGCAGCGGCGCGGCCTTCAGCGACTACGACCGCGACCAGTTGCTGCAGCACGAAGCCTTCGTGCACTCGCTGACCGCGCTCAACGGCCGCGAACAGCACGTGCTGCCGAGCCTGGCGCTGGCCTCGCCGCGCAGCACCGCGACCCAGGAAGGCCTGGCGACCTTCGCCGAGCAGATCACCGGCAGCATCGACATCGGCCGCATGAAGCGCCTGAGCCTGCGCATCGAAGCGGTGGCGATGGCCCTGGACGGCGCCGACTTCATCCAGGTGTTCCGCTACTTCCTCGACGCCGGCCAATCCCAAGAGGACAGCTTCGCCTCGGCCCAGCGCGTGTTCCGCGGCGTGCCGACCCACGGCGGCGCGGCCTTCACCAAGGACACCGTCTACCTGCGCGGCCTGGTCGGCGTGCACACCTTCTTCCGCTGGGCCCTGCGCAGCGGCAAGTTGCATCTGTGCCGCTGGCTGTTCGCCGGCAAGATGACCCTGGCCGACGTGCAGCGCTTCGAGCCGCTGTTCCAGGACGGCGCGATCAAGCCGCCGCGCTGGATGCCGCCGTGGATCCAGCGCGCCAACGGCCTGGCCGGCATGCTCGCGTTCTCGCTGTTCGCCAACCGGATCCGCCTGGACCAGATGGCCGAAGGCGATTTCCGCGAGGTCGGTTGAGCGCTCTGCTTTAAGGGCAGCCCCTAGGTTGCGGCAAGCCGCAGGCGCACCGCACCACCGCGCGCGCAGCGCTCAAGGCAGCGGCTTGAGCGACCCGTCGCGCTGAATCTCGTAATCCGCCGCCTCGCCGGCCGCGACCAGCCTCACCCGCTCGCCGATCTCGACCCCGGCATAGCTCGGAATCTCGTGCGACAGCCGCAGGTAAATCCACTCCTGGTCGACATCGGCCAGCTTCAGGCGGACGCCGCCGCCGGCCGGGGCCTGCGCCACCGCACGCGCCAGCGCCGGCGAGTACACCGCCTGGATGCTGCCGACCTCGTGCATGCGCCGCATCACGTTGACGCCGTGCCAGACGCTCAACAGCGCCGAGATCACCAGCACCGCCCGGCCCCAGCGCCGCATCCGCGGCCAGGCCGCCGCGCATACCGCCGCGGTCGCGGCGGCGTAGCCGTAACCGTACTGATTGGCCGATTCGGCCAGGATCATCACCGGCCCCAGCGCCGCGGTGCCGGCCAGCAGCCAGCCCAGGCACCAGCGCGCGCCGACTCGCCACAGCGCCGCCGCCGTCGCCAGCCAGACCAGGATCGCCAGCCAGACCCGGCCGTCGCCCAGGCCGCGCGAAAGTGTGCCGGCGATCGCCATCTTGGTCGCGATCGGCGGATACAGCTGGTACTCGATCCAACGCTCGGGGATGAAGGCGAAGCTCCAGCCGTAGTTGACGGCTTCGCGCGGCGAGAACAGCAACACACCGATGCGCAGGGCCAAATAGATCGAGACCGGCAGGCCCGCGACCACGGCCGCGATCAGCCATTCGCGGCGGCGGCCCAGGAACAGCCAGCCCAGACCGAGCAGGGCCGGGATCACGATGCCGGCCTCCTTGGCCAGCAGCGCCAGCGAGGTCAGCGCGAATACCGCGACCCAGCTGATCCAACCGGGCCGTTCGCGTTGCGCCAGCAGGGCGATCAGCAGCGCGCAGCCGACCCAGATCAGGTCCGCCAGGGTGCCGACCCAGCCGTGGGTCAGGGCCGCGAACGGTCCCAGCGCGAACACCAGCGCGCCGCCCAGCGCCGGCCGCGCGGCCACGCCGAAGCGGCGCAGCAGTACCGCCAGCATCGCCGCATTGAGCCCGCCCAGCGTCACCATCAGGCCGTGGAAGAGCATCGGCCGCGCGAACAAATGCTCGGACAGCCACAGCCACAGCGAGAACGTCAGCGGCCGGTACTGGAAGGACTGCACGTCCGACCACAGGTAATCGCGGAAATGCCAGCCCGGATGCTGGCCGGCGAAGGCCGCCCACTGCAACTCGTCGTGGCTGTAATAGCCGGGATTGAACACCAGCAGTGCCTGGGCCAGCAGCACGCCCGCCAGGGCCGCGATCGGCAGGGTCCATTGCGGCCAGGACCGCGGGGGATTGGGGTTCATTGCGCCTCCGGTCGCGCATTGTGTGCGCTGGCCGCATGCAAGACCATACAGCCATACGCGGGCGTCAGCGGCGGTCCCGGGAATACGGCTAGAATCGACAGCCCGCGCCCGTGGTCTGAAAAAACCGATGTCCGACAACTCGCCGACCAATAACGATCTCAAGCAGTCCGCGCTCGACTACCACCGCCTGAGCCCGCCCGGCAAGATCAAGGTCACCGCGACCAAGCCGATGGTGACCCAGCGCGACCTCGCCCTGGCCTACTCGCCGGGCGTGGCCTACGCCTGCGAGGCCATCGTCGAAGACCCCAACGCCGCCAGCGAGCTCACCGCGCGCGGCAACCTGGTCGCGGTCATCAGCAACGGCACCGCCGTGCTCGGCCTGGGCGACATCGGCCCGCTCGCCGGCAAGCCGGTGATGGAAGGCAAGGGCGTGCTGTTCCAGAAGTTCGCCGGCATCGACGTGTTCGACATCGAGATCGACGAGCGCGACCCGGACAAGCTGGTCGACATCATCGCCTCGCTGGAACCGACCTTCGGCGGCATCAACCTCGAAGACATCAAGGCCCCCGAGTGCTTCATCGTCGAGCGCAAGCTGCGCGAGCGCATGAAGATCCCGGTGTTCCACGACGACCAGCACGGCACCGCGATCATCGTCGGCGCGGCCGTCTACAACGCCCTGGAAGTGGTCGGCAAGAAGATCGAAGACGTCAAGCTGGCCACCAGCGGCGCCGGCGCGGCCGGCATCGCCTGCCTGGACATGCTGGTCGCCCTGGGCATGAAGCCGGAGAACATCCTGGCGGTGGACCGCGATGGCGTGCTCTACACCGGCCGCGGCAAGATGGACCCGGACAAGGAGCGCTACGCGCGCGACACCGACAAGCGCAGCCTGGCCGACATCGTCGCCGGCGCCGACATCTTCCTGGGCCTGTCGGCCGGCGGCGTGCTCAAGGCCGAGATGGTCGCGACCATGGCCGACAAGCCGATCATCCTGGCGCTGGCCAACCCGTATCCGGAAATCCTGCCGGAAGACGCCAAGGCCGTGCGGCCGGACTGCATCATCGCCACCGGCCGTTCGGACTACCCGAACCAGGTCAACAACGCGCTGTGCTTCCCCTACATCTTCCGCGGCGCGCTCGACGTCGGCGCCACGGTCATCAACGAAGAGATGAAGCTGGCCTGCGTGCGCGCGATCGCGCAGCTGGCGCGCATGGAATCGTCCGACCTGGGCAGCGCCTACGGCGGCGACGTGCCGACCTTCGGCCCCGACTACCTGATCCCGCGTCCGTTCGATCCGCGCCTGCTGGTGATGCTGGCGCCGGCGGTGGCGCGCGCGGCGATGGAATCGGGCGTGGCCACGCGCCCGATCACCGACGTGGCGGCCTATAACGAAAAGCTGAGCCAGTACATCTACCGCACCGGCCTGCTGATGAAGCCGGTCTACGACCGCGCCCGCGCCGACCGCAAGCGCGTGGTCTATGCCGAAGGCGAGGAAGAGACCGTGCTGCGCGCGGTCCAGACCGTGATCGACGAAGACCTGGCCAAGCCGATCCTGATCGGCCGCCCGGACGTGATCCAGACCCGCATCGAGCGCCTGGGCCTGCGCATGCGCGAAGGCGTGGATTTCGAGTTGACCAACATCAACGACGATCCGCGCTTCAACGACTACTGGCAGCAGTACCACGCCCTGACCGAGCGCCGCGGCGTGACCCCGGCCGCGGCCAAGAACCTGTTGCGCTCGCGCCCGACCCTGATCGCGGCGCTGATGGTCGAACGCGGCGAAGCCGACGCGATGATCTCGGGCCTGGTCGGCCGCTTCCACAAGAAGCTGGGCTACATGCGCAGCATCTTCGACTTCGACCCGGGCGTGCAGGGCACCTCGGCCATGACCGGCGTGATCAACGACCAGGGCGCGTGGTTCTTCCTCGACACCCACGTCCAGGTCGATCCCACCGCCGAGCAGATCGCCGAAGCCACCCTGCAGGCGACCTACCGCCTCAAGCTGTTCGGCATCGAGCCCAAGGTTGCGCTGCTGTCGCACTCCAACTACGGCAGCCACGACAACCCGTCGGCGGCGAAGATGCGCAAGGTCCGGCAGATCATCCGCCAGCGCATGCCCAAGCTGGAGATGGACGGCGAGATGCAGGCCGACACCGCCTGGGACGACCTGCTGCGCCAGCGCATCTTCCCCAACACCACCCTGCACGGCCGCGCCAACCTGTTCGTGCTGCCCAACCTGGACGCCGCCAACATCACCTACAACATGGTGCGGGTGATGACCGACGGCGTCGCCATCGGCCCGATCCTGATGGGCCTGGACAAGCCGGCGCACATCCTCACCCCGGCCTCGACGCCGCGCCGCGTGGTCAACATGACCGCGATCGCTGCCGTCGATGCGCAGATCCGCGCTGCGCGGACTACCGGGCCATAGCGCAGCGCTGACATGGGCGAGGGGGGCGCCTGCATCACGCCGACGACCGCGGTCAGACCCGCGGTCAGCGTGCTGTTGCTGTGCTACCGCGACGCCGGCTACATCCGCGCGGCACTGGCGGGCGCGTTCGCCCAGACCGTGCCCTGCGAAATCGTCGTCTCCAACGACTGCTCCGACGACGGCACCTTCGAGATCGCCCGCCAGATCGTCGCCGAGTACCGCGGCATCCACGACGTCAGCGTGCGCCGCACCTCGCGCAACCTGGGCGTCGCCGCGCATTTCAACGACGCCATGGCGCTGGTGCGCGGCGAGGTCGTGGTGATGATGGCCGGCGACGACATCGCCTACCCCGAACGCGTCGCGACCATCCTGCGCGCGTTCGCGGAAGCGCCCGAGGCGATGGTGCTGGGCAGCGACTTCGACTGCATCGACGCCGACGGCGAACGCATCGACATCCGCTTCCGGCGCCGCCCGGAGCGCTACGAGCTCGATTACTACGTGCGCGTGGGCCGCCTGATCGGCCTGCTCGGCGCCACCCTCGCGTTCCGGCGCGAGGTCTACGACCGCTTCGGCCCGCTGCTCGGTCCGATCGAAGACAACGCCCTGAGCCTGCGCGGCGCCCTGCTCGGGCAGTCGCTGTGCCTGCGCCAACCGCTGCTGCAGTACCGCCGCCACCCCGGCAGCGTCAGCGGCTGCGTGTTCGCCCGCGACGAAGCGCCCGAAGTCGCGGTGCGCCGTCGCTACGAACGCACCGTGCAGTTCTACCGCGGCACCGCCGCCGACCTCGAACACTGCCTGCGGCAGATGCCCGAACTGCGCGGCCGCCCGCTGCGCGACGCCCGCAACGTGCTGGCGATGTACCGCATCGAAGCCGACGCCCGCGAAGCCATCCTCAAGCACAAGCGCCGCCACTGGCTGGGCCCGGTGCTGCGCGGCCTGCTGCAGCCCGGCCTGCGCCGCAAGAGCGCCGAGCGCGCGCTGAAGCTGCTGCTCCCGCGCAGCTGGTTCGGCCTGCACCAGGCCTGAGCTCCATACAAGGCCCGCTACCGCTTTGGGGTAGGAGCGACGTAAGTCGCGACCACGTCCCTCCGGCCGCTCGCGCAGGTCACGGCCTGCTCCGCTCCTATCCCAAGGCCAGCCCCTGCTTCCTGTTATCCCAAGCTCGGTCCCTGCTGCTTCCTGTGGGAGCGGCGTAAGCCGCGATTTCGTCCCATCCGAAGCCGCGCAATCGCGGCTCACGCCGCTCCCACAGACCGCAACGACGCAGCGGTGGCAACAGCCGCCTGCTGTGGGGTAGGAGCGACGTAAGTCGCGACCACGTCCCTTCGGCCGCTCGCGCAGGTCACTGCCTGCTCCGCTCCTATCCCAAGGCCAGCCCCTGCTTCCTGTTATGTCGGTCCCTGGCTTCCTGTGGGAGCGGCGTAAGCCGCGATTTCGTCCCATCCGAAGCCGCGCAATCGCGGCTCACGCCGCTCCCACAGACTGCAACGACGCAGCGGTGGCAACAGCCGCCTGTCGTGGGGTAGGAGCGACGTAAGTCGCGACCACGCACCATCGGCCACCGCGCACCTCAGGCCATCACACGCCTCCGGCTGCCCGCGCAGGTCGCGGCTCACGCCGCTCCTACCCCAGAGCCAGCAGCCGCTCCCACAGAAAGCGATGCCGCCGTCGTCACGGCAACGCGCCCAAGCCTCTATCCCAACTCCCGTCCCATCCAGGCCACCGCGAATTCCCGCAGCACCCGCACCTTCGCCGACCGCCGCAGATCCGGATGCGTCGCGAACCACAACTCCGTGCGCACATCCGGCAAGGCCTCGGACAAGCGCTTCAAGCCCTTGGCCTCGTCGGCGAAATAGCACGGCAACAAGGCCCGTCCGAGCCCGGCCTGGCAGGCCGCCAGCGCCGCCGGCAGCGAATTGACCCGCATCGCGATGCGCGCCTCCGGCACCTGCCGCTGCAACCAGCGCGCCGACGCCAGATGCGCCAGCGCCTCATCGAACCCGACCCAGTCACCGCCCGGAATCGGACTGCGGTCGCCGGCACCCCGCGCGGCATAGGCCGCGGTCGCGATGCTCGCCAAACGCCTGGCCGACAAGCCCTCCGGCGGCGCCTCGCTGGCGCGCAGGGCTACGTCGGCATCGCGCTGCTGCAGGCTCGAAAACGCATTGGCCACGATCAGGTCGCAACGCAGCGCCGGATGCGCACGCCGGAATTCCGCGCACATCCGCGCCGCGACCGCCGCCAAGGTGTCGGGAATCGTGATGCGGATACGCCCCTCCGCGCGCGCATCCTGTCCGGCCAACTGCCGCGACAGGTGCTCCGCATCCGCCAGCATCCGCTGCGCGGCGACCATCACCAGCTCGCCCGCCTCGGTCGGCGTGTAGCCGCGGCGGCTGCGCCGGAACAGCGCCGCGCCCGCGCGCGCCTCGATCGCGGCCAGGCGCCGGAACGCACTGGAATGATCGACCTCCAGCAAGCGCACCGCGCCGCTCAGACTGCCGCTGGCGCCGATCGCGCGCACCAGTTCCAGATCCTCCAGGGACAGCCGATCGTGTCGCATCCGCAAGTAATCCTTGTCGTGGCGCCGGTACTCGCGGCGCGGGCCTGCGCGCAGGGTAACGGCTCCCGTTCCCCTCACGCATCGGACTCCGCCATGAAGCTCTACTACACCCCCGGCACCTGCTCCTTCGCCGCCCACCTGGTCATCCGCGAACTCGGCCTGCCGGTCGAACTGCAGCGCGTGCGCATCGGCCCCAACCCGGTCTTGGTCGCCGACGGCCGCGACTTCCGCCAACTCAGCCCGCTGGGCTACGTGCCGGTGTTGCAACTCGACGACGGCCGCCTGCTGCGCGAAGGCGTCGCCATCCTCAGCCACCTCGGCGGCCTGGACCCCAGCGGCCGGATCGCGCCGGAAGCGCGCCGCACCGAGTTGCTGAGCTGGCTGACCTACATCGCCACCGAGCTGCACAAGACCTACAGCCCCTGGCTGTTCCACCCCGAGTACGGCGACCAGCCCGGCGCGGTCGCGCGCGAACGCCTGGCGCCGCGCCTGGCCCTGGTCGACCGTCACCTGGCCGGCCATGCCTTCCTGCTCGGCGACGACTTCAGCATCGCCGACGCCTACCTGTTCACCATCGCCGACTGGTCGCGCGCGCTGAAACTGCCGCTGGACGACACCCCGCACCTGGCCGCCTACCTCGAACGCATCCGCGCCCGTCCCAGCGTGGCCGAAGCCCTGCAGGCCGAGCGCGCGCCGCAGGCGCAGGTCGCCGCATGAAACTCAGCACCGCCTGGCTGCTGCTGATCGCCGCCGGCTTCATCGACGTCGCCTGGGCGGCGTCGATGAAGCTGTCGCAGGGCTACACCCGGCCCGGCTGGACCGTGCTGTCGCTGATCGCCCTGGCCGCCTTCGTCTACCTGCTGGGCCGCGCCCTGACCGCGTTACCCGTGGGCAGCGCCTACGCGGTGTGGACCGGCATCGGCGCCGCCGGCACCGTCCTGCTCGGCGCCGCCGTCTTCGGCGAAACCCTCAACCCCCTGCGCATCGGCGGCGTCGCCCTGATCGTCGCCGGCATCGTGCTGCTGCATCGCGCGCCGGCCTGAAGCCAGGGACACGCCGTCGACCGAGAATATCGCTCCATCGGAACCTCGTTGGCGTATCTGGTTCATCGCGGCTTACGCCGCTCCCACAGACAGCATCGCTCCCAGCTTCCTGTGGGAGCGGCGTAAGCCGCGATCGCGCACCCTCACGCCCAAACAGCCCCCCAATACCGATAGTCCCGCACCCGGCGCACCAATCCCGCCCGCACCGGGTTCAGCACCACGTACCGCGCCGCGTCGATCAAAGATTCCTGATGCCGCAACGCACGGTCGTGGTAGCCCGGTGCCCACACCCCGGACAAGCCCGGCTCCACCGCACGCACCCGCCGCGACGTATTCGCTTTCAGTTGCCGCATCAGATCCGGCAGCGTCTCCCACGGCCCCAGCTCCACCAGCCCGTGCCAGTGGTCGGGCATCAGCACCCACGCCAGCAGCCTCGACCGCATCCAGAGACGGCGGTCCAGGAGCGCCTCCACCGTGGCCGCCGACAGCGTTTCCTCAACGAACAGCGGCTGTCGCCCATGGGTGGTGAACGTGATCAGGTAAACCCGCCCGGGCTCCGAACGCCGGCCGCGGCGCAGGTCGCCGCTGTGGGGGAGGGAACGGGGTGTCGGGCGCATGGCACCAGCCTGCCGAGCCAGTGGCCCGGCATGGATCGGACTACTGCCTGTATCCGTGTCGGATTTCGCCGCGACGCAGGTGGCCGATCGCGGCTTATGCCGCTCCCACAGGAAGCGCGAGCGGGCTCCTAGCCGTTGTGGGAGCGGCGTAAGCCGCGATCGAACCCCACCCGCCCACGCCGCCCGCACCCGCCCCGCGCCCGCCCCGCGCCTACCCACCTCCGAAACACGCCATTCCACCGTGTCCGACACCCCAAGCAAGGCCGCAACCGCCCCCATTTGTTAGACTCCGAACTCTAATCGCCCCCACTTCCGAGGCGCGGCCACGGGGCCGCGATATCGATGAACCAGCCGCTTGCCAGCTCCCTGCACGACCTGCTGCAGAACGATCCCGATCCCGCCGAAACCCAGGAATGGGTCGAGTCCGTCCAGGCCGTCATCGCCCGCGACGGCGCCGAGCGCGCCCACCAGCTGCTCGAAGGCATGGTCGAAGTCACGCGCCGCGCCGGCGCGCACCTGCCGTTCCAGCCCACCACCGAATACATCAACACCATCCCGCCGCACCTGGAGGCCAAAAGCCCCGGCGACGCCGCGATGGAATGGCGGATCCGCTCGCTGATCCGCTGGAACGCCATGGCCATGGTCGTGCGCGCCAACCGCAAGCCCGGCGACCTGGGCGGCCACATCGCCAGCTTCGCCTCGGCGGCCACCCTGTACGACGTCGGCTTCAACCACTTCTGGCGCGCCCCCTCGGCCGACCATCCCGGCGACGTCATCGGCATCCAGGGCCACAGCTCGCCCGGCATCTACGCGCGTTCCTTCCTCGAAGGCCGCCTCAGCGAATCGCACCTTGACCACTTCCGCATGGAAGTCGACGGCCGCGGCATCAGCTCCTACCCGCACCCCTGGCTGATGCCGGACTACTGGCAGGTCCCGACCGTGTCGATGGGCCTGGGCCCGATCAGCGCCATCTACCAGGCCCGCAACTGGAAGTACCTGGAAGGCCGCGGCCTGATGCCCAAGTCCGACCGCAAGGTCTGGGCCTTCCTGGGCGACGGCGAGACCGACGAACCCGAATCCCTGGGCGCCATCTCCGTCGCCGGCCGCGAAGGCCTCGATAACCTGGTCTTTGTCATCAACTGCAACCTGCAGCGCCTCGACGGCCCGGTGCGCGGCAACGGCAAGATCATCCAGGAACTCGAAGGCCAGTTCCGCGGCGCCGGCTGGAACGTCATCAAGACCGTCTGGGGCAGCTACTGGGACCCGCTGCTGGCCCGCGACACCAGCGGCCGCCTGCGCCAGCTGATGATGGAAACCGTCGACGGCGAATACCAGAACTGCAAAGCCTTCGGCGGCAAGTACACCCGCGACAACTTCTTCGGCAAGTACCCGGAAACCGCCGCGCTGGTCGCCAACCTGTCCGACGACGACATCTGGCGCCTCAACCGCGGCGGCCACGACCCGCACAAGGTCTACGCCGCTTATCACGAGGCCGTGAACACCAAGGGCATGCCCACCGTCATCCTGGCCAAGACGGTCAAGGGCTACGGCATGGGCGCCTCGGGCGAATCGCTCAACCCGACCCACGGCACCAAGAAGATGGACGACGAAGCCGTCCGCCTGTTCCGCGACCGCTTCAACATCCCCGTCACCGACGAGCAGTTGAAGGACGGCGCCGTCCCCTTCTACCACCCCGGCGAAAAATCGCCGGAAATCGAATACATGCTGGAGCGCCGCAAGGCCCTGGGCGGTTTCCTCCCGCAGCGCCGCCGCAAGGCCAGCACCTCGCTGGAAGTGCCCAAGCTCGAAGCCTTCGACCGCCTGCTCAAGAGCACCGGCGAGCGCGAGATCAGCACCACCATGTCCTTCGTGCAGGCCCTCAACATCGCCCTGCGCGACAAGCAGGTCGGCCCGCGCCTGGTGCCCATCGTCGCCGACGAAGCCCGCACCTTCGGCATGGAAGGCCTGTTCCGCCAGCTCGGCATCTACGCCCCGCACGGCCAGAAGTACAAGCCGGTCGACCGCGACCAGCTCATGTACTACCGCGAAGACACCACCGGCCAGGTCCTGGAAGAAGGCATCACCGAAGCCGGCGCGTTCTCGTCCTGGCTGGCGGCCGCCACCAGCTACAGCACCAACGACCTGCAGATGCTGCCGCTGTACATCTACTACTCGATGTTCGGCTTCCAGCGCATCGGCGACAGCGCCTGGCAGGCCGCCGACATGCGCGCCCGTGGCTTCCTGCTGGGCGCCACCGCCGGCCGCACCACCCTCAACGGCGAAGGCCTGCAGCACGAAGACGGCCACAGCATGGTCCAGGCCGGCCTGATCCCCAACTGCCGCAGCTACGACCCCACCTTCAGCTTTGAGGTGGTGACCCTGCTGCAGCACGGCATGCAGCGCATGCTCACCGAACAACAGGATGAGTACTGGTACCTCACCCTGATGAACGAGAACTACACCCACCCCGACATGCCCGAAGGCAGCGCCGACGGCATCATCAAGGGCATGTACCTGCTGCAGGACGCCGGCAAGCCCAAGAAGGGCGAACTGCGCGTCCAGCTGATGGGCAGCGGCACCATCCTGCGCGAAGCCATCGCCGCCGCCGAACTGCTGGACAAGGACTTCGGCGTCACCGCCGACATCTGGTCCTGCCCCAGCTTCAACGAACTCGCCCGCGACGCCACCGACGCCGAGCGCTGGAACCGCCTCAACCCCGAAGCCAAAACCCCGCGCAAGCCCTACGTCACCGAGCTGCTGGAAGGCCGCCAGGGCCCGGCCATCGCCGCGACCGACTACATCCGCATGTACCCGGAACAAGTCCGCGCCTTCGTGCCGATGCGCTACACCGTGCTGGGCACCGACGGCTTCGGCCGCTCGGACACGCGCGCGAACCTGCGCCGTCACTTCGAGGTCGATCGGTACTACATCGCGCACGCCGCCATCGCGGCACTGGCGGCGGAAGGCAAGATGACGGGCAAGGATGTGGCTCGGGCGATCAAGCAGTACAAGATCGATGTGGAGAAGCCCAACCCCCTGGGGGTTTGAGCTGGAAAGCAGAAGGCGGCCGCAAGGTCGCCTTCTTGCTAAGTGCAGTCAGAGCAAGCTAAGGAAAGCGGATGGTCAGGAAGTTCATCGCAGCAACGCTGTTGCTGCTCTGCTCGATAAGCGCCGGCATCGCAGCCGACCCATCCGGCAACCTCTACGAGAATGTCGAGCTAGGCCTGCGCCTGACCAAGCCGGACAGCTGGCACTTCGCCACGGCCGAGCAAAAGGCCGAACGCCTCGAGCGCCTGGATTTCGGTAGCGAGGCATACAAGCGGCAGGTCATCGCCCACACCGAGCCCGCCGTGGTGATCGCTCAGTACGCGGGGCATCACGAAGGCATTAACCCTTCCCTCAACATCATGCTCAACTCCTTCGCGGGCATGCCCGAGCCGACGGCAGAAGGCGTGATCAAGCTGGCCTCGGGCATCAAGGAGGCGTACCCCGATGCGCAACTCTCGCCGGCGACGGACGTGGTGGTGGCGGGCCGCCGCAGCCGCCGCATCGCAATGGACTACACCGTACCCACCACCAGCGGCGATGCGCTCGCCGTGTCAGCCGTGATGTGGGTCGTCCCCGACGGCGACTTCTTTCTGGCGGTGGGTGGCTCCTATCCGCAAGGGGATCGCGCGGCCTTGGAGCAGATCGAGAAGATGCTGAAAACCTTGGAGTGGACGACAGCGCCTGTCACTCAAAAGTAACGTCAAGGTCGACTGCTGCGTTGCCCATACCGGGGCGCGGCGCTGGCGGTGGAAGGCAAGATGACGGGCAAGGATGTGGTTCGGGCGATTAAGCGGTACAAAATCGATGTGGAGAAGCCCGATCCGCTGGGCGTGTAACACCACGATGGACCCCGGAAAGGGCGCGGTTCAGCCACCCTTTTCCACAAGCAAAGGATGCAGACATGGTCGTCGCACGTTGCTTTATCGTTCTCTCGCTGATGCTCCTGGCCGCCTGCGTGCAAGCCGCGCCACCGCCCGCCGACAACCGCCCGCCGGTCACCGCCAGCGACGGCGCCGACGTCATCGAAGCCGCGCGGCTGATCGACGACGTCAAATGCACCGACGACGCAGACCTGGCCCGCATCAAGGGCGTGCTGGACCACGCCATCGCCCAGGCCAGCCCCAAGGTCAACGTGTGCGCGACGGCGAGGGTGACACCCGGGCCTGGCCGTCTCGCTGGCGGGCGGCTCCTGCCGGCCACGCGATCGCCCGTTCGCAAGCGGCGACCGCACCCCGCCGGCCCGGCCCCCGGCCCGTCGGGATTCGAGGCCGGGTCTTTGCACCCCGACGGTCGGGAATCACCGGTTTACCGCCAACGCGCATGCCCCGGCCGCCAGACAGACAGCCAGACCTCGCTGCGGCGCCTGCGGACCGAGCCCCCATGCAGTTCCGCTTGCCCGACCCAAGATGCAGCCGGACAGCGCGTATCGGCTCGGGATACCCGCGAAAAGCGGTCAGGTTCATTAAGGCGACGGGTGGCCCAGCACACCGCGACGCGTCATGCAGGGGCGTACCCGTACTGTTCCACCTGGCGCGGGTCGCCGTACTGCTCGGGTACCCGGATCGCCAGTTTCGATGGCTGGAACTCGCCGTTCACTCGCACCCAGCCTTCGAGTTGCAGTGGGGTGCCCGCGCGGATCTGATCCAACCATTGCGTGTACGTGCCCGGGCCGATGAGGACGTCCAGTAGTGATTCGTCCGTGAAGTCGCTTCCGGTCATGGAGAAGTCGATCTCATCCAATGTCCACCGCAACAGCGCTAACAGGTTTCGCTCGGGGTCGCGCACGGCGTACGCCTCCTCCTCCGGCGGCGTCAGGCAACCCGAGGAAACGATGCCGGCCACCACTTTGCAGTACGCGACCTGATGCGCGTCGCAGGTGACCGAGCCGCCCGGCGGGCTGGGGCATTGGCAGTGACGCTTCATGGCGCTCCCTCTACGGTGATAACACACTCCTGAACGGTCACGCGGAACGTCGGCGCGGCGCTGCCGAAGTAGACGGCGACCATGCATTCGACCACGGCCGCGATGTCGGGGCCGCCGACCTCGGCGTCCTGCTGGATCGTCGTCTTGAGCTGGGCCTGGCTAAGCCCGGGATACTGCGTGGTACATCCCTCCAGGCCGGCGAAGGTTTCGACGGCTTGCCGAAACGTCATGCCGGCCGGCAGCTCCAAGGTGGTGCTGAAGCTGATGCGCACCAGCTCGTTCGCGAACTCCGTCAGCAGCAGGTGCTGTTCGGCCTGGGCGTTAGCGGGCTTGGCGATGGACGAGTGGTTGGAACGTGGGATCACCCTGGAGTGGGGGAAGTAGCGGTCGGCCTCGTCCCGGCTGACCACCGGCCGTATCCACGGCAGGAACCACACATAGGCGATGCGTTCTTCGATCAGTTCCTTGCCGCGGATCATCGGTTTGGGCTGGGCGATCAGGTTGCGGAAGTCGGTGCCCAGCGTCGTCAGCCACTGGTTGTCCTCGCCGGCCTTGAGGATCTGCGCCTGCGCGTGCCTGAGCAGATTGATGACGGGATAGAAGAAGTTCGCCCAGCGCGAGCCGGCCGAGGGCGAGGCCACCAGGAACAAACCGATGACGGTGCCTTGCTCGGCGATCTCGCCTTGCCGTTGCACCAGCAGGCGCCGCGTAACGATGCCGCCCATGCTGTGGCACACGAACACGACAATGCGTGATTGCAGGATGTTGTGGCGCTTGAGTTCGTCCCACAGCGCGTCCGAGGCGTCGGTCACGCGGAAGCGGCCGCCGAAGAACTGGCTGTGGTAACTGAAGACGTAGACGCCGGCGTCGCTCAGCTCATCGGCGGCCAGCTGCGGCCAATAGGCGCCGGTCTTCTTGTTTTTCCAGCCGCTGGCGCCGTCCGACATGATGCCGTGCACAAACACGACGGTGGGTGCGGTCGCGTCCGCCTTCGGCTTGATCCATTGGCTGTCCACCGATCGCCTCCATGGCCCCCCTGGTCGGGAGTGATACGCCTTTCCATGCCGCCCGTCGATATGGGGGCGGCCGCCGACCGGCGCCGGGAGGGCGCAACGGCGCTAAGGCGCGCAGACGTGTCGGCGCGTTCCTCATGGCCGCCCAGGGTGGGGCCCTAAGACCATGGAGGGGTGACGACCGCGGAGCGGGGTCGGGTCTGAGCTCGTTTGGACCCTCGACCATCCGCGATCGGGGGCGAAAATTCAACCGCTATAAGGGCTCGCTATGACCTGGGTGGAAGTAATCGATTCGGTGGCAAAGATCGGGCTTGGCGCCATCATCGGAGGTTTGTTCTCGGTAGTTGCGCTGCGCATGAACTACAGGAACGACAGAGAGAAGGAGATGCGGGCCCGCAAGATCAAGACGGTCGAAGAGGCGGTGGACCTGACGGAGAAATTCTTCAGTACGCACTCGCATTTCAT
This sequence comes from Lysobacter sp. Root76, assembly GCF_001428685.1. GTDB lineage: Bacteria > Pseudomonadota > Gammaproteobacteria > Xanthomonadales > Xanthomonadaceae > Lysobacter. The sequence goes on along the minus strand of NZ_LMIK01000004.1, from coordinate 365,423 downwards.
CTCGCGACTGGAGTGGATCGTCGAGGACGCGGATGGAGTGCCGATCCAGATCGCGCCGGAAACGCACGCAAAAATAAGGGAGCCAGACGCCTTGCTACTGGAGAGCGCAGATCAGGCGCATATCGCGGCTGCTCGTTTTAGCCTGCTCAATGCGCAAGACAGCTTCTCAAGTCTGAAGGGCACGATCGCCACGATCACGGACTTCAGAAACACCATGATGAAAAGCATGATCTTGCCCAGTTCACAGGAGCTCAGGGCGCATCAAGATAAGGCCAACGAACTTAAGGCGGAGGTTCAAAGGGAGGCCGCTAAGCTCTATGCCTCGCTTTAGTGCGTAGCGCAGAAGGTTTCACTGCGTGCGTTCATCGGCTGGCGCAGCCGTCGCCTGCGATGACGCCGGGCCAGGCGGCCCAGACGAGGGGCGCACGATGCGTCATCACGGGAATGCCGTTACGCTCCGCAGCAACGCAGCTTCAACGAAGGAGCGTCGCCATGCTCAAGCTCTACGGGTTCTCGAAGGTCAACGCCGGCGCGCGCGGCCACACCCGCGATCTGCGCGTGCTGTGGGCGCTCGAAGAGATGCAGCTGCCGTTCGAGGTGGTCGGCATGGACCACCCCGCGCATGACCTCAACACCGAGGCCTATCGCCGGCTCAGCCCGTTCGAGCAGATCCCCTCGATCGACGATGACGGTGTGGTGCTGTCCGAATCCGCCGCCATCGTGGTGTATTTGGCGAAGAAGTCCGGCCGCCTGATCCCCGGCGATCTGGCCGGCGAGGCGCAGGTGCTGCGCTGGTGCTTCGCGGCGATGAACTCGATCGAGATGCCGCTGCTGGCCCTGATGGTGCACGACTGGACGGCCGATGGCAGCGACCCCAAGCCGCGCCAGTTCCTGGTGGACTGGGTGCACCTGCGGATGGGCCACCTGGAGCGTTGGTTCGCCGACCGCGACTACGTGGCGACCGATGACTTCAGCGTCGCCGACATCCTGATGGCGCACGTGCTGTCGGCGGGCATCAAAGACCCGACCTTGATCGCACCGTACCCGGGCGTGATGGCGTACCGGGACCGCTGCCTGGCCCGGCCCGCGTGGCAGCGGACCTACGCGGCGTACTGCGCGCGGGTCGAAGCGGGCTAGGCCGTCGTCGGTCGTGCGGGTCGTCGCCCGCCGCCACTGCGCCCCCGCCTTGCATTTCCGTTTCGCCCGGCCACAAGATGCGGCAACGGCCGGCACAGCGGCTGGACCGGGCCAGGCGCCGCACGCGGCCGGCCTCACGGACTCAGGGGATAAGGACATCGCATGAACGGTAAGGCCGTGCTTTGCGCACTCATCGTGGGCGCGCTGCTGCCCATCGCTTCCAGCCATTCGCAACCCACGCCTGTCGTCACCGGTTGGTCGGTGGCCGGGTGGAACTTCCAGACCATCAGCACGGTGGCCACCGACGTCACCAACCACGGCCATAACGCCACCGCCGTGGGCGCGAACACCACGTCCTGGGGCTGGGCCAACCGCGGCGCCAGCCTGGCCGGGGGCAAGTACTACTCGGTGCCGTACTCGCCGGCGCTGAGTTTCGACACGGGCGATTTCAGCTTCGGCGCCTACGTGCGCATCGCCGCCACCAACAGCAACAAGACCCTGCTGGACAACCGCGGCAACGGGGGCGGCTACGTGTTCGCCGTCTCCAGCGCTCGGCGGCTGACGCTGCGTCTGACCGGCGCGCCCACCAAGATTCCGTATTCGTCCCTGGCCGAAATGGCGCTCACGCCCGACCGCTGGCACCACGTCGCCGTGGCGGTGGCGCGCAGCACGGGCACGGTGCAGTTCTACATCGACGGCAACGAGGCCGGCACCTGGACGCTGCAACAGGACATCTACAGCAACACCGATGCGCCGCTGTTGATCGGCAGCAGCTACGACGGCACCAGCCTGTTCAACGGCCGCGTGGACGAGCTCAACCTCTACAACCGCGCGCTGTCCATCGACGACATCGCCACGGTGATGGCGCCGGGCTATCCGCTGTACGAGCCCAACAGCTGGAACGGCGGCGCCGCCATCATCAGCAACAATTGCTACAACTACGCCAACAACAAGCGCACCAACACTTTCGCCCAACCCGGGCGCGCGTCGGGGCAGACCGCCGTGGGCATGAGCTGCGCCGTGGTCCACGCCGCCGCCGTCCGCGACGGCCTGGAACCCATCACCGACCCGTACGACCCCGGCTACAAGACCACCGTGGCCTTGGTGGTCGCGCCCGGGGAGGACTACCACTGGTACCGCCGTGACGCCTTCGGCACGTGGAGCCACAAGCCTGGGCAGACGGCCGCGACCAATCTGGACAACTCCGGCTCGCCGATCTACGACCCCGAGTACGCCGACCGCGGCCCCTACACCGACTTCTGCGGCTACTTCCGCTTGTGGTCCGACAGCGTGCAGGCCGGCGGCCACGAGGAAATCCGATGACTCCTTCATCTTCCAATCCGAGGTCCGCGATGAAAGCCTGGACGCTGCGCGCACTCCTGTTGCTGTTGCTGACCGGCAGCGCCTGGGCGCAGACACCCGAAGCCCCCGCGCCGTCCGCGCTGCGCGTGACTTACCTGGTCTACTCCGGCCGCCCCAACCCCACCATCACCATCACCGAAGCCAAGACCATCCGCTCGCTGCAGTCGCAGCTGTCCGGCGCGCTGGCCACCGGCGCGGGCGTGCGATCGACGGAGTTGCCGTCGGCGCTGGGCTACAACGGCATCCGAGTGGAAGCCGTCGATCCAGCGGGGACGGGCATCGAATACACCGTGAAAGGCCGCTTCCTGCGCTCGGAAAATCGGCAAGCGAGTGCGCAAGCCAAGGCGTCCGCCGTCACTGCCACTGCATCGACCAGCGCGTCGCAGATCGAGGCGCAGCTGTTGAAGTTGGCGGAGAACCGAGGGGTTCTGAGTGCTTCGGCGCTCGCTACTGCGCGGAAAAGCGCTGGGAAATAAAGTCCGGGAAAGCGACACGAACAGGGGCGGCCGAAAGGCCGCCTTTTTTGTTGCTGAACTGCTCGGTTTGGCTCAATCGACGCGACCGGTCGCAACATTCAGTTGCGGGCGATATGTGCAGTTCATCTCTCATACGGCACAACGCGTGCGCCGTTGACGGCGGGGCATTGAGCGGACGTATCCTAGTGCCGGAAAAACGCAGGGAGCGCCGCATGGAAATCAAGGTGGAAAAAGCAGTTGCCGCCGCGCTAGCCGGCGTTCTCTGCATGGCCTGCACCAGCGCCATAGCCAAGGGGAAAGCGCCCGCCGCGCGATATCCGGCGGCGTTGCATGGGGTGTGGCTAGGCGAAGACGAGGACTGCAAGAATCCCGACATTGGCGACAGCGACACGCGTTTCGAAGTGGCCGCAACTAAGTTGACCGGCTACGAGCATTGGAACAAGCCGCTACGTATCGTTCAGATATCCAAGGATCCTCTTGCGTGGAGGATGATCTCCGAGACCCGCTTCGATGGAAGCGTATTTGAACTGCAAGAAGTTTACGTTCTCAGTGGCTACAAGAACGGAACGTTGACCATAGTGGACAGTAGTCAATCACGTAGGTATGAACGCTGCCAGTGATCGACTGCTTCGAAACCGCTTTGTCGGATACTTGTTCATGTCGTCGTAGTTGGGTGGTCCAGACAGGACGGATCATCCAGGTCCGTAATTGCAGCTAATGATCAGATCGCAAAGGAGCGTCAGATGGCGATGGCGAGAAGACGGTTTCGTTTAAGAGGATTGATGTCGAGCGCGCTGGTCTTCAGTCTGATACTTGGTTGCGCATCCGTGCCGAACTCGGCGTATAGCGCGAGTGCCGAGAAGGCGCCAAAGAGTGCTTCATCCGAAGCGGGCGACGACTGTTTCGCGATCGGCGGATTGGGCGCACGTGAATCCTGCTTCGCGAAGAAGTCAGACGACGAAATAGCGGACTGCGAGCGAATTCGACCTAATGCATGTAAGCCTTACAAGGAGATGCAGGCATTGGAGTTGCAACGTACCCAGCTCCGCCAGGACATTCTGCTCAAGGCCCGAAGCAGCTATGCCTCATACCTGGAAGACGACGCTGCTTATCTGGATGATCTGGCCGTCTATCTAAAGGACTCTGATGCCGCTTGGGGTGCGTACCGCGATGCAGACTGTTTGCTGGAGCCGTTCGCCCAGGGCATGTCGCGCCGCGAGGCGCCGGATCTGACCGAGGCTTGCCGTGTCGAACGGACCAAAGCCCGTATCGCCGAATTGAAGACACTGGCTGCCGCGCTCAAATAGAAGGAGGCGTATCGTGACGGATCACACCTATAACCCGCTGGAACGCAGCACCTTCGAAGCCATCGCCTATAACGCGGTGGGGCGCGCCAGCGAAACCAACACCCTGGCGGTGTACCAGCTCTCGCACCGTACCGGCAATTCGGGTTGGTCCGTAGGCGCGGTGCAATGGGATTTCGGTCAGGCCAACCGGGGCCACAAGGTCAACGATTTGATGGCGGGCTATCAGGCCTGGGCCAACGCCGAAGACCGATTCAGCGATCGCGAAGTCGCCTCGCTCACCACCCGTTTGCAGACCCGCGGTCAAACCGGGAACGCGCTAACCAGCGAAGAACTGACCCGGCTCAACGGCTATCTGCGCTCGGACCCCGGGCGTGCTTTTGTCGATGAGCTCAGCCAGCAGCAGATTCAGAAGAAGTGGGACAAGGTCGGTGAGCCGCTGTCGCAAATACCCTGGCTGCAGACCTTGAGCGCGAGCGATCCGGCGCAAGCGGCCGAGATCGTGGCGATGACCAGCAAGCTGTACAACCAGAACGAAAATCGAGGCGGCGACCTGATTCGCCATCTCCAGAGCGGCGAACAAACCTCCGCCCAGACTCGCGACTGGATCGGCAGCCAGGGCATCGATGGGCTCAAGGCTAGTGCGCGCAGCGCAATCGTCTCCGGTCGCGACAACGCCCTGGCGGGTGTTCGTCTGATGAATGATCTAGAGTTGGGCGACGGCCGACTCAGCCAGGCGTGGAGTGATCAGGTGCACACCCGCGGCAATGTATCGTTGACGGGCGAGTTCAACCGCAATCCAGATGTGCAACTACTGGATGCCATGATGCGCGATCCTGCAAGTGGTGCACGCATCTTCGCCCGCGTCGATCAAGGCACGCCGACAGAGGCGGTCACCATCAGCGGAGCCAACGCCAATGCGCGTTTGGAGATGTCGCGCGTCACGATGGATCGGAATGGCGGGATCACCGTGGTGAGCCCAAACGGCGATACCTTCGAGCAGACACGTGAGGGGTGGAACCGCAACGGCACGCCCATGCAAAGCGCCGGGGACACGCGTCGCGAGCGGGATATGCCCGATCACACGGACAGGGGAGAGATGCCGCGAACGCGCGCGGACGCTACGCTGCCTGAGACGCATCCCCTGCTGCGCCAATCGCAAGACGCGGTGCGACGTCTAGATGCCAGTTTGGGCCATCCACATAGCCCTGCCAGCGATTGCATGAGCGCCAGTGTGGCGTGCCTTGCCAAAAGCAATGGCTTCGGAGGAGTGGATCACGTTCTGCTTAGTGGCCCCACCGCGACCGAGCCCGCGGGTGCGCGCGTGATTGTAGTGGAGGGCGGATTGACCGATCCCGCGCATAGGCTCGCGCATATGTCGACGGAAACGGCCGTGCGTACACCGATGAGCGAATCATTGCAGCGTCTCGAGCAAATGGAACGCGCGCAAACGCAACTTTCCGCGCAGACACAGATGCCGCAGCAAGATGCTGCGGCTCCGACGCAGGAGTCGCACCGTCGCGGCCCGACCGTGTGATGGATTTGAGTTGAATTTATGAATGATCGAGTGTCGGTAGGGTCTCAGGCTGCAGATTCCATCCTGGGAATTTTCGTATGGCTGCCTGTCGTAGCGGCTCGTTCGCTGAGCGTATCCAGCGGTTCATCAGAAAGCTTAAGGTCGCTGCACGGAGCCGAGAACCGACTATCGAGTCAGCTGGAGCGCACCGTCTAAGGCTCAGTGCGCGATGCGGCGGACGACAGCCGCATCGTGCATCAATTGCGACGGGCTGAGCCCCAGCGCGCGCCGCAGGCAACGCGCCATGTGGCTGGGATGCGAAAACCCGGCCGCCAGCGCGATCTCGGCGATAGGTTGCTCGCCTTGCTCCAGCAAATGGCGTGCGCGTTCGACCCGACGCTCCAACACGTAACGGTGCACCGGCACGTCCGTGGCCTGCTTGAACAAGGCCTTGAAATGCGAGGCGCTATAGCCCGCGACCGCCGCCAGTTCGGCCAGCGACAGCGGTTCATCCAGGTGCGCTTCAATGTATTCCTGCACGCGCCGCAGGCGCCAGGCCGGCAGGGCGCGGCCGGGTTTGTCGGCCGACAGCGATCGGCGCGATTGCAAGGCGAGCAAACGCGCAGCCAGCGCGGTGGCCAGGCTGTCGGTAAACAAACGCCCGCCCGGATACGCGTCGTGATCCTCGGCCTGCATCATCCAGCCGATGCGCTCGATCTGCGGGTCGCGGATATGGATCGACGGCGCCAGCATCGCGCCGCCGGTGCCCAAGCCCATCGCTTGCGAGGTTTCGCCCAACAGCGTCGGCGTCAGCCGCAGCAATAGCGAGCGCGCCGGCTGCGACACCACCCAGCGCGTGCTGGATCCGGCCGGCACCACGCAGAACTGGCCGTGCAGGCGCACGCCCTGGCGCTGGTGCCCGTCCATGCGGTACGACACCGGCACCGGCTCACCCAGGTGCAGGCACAGCACGTGGCGCCCATCCACCGGCGAGTCGAACACGCCATGGGGCACGGGCGTGGTCAGCACGTCCAGCAGGGGCGCACGGTCCGGCCCGCCCGACAGCAGCGCAGCCGGAGGGGAGGGGTAACAGGCGGGGCGGTCGCTCATGGGCCGATCCTCGTCCCCGCGCCGGGCCCGGACCAGTGCCGAAAATCATCCTTTCGTGTCCGCGCGCGGCCGTTTGTGCGCGCGCCGAGCGGGCGCCCTCGCCAGCATGGCGGGCAGACCCTCCCCGTACAGGACACCGCACATGCAACGCAGGCAATTCATCCAATTGGGCGCGGCCGCCCTGGCCGCCGGTGTGGCCGGCGCCTGCGCGCCGCTGGCGGCGACCCGCAGCGGCCTCGCCGGTGCCGCCGGCGCCGCGCCGCTGGACGCGGCCGCTTACCGCGCGCTGCGTCGCTACGCGCAGACCCCGTTCGGCCGCATCGCCTACGTCGAGCACGGCCGCGGCCCGGCCGCCGTGTTCCTGCACGGCGCCCCGCTCAACGGCTACCAATGGCGCGGGGCCCTGGACCGCCTGTCCGCGTACCGCCGCTGCATCGCGCTCGATTTCATGGGGCTGGGCTACTCCGAGGTGCCCGAGCACCAGGCGCTGGACGCCCACGCGCAGACCGCGATGCTGGCGGCCACGCTCGACCGGCTCGGCGCCGACCAGGTCGACATCGTCGCCAGCGACAGCGGCGGCGCCGTCGCCCAGTTGTTCCTGATCCGCCACCCCAAGCGCGTACGCAGCCTGCTGCTGACCAACTGCGACGTCGAACCCGACAGCCCGCCGCCGAAGATCCAGCCGGTTCTCGATATGGCCCGCGCCGGCACCCTGGCCGACGCCACCGCCGAATGGCTGACCGACAAACCCAAGGCCCGCGCCACTTTCGGCGCCGCCGTGTTCGCCGACCCCAGCCGCTTCGCCGACGAGACCATCGACTACTACGTCACCCCGCTGGTCGCCACGCCGCTGCGCCGCGCGCAGTACCACGCCTTCCACGTCGCGCTGTCGCCCAACCCCTTGGCGGGCATCGAGGCCGAGCTCAGGCGCAGCCAGGTCCCGGTGCGCATCGTGTGGGGCGCGGCGGACGACATCTTCGATCAGGGCGATGCCGAGTACCTGGACCGCACCTTCCCGAACTCGCAAGGCATCCGCCGCGTGCCACTCGCGAAGCTGTTCTTCCAGGAGGAGTTTCCGGAGGTGATCGCGGAGGAGGCGCGCAGGCTATGGGGTGCATGAGCGGGCGGCCTGCGTCAGCCACCGCACCCAAGCGCCCGAATGCATAGTCAACCCGACAGAGAGCAGCGCGCCAGCACCGGGTAGAACGCGTCCATGACCTTTATGGAGCCGAGGCTTTGAAAGGAGGTGGCGTCGAACAGCTTGGTCTGAGTCTTCGACTTTATGAGCGGTAGGATCTCTTCCAGCTCGGCGTCGCTGGGCGGATTCTCCTTATCGCCCCAGCGACGGTAAATGGCGAATACGCGCTGGCCTTCGGGGCTGGCGTAGAAGCGCTCCAGCTGGTCAAGCTCGTTCGGGTTCAAAGTCGCGGCGATGACGTCCTGCATGGCATCCAACACGGCGGTGTCGGGGATGCGCTCGATGCACGCACGCTCGGGCGGGCTGATGTCTTCCTGATCGCGCAGCATGTCCTTGAAGTCGGCCACATAGGCCGATGCCATGGCCTTGGCGGTCTGGGAGGCAGGCGGTGCGCCCGCCGCCCAGGCGGGGCAGCTCAGAGCGATCGAAAGCAGCGCCGCGCCGCCGGTCTTGATGATGTCCTGAAGCATGCGACCTCCTGTCGCGCCATGGGGCATATTTCACCGGTACGCGGCCCCAGGCAAGAGCGGCATGGGGTGGCGTATTCAACGTCCCGACGTATCGGACGGTTTAAACCTAATGCTGGCGATAGCCAGACCAGCGGCTGCAGCGAGAAGGCTGCGGCCCAGCGACCACAGATCGAACCACTCTTGGATAGAGTCGCCGAAGATGAGAGTCGAAACCCCGATGTCTATCAACTGCACCACCAGGAAGGCGACGGCAATGTGCAGCGCGCGCTGGCCGGAAATGGCTGCGGCGAATCGCCAATAGAGGAAAGCGCTCACCACGCCGTAGACGATGCGGCGAACAAGGCGGGCACGCTCAACGGCTTCCTCAATGGTGCTGCCATAGATATCCCACCGGGCCATGGTCATCCCACTCAAGAAGCCCACGGTCATTACCGCTGCATAGATCAGAAGAGCCCAGGCGATCGTGCGTTTCCATCTAAATCCGTTGCCGGCGGACGAACGCGGGGTATAAGCGGGAGGTTGGTACGGGTTCACCATATACGCCTGTTGTCTTCGGCCTCTGAGGCCGCGTCGCGCGTCTATCGATATGGATGGGAAGCCGGCTTGACCGGCTTCCCAGGCGGATCAAAGGTTCGCTCAATATGCTTTATCGGGGTCCTTGATGAAAGTCCCCGAAAACTCCAGCCGAACATTCGCGATAGCCGCTTTCAGCTTGCCCAGGTCCAGCGTATCGGTGTCGCCCGCCTCCACCTTCGGCGATGACAGGATCCAATCGGTGTACAGCGTCGGCTCGGGGTACGAGGTGCGGAATTCCTCGGCGATCGCGGCGCGTACGCGGATGCAGTCGAGGGCGGGGTCGGTGGGGACGTTGGCCAGGTCGTAGCGGAACGTCAGGTTTACCGGCGCGCCGTGGAAGTGGAAGTCCTGGACCTGGCCGGCGACCAGTTTGCGGTCGTCGTAGGCGCCGCTGGTGCGCACGGTGAATTCGATCTCGCCCTTGCTCGGGCGTCGGCCCTCGACCCATTCCACCCAGACGAAGATTTCACCGACGCGCACACGGCTGATGCGGCCCCAGCCTGACAGCGGGCCGCGGCTGGGGGTGAAGCGCAGTTCCACGCGCTGGCCGCCGAGCAAGGCCTCGCGCGCGCTGGCGGGCAGGGCGTACTTGTTGCGGGTATAAGGCTGCGGCATCGGGCGGAAGCTGTCCAAGGCGCGCGCCTGCATCTTCTTCAGGTCGGCGATGGCGACCAGGTCGCCGGCCAGGTCGGCGATGCCGCGGTGGTTGTCGCGCGGCGGCAGCGGATCGCTCAGCGCCCAGTAGCGGTAGGCCGCGTCGAACTGGCCCAACGCGACCAGCATCGAGCGCTGCACGGCGCGGTAATTGCCCCACAGCACGATCATGGCCTGGCCCGACAGCATCTCTTCCTTCTTCAGGCCTTCGATCTCGCGGGCGACGGCGTCGTACTGGCGGCGCGCGATCTCCGACTGCAGCTTGGCGCGCGCGATTTCCTGCACCAGCGGCGGCAGCGCGGCTTGCGCGGTGGTCAGGGCGCGGCCGTAGATCACCAGGATCTTGAGTTCCTTCAGATACTCCTCGGCGCCGCCGATGCCTTCCTTGATCGCCGGGGCCAGTTGTGTCTCGACTTCGACCCACAGCTGATCCCAATAGGCGCCGGCGGACGGCGCGCCCTTGGCGTCGTCGGACAGCGACTCACGGGTGAGCGCCGACAGGTCGTCGGCGAACTTCTTGGCGTTGTCGATCTTGTCGACCGCGGCGACGATGGCCAAGCACATGGTGACGACCTTCTCGATCGCCTTGCCCACCTTGACCAGGGTTTTCATGATCTCGGCCAGCTTGGCGGCGGTGCTGGCGACATCGGCCGCGGCCTTGGCGGCACCGGCCGCGCCGGCGGCATTGCCGCCGAACATCGAAGCCACGCCGGACACGAACGAGAACACCGCGCCGACGATCGCGAGCGCGGCTTCGCGTTCCTTGGCGGCTTTCCAGGCGTCCATGCCGCGCTTGAACTCGGCTTCGGCACGGCGCACGTTGCCGCTTTGCGGTTCTATCGAATCCTGCGCGCGTTTGACGTTGGCGGTGGCCAGGCGCAGGTTCTCGGCCAACTGCTGGCTCACCAGCTTCTGGAACGAGCCGGCGTCGTCCTTTTCGCCCAGCACCAGCTTGGCCGCCTTCTTGCGCGCGTCCAGCTCGTAGCTGCGGTCGCTGAGGCGGGCGAAGGTGCCGGCGTAGGCCTGCAAGGCGGGCACGTGGTCCTTGGCGATCTCGCCGTAGAACGAGGCGCTCAGGTACGGTATCTGTTCGGGATCGAAACGCACCGGGCGCAGCAGTTCCTGGGCGGAGCGGCAGCCCAGCGATACGGTGTCCCAGGCGCTTTGGTTCGGCACCAAGGCCATCAGACCTTCCATTCGCGACAGCAGCTCCAGCGCGAGCTCGCCCTTGCCCTCCATGCCCAGCGCTTGCGCGGCGAACAGCATGCGGTCCAGCAGCTTGGTGCAGCCCGGCAGCGGCAGCGCGTTGAGGTCGATCGCTTCCTCGGTGAACGGCAGCGGCTTCTTCTCGTCCAGCGGATACGTGCTGACCACCACCTGCCGCGGCGTCAGCGGGCTGGGCAGGTCGCGCTTGCCGCGGACTTCGTGCTCGACCCAACTGGAGTCGTTCCACTTCATCCAGCGCTCCACGCTCATCTTCTGGGTCGCGGGGCTGAGGGCGCCGACATAGAGGCCCAGGCGGAAGGTGATCTCCCAGCCGCGCTTCTCCAGCAGCAATTGCGCGCCGGCCTCCAGGCGCCGCGCCATCACCACGATATGCTCGAACTCGCGGCACAGGATGGGCGCGTCGGCCGCATGCTGCGCGGTGATGGTGTCGGCGAAGATCAGCAGGCGGTCTTCGTTGTCGCGCTCGGTCTTGACTGCGGCCACGCGATGCAAAGCATCGTCCAGTCCCAGCCGCATCCCCACCACCAGCCACCAATTGCCGACGCGGCCGACCCGCACCAGCGGACCGGCGTGGTAGGGGTTGTCGATGATCGCGTCCCAATCGGGCTCGTCCGCGCGCAGGGCGGGGTCGGTCAATAGCGTAGACATGCAGCCTCCAGTGATATCCGCAAGAAACATCCGTGTTGCGGCGGGGGAGGCCAGGCCACGAAATCCGAGACGTGGGCCGCAAGTGGGCGAGTATAAGGGCGCTTTCCATACATTGGATGCGGCACGTCCGAATCGCCTTCGCGCTCTCGGGGAGATGCGGTAACGTGGCCGCCTGGACCGTCCAGCTTGGGAAACGCAAAGGCGCCATGTTCGGCATATTCAAGAAGAACGCGCCGCTCTCGCGGCCACCCGAGCGCTTCCCGCCCGCTCCGGACTGGCGGCCGGATATGGCGCTGCCGCTGGATAAGATGGTCGAGCGGTTGCGTTTCTACACCAACGGCAAATGCGACCTGGCGGTCTTTACGCATGGAACCAGCGTCATCCTCCCGGACGACTTGTCCGACGAGGATGCCGGCGCCTACGCCATGGATGTCCTGTCCAAGATTTACCACTACCACCCGGACATGAATCCGACGCCGATGAAGGGTGGCGACGTCCTGGTGAGGTACAACCACCCCGCGGCCAACCTGGTCCTGGAGGAGGTCGCGCAACTGTATTGGGCGCAGATCGAGCGCAATCACCTGCGCGCACTGGCCACGCATGAAGTGCTGATGACGCCGCTCGGCCAGAACGTCTTCGACGACGTCGGGAAGAAGGCCTTGTTTGGCCGCTGCTTCATGTTCATGGATGCGCAGAGTCCGCGCATCGTCCGGATCGTGCGCAAGGGCGAATGAGGTCGCGGCCAAGTGGTGCGGCCGCCTACGGCTGCGCTTGCAGGAACTCCAGCGTCATCGCCACGAACTGCTGGTGAAGCTCCACATTGGCCAAATGCACCGCCGGCAGCGTCACCAGCTTCGCGCCCGGGATCGTCGCCGCGATCAGCTCGCCATGGCTGGCCGCGGTTACCGGATCGTACTGCCCGGCGATCACCAGGGTGGGATTGGGGATTACAGCGATAGGGCGGCGTAGGTCGGCGTCGCGCACGGCGGCATAGGAGCCGGCCAGGCCCTGGCGGTCGGTGTTCAGCAGCATGGCGCGGAAGCGGTCGACGACGGGCGGGTTGGCATCGAGCATGCGCTGGGGGAACCAGTTGGCCAGGAATATCTCGGCGGTGTCGCGCATGTCCGGCGCCGCCTGCACGGCGGCGATGCGCTCGTCCCATTGCGGGGCCGGGCCCAGGTAGGGCGAGGTGTTGCTGAGGATCAGGCGGTCGATGCGTTCGGGCGCATGCACGCCCAGCCATTGGCCGATGAAGCCGCCCAGCGACAGGCCGAGGAAATGCGCGCGTTCGATATCCAGCGCATCCATCAATTCGAGCACATCGCGGCCCAGGCGATCCAGCGAATAGGCGCCGGTCGGAACGCCGGACCCGCCGTGGCCGCGGGTGTCGTAGCGCAGCACGCGGAAGTGCCGGGACAGCGCCGGCACTTCGGCGTCCCACATGTGCAGGGTGGTGCCGATGGAGTTGGACAGGACCAGCACGGGCAGGCTGGGATCGCCGTCGAGGCGGTAGGCGATGCGGGTGCCGTCGCCGGCATTGACGAACTGGGTGTCGCTCATGGTCGTGGCTCTCGTGGGGTGACGGCGGGTTCGCCGTGGAGAGCAGGCTAGTGAGGGACGGTCGGGCTTGATATAACAAAGTTCGCACAGTCTTTGTCAGAAAATACGACATGGCCGAATTCACCCTGCACGACCTGCAATGCTTCGACGCCGTGGTCCAGGTCGGCGGTTTCCAGGCCGCGGCCACGGCTTTGAACCGCTCGCACCCGGCGGTGTTCGCCGCGGTCGCCAAGCTGGAGCGGCAGCTCGGCCTGAGCCTGCTCGACCGCAGCGGTTACCGCGTAGGCCTGACCGACGCGGGACGCTCGTTCCACCGGCGCGCGCAGTCGCTGCTGCGCGAGCTCGACGGCCTGCGCACGCACGCGGCGCAGTTGGCGATGGGCGAGGAGAGCGAACTGCACGTAGTGATCGGCGACCTGTGCCCCCGGCCGGAAGCGCTGGGTTTGCTCGGACGCTTCTTCGCGCAGTGCCCGAGCACGCGCCTGCATCTGCATTTCGAAGCGGTGACCGGGCCGTGGGAGCGTTTGTTCGATGGCGACGCCGATCTGATCCTGCACCGCATCGACAAGAGCGACTCGCGCCTGGAGTGGCTGGACCTGGGCAAGGTGCCGATGCTGCCGGTGGTGGGGGCCGGGCTGTTGCCCACGCCGCTGCCGCGCGCGGTCACGCCCGAGCGCATGCGCGGGTACACCCAGTGCGTGATGCGCGACACCGCGCGGCATTCGCCGCCGCGCGACTACTTCGTGATCGAGGGCGCGCCGCAGTGCACGGTCGGCGATCAGCTGATGAAGAAGGAAATCATCGTGCAGGGCCTGGGCTGGGGACACATGCCGCGGTTCCTGATCGAGGACGAGCTGCGCGACGGCCGACTGCTGTCGATCGCCGGGCGGCACCTCCCCGGGCGGGTCGAAGAACTGGTGGCGGCGCGCCGTCGCGACCGCCCGCAGGGCCCGGTCGCGCAACGGCTGTGGCAGTACCTGGAAGCGCAGGCTTCGCAGTTGCACGCGGCGCTCGATCCGGCCGCGCCGACGCCGCGGAGGACGCCGGCTTCGCGACGTCGCTCCAGGGCATCGACGGCTGCGCGGTGAATGCGGCGAAGGCCGCTATCCCGTCATCGGAAATAACGAATGGTCAGGATCGGCATAGTCGGCTCGGCGATTTCTCGTAAGCTGTGCGCATGCCCACCTATATCGCCTTGCTCCGTGCTGTGAACGTCGGCGGCACCGGAAAACTGCCCATGGCCGAACTGCGCGAGATGTGCGTCGCGGCCGGCTTCCAGGACGTGCGCACCTACATCGCCAGCGGCAACGTGGTGTTGCGCAGCCCCAAGAGCGCGGTCCAGGTCAAGCAGGCGCTGGAAGCGAGATTGGCCGAGTACGCGGGCAAGCCGGTCGGCGTGGTGGTGCGCTCAGGCGCCGATCTGGCGCGGGTGCTGGCCGGCAATCCCTTCGCCGAAGGTGCGCCAAATCGGGTGGTGGCGATCTTCCTCGACGATCCGCCGGCGGCCGACGCGCTGGACACGGTCCGGCATCGTCGCGAGGAGCGGATCGCGCTGGGCGAGCGCGAGATCTACGTGCATTACGGCGACGGCATGGCCGACTCCAAACTGGTGATCCCCGCCGCGCGCGCGGGCACGGCGCGCAACATGAACACCGTCGCCAAGCTGATCGAGTTGGCCGGCGCGGATTGAAACGCGACCGCACCGCTGCGTCGGTGGCGATGCCGAGCGCTTGACCTCAAGCACACTTGAGGCCGTAGCGTGATGGCCTGTAGAAGAACGAGACCAATTGATGCCACCGCAATTGCAACATCTGGACATCTACTTGAAGCGCCTCGGCTACGCCGCGGCGCCTGCGCCGACCTTGGACACGTTGCGCGAGCTGCAGCAGCGCCATACCGCGGCGTTCGCGTTCGAGACCCTGTCCACGCTGTTGCGCATGCCGGTTCCGGTCGATCTGCCGTCGCTGGAACGCAAGCTGCTGCACGACGGCCGCGGCGGTTATTGCTACGAACTCAACCGGCTGTTCCAGGCCTTGTTGCAGGACCTGGGCTACGACGCGCGCAGCCTGACCGGGCGTGTGGTGATGGGCGGGCCGGAAGACGCGTTGCCGGCGCGCACGCATCGCATGCTGTTGGTGACCGTCGACGAGGTGCGCTACCTCGTCGATGTCGGGTTCGGCGGCCTGGTGCCGACCGCGCCGCTGGATCTGGACAGCGACGAGGTGCAGGCCACGGCGCACGAGGACTACCACCTGACCCGACACAACGGCGATTATCTATTGCGCGCCGAAGTCGGCGGCCAGTGGCGCGGCTTGTACGTGTTCGACCTGACGCCAGCGGCCGAGATCGACCATGTGGTCGGCAATTGGTACGTGTGCACGCACCCGGACTCGCCGTTCCTGGGGCAGCTGTTCGCCGCGCGCACCGGTCCTGGCATCCGCAAGACCTTGAATGCCGGAAGTTACGCGCTCCATCGCAACGGCGCGCCCAGCGAGCGCCGCGAGTTGCCCGATGCCGACGCGGTGATCGCGGTGCTGCGCGAAGAGCTCGGAGTTCGCGTGCCGGACGATCCGGCGCTGCGCGCGGCGATCGAGCAGCGGTTGGCGCAGCGCGAGGAAGGGTGACTGGAGCGGCGCGCCGCCGTCATTGGCCCCTAGGCCAGCAGATGGCGCAGCTGTAGTCGCCAGCGGCATCCTCGGGTTCCTGGGCCCGGGCGATGGTCTTGCGGATGTAGGCCTGGCGTTCGCGCATCAACGCATCGCGCGGCGCGCCGTAGTCCACCGCCAGTTCGTACAGCGCGTCGGCGTTCTCCAACGGGCCGCCGGCCAGGTTCAGGGTCGCCCAGTCGGAGAGCAGGTTGGCCACGACCGGATCGGGCGCCGGGACGAACTGGGTGCGCTCCATGAGTTGATAACTCAGCGACCGGTCCAGTTCCCAGGGTTTCACGGGCTGGCCGTCGTTGCCGGCCGGCATAACCGCCGGCAGCGCGGGTGCCGGCTTGGCTTCGAAACGCAGCCCGGCGATGGAATGTCGCTGGAGATAATCCGGCTCGCGCGCCGCGGCGATCTTGGCTTGAAGGATGCGCGCGTGCAGCCATTCCGTGCGCAGGTGTTCATTGGCGTTGCGCTGGATGCCCAGGCGGATCCAGCGCAACGCGACGTGGTCCTGCCCGGCCAGTTCGAGCGCGGTGCCCAGGTTGGCCGCGGTTTCATGATGACCCGGATAGCGGCGCTCGAGGCTGAGAAAGTGGCGAATCGCCAACGGGTACTGGCCCTGGTAGATCAACAACACGCCGAGATTGGTCAAGGACGCGAAGCTGGGCTGCTTGCGCGCCGCGGCGATCGTTTCGGTCGCGCGCTTCAAAGCGTATTCGCGGCCATCGCGTTTGCGCATCGGCTCGGTGAAATCCTCGCCTAGATACCAATCCGGTGCGAAGCGCCGGCCGCTACGGTCGGTGCCGACCTCGTTGATGCAGGCATGCGCAGTCGAGGCGAGCAACAGCAATGCAGTCGCGAGCAGGATCTTCACCGGCGGGTTCCCCTGAGTGCGGCCATCGTGGCCGCGCGTCGAAAGCATAAGGCAGGCGAAGTCGGGCCGGTATTCGGTTTGGCGCGAAGTTTAAGCGCTTCGAATCGACCAGAACCAAGCCGTAGGGAGCGCAGTCAGGCGATCGCGCCCGAGACGTGCAACGCGTGTTCGACGAGGCTGGGTAAGGCCGTGACGGTATGCCGGTGTGAAGAACTGAGCGACCGACGGAAGCCGGAAACGAAAAATCCCGCCGTAGCGGGATTCTTCGTGAGACGGGTCAGCGGCGCGATCGCCGCGACGGGCTCAATGGTGCAGCAGCACGTCGGCGATGATGCCGGTGGCGACCGCGATCAGGATCATGCGGCCGTCGTCCATGCGCACCCAGCGGTGGCCGCGCGGCGGCGGGGCCAGGTGGTAACGCGGGTAGTCGTCGATGTAGTAGCGCGGCTGCATGTAGACCACGTCGATGCGCTGGCCGCGGCGGTAATCCTTGTGCCAGCCGTTGTGGCGGCCCGGCGGATGATTGCGGCCGTCGTAGCTGTAGTAATAGCGGCGGTCGTAACCACGGTCGCCGCGGTCGCCGCGGTCGCGACGGTCGTAGCGATCGTCGTCGTGGCGGTCGTAGCGATCGTGACGGTCGTCGCGGTCCTGGTGCTTGTCGTGTCCGTGGCCATGGCCCTTGCCGCGGCCATCGGCCATCGCCGGCGAGGCGAGGACGGTCAGCGCAAGCGCGGTGGCCAGCAATATGCGTTTCATGCGGATTCTCCCGGTTCTCGGATGGCGTTCGTTGCCATGCGTTGTAATCGCATTGGGTCATCGATGCAGCTGCATCATGTGCCAAACGCGACCTGCGTCGAGAGTTCCGGGCATTCGTGTTTAAGGTTCCTTTAACCCTGGCCGGAACGCCGGCGCAGCCTCGCGCCGACGTAACCGGTTACAGGGGGAGGATTACTTAACCGACACCAAATTCAAAGAAACATGCCGCCCGATGCCTCGATGCGCTGCGCGTTGATCCAGCGGTTGTCGGGCGCCAGCAGGGACGCGAACACGCCGCCGATATCGTCCGGCTGACCGACCCGGCCGAGCGCGGTCTGCGAGGCGACATAGGCATTGACCTCGGCGTTGTCGCGCACGGTGCCGCCGCCGAAGTCGGTTTCGATCGCGCCCGGGGCGACCACGTTGACCGCGATGCCGCGCGGGCCCAGTTCCTTGGCCATGTACTTGGTCAGCACTTCGATCGCGCCCTTCATCGATGCGTACGCGCCGTAGCCGGGCAGGGCGAAGCGGGTCAGGCCGGTGGAGACATTGACGATGCGGCCGCCGTCGGCAATCAGCGGCAGCAGTTTCTGGGTGAGGAAGAACACGCCCTTGAAATGGATGTTCACCAGTTCGTCGAACTGCGCTTCGGTGGTGTCGGCCAGCGCGGCGTGGGTGCCGATGCCGGCGTTGTTGATCAGGTGGTCGAAGCGATCGCGCTGCCAGTGCGTGGCGAGCGCGTCGCGGACCTGGGCGGCGAAGGCGTCGAAGCTGCGGCTGTCGCCGACGTCCAGCTGCAGGGCGACCGCGCGCCGGCCCTGGGCCTGGATCGCGGCGACGACCGCGTCGGCTTCGGTGCGGTTGCTGCGGTAGGTCAGGATGACGTCGTTGCCGTAGGCGGCGAGCTTGAGCGCGGTGTTGCGGCCCAGGCCGCGGCTGCCGCCGGTGATGATGGCGATGGGGGTGGTGGTCATGGCGGAGTCCTCGGGGGTGGTGTGGGGGCCACTCTATTGGCGCGACATCGGCTGATAAATCTGCATAATTCGATTTATCTGTTCGCCATTGCTGAACAATAGGCCGCCGCCGGGAGCCCGCGATGAACCAGATCGAGGCCATGCACGTCTTCGTCCGCGTGGCCGAGCTGGCCAGCTTCACCCGCGCCGCCGACAGCCTGGGGCTGCCCAAGGCCAGCGCCTCGACCGCGGTGCAGCAGTTGGAAAACCTGCTCGGCACGCGTCTGTTGCACCGGACCACGCGCAAGGTCCAGACCACCCAGGACGGACAGGCCTTCTACGAGCGCTGCAAGGACCTGCTGGCCGACATGGACGAGCTGCAAGGCATGTTCCAGCAGGCGCCGCAGTCGCTGCGCGGCCGTCTGCGCGTGGACATGCCCAGCGGCATGGCCCACAGCGTGGTGATCCCGCTCCTGCCCGAGTTTCTGGCCCAGCATCCGCAGTTGGAGCTGGAATTGAGCAGCGCCGACCGCCGCGTCGACCTGGTGCGCGAAGGTTTCGACTGCGTGGTGCGGGTCGGCAACCTGGGCGACAGCGCCCTGATCGCGCGGCCGCTGGGCCAGTTCCGCGTGGCCAACTGCGCCAGCCCCGGCTATCTGCAGCGACACGGCGTGCCGCGGAGCCTGGAGGACCTGGCCTCGCACCGCCTGGTCCATTACGTGACCAGCCTGGGCGGGCGGCCCGACGGCTGGGAATACTGGGACGGCGCGGCCTACCGCATCCTGCCCATGGCCGGCGTGCTGACCGTCAACAACGTCGAGGCCTACCGGACCGCCTGCCTGACCGGCCTGGGCCTGATCCAGGCCCCGCTGATCGGGCTGCAGCCCTACCTGGAGCGGGGAGAACTGATCGAGGTGCTGCCGCAGCTGTGCGCCGAGCCCATGCCGGTGTCGCTGCTGTACGCCAACCGGCGCAATCTGCCGCGGCGCGTGCAGGTGTTCATGCAGTGGATGGCCGAGGTCTTGCAGCCGCATCTGGACCCGGCGGACGAGTTCCGGCCGGCCGAAAAATAATTTCGCGGCGCGTGTCGATCACGGGCGCCTTGCTTCGTCGTCAAGAAGAGCAGGCCGGAAACGACCCCGTATTTAGCCCGCCAATCTACCCTCCACCCTCAAGGATTCGTCATGGCTACCAAGATCTTCGTCAACCTCCCGGTCCAGGACCTGGACCGCTCCGTCGCCTTCTATACCAAGCTCGGTTACTCGTTCAACGCCAAGTTCACCGACGAGAACGCGACCTGCATGATCGTCTCCGACGACATCTACGTGATGCTGCTGGTCAAGCCGTTCTTCCAGACCTTCGTGAGCAAGCCGATCGGCGATGCCGGCAAGAACGTGCTGGCCATCCTCAGCATCAACGCCGAGGACCGTGCCGGCGTCGACGCGCTGGTCGAGAAGGCGATCGCGGCCGGCGCCAAGTCGCCGGAAGCCAAGGACTACGGCTTCATGTATCAGCGCGGCTACGAAGACCCGGACGGCCACCAGTGGGAAGTGTTCTACATGGACCCGGACGCCGATCCGAGCGCGGCGCAGAGCGCCTAAGCGGTCCGCCTCGACGGTCGCCGGGCTCGCCGGCGACCGTCGTTCGCCTGGATGCACCACCGCGGCCGGTCGCCGAGGCGCCGGCCCGTGCGGTGGTGATCGGCCTAACGCATCGGATCGCAACGGCGGCCGAACCCGCACTCCCGGCACATTCCTCCGCCCCGAGGCGCTGCCATCATCGCGGCCACCTTCCTCCGACCTGGGCGAGTCCGCAGCGATGAAGAAATCCATGACCTGGCGGTCCGGCCGCAGCCTGGCGATGGCCGGCGCGCTGTCGATGCTGTCGGCCCTGACCGCGAACGCAGCCGCAGCCGCCGAGCCATGGCCGGGGCAGTCGCTGACCTCCAGCGACGGCACCCGCATCCACTACGTCGACAACGAGCGAGCGGGCGAGGCTCCGGCGCTGGTGTTCGTGCCCGGTTGGGGCATGGACTACACGATCTGGGAGGCGCAGCTGGCGGCGTTCGCCGGCGGGCATCGAGTGATCGCGATGGACCCGCGGTCGCAGGGCGCGTCGCAGCAGAGCGGTGGCGGCAATACGCCGGAGGTGCGGGCCGGCGACATCGAAGCGCTGTTGGCCGCGCAAGACCTCAAGGGCGTGGTCTTGATCGGCTGGTCGCAGGGCGTGCAGGACATCGCCGCCTACGTGGGCCGCTACGGCACCGGCCGTGTCGCGGGCCTGGTGCTGGTGGACGCGGCGGTGTCGCGCGGTGCGGCCGGCGCGCAGTCCGATCCGCAGGCGGCGCGGCGCTTCCTGGAGATGATGGCGGTCTACGCCGCGCATCCGCGCGAGTACCTGCAGGGCATGATGGGCGCGATTTTCGTCAAGCCCTTGCCGGCGCAGAAGCTCGAACACCGCGTCGATACGGCATTGCGCACGCCGGTGAGCACCGGCGTGGCGATGCTGGTGGCGGATATGTACGGCGTCGATCGCAGCAGCGCGCTGAAGAAGTTCGACCGGCCGACCTTGATCGTGGCGGCCTCGGGTTCGGATGAGCTGGCCGCGCAGAAGGCAGCCGCGGCGCAGGTGCCGGGCGCGACCTTGGAGGTCGTGGCCGATGCGGGGCACGGCGTGTTCGTGGATCAGCCCGAGGCGTTCAATGCCGCGTTGCGGAAATTCGTCGAGGGCTTGCGGCGCTAGGCGCGCATCGCGCCCGAGGCGGAGTCGTCGGGGTCCGGATGGGGCTATCACGGCTTACGCCGCTCCTACCCCAAGGCCGCGGCCTCCGCCCGGACTTCACACGCCCGGACGCTTGAACTCGCGGTCGATCCAGCGGTTGAGCAGCAACTTCTCGTAGCGCAGCGGGTCGCTGTTGCTGAGCGTGTTGGCGCTGCTGAGGAAGCCCATGTCGCTGAGCTTGCGCTCGCCTTCGGCGATGACCTGGCCGTCGGCGCCGATGCGGCGGAAGCTGAGCGTGATCCGCGGCGGGTAGATGTCGCGGATGAAGCGGGTGTCGTCGAAGGCGGCGCCGCGCCAGGGCTCGAAATTGCCGGCGCGGCGGATGTCGAGGATGTCGACTTCCAGGCGCTCGCCGGCGGGCAGGCGGGTCTGCGCGCGCTTGCGCAGGTGCTGGGCGATGTCCTCGACCCAGTTGCCGCGCTTGGCTTCGCTGGAGTTGCCGCTGTATCGGATCTCGGTGAACTGCGCCGGGTTGCCCCAACGCACATCGACCGGGCCTTGTTCGGGCAGCGCGCGAGGCGCGTCGGGGTCGGTGACGTTGCGGCTCTTGGCTTCGGCGCCGCCGGCAAGGCACAGCGCGAGCAGGGTGACGAGCAATGCAGGACGGAGAATCATGGGTGGCTCCGCGACAAAGCGCCTGTGGGCGATGGCGGAATTGTCCGCCCGCGCGCGAACGCCCGCAAATGCCGGCCTTGCGGCGTGTCAGCTCGCGCTCAGCGTGTCGATCAGGGCGCGCGCCGCCGCCGACAGCTGCCGGTGCGGGGCGTAAATCAGCGAGAACGCACGCGTACGGCCGCGCGACTGCGGCAGCACTTCGACCAGGCGGCCGGCGTGCACACGCTCGCCGACGATGAAGTCGTAGCTATGGCAGATGCCCATGCCCTGTTCGGCCAGCGAGACCATGCCGATCGGGTCGTCGGACACCAGCACCTGGCCGTTCGGCGTCCAATCGCGATCATGGCCGTCCTCGCGCAGCACCCAGGCGAAGGGACGGCCGGTGCTGGGCATCAGGAACGACAGGCACAGGTGCTGCGCCAGGTCGTCGATGCGCTGCGGCACGCCCGCGCGCCGCAGGTAATCGGGCGAGGCGACCAGGCAGGTCGGCGCGTCTTCCAGCTTGCGCGCGACCAGGCCGCTGTCGGGCAGATCGCCGAGGCGGATCGCGAGGTCGTAGCCCTCGGCGATCAGGTCGACATTGCGATTGGCGATGCTCAACTCGATCCGCACGCCTGGGTGGCGTTGCGCGAACGCCTGCAGCTTCGCCGGCAGGCGGTAGTGGCCGTAGGTGGTCGGCACGCTCAGGCGCACGCTGCCGCCGAGTTCGCCGCCCTGGCCCTGGATCGCGCGTTCGGCGTCGTCGATCAGGGCGAACGCGGCGCGGGATTGTTCGAGGTAGAGGCGGCCGGCGTCGGTCAGGCCCAGGCGCCGGGTCGTGCGTCGCAGCAGTTGCACGCCCAGGCGCGTTTCCAGGCGGGCGATGGCGCGGCTGATCGCCGAGGGCGTGGTGCCCAGCGCGGTCGCGGCGGCGGTCAGCGAACCGCGCTCGACCGCGGTGGCGAAGGCTTCGACATCGGCGAGGTGGTCGTAGTGGCGGCTCATTCTTGCGATCTGCGCACGAGTAATTTGTCCTGAAGCGAGTTTATCGCCATGAGTGGCAGGAATAGAGTGCCTGCACCGGGTCGCCCCGCCGACCTTCCTCAACCAGGATCCCCGCCATGACCGCTTTGTTCGCCGCCGCCCTGTTCGGCCTGGCCGCCACCGCCACCGGCTCCGTGCCGGCTCCCGCCGGCAAGCCGGTATTGATCGTCCTGACCAGCCACGGCACCAAGGGCAGCACCGGCCAGCCCACCGGTTTCTACCTGGGCGAAGTCACCCATCCGCTGGCCGTGTTCGACGCCGCCGGCATCGCGGTCGAGTTCGCCTCGATCCAGGGCGGCGAGCCGCCGGTGGACGGCGTCGAGCTCGACGACGCCACCAATGCGCGCTACTGGAACGACGCCGGCTTCCGCGCCGCGATCCGCAACACCGCGCGCCTGGATCAGGTCGACAGCAAGAAGTACGCCGCGGTGTTCTACGCCGGCGGCCACGGCGCGGTTTGGGATTTCCCGGACAGCCCGGCGGTGCAGCGGGTGACGCGCGAGATCTACGAGTCCGGCGACATCGTCGCCGCGGTCTGCCACGGTCCCGCCGCGTTGGTGAACGTGAAGCTCAGCGACGGTACCTATCTGGTCGCCGGCAAGCGCGTCAGCGCGTTCACCGACGACGAGGAGCGCGCGGTGAAACTGGAGAAGGTGGTGCCGTTCCTGCTCGCCAGCACCTTGAGCGAACGCGGTGCGCTGCATCAGGCCGCGCCGGACTGGACTTCGAAGGTCGTCGTCGACGGTCGCCTGGTCACCGGCCAGAACCCGCAGTCGGCCACCGCCACCGCCGAAGCGATGCGCGATCTGCTGCGCAAGTCCGACGCTGCGAACTGATCGAGCTCCGATGAAGTCCCGCTCCCTCTCCCGTATGCGGGACAGGGAGCGGGCGAGCGCCGAAATGAGGCGCAGGTCATCCGAAGGTCCCATACCCCGCGTCGCAGCAAGCCCTACACTCGGCCTCACCTAACGCTCTGGGGAGAGGCTGGTATGAAGCTACGCAACGCCGCGTTGTCCGCTGCATTGTCCTTGGGTCTGAGTCTGGCGCCGGGCGCGCAGGCGCAGAATGGCGTACCGATCTACGTGCTCAAGGCCGCGCACCTGTTCGATGGTCGCAGCGGGCAACTCGTCTCGCCCGGCGTGGTGGTGGTGCGCGGAGACCGCATCGTCGGCGTCGGCCGCGACGCCACGGTTCCGGTCGATGCGCAGGTGATCGATCTGGGCGATGCGACCCTGCTGCCCGGTTTCATCGACGCCCACACCCATCTCGCGTCCGACCACAGCGAAAACTGGGCGCAGGGGTTCTACGAGAGCATGCTGCGCTTCCCGACCGAGCAGGCCTTCCATGCCCAGCGCAATGCGCAGGCGGCATTAATGGCCGGCGTCACCAGCGCGCGCGAACTGGGCGCGCCGGACTTCGTCGACATCGGCCTGCGCAATGCGATCAACGCCGGCCTGGTGCAGGGCCCGCGCCTGATCGTCGCCGGCCATGCCCTGGGATCCACCGGCGGCCATTGCGACAGCGTCAACGCGCCGCCGGACCGCGTTCGCCCGGCCGGTCCGCTGGAAGGCGTGTGCAACGGCGCCGAGGAGTGCCGCCTGGCGGTGCGCCAGCAGATGAAGTACGGCGCCGACGTGATCAAGATCTGCGCCTCCGGCGGCGTGCTGTCCGAATCCGATCCGGTCGACGTGCCGCAGCTCACCCCCGCCGAGCTCGACGCGATCATTAGCGAGGCCCACAACTGGGGCCGCAAGGTCGCCGCGCACAGCCACGGCGACGTCGCCGCGCGGCTCGCGGTCGAGGCCGGCATCGATTCGATCGAACACGGCAGCTTCCTGACCCCCGGTACCTTGCAGCTGATGAAGAACAAGGGCGTCTACCTGGTGCCCACGCGCATGACCCAGCTGTGGGTGAACGAGAAGGCCGATACCTATCCGCCCAAGATCGGCGAGAAGGCGCGCGCCGCGGCCGCGGCCCACACCCAGATGTTCCGTCACGCGCTGAAGATCGGCGTGCCGATCGCCTACGGCACCGACTCGGCGGTGTTCCCGCACGGCCTCAACGCGCGCGAGTTCGGCGATTACGTCGACATGGGCATGACCCCGGCCGCGGCGCTGATGACCAGCAGCCAGGGTTCGGCCAAGTTGTTGGGCATCGACAAGGACACCGGCACCCTCGAAGCCGGCAAGGCCGCCGACATCGTCGCCGTGCCCGGCGATGTGATCGAGAACATCCGCGCGACCGAGAAACCGGTGCTGGTGATGCGTGCGGGCGTGGTGGTGAAGGGCGCGCCGTAGCCCCGGATCGCATAAAAAAATCCGGGACGGCGCGCGGGCCCATCCGCGTGCCGCCCCGGAGATCTCCCTGACGAGGAGACGGACAGCTTGCCGGCGCGCTGTCGCAACAGCCGAGACTGCACGTCGATTGGATCGTGCCTGGACAACGCCGTAACCGGCCGCGGTTCAAAATCGGCGCTCCCCCATATGCCGTAGCGTCGGCGCAGGAGCGTGCATGGCATCGATCCAGCAGGAAATCTGGGTGGACGCGCCCGCGGAGTTCGTCTGGCAGGCCCTGCGCGATGTCGGGCGCATCCACGAGCGGCTGGTGCCGGGCTTCGTCACCGACTGCCGCCTCGAAGGCGATACCCGCATGGTGACCTTCGGCAACGGCCTGCGCGTGAGCGAGCCGATCCTGGACGTCGATCCGGTGCGCCGGCGCGTGGCCTGGGCGGTGGTGGGCGACCCGTTCCGCCACTACAACGCCTCGGTGCAGGCGTATACCGAGAACGGCGGTACCCGCCTGGTGTGGATCGCCGACCTGTTGCCGAACGAACTGACGGCGCAGGTCGCCGGGATGATCGACGTGGCCCTGCACACCATGAAGCGCACCTTGGAGCGCGACGCCGGCGGCGCCAAGCAGGGCGCCGGAGCCTGATCGGCCTGCAAACGCAATCAGGGCAGGAAGCGGCAAGACGCGGTCGCAGCGCCTGCTGCGACCGCAACAACTAAGAACTCAGGCGCCGACCCGGCGCCGAACTTCGCCCAGATCGCGCACCGGGCGCACTTCGATGCAGCCGGAGTCGGCCCAGGGGAATTCGGCCGCGATGCGCAGGGCCTCGTCCATGTTCTCGGCTTCGATCAGGTTGAAGCCGCCCAGGTATTCCTTGGTTTCGGCGAAGGGGCCGTCGGTGATCGTGGTGCGGCCGTTGCGCACGCGCACCGATTTGGCGGTGACCGGCGCTTCGAGCTGTTGCGAGTCCAGCAGGTAGCCTTGGTCGCGCAGCTCGTCGGCGTGGCTCAGACAGTTGCGCATCATGGTGTCGGCCTCGGCGGCGGGGATCTCGCCGAGCAGGCTGTGGTCGTTGTAGATCATCACCAGAAACTTCATGCGGGTACTCGTGGCGGAAGGGAGGCCGACAATGTGCAGCCACCGTATCCGCACCGCAAGGCACCCGGCCGGCAGAATCGTGTTCAAGCATCGATACGTCGACGGCGAGGCTGTCGCGAGCGGGGTCGGCGGCGGTCAGGGTTGCCGGCGCTTGCGGCCGGCGGATTTGCGCGCGGGTTCCGGCGCCGGCCGGGGCGTGGCGGCGAGGTAGGGGGCGGGGCGTTCGAGCCGGACTTCGCTGGAGTGCTGATCGATCCATCGCTGCGCCGCGCCCAGGCCGTCGCGGTCGAGCCGACAGGTGCGCACCCGGCCGGTCTTCTGGCTGCGCACCAGGCCGCTGTCCTCGAGCACCTGCAGATGCTGCACCACGGCGGCCAGCGACATCGCCAGCGGTTGCGCCAGCTCGCTGACGGTGGCGGGACCGGTGTCCAGGCGCTCGATCATCGCGCGCCGGGTCGGGTCGGCGAGGACGTGGAACACCCGGTCCAGGTTCGGTGAATAGTCAAGCATGCGCTTGAGTTTAGACCGGCCCCGGCAATTGTAAAGCGGTCGCTTGACTATCGGTCGCCGACCATGCGCGTCGCTTGGGCCTCATGCGCACCCCGTCGTGCAGCGCGCGCGCAGGCGTGAAAGCCGATGGCGAAGCTGAATCCGCGCATTCCCACTCGGAATCTCCACGACGCCTCTGCTAACGTCGGCTAGTCCGTCTTGGGAGGGGAAGCCCATCCGTCGTCTGCGTAGCCCTGCCCGTCTGGCGCTGCTGGTACTGCTGCTGGGATTGGCCGGCGCGGTGATGGTGGGCTTGCGCCAGCATTCCGGGAACCAGGAGCGCACCCAGCGCCTGCTCGACCGCCTGGTGCAGAACGCGGCGGCCGACTTGGCCGTGCGTTTCCAGACCTATGAGTACGGCCTGCGCGGGGCGCGCGGCGCGGTCATCGGCGCCGGCGGATCGATCAATCGCGAACGTTTCCACCGCTACATGGAGTCGCGCGAAGTCGCGCACGAATTCCCCGGCACGCGCGGCTTCGGCTACATCGTGCGGGTGCCGGCCGGTCGCGAATCCTCGTTCCTGGCCGGGCTGCGCGCCGAAGGCCTGCGCGACGTCAAGGTCCAGCAGCTCGCCCCGCACAAGGGCGAGAAGTTCCTGATCAAGTACATCGAACCGGAAGCCGGCAACCGCGTCGCGTTCGGCCTGGATATCGCCTCCGAGCGCAATCGCCGCGAAGCCGCGCTGGCCTCGCTCAAGAGCGGCCGTCCGACCCTGACCGGACCGATCACCCTGGTCCAGGCCAAGGGCAAGCCCAACCGCAGCATGCTGTTCCTGCTGCCGGTGTACGAAGGCACGCAGAACCGCGCTCCGGCGCAGGCCGAAGCGGCGGGCATCGGCTGGGTCTACGCGCCGCTGGTCACCGACGAGATCCTGGCCGACTTCGGCGCGACCCATGCCGACTACGGCTTCGCCCTCACCGACGTCACCGACCCGGCGCGCAGCGAGCGCATCTACGCATCCGACGGTGCCGCCGACGGCATCGACGAAAGCCGCTCGCGCTCGCAGGTGCTGCCGATGTACGGGCGCCAGTGGCGCCTGGATGTCGAAGCCCAGCCGGCGACCATCGCCGCGCTGGACCTGCCGCAGCCGCTGCGCGTGGCCGCGTCGATCGCCGCCCTGGGCGCGCTGCTGGCGGTGATGCTGTACGTGTTCCTGGGCGCGAACGAACGCAAGCGCCGCTCGATCGCGCAGAGCGCGCGCCTGGCGGCGATCGTGGAAAGCTCGCACGACGCCATCATCGGCACCTCGCCCGACGGCCGCGTGACCGAGTGGAACCGCGCCGCCGAGCAGATGTTCGGCTACAAGGCCGAGGAGGCGATCGGGCGCTCCCTGGTCGAACTGGTGGTGCCGTTCGAACGCATACGCGAGGACGGCCAGATCCTGCAGCGTGCTCTGGCGGGCGAGGAAGCGGTTGCGATCGAGACCATCCGCCGCCACCAGAATGGCTCGCTGCTGTACGTGGAGATTTCCGCCGCGCCGATCCGCAGCGGCAGCGGGCGCGTGGTCGGCGTGGCCTCGACCCTGCGCGACATCGCCGAGCGCAAGGAATCGCAGGCCGAGATCATGCAGCTCAACGCGACGCTGGAGCACCAGGTCGAGGAGCGCACCGCCGAGCTGCAGGCCTACTCGGCGCTGCAGCGCGCGATCCTGGCCAACGCCGGCTACGCCATCATCGCCTCCGACCCGGAAGGCAGGATCACCCTGTTCAATCCCGCGGCCGAGGCGATCCTGGGCTACGCCGCGGACGAAGTGGTCGGGATCGAAACCCCGGCGCTGTTCCACGACCCGATCGAAATGGCCGAGCGCGCGCACGCGCTGCAGATGGAACTGAGCCGGCGCATCGATCCGGGCTTCGAGGTGTTCGTGGCCAAGGCGCGGATCGAGCCCGATTCCAACGAGTGGACCTACATCACCAAGAGCGGCGAGCGCATCCCGGTGCTGCTCAACGTCAGCGCCCTGCGCAAGAGCGACGGCGAAGTGGTCGGCTACCTCGGCATCGCCGTCGACCTGCGCGAGCGCAAGCGCCGCGAAGCCGCGCTGGAGACCAACGAGCGCAAGCTGCGCGGCCTGTTCGAACTGTCGCCGCTGGGCATCGCCCTGACCGACGAGAGCGGCCGCTTCGTCGAGTTCAACGAAGAGTTCCGCACCCTGACCGGCTACACCGACCAGGAACTGCGTACGCTCGACCAGGGCAAGATCACGCCCAAGGAGTACGAGCAGCAGGAGAGGGCGGTCCTGCGCACCCTGCAGAGCAGCGGCCGCTATGGCCCTTACGAGAAGCAGTTCGTGCGCCGGGACGGCGGGCGCGTGCCGGTGCGCTTGAACGGCGTGGCGCTGCGCATCGACGGCAGGCCTTATACCTGGTCGATCGCCGAAGACATCACCGTGCAGCGCACCGCCGAGGCGGCGATGGTCGATGCCGTCGCGGCGGCGGAGGCGGCGAGCAAGGCCAAAAGCGATTTCCTGGCCAACATGAGCCACGAGATACGCACGCCGATGAACGCGATCCTGGGCATGCTGCAGTTGCTGCAGAAGACCAGCCTGGACCTGCGCCAGTTCGACTACGTCAACAAGACCGAGACCGCAGCCAAGACCCTGCTCGGCATCCTCAACGACATCCTCGATTTCTCCAAGATCGAAGCCGGCCGGCAGACTCTGGAGTCGCACGAGTTCGAGCTGGAGCAGGTGCTGCGCGACATCTCGGTGATCCTGAGCGCCAACGTCGGCGACAAGGACATCGAGATCGTGTTCGACATCGACGAACGCGTGCCCCAACGCGTGGTCGGCGATTCGCTGCGCCTGCAGCAGGTGCTGATCAACCTGGTCGGCAACGCGATCAAGTTCACCCACTACGGCGAAGTGGTGCTGATGGTGCGCGTGTCCGCGCGCGACGAAAGCCGGGTGTCGCTGGCGTTCGAAGTGCGCGACAGCGGCATCGGCATCGCCGAGGACAAGCTGGCCGCGATCTTCGAAGGCTTTTCGCAGGCCGAGGCCTCGACCACCCGCCGCTTCGGCGGCACCGGCCTGGGCCTGGCGATCAGCCAGCGCCTGGTGCGCCTGATGGGCGGCGAGCTGGGCGTGGAAAGCGAACGCGGCCGCGGCAGCCGCTTCTTCTTCGACATCGCCCTGGACCTGCCCAGCGAGCCGTCCCAGGCCGCGGCCGGGCCGCCGGAACGGCTGCGCGAACTGCGCGCGCTGGTGGTGGACGACAACGACAGCGCGCGCAACGCGATCCTGGCGATGGTGCAGTCGATCGGCTGGAAGGCCGACGCCGCGCGCAGCGGCGAGGAAGCGCTGGAGTTCGTCGAACGTGCCGCCGGCGAAGGTCCGCCCTACGAGGTGATCTTCCTCGACTGGCGCATGCCGGGGCTGGACGGCTGGGAGACCGGCCGCCGCATCCGCGAGCTGATCGGCGGCACGCAGGCCCCGCTGATCGTGATGGTCACCGCGCACGGCCGCGAGATGCTGGTCGAGCGCCTGGGCCGCGAACAGACGGTGCTGGACGGTTTCCTGATGAAGCCGGTGACGGTGGCGATGCTGATCGACGCGGTCGCCGACGCGCGCTCCGGCCAGGGCCTGCCGCCGCCGCTGCCGGATCCGGCGCCGCTGCAGGCCTCGCGCAATCGCCTGGCCGGCATGTCGCTGCTGGTGGTCGAGGACAACCCGACCAACCAGCAGGTGGTGACCGATCTGCTCGAAAGCGAAGGCGCGCGCGTGGCCGTGGCCGGCGGCGGCGCCAAGGCCTTGCAGATGCTGGGCGGCCAGGGCGGCAAGTACCACGTCGTGCTGATGGACATCCAGATGCCGGACATGGACGGCTACACCGCGACCCGGCGCATCCGCAGCAATCTCGGCCTGAACAAGCTGCCGATCATCGCCATGACCGCCAACGTGCTGCCGTCCGACCGCGAAGCCTGCCTGGCCGCAGGCATGAACGACCACCTCGGCAAGCCTTTCGATCTGGACACCCTGGTCGAACGCCTGCTGCATTGGACCGGGAGCGCGGCGAACGGCGCGCCGCCGACATTGCCGCCCGCGTCGAACGACGCGGCCGCATCGCCGATCCGGCCTGCGACCGGCGAGGGCGCGCGAGCGCCGGTCCAGCCTGCGTCCAATGACGACGTCGTGGCGCCGCCGGTCCCGGCAAGGTCCACGCCTGCCGAGCCGGCGACGACGGAACCCAAGCCCGCGGAATCGGGCCCCACGCTATCCGCGCCCGCGGAATCCGCATCCACTGATTCCGCATCCACTGAATTCGCATCTACGGAGTCCGAACCCGCCACCGCGTCCGCACAGCCGGCACCGCCGCCGCCGGCAGCCAACGAGGCCGCATCGCTGGCGATGCTGCCCAGCGCGGAGCCGCCGAACGACGAGCGACCCGCCCCGGCATCCCCCAAGCCGACGAAGACCGCGAAGTCTGCGAATGGCGAGCCTCCCGTTCTGGATTGGCAAGCCGCGCTGGCCCGCTTCGGCGGCAAGCGCCACGTCTACGCCGACGTGCTGCGCGGCTTCCCCGACGGCGGCACCCAGATCATGGGCGAACTCGCGACCGCACTGCGTTCCAAGCGGCGCGAAGACGCCATGCGCGAGCTGCATACGCTCCGCGGCGTGGCCGCCACGGTCGGCGCGATGCGCCTGGCGCAGTTGGCCGAACTGCAGGAAAAAGCCATCGCCGGCGCCGGCGAAGACTGGCTGCGGACCCTGCAGTTGGGCGCCTTGCGCGGCGCCTTGAATGACGCCGCCGCGGAAGTGCGCGAGCGCCTGGGAGCGCTGGACGCCGAGCAGCCGCCGCCCGATGCCGACGCCGCGCCGCTGCCGCGACCGACCCTGCAGCGCCTGCGCGACCTGCTGATCGCCTCCAACCTGGGCGCGTTGGACGTATTCCACTCTCTGGAAGCGGGCTTGGCCCGCCATCACCCGGGCGAGCATCGGCAGATGGCCGCTGCCCTGGCCCAGTTCGACTTCGCCACGGCGGCCGAGCTCTGCGGCCGCCTGCTGGCCCGATCGGAATGACAAGGATATGAGCGTGATTTTGTTCGACGTAGAAGCCTTGCCAGGAACGGCGACCGCTTCGCGACGTGCGCGATTGCTGGTCGTGGACGACCAGCCGATCAACATCCGCGCCCTGTATGAGGTGTTTTCGCCCGACCACGACGTGTTCATGGCCACCAACGGCGCCCAGGCCCTGGAGTTCTGCCAGCAGACTCCGCCGGACCTGGTGTTGCTGGACGTGGTCATGCCCGACCTCAGCGGTCTGGAGGTCTGCCGCGCGCTCAAGGCCGATTCTAAAACCCAGAGCATCCCGGTGATCTTCGTCACCAGCCTGGACGATCCGGCCGAGGAGGCCGCGTGCTGGGATGCCGGCGGGGTCGACTTCATCACCAAGCCGATCAATGCCTTGACCGTGCGCAACCGCGTGCGCGCGCATCTGACGCTGAAGCACCAGTCGGACCTGCTGCGGCGCATGGCCTGGGTCGACGGCCTCACCGGCGTCGCCAACCGGCGCCAGTTCGACGAGCGCCTGGTGCGCGAATGGCAGCGCTGCCGCCGCGGCGGCCAGCCGCTGTCGGCCGGCATCATCGATATCGACCACTTCAAGGCCTACAACGACACCTACGGCCATCTCGCCGGCGACGATTGCCTGCGTCAGGTCGCCGCGGCGATCGAACGCAGCCTGGCGCGACCGGGCGATCTGGTCGCGCGTACCGGCGGCGAGGAATTCACCTGCCTCTTGCCGGAGGTCGATCTGCAGGGCGCGCGGATCGCGGTCGAGAACGTCGAACGCGCGGTACGCGCGCTCGGCATCTCGCATTCGGCCAGCGAACACGGCATGGTCACGGTGAGCATCGGCATCGCCACCGCGCTGCCGGCCGGCGAGGAGACCGCCGAAAGCCTGCTGAAGCGCGCCGACAACGGTCTGTACAGCGCCAAACGCGCCGGCCGCGCACGCGTGCGCAGCGACGAGGATCCGCCGGTCGCCAGCCCCTGAGCGCTCGGCGGCGCACGCTTTCGCCCGAACGCAGGCGCAGGTCTAGATTCAGGTGGTCCGATGCGGCGACCAGCACAAGCGGAAATCGAGAGATACGGCGGGCCGGCCCATGCGCGCCGGCGCCGCGCTGGCTAAGCTGCGGATCCGATCGCGGAGGACGACGATGACACGGCTGTCGATACGGCGCAGCGACGCTGCGATGCGCCCGGTTTCCAAGCAGCCGGCTCCGATGCGCACGGGCGCGGATGTCGGCGCGGCGATGTCCGCATGAGTGGTGCCGGGCGCGTCCCGGAACGCTTGAGCTGGATGGCGGACCTGCTCGATCCGCAGCCCGCCGATGCGGTACTGGAACTGGGCTGCGGCAACGGCACGCTGGCCGCGCTGCTGCTGCCGCGGCTGTCGCGCGGGCGTTATCTCGGGATCGACCGTTCCTCTAGCGCGATCGCCGCGGCGGTGTGGCGCAACTCCGATGCGGTGGCTTCGGGGGCGGCGAGTTTCCGCGTCGCCGATATTGCCAAGGCCGATTTCGCCAAGGCCGATTTCGCCAAGGCCGATTTTGCCAAGGCTGAGCTCGCGAAGACCGAGCCCGGCCAAGCCTACCAACGCATCGTCGCGGTCAACCTCAACCTGTTCTGGACCGGCGCCGCGCCGGAGCTGTCGCGCCTGCGCGGGCTGCTCGCGCCGCAGGGCCGGTTGTATCTGGCCTATCAGCCGCCAAGCGCGGATGCCCTGATCAAGATCGAAGCCGTGCTGAGGCAGAACCTGGAGCGCGAGGCGTATGCGATCGAACGGGTGGATCGCGCGCCGATGCGGCCGATAGGCCAGATACAACCGGCGCTGTGCGTGGTTGCGCGCGCCGTCTGAGCCGCGCTCAGGCCTTGGCCGACAACCAGCGCTGGATCAGCGAGGCGAGCGTCGCCGCCGCCGTGGCCTCGTCGACGCGGCCGCGCTGCCATTCCTGCGCGATCGCATCGCCGGCTCCGATGATGCCCACGCAGCGCAGATGCAATTCCTGCGCCGATAGCGAGGAATAGGGCGCCAAGGCCTCGCGGTAGCGCGCGACGTAGTCGTCGATCAGGCGCTGGTGTTCGCGTTCCATCGCTTCGTCGCCCTTGAGTGCGGCGGCGATCGCCGGGTACTCCGGACCGGCCGTGGTGTAGCAACGCAGATACGCCTCGGCGAGCACGCGTGCCGCGTCGGCGAGCCTGCGCGGCAGGCGCTCGAAGCTGAGTTCCAGCGCCGCGGCCTGACGTTCGTCGATGCGCCGGTACAGCGCGATCAGCAGACCGGAGCGGGTCTGGAAATGCTCGTAGGCGATCGGCTTGCTCACGCCTGCGCGTTCGGCCAGGTAGGCCAGGGTCAGGGCGTCGCTGCCTTGCTCGCGCACGATCGCGAACGCCGTGTCGAGCAACTGCTCGCGCCGTTCGGCCTTGGGAAGTCGTCGGGTGGTCGTCTCGCTCATGGAACGCTGTACCGCCGGGTGGCGGGCTGCCGTGGCGCTGCGGCGAGCGTACATTACCAATCGTAACTTACCAATCGTAGTTTGTCGCCGTAGCGGCAACCCCCCGAACCCAGGAGTCCACCCATGTCCGCACACCCACTCGCCCCGGTCCTGATCGTCGGCGGCTCCGGCGTCGTCGGCAGTCAGGCCGCGCAGGCCCTGCGCCGCCTGCACCCGGCGCTGCCGATCGCGATCGGCGGCCGCGACCTCGCCAAGGCGCAAGCGGTCGCCGCTGCGGTCGGCGGCGCCGAGGCGACTGCGATCGATCTGCAACGCGCCGATCTCGGCCTGCCCGAGACCGCGCGCTACGGCGCCGTGATCGTGTTCGTGAAGGACGCGAGTTTGAACACCCTGAAGTACGCCCAGGCGCACGGCCTGCCTTACCTGAGCACGTCGAGCGGTTCGTTCGAAATCGCGCCCGAAGTCGCGCGTTACATCCGCACCCCGGCCGGCGCGCCGATCCTGCTCGCCAGCCACTGGCTGGCCGGCGCCGCGACCCTGCCTGCGTTGCACTACGCGCGCGAATTCGCCCGGATCGAGCGCTTCGACCTCTCGGCCCTGCTCGACGAACAGGACATGGGCGGTCCCGCCGCCTACGCCGACTACGAACGCCTGACCACCGCCGCCGGCGCGCAGGTGCTGGAAGACGGGCAATGGCGCTGGCTGCGCGGCGACGAAGCGGTGCGCGACATCGTCAGCGTCGACGGCGAGACGGTGCAGGCCGCCGCGTACTCGCCGCTGGACGTGGTCAGTCTGGCGGCCGCGACCGACGCCCGCTGGATCCGCCTCGACATGGGCCTGGGCGTTACCGCCAGTCGCCGCCGCGGCGAAGCGTACTCGACCGAAATCGCGATCTCGATCGAAGGCACCGGCCACGACGGCGAGCCCTTGCGCGTGCGCCACGAGCTGGTGCACCCGGCCGGGCAGGCGCCGCTGACCGCGCTGAGCATCGCGCTCGGCGTCGAGCGTCTGCTGGGTCTGGCCGGTGGCGCGCCGGTCGCGCCGGGACTGTACTTCCCCGATACCCTGATCGAACCGGACTACTACCTGCAGCGCTTGCAGGAGGCCGGTGTGCGAACGCGACGCGCATGATCCTCGCTGGCGGTCGCCGCGCGCGGCGGCCGTCGGCGCGACGACATGGGTTGCGCACGCTCGGTGACAGCGGCCACGGAATCGGTGGATACTCGGTCACAGTCGGCCCGCTGGGGAAGCGTCCGGCGCCCGCGCTTACCGTCTCCCGGACAGAGGTCCGGACGTACTCCTACCCGACCGCAAGGACAGGCCGTCAATGAGCAAGATCGCGATTCCCGATCTGGTCGAGAAGCTGGCCGGCGTCGCCGCCAAGCCGCTCAAGGATTCATCGGTCAAGACCGAACTGCTGGACTACGCCAAGGGCGTGGACACCACCGCGCAGAGCGGCAGCATCAAGGCGGTATTCGGCGCCTCCGCCGCGGCCGCGATCCACCTGTACAACAGCGCCGACGACGCCGACGAAGACGGCGTGATCGGCAGCCGCGCCGACGCGTCCGATCCGGCCAAGGCGACCACCGACTGGCGCCCGCAGCTCGCGTTCCAGGCGGGCAGCGCCTGGCTCAAGTATTCGCTGGCCGCCTCCGCGACGGCCAAGGCCACCGGCAAGATCGGCACCGCCGGCGGCAGCATCGCCGGCGATCGCTCGCTGCGCCTGCTTTGCTACAAGCGCCACGACGCCGGCGACCGCATCGGCGACGCGATCCTGTCCGACATCGACGAAATCGCCAGCGTCCTGTCCGCGTCCGACATCGCCACGCTGGAGGTCGGCGAAGCGGTCGCGCTGAAGGCGCGCGGCAAACTCACCGCCACCCTCAGCGTGAGCTGGTCGGACATCTTCTCGACGTCGCTGCACGGCCTGGCCGACGTGCTCGGCGCCAGCCAGACCGGTGCCTTCCTGGTCAACATCGGCGCCAGCGCCGGTGCCAGCTTCACCGCCACCGTCGACGACGATTTCAGCCTGTGTTTCGTGCGCGAAAAGGCCTCCGGCGAGCGCGCGTTCCGGGTCGCGCTGCGCAAGAGCGTGGTCCACGACGATCGTTTCGAGGCCAAGGCCGGCGTCCAGATCGAGTTCGCCGACCCCGCCGCGGTGGAGAAGGTGCTGAGCTCGGTCATGGCCGGCGTGCTCGATGCGCCGACCGCCGCCTTGAAGGCGATCGACGATGCGACCTCGCTGGACCGGATCCCCGAGCAATACCAGCCCATCGTCACCGCGCTGGCCGAGCGCTTCGGCCTGGAAGACCTGAACCCGCTGCAGCCGCTGAAGAAGAAGCTGCAGGAACTCACCGCGCTGCTCAGCGAGCGCATCGCCCAGATCGCCAAGACCAAGGTCGCCCTGGGCTTCACCTACGAGTACACGCGCCTGGCCAGCGAGGCTTCGCTGCTCGAAGCCACATTGTCGGAAGAGGCGCTGTCGCGCCTGCACGGCGCGCTGCTGGCCTTCGACTTCGCCCGCGTGCTGAACTACGGCGGCTCCGGCTATGCGCTGGACTTCTACCTGCACCAGAAGACCGTCGAGCGCGTGCGCGCCTGGGGTTTCAGCCTCGGCGTCGGCACCTGGTTCAACCTCAAGAGCAAGCAGGAGCGCAAGGACCGTTTCGTCAGCCGCCGCTATGTGTCGCCGGCCGGGGAAGCGCTGACCCGCGCCTATCTGGGCAGCACCCAGTACAGCGCCAACGCCAACACCTGGAATACCGACTACGGCGCTACCTTCAAAGCCGACCTGGAGGAGGCGCGCGCGCCGCAACAGACCGCTGCGCGCGACTTCAAGTGCGGCCTGCAGCTGTGGTGGGAGGAGAGCCGGATCAAGACCGCGAGCGAACTGCCGCGGGTGGTCGACGACGCGGTGCTGTGGGGCGTGATCGATGCGGCCGCGGCGCCGGCGCTGCACGCGCAGCTGCACGGCGTGCTCGGCGCCGCCGGCGAGTGCAAGCCGCGCCTGAGCCTGATGCTCAGCGACCACGGCCTGCGCCAGGCCATGCGGGTGTTCGCCCAGGCCGACGACGCGGCCTGGGCGCGCCACGTGGCGCGCGCGCTGCCCTGGTACGCCAAGCAATCGGCGCGCGCGAGCTGCGCCAGCCGCGAAGCGGTCTATGCGCCGCTGTTCGAGGGCTACCGCCGCCGCCCGGACGCCAGCGGCACCGCGCTCAAGCAACTGATCGCCATGAGCCTGCGCGATTACGGCGGCGGCCTGGCCGGGCAGGAGTCGATCGGCGAAACGCCGTGGACCGTCTACCAGGTGCTGCTGCGCTCGGATATCGAGCATCGTCGCTTCTGGAACCGCTGGGAACGCCTGCGCAGCGGCGCGACACGCATGACCGACCTGCTGGACGTGCGCGGCGACTGGAACGACTTCGACGACAACTTCGCGATGCTGCGCGGCGTGTTCGAGCAGACCGTCCTGATCCGCGCGGCGGCCAGTCTGCTCGCCAGCGAACTGCCGGCTTCGGTCAACGACGGCCGCGCCCGCGCCGCCACGCTGACCATCGCCTACCGCGACGGCAATCAGGACAAGAGCCTGGTGGTGGGAGGACGGGGCTGAACCACGGTCCCGGTTGCGCGAGTCCTTAGGGAGGAGGGGCGGACATGCACGTAGTGCTGAACCTGTGGTCGATGGTGTGGCCGGGCCTGAGCCTGCTGGCGGTGCTCGGCCTGTTCTGGTTCGGCGTGCGCATGATCGCCGGCTGGCTGGTGCGACCGCTCGACACCGTGTTGAGCCTGCAACCGGCCGCGTCCGGCCCAGCCGACACCCTGGTCGTCGCCGTGCACGGCATGCCCGGCCTGCGGAATTTCGGCGGCGCGCTGGATCTGATCGCACAGACCCTGCCGGACGCGGACCGCCTGATCGTCGACTATCGCGGCGGCTGGGTGCGCGGCTACACCAGCAACGCCGACGCGCTGGCGATCGCCGACGTGATCGAGCAGGGCATCCACGCCGAATGCAAGCGCGGCGGGTACCGGCGCGTGATCCTGATCGGCTACAGCGCCGGCGCCTCGCTGCTGCGCAAAGCGCTGGTGTGGGGTTACGGCGAGGAGCAGGATCGCGGCGCCTACGGCCGCCGCGGCAAGCGCGAATGGGTGGACAGGACCGAGCGCCTGGTTCTGCTGGCGGGCATGAATCGCGGTTGGAGCGTGGAGCCGCGCCCCGCGCTGATGTCCTGGCCGACCTACCTCTATATCCGCCTGTGCCAGGTCGTCGGCCATTCCCTGGGGATCGGTCGGCTGATCTCGGCCATGCATCGCGGCTCGCCCTTCATCGCCGACACGCGCGTGCAGTGGGTGCGCCTGGCCCGCTCCGAAGCGGTGCTGCAGGGGCAGCTGCATTTTCCGCAGGTGATCCAGATCATCGGCAGCGAGGACGACGTGGTGTCCAAGGAGGACGGCCAGGACCTGGTCGCCACCGCCGGCACCGTGTTCAAGACCCTGGCGCAGACCGGGCACGCGGAAATCGGCGGTGCGCTGGAGGCGGCCGGCGGCCAGGCAGTCGAACAACGCCGCAAGGCGATCGCGCTGGCGCTGCTGGGCAAGCTCGACGAGCTCGAACCGGACCTGGTCGAGTTCAAGGAAGACCGCGACGTCACCCGCCTGGTCTACGTCATGCACGGCATCCGCGACCTGGGCGAGTGGACCGACAAGGTCCGCGACGAGGTCCGGCGCCGCTACGAGACCAGCGGCGAGAAGGTCGCGGTGTTCAGTGCCAAGTACGGCCGCTTCCCGATGGCGCGCTTCCTGCTGC
The DNA here is from genome assembly GCF_001428685.1 of Lysobacter sp. Root76. Lineage (GTDB taxonomy): Bacteria > Pseudomonadota > Gammaproteobacteria > Xanthomonadales > Xanthomonadaceae > Lysobacter. The sequence continues at coordinate 326,337 of NZ_LMIK01000004.1, read as the reverse complement.
CCTTCGACCGCCAGCGCAACGTGCGCGATTTCATGGACCGCTACACCGAACACCTGGCGCGTTATCCGAACGCCGAGTCGATGGACTACGTCGGCCATAGCAACGGCACCTACATCTTGGCCAGCGCGCTGCTGCGTTATGTGACGGTGCGGGTGCGGCGGGTGTTCTTCGCCGGCAGCGTCATGCCGTACGGCTATCCCTGGGTCGAGCTGGTCGATGCCGGCCGGGTCGAGAGCGTGGTCAACGTGGTCGCCACCCGCGACTGGGTGGTGGCGATCTTCCCCAAGATGTTCCAGCAGCTGGCGGATCTTTTCCGGCTCGACAACCGCAAGGGGCTGCTGGATCTCGGCGGCGCCGGTTTCGACGGCTTCGCCGCGTCCGGCATGACCGCGGCGGTGGACAACCTGGAGTACTCGCGCGGCGCGCATTCCACCGGCGTGGCGGTCGACGATCCGGCCAAGCTCGGCGCGATCGGCGCCTACGTGGTCGACGGCGACCGTTCTAGTCTGCGCACCTTCGAGGCGGCCAAGAGCAAGAACGCGCTGCTCGCTGTGGTGTCCACCCTGTGCGCGTTCGTGTGGGTCGGACTGCTGGCGGCGCTGTCGGCGCTGGGCTACGCGGTGTTCCTGTACTTCGGCGGCGGCAGCGTCCTGCTGGGCGGCATCGCGGTGGCGCTGTACCTGCTGGTGGTGATCCTGCTGCTGTACTGGATCTGATCGCCGCCGCCGTCGCGGCGGCGGCTTAGGTCAGCAGACCATCCATCGCCCGCACCGCGCGGCTGTCCGGGAACACGTGGTTTTCCAGCGCGTTCTCGGGCACCCGCAGGTGCGCGGCCAACAGGCCTTTGAACAGGCCGCGCAGGTCGCTGGTCGCGCGCAGGTCGCGGCCTTCGTTGAGCGCGCCGGGCGCCAGTCCCGGCCAGTCGCCGGCGATGCGGCCGCCCTTGACCGCGCCACCGGCCAGCAGCGCCAGGCCGCCGGTGCCGTGGTCGGTGCCGGCGGTGCCGTTGACCGCGGCGGTGCGGCCGAACTCGCTGACGATCGCAACGACCGTGCGCTCCCAGATCGGCGCGGCGCCGTCCTGGAAGGCGCGCAGGCCGGCATCGAGTTCGCCGAGCTTGCGCGTCAGCACCGCGGCCTGGTTGCTGTGGGTGTCCCAGCCCGAATCCTCGACGAAGCCCAGACGCGGGCCATCGGCGGCGGCCATGAACTTCGCCGCCGCCGCCATGGCCTGCGGCAAGCGGCCGCCGCGCGCGTTTCCGGCGGCCATGCCGGTGCCCTGGTTTCCTGATGCGTTGTCGAGCGCGCGCGCGAACGCGCCCGACAGGCGCGGGTCGGCCGCGTACAGCGGCTGCAGACGCTGCAGCAGGATCGGATTGACGTCCTCGGGCAACGGCGGCGACCAGGTCGTGACGGCGCCGGGGCCGCGCATGATCAGCGGCATCACCGCGGTCACCGACAGCGCTTCGCCGCCGCGCAGGGATTCGGCGCAGCGGTTGAGCCAGCCGGTGGCGGCGCCGCTGGCGCTGGCGGTGCCGTTCTCCAGGCAGTCCTGGGCTTCGAAATGCGAGCGCTGGCGATACGGCGGCGCGATCGCGAGCACCGGCAGCAGTTCCCCGCGGCCGTACAGCGTGTGCGCGAACGCCAGCGAGGGGTGCAGGGCGAAGTCGCCGTTCAGTGGGCGCGCATCCTGCGGGACCAAGGCGCCACGCAGGCGCGCGTAGGCCGCGTCGTCGCGCGGCGGCAGCACATGCAGGCCGTCGACGCCGCCGCGCAGCAGCACCACCAGCAGGCGGGTGTCGGCGGAGGCGGCGCTCGCGCTCAGGCCCGGCCACAGGCTGAGCGCGGTGACCGCGCCGGCCGCTCCGATGAAATGGCGTCGGCTCAGTCTCATCTCAGCTTCTCCATTGGAAGGCAGGGCTGGCGAACAGCAGCGCCAGTCCGTCGCGCGGGGATTCGGCGCGCCGCAGTGCGTCCAGGGTGTCGGCGTCGGCACGATCGGCGAACACCTCGCGGGCGGTCGCGAGTGCGTCCACGCGGACCTCGGGCGCGGACTCGGACAGGCTCTGCGCGGCCTGCACGCGTTTCCACAAGGCGTCCGGTCCGCTCCATTCGGCGGCCTCGTCGGCGTAGCCGGCGGGCGAGCGCGGGGTGAACGGCGGTTGGCCCATGCGTGCGAGCAGGCCGATCAGCGCGCGCGGTTTCTCGCCTGGGGTGGCGCCGCTGACGCGCAGCGCCGACACCACGAAATCGTCCGGCGTCTTGAACTTGCGCGCGTCCTCGCTCCAGGCCTCGGGCGCGTCGATCAGGGCCGCATAGACGGTGGGCAGGTCGCCGCCGCTGCGCTGCCAGGCCGCGCTCAGGCGCGCGACCAGCGCCGGCGCCGGCGCGTCGCCGACGAAATGGCGGGCAAGCTTGTACGACAGATGGCGCGCGGTGGACGGATGCACCGCCAGGTCGCTCAGGATCGCGCGGCCCTGTTCCAGTCCGCCCTCGGTATAGCGGCGCCCGATCACGCTGCGCGCGCCGCCTTCGTGCGCGGCGGCGCGGAACACGAACGCCGAACGCGCGTCGCCGGCCGCGAGTTCGCGCGGCAGGGGCACGCCCCAGCCGGTGATCGCGCGCGCCAGCTCGGTCACGTCGGCCTGGGCGTAGCCGCCGTCGACGCCGAGGGTGTGCAGCTCCAGGATCTCGCGCGCGAGGTTTTCGTTCAGGCCGACCTCGCGCTTGGGCGCCTGCGCGTCCGCGCGCGCCATGCGCCGGCGCGCGCGCTGCGCATAAGGCGAATCGCCGCCGACCGAGCGCACGTTGTCGAGGTAGCGCAGCATGCCCGGGTGCGATTCGACCGCGATCAGCAGATCGGCGTAGCGCGACAGCAGGTGCGGGCGGATCGCCTCGCGCTCCATCGGCGCGGCGTACAGGGAGGCGGCGCGCTTGTCGATCGAGATCGCGAAATGGTTGGACCAGAACCGCACCAGGCGCTCGACGAAGCCGCGTTCGCTGGCGACCGCGACCCGGTAGCGGCGGCCGAACTCGCGCAGTTGGTCGTCGCGGAAGCGCTGGCCGAAATTGGCGACCTCATCGGCGCCCTCGCCCTGGCGGCGCGCGGCCCGGCGTTCGCGGTAGTAGTCGGCCTCGCGGCGGACGTAGTCCAGGCTGGTGGGCAGGTCGGCGAACTGCGCCTGCGCGCCGTCGCCGCGCAACTGCGCGTGCAGCCAGCCGCGCGGGTCGGCGATCCGCGCCAACTGGCCCGGCGCCGCGCCCAGGCCGAAACGATTGACCGCGCTCACGCTTTCGCGAGTGCCCATGCCGCGCTCTCCCTCGGGGTCCGTCATGACAACGCAGGAGCGCGGCGCCGGTTGACGCGGATCGGGACGCGGATCGGGACGCGGCGCCGGGCGGGGCGGGGCGGAAACGCGGCCGCCGCCCCTACACCTGCGGGCCGGCATCGCGTAGGGTTGCGAGCAGTCGGCGCGCCGCGCCGCGCAACCGCAGGCCCGCGCCCGGCGCGTGGCCAGGAGACCGTGGCAATGCAGAGCGAACCGCAAGACCTACATCGCGGCCTGGGCGAGCGCCATATCCGCCTGATGGCGCTGGGCGCCGCGATCGGCGTCGGCCTGTTCCTGGGCTCGGCCAACGCGATCAAGCTGGCCGGTCCCGGCATCCTGCTCGCCTACCTGCTCGGCGGCGCGGCGATCTTCATCATCATGCGCGCGCTGGGCGAGATGGCCGTGCACAACCCGGTCGCCGGCTCGTTCAGCCGCTACGCGCAGGACTACCTGGGCCCGCTGTCGGGCTACCTCACCGGCTGGAACTACTGGTTCCTGTGGCTGGTGACCTGCGTGGCCGAGATCACCGCGGTCGGCATCTATATGCAGATCTGGTTCCCGGGCACGCCGCAGTGGGCCTGGGCGCTGGCGGCATTGGCGGCGATGGGCTCGGTCAACCTGATCGCGGTGCGCGCCTACGGCGAGTTCGAATTCTGGTTCGCGATGATCAAGGTCGTGACCATCGTGCTGATGATCGTCGGCGGCCTGGGCATGATCGTGTTCGGCTTCGGCAACCACGGCGTCGCCACCGGCATCTCCAACCTGTGGTCGCACGGGGGCTTCTTCCCCAACGGCGCCAAGGGCGTGCTGATGTCGCTGCAGATGGTGATGTTCGCCTACCTGGGCGTGGAGATGATCGGCCTGACCGCGGGCGAGGCCGCGAACCCGAAGAAGTCGATCCCGGACGCGATCAACTCGGTGTTCTGGCGGATCGTGATCTTCTACGTCGGCGCGCTGTTCGTGATCCTGTCGATCTATCCCTGGAACGAGCTGGGTACCACCGGCAGCCCGTTCGTGATGACTTTCGAGCGCCTGGGCATCCGCGAAGCCGCCGGCATCATCAACTTCGTGGTCCTGACCGCGGCGCTGTCGTCGTGCAACAGCGGCATCTTCAGCACCGCGCGCATGCTCTACAACCTGGGCCTGCAGGGCCAGGCGCCGCGCACCTTCGCCCAGACCTCGGCCGGCGGCGTGCCGCGCAAGGCGGTGCTGGTGTCGGTGACGGTGCTGCTGTTCGGCGTGCTGCTGAACTACCTGGTGCCGGAGAAGGTGTTCGTCTGGGTGACCTCGATCTCGACCTTCGGCGCGATCTGGACCTGGGCGGTGATCCTGCTGTCGCACCGCAAGTTCCGCGCCGGCCTGAGCCCGGCGCAGCGCGACGGCCTGGAGTTCAAGATGCCGCTGTATCCGGTCGGCACCTGGATCGCGCTGGCTTTCCTGGTGCTGGTGGTCGGCCTGATGGCCTACTTCCCCGACACCCGCATCGCCCTGTTCGTGGGCCCGGCCTTCCTGATCCTGCTGGTGGTGCTGTATTACGCGCTGGGACTGGGCAAGCGCGCGGCGGCGGTCGAATCGCGCTGAGGTTCGCGCGAGGCTGCGGCGCTTTAGGATAGGAGCGGCGTAAGCCGCAACCGCGAAACCAGCGTCCGCGGCGCAATCCGGAAACACCGCGCACGGCCGCCCAACGCGGCCGTCGCGCTCGCCACCGCCCCGGCAGGGCGGTCGCGTACGGACTTATTCCTTCGCCGGCGTCAGGAAGTAGGCGACCACTTCGCCCTTGACCTTGACCGTCATCGGATTGCCGCGACGGTCCAGGGCCTTGCCCACCGGCACCCGCACCCAGCCTTCGCTGACGCAGTATTCCTCGACGTTGTGGCGCTCCTGGCCGTTGAAGCGGATGCCGATGCCGCGCTCGAGCAGGGAATCGTCGTGGAAGGGGCTGCGCGGGTCGTTGGACAGGCGGTCGGGCGGGGTATCGGTCATCGTCGGCATCGCTGAGGCAGGTGGTACCGGCGCAGGGCGCGGGCTGGGATCGCGGCGCGCACGGGGCGGCGCCGGCTGCACAGGATACGCGCCGCGCCGGCCGCGGTCGCCTCAGGCCGGTCGCTGCAGCTCGAGCGCGGTCAGCGGCCGGATCGCGTCGATCTCGTCCAGCCACAGGTCGTGCACGCGGCTGGCGTCGCCGCCTAGCGGCTCTTCCAGCCGCAGCACCCCGTTCAGACCTTCGACGTCGCCCGGGCCGTAGAACGACTGCAGGCTCGGCAGGGCCGCGACCACGCCGCGCAGCACGCGGCCGTCGTGCAGGCTCAGTTCGACTCGGGCGTCGTCGCGCAGGCTGGCGATGCGCGCTTCCAGGCGGGCGATGTCGGCGGGCGCGGAATAGACATGGTCGGCGTTGCGGGACATGGCGGCGGCCTCGGTCGGTATGCGCCGACTCTAGTCGCGCACCGCGCAAGCGCAGGTGAAGCGCGGTGGACCCGGCGCCGCCGACCTCGCAGAATCCGGGCAGGCGCGGCCCGGCTTTCCAAGGCCGCGGCCAAGCCTCATCCTGCCCGCCCCCACCCGACGCGACGCGCCCATGAACGCACCCGACGACGACTACGACGGCGACGATTACGGCGACGGTTACGACAGCGACCTCGACGAAGCCGGATCCGAAGCCCTGGTCTGGCAGCTGTTGCTGCTGATCAACCCCGGCGACGAGGAATCGGCGCTGCAGCAGTTCGCCGACTACCGCGAGGCGCTGAACGAGGCCGGCGGCGAAACCGACGAGCCGATATGGCTGATCAAGGACGCGATCGACTGGAAGGCCGGCTACTACGTCGACTGGAAGGACAGCGAATCCTTCATCGACAGCATCAACGAGCTGGCCGCGCGCTGGAACCTGCGCATCGACTGGGGTACCGACGACACCGCCGATCCGGAGTTCCTGGACGGCACCGACATCCCGGCGCTGATGGCGACCGCGCACGACCGCCTGCGCGAGCACGGCTACACCCTGTGGACCTGGAACACCGGCGGCGACAGCTATGCCGGCTGGATCGCGCTGCGCCGCGACGACGAGGGCCTGCAGATGCTGGCGACCGCGCTCGGGATCGAGGCGCGGCCGGGCAGCGACGCGTTCTGAGCCGGCGGCAGGCCCGGCTCAGCCCGCCGGATCGGCCTCGGCGCCGCCGCGCTGGAGCGGATCGGGCAGGGCCTCGCCGTTGCGGCTGAAGGCCAGCGAGACCGAATTCAGGCAGTGGCGCTCGCCGGTCGGCGGCGGGCCGTCCGGGAACACATGGCCGAGGTGGCTGCCGCAGCGCGCGCAGACGATCTCCTCGCGGACCATGCCGTAGCTGGTGTCGCGCACCACCCTGACGTGCGCCGGGTCGTAGGGGGCGAAGAAGCTGGGCCAGCCGGTGCCGGAGTCGAACTTGGTGCTGGAGCGGAACAGCGGCAAGCCGCAGAACCGGCAGGTGTAGACTCCGTCGAGCTTGTTGTCGAGGAACACCCCGCAGAACGGGGCCTCGGTGCCGTGGTGCAGCAGCACCTCGCGCTCCTCCCCGCTCAGGCCTTCGGTGAGTTCGTGTCGCTGGGCGTCGCTGGGCGGGGTCAGGTCGAAGGCGGTCATCGCGGGCTCCGGACGGCGGTGGTGCCCCAGATGGTACGCAAGCCCGCTCTGAGTGGGGTGGAGGGCGCGGAAACGGTGCTTCCCGTCCCTGTTCAGCTGAACGGGCGACAAATTTTACGGCGAAGGTATTGCAATCCGCTCAGGAGCGAACTAGGGTATCGAGTGCTGTGTTCGTCAAGGGTCACCATGAACCGTGGCCCGATGCCGTAGATCCCAGATCCGCCCATCGTTGCACCTGGCTTCCTCCTTGCAACCAGCATCACGGCCGCTTAGGCGGCAATTCCCATTACGTTTCAAGGAGCAAGCAAAATGTCGAACCGTGAATTCGGTACGGTCAAGTGGTTCAACGATGCCAAGGGCTTCGGCTTCATCAGCCGTGAGAACGGCGAAGACGTGTTCGTGCACTTCCGCGCGATCGAGTCGCAGGGCTTCAAGAGCCTGCAGGAAGGCCAGAAGGTCTCCTTCACCGTCACCCAGGGCCAGAAGGGCCTGCAGGCTGAATCGGTGCAGGCGGTCTGAACCGCTTATCGGGCCGCGCCTCCGGGCGCGATCCGAAACGAAAAACCCGGCCTCGGCCGGGTTTTTTGTTTTCTGGGGTCCTGGCCTGGGCGCTGTCCAGCTTGTGACTCAGGCCGGCGCGCGACTCAAGCCGGCGCGGCCGCCGTCATCGTGACCGTGGCCCGGCGCAGCGCGCGCAGCAGCAATACCGCGCTGAGGATGGCCTGCAGGGTCACCGAGGCCACCGACACCAGCCACAGTTGGTGCAGCTCGAAGCCCGGTTGGCTCGACAGCCACACCGCCGGCACCACGAAGGTCAGCAGGCGGCTGGCGCTGCTGAGAAAGGCGGGCAGGGTGTTGCCCAGGGCCTGGAACATGCCCGAGCAGGTGAAGATCAGCCCCGAGGCGACGAAGTTCAGGGAAATGATGCTCAGGAACTGCACCGCGACCGCGATCACCGTGGTTTCCTGGGTGAAGGCGCCGACCAGCCAGTCCGGCCGCCACTGGCACAGCGCGGTCAGGCCCAGCATCAGCACGGTGCCGATCGCGACCGCGGCCTGGAAGGTCGCGCGCACCCGCTCGGGCCGGCGCGCGCCGACGTTCTGACCGGCCACCGGAGCGGTCGCGAAGGCCACCGCCATCGCCGGCAGGAAGATCGCCTGCATCACCCGCTGGCCGATGCCGAAACCGGCCTGGGCCTCGGCGCCGAAGCCGCGGATCACCCAATAGATCACCGCCATGTAGACGAACATCAGCGCGAACTCGCCGCCCGGTGGCAGGCCGATGCGCAGGATGCGCTTCCACACCGCGAGCCGGGCGTGGAACTGGCTGGGGTCGAAGCCGACATACTTTTCCAGGCGCGCGAAGTACAGCGCCATCATCACCACGCCCGCGGCGACCGAGATCGAGGTCGCCAGGCCCGCGCCGGCCACGCCCATCGGCTTGCCGGTCAGCCAGCCGGCGATCAGCACCGGCGCCAGGATCGCGTTGAGGACCACGGTCAGCATCTGCACGACCATGGTCGGCTTGGCGATGCCGGTGCCGCGCAGCGCCGAACCCATCGCGATCTGGGCGAACTGCAGCGCCAGGCCGGGCAGGAACCAGTAGAGGTAATCGATGCCGGCCTGGGTGGTCGCCGCATCGGCGCCGAGCGTGCGCATATAGGCGCCGCCGAGCGCGTAGCCGCCGACCAGGGTGACCGCGGTGCAGGTCAGCGCCAGCAGCAGGCTCTGGTTGAACACCAGGTTGGCGTCCTCGCGGTCCTTGCGCCCGACCGCGTGCGAGATCAGCGCCATCGTGCCCACGCCCAGGATCTGGGTCAGCGCCATCACGATGAACTGCACGTTGCCGGCCGCGCCGACGCCGGCGATCGCGGCATCGCCCAGGCGCGCGACGAAGTACAGATCGATCAGGAAATACAGGGTCTGGAACAGCATGCCGATCATGATCGGCGCGGCCATCCGCACGACGTGCTTGGGGATGGAGCCTTGGGTCAGGTCCTGCATGGCGGTTCCGGCGTGTGCGACCCGCGGACGTTAGCGCGCGCCGACGCTGCGCGCCATGGCCGCAAGGCACGGTTCGGCGCAAATCCGCTGCGGGCGTCGTCGCCTACGCGGCGGCATTCGGACGTCGGAACACGATCAGCTTGCCGGTGAAGGCTTGCACGACTTCGCCGCGCTGGTTGCGGGTCTCGTTGCGGACCACGACCAGGCCGCGGTCCGGACGCGAACGCGACGCCGCGACTTCGACGATCTCGCTGTGCACCTGCAGGGTATCGCCCGGCCGGGTCGGGCGCGGCCAGGCGATCTCGGCGCCGGCGCCGATCAGGCCGCCTGCGGGTATGCCCCGATCGACCAGCAGGCGCATGGTGATCGCCGCGGTGTGCCAGCCGCTCGCGGCCAGGCCTTCGAACAGGCTTGCGCGCGCGGCTTCGTCGTCGAGATGGAAGGGCTGCGGGTCGAACTCGCGCGCGAAGGCTTTGATCTGCGCTTCGCTGACGGTGCAGGTGGCGGTTTCGAATCGCTGGCCGACCGCGAGGTCGTCCAGGTACAGGCCGTCGTCGGGGGTGTCGGTGTGCATGCGCGATCCTCGTTCAGGCCTTGCGTTCGAACACCAGCAGGGTCGAAGTCGCCGAGGCGTACAGGCGGCCCTGGGCATCGGTGAGCTTGCCCTCGGCGAAGGCGACGCGCTTGCCGATCGACAGCAGTTTGGCTTCGGCGCGCACCGGACCGGTGTCGGAGGTCATGGCGCGGTGATAGGCGATCTTGAGCTCCAGCGTCGTATAGGCCTGCTCGGCGCTGAGTGCGCTGTGCGCGGCGCAGCCGCAGGCCGAGTCGAGCAGGGTCGCGGCGTAGCCGCCGTGGATCACGCCCAAGGGGTTGTACGCGTGCGGGCCGGGCGTGCCGGCGAACACCGCGCGTCCTTCGTCGACCTCGGTGAGGATGAAGCCCAGGGTCTCGCCGATCGGCGGCGGGCGGCCGGCGGCGAGCAGGGCGCGCAGGGTGTCCAGGCCGTTGAGGCCGCGCAGGGTTTCGAGTTCGAACACATTCACGGTCATCACGGGGGTTTCCGATAGTGGGGATGTCAGCGGGAGGGGATGGAAGCCGATACCGCCTGCAGCACTTCCTGCGACAGGCCCGGATCGTCGACCGCGCGCGCCAGCACCAGCGCGCCGACCAGGCTGGCCAGGGTCGCCAGCGCGCGCTCGCGACGCGCGGCGCGGCTGCGGCCCGGCAGCAGCGGCGTCAGCAGTTCCAGGTAAGAACTCAGCGCCCGCCCCAGGCTGCGCCGCACCGGCGGCTGCAGGCGTGCGGCGTCGGCGCCCAAGGCGGCGAAGGTGCAGCCGCGCCCGGGCTGGTCGCGGTGCGCGGTGGACAGGTAGGCGGCGGCGATGTTCCGCAGGGCGTGCATGGGATCGCGCTCGATCAGCTGGGTCCAGTAGGCCAGAGACCCGCTCACGGCGTGCTCGCAGGCCTGCGCCATCAGGTCCTGCTTGGAGTCGAAATGGCCGTAGAAGCCGCCGTGGGTGAGGCCGGCGTTCTGCATCAGTTCGGCGATGCCGATGCCGTCGTAGCCGCGTTCGCGGAACAGCCGGGCGGCGGCGCCGACGATGCGTGCGCGGTTTTCGGCGGCCTGTTCGCGGCTGACTTTCATGGCTGGGCTCCGCCGGACCGCGTACGGGCCTGGTCGGGCGATGCTAGCAATATTCATGACGATCGACATTTAAATCCGACGGGCGGCCGGCACCGTCCGGCGCGTCTGTCCGAAAGGCGGGCGACGCGCGCGCTGGCGCCGGTCGCCGCAATTCGCGTCTAATCCGGAAGCCGGCGGAGCGCGCCGGCTCACGACACGGAATCGCGATGCGCCTGCCTGCCGCTGTTTTCCTCGCCACCGCAATCTGTGCCGTCACCGCGGCGGCCGCGTCCACGCGCGCACCCGCGCCCGCGGCGCATTGCCTGGACGCGCGCGCGATGGGCGAAGTGCGGCAGGCGTCGGAGCGCACCCTGGCGGTACTGCAGAACGACGGCCGCCGTTTTCGCGTCGATCTGAAAGAGGAGTGCCCGGCCGCGGGCGCGGATGCGCAGGCCAGCGTGCTCGCGCGCGAGGGCTGGGTCTGCGGCACCGGCAACGAGTACGTGCGCAGCGGGCAGCGTCTGTGCCCGGTGGCCGCGGTCGCCGAGATCGATGCCAAGGACTACGCCGCGCTGGCGCTGGCCAGTCACCGCCGCCACGGCGATGTCGCCACGCTGGACACGGTCGAGGTGCGCGCCGAAAAGCGCCGTGGCTTCGGCGGCTCGGTGTCGTACTGCCTCAACCCGCGTTACATGCGCGGCTGGAACGAGGACGGCAAGGGCCTGGTGGTGGAAGTCTCGCCGCAGCGCTCCGGTGGCCATCGCTACTACCGGGTCGAACTCGCGCACAGCTGCCCGGAATTGTTCGATGCCACCACCATCGAACTGCGTTCGGGCATGGGTATCAGCGCCGTCTGCGGCAATCCCGGCGACGTGGTCGCGGTGGTGCCGGAAATGCGCGCCGGCGAAGGCATCGCGCGCAGCGGCGGCGCGCTGTCGCGGATCAGCTGCCCGATCGCCTCGGTATATCCGGTCGAAAAATAGGCGCTCGCGATACCGCGCTGTCGCGATCGAATTCACGTTCGCGCGATGCCTTCGTTAGCGTCGCGTGCATGCGTCGTGAAGCAGCGCGACTGAATGGGCGATGTTCACCGTCGGTTGGCGTGCGTGTGACAAGACTCGGACACCGTCCCCACAGGAGGTTGTCATGAAGCGAGTCACCGTACTGAGCGGCGCTGCGTTCGCGTTCGCGCTGGCCGTATCCGGCGCCGTGCAGGCGCAGGATGCACTGACCGAAGCACAGGTGCGCGCCACGCTGACCGACCAGGGCTATACCCACGTCAACGACATCAAGTTCCGCGACGGCGTCTGGAAGGCCGACGCGCGCAGCGCCGAAGGCAACCGCGTGGACGTGCGCCTGGATCCCAAGACCGGCCGCGTGTTTCCGGACGAGCAGGTCGCCAACCTCAGCGAAGCCGACGTGCGCGCGCACCTGGCCGTGGCCGGTTACACCAATGTGCACGACGTCGATTACGAGGACGGCATCTGGAACGCCGAGGCCGACGATCCGGCCGGCCGCGACGTCGAACTCAAGATCGATCCCAAGACCGGGCGCGTGATCGGCGCCGACAAGGACTAAGGCCGACCCGGATCGCGCCGCATCGCGGCGCGATCCCGTCGTGTTTTTGCGAAGCGTCGCGTCGCCGGACGCGTTTCCCCGTTGCGTTTACCAGCTGTCCTCGAGCATGCGCGGCCGGCAGGCGAGATAACCGCCGATCGTCAGCACCACCAGGCACAGGGTCAGGAAACCGAACGGCAGCAGCCAGCCGTGACTGCGCTCGTGCAGCCAGCCGAACAGCAGCGGTCCGATGCAGCTGATGCTGTAACCCAGCCCCTGCATGAAACCCGAGAGCGCGGCCGAACCGGCCTGGGTGCGCGTGCGCAGGTTGATCAAGGTCAGCGACAAGGGGAAGGTGCTCGGGCCCAGGCCCAGCATCGCCACCCAGAGCAGGGTCAGCGACATCGGCGCCCACAGCAGCCCGGCGAAGCCGCCCAGGTACATGACCACACAGGCCAGCACCACCGGGAACGGATTGGCGATGCGCACCGCCAGCGCCGGCAGCGCCAGCGCCGCGATCAGGCCCAGGGTCGAGAACAGCGCGACCATGCTGCCGCCCAGCGCCGGACTGCCGCCGGCTTCGACCAGCAGCTTGGGCAGCCAAGTGAACATCGAATAGGTGATCAGCGAGGTCATGCCGAACATCAGCGCCATGCCCCAGGCCACCGACGAGCGCCAGGGCCGGCCGCGCGGCGCGGGTGCGCTCAATTCCGGCGCTTCGTCCGCGCCGGTGACGGCGTGGTCGTGCGCCTCGCTCAGCGCGCGCGCTTGCGCCGAGCGGCCGTAGCGTTCCATCCACAGCGTCGCGATCCACGGCAATGCCGCGGCCACCGCGACCAGCGACCACGACCCCAGCGATGTGCGCCAGCCCGCGGCCTGCGCCAGCGGCACCGCCGCCAGCGCCGGCAGGATCGTGCCCAACTGCAGCACGGTGATGTAGAGCGAACTCACCGCGCCGACGCGATCGGCGAAATAGCGCTTCACCAGCGGCGGCAGCACCACGTTGCCGATGCCCATGCCCGACAGCGCCACCGCCGAGGCGACCAGCAACTGCCAGGTGTCGCCGGCGAATGCGCGGGCGAGCAGGCCCAGCGCGGCCAGCGCCATCGCCGACAGTGCCGCGCGTTCCAGACCGAGGCGGTGCGCGATCGCCGGCGTGAGTACGCCGAATGCCGCGAACGCCGCGGTCGGCACCATGCCGAACACGCCGGTCATGGTCGGACCGAAGCCGAAGTCGCGGCCGAGGCTGTCCAGCAGCGGCGTCAGCGAAGTCACCGCGGTGCGCAGGGTGAACGCGGACAGCACGATGCCGGCCAGGATCAGGCCGCGGCCCTGCCACAGCGAACGCGAGCGCTGAGCCGGGGCGACGTAGGCGGTCGCGCTCATCGCGCGCACCGGGCGGTGGGATGGGAGGTCGTGTTGCGGGCAGCGGGGTTCATTGCGGTGCAGCCATCGGGGTGCGCGGGCCGGCCGCGACGGTGCGGCGTCTGTGAAATGCGGTGCTGCGGCGAGCGGCGGGGCTCACGCGGCGGTCGGCGGGCGCTACAGGGGGAGGGGCGACGCTGCGGTCGTGGCCGCAGCGTCGGAGGCGACAGTGTGCCCGACAAGATGAATGCGCGGCAGCCGCGCCAGGACAACGCACAGTTCCAGGCGCCGGCCACCGAAACGACACAAAGTGCAAAGCCGGGGCCTGCAACCCTGACTTCCGCCGCTGGACCGGCCGATCCGCGCTCAACTAGTATCGGCCGCACTTTGGTCACAGGCGTCCCGTCCATGAAACTGCTGGTTGCGTCCTTGCTGTCCCTGTCGGTGTCCGCGGCCCTGGCGGCCGAAGCCCCGAAGTTCGATCCCCAGCGTTTGTCCGACGAGGTCAAGACCTTGTCCTCGGACGAGTTCGAAGGTCGCGGTCCGGCCACCGCCGGCGAGACCAAGACCGTCGACTACGTGGTCGCGCAGATGAAGGCCGCGGGCCTGAAACCGGGCGGCGACCTCAAAGACGGCAAGCGCGCCTGGACCCAGGCGGTGCCGCTGACGCGTTCGCAGATCGAAGGCGTGCCGACCCTGTCGGTGGCGGTGGACGGCAAGTCGCAGGCATTGACCCAGGGCGGCGAGATCGCCGTGCGCGCCGCGCTCGACGGTTCCAAGTCGGTGTCGATCGCGAACGCGCCGCTGGTGTTCGCCGGTTACGGCATCAAGGCGCCGGAGCGCAACTGGGACGACTTCAAGGGCGTCGACCTCAAGGGCAAGATCGCGGTCGTGCTGATCAACGACCCCGACTTCGAGAGCGGGCAGGGCGACTTCGGCGGCAAGGCCATGACCTACTACGGCCGCTGGACCTACAAGTACGAAGAAGCCGCGCGCCAGGGCGCGCTCGGCCTGCTGATCGTGCACGAGACCGATCCGGCCTCCTACGGCTGGGCCACGGTCAAGAATTCCAACACCAACACCATGTTCGACGTGGTCCGCGACCGTCCGGGCGCGACCCACCCGACCATGGAAGGCTGGATCCAGCGCGATTTCGCCGTCGACCTGTTCAAGCGTTCCGGCCTGGATTTCGAAGCGCTCAAGCGCCAGGCGCAGACGCGCGACTTCAAGCCGGTCGAACTCAAGGGCGCGAGCTTGTCGGCGAACTACGCGGTCAAGAGCGAAGTCATCACCTCGCAGAACATCGTTGGCCGCGTCGACGGCGCCCAGCGCCCGGACGAGACCGTCATCTACAGCGCGCACTGGGACCACCTGGGCGTGGGCGCGCCGGATGCCAAGGGCGACAAGATCTATAACGGCGCGGTCGACAATGCGACCGGCACCGCTGCGCTGATCGAGATGGGCCGCGCTTTCGCCCATGGTCCCAAGCCGCAGCGTTCGGTGGTGTTCCTGGCGGTGACCGCCGAGGAAAAGGGCCTGCTGGGTTCGGAGTACTACTCGTCCAAGCCGCTGTACCCGCTGGCCAAGACCGTGGCGGTGATCAACACCGACGCGCTCGACCCGACCGGCCCTTCGCGCGACTTCACCACCTCCGGCAGCGCCAAGCAGGAATTGCTGGACGAGCTGATCGCGCTCGGCCAGCGCTGGAACCTCAGCTACGTCACCGATGCCAAGCCCGAGGCCGGCCACTTCTTCCGCTCCGATCACTTCCCGTTCGCCAAGCGCGGCGTGCCGGCGATCTCGTTCGGTTCCGGCGACGACAAGGTCGAGGGCGGCCGCGCTGCCGGCGAGGCCGCGCAGCAGGCCTACACCGCCGACCGCTACCACCAGCCGGCCGACCAGTGGGAAGCCAGCTGGACCTTCACCGGCATGGCCCGCGATCTGGAACTGCTGTACACGCTGGGCAACGGCCTGGCCAACTCCAAGCGCTGGCCGAACTGGAGCCAGGATTCGGAGTTCCGCGCCGCGCGCGACGCCACCGCTGGCGAACGCAAGTAAGGCCACGTCGCCGCTCTCTCCCGCGACGGAGGGAGCGGCGATGCGTCTGCGCATCCCCGCATGAGCCACGACCTCCGACTCCGCAACTGCGTCGCCGGCGACGAAGCCGCGCTGGCGCTGGTGGGCCAGGCCACGTTCCTGGAAACCTTCGCCGGCATCCTCGGCGGCGCCGACATCGTCCAGCACTGCGCGAACGCGCATGCCGCGGCGGTGTACCGCGCCTGGCTCGACGATCCCGCCAGCGCGCTGTGGCTGGCCGAGGCCGCGCCCGGCGAAGCGCCGGTGGGCTACGCGGTGGTCGCACCGGCGCAGTTGCCCTTGGCCGATATCGATCCCGGCGATCTCGAACTCAAGCGCATCTATCTGCTGAGCCGTTTCCACGGCGGCGGCTGGGGCAAGCGCCTGCTCGCCGCTGCCGTCGCGCACGCGCGCAGCGCCGGCGCGAAACGCCTGCTGCTGGGCGTGTACGAGGGCAATGCCGCGGCGATCGGCTTCTACGAGCGCTGCGGTTTCCGCGCCCTGGGCACCCGCCGCTTCAAGGTCGGCGGCCGCGACTACGACGACCGCATCCTGGGCCTGGCGCTGGATTGAACGGCGCCAGCGGACCACCGCTGGAACGCAGCGGCCCACCCATGACCGCCTCGCGCGGTTGATCGGCAGGATGTTGCGCCGCATCTTGGACCGATCGAGGCCGCGTTCCGGCCGCATCCCCACGGTGCCCCCATGTCCCAGCCGATCAAGATCGATTTCGTTTCCGACGTTTCCTGCCCCTGGTGCGCGGTCGGGCTGAAGTCGCTGGAGCAGGCGATCGCGCGCGTGGGCGACGAGGTCGCGGTCGAACTGCACTTCCAGCCGTTCGAACTCAACCCGCAGATGGACCCGCAAGGCCAGGACATCGACGAGCACCTGATCGAGAAGTACGGCTCGACCCCGGCGCAGCTCGCGCAGAACCGCGAAGCCTTGCGTCAGCGCGGCGCCGCGCTGGGCTTCGAGTTCAACCTGCGCAACCGCATCTACAACACCTTCGATGCCCACCGCCTGCTGCATTGGGCCGCGCTCGAGGGCGGCGACTACGAACGCGCGCTCAAGCATGCCCTGCTGCGCGCTTACTTCACCGAGGGCCGCGACGTGTCCGCGCACGAGACCCTGGCCGAGGTCGCCGCTGCGGTCGGCCTGGACGCGACGCGTGCGCGCCAGGTACTGGCCTCGCAGGAATACGCCGACGAAGTGCGCGCGCAGGAACGCCACTATCAGAGCCAGGGCATCAGCGCGGTACCGTCGGTGATCATCAACGACCGCCATCTGATCCAGGGCGGCCAGCCGGTGGAACTGTTCGAGCGCGCCCTGCGCCAGATCGCCGGGCTGGAACCGTCGCAGGCCGCGGGCGCTTGATCGCCCGCGTACCGCTGCGCGAACAAGGCGGCGCCGGCCGCTACTGACGAATCGTTCTGCGCTCATGCGTCGGCGTGCGCGACGGCGACCGTCGCCACGCGGTACGCTTGAGCCCGGCGTCCTCAACCCCAGCTTCCGTGATCGAATTCCAGCAGGCCAGCAAGTCGTACCGGATCGCTGGCAGGGACACGCCCGCGCTGCTTCCGCTCGACCTGCGCATCGAGGCCGGCGAAGTGTTCGGCATCATCGGCCATTCCGGCGCCGGCAAGTCCACGCTGCTGCGCTTGATCAACCGGCTCGAAAGGGCCAGCGGCGGCCGTATCCAGGTCGACGGCGAGGACGTGGGCGCACTGGACGCCGATGGTCTGCGCGGTTTGCGCCGGCGCGTCGGCATGATTTTCCAGCACTTCAACCTGCTGTCGTCGAAGACGGTCGCAGCCAACATCGCGTTCCCGCTCGAACTCGCCGGCGCCTCCAGCGCGGACGTCGCCAAGCGCGTCGATGAACTGTTGGCGCGGGTTGGCCTGAGCGAACAGGCGCACAAGTATCCGGCGCAGCTGTCGGGCGGCCAGAAGCAGCGCGTCGGCATCGCGCGCGCGCTCGCCACCGGGCCCAAGATCCTGCTCTGCGACGAAGCCACCAGCGCGCTGGACCCGCAGACCACCGCATCGGTGCTGCAACTGCTGTCGGGCATCAACCGCGAACTCGGCCTGACCATCGTCCTGATCACCCACGAGATGGAAGTGATCCGCCGCGTCTGCGACCGCGTCGCCGTGCTCGACGCCGGCGCGCTGGTCGAGAGCGGTCCTGTCAGCGAGGTCTTCCTGCATCCGCGCCATCCGACCACGCGCCGTTTCGTCGCCGAGGCCGAGCACGTCGACGAAGGCGAGCTGCACCGCGACTTGGCGCAGGTGCCCGGCCGCGTCCTGCGCCTGACCTTCCTCGGCGAGAAAACCTACGAGCCGTTGCTGGGCCGCGTCGCGCGCGAGTCCGGCGTCGATTACAACATCCTGGCCGGCCGTATCGACCGGATCAAGGACACGCCCTACGGTCAGCTCACCGTGTCGCTGGTCGGCGGCGACGCCGAACTGGCCATGGCCGCGTTCGCGCGCGCCGGCGTGCACGTCGAGGAACTGCGCCGATGAACTGGGCGGTCGTCGGGGCGTGGTTCCCGCACCTGGACGCGGCCAAGTGGGCCGAGATCGCCCAGGCCGGCGGCGACACCTTGCTGATGCTCGCCGGCGCCTTGCCGCTGACCTTGCTGATCGGCCTGCCGCTCGGCGTGCTGCTGTTCCTCACTGCGCCGCGCCAATTGCACGCGCGGCCCAAGCTCTACGGCGCGCTGTCGTTGCTGGTCAATCTGCTGCGCTCGGTACCTTTCATCATCTTGATGATCGCGATGATTCCGCTGACGCTGGCGGCGATGGGCACGTCGCTGGGGGTGCGAGGCGCGATCCTGCCGCTGGTGGTCGGCGCCGCGCCGTTCTACGCGCGCCTGGTCGAGACCGCACTGCGCGAGGTCGAGCGCGGCGTGATCGAGGCCAGCCTGGCGATGGGCGCGAACACCCGCCAGATCGTGCTGCGCGTGCTGCTGCCCGAAGCCTTGCCGGGCCTGATCGCCGGCGCCACCGTCACCACCATCGCCCTGATCGGCTACACCGCCATGGGCGGCGCGATCGGTTCCGGCGGCCTGGGCGATCTGGCCTATCGCGACGGCTACCTGCGCTCGCACGGCGATGTCGCCTTGGTCACGGTGATCTTGCTGTTGATTCTGGTCCAGGCGCTGCAAAGCGTCGGCGACCGCCTGGTCGCACGCTTCAGTCGCCGCTGAAGCCGCGGCACCCAATCCCCCTCCGGAATCCCCTCGATGAAGAAACTCGCCCTGTACTCGTTCGCGTTGGCCGCGCTCGCCGGCTGCGCCGGCAATCAGGCGCCCGCCGACACGCTGACCGTGGCCGCGACCGCAGTGCCGCATGCGGAGATCCTCGAGGTGGTCAAGCCGATCCTGGCCAAGCAGGGCGTGAAGCTGGAAGTGCGCGTGTTCAACGACTACGTGCAGCCCAACGACCAGGTCGCGCAGAAGCTGCTCGATGTGAACTACTTCCAGACCGAGCCCTACCTGGACGCTTACAACCGTACCCGCGGCACCCAGCTGACCACGGTGGTCGGGGTGCACATCGAACCCTTCGGCGCCTACTCGCGCCGCTACAAATCGCTGGACGCGCTGCCGGCCGGCGCCGACGTCGCCATCCCGAACGATCCCAGCAACAACAGCCGCGCCCTGATCCTGTTGCACAAGGCCGGGGTGATCAAACTGCGCGATCCCGCCGATCCGCTGGCGACCCTGCGCGACATCGTCGACAACCCGAAGAAGCTGGCCTTCCGCGAACTCGATTCGGCGATGCTGCCGCGCGTGCTCGACCAGGTCGACCTGGCCATGATCAACACCAACTACGCGCTCGACGCCGGCCTGGATCCGACCCGCGATGCGCTGACCATCGAAGACCGCAATTCGCCCTACGTCAATTTCCTGGTCGCGCGCCCGGACAACATCAACGATCCGCGGGTGCAGAAGCTCGCCGCCGCGCTGACCAGCCCGGTGGTCAAGGTGTTCATCCAGACCAAGTACCGCGGCGCCGTGCTGCCGGCGTTCTGAACGCTAGCGGCCGAGGATCTGCAGAATCTCCAGCGCCATCCGCCGCCGGCTGCCCGACAGCCGGCGGAAATGCGACAGCGCCTCGCTCTCGTGTTCGTCGCGCGCGTAGTCGTCGACGAGCACCGCCGGCGCCAGTTCGGCGCCTTCGCAGCGGCTCGGGCCGCGCCCGGTCGCCAGCCATTCGAAGCTCAGCACGGTTTCCTGGGCGATCTGGATCAGGTGCTCGACGCTGGGCGTGGTGCCGGCGGGGTGCTCCCATTGGGTGACCGCGCTGCGCTTGACGCCGATGCGGCGGGCGAGTTCGGCTTGCGACAACGCAGCCAGCGCTCTGGCTTTGCGGATCCTCAGCGACAACGCACTCACGCAGCACTCCTTCGGTCGACATCCTGGTCGCGCCGCCCGGTCCCTGGCCCGCCGCGGCTTACCGGCAAGCGATTCTTGCCCAATCTTGTCCGGTATCGCTTTCCTGGCGGTGGGCAGGCCATCACGGCTTACGGCTACAGCTAACGGCTAGTGCGGCTGTCCCAGGACAGCCGGCGCGCGCACTTCTCAGCCGGTGGGCGGATATGCGAAACAGGTCGGGCGCCGCGGACCTGGCTCCGCGGCGTTGCCGTCGATACCGCCGCCACGGTGTCGGGCACGGGGGACGGTCCGGATCCATCCTCGCCGCGCGCGTCGCGCCGGCCCAGCACGGAGCATCGGGATGTTCAGGATCTGCCTGTTCGGATCGCTGTCGATCGCCAGCGGCGGCGCGCCCTCCGAAGCCGTCGCCATCGCCGGCCGCTGCGCGAGTCTGCTCGCCTACCTGGCCCTGGGCCGCGGCCGCTACTTCAGCCGTTCCGAACTGCTCGCCAGCCTGTGGCCCGAGCGTTCGTCCTCGTCCACCGCCGGTTCGTTCAACACCGCCCTTTGGCGTCTGCGGCGTTTGGTCGAGAAACCGCCGCTGAAGCACGGTGACCTGATCGTCTGCGACCGGCGCGGCGCGATTGGGCTGAACGGGCCGGCGGCGGTGTGGCTGGACGTGGACGAGTTCGAGCGCCTGGTCACGCCCGGCCTGAGCCGCGCGCCCGAACGCCTCAGCGACGCCGACATCGACGGCCTGCGCCGCGGCGTGGCGATGTACACCTCCGATATCCTGCTCGACGTTACCGACGACTGGGCCCTGCGCGAACGCGAGAAGCACCGCCGCAACTATCTGAACGCGCTAGGGCGGCTGGTGCAGCTGGCGACGATCCGGCGCGACTATGCCGAGGGCATCGTGCATGCGCAGGCGATTCTGGACAGCGATGCGCTGCGCGAGGATGTGCACCGCGATCTGATGCAGCTGCTCGTGCTCAGCGGCCAGCGCGCGCAGGCTCTGCGCCAGTTCGAGCATTGCCGCGAACTGCTGCGGCGCGAGCTTGCGATCCAACCGATGCGCGAGACCATGGCCCTGTACCAGAGCATCGCCCAGAGCGCGATCGGCAGCGAGGCGGCGTCGCCGCCGTGGCCGGCGCAGGGCGCCGTAGGCTACGCGGTCCAGCCGATGGTGCCGGCGCCGGCGCCCGCATATGCGGCGATGATTGCCGACGAGGGCATGCGCGCTTATGGATTGATCGATGCGGCGCGGCGCAGTCTGGCCACGGCGGATGCGCAGCTGCAGTTGAGTCTGCAGTTTCTGGAGCGATGAGAGGGCGGGAGCTTGGCCGCAAGGGCGCCCGTTGAGGACTGGTTGAAGACCTGCCTGTACCGATCGCGACTTACGTCGCTCCTACAGTGGGAGCGACGCAGCCCGGACTGTGACCCGGTCGACTACGCGATATCTGCCCTGCTCCGTGTGGGAGCGACGTAAGTCGCGATCGCCATCCCATCGGCCGCGCAGCTATCGGATCACGCAGCCGCATTCGCCCCTCTTCGCGGCGCTCATCACTGCGCCTACTACCGAAGCCGGCGGCGGCCCCATGCCCTCTCACCCGCATCACCGCCACATCACACGCCCCGACGATCGCGTGATTCACCCGTGATCCACCGGTGATGCCGCGGTGACGGCGCCGGTGCAGCCTCGGCCGCAAGCGTTTCCGCAGGGGCACCGTCGCAATGGCACTGCTCGAGGACCGTACCGCCGTCTTCATCGTTCGCGTCTGGTGCGAGCGCGGCGAAGCCGAGGCCGCCGTCGCCGAATGGCGCGGTTCGGTCGAGCACGTCCAGTCCGGCCAGCGCGCGTTCTTCCGCCATCTCGAATCGGTGGTCGAGTTCATGAAGCCGCACCTGGAAGGCATCGGCATCGACGCCCAACAACGGTTCTGGGAACGAATTTCTTCGGTCATCAACGACGTCGGCGGAACGCCGATCGAACTGGCGCTGGATGCTCGCGCGCCGGCGATCGAACGTCGCGATGTCGCGGCTTCTTCCATCAGTGAACGCAAGCGTCGCTAGGAGTCAGTCATGGCACTCATCCGAGCCAACCGCGAATCGATCGACGATCGCTTCAGCGTGCTGGGCTTCACGGTCCGCAGCGAAAACCCGCTGTTCGAGATCGGCCTGGCCACCGACCCGGACCTGCTCAAGGCCGAGAATCGCGCCCGGCGCACGGCCAGCAACTTCTACTCCAGCCGCGTGCTGGGCAGCGGCGCGCGCCGCGGCGACGCGGTCTACCTGGTGCCGCCGAGCGTGGTCGCGCGCTTCGTCGGCCAGCCGCGCCTGTATTTCGGCTTGGCGACCTACAACGAGGGCGATCGCAGCCGCCCGGTATCGGTGAAGATTCCCGACGCCGGCAACATGTACGTCAACCTCAGCGGCCTGACCGAACGCGGCCTGCGGCGCACGGCGCGCCTGGACGCGGTGTCGAGTTACGGTGTCGCCGCCAACGGCGGCCTGGCCTGGGGCGGCGACGCGCTCGACACGGCCGCGACGATCAAGACCAACGGCAACGGCCGCAGCAACGGCAACGGCGGCGCGCACGCGGCCGCGCCGGTGGAACCGGCGCCGTACAGCGACGGCTACTCCGACGATCTGTGGCAGCAGGGCCCCGCGCCCGCGGCGTCCCCCGCGCCCGCGCCGGCCAGCAACGGCAACGGCGCCGCACCGATCGACGGGAGCGCCCCGATCGCCGCCGCGCCGGGCGATGCCGCGCCCGCGACCGCGCAGTCCTATGCACGCTACAGCCAGCGCTACGACGCTCCCACGCACCGCACCCCGACGCCGAATCCGCGTTCGCTGCTGGTGTCCTCGTACTATCAGCCGAGCAACTGGTTCGACGCCCTGACCAGCCAGATCGGGTTCTTCCTGAGCAGCGCGATGTGGTTCCTCGGCGTGACCGACACCGCCGTGCCGCCGCACTCGGCGATCTGCCAGGTGCGCAGGCCCGACGGCAGCGAAGAAGGGGCGCTGCACGGCAGCGCGTTCTTCATCGGCCCCTGCCTGCTGCTGACCGCCGCGCATGTGGTCGACGGACAGAGCGAACTGATCATCGTGCCGGGCAAGAACGGTGTCGGCGTGAGCACGGCCACCGAACCCTTCGGCCGCTTCCGCGTCGCCGCGGCCGACTGCCGCAAGCATCCGTCCTACAGCGCCGGCAACAGCGACTTCGACATGGCGGTGATCCGCGTGCCGGCCGCCAACGCGGTGCCGGCCGACCGCACCTTCGACCTGGTCGAGGAATTGACCCAGTCGCGTCCCGAGGGCGTGGTGGTCTGCGGCTATTCCGCGCGCTGGTACGCCAACGACGCGATCGAGCAATGGGTCAACGACAACATCGACCCGAACAAGCAGCACATGCACGGCGGTTACATTCGCAGCCTGCCCACCGACGAAACCTTCGACTACGACCTGCAGACCCTGGGCGGCGCCAGCGGCTCGCCGGTGTACTGGATCGAAGGCGGCACCTTCCCGCGCGCGCACATGGTCGGCGTGCACGTGGCCGCGCATTCGGCCACCACCAACCTGGGCTGCCGGATCACCGCGGCCAAGCGCCAGTGGATCGCCCAGGAGGCCGCGGGTTTCGGCATCTCGTTCTCGCTCGCCAGTCGCGCCGCGCCGCGTGCGCAGGCATTGGGCGGCGGCAAGGTCCATGCGCGCGCGCAGGAGATCATCACCCCGTTCTACGACCCCGCCGATCCGTCCACCGCGCTGAGCTGCCAGGCCGACGCCTTCAGCCTGGCGCGCGAGGAGTGGTTCGCCGGCGTGCCGAACACCTCGCTGTATCCGCATTCGGCTATCTGCCAGCTGCTGATCACCGGTCCCGACGGATCCGGCTACCAGGGCACCGGCTTCTACATCGGCCACAACCGCATCCTGACCTGCGCCCATAACCTGCACGGCATGAGCAGCGTGCAGATCGTCCCCGGCCGCAACGGCGCGAGCGGGCGTCCCTATGGGCAATGCACCGTGCAGTCCTCGTCCTGGCGGATCGCGCCGCGCTATACGGGCGACGGCGACTGGAACAACGACCTGGCGGTGATCGATAACGTTCCGCTGGCCGCGCCCAATGGCCAGTACTTCGAGTTCCTGCAGGCGACGCCCTCGGACCGCCTGCCGATCGTGGTCTGCGGCTATTCCGCGGCCTCGCGCGCGGTGCCGGAGCTGGACACGATCATCGACGGCGACAAGCAGCACCTGCACGGCGGTTACGTGCGCGAGCAGCCCAATCCCGAGACCATCGACTATCCGATCCTGTCGCTGATGGGCGCCAGCGGTTCGCCGGTCTACACACTGTCCGACCGCGGCGGCGGGCTCAAGGCGCTGATCTGCGCGGTCCATGTCAGCGGCGAACCGGCCGCGCAGGGGCTCAATCGCGGCTGCTTCATCACCCCCAGCAAGATCGACTGGATCGAAGGCCGCGCCACCACCTTCGCCCTGGGCATGCCCGGCAGCAGGCGCGGGCAGACCCGCGCATTCGCGCTGGAAGACGACGAGCAGGACAACAAGGGCATCAGCGAGGCGATCCCGGACGAGACCGTGGCCGCCGAGCAGTCGTACCGGCAGGCGCGCGCGTTCGACGCGCCGACCGCCGAGTACCCGGGCGCCAGCCGTTTCGCCCCTGCCTACACCGGCAACTACCGCAGCATGCGCACCCAGCGCACGGTCGACCGCATCGTCATCCACATCACCGACGGCGGCTCGCGCATCAGCGGCACCATCGGCTGGTTCCAGAACCCCGACCAGCGCAACTCGCGCAACGAGCACATCACTGTCAGCGCCCACTACGTGATCGGCCGCGACGGCGAAGTCGTGCAGATGGTGCGCAACAACGACGTGGCCTGGCATGCCAGCAGCGCCAACACCCACGGCATCGGCATCGAGCACGTCGCCAACAAGCGCGGCCTGGACCCGACCGAAGAGCAGTACCAGGCGTCGTCGGCGCTGGTCGCCTGGCTGTGCGCGCAATACGGCCTGCCGATCGATCGCGAGCACATCGTCGGCCACCAGGAAGCGTCGCCGCGCGACAACCACGATTGCCCGAGCCGACTGTGGAACTGGGACCACTACATGGACTGCGTGCGCGCCGCGGCCGCGGCCGCCGCGCCTGCGCCGACCACGCAGGGCTTGCGCGGGCGTGGGCGCGCGACCGCGCTCGCCCTGCCCGGTCGCGCCTACGCGACCGCGCAGGAAATCATCACCCCGTACTACGACCCCTCCAACCCGATGAGCGCGCTGACCTGCCAGGACGACGCCTTCAGCTTGGCGCGCGAGGAATGGTTCGTCGGCGTCGAAGACACCCGCGCGTTCCCGCATTCGGCGATCTGCCAGTTGCTGATGACAGACAGCGCAGGCAACGGCTGGGGCGGTACCGGCTTCTACATCGGCCCCAACCGCATCCTCACCTGCGCCCACAACCTGCACAACAAGGTCAACGTGACCGTGGTGCCGGGCCAGAACGGTGCCGGGGTCAAGCCGTTCGGCGAATGCACCCTGCCCAGTTCGTCGTGGCGGATCGCGCCGCGCTACACCGGCACGGGCAACTGGGAGAACGATCTGGCGGTGATCGAGAACGTGCCGATCGCCGCGCCCAACGGGCAGTACTTCGAATTCCTCAACGCGACCCCGTCCGATCGCCTGCCGATCGTGGTCTGCGGTTACTCCGGCGCGTCCGACGCGGTGCCCGAGCTCACCGCGGCGATCGACGGCGACAAGCAGCACCTGCACGGCGGCTATGCGGCTTCGCAAAGCAACGGCGAGGTGATCGAGTACCCGATCCTGACCCTGCATGGCGCCAGCGGTTCGCCGGTCTACCATCTGGATCGCAGCAGCGGCCAGCTCAAGGCCCAGGTCTGCGCGGTCCACGTCACCGGCCAGCCGGCGGCGCAGGGACTCAACCGAGGCTGTTTCATCACCCCGACCAAGATCGACTGGATCGAAGGCCGCGCGACCACGTTCGCGCTCGGCGGCGGGCGTCCGGTGCGCGCGCTGTCCGGCGGCGGCGCCGACTATCCGGTGGTGCTGGTTCCGCAGCCGAACAAGGACGCCTGCTGGGCCGCGTCGATGGCGATGCTGCTGTCGTGGCGACGCAACGCTTCGTACACGCCCGAGACCCTGGCCAACCAGGTCGGCGGCTCGCTCGCCAGTTCCTACGGCTGGGATCTGCTCAATGCCGTGCGCGACCGCTACGGCTTCGTCGTGATCCCGCATCCGTCCAACGCCAGCGTCTACAACACGCCCAGCCAATGGGCGCAGTGGCTGCGCGACTGCGGCGCCTTGTGGGTGGTGATCGTGGGCGCGCCGCATGCGGTGGTGATCGCCGGCATCCGCGGCAACCTCGAGGATCCGGCCTCGGTGCAGGTCAAGGTGCTCAATCCCTGGGACACCCGCGTCGCTTTCGACGCCGATCCGATCGACTTCCATCCGGCCAACAACGGCTACGAAGACTGGCTGCCGTTCGCCGACTTCGCCGCCGACTTCGGCAACATGGCCGAACCCGACTACGGCAACTGGCGCGTGCTGTACCTGCCGCCCGAAGCGCCGAGCCCCAGCGCGCAATCGCTGGGCTACGGCGGCGGTCTGCGGCTGGCGCGTCCGCCGTCGCCGGTGCGGGCGCTGGACAGCGGCAGCGATGCCAGCGCGTCGGGCGAAACCCGCGAGCCGATCGAGCCCAGCCGCGTCGCCGGCACGCGCATGAACGTGCTGCGCGGCAGCGCCGGCGCCTGCCGCTGGGCCCTGGACCAGCTCGAAGGCCTGAAGTCGCCGGCGCTGTTTTCGCCGAGCGTGAGTTCGGCCGCGGCCTTGGAGGTGCGCATCGAGCTCGGCGAATGGCCGGCGATCGAAGGCCAGTCCTCGCCGCTGCCGATCACGGTCGATTTCCGCGCCTCGCAGGGTTCGGTCGGCGACGTCCGCGTCGTCGCCGGCCTGCCGGCCAATCTGGCCTACGGCGTGGAAGCGACCGCGCGCATCGAGGACGCCGCCGATGTCGGCAGCGTCGCGGCGCTGAAGCTGAGCATCGATTACCGGTTCAGTGGGCTCGCACAGGGCAGTCCGGCGGCGCGGATCGAATTGCGCCTGCTCGGCGACGGCCGCTACGAGCGCGAGAACCGCTGGGTGACGACGGCCTGAGGATCGCACCGTGTCCGAGCACAACGGCACTCGCGGCAGGATCTTTCCGCCCAGGAACGGGGCGCCGTCGCCCGCGCGCGCGCTGGCCGATGCGCCGGCCGCAGGCGGCGCAGTTGCGACGCCAGCGGCTGCGCCCAAGCCGCAGGCCACCGAGACCATCGCCCGCCGCGCCGGTGCGATGGTCAACGAGATCGACTTCCCGGGCTTCGTGGCCCAGCTCGTGCACGGCACTTTCGACGCCATCGTCGATGCCTCGATCCGGCAGATGGAGAGCTACTCCAGCCTGGTCGCGGCGGTGGCCAAGACCTTGGATCAGTTCACCGAAGAGAACGTCAGCCCCAATCAGGCGCGCGACTGGCTCGCCACCCGCTATCCCGGCGAAGTGCAGCTGCTGCTGCCCGACGGCGGCGAACGCAGCGAGCCGCAGCTGGCGCCGCGCGCCGAGGGCCTGATGCCGGCGTGGCTGAGCGAGTACGGCGTCGACGGCGAGGAACTGAGCACCGAAGTGCTGGAGCAGCGCGTGCTTCCGCAGGTCCGGCTCAAGGTCGGCGGCGAGCGCCAGCAACTGCTCGCGACCATGGTCATGCTCGGCATGAGCCGGGTCGTGGTGCGCGACGGCAGCATCACCAGCAAGGTGATGTTCCGTGCCGCGGCCCAGGATGCGGCCAAGGTCGGCTACGCGGTCGGCGCCGACCCGCAGTCGGTCAACAACTGGGGCGAGCGCGGCGCGATGAGCTACAGCGGCCAGAGCTCGACCATGGTGTCGACGGTCGCGGTCAACGCCCAGAACGAATCCAACGTCCGCGCCGATCTGTTCGGCGAGGTCAAGCTCAATTTCGTCAGCGAAACCCTGCCGCTGGAACGATTGGCCGATGCGGCCAAGATCGCCTTGGTGCAGCGGCACTCGCCGGCGATGCGTGCGGCCGTGCCGGCTGCGGCACCCGCTGCCACGCCGGCACCGACAACGGCACCGGAGGGAGGCGTGTGATGCTGCGCGAGCTCTCGCAACTGCTGGACGAACTGCATGACGGCCTGATCGCGACAGAAGCGCGCGGTCTGCCGGTGCAGGTGCAGCTGGCCAACGTCGAGATGACGCTGCCGCTGGAACTGCGGCCGATCCTGCGCGACGGCGGCTGCGTGCTGCTGGCCGACCTGCCGCGCAGCCGCGAGGTCAACGCCTGGAACGCGATGCCGTCGCGCCTGACCGTGAGCTGGAGTTGCGGCGGAGGCCAGCCATGAGCGCGCAGATGCCGGCCCTGCTGCGCGACAGCGGCGTGCCCTTCGACCTGTTCATCCAGGCCCTGACCGAGCAGTTGGACAAGGCCCAGGCGGCGATGGCGATCAAGGCCCGCGTCGGCAAGATGCCGCTGACCTTCGCGGTCAAGGAAGTGTCGATGGACCTGCGCGCCTTCGTGCAGATGATCGACGACGACGTCTACCTGCGCCCGGCCGGCCCCGGCGAATCCGAAGCCAGCACGATCAAGCTCGCCCTGACCACGATCACCAAACCGATGATCGAAGAGAACGCGATCGACTTCAAAGCCGAGGACCCGAAGTTCAATCTGCGCGAGGCGCTCGGCGATTCGATCAGCGAAGACGACCAGCGCCGGCTCGAGCGCATCGGCGTGCGCACCATCACCCAGCTCAACGAACTCAAGCAAAGCGCCGGAACCGACGTGATCTCGCGCCTGTCGCGGATGCCGGTCAACCGGCTGCAGCAGGCGCTGATGAGCGCCGCCGCGCCGCGCGTGACCCGGGTCGAGCGCGGCGACGAGCACGATGCGCGCGCCACCCAGCGCGTGCACCTGAGCGCGCCGGCCCTGCGCGCCGGGCGCCTGCCGCTGGTGCGCGCCGCGGGCGAGGCGGTGCCGGTGGTCGAGAGCGACGACGGCCGCCTGGTGCTGGCGCCGCTGGCCAGCCAGCTCGGTTGCGATGCCGAACTCGATTTCGGCGGCGGCGAAGTCGCGCACGTGCGGCTGACCGAAGGCCATCTCGGTCGCTGGAGCGAAGACGCGAACGGAGGCCGGCCATGAACGCCGCCTGGTCGCCGCGGGTTCCCGGCCGGCTGCTGGTGACCCTGCGCCTGGGCGAAGTGCCCGAGCACGTGCCCGGCCTGCGCGCCTGCACCCAGTACGGCACTCCGATCGCCGAGCACATCGACGGCGGCGCGATCGACCGCCTGCTGCGCCATCACGCCGGCGCGTTCCGGGTCGCGCGCCTGCACAGCGCACGCACGCCGCGCAGCGAACGCGCGGTCGCGGGCGCGCGTCGCTTCGACGATGTCGAACAGATCAGCGGCGTCGCGCGCGTGCTGCGCATCGAACTGCGCGACCCCGCCGGTGCCGCGGCGCTGCTGCAGGCGCTGGCGGAACTGCCCACGGTCGAGCGCATCGGCGCCGATCATCTATGCCGCGCGCCCTTCGACGCGCCCGGCGAAGGCGGCGCAGCCGACACGCGCCGCGCCTGGGCGCGCGAACTGATCCGGCTGCCGCAGGCGCTGGCCTACGAACCCGGCGATCCGGCCACCGTGATCGGCCTGGCCGATACCGGCGTCGCGATCCAGCACGCGGAACTCTCGTCGCGGCTGCGCGCCGGCTTCGACAGCGTCGATCTGGATCCGGCCGCGGTCGGAGGACTGACCCTGGTCGGCGACTACCGCCGTCGCGGCGAGCGTCCGCAGGACGAAGTCGGCCACGGTACCGGTTGCGCCGGGATCCTGGTCGCGCGCGGCCACGATATTCCGCCCGGCGGCGCCGGCGCTTGCGGCCTGACCCCGGTGCGCGTGCTCGGCGCGGCGGTGGGCGCGGACGAGCGCCGTTTCGGCGTCGGCGCGCTGGACAATATCGACGCGGGCATGAAGCGCCTGATCGACCTGGGCGTGAAAGTGATCAACATGAGCTTCGGCACGCCCGAGTCGGCGCTGGGCGCCGACGCGCCGAAGCCGCACGAAGAGATCGTGCGCTACGCCCTGGCGCGCGGCGTGATCCTGGTCGCGGCCAGCGGCAATTCCGGCCTCACCGAGAAGTACTACCCGGCGGCCCACGAAGGCGTGATCGCGGTCGGCGCGATCGACAGCCAGCGCCGTCCGTCCAGCTTCAGCACCCGCGGCGAGCACGTCGCGGTCTGCGCGCCGGGCCGCGACATCCTCACCTGCGGCCTGGAGGGATACCAGACCGCCAGCGGCACCAGTTTCGCCTCGCCGTTCGTCGCCGCGATCTGCGGCCTGCTCGCTTCGCGCTCGCAGCGCCGGGCCTGGCCGCTGGACAGCGCCGAAACCCGCGAAGTGCTGATCGAGAGCGCGCGCCCGTTCGCCAGCGCCGGCGTCGAAGGCTGCGGTCATGGCGTCGTCGACGCGCTGGCCGCGCTGCAGGCCCTGGACGCGCGCATCGACCGCGCGATCCGCGAGGAAGGCGACGAGTCCACCGATGTTCCACCCGCGCTGGCCGCGGCCTGACCCACTCATCACACACGCACCACGCAACGCTGCCGAGGAGAGCCCCATGGCGAGCAAACGACACAACAGCAAGTCCCGCAAGCACGCGGGCGCCGCGGCGGACCAGCGTAACGCCGTGCGCCGCGCCCATCCCAGCCGACTCGACTCCGTCCAATCCGGCTCCAGCCATTCCGGCTCCACCCATTTTGTTACCAACGCGAGAGAACCGTCATGAAACGTATCCTGCTGGTTGACCTGGGCGAGCGCGAGCTGAAGAAGCGCCAGGAGCTGCGTGCCCGCCAGCAAGTGCTGGAGACCATCCAGAAGACCGCCGACACCAGCGGCGGACTGAGCAGCCGCCAGCTCGACGAGCTGGAGCGGATCAAGAAGCAGCTGGGCAGCGACGTGGTCATCGACCCGTTCTACCGGCTGGTCGCGGCGACCCATCAACAGGAAGCCTGGGACGACTTGGAGCGCAAGAAGAAATTCGTGCACAAGTACGGCCTGCTCGGCTCGCAGCGCATGACCGGCAGCCTGATCGAGCCGCTGGACAAGTACGAGCGCGAGATCGCCTCGATCTGCGGCCTGCTTCAGGTCGACGGCTACACCGATGCGGCGCGTCCGGACTTCGTTCAGCGGATCAGCACCGCGCAGGGCGAGTACCGCAAGAACCGCAATCTGTTCGACGCGGCCTACGCCCAGCTCGGGCAGCGCTATTCGGTGGTGCTCAAGTCGCAGATCGACTCGGGCCTGATCGATCCGGACATCGTCGGCTGCATCGACCCCAACGAGGACCCGCGTACGCGTTGCGACGCGCTCGACGGTTCCGCCGCAAAGCGCAACGCGATCGCCGCGGCGCAGGCCGCGTTGGCCCGCTCGCGCGAGGCCGACCAGGCCGCCGCGAGCGCGCGCGAGAGCGCACGTGCGGCCGCCAGGACCGTCAAGGAGAAGCAGGCCGAACTGGAGGCGCTGAGCGACGAGAAGCCGAGCAAGGCCGAGCTGGCTGCGGCGCGCCGCGCCGTGGCCAGCGCCACCAAGGCCGCCGAGGCCGCGACCGCGCAGGCGCGCCGTGCCGCCGAGGTCGCCATCGCCGCGCGCAGCGCCGCCGAAGAGGCGCAGGAGGAGGCCACGGACACCGCCGTCGCCGAGGACATGCGCGATACCGGCAACGCCTTCGTGCCCGCCGCCAACGAAACCGTGTGCGCGCTCAGCGGCCGCAACGTCGCCGCGGTGGTGCGGCGCCTGGCCACTGACGGCGTCAGCGCGAACGATGCGTGGCTGGCCAGCCGCATCCAGAACGTCTACGACATGCAGACCGGCGTGGTCTCCGGCGCGCCTCCATCGGCCATGGAAATCATGCTGCCGGACCTGGAGGAAGCCACCGACGTCGAGATCATTCGCGAGAACTTGCATGCGGTGCAGGCGATCTACTTCGCCTACATGCTGGAAGAGATGCGCATGCCCCAGGTGATCGAGCGGATCGTCGAGCTGTTCCGCGCCGGGCTGCTGCCACTGGGCCGCGGCAAGGCCGGCGACTACCTGTTCAACTACTACAAGAAGGCCGGCGAGCGCATCACCGAAGGCGAGCGTCGCGACCTGTACATGCGCGTGTTCGGCGCCCCGGGCGGCGATCCCAACGCCAACCAGCCCAACCGCGACTTCAACGAGCTGTGGCTGCGCTTCGTCTCGGCGGTGTCTTCGTTCGGCCGCCAGCTCAGCGTCGACCGGCTCCTGCGCAGCAACATCCCGGTGGCCGTGTCGCAGGAGCAGGTGCGCAAGGCCGGACGCGATCTCGGCGCCAATCTGTCGCTGAACGGCTACGGCATCGCCTATTTCGCCGCGACCGAACTGCAGCAGATGATCCTGGAATTCCGCGACCAGCTCAGCGATCCGGAAATCCGCGGCGCCTTCGGTGCGCGCGACATGTGGCAGGTGATCGACCAGGTCAACGCCAACTACCTGGGCGGCACCCGCAACACCCATCGTTATCGCACCCAGGCCCGCGCCGGCGCGGTGATCATCCGCTGGCTGGCCAACAACCACCAGCGCCTGAGCGGCCGCTTCGGCGAGGTGATCTCTCTGGCGGCGCTGACCAATCCGCAACTGCGCGGCAGCGACCAGCCGACGGTCGATCCCAACGACTGGGATCTGCTGCAGGCCTGCGAGCAGTGGCTGGCGGTGGGCGGCGTGCAGGACGAGAGCGTCGAGCACTATTCGCAGTCGACCGAGTCGCCGGTCATCACCAGCAAGCCGATCGAGATGCCCGCGTTCGCACGCGAGGCGATCGAATCGCTGACCGGCGGCCTCAACGGCTCCATGCCCTTGATGTGATCGCGACCCATGCCGCCTGAAGTCCCCACGGGAGCACCGCAATGAACCAGCCCTCGAGCCACCACGGCAAGCAGCCCATGGCGATGCACGTCAAGCGCTCGCTCGCCACCGCCGCGCGCGCCCTGGGCACGCGCGATCCCCTGCCGTACCTGGATTCGCTGATCGACCGCACCTTCCGCCTTCCCGACGACGACGTCTCCTACGCCCGCAATGCGCTCACGCCCGGCGCGGTGCCGTACGAGCCTTCGTTCTCGGAAACCGAGCCGGACATGCTGCGCTTCACCATCGAACCGCTGGGCCCCGGCGCGCCGCCGGTGGCCCGGCGCGACGAGGCCACGCGCGAGATGCGCCGGCTGGTGCAGCCGGTGTTCGGACGCGAGGCGCTGCGCTGGTTCGACTCGCGCAGCGAGGAATGGCGCGGCTTCGGCGGCCTGGGCTGGATGAACTACGGCGCCTGGTTCGGCAGCGCCTTCGACGAGGACGGCCTGTACGCGGCCAAGATCTACTACGAGCTGCTGCCGACCCAGATCGAAGCGCTGTCGCCGGGCCTGTCGATGCTCACCCGCCAGGTGATGGCGGAGATGCCGAGCCTGATGCCGATCTTCACCTCGATCGGCTGCAAGCGCGAATCCGGCAGTCAGCGCGTGACCTTCCTGCATCGCGGAAAGCTCGCGGTATCGGCGCTGGGACCGATGATGAATCGGCTCGGCATCGGCCATCAGCTGCCCAGCCTGATGCGCATCGTCGGGGTCGCATTGGGCGGGCGCTTCGAGCTGCCCGACGGCGGCGTGCTGGTCGGCGTGCGCGAAACCGCGGACGGCGCCGAGCTCAAGCTGGAGATCCTGCTGGCGGCGATTCCCGATCTGCCGGCGCGCTTCCTCGACCTGCTCAAGCTCGGCCTGGCCGAACGCCCGCGCCAGCTCGCCGCGCTGTCGCGCTGGCTGGAAGCCTTCGGCATGGAGGAGGCGCGCGAGCAGGGCCACTTCTCGGTGCTGAGCATCCGGGTCAATCCGAATTCGCCGGCGCGCATCAGCCTGTACGTGCGTCCGATCGAGTTCGAGATGCGCGACAGCATCCAGGAAGCGCGTCAGCTGCAGTAGCGCGCACCGGCGCGGCGGTGGGGCGCGCGCCGTCGGGCGGGCGCGTCTCCGGGTGTTCTTCGGCGGGCGGGGCGACCCCGGTGCCGGACTTTGCAAAGACATAGAGACGGAGTCATAGCCATGTCAGCCGCGAGCGTCAGATCCGCGATCTTTCCGCCTACCGCGCGTCCCGCCGATTCCGGCTCGGCGCCGGTGGCCAGCCGCGAAACCCACGAATCCGCGCGCCTGGCCGTGCGCGAACTGCTGCAGAGCAGCCAGGCCTTCCACGAACTGGCGCCTGAGAAGCGCGAAGCGCTGGCCCAGGGCCTGGTGCGGATCGGCAGCTATCTGGCCGAGCCGGGGATCAAGCTCAAGCCCGAAGAACAAAGCCCGCAGGTGCGCGCCTTGGCCAACGAGGGTCTGTCGCGGGTCAGCCAGCGCGGCAGCAACACCGACCAGGAGGGAAAATTCACTGCGCAGAGCGCGCGCGAAGGCGCGGCCGTGGCCGGCGCCTTGCTGCGCGAGGTCAACTTTCCGGAATTCTGCGCCGGCCTCATCAACGGCGTGTTCCATTCGCTGGTGCAGAGCTCGATCGAGCAGATGGAGGCCTACGCCAAACTGGTCGCCGACGTTTCCAAGAGCCTCAACCAGTTCCGCGACGACAACACCACCCAGAACCAGGGCCGCGATCATCTGGTCGAGCAGTTCCCTGACATGTTCCAGTTGAGCATGGACACCGGCGGCTTCGGCGACATGGGCGGATTCGGCGACGAGAGCGCCGCCTCGTCCGGACCGCGCGTGACCCTGCGCGAAGGCGTCGACGAGCGCGCGGCGGTCGGGCGGCTCAACAGCTCGCTGCCGCTGGACAAGCCGATCGAACGCCTCGACGACGAACTGATCGAAGCGGTGCTGGTGCCTGCCGCGCGCACCCAGGTCGCGACCGGCCGCCAGCAACTGCTGGCGACCATGGTGATGCTGGGCATGAGCCGGATCGTGGTCACCGACGGCAAGATATCGGCCAAGGTCATGTACGACTTCCAGGCCCGCGACAACATGTCGTTCCGCAAGAGCGCGCAGCAGTTCGACTACGGCGACCAGTACGCGACCACCTCCAGCGGCGACTACGAGGGCAGCTCCGAGGGCGGCGAGCGCAGCAGTTCCTACAGCAAGGACGCCGGCTACCAAAGCAGCAACCGCGACGCCAGCTATTACTCCAAGGGCACCTACAAGACCACCGCGCAGCCGGTGCTGAAGATGGCATCGGCCTCGCAGACCACGATCGACGCCAGCCTGCAGACCAAGGCCAGTCTGGCCGGCACGATGGAGGTCAACTTCAAGAGCGACTATCTGCCGCTGGAAAAGCTGGCCAATCCCGAATCGATCGCGGCGATCCAGATGAACGCTCAACCGGGCATGGTCAAGACCCTGGCCGGACGTCCGCCTGCGCAGGGCGGTCAGGCCGCGGCGCCGGCGACCACACCGCCGGCGACGCGTTGAGGCGGCGGGCAAGGGAGCGATGGCCATGAGCGACTCAGTGCGCAGCGCAGCCGCCCCGCCGTCGTGGCTGGACGACGACACCCTGTCGGCGGTGCGGCCGCAGGTGCGGCGCCTGCTCGAATCCTCGCCCGGCTTTCGCGAGCTGCCGGTGGCCGAGCAGCAGGAGCTGGCGCGCAACATGGTGCGCGTGGCTTCGTACATGACCAATCCCGACGGCCTCGCCAAGCAGGAGCTCACGCCGGGGCAGGGCATCCTGGCCAAGAGTCAGGGCAGCGAAGACGGCCTGACGCGTGCGCTCGCCGGCGAAGTCGATCAGGCCAAGGGCAAGGCGTCCGACAAGATCGGCACCTTCGCCGGCAGCGACTTCAAGGCCGGTTCGGTCGAACAAGGCGCCGACAACTTCAAGAAGTACATCGGCTCGGTGGATTTCCCGGCCTTCGTCGGCGGCCTGATCCAGAACGTGTTTCAGGCCATCGTCAACGCCTCGATCCAGCAGATGAACGCGTACGGCGAGCTGCTGAAATCGGTGGCGCAGACGGTCGACCAGTTCGCCGCCGACAACATCAGCCTCAACAATGCGCGCGATTGGCTGGTCGACCGCTTCCCCGGCGATCTGGGCATCGACGCCAGCGATTCCGAGGGCGGCGGTCCGCGCCTGACCAACATCAATGAGGAAGACGACCAGGCGGCCTTGGCCCGGATCAACGCCGAACTGCAGATCGCCCAGCCGATCACCGACATTTCCGATGCCGACCAGGAGGCGCGGCTGACCCAGGCCGCGCGCCTGCAGATGGCGCGCAGCCGCCAGCAGCTGTTGTCGTCGATGGTGATCTTGGGCATCAACCGCATCGTCGTCACCGACGGCGCGATCAACGCCAAGGTCGTGTTCGACTTCCGCGCCAGCGACGAAGCCTCGCGTTCGGCCGGCGCCTCCCTGTACGACAGCCAGTCGAGCATGAACCGCAACCGCAGCGCGGCCGGCGTCCATTTCGGCTGGGGCGCGGCGGGCTCGGTCAACGAGAACGTGCAGCGCCACATGACCACGGTGTCGTCTTCGGTAAGCGAGGACTCCGAGTCCAAGCAGGACATGAAGGCCAAACTCACCGGCGAGGTGCGGGTCAACTTCAAGTCGGACTACTTCCCGATGGAGAAGCTGGCCTCGCCGGCCATGATCGCGGCGATCCAGGGCAATTCGACGCCGGTCGATCCGAACTACGTGCCGGGCGCGCGCGGCGGTGCCGCCGCCGGCGGCGCGCAGGGCAGCGGCAATCGCTGACGGGGCACGCGCATGCGCCTGGCCCCGCCGCCGCCGGACATCCGCCTCGCCCCGCGCCACGAGCACGAGCCGTTGCTGCGCGCCCTGGCCTTGTCGCTGGCGGCGCTGGAGCGACAGTCGGCGATGGCGCTGGCGCTGTCGGCCGATCCGCTCGACAGCGCGATCGACCTGCCGCCGGGCGCGCCCAATGCGATGGACCGCGCCCAGCTGCAGGCGGCCGCGCCGCTGTACTTCGCCGCCGAACTCGAAGCCGCCGGCCTGCTGCCGACCGCCGAGCTGATCGCCGGCCTGTTCGCCAGCGGTGCGATCACCCAGCCGCTGGGTCCGGGCGCGCAGCTCATCAACAGTTTCTGGCGCGCGCGTCGCGAACGCCTGGACGTCAACGAGCGTCAGGCGATCTTCGCCCGGGTGATCGAAACCCCGTACTTCGAACGCCTGATGGCGGCCTTGTGCGAAGCGATCGTGGCCCAGGCCGACGGCGGCGACCTGCGCGAGCGCGTGGCGCTGGAAACCGCGTGCGCCTCGCTGGGCGAGTTCCTGGCGCTGCGCGTGGACCCGATGGCGAACCTGGCGGCGCGCGACATCGTCGCCAACATCAACTTGGCCCTGGGCTTCCTGCGCGATCGCATGCTGCAGGCCGCGTTCGGGGTGAACTCGTTGTGGCAGCTGGTCGCGATAGCGGGTGCCACCCAGGGCCAGAGCGCGAGCCTGATCCAGCGCCGCGTCGATCAGGGGCGCGCCGGCCAGACCGTGCTGCTGTGGCTGGCCGAGCACTACGCCGATCCCGCACCGCAGATCGCGGCCGAGGACTACGAGCTGATCGGCGCCGCCCAGCGCTGGCTGTCCGGGCGCATCGCCGCGCCGGCATCGGGGTCGGCGCCGACCTTGTCGGCGGCGGCCTGAGATGAGCGTCGCCGCCGCCCGTGCCGCTGCGTCCGCGCCGGCTGCCGCGCCGCCGCCGCCGTGGATCCGCAGCGCGGTGCGCGATGTACTGGAGCAGTCGCCCAACTATCAGAGCCTGTCGCTGCAGGACCGGCAATCGCTGGCGCGCTCGATGGTGCGGGTGTCGGCGCTGGCGGCGGACCTGATCGCCGAGGAGGGTCAGGCCGATGCGGAGCTCGCGCAGCGCGCGTCGCCGCCGCTGGCGCGCGCGCAGGACCAGCCGGGCTTCGCCGCGGCCGCCGACCGCGTCGCCGACACCACCCGCAACGTGCTCAATGCGGTCTCGTTCCCGCGCTTCGTGACCGACCTGATCAACGGCGTGTTCAAGGCCATGCTCGATTCCAACTCGCAGCAGATGCAGATGTACGTGCAACTGCTCAACAGCGTGTCGGCCTCGGCCGAGGGTTTCGAGCGCAGCCAGTTCAGCATCATCCAGGTCCGGCAATGGGTGGCCGAACATTTCCCGCAGAACATCGAGTACGAGCAGTCCGAGGAGGGCGAGGAAGTCGATCCCGAAGAGGCCGCGGAGATCCGCCTGCGACTGCGCGGCGGCGCTTCGATGCCGAGCGCGGAGGAGATACGCGCGCAACTGGGCATGCAACCGGAGGAGTCGGTCGACGCCAGCAACCCCGAGCAGCTGGTGCCGCTGGCGCGGCGCTACATCGCGCGCCAGCGCCAGCAGATGCTTGCGACCATGGTCATGCTGGGCATGCAGCGCATCGTGATCGACAGCGGCCGCATCAACGCCTCGATGCGTTTCCACGTCGACACCCGCAGCGCGGCCAGCGAGGACCGCGGCAGCCAGTTCAACATGAACAACCGGGTGCGCGCGTCCGGCAGCTTCGGGGTCGGCCCTTGGGGAGCCAGCGCCGAGATCGAGAACAACATCGGCTACGTCTCGACCCAGCGCTCGCAGAGTTCCGAGGAGATGAACACCGACCTCGAACTCAATTCCTCGGTCGAGCT
The DNA here is from genome assembly GCF_001428685.1 of Lysobacter sp. Root76. GTDB lineage: Bacteria > Pseudomonadota > Gammaproteobacteria > Xanthomonadales > Xanthomonadaceae > Lysobacter. The sequence continues at coordinate 287,690 of NZ_LMIK01000004.1, read as the reverse complement.
GAATTTCCGCAGCGATTATCTGCCGCTGAATCAGATGGCGGCGCAGGCGCAGGCCGACCGCATCCGCAATACCTCGATCAACCCGGCCGCCGAGCCCGATCCCAACGTCGCCCGCAATGCGCGCCTGGCCTCGCAGCAGGCGGGCGATCGCGAGCGGCGCACGGCCATGGACACCGCCATCGCCGATGCCGCGCGTCCACCGCCACGGCCGGCTACGCCGCCCGCGCCCGCAACCGCTCCTGCAACGGCGCCCGCGACCGCGCCGGCAACTGCGGCGCGACCCGCGACCGCACCAGTCACCGCGCCCGCTACGGCGCCGACCACTGCACCCGCCACGGCACCCGCGACTGCGCCGGCTACCGCACCAGCGACCGCAGCTCGCCCCGCGACTGCGCCTGCCACGGCGCCCGCAACGGCACCTGCAACGGCACCTGCAACGGCACTTGCAACAGCACCCGCAACAGCACCCGCAACGGCACCCGCGACGGCACCCGCAACAGCTCCTGCATCGCCTCCGCATTAGCGTCGCCGCGTCCGACTGCATCGCGCTCAAGCGAAAAACGCCGCCCATCGCAGGCGGCGTCGCCAGCAGGCAGCAGACCGCCCCAGTCGCCGTCTATAGACGAACCTGGCCATCTCCCAGTGGTAGCGGATCGTTATCACCCGCACCGCCAAGCCGATCGCAGCAGCATCGGCACGCTCCCCCACAGCCGCGCGCCGGCTCGCGGCCTGTCGTATGCGGCCGTGCCATACCCTCACGGTCATGGTCTCGCCATCGCTGGCCCGTTGCGACCTGAGCCGCCGCGCAGGGACATGACGCCCGCGCTCGCGATGAGGGAGAATGACGCCACGGGCCGCCGTCGCGTCCCGCGCCTTCGGAACGCCCCGCATGAAAATCCTGGTCACCGGTAGTGCCGGCCACCTCGGCGAAGCGCTGATGCGCCGCCTGCGCCACGACGGTCACGAAGCCCTCGGACTGGACGTGATCGCTTCCGCCTACACCGACGCGGTCGGCTCCGTGGTCGACCGCGGCCTGGTCGCGCGCTGCATGCGCGGGGTCGACGCGGTCCTGCATACCGCGACCCTGCACAAGCCGCACGTGGCTACCCACAGCCGCCAGGACTTCGTCGACACCAATATCTCCGGCACCCTCAACCTGCTCGAGGAAGCGGTGTCCGCCGGCGTCGGCGCGTTCGTATTCACCAGCACCACCAGCGCTTTCGGCCGCGCCCTGACCCCGCCGCCGGGCGCGCCCGCGGCCTGGGTGACCGAGGACGTGGTGCCGGTGCCGCGCAATATCTACGGCGTGACCAAGATCGCGGCCGAGAGCGTGTGCGAGCTGTTCCAGCACAAGCAGGGCCTGCCGGTGCTGGTGCTGCGCACCTCGCGCTTCTTCCCGGAAGAAGACGACCTCAAGTCGGCGCGCGACGCGTTCGAGGACGCCAACATCAAAGCCAACGAACTGCTGTACCGGCGCGTCGACATCGAGGACGTGGTCGATGCCCATCTGCTCGCGATCGAACGCGCGCCGGCGATCGGCTTCGGCCGTTACATCATCAGCGCGACCACGCCGTTCACCCGCGACGACCTGCAGCAGCTGCGCGAGGACGCACCGGCGGTGGTCGCGCGTTATGCGCCAAGCTACGAGGCCGAGTATGCGCGCCGTGGCTGGCGCATGTTTCCGGGCATCGAGCGCGTCTACGTCAACGAGCGCGCGCGCACCGAGCTGGGCTGGCGCCCGCGCTACGACTTCGCCTACGCACTGCAGCGCCTGCGTGCGGGCGAGGACGTGCGCAGCGATCTGGCCCGCGCGATCGGCCGCAAGGGTTATCACGCTGAAACGTTCGCCGAAGGGCCCTATCCGGTCGATTGAGCGCCGATCGGCACCGTTCAGTCGGACAACGGCGCTGGCGGGTGGAGGTGGCGGTATAGGGCGTAGAAAATGCCGGTGATACCGGTCAGTGCGGCGGGCAAGTACAGGGCGTCGTAGCCGAAGCCGCGGAACGAGAGCGCGCCGATCAAGCCGCCGGCGAAGAAGCCCGCGACGATCAGGGCGCTCAGCGACAAGCGTTGCCGCGACAACGGCCGCCGTCGCAGGGCATGCCCCAGGCCGATGCCCAGGTCGGTGATCATGCCGCTGAGGTGTGTGGTACGGACCACCGAACCGCTGTAGGTGCTCGCCATCGCGTTCTGCAGACCGCAGGCGACCGCGGCGAGCAGAGCGCCGAGGATCTGTTCGCGATGGAACAGGGGCACGGCCGCGAACAGCAAGACCGATTCGATCGCCAACGCAACGCCGTAGCGACGTCCCAGACGCAGGGTGCTGTCCTGCACGATCATGCCGCTCAGCGCGGCACCGGCGAAGAAGGCCAGGATCATGCCCGACAGATGCGCCGCCGCGCGCAGGTCGGCGCCGGCCAGTGCCGCGGCGAGCAGGGAGGTGGTGCCGGTGAGGTGGGTGATTGCCTGGTGTTCGAACCCCAGGAAGCCGATCACGTTGACCATGCCGGCGACGCAGGCCAGCGAACTGGCGCCCAGCCAGACCCAGCGCGGCAGATGCTGCAGACCCACTCAAGCCTCCTGGGTGTGGGTGAGGTCCGCTGGCCGCACGCAAGCCGCGCTCATGGTTCGGTCGGCAGGCTGTAGTCGAAGTCGTAGTAGTGCATGCCGTCGGCGATCTCGATCGCCATGGTGCCGCTCAGGCCGGTCAGCTCGTCGCTGCCGGAATCGGGCACGACCTGCAGGACCAGATTGGGCGTGCCGCGATCCATGACGGCGCTGTGCTGCAGCACGAAACTGCCGCGGCGGCCGCCCAGCGTGCCTTCGACGCGCTCCATCGCGACATAGCCAGCCGAGCCGGCGACCACGCTGCGGAAGGCCAGCATCTGGCCCTGGCTGCCGCCCTCGAGTTCGCCGTGGTAGTGCTTGTCCAGCCACATGCGGCCGATGTACTGACCGGCGGCGGCATCGTCGGCGGGTTGCGGAATCATCTTGACGTCGAAGACACCGCGGATACGCGTGCTCATGGCCTGTCCTTGCATGTGCGCGTGGTCCGCGCGAAGCATCCGATGCTCGCTCCGGCCGTGGCAGGCGTCAATCGCCGCCGTCGACCACCGGCCATGCATCGGTCGCGAACCGACGGACGGCCGCGCATTGCGTGCCGTGCCACCCGATCGCCGGCAACGGTCTGATCCCGGCATTCAACGTGCCTTGCACACTTGTTGCTGATACAGCTCGACGACACGGCACATAAAAGATGCATTTCGACGGAGTTTCCAGCCCAAACGGCCAGGTTAAAGGCAGATTGCAACAAACCGGCTCTACCATCGCCGGCGTGAACGCGGCCAACCGCGGACGCATCGCACACTGGCGCCGCAGCGGCGCATCGCGTTGTGACGCCGGCCGCAGTTGCGTGGCCGCAAGGCGACGATGATCCGCTGCATTGTTGCCGGGCCCCCGAAGACGGCGCAGTCCGTCGGGGGCGCGAACACGCATCGCAGGCGCTGGGGACGCTTGCGGGCGATTGCACCGGCGGCCCGCAAGGGCCGCGCCGTCGGTGAACTGCAATTCGTCACGCCGGCGCGCAGCGTCCGGCGGCGATCGGAACCGCGTACGCGGCCGGGCCTGTGCCCGCCGCGCGCCTCGCCCTGATGACAGCGATCCGGTGCGACCCGCGCGCATCCCCTTGCAACCAATCAGGAAGATTCCAGTGAACAAGACGCACAAACAACGGCCGGGCCGCGGCGCGGCCGCGACGCTCGCGCTGGCCGCAGCGTTCGCGATCGCACCCAGCGCCGGCGCCGCGCAGCGCACCCTGCAATTGGCGGAAGACGGTACGGTCACCGAGCGCATCGCGCCCGCGCGCGCCGCCTCGATGCTGGCCGCGCCGAGCAACCGCGTATGCCGGCCGGGCGCCAAATGGATACGCCTGAGCTTCAAGTCGCTGGAACTCAAGCCTTACGACTCCCTGGTCATCCGCAGCTCCGGCGGCGATGTCTACAGCTTCGAAGGCAATCACTGGAACGGCCGCGCCTTCCACGCCCGCGCGCTGCGCGGCGATTGCGTCGACATCCAGCCCTACTTCGGCAACCCCGACAGCGGCTACGAGGTGGAAAGCTACGACTACGGCCTGAGCGCGCTGGAAGCGACCTCGGTCGTGGTGGCCGGCGCCGGCGACATCTGCGACTCCAGCGGCAACGCCTGCGCGGGGACCTCCGACCTGATCGTGGCGATCGCCCCGGTCGCGGTGTTCACTGCCGGCGACAACGCTTACAGCAGCGGCACGCTCAGCGAGTACAACAGCCGTTACGCGCCGACCTGGGGCCGCTTCAAGGAGCTGACCAGCCCGACGCCGGGCAACCACGAGTACAACACCACCGGCGCCAGCGGCTACTTCGACTATTTCAACGGCGTCGGCGCCCAGACCGGTCCGGCCGGCGACCGCAGCAAGGGCTATTACAGCTGGGACGTGGGCGAGTGGCATTTCATCGCCCTCAACACCATGTCTGGCGGCACCGTCGCCAGCGCTCAGGTGACCTGGCTGCAGAACGACCTGGCAGCGAACACCAAACCCTGCACCGCGGCTTACTTCCATCACCCGCTGGTGAGCCGCGGCAACTACACCGGCTATAGCCAAGTGAAGCCGTTCTGGGATGCGCTGTACGCGGCCAAGGCCGACCTGGTGCTGGTCGGTCACGACCACAATTACCAGCGCTACGGCAAGATGAATCCGAACCAGGCCGCGGCCAGCGACGGCATCCGTCAGGTCCTCGTCGGCACCGGCGGCCGCGCCTTCTACGGCCTCAACGGCAGCCATCCGATGCTGGAAGCCAGCAATGCCAGCACCCACGGCGTGCTCAAGCTGACCCTGAGCGCGACCGGCTACACCGGCGAGTTCGTGCCCAAGGCCGGCAGCAGCTACACCGACAGTTTCAGCGGCACCTGCAACAAGGGCGCACCGCCGGCCAACAACATGACCCTGGACGCGGTGCGCGACGTGACCGTGAAGTCGAACGGCACCCGCGACAATGGCGCCATCCTGTACGCCGACGGCGACGACGCCGGCCTGCAATTGCGCGGGCTGATGGGCTGGAACCTGAGCGCCGCGGCCGGCCTGGACATCACCTCGGCCACGGTCTCGCTCAACGTCAGCAACCTGTCCACCGGCGCCTACGACCTGTACCAGGTCACCGCTGCGTGGACCGAGGCCGATGCCACGTATGCGGGCGCGACCCTGGGCACCAAGCTGGGCACGGTCACGCCCAGCGGCACCGGCGTGCGCACCATCGCGCTCAACGCGGCCGGCGTGCAATTGGTCGAGGACTGGGCATCGGGCGCGGTCGCCAACCACGGCGTCGTCCTGGTCAACACCTCCGGCGTCATCGACGGTGTCGACTGGAGCTCGCGCGAAGGCGCCTCGGCTCCCAAGCTGACCCTGAGCTACAACGGCAGCGGCGCCAACGCGGCGCCGGTCGCGAACTTCAGCGCGGCGGTCAGCGGCTTGAGTGCAAACTTCACGGATAGTTCCACGGACAGCGACGGCACGATCGTCTCGCGCGCCTGGAGCTTCGGCGATGGCACCACCTCCACTGCCACCAACCCGAGCAAGACTTACGCGGCCGCCGGCGACTACACGGTGAGCCTGACCGTGACCGACAACGGCGGCGCGACCCATACCAAGACCGCCACGGTCACGGTGACCGCCGGCGGCGCGCAGACCTACAGCAACACCGCCGACTACACCATCAGCGACAACGCCACGGTCGACAGCCCGATCACGGTCTCCGGCCGCAGCGGCAATGCCCTGAAGGTGGACCTGGTGGCTCCGGACGGTTCGCTCTACAACATCCACAACCGCAGCGGCGGCAGCGCCGACAACGTCAACAAGACGGTCACGCTGAATCTGTCGAGCGAAGCGCTGAACGGCACCTGGAAGCTGCGCGTCAACGACAACGCCAACGGCGATGTCGGCTATATCGACAGTTGGAGCGTGACTTTCTGAGCGCGCGCGACAAGGCGAACGCTCCGGCGGTGCCGGGGCGTTCGCGGTCTCAGAGCGAGCGGCTGATGGTGAAGCTGCCGAACACCGGGGTCTGCTTCTGGCCCTCGAATTCGCGGGTGCGGTGGTAACGCGCCAGGGCGAACTTCCAGCGTCCGTACATGAAGGCCATGCCATAGCCGGCGTCGGCGACGAAGGGCCGTTTGTCGACGCTGTGGCTGTCGCGGAAGCTGTTCCCGTCCAGGGTGATGTCGTACAGCACCCAGCGTGCGTCCACGGTCAGGAACAGGTGCGCACCGAACTGGTTGGGGCCGCGGGTCCTGCGCGTCGGCGCGGTGTTCTCGCCGGCCGGACGCAGCGGCGTGCTGCCGAAATCGTCGGGCAGGTGGCGGCCGAAGCGCCATTCGGCACCGAGGTTGGCGTAGGTCGCCAGGTTGCCGACGCTGCCGCCGTAGTGGCTGATCGCGTCCCAGCCCCAGGGGCCGTTCTCTTCGTTGCCGGCCGAATAGCGGCGCATGCGCTCGTGGACCAGGCGCACCACCGGCTCGTCGTGGAGCTGGTTGTCCCAACCCTGGAAGGTCTCGTCGCCGAGCAGCTTGTGGACTTCGTTCTGCACCTGCTTGCCGTAGGCCGAAGGCCCGACGATGCCGAACTGCAGCTGGGTGGTGCGCAGCCGGTCGCCATTGCGCGCGTTGTAGCCCAGGCTGGCGAGCAGCGCGCCGGCGTAGGGCCGGTCGTCCTCGATCAGGTCGCGGCGGCTGTAGTCGGTCGGGGTGAAGATGCCCTGGGCGAAGCTCACCACCATGTTCTGCTGCTCGAAGCCTTCCGGCGTGAGCGCGCTGACGTGGCGATTGATCCAGCGCGCCAGGCGCGGCAGGCAGGGATCGTCGGTGTAGTCGACCAGGTTGGGCGAGACCAGGGTCAGCTGCACGCCGTTGCTGTAACCCTGGTCCTGACCGCCGAACAGGTCGTTGTCGACGCGGAAGTTGACCGTGGGCGGGAGCTTGGTATGGCCGGTGACGCAGGTTTCGCGATCCGCGGCGTGGGCGCCGGCGGCGCTCAGCAGAAGGAACAGCAACAGGGCAGTGCGGCGCATGGGCAAGGACTGAAAGTATGAGCTGGTGGGCGTGCGGATGTCGCGAGCCGCGCAGTGCGGCTGCGTTCGCGACCCGTCGGCTCCGGATGGGGGCGTCCCCGCTGCAAAGGAAGCGCAGGAATGCGACGCAGCGTCCCACCGGTGTGTTCCGTTGCGGGCGCGCGGCCCTTATGCTCGAAAACCGGTACCCGGCATCGACGAGATGCAGGAAGATGCATCGGACGAGCTTGACCGCACCGGGACTTCGTCGTCGAAGTTCGCAGGATCGAAGTCCGCGATGCTGAGGCCAGCATGTCAAAGCACGCACGTCGAAGCACGCACGTCGAAGGCCGCGACCCCCATTTCTCCCACGCCGGAGCCCGCACATGATCGATCTGTATTTCTGGCCCACGCCCAACGGCCTCAAGCTCAAGCTATTCATGGAAGAGTCCGGGCTGGCGCACCGGATCGTGCCGATCAACATCGGCAAGGGTGAGCAGTTCGAGGCCGAATTCCTGAAGATCTCGCCCAACAACAAGATTCCGGCCCTGGTCGATCACGACCCGCCCGGCGGCGGGGCGCCGCTGTCGCTGTTCGAATCCGGCGCGATGCTGCAGTACCTGGCCGAAAAGACCGGGCGCTTCCTGCCCGCCGATCCGCGCGGCCGCGCCGAGACCCTGCAGTGGTTGTACTGGCAGGTCGGCGGCCTGGGGCCGATGGCGGGGCAGATCGGCCACTTCAATATCTACGCGCCGGAGAAGGTGCCGTACGCGATCGACCGCTACACCCGCGAGACCCATCGCCTGTACGGCGTGCTCGACCGGCAACTGGCCGGGCGCGCGTTCATCGCCGGCGAGTATTCGATCGTCGACATGGCCTGCTACCCCTGGATCGTGCCGCACGCCTCGCACGGGCAGTCGCTGCAGGACTTCGCCGAACTGCGGCGTTGGTTCGAGGCGATGCGCGAGCGTCCGGCCGTGCAGCGCACCTATGCCGAGACGCCCCAGTCCTACGCGCCGAACACCCAGGTCAGCGACGAGGAGCGCCGGATCCTGTTCGGCCAGGGCGCGCCGTCGCGTTGAATCGCGGCCTTCAGCGCACCAGCACGACGTCGTCGCGCAGGTTGCTCGGGCGATAGGCCGAACACAGGCGCAGGCGCTGGTACACGCTCTCGTGCACCAGCGCGCCCGGGCGCAAGGTGCGCGCACGCGCGTGATGCGGGCGCCAGTGCCGCTCCCAGCGCCCGTCGGCGCTCTGCGACCAGCGCGGTATCGGCAAGCGTTCCGACAACTGCCACAGCCAGTGATGGATCTCGTCGTGACGCGGCGCCAACGCGAACCGCTGCATCGCTTCGTCGTCGCTCAGGTCGGGCAGGCCGGCCTCGGCGCGTGCCTGGGCATCGGTCAGCAACCCCGCGGCCTCGGCCTCGCGCAACATCCAGGCCAGCGGAATCCGCGCCAGCTCGATGTCGCGACCGCCGGTGGGGTAGCCGCCGCCGACATCGCCGTGACCGCCCGCGAACCAGACTTCGCGCACGTCCTGCTTCGGCGACGGCTTCGGCGTCCACAGGTTCTGGACGAAATTGCCGCGGTGCTCGTCCAGCGCGACCGCATGGCGCACCGTGGCGACGATGGGGTTGGACGCGGTATGGCTGTAGACCCGCGGCAGCCACGGCAGGCCGACCGAGCTGACCGTGTCCCACAAGCCGAGGAAGTGCACCGGCACGCGTCGCGAGTAGCTCTTGCGGAAACTGCGGATGCGCCGGAAGTAATCGCGCAGGGCCTGCTGGCGCCGCGGCGAGGCCGCATCGGCCTGCGGCGGGAATGCGGGCAGGCTTTCGTAGGCCTGCCACGCGAATGCGACCATCTCGCGCATGCCCGGATGCAGCAGTCCCACGGTAGCGAGCATGCCGGCCAGCACCCGCACCGAATAGGCGCCTCGGCTGAAGCCGAACAGGTAGAGGCGGTCGCCTTCGCGATAGACGTCGGACAGGAATTGGTAGGCCGCGCTGACGTGGCGCTGCAGCATCCAGCCGCTGCCGGAATCCAGGCCCATCAACGCGCGCCGGCGCAGCGGTCCGAGCACGCCGATCGGTTCCAGCGTACCCACGCCGGGCTGATAGTAGGTCAGCTGCGCGGACGATTTCTCGATCAGCCGGTACAGCCGCTGCACATGGGTGCGGGCGTCGGCGGGGGAGTTGTTGGTGCCGTCCAGGCAGACGACGATATTGCGCGGTGCGGTCATGAACTGCCTCGCGTGGGCCGCGCATTATGACGTGCGCCCATCGCACAGACTGCGACGGGGTGCCGCCCCGCGCTCAGCGCTGACGCCGCAGCTCGGCCAGGCGCTGGCGCACGCCGGCGATCAAGGCGTCCAGGGATTCGTAACGCGGCACGCCGTAGCGGTCGGCGGTGATGTCGACATTGCCCTTGCGCCAATAGCCTTGCGGGCAGGCCAGCAGGACCTTGCCGGAGGGCGCGTGCAGGCCCAGTTCGAGCAGGGTGATCGGGCTTTGCGAGGACGGCGCGAAGTACATCAGGATCACATCGGCGCGGTTGAGCGCGGACAGTTCCCATTCGACCTGTTTGCGGAACTCCGGCTCGGCGGCCGAGGGCTTCCAGGCCGGATTCCAGTCGTCGCGGCGCGGATTGAGCAATACCACGCCCTCGTCGGCCAGTGCCCGTTCGACCCGCGCCTGCCAGTTCTCCGAACCGCCCATGTCTATGCTGCCGGCCAGGAACACCTTGATCCGCTCGTCGTCGGGCAGGGCCTGCGGGGATTTGATCGTGACCGACGCGGTCGTGACGGGTTCGGCTGCGACGGGTTCGGCCGCGGCAGGTTCGGCTGCGGCAGCAGGCAGCGTTGACAACAGCAGCAGCGGCCAGAGCAATAGGGCTTTCATCGCGACCTCGGGCGAAACGGCGGGACGCGCCTTTCGGCGCGCCCGCAGTCTAGCCCAGGGCCAGCTCTATTCCAGTACGCCGGTCAGCGCAGGCTTCCAGCATTTTTTGGCGATCGCCTCGAAGCCGCTGGCCACCGGATGGATCTCGTTTTCCCATTGCGAGACGGTCTTGAGCGTGTCGCGCGAATCGACCAGACGCATGTTGGCGTTCTGCGACACGAACGCACGCAGCGCGCGCGCGAACTGATCGACCAGCCAGGTCGTGAGCACGCGCTGGCGCTTGGGATCGGTCAGGCCGACGTTGTCCAGGAACGGCTTGACCCATGGCCCCATCGTGAACGGGCCGAGCTTGAACGCCTTGCCGCTGGGGAAGATGTAGTCGTAGGTGTGGACGTAGATGATGGTGTCGCGCGACAGGAGGTCGCGGATCTGCACCACTTCCTTCATGTCCTTGATCGCATAACGCAGCGCGTGTTCGAAGGTCTCCAGACGGATGTGGTCGAACACCTCCGGCGGAATCTCGCCCCAGGGCCCGGCGCCCGTGGACTGCGGTTGCGCGGCGGTCTTGACGAACTCGCGCAGCTCCTCGCCGACGATGTCGTTGCCGCCGTTGGACAGCAGGATCGCGTCGAAGCCGAAGGTGCCGATCTCGCGCTGGATCCGCGGCAGCGCCGCCTTCCACATCGCGCTGTCGCGACCGGCCACGCCTTCGCGCAGGAACAGCGTCTTCTTGAACAGGCGCGCGATCTGCTTGTTGAGGTCGGTCGGATGCGGCACGTACTGAAACCAGGAGTCGCCGAAACACAATGCGCGCTTGGCGTCGGGATGCTTTTCTATCGCCGCCGGATACTTGCTCAGGACCAGATTGTTGTTGCCGATGTTCATGCTGCACTCCTTGTGCGGGTGGTTCCTTCATGCTCCAACGCCGGCCGCGGGGGCGGCCGGACAGCGCCCGCGGCCCGTTTAGCCGGCCAGATCGCCGGCCAGATCGGCGGCCAGATCGGCGGCCAAGGCGCCGACCGTACGCAGCGCGGTTTCGACCGGCTCGCTCCAGGGCTGGCCACAGCTCAGGCGCAGGTGATGGCCATAGTCGCCGCGATTGGAGAACAGATGACCGGGCAGGATGCCGATGCCGCGCGCCATTGCGGCCTCGAACACGGCCTGGCCCTCGATCTGCGGCGGCAGTTCGATCCACAGCGCCATGCCGCCGGCCGGCGCGCTCACGCAGGTGCCTTGCGGCCAATGCAGCGCGATCGCTTCGCGGTAGCGCTGGGCGTTGACCGCCAGCTCGCGGCGCAGGCGGCGCAGCCCGCGCTCGAAGTCGTGACGCGCCAGGTATTCGACGATGGTGAGCTGCGACAAGGTCGAGGTGGCGACGGTGGAGAAGCACTTGGCGCGCAGCAGCGCCGGCGCCCAGCGCCCGCCCAGCATCCAGCCGACGCGCAAGCCGGGCGTCAGCATCTTGGAATAGGAGCCGCAGGTGATGACGCCGCCGCGTTCGTCGTAGCGGCGTAGCGGACTGGGGCGCTCGCCGGAGTACGACAACTCGCCGTAGAGATCGTCCTCGATCACCACCGTGCCGTGCGCGGCGCAGGCGGCGACGATCGCGCGCTTAGCCTCGTCGCTGGTCAAACTGCCGACCGGATTGTTGAAATTTGGCACCAGCACCGCCGCGCGCACCGCGTGCCGCTCCAGCAGTTCGGACAAGCGGTCCGGGTCTATGCCCAGACCGGGGCGGTTCGGCACTTCGATCACGCGCAGGCCCTGCTCGGACACCGCCTGCAGCAGGCCGTAGTAGGTCGGGGTTTCGACCAGGACCACGTCGCCGGCGCGCGCCACCGTGCGCAGCGCCAGGCTGATCGCTTCCATCGCGCCGGCGGTGATCACGATCTCGTCGGGATCGACGTCGACGCCGCATTGCACGTAACGCTGCGCGATGCGTTCGCGCAGTGCGGCCAGGCCCTGCGGGATGGCGTAGCTGAGCGCGGCCTGGGCGTTGCGCCGCATCACCCGCGATGCGGCGGCGGCGAGCGCGGCGGTCGGCAGCAGCGAGGGCGCGGGCGTGGCCGCGTGCAGCGAGATCAGGTCGCAACGGCCGAGCACGTCGAGCACGCCCAGCAGGGCCGGGTTGCGGATCGGCTGCGGCGCGCGGGCGCGATGGCGAGCGCTGGCGCGCGGCATGGGCGCGGCCGGTGCGCGCACGTAGTAGCCCGAACGCGGACGCGCCTCGATCAGGCCTTCGCGTTCCAACTGCAGATAGGCCTCGACCGCGGTGGCCAGGCTGATGCGCTGATCGCGGCCGAGGCGGCGCAAGGACGGCAGGCGCTCGCCGGCACGCAGGGTGCCGCGCTGGATCTGATGGCGCAGGCGTTCGGCGAGCCGTTCGTAGAGCAGGTCGCTGGCCATGGCGTGGGGCCGCCCGATCTGTACTGGTGAAATCAGAGTCTAACTGAATCTGTACCGGTCGCCAGTCGGGGCCTAGCCTGACCGCATGAACCCGACCGCCTCCGCCTCAGAGTCCCGCACCGCGCTGATCCAGTTGTTCGTCGCCGAAATCCTGATCGGGTCGGTCGGCGTGTTCGCCCACGAGGGCGGCCAGGACGCGATCACCACGGTGTTCTTCCGCTGCGTGTTCGGCAGCGCGTTCCTGATCGCCTGGGGCCTGGCGCGCGGTCATCTGCGCGGGCTGATGAGCGAACCGGCGCTGATCCGCGGCGCGATCGTCAGCGGCGTGCTGCTGGTGCTGAACTGGGTCGCGCTGTTCGCCGGCATGGCGCGCTCGTCGATCGGCGTGGCGACCATGGTCTACCACTTCTTTCCGTTCGCGATGCTGGCGATGGCGGCGCTGTTCTTCGGCGAGCGCACTCGTCCGGCCGATTGGGCCTGGACCGTGGTCGCGTTCGTGGGCGTGGCCTGCTCGGCCGACCCGATCAAGCTATGGCGCAGCGCCGATGCCGGCTACCTGATCGGCATCGGCCTGACCTTCGTCGCCGCGCTGCTGTGCGGAGCCTCGTTGATGCTGTCGCGCCGGATCAGCCGCGAGCGGCCGTTCGCGGTGGTGCTGATCCAATGCCTGGTCGGCGTGGCGATGCTGGCGCCATTCGCCGACTACGTCGCGATCGCCCACGTCGGACCGCATTGGTATTGGCTGGCCGGGCTGGGGCTGATCCACAGCGGCGTGTGCTATGTGCTGTTCTATTCGGCCTATCCGCGCCTGCCGGTGGTGACGATCGCGGTGCTCGCCTTCGTCTATCCGGTGATCGCGCTGCTGCTCGACTATCTATTGTACGGCAGCACGCTCGGCCGCGTGCAAATGCTGGGCGTGGCCCTGATCGTGCTGGGCACGCTGGGGGTCAACCTGAAATGGCAATGGGCGCGGCGGCCGCAAACAGCCGAAGCCAAAGCCTGAGCCTGCCGCGTCCGCCCGGCTAGAGGCGGATCGAGCCGTGCCAGGCGGCTTCGACGTGGTCGACCACCTCGGGCCATTCCGCGCGCCGGTAGCCGCGCATGCGCGCCCAACCCGCGGCCAGTTCGTGTTGTATGTCGGTCCACGCGCGTCCGGCGTGGTGCTGACGTGCTTCGATGCCGTAGGTGACGGCCAGTTCGCGGTCCTCGTGCGACAAGGTCGCGCGGGACGACGCGGCATCCAATGCCAGATCGTTCATGGCTCCACCTCTCCTTGAGCGGGCCCCTGCCAGGCGACGATACGCCCGGTCGGTTAACTATCCGTTACCCGCGCGGCCTTGACGAGGGGGCGAATCGCGCACCGTGTCGCAATCCCGCTGTTACGTTTTGTTGCGATCGCGAAATTGCGACGGACGGCGGCCTCGCGGCGCTTTCCAGGCCGTGCGGGCCGGCCTTCTCCGGCCGAACCCGTCGACTGGAATTAGGAAACCGCTGGTCAAAGAAAACGCCGCCCCTCGCGGAGCGGCGTCCAATCGCCGGCGACCGGCCTCATCCCTTGATGCAGATCACCTGACGCAGGGTGTGCAGCACTTCGACCAGGTCGGTCTGCGCGGCCATGACCGCGTCGATCGACTTGTAGGCGGCCGGCGACTCGTCGATCACCGCCGCGTCCTTGCGGCACTCGACATGCGCGGTCGCCTCGCGGTGCTGCTTCAGGGTGATGCTCGCGCGCGCCTGGGTCCGGCTCATCACCCGGCCGGCGCCGTGGCTGCAGCTGTGGAAGCTGTCCGCATTGCCCTTGCCGCGCACGATATAGCTGCAGGTACCCATGCTGCCGGGAATGATCCCCAGCTCGCCGGCCCGCGCGCTGACCGCACCCTTGCGGGTGACCAGCAAGGACTCGCCGTGATGCTGCTCGCGCTGCACGTAGTTGTGGTGGCAGTTGACCGCCATCTTCTCCAATTGGAACTTGGGCAGGCGCTGACGCATCTCGTGCAAGACCCGCGCCATCATCGCCTCGCGGTTCTCGCGCGCGTAGTCCTGGGCCCAGGACACGGCCTCGACGTATTCCTCGAACAGCGGCTCGCCTTCCAGGAAGAACGCGAGGTCCTTGTCCGGCAGGCGGTAGCCCAGCACGCGCCGCTCCAACTGGCGCCGCGCCTGTTCGATGAAGTAGGTGCCGATCAGGTTGCCGGTGCCGCGCGAACCCGAGTGCAGCATCACCCACACCGCATCGGCCTCGTCGAGGCAGATCTCGATGAAGTGGTTGCCGCCGCCGAGCGTGCCCAGCTGCTTGTCCAGCTTGTCGTTGCGGACCTTCGGGTGCTTGGCGCGCACCGCCTCAAGGCGCGGCACCAGGCCCGACTGCGCGATCCGGGTGTCGATGCTGTCCGGGCGCTTGCGGTGATCGCCGCCGGGGCCGTTGCCGACCGGCACGCTGCGTTCGATCGACGAACGCAGCAGGGCCAGATTGTCGGGCAGGTCCTTGGCCCGCAGCGTGGTCCGCACCGCGGCCATGCCGCAGCCGATGTCGACGCCGACCGCGGCCGGGATGATCGCACCGCGCGTGGGCACGACCGATCCCACGGTCGCGCCCTTGCCCAGGTGCACGTCGGGCATCACCGCCAGCCACGGCCCGACGAAGGGCAGGGAGGCGATGTTGCGCAATTGCTCGTGCGCCTGCGATTCCAGCGGCACGCCGCGCACCCAGCCCTTGATCGGGGTGGCGCCTGGCGCGTGCAGCAGTTCGTATTGATGACTCATAAGGTTCTCCTGAACGGCGGCGCCGCGGTTTCCGCGACGCCACCGGTTTGCTCCATTGTTTACTCAATGCAGGCGTTCGCCGTCGTGATTTCGCAGGCCATAACGCTGCAGCTCGTGCCGGTTCAGCTGGCGCTTGCTGCGGGCGTACAGACCGGCGTGGCCATAGGGCCGGCACGCTTCGCAGCCGCGATGGCCGCAGGGCTTGCCGATCCACTTGGCCGGACGCCGCGCGATTACGTCGTAGGGCATCACCAGCCTCGGCGATTTCCTGTGTTGGTCCATGACCGCGACGGGGCGCGGCAGTTCCGCCAGCTCGACCTCGTACCAGATGCCGTCGATGCGGCGCAGTTGGTGAAACTCGTCCAACGCCCGTACATCGACCTCCGGCTGCGCACGCCGCGCTCGTGCGTACTCGCGCTTCGCCTCGCGCCTGGCCTGGATCCCCGCATGGTTGATCAGCAGCAAGCCGCTGACCGGGTCCACGTAAAGCTTCGGCGCCCAGCTCCGATCCAGCCGCTGCAGACCGCCGTAGCCGCGCTCGTAGTGCAACGCGCCATCCAGCGCCTGCACCCGCAGCGCCACGAAATCCTCGAGATGCTCGTGGATGTGTTGCTGCACGGTGTTGCGGCGGTCGATGTTCGCGCACAGCTCCGAGTAGACCTCGTCCCAGGGGCGGCCGGCCTGGCGGCCGAGATAGCGCCGCAGCGGGTTGAGGTTCTCGTTGAGCCATTTACGCGAGCGATGGCGGAACTTGAGGCTTTCGTGTTGCGGTTGGTCTTCGGGGTCGGACGGCGGGCGGAGTTCTTTGCTGTAGCGGCCTCCGCGCCGCGGCCGTTCCACGATCACTTTGTACATGTCCTTGCGCATGGAATGATTCCGTAGAAATAGGATGCGATGGCCGCTCCCTGGAGAGCGGCGTTCTCGGTTCTGGTTCGCGGCCGAGTCGTCATCCGGGATTCCACGGATCACGCCTTCAGCCGCTCGTCTTGAGGCTGACCAGCTGCTTGAGCACGCCGTCCAGACCGCCGAAGACGGTGAGCTTGTCGATCTTCTCGGTGACCTTCTCCAGCGCCTCGAGCTCCTTGAGGCGCATGAGCACCGGGCTGTCCTCGATCAGCTTCGCGGTGTTGAGCAGGCTGCGCGTGGCGTTGGCCTCCTCGCGACGACGGATGACGTTGGCCTGGGCCGACTTCTCCGCCTGCACGACGCCGTTGAGGATGTCCTTCATCTCGCCCGGCAGGATCACGTCCTTGACGCCCACGCCCAGCACTTCCATGCCGAGCTCGCCGACCTGGCCGCGCACGTAGCCGAAGATGTCGGCGTCCAGCGAAGCCTTGTCGCCCAGCAGTTCGTCCAGGGTCTTGGCCGACACCGCCTTGCGCAGGCCGTACTGCAGCTCGCGATACAGGTAGTCGCTGTACTTGGCGACCTTGCTGCGCGCGGCGACCGGATCGGTCACGCGCATGCTGGCCGCCAGGTTCACGCGCAGCGATACCTTGTCGCGCGTGAGCAACTCCTGGCCCGACACTTCCACCGACTGCACGCGCAGCTCGACGAGCTCGACGGCGACGTTCTTCTGGAAGTTCCAGAAGGCGTAGCTGCCGGCGTCCAGGGTGCGCACCAACTTGCCGTCGACGTAGAGCAGGCCAGCGGACTCGTTGGGCACGGTGACGGCCATGGCGATGCGATCGAGCAAGCCGATCTGGCGCAGGCGCTGCGCGATCTCACCGCGCAGCTCCAGCCCCGCCGACAAGGTCATGGCGACGATCTCGATCGGGACCAGGCCCTTCCAGTACAGCTCGCGCGAGCCCGGCGCGAGCAGGTCCTCGAGCTTGCCGTTCTTCATCACCAGGCCGACCTGGTCGACGCCGATGTCGGCCAGCACGAAGCTGTCGCCCAGGCGCTCGCCTAGCGCGGCCACCAGCACATCGGTGTCCTTGCCGGCGTACTCCGGCTTGGCGATGTCGTGCAGCACGACTTCGGTGCGGCCCAGCCAGTCGCCGATGCGGTAGACGCCCGGTCCGAGCACGCGCTCGAAACGGCGGTTGCGGTAGATCAGGGCGCGCTCGGCGTCGCCGACCACGACCCGCTTGTTCCAGAACATGACGCTTTCTCCTTAGTGTTCTGCGGGTTTCGATCCGGTCGTAAGGGGCGGCGCGCGACCGGATCGTTCGTCGCGCGCTGCATGGGTGCCGCGGCCGCGCGCAGGCGGCGACCGCGAAGCGGAATGGGGTGGAAGCGCCCCCGACGGCGTCGGCGCGGAACCCGTGCGCGCTCGGCGCGGAAGCCGCGGCGGGGTCGGTGCGCGACGATGTTCTGTCGCGTCCGGCCAGCCGGCGCGGTCCGTCGCCTCGCGGGCGCGGGTCCGGCGTCGTCTCCGCTGCGGCGTTCCGTCCTCCGCCGCGCCTGAGCGCGGCTTCGTCCGCAACGCCGCAAGGGGCGTTTCCGGGTGGGGACTTGCGTCCCCGGTATCACTCACTGCGTGACAGGCAGTTTTTGGAGCGGGAATCGAACCCGCGACAGTCGGAATCTGAATCCGATGCTCTAACCGTCTGAGCTATCCAGTGGTCGACGTGCCGGACTCGAACCGGCGACCTGCGTACATGCCGCTGCTCTTTCCTCTGAGCTAACGTCGCTTCCGAAACACCGTCTTGCGCTCTGCGGCATACGCCACGGCAGGGCCGCGCGCACCGGACGGGATCAGAACCCGTGCCGCTGCAGAACGTTCGCTCGATGTTTCGCATTGGCGTCTGTCGCCAGACGCCAATCCGTTCGGGCGCAAGCGCCCAATGCATTGCGATCGCCAACCGCTCCGCCCGTGCCGAAGCATCCAGGCACGACGCCTTGCGGCGCCTCGACGGCATCGCCCCTGCGGCGCGCAAGCGCGCGGATGCTTCGGGGCCGGCTGGAAATCGCTGATTTCCAGGGGAAAACTGGTCCTTTGCGAGCGCCGGAAACAAAACGCCCCCGGGTGGTGAACCCGAGGGCGTTCGCGTTCCTCGGGAGGTCGGGGTCACCGACCTCCCGCATAGGCAAGGTCAGTGTGGAGTGCGCGGCAGCGCTTCGTCGCGACCGCCGACGTTCATCGGCGCGCACGCATCCGCGTCGTGGCGCTGAGGCCGCGACTGCTGCGATTTGGCGATGTCGATGAAGAGGTTCATGGCGGAAGGTTTGGATTCGGTATGTGGCCGCAGTGGGCCGAGGTCGCGCACATTACGCTCGTTAAAAAATAGTTGCAATACCGTTCGTCGCCTCGCGAGCGGTCGTTGCGACGCGCATGCGATCGTCAGGCGGCGCGTCGCTGCACGGCGGCGAGCATTGCATCGGTATCGACGACCTCGGCGAACTCCGCGCGCAACGTCGCCAGGTGCGCGCGTGCGATGTCGTCGGCGGGAATGGCGACGCCGCGTTCGTCGCGCAGATCGAAACAGGCACAGGCGTCGGCGACGACGATGGTGCGATAGCCCAGATTGGCGGCGACGCGCGCGGTCGTCGATACGCACATGTCGGTGCTGATGCCGAACAGCACGACGCTGCCGACGCCGAGCCGGCGCAGGCGCAGATCCAGGTCGGTGCCGATGAAGGCCGCGTTGACCGATTTGCTCACCAAGGCCTCGCCGGGCCGGGGTTCGAAACCGTCGCGGAAAGCATTGCCGGGATGCGAGGGATGCAGCGACGATCCGGCCATCACCGAATCGTGGCGCACGTGGATCAGCGGCAGGCCGTGCTCGCGCCAGGCCGCGAGCAGGTGCCGGCCGTTGGTTTCCATGGCCGGGTTGTTGCGCGGTCCCCAAGGCGGGTAGTCGAAGCCGCGTTGCACGTCGATCGGGATCAGTGCGGTGTTGGAATCGAGCTTCATGGTGTGGTCTCGGAGGCTGGGGAAGAAGAGGGCTGCGGTCCGCCGTAGGCGCGTTCGACGCGCGCGACCCGTTGCTCGAAACGGCGGTACCAGAGGCGGCGGCCGCGGTTGCGCGCGAGCGCGTGTTCGGCGTGCTCGCGCCAGGCGGCGATCGCGGCTTCGCTGTCGAAGTAGGCGACGGTGATGCCGAATCCGCTGCCGTCGCGCGTGGATTCGTAGCCCAGGAAGCCGGGTTGGTCGCGTACCAGCTCGTCCATGCGCTCGGCGGTGGACGCGTAGCCGGCTTCGTCCTCGCCGTTGCGCTGGGAGGAGAAGATCACCGCGTAGTACGGCGGTGGCGGCAGGGTGGCGAATCGTTCGGGGTCGGAGGGGCTCATGCTGCGGCTGGCGCGCGCCTTGGAACGGGCCATCACTGTGCGCACTCGCCTGCGCCGGTCTCAACCCGGCAGAATGCCGGTCCTGCCGACTTATCGCCGGATCCGACCATGAAAGCGCTGGACGACATCGATCGCCGATTGATCGCGCTGCTGCAGGACAACGCGCGCCTGTCCACCGTCGCCCTGGCCAAGGCGGTCGGGCTATCGCGCAGCACGGTGCAGGAACGCCTGCAGCGGCTGGAGTCGGGCGGGGTGATCGCGCAGTACACCGTGCGCCTGGGCAGCGGCGGCGATCCGCTGCAGGCCTGGTTGCTGATCCGTTACGCCGACGGCTTCAGTTGCGACGACGTGATGCCCTTGCTGGCGCAGCTGCCGCAGGTGCGGTTCTGCCACAGCGTCGCCGGCGATATCGACCTGATGGTGCTGGTGCAGGCGCCCACGCCGGGCGCGCTGGCCGATCTGCGCGAGGCGGTGATGTCGATGAAGGGCGTCGACGACGTGACTACGGTGCCCGTGCTGCGCACGATGCTGGACCGGATGGGGCCCTGACTACGCGGCTACGGGCGTCGCCTCGGCGCGCCCGTAGCGGTGACGGCGGACCCGGCCATCCGGGTCCGCCCGCCCGCATTCACGAAAGGCGGCGCGAAAGCGCGTAGTAACCGAGGTTGCCCAGGCCGGTCGCGCCCAGCAGCACGGCGATCACGCCAGGGGTCACATCCCGCCAGCCGAAGGCTTCGATCAGCGCGAATGCGACGGCCAGCGCCAGCGCCAGCAGGCCCCAGCGCAGCGAGGCGTGGCGGCGGCGCTGGTCTTCGCTCTGCACCAGCGAGCGGATCAGCTCTTCCGAGCCGCCTTGCTGGATCAGTTTGCTGCGGAAGCGCGCGTCGATCACGAACTTGATCGAGTAGGTGATGCACAGGAACAGGGTGATCGGAATGAGGATATCGACATCCATGGCACGGTCTCGGGTTTGGGTCTTGGGGCAATGGATACGGCCGCCGTCGGAACGGTTGCAGGCGCCAGCATGGACGCCCGCCGGGCCCCGGTCCACCCGGCCCGGCGCAGCCGCCCGGCGGCTGGACGACGATCCAGTACGCCGTTGCAACCATCGGCCCCCTGGCCGTATCCATCTGCCTAGATGACCGACTCGCAGTCCCCTGCCAACGACGATCGCGCGCTTGTGGCCGCTGTGCTGGCGCGCGCGCCGGGCGCGTTCGAGCGTTTGGTGCGCGAGTACCAGGGCCTGTGCTGGCACATCATCCAGCGCATGGTGCGCCAGCCCGACGACACCCGCGAGCTCTGCCAGGAGGCATTCCTGCGCGTGCACCAGTGCCTGCACCAGTACCGGCACGAGAGCGCGCTGAAGTCCTGGATCGGCCAGGTCGCCTACTCGGTGGCCAAGCGTCACCTGGAGCGCAAGCGGATCCCGATCGCCGAGGTCGCCGACGACGAGGATGCGCTGTCGCCGCTGGATCAGGTCAGCGACGGTTTCGATCTGGAAGCGGCCTGCGCCGACGCCGAGGTCGCCGCGGCGCTGCATGCCCAGATCGAGGCGCTGCCGCCGCTGCAGCGGACCCTGCTGACCCTGTATCACCTGGATGAGGTGCCGATCGTCGAGATCGCGCGTATCACCGGCCTGGCCGAGGGCACGATCAAGAGCCATCTGTTCCGGACCCGGGCCTTGCTGCGCGAGCGCCTGCAGTCCAGCATGGGAGTCACCGCATGAACATGTCCCACACTCCGCCGCCGCCCGACGACCGCCAGCAGCGCGAAGCGCAGGAATGGCAGGCGCAGGAGCGCGCGCTGCGCGAGGAGCGCGCCGGCCTGCCGATGGACGCCAGCGATGCGCGCGTCGGCCAGTACCGCTTGCTGGTGCGGGCGTTGCGGGCGCCGGCGATGGAGCCGCTGCCGGCGGATTTCGCGGCCCAGGTGCTGCGCCGGGTCGAAGCCGACGCCGGCCTGGGCGACCGGGTCGAGCGATGGCTGCTCAACGCATTGGTCCTGGCCCTGGGCTGCCTCGCCTTGTACGCGATCGCCAACTACGGCGACGCATGGTGGGCCGCGATCGCCGCGCCCTTGTCGCGCATGCCCTCCGGGCTGGGCAATTGGCTGCCGGTGCTGGCGCTGTGCGCGGGCGGTACCTGGTTGTGGGATCGGCTGTCCGACCTCGGCAGCGGCGGCGCGCGCGGTCGCACCGCCTGAGCTGCGCACTCAGGCATGGTCCAGCGCCATCGCGCGCTGGAACGCCGGTCGCGCCGTGATCCGGGTCAAATAATCGGCGAACACCGGCCGTTCGGGTATCAGCCCC
Source organism: Lysobacter sp. Root76 (assembly GCF_001428685.1). Classification (GTDB taxonomy): domain Bacteria; phylum Pseudomonadota; class Gammaproteobacteria; order Xanthomonadales; family Xanthomonadaceae; genus Lysobacter. The sequence continues at coordinate 266,002 of NZ_LMIK01000004.1, read as the reverse complement.
CGTAGTCGCATGCCCCAATGCAGGGCACAGGCCCACTGCGTGTCGGCGGCGCTGAAGCGCTCGCCGGCGGCATAGGCTTGCGCGCCCAGGCGCCGCTCCAGATAGGCCAGCATGTCTTCGTAGACCCCGAACGGGAAAGCGCGGGACGCGTACTCCCAAGCGTGCGCATGTGCCGACAGGCACGGATCCAGCACCGAATCGCAATACACCAACGCGCTCAGATAGGGGCCGCGCATCGGATCGCCGATGCCCGGCGCCAGGCCGTTGTGCGGGAACGCATCGGCCAGATACGCGCAAATAGCGGCGCGCTCGATCACCACCACGCCATCGTGCACGATCGCCGGCACCTTCTTGCTGGGCTGGATCGCGCGATAGCTTTCGGGCGCGCCGTCGTCGGCGTGGATGTCGATTATCTGGACGGAATAAGGCGCTTCCAACTCCTCCAGCAGATAAAGAATGCTCGAAGAGCGCGATCGCGGCGCGTGATAGAAGGTCAGCATGGTCGGCCTCGGGGCGTTGGCAGGGATGGGCGGGCCGCCGGGGCGTGGCCGCCGTCCGAACCTTGTAGGCAGCGGCGCTGACAGGTTTTGTCAGCAGCGGCTAATGCGCTCGCCGTGTCACCCAGGTAACAGCCTTTCCCTGAGCGTCTCACCAGACTCGCCTGTGTGTACTCAACACAGGAGGTGTTGGTGATGAATAAGCCGGGCGATGGATCGCAGGAATTCGGAATTGCAGATGAGATGTTCGTCAAGGCTTGGCGTACGACCAAGCCCGAGCTCGACCGGCGCGCTCGCCGGCTCTCGGACGGCCACCGCGACCGCGCCGACGACTTGCTCGCCAACACCGCCATCAAGGCCCTGTTGTTCATGCGCCGCTCGCCGGACGCGATGAGCGACCCCGAGGGATTCCTGTTCGTGGTCCTGCGCCACGTGTTCCTGGACAGCGTGCGCCGCAACGGCCGCGACGGCGAGGTCTTCGACCGCGGCGTCGATATCGAGGCCGAGGGCGTGGCCCAGGGCCTGGACTTGTCCGCGCTGCAGCGCATGGAACTGGAGGAGCAGCTGGGCCGGGTGATCACCGCGGTCGCCTCGCTCAGCCGCGACCAGAAGCGCCTGTTCGTCTACCGCTTCATCGACGACCTGCCGTACCCGGCGATCGCCGAACGTCTGGCGATCAACCAGCCGCTGGCGCGCAAGCGGGTGCAGCTGCTGCGCGAGCGGATCCGGGTCGCGGTGGACCGCGATTGAGCGCATGGCCGCGTTCACAGAGCCGCGTTCACAGAATCGGACACGGCGCGTTTAACCCATAGCTATCGCATCAAACGCCGTACGCCGACGCCGCCTCCGCGCCGTCGTACGGCCACAGGACGCCGCGCGTGCCGGGTTTTGGGCACGCGCGGCGGAACGCCTCGGCGCGGCGCCGGTCGGGGACTCCATCCAACACGCGACTCCCAAGGACAGGTCCATGGCCGACACCACGCCCGTGAATTCGCAAATTACCGATGCCGTCACCCAGACCAACGTCAAGGTCGTGGCCGAGGCCCCCGCCCAGGCGATCGCCGCGCTCTACCAGGTCGCCAGCCACTCCGCCGGCCTGTCGCTGCAGAACGCCGTGCACAGCCAACAGGTGCTCAACCAGATCTCGACCGCGGTGGTGTCCAAGGCGGTCGGTCTGATCATGGCCATAGGCGAGAAGTCGTCATGACGGCCCCCGCAACAACGGACGTTGATTAGGGGAGTAGCGCCATGCCTTTCTGGAACAGGAACAAACCGCCGACCGCACCCGCCACTACGCCGGCGACGCCCGCGACGCCGGCAACTCCAGCGGCGCCCGCGAGCCCCGCCGCTCCGGCGACCGCGGCGATGCCAGCAGATCCGGCGACGCCCGCGACGCTCGCGGCTGCGGCGACCCCGCCCCCCGCGGACACGACCACCGCGGAAACGGCTGCGACGCCGGCGGTCACGCCTGCGGCGGATGCCGACGCAGGCGCGACACCGAGCGCGACCACTGCCGCCGCGGCCGATGCCGCGAGCGGGTCCGGCACGACAGGATCTGGCACGACAGGATCGGGCACCACCGACTCGGGCACGACCGGCAGCGGTGCGGCGGGATCGGGCACGAGCGGCAACGGCACCACGGGGTCCGCCACCACTGGCGCAGCGGCCACCGGCTCGGGGTCCAACGGATCGGGCAGCGGCGGATCGGGCGGCGGCGGTTCTGGCACGACCGGCACCGGCACTGCGTCGGACCCGCCCGCGCCGCCGGCCAACCCGCCCGCGCCGCCGCCGCCGAGCGTGCTGGCGACGATGAACACGCAGATGCTGGCCCAGTCCGCCGCCGCCAGCCCGCCGACCGACGCGCTCAATCAGAAGATCGTGCAGGCGGTGCAGCTGAGCAACGCCGAGACCGCGCAGTACGCGCCGTCGCAGATCGCGATCCCGCCCAACATGATGATCACCCAGGCCGCCGGCCTGGTCGCGCAGTCGGCCGCAGCCTACTTCGACGGCGTCAGCAAGCTCGCGCTGGCCAGCCAGGGCATCTTGCTCAAGGAAATGACCCAGAACCTGGTCGAGAACCAGCTGGAGAAGGCCGCCGAGGACGCGCTCGGCGTGCTCGCCACCGACATCCTGATGGGCGCCGCCGCCGCGGTCGCCGCCGCCGCCGGCGCGATGGAGGCCGAAGCCGCGAGCTTCGCCATCGATCGCATCGACCAGAGCATCTCCAAGTACGCCAGCGTGCTGCAGAACCACAAGAGCGCGTCGTCCTGACCTGAAGACCACCGCGAGAGCGCGTCGCCGCGATGCGCTCCGGACCCGAATGCCGCCTTGCGGCGCAGACCTGAGGAGCCTTGCTCATGGCCTTTTTCGAACTGACCTCGCCCGTGAAGATGCAGCGGTACCCGTTCGACTACCACAGCCACTTCGGCGGCATCCTGCCGGTCGAGGGGCGCCTGGATGCGTCCGTCGACTACGAGATCGACTACCAGCCGCCGAAAGATGGCGCGACCCCCATCAAGGTGACCGTGCCCAAGGGCCAGCGCCTGTCGCTGGTCGGGATCATGGGGGGCGGAACCGGCGAAGAGGCGATCGTGGAAGGCACGGTGGCGCTGTTCGATCTGGCCCTGCAGATGATGATCGAGAACGGCAATCCGCTCAATTCGCTGGCCGGAAAGGCCAACAAGGCCCAGTACGAACGTGGCGAATGCGCGGCCGAATCCATCTATATCGCCTGCGTGGTGCTGGCGCGGCGCTGGTCCCTGTCGCCGAATCTGATCAATGCCTTCGCCTCCAGTCCGGAGCTGTACGAGGAGATCCGCGGCCAGTTGCGCACCCGCGTGCAGGGCAACCCGGAACTGATCAAGGTGCTGCGCTATTTCAACAACAAGATCTACAGCGCCAACAAGTACACGCCCTTCGACGACTGCTACAAGACCCGTTCCAGCCTGATGAAGGCGGTGAAGCGCGACCCCAAGTACGCGGGCCGCTATGAGCAGTGGATGCTGGCGACCTACGCCTTTCTGTACCAGAGCGGGGTGCGCTGCAACCAGGCGGCGATGGGCGCCGACGAAATCGCGGCCGCCGACCAGATCGCCCAGGCGTTCAACAAGCTGAACCCGAAGGATCCGAGCAGCTATCGCCTGCTGGTGCACACTTCGGCCGGTTACATGCCTGGCGACAGCCTGAGCAAAGAGTTGAAGGGGACGATCCTGCCACTGCTGAACCAGTCCGGCCCGAGCACGGTGATCGGCATCGACCTGCTCGGCACCGAGACCAAGGTCGCCGACTTCAGCCAGTTCTTCCAGTTCCTGTTCGACAACCAATCGGAGCTGGGCAAGTACTTCGGCCAGGCAAAGGGCGCGCGCTCGCAGCAGGTGATCTGCCACATTCACTGCGGCGAGGGTGCGGCGTCGACCGCCGATAACCGATCGATGATTGGCTATTACTACGTCAATGCCGCCGAGCCGCCCGGCGAAGACTTCTATCGCGCCTACTCAGCCTACATCGCGCGCTGCGTGGCCACCGCCCAGGGCCGGCTCGCCGACGAGCCGCGCGGCAGCCGCGGCGCCGCGCCACGCAAGAAGAGCGACGTGTCCGGCCTGTTCGACGAGCTGTTCCGCAGCGATTCGTTGACCCATGCCGGCTGCACCCTGCGCCGCTTCGACATCAACAGCCCGGCCAGCATCGCGATCGTCGCCTACAACGGCAAGCGCAGCGAGATGGCGATGAGCGAGACCCTGGACACCGTACCGCCGCCGCAGAGCCAAAGCTGGTACGCCTTCTTCGCCGGCAGCCCGCAGTTCGCGATCCGGCTCGGCCACGCCTACTACTACCGCAACTACATGGCGGCGCGCTATCCGGCGATCGCGTTCGACACCAACATGGGCAGCAACGCGATCACCGGAGCCTCCGGCCTGTTCGACTCGGTCGAGGGCTACCGCATCAACCGCGGCTTCCGCCATCTGGACGGCTACATCGACACCGACGTGTTGCACCAGGCCGGCAACGCGGTGGCCTACCTCGGCGCGAACGCGCTGGAGCAGCCGCAGGTCGAGAAGTTCATCGCCATGGTGCGCGCCCAGACCAGCCTGGCCGACGTGCTGAGCAACCAGGAGAACAAGGTCTGGCTGTACAGCCAGCTCAACGCGGGCCTGGCACCGATCTGCAACCCGGCCAACATCTCCGACTACTACGCGCTCTACGCCAAGCTGGTGCTGCAGCTGGCCGGCCAGACCACGATCAAGTCCTATTGGTTCGACGCCCTGACCCGGTCGCTGACCCTGTTCAACAACTGGCGCTCCTATCTGTTGGGCGCCGACGGACAAGGCGTGGAGCACACCGATGTCCAGGACGAGTTCCTGCGCATGGTGATCCTGCTCGCCTATCAGTTGCTGCCCGCCGGTCAGACTCGGGTGCTGGACGAAACCATGGTGTCGCTGCAGCAGCTGGTGCTGTCGATCGCCACCGACTATTGGGAAACCACGGTCGATTCCTCGCTCACGCTGATACCGGACACCGCCCTGGGCCTGCAGACGATGTACGGCTTCAAGTCGCCGGCCTCGGTGGTCGCGTTGACCCGATCCAAGCCGGACAAGACGTGAACGCAGCCGTATCCGTCTGCGGCGCGGACGCATTCCATACCGGCCGCGCGGCACGCGCCGCCGGCACCGCCAGGAGCTTGCGATGAACGATCTCGTCGAACACCTGCTGCACGAAGAGATAGACGGTCCCGATACCCCGGCCGCGCCCGGAAAGTCGGCGGACCCGCCGTCGCCCGCATCGACACCCGCCACCACCGCGGCCGCCGACAAGGCACTGGACCCCGAACTGGTGAAAGTGCTCGAGCGCCTGATGCAGCCCGACGTGTTGCGCGCGCTCAGCCAGCTTCTGCGTTCGCGTTGAACGCCCGTCCCCCCAACGCTCGCGAGTAGTGCCATGACCGTAAGTCGGAACGAGTTGACCGAGCAGGTGCATCAGTTCGCGCGCCAGTGGCTGGGCCACGACCTGGACGAGAACGAGCGCAGGGAACTGGCCGAGTTTCTCGCCACCCTGAGCGCGGACGAGGCCGTGCTGGGCGGCTACACCGACCAGGCCCGGCGCCACGCCGCGGACATCGTCGATCAGGGCCGGCAGCGCGTGGAGGCGGCGATGAAGAGCGTGCTCGGCGCCGCCAAGGCACCGCCCGGCGACGCCGCCGCGCCCGCCAAGGGCGCCGCGCCGGCGGCCCCGCTGACCCGCGAGGAGCAGGCGATCCTGCGCTTGCTGGAGTCTTCGCGCACGCTCGGCGACCTGCGGCCCTCGCACTTGAAAGGCGCGGGCGAGGGCGAAACCGCGGCCGCGCAGTTGGCGATCGCGCAGATCGCCGACCGCCTCGCGATCCTGATCAAGGCCGAAGTCGAGGCCTGTTTCGAGCGCCAGTACGGCCCGCTCACGCGCCAGATCGAGGCTGTGCTCGAAGCCGGGCGCGCCGAGGCCAGCGCTCGCAAGTCCCCGTCCGCCGCGTCGTCCGCCTGATTCACAAGGCGGGTTCCGCAGCGTTCTTTGAAACGTACGGCATGGGCCGTACACGACCCCGAGGAGTTAAACCATGGCTTTCCCGACCGCCGTCAACGATCAGATCACCGATGCCGTCACCCAATCCAACGTCAAGGTCATCGGCGAAGCGCCGGCCTTCGCGATGGGCTCGATCTACCAGAGCCTGGCGCACTCGACCGGCATCCTGTTCCAGAACGCCATCGCCGCGCAGCAGCAGCAGAACACGCTGGCGCAGGCCGCCGCCAACCAGGGTGTGATGCAGATCTACAGCCTCGACACCACGGCCGCCGCGGGCGCGACCGAGAAGGTCGCCCAGACCGGCGTCTCCGACAACCTGACCAGCCTGCTCACCGTGCTCAACGCCTTCAAGTGAGAGAACCCCGGCCGATGGCTCCGCGCCATCCGCCGGATCTCACAGGCGCGCATGTTCCTGACGACCGCATAACGAGGATTACCTCATGGCATTTCCAACCGCCGTCAACGACCAGATCACCGATGCCGTCACCCAGTCCAACGTCAAGGTCATCGGCGAAGCGCCGGCCTTCGCGATGGGCTCGATCTACCAGAGCCTGGCGCACTCGACCGGCATCCTGTTCGAGAACGCCGTCGCCGCGCAGCAGCAGCAGAACACGCTGGCGCTGGCCGCGGCCAACCAGGGCGTGATGCAGATCTACACGCTCGACACCACGGCCGCCGCGGGCGCGACCGAGAAGGTCGCTCAGACCGGCGTGTCCGACAACCTGAGCAGCCTGATGACCGTGCTCAAGGCCTTCACCGGCACCAAGCCGGTAAAGGGTTTGAACAGCGGTTCTCCGTAAGGCGGAAGGCGTCGGGCGCGACACCCGACGCCGGACGCTAGGGATGCGGCGGCCCCCGATGCCGCGTCCGCGAGGCAGTCCGCCGGCGATCGCGCCGGCAGCTCGCCCCGCACGAGCCCGGACTCGTCGCGGCAGCGGCGTCGTTCCGGACCCAGGGAACGACCGCGAACGTAGTGCAGGCGGCTCCGTGCACAGAGCGCGCCGGCCGATCGCGGCACAGGCCAATGCGGCTCCGTCCGCGACGGCAGGGGATGAATATGGATCGTTCGTCACGCAGCTGCGGCCGGCAGCACCGGTGCCGCGTCGGTTGCATGTTTTCAGTTCGCATATCTATCGACAGCGGCAGCCCTCTTGCGGCGGTCGCTTTCGCGTTGCAGGGCAGTCGAACCGCCGTCGGCGGTGAACGCGCCGATGCGCGTCGCACCTCGCGAGGGTGGTCGCGCGCATGTGCATGACGCTGGACCGCTCCGCCAATGCACGTGCCCGGCAGTTGATACTCGAGCAATCGCCGCTGTTCCAGGGCTTGCCCGCCACCTTGCTCGATCACGTCGCCCGCAACGCCACCGAGCGCACTCTGCGCGACGGCCAGGCCCTGTTCCTCAAGAACGATCCCAGCGATTTCCTCGCCCTGGTCGCGCGCGGACGGATCTACAAGATCCTCTATGGCCCGGACGGCCAGGAACTCATCGTCGATACCATCGAGGCCGGCGAGACCGTCGACGAGACCGCCTTGCTGGACGCCCAAGACCGCAACTTCACCGCCATGGCCTACGGTCCGGCGCGGGTGCTGCTGCTGGCGCGCCGGCATTTTCCGGCCCTGACCTCCGAACCCGTCCTGCTCGAGCGGGCGCACGCGACCCTGTGCGTGCGCCTGCGCAAGGCCGTCGACAGCCTGGAGACCATGTGCCTGCACCGCCTGGAATCGCGGCTGGCGCGCTATCTGCTGTCGATGATGCACGACGGCGGCCGCGCCGCGGTCGACGGTTTCGAAGTCGCGCTGCCGCCGACCCAGAGCATCCTCGCGGCGATGGTGAACGCAAGCCGGCCGAAGTTGAACGCACAGTTGCAGACCTGGCACCGCAGCGGACTGGTGAGCCGGCGCCGTAACATCCTGCGCATCAACGACATCGATCAGTTCCGCTGCAAGGCCTACCTGGGACGCGACTTCGTGCGCGCCGAGCCGCGGCCGCGCGCCAAGCCCAACTAGCGTGCGTCGCCGGTCTGGTGGGGTTCGTACAGTTGCGCGACCATGGCTTTGAGCAGCGCGCTGCGACGCTGCGGCATCGGTTCGGGCAGCACTTCGAGCGCGGCGATGCGGTCGAGACGGAAATGGCGGAAGTCGCCGCGCAGTTCGCACCAGGCGCCGACCACGCGGGCGTGGTCGAAGAAGGCCAGGGCCAGCGGCCAGATCGTGCGCTCGCTCTCCTGGCCTTCGCCGCTGCCGTAGCGGATGCGCAGCTTGCGCTCGTCGCGCATGGCATCGCGGATGCGCTGCATGGTGCTCGGCGCGGCGGGGTGGGCGTTGCTGGGCGATACCCACAATCCGATTTCGCCGATCGCATCGCGCAGGTCGCGCGGCGCGGCGGCGGCGATCTTCGCCAGGGCATTGCTCGCCGCCAGCGACAGCGCGCGGTCGTCCTGGCGCTGGACCCAGCGGGCGCCCAATACCAGCGCTTCGATCTCGTCCTGGGCGAAGTTCATCGGCGGCAGGAAGAATCCCGGCCGCAGCAGGTAACCGACGCCGGCTTCGCCGTCGATCGGCGCGCCCAGGCTTACCAGGGTCTGCACATCGCGGTAGATCGTGCGCAGCGACACGCCCAGTTCCTGCGCCAGGGTCGCGGCCGCGATCGGCTGGCGGTGCCGGCGCAGGGCTTCGATCAGGTCGAACAGGCGTTCGGTGCGGCTCATGCGGTCGCTGCGGCGGGTGGAGCTGCGCACGATAGCAAGCGCGCTCGATTCCTGCGGAAATGGACACCGCGGCTCTTGCCGGGAGAGCCGTCGCGTCGGCTTTCCGTGGGAGCGACGTAAGTCGCGATCGCCGTTGGCCGGAGTTGCGCAATCGCGACTTACGTCGCTCCCACAGAACCCAGGGCCGCGTCGCTCGTGCTGCCCCGCTCATGCTGCCCGTACTGGCCCCTAATCAGCGCAACAACGGCCCCAGCTTGGTCCACACGTGGTCGCGCAGCTTGGGCTGCGCGCTCGCGATCGGATGCAGGTTGTCGTCCTGGAAGGCCTGGCGGTCGAGCGCGATCGGTTCCAGCAGGAACGGCAGCAGCGCGGCGCCGTGGTTACGCGCGAGTTCGGCGTAGTTGCGCTCGAAACCCTGGGTGTACTCGCGGCCCAGGTTCGGCGGCATGCGCATGCCGATCAGCAGCACCCGCGCCTTGGCGGCCTGGGCGGCGGCGATCATGCGCTCCAGGTTGGCCCGGCTCTGGCTCAGCGGCAGGCCGCGCAGGCCGTCGTTGGCGCCCAGTTCGATCACCACCACCGCGGGCTTGTGCCGGGCCAGCTCGCCGGCGATGCGCGCGGCGCCGCCGGCGGTGGTTTCGCCGCTGATGCTGGCGTTGACCACGCGCCAGCCCGGACGGGTCTGGGCCACGCGCTGCGCGGTCAGCGACACCCAGCCCTGCGAGGCCGCCAGGCCGTAGCCGGCCGAGAGCGAATCGCCCATCACCAGCACCGTGCGCGCCGCTTTGCCGGTCGGGGCGGGGGCCGCCGCGGCCGGCCGGGCATGCGCTGACTGAGCCTGCAGCGGCGCCGCGATCAGCACGCAGGCCAGGACCAGAGCCAGGGACCCGGTACCGATGGCCCATTGAAGCCGGCGCCGCGATGCCGCATATCCCTCTTTATTAAGCGTCATTAATAAGGTCTCCGGATGATGTCGCTGGAGCAAGCATAAGGACGATCATGGCCGATTCCATTCAAGTGCACGCGGTTCGCGCCGATTCCGTTCAGCGTGATCCCGTTAAGCGTGACGCGAGCCGACGCGGCGCCAACAGGCGCGGCCCCGGCGCAGCCCCCGCCGTGAATGCGCCCGCGTTGCGGGTCCAGGACCTGGGCAAGCGCGTGGCCCTGCCGGGCCAGGAGCTGACCATCCTCGATGGGGTCGGTTTCGAGATCGCGCGCGGCGATACCGTCGCCATCGTCGGCGCCTCCGGCTCGGGCAAGAGCACCCTGCTGTCGCTGATGGCCGGTCTGGACAGCCCCAGCAGCGGCAGCGTCGCCCTCGACGGCGAGCCGCTGTCGGCGCTGGACGAGGACGGCCGCGCGCGCGTGCGCGGCGAGAAGGTCGGCTTCGTGTTCCAGAGCTTCCAGCTGCTGCCCTCGCTGACCGCGCTGGAGAACGTGATGCTGCCGCTGGAACTGCGCGGCGACCGCGAAGTCGAGGGACCGGCCAAGGCGATCCTGGACAAGGTCGGCCTGGGCCAGCGCCTGGGCCATTACCCGCGTCAGCTGTCCGGCGGCGAGCAGCAGCGCGTGGCGCTGGCGCGCGCGTTCGTGACCCGGCCCTCCTTGCTGTTCGCCGATGAGCCCACCGGCAATCTCGACACCCACACTGGTCAGGCCATCATCGAGCTGCTGTTCGAACTCAATGCCGACGCAGGCACCACCCTGGTCCTGGTCACCCACGACGAACACCTGGCGCAGCGCTGCGGCCGCATGCTGCGACTAGACAGCGGCAGGCTGGTGCCGTGAGGACCTGGTCGCTGGCCTGGCGCCAGCTGCGCCGCGACTTCAGGGCAGGCGACGTGCGCATCCTGTTCGCCGCGCTGGTGCTGGCCGTGCTGGCGGTGACCTCGGTCGGCTTCGTCACCGATCGTGCGGAACGCGCGCTGGCGATCGAAGCCAACCGCCTGCTCGGCGGCGACGCCGTGGTCCGCGCCGATGCGCCGATCGCCGGTGCCGTGCACCGGGCCGCGCAAGCCGGCGGGCTGCGCCGCACCGAAACCATGGAACTGCAAACCATGATCCGGGTCGGCGAGCGCCTGCAGCTGGGCGAATTGCGCGCGCTGGGCGAGGGCTTTCCGCTGCGCGGCGCGTTCCGCATCGCCGATCGCGGCGGCGAACGCGATGCCGGCGGCGTGCCGGCGCGCGGCACGGTCTGGATGAGCCGCGCCGGCGCCGACACCCTGGGCGCGACGCTCGGCGACAGCATCGCGATCGGCGACGCGCGTTTCACCCTGGCCGCGCTGGTGGTGCAGGAGCCCGACGCCGCGCTCGACTATTTCAATATCGCGCCCAAGGTCTTCCTCAACCTCGGCGACGTGCGCGCCACCGGCCTGGTGCAGGAAGGCAGCCGTATTCGTTATCGCCTGGTGATCGCCGGCGACGCCGCCGCGGTCGAACGCTTCGTCGCCGCCGCGCGTCCCGCGCTGGGACGCGGCCAGCGCCTGGAAACGATCAGCGACGCGCGTCCGGAAATCCGTTCCGCGCTGGACCGCGCCGGCCGCTTCCTCGGCCTGGCCGCGCTGGTGTCGGTGGTGCTGGCGGCGGTGGCGGTGGCGATGGCCGCGCGCCGCCACAGCGAGCGTCACCTGTCCGGCACTGCGGTGATGCGTTGCCTCGGCGCCAGTCAGCGCACCCTGGTCGGCGTGCACGTCGGCGAATTGCTGATGCTGGGCCTGGTCGCCTGCACGGTCGGCGTGGCGCTCGCATTCGGCTTGCAATGGCTGGTCGGCAGTTGGCTGTCGCAGGCCCTGAAACTATCGATTCCGCCGGCCGGTTTGATGCCGGCGCTGCAGGGCTACGGCGTCGGCCTGGTGGTGCTGCTCGCGTTCGGCGCGCCGCCGGTGCTGGCACTACGGCGGGTGCCGGCGTTGCGTGTGTTGCGTCGCGATCTCGATCCCACCGAGCCCAGCGCCTGGCTGGTCGCGCTGGCCGGTTTCGCCGGCCTGGGCGCGCTGCTGTGGTGGAAGGCCGGTTCGGCGACCCTGGGCACCGCGATGCTGCTCGGCATCGCCGGCACCCTGGCGGTGTTGGCGACGCTGGCCTGGCTGCTGATCGTGGCGGTGCGGCGCTTGCGCTCGCGCCTGCGCGGCAGCCTGCGTTACGGCTTGGCTAACGTCAGCCGCCGCGCCGGCACCAGCATCGCCCAGGTTTCGGCGCTGGGTCTGGGCCTGATGGCCTTGCTGTTGCTGACCTTCGTGCGTACCGATCTGCTGGATCGTTGGCAGCTCGCACTCGCCGCCGATGCGCCCAATCGTTTCATCATCAACGTGCAGGACGACCAGCTCGCGCCGGTGCGCGGCTTCATGAGCGAGCAGGGCATCGCCGCGCCGACCCTGTATCCGATGATCCGCGGCCGCCTGGTCGCGCGCAACGGCAAGCCGGTGACCGGCGCCGACTATGCCGGGCAGGGCGAACGCGCGCAGCGTCTGGCCGAGCGCGAGTTCAACCTGTCGGTGGCCGCGAGTCTGCGCGACGACAACCGCATCACCGCCGGCAAATTCTGGGGCGGCGCCAAACCGGCGCGGCCGGAAGTGTCGGTCGAGGAGGGCTTCGCCGAGCAACTGGGCTGGAAACTCGGCGACCGCGTCGCCTTCGACATCGCCGGGCAGCCGTTCGAGGCGACCATCACCAGCCTGCGCAGCGTCGATTGGGAGAGCTTCCGCCCCAACTTCTTCGTGATCGCATCGCCGGGTTCGATGGACGGCTATCCGGCCAGCTACATCACCGCGGTCAGCGTACCGCCGCAACGCACGCGCTTCACCGCCGATCTGGTCTCGCGCTTCCCGAATTTGTCGGTGATCGACGTCGATGCCGTGCTCAAGCAGGTGCGCGGCACCGCCGACCAGGTCTCGACCGTGGTCGAGGTGGTGTTCTATTTCTCGCTGGTGGCCGGCGTGCTGGTGCTGATGGCCGCGGTCAGCGCGAGCCAGGACGAGCGCCTGCTCGAAGGCGGCGTGATGCGCGTGCTCGGCGGCAGCCGGCGTCAGCTGCGCTTGGCCCAGGCTTCGGAGTTCGCGGCGATCGGCCTGTTGTCGGGCCTGGTCGCGGCGACCGCGGCGTCGGTGCTGGCCGGCGTGATCGCGACCCAGGTGTTCGACCTGCCCTGGCGCGTGGATTGGACCATGGCCGCGGTCGGCGCGGCCTTGGGCCTGATCGCGGCCCTGCTCGCAGGTCTGTACGCGACCCGGCGCGTGCTCGACGCACCGCCTTCGGTGACCCTGCGCGAACTGCAGAACTGACGGCGGGCCTCTGACGCCTGCGACGCACCAACGGCGCGCAGGCGTGAGCGGCGTTCAGCCGCTCAACTGCGCCTCGGCCTGGAACCTGCGCGCGTAGCCGCGTTCCTCCGCCACGCGTTCGATTTCTTCGTCGGCCAGCTCCGGCGGGGCGTAGACCGCGTAGGCGACCGCGCCGTCGCGCAGGCCGGTGTGGTGCAGGCGGTAGCGCGGATGGCCGCTGCCGGTGTTTTCGGGGTAATGGCGCGGCGGCTGCGCGCCGTCCAGATCGAGTTCGCTGTTGTCGACCGTGCCGCCGATGAAAAGGGCTCGCATGCGTGTGCTTCCTCTGTTTTCGGCCAGCATGGCGCCGGCGGCGTTGCGACGGCATGAAACCGGCGTTGTCGGGGCGTGGACGCGCCGATACGGGCGCCGATGCGCGGCGACGGGTAAAATGACCCCGATGATCCGTATTCGACCCTGCCGTGCGCGCTGACGCACCCGATAACGCGCTCGAAACCCTGTTCCTGCCGTTCGCCGATGGCCGGCTGAGCTGGCCGGCGCAGGGCGGCGCCCTGTTCCTGCGCGCGCGCGACGGCTGGCCGCTGCACGCGCAGCCGCGCCCAGGCCTGGTCTGCGAGCAGAGCTTCAAGCCCGAGGTCGAGGCGCTGCAGCGCTCCGGCCTGAGCCTGGACGGGGACGACGGCGCGCATCGCTATCCGCTGGTGCTGGTGCTGCCGCCGCGCCAGCGCGACGAGGCGCGGGCGCTGTTGGCGCGCGCGATCGCGCGCACCGCGCCGGGCGGGCGCGTGGTCGCCTGCCTGAGCAACGACGAGGGCGCGCGCTCGGGCGAGGCCGATCTGGGCAAGCTCGCCGGCCCGGTCGGGCAGCTGTCCAAGAACAAATGCCGCGTGTTCTGGACCGCGCCGCTGGACGGTCCGGCCGATGCCGAGCTGGCCGCGCAGTGGCGGAACCTGGATGCGGTGCGTCCCATCCTCGGCGGCCGTTTCCTGAGCCGGCCCGGCGTATTCGCCTGGGACCGCATCGATCCGGCGTCGGTCCTGTTGGCCGCGCACCTGCCGGCGGATCTGAGCGGGCGCGCGGCCGATCTCGGCGCGGGCTACGGCTATCTGGCGGCGGAGCTGCTCGCGCGTTGCCCCGGTATTGTCGCGCTGGACCTGTACGAAGCCGAAGCGCGCGCCTTGGATCTGGCGCGCGCGAATCTCGCGGCCGAGCGTCTGCCGGCCGCGGCCGCGCAGGTCGCGATCGACTACCACTGGCACGACGTGACCGCCGGGCTCGGTCAGCGCTACGACGTGATCGTCAGCAATCCTCCGTTCCACGGCCAGGGCCGCGCCGAGCGCCCGGACATCGGCCGCCGCTTCATCGAAGTCGCCGCGCAGGCGCTGAACCCCGGCGGCCGCCTGTGGCTGGTCGCCAACCGTCACCTGCCTTACGAAGGCGCGCTCGACGCCGGCTTCGGCAGCGTGCGCACGGTCGCCCAGCAGGGCGGTTTCAAGATCGTCGAAGCGACCAGGCATGCCGCGCCGGCCAAGCCCGCCGCAGCGGCGCGAACCCGGTCGGGGCGCGCATGAAACTGATCAAGCTGATCGCCAACCTCGGTTACGGCAGCCGCAAGGACGTGGCGACGATGTTCCGCGAAGGCCGCATCACCGATCCCGAGGGCGAAGTGCTGTACGCCGACGATCAGGTCGGCCACGAGCGCATCCATATCGACGGCAAGCCGCTGGATCCGCCGGCGGGTCTGGTGCTGATGCTGCACAAGCCGACCGGCTATACCTGTTCCACCAAGGATCCCGGCCGCATCGTCTACGACCTGCTGCCGCCGCGTTTCCGCTTGCGCTCGCCTTTGCTGTCCACGGTCGGCCGGCTCGATCGCGACACCAGCGGCCTGCTGCTGCTGACCGACGACGGCGGCCTGCTGCATCGGATCGTTTCGCCCAAGGCCAACCTGGCCAAGGTGTACGAGGCGAGCCTGGCCTCCGATTTGCGCGGCGACGAAGCGGCGACTTTCGCCAGCGGCACGCTGATGCTGGAGGCGGAGAAGACGCCGCTGGCGCCGGCCGCGATGCAAACCCTGGCGCCGCGCCAGGCGCGTCTGATCCTGACCGAAGGCCGCTATCACCAGGTGCGGCGGATGTTCGCCGCGGTCGGCAATCACGTCGAAGCGCTGCACCGCAGCCGCATCGGCGGGCTGGGCCTGGACGATCTGCCGTCCGGCCAATGGCGCGCGCTCGATGCCGCCGACCTGGAGCGTCTGTTTGCCGGCTGAGCGCGCCCGCCGTGTTCGCCGCCGGTCGCGCCGCGCGCGGTTGCCGTTATTGTCCTCGTAACCTCAGCGAGTTCCGTACCGATGTCGATCGAAGCTTCCGACCACGCCGCCGCCGTGCTCGAATTCGAACCCGCCGCCGTGCTGTTCGACATGGACGGCACCATGATCGAGAGCGAAGCGGCCCTGCTGGAGTGCTGGCGGCAAGCCGCGCACGACCTGGCGCTGCCCTTGGAAGACGGCCTGTGGCTATCGATGGTCGGCCTGCACGACAGCGCCTGCCACGACCTGCTGCGCACGCGCCTGGATGAGGAGCAGGTGCAGGCCTTGCTGCACACGATGCAGGCGCTGTACGACGTACGGGTCGATGCCGGACTGCCCTTGAAAGCAGGGCTGATCGCCCTTTTGCGGCGCCTGGCCGCGCATGGGATGGCGACCGCGGTCGTCACCTCCACGCGCCGGCCGCGCGCGCTGTACAAGCTGGAGCGTGCGGGCCTGCTCGCCCATTTCGCACTGGTGGTCGGCGGCGACGAAGTCTCGCACCCCAAGCCGGCGCCGGACATCTACCGTCTCGCTGCGCAGCGCCTGGGCGTGAGCGCCGAGCGTTGCGTGGTGCTGGAGGATTCGCCGGCCGGCGTGCGCTCGGCGCTGGCCGCGGGCATGACGCCGATCCATATCCCCGACCTGGTCGTGCCCAGCGACGAAGTGCGCGCGCTCGGGCATCGCATCGTCGCGAACATGGACGAGGCCCATGCCCTGTTGGCCCCGTGGTTGCGCGCTGAGGCGCTGGCGGCGCAGTAAGGACGCGTCGCGGCAATCCCTATAAAGACGAATCTCCCCTGCGTCTCAAGAGGGGAATTCAAAGCATTCCTGTGAGTGCCGGCGAGGCGCGCAGCCTCGGGCAGTGCCTCTCGGCTTCAAGGCGCCAGCAGCTTGCGCCAGCCCTCGATACCCAGCTTCTCCAGCGTTTCCAGATTGCGTTCCACGATCACGTCCGGGTCCGGAAACGCCGCAACCGCGCGCTCGACGCTGGCCTCGCGCAGCAGGTGCAGCATCGGGTAGGGCGAACGGTTGCTGCAGTTGCCGACATCGTCGTAGGCGGTGTCGGCGAACTGGTAGTCGGGATGGAAGCTGGCGACCTGGATTTCGCCGTCCAGCTCCAGCGCCTCGACCGCGGCGTCGGCGGTGTCGAGAAAATCGTTGTAGTCGAGGAAGTCGGTCAGCACCTGCGGATGGATCAGCAAGGTGGTGTCGACCTGCTCGGGCTCGGTCTGCTGCAGGCGGACCAGCTCGTAGGCCAGTTCCTCCAGCAGCGCATCGGGCGTGGTCGCGGCGCTGAGCACGTAGCGGACCTGGTCCTTGGCCACCACGGCCTTGGCGAACGGGCACAGGTTGAGCCCGATCACCGCGCGTTCCAGCCAGCGGCGGGTGGCGATGATCGGTTCGGCTTCGCTGCTCATGGTTGGATGCTCAGTCGCGGAAGTTGTCGAACTGCAGGGGCCGCTCGAAATCGCCGGCCTTGAGCAGGGCGATCGCGGTCTGCAGGTCGTCGCGCTTCTTGCCGTTGATGCGCAGCTTGTCGCCGTTGATCTGGGCCTCGACCTTGAGCTTGGCGTCCTTGATCGCGGCGACGATCTTCTTGGCCAGCTTCTGCTCGATGCCCTGCTGCACGGTGATCTTCTGGCGCGCGCCGGCCAGATTGGTCTCGATGTCGCCGAACTCCAGGCAGCGCCCATCGATGCCGCGCGCGATCAGGCGCGCGCGCAGGATGTCCTGCATCTGCTTGAGCTGGAACTCGCTGGGCGCGGACTGGTTGATGAACTTGTCGTCGAGCTCGAACTTGGCCTCCACGCCCTTGAAATCGAAGCGCGTGGACAGCTCGCGGTTGGCCTGGTCGACGGCATTGGTGAGTTCGTGGGTGTCGACTTCGGAGACGACGTCGAAGGAGGGCATGGCGATATCCGGATCGGTGCAGCGGGTGGGAACGCAAAGGGTAACGCAGGCGCGCGGCCGCGGCACGCAACGTTGCGTGCGCGTTGACGCCGGGGCGGTCTGGCGCGGCTAGACTGCCGGTCTTCCCTCAGCCCGGATCCGCGCATGCTCAAGACTGCCGCCTACGCCGCCGCCAGTGCCCAGTCGCCGCTGGCCCCGCATTCGATCGAGCGCCGCGAACCCGGTCCGGAGGAGGTGTTGATCGATATCCTCTATTGCGGAGTCTGCCATTCCGACATCCACCAGGCGCGCGATGAATGGGGCGGGTCGATCTTCCCGATGGTGCCGGGCCACGAGATCGTCGGCCGGGTCGCCCGGGTCGGCGCCGACGTCGTCGGGTTCAAGCCCGGCGATGCGGTCGGGGTGGGCTGCTTCGTCGATTCCTGCCGCGAGTGCCCGCAATGCCGCGACGGCCTGGAGCAGTACTGCGACCAGGGCATGACCGGCACCTACAACTCGCGCGAACGCGCCAGCGGCGTGCCGACCTACGGCGGCTACTCGACCCGGATCACGGTCGACCAGGCCTACGTGCTGCGCATCCCCGAGTCGATCCCGCTGGACCGCGCCGCGCCGCTGCTGTGCGCCGGCATCACCACCTATTCCCCGCTCAAGCATTACGGGGTCAAGGCCGGCGACCGCGTCGGCGTGGTCGGGCTGGGCGGCCTGGGCCACATGGCGGTCAAGCTGGCCGCGGCGATGGGCGCGCAGGTCACCGTGCTGAGCACCTCCGAATCCAAGCGCGAGGCCGCCCTGGCCCTGGGCGCACAGGACTTCGCCGCGACCCGCGACCCGTCGGTGTTCAAGCGACTGGCGCGCTCGTTCGACTTCATCATCGACTCGGTGTCCGGCGAGCACGACTACAACGCCTACCTGTCCCTGCTCAAGGTCGACGGCACCATGGTCCTGCTGGGCATCCCGGAAACGCCGGCGCCGGTCGCCGCGGGCGTGCTGATCTCCAAGCGCCGCCGGCTCGCCGGATCGATGATCGGCGGGATCGCCGAGACCCAGGAGATGCTGGATTTCTGCGCCGAGCATGGCGTGGCCTCGGACATCGAGCTGATCGACATCGCCCAGATCAACGAGGCCTACGAGCGCGTGATCAAGGGCGACGTGCGCTATCGCTTCGTGATCGATATCGCCAGCCTCGAAAAGGCGGCCTGATCGGGTGCACCGGCCGTCGCGGCGATGCTTCCTGTGGGAGCGGCGTAAGCCGCGATTGAGCCCCACCGACCGGCGAAACCGATCTTAGGCAGCTACCACAGTGGGGCGACTCGCGGCCCCGCACCGGCGCGATCCTCCGCCGCGCACCATCGTCTAAGCTGGCCGCATGCAACTGCTGCTGATCCCGCTGCTCGTCCTGGCCATGGTCCTGCTGTGGGCCCTGCTGTTGCCGGTGGCGCTGATCCAGCGCTACCGCTATGGCAAGTCGCGGCGGCGCGCGATCGGCTGGGTGGTCGCGCTCAATCTGTTCGCGAGCTTCGTATCGATGCTGCTGTTCTTCTTCAGCGCCTGGATCGCCGGGCACTGGATCGCCGACGCACCGGTCTACGCCACGATCGGCGTGGCCCTGGGGTTGTCGCTGGGCCTGGTCGGCTTGGCCCTGACGCATTTCGAGCCCGGGCCGGATGCGCTGTACTACACGCCCAATCGCTGGCTGGTGCTGGCGCTGACCGTGATAGTCGCCGCGCGCCTGGGCTTCGGGCTTTTGCAGGCGCTGCGTCTGTGGGGCGAACAGGCGGCGCGCGGCGCGTGGCTGTCGCGCCAGGGTGGGCTGCTCGCGGTCGGCGGCATGATGCTGGGCTATTACTTGAGTTATGCGCTGGGCTTGCGCCGCCGTTGTCGACGCCCGGCCTGAGCGGCCCATGACGGCGAGCGCGATTGCCGGCAAGATGCGCCATCGCCTCCCCCGGCTGCGGACATGATCCACGCCTACTTCTCCACCGCCACGCGCGGCAGCGCATGAGCGCCGATCGCAAGCGCCAGACCCAGGCGGCCCTGCTCATGCTGGCCGCGGTCGGCCTGTTCGCGACCATGGACGCGGGACTCAAGCTGCTCAGCGCGCATTACCCGCCGTTCCAGGTCGCGTCCCTGCGCGGCGCGGCCTCGCTGCCGTTCGTGCTGGCCTGGGCGCTGGCGACCGTGGGGCCGCGTGCCCTGCTGCGTGTGCGCTGGTCCTTGCACCTGCTGCGCGGCGTGCTCGGCATCGGCATGATGGCCGCGTTCGTGTACGCGTTGCGCACGCTGCCGCTGTCGACCGCGTACTCGATCTTTTTCGTCGCGCCCCTGCTGATCACCGCGATGTCGGTGCCCCTGCTGGGCGAGCGCGTCGGTCCGCGCCGTTGGATCGCGATCGCGGTCGGCCTGCTGGGCGTGCTGGTGCTGCTGCGGCCGACCGGCGAGGGCATGCTCAGCCTGGCTTCGCTGGCGGTGCTGTTGGCGGCTGTGGCCTACGCGGTCAGCGCGATCACGGTGCGCTTGCTGGCGCGTACCGACAGCACTCAGTCGATGATGGTCTGGCTGATGGCGATGATCGCGCTCGGCTCGGGCGCGCTGGCCTGGCCGGATTGGGTGCCGATTCGGGCCGCCGATGTGTGGATCATCCTCGGGGTCGGCGTCGCCGGCGGCCTCGGCCAGTACGCGATCACCGAAGCCTTCCGCTTGGGCGAGGCGTCGCTGATCGCGCCCTTGGAATACACCGCGCTGGTCTGGGGCGTGCTGCTCGACCTCAGCCTGTGGGGCGTGCTGCCGGACGCGATCACCTGGCTGGGCGCGGCGATCATCGTCGCCAGCGGCCTGTACCTGCTGCGTCGGGAGCGCGTGCACGTCGAATCCGAACATCCCTGAATCGGGCTCTGGCCGGGCCAGCCCCGTCATCGCGTTTGCCTGTCTGTCCCCACATTCAGGCAGGATCGATGAAAAAGTTCAGGACGAACTCTGCGCTTGGAAAGCGCGCCGCGGCCGTGTTGTTGATTGCCGGTGTGGTCGCCACCGCCGCCACCGCCTGGGCCTACAGCCGCCCGGCCGAGCAGGTAAAACTGGAACCGGTAAAGCAGGGCGCGGACATTCCCGCCAGCAGTCGGCAACGCAAGCTCTCGCTCAGCGCCGCCAAAGCCGCTGCGCCGATCTCGATTTCCGCCGCCGCGGTCACCGATGAAGACGTCGGCGACAGCGATTCGTTCGGCCGCAATCTGCGCTGGCTGGGACTGGCCGACATGGCGGTCGAGCTCACCGACGCCTGCCCGGGCGTGGATCCGGATGCGGGCTGCCAAGTGCTCAACCCGGCGCCGGTAGCGACCCCGTTCGCATTCGAGGACCTGGGCCACATCACCCTGCCCGGCAAGTCGACCCAGTCGCTGCTTTGCTACTGGTTCTCGCCGGTGCTGACCGTTCGCTACGCCAATCCGACGCCCAATCAAGCGCTGGCGCGTCTGCGGTACACGCCGACGCTGACGATCGAGAATCCGGTGCTGGCGACACCGGGCCTGATCGATCCGACCACCGGCCTGCCGTTCGATGGCAAGCTGATCACCGGCATGACCTCATCGGAACTGTTCGAGGTGCCGCTGGCGCCCGGCGTGGCCTTCAACGAACGCACGCGGGACTCGGCGGTATGCATCGCCGGCTCCATCAGCCGCAAGTCGCTGGCGGATACCTACGGACTCAGCGACGCCCAGATCAAGGAATTCTTCAAGAAGCCGACCACGGTGCGCATGAACATCAGCGGCAGCGCGCAATACGTGGAATCGGCCTCGCTGTACTTCGGCCTGCGCCTCATCGGCGACTGAAGTCGCAGGGGCTTCGCTGGCGGCGGGCGCGGCGATGGGGGCGCGCCTGCCGCCGGCTTCACTCCGGTCCGTTGGGCGGGTGCCGTAGACCGATGGTCAGCAGTACCGCCAAAACCGTAGACGCCTATCTGGACGAACTCTCGCCCGAGCGCTGCGTCGTGGTCGCGACGATGCGCGACCTGGTCAATGCGAACCTGCCGCCCGGTTACGCCGAGGAGATGGCCTTCGGCATGATTGGCTGGAACATTCCGCTGAGCCGATACCCCAAGACCTACAACAAGCAGCCGCTGTGCTATGCGGCGCTGGCGGCTCAGAAGAACGGCTATTCGCTGTATCTCAACTGCGTCTACGCCGACTCCGAACGAGAGCAGAGGCTGCGCGCGGCTTACGAGCGGGCAGGCCGAAAGTTCGACATAGGCAAGAGCTGTCTGCGTTTCAAATCGCCGGACGATCTGCTGCAGAGCGAGATCGCCGCGATCGTCGCATCGACCTCGGTGGACGAGTACATCGCCTTGTACGAGGCGGGCCGTCGCAAGGACTGAGCGGGCCGGCTACTGAAAAGGCCGCCGATACCAGCGGAAATTCGCAGGGAATGCGGCCCCGTCCGTAGCCGAAGGAGGGCGGCGGCGACTCAGATGAACAGCTTTACCTTGTCGCGAAAGCTGCGCGAAAGCTTCAGCTCATGCCCTGAATCGAGCGTAAGAAAGTACTCGCCATTGACGTGCGGCCGCATCTCCTTGACGCGCCCAAGATTGACGATGGTGGAGCGGTGGATGCGCGCGAACTGCTGCGGGTCGAGACGTTGCTCCAGCTCCTGCATCGTGCCGCGCAGAACGTGGGTTTCATCGCCTGCGTGGATGCACATGTAGTCGCCGGCGGCATCGATCCAGCGGATCGCGTCGACATCGATCCGCAGCAACCGCGTTCCATCCTTGATCGCCAACTTTCCGCCGGTGCGTGGAGCCTCGTCGGCAAGAAGGCTTTCGACCTTGGATCGATGCGTGCCAGGCAGGGTCGCAATGAACTTGAGCAGGCGCTCGTAGTGGTCCTCGGTCTTTCGGGCGGACAAACGCGCGCGTGCGCGTTCCACCGATTCGTCCAAACGTGCGTCGTCGACCGGTTTGAGCAGGTAGTCGAGCGCGCTTGCGGCGAATGCGGCGAACGCATACTGGTCGTAGGCCGTGACGAAAACGGTCAGCGGAATCTGCGTTGCCGGCAGCATGTGCAACAGTTCGAAGCCGTCGATGCCGGGCATCTGTACATCGAGGAACATCAGCTGCGGGCGCAAACTGGAAATAGCGTGGAATGCCTGGCGACCGTTGCCGGCCTCGCCGATGATCTCGATGTCGGCATGGCGACCCAGTCGCAGTTCCAGCCCCCTGCGCGCCAAGGGTTCGTCGTCTACGATAAGCGTGCGGATCTTCTTCACGGCCGTTCATCCTGCGCGGTGCTGAATGGCAGTCGCACATGGACATCCGCACCGCCGGATTCGCGGTTGCTGATGCCCAGGTGCTGGCGCTCGCCATACAGAACGCGTAGCCGTTCGCGCGTGTTGGCCAGGCCGACGCGCGAGTGACCGTTCGCCGCCAGATCGGCTTCCACGCCGCCGGGGCCGTCATCGCGTAGGTGCAAGTCGAGCATGTCACCGTCGATCCGTGCGATGAGTTCGATGCGGCCGCCCTCCTCGCGTTTTGATATCGCGTACTTGATCGCGTTCTCGATCAACGGTTGCAGGATAAGACTCGGAACCAGCGCGTCGCGCGCGGCGGGTTCGACATCCACCAGCATCTGCAGGCGATCGCCGAAACGAACCTGTTCGATGCCAAGGTAAAGATTGAGCGCGTCTACCTCCTGCATCAGCGTGACCTGCTGCTCCGGGTCGGAATCGAGGGAATGACGCAGGAATGACGAAAGACTGGCGACCATGCGGTACGCCGTATCCCGCTTGTCGTCGAGCACCAGGGTGGAGATCGCGTTGAGCGTATTGAACAGGAAGTGCGGATTGAGCTGGTACCGGAGCATCTTGATCTGCGCCGCATGCGCGGCGTTGCGCGCGCGCAATGCGGCTTCCTTCTGCTGCTGCAGCTGAAGCGCGATCTTTATTCCGAAATACAGCGCGCTCCACGAAAGCAGTATGTAGAGCGTCGAAGCGAAGTACCACAGGTAGCCGAACACGCTGCGGATTTCGCAATCGTCGCAGTAGCTGAACGCGATGGCGACGTAGAGCTTCATCTGCACGAGCGTGGCAAGAACGAGCAATCCGACCGCTGCCGCCGCCATCCGCGGGACGGGCAGTCCCCATAGGCGCCGATAACCCAGGCGCAGCAGGCTGGTGATGACGAAGCCGCAGGCGGTCACGGACAGCGAGGCGGTCACATAGTGCAACGGCTTCCCGTCGCCCATCGCCGCGGTGAAGTGGAGGATGAAATAGCCGAGCCAGCCGAGGCCCTGCAGCGGCCAGAACCAACGCCTCGAGCTTGTGGTGACCGGGTCGGGAAAGGCGTTGGAACTCATAGGGAGGTTCTTCACGAGCGATGCCAACTATGAACGACTCCATGCGCAGTTTGAAGGGGCTAGCGTGCGTTCAACGCCTCGTCGTGTGTTAGCAACGTTTCGTCGCATTGCCTGAAGACTCCGGCTTTTCTGTCCGGCCTAATGGCTGGATCGGGATGACTCGACGACAGGAATACCTATGTTGGCGCTTTCTTTGCTTCTTTCAGCGGCGGGCTCGGTCGCTCCCGGTCCGGCGAACGTCGATCCGGCGATCCTCACGGCCATTGAGGCCACTTGCTTCGACTATGTGGACGGCCAACTCGAGGCCGATCCGGCCCGCGTTGCGCGCGCCTTGCATCCTGACCTGGCCAAGCGCGCGGTGATCGGCGATACGCCCTATGAGCGGCTGGGCTTACGGCGCATGTCGAAGGAAGAGCTGGTCGCGCTCACCAAGGCAGGGGCATTGAAGACGCCCAAGGGGCAGTGGGATCGCAGTTGCCGCGTGCTGGACGTGACCGGCAATGCGGCATCGGTTCGCCTGGAAACGCCATGGTTTGTCGACTACTTCCACATGGGGAAGTTCGAGGAGCGATGGATCATCGTGAATGCGCTTTGGTACAGCAAGCCAAAATGATTCGATCCCCGTCTTATAAGTCGATGGTCGCCATATCCACGCGGGGTGCGAAATGAGAAGTGCGGGTCTGGCGGTGCTTTGCTTGCTGGCGTCCTCCTGTGCGCCGACAGATCAAGCCGAACCTGCGAGCGCTTCGCTCGGGTCGTCGATGCCTGGGCGCGTACAGGGTTCCGTCCCCGTCGCCGAACGGACCTTGCCATCGCCGCAAGCCGATGGTGCGCGCCTGGCGGGTGTGGACTGGTTGTCAGGTGCGCGCAACGATTACAACCTCAGCACGGATGCCGCACAGCAGCTCATGGTGTTCGCGCGTTCTGCGGCGAACTTCAAGGACAGCCGGATCTGGTTTGCGCGGCGCGACGGCGGCGGCTGGGGCGAGGTGGCCGAGGTGCCATTCTCCGACTCGCGCTACCGCGATTCCGATCCTTGGCTGACGCCCGATGGCCGGACGCTCTATTTCGTTTCCAACCGCCCAGTCGCCGGTGAGACGCCGAATACCAGCCTAGACATTTGGCGCGTTGCGCTGGAAGACGGACGTTTCGGCGTGCCGGAGCGCCTGGTCGCGCTCGCCAGCGAGGGCGAAGAGCTCGGCCCGGAACTGCACGACGGCTGGCTCTACTTCAATAGCTCGCGCAAGGGTGGGCCGGCGAAGCTGGCGATCTATCGGGCGCGTATGAATGGTCCGGCCTTCGAGGCGCCGCAGCCATTGGCAGCTCCGTTCAACGACGGTGCGATTCAAGGCGATTTCACTCTCTCTCCGGATGGCCGGATGGCCGTGTTCTGGAGCGCGCGTGACGACTCCTCGGATCCGGATCTGTTCTCGGCTTGTCGAACGGGCGACGGTTGGTCCGCGGCGGTACGCCTGCCGCCCCCGATCAACGCACCGGGCATGGACTTCACCCCGGCATTTTCCGCCGATGGTCGGGAGTTGCGCTTTGCGAGCATGCGCACCTCGGCACCCATGGACGATGCCGCCCATGTGTTGAACGGACAGGCCAACCTCTACGTGGTCCCGGCCGCCGTGGCGGTTCAAGCGATACGACTGGCGCTGCCGTCGGCCGGCTGTCGCGATTGATCCGCTGCAGGTGGAATCGGCCTCGCTGTACTTCGATCTGCGTCTCATCGGCGACTGAAGTCGCAGGGGCTTCGCTGGCGGCGGGCGCGGCGATGGGGGCGCGCCTGCCGCCGGCTTTACTCCGGTCCGATCGGCGGATGCCGCAGGCTACGGGCCCGGGTGCCGCCACGACATTGCCAGCCCTGGTGTTCTCCGGTAGCGTCAGCCGACTCCGGCTTGCGGCGGGCAAGGTGTGAAGGTTTCCATCGGTGTTCGCTTGTTCCTGATGGTGGCGCTTTCGATGCTGGCCGTCGCCGCGATCGGCATCGGTCTGGTTCGATGGAAGCTGACCGGGACGCCATCCACGCGAGTCGCGAATGCCGAGCAACGCCAGGTCGACGCACTGACTAAGCAGATCGCGCTGGATTACCGGCAGCACGAGGGATGGTCGTTCCTTCCTAGTGTCCCTGCGGCGCGCACGACATGGCTACAGCAGCTGATCGCGTCGCAGCCCGGGAACCAGAATACGGGCCCGGAGGAGCGAGCATGGTCGTCGACCTTGGCCTACAGATTCGCGTTGCTCGATGCGCAGGGCTATCGCCTTGCCGGCGTGGAGCCTCACCGCCTGCTCATCGCCTTGGCCTCGATCGATACCATGCGCCGAGACATCGTGGTGGAAGGCCGGACTGTGGGCTTTGTGGCAGTCGCGAAGCCACGTGACCCGGACGATGGACTGACCGTCGCCTTTCTCATCCAGCAGCAGCGCAACCTGGCCTGGCTTGCGGGAATCGCCGCCGCCCTGGGCGCGCTGGCGGCCGGCTTGGTGGCGGCGGGCTTCAGGCGTCCGATTCGCGAACTGGTCCGCGGTGCGGGTCGGCTTGGCGAGGCCCGGTTCGACACACGCCTTGAGGTGCGTCGCAGTGACGAACTCGGCGTGCTGGCCGACACCTTCAATCGGCTTGCCGCTCGCCTGGAGAGTGCGGAGCAGGCGCGCAGGCAATGGGTGGCCGACACTTCGCATGAGCTGCGGACGCCGCTGTCGGTGCTCCGTGCGCAGACCGAAGCGCTGCACGACGGCATCCGCCCCTGCACCCGCGAAAACACCACGTTGCTGATGCGGCAGATCGATTCGCTGGACAAGCTGATCGACGATCTCTACGCGCTGGCGCGCGCGGACGTCGGGCAGCTCCCGTACGTCATGGCCCAGGTCGATCCGTGTGGCTTGGTCCGCGACATATGGAGCGGCTTCGCTGCGAAATTCGATGCCATCGGCCTGCGCACGGCGCTGGCGGCGCCGGCTGACCGCGTCCGGCTGAGGGGCGACGAAGATCGGCTCCGGCAGGCGATCGCGAACCTGCTCGAAAACAGTGCGCGCTACACCGATGCGGGCGGGCGGGTCGAGCTCACGTGCGTCGCGACCGATGGCGTATTTCGCCTGCAGTTGGACGATACCGCGCCCGGCGTTCCCGACAGCCTGATCGGACGACTGGGCGACCGCTTCTTCCGCGTCGAGTCTTCGCGAAACCGCGAGCATGGCGGCGCCGGGTTGGGGCTGGCACTGAGTCGACAGATCGTCGAAGCGCACGGCGGGACGCTGAGCTTCGCGCCGTCACCGTTGGGCGGCCTGCGTGCGATCGTGTCGCTGCCCTTGGAGGATTGAATGGCCGCGAAGATCCTGATCGTGGAAGACGAACATGAGCTCTCGGCCATCGTTCGCGACTATGTGATCGCGGCAGGGCACGAGGCGGAGGTGATAGGCAACGGGCAGGCGGCGCTCGCACGCGTGCGCGAAGCGGCTCCGGACCTGATCGTGCTCGATCTCATGTTGCCGGAACTGGACGGCCTGACCCTATGCAGGACGGTTCGCGAATTCTCCAACGTGCCGATCATCATGACCACCGCAAAGGTGGAAGAAATAGACCGCCTGCTCGGACTGGAAGCAGGTGCGGACGACTATCTGTGCAAGCCGTTCAGTCCGCGCGAGTTGGTTGCCCGGATTGCCGCGCTGTTTCGCCGCGTGCGACCGTCGCAGGCGCATCCGTCGATCGTCGAGATCGACGAAGCCGCGCGCGCCGTGCGCGTGCGCTCCCGGCCGCTGGAGCTCACGGCGACCGAGTACGCGTTGTTCGTCCTGATGGCGAGGCGGCCCGGCGTCATCTTCTCGCGGGCGCAGTTGCTCGATGCGGCGAGTCGCGACAGCCTGGGCGTCGCCGACCGTTCGGTCGACAGCCACATCAAGAATCTTCGGCGCAAGTTGGCGCGGCAGTGCGAGGGCAGGGACCTGATCCAGTCCGTGTACGGCATCGGCTATCGAATCGAGTTCTGACCCGCCCGGGTTGGCTCTCCATATTGTCTCCACAGTCGCCCGCGAAGCTGGGCTCGTCGAATCGCGACGAACCTCAGGAGCAGGGAGATGGGCAGGACTTATGTGCGCGGCGCCGTGGCGGCGGGCGGCGGCTTGCTTGCGGTGGGCATATTGCTGTTCGGGGTCCTGGGACGGGCTGAGCCCGGTCCGCCTCCGCAACGGGACATGGCCGTGGATGCGGCGATGCGCCGCGAAGTGATCGCCGCGACGGTGGCGAGCCTGGATCGCGCCTACGTCTTTCCGGATAAGGCGACGGCGATGGGTGCGTACCTGCGGAACCGGCTGCAGCGAGGCGACTTCGACACCATCACCAGCGCGGAGGAATTCGCCCGGACCCTGACCGAAGCGCTGCGCGAGCAGAGTCACGACCTGCACCTGGAGTTGCGCTACGTGGAGCAGCCGGTGCCCATGGAGACGCCGGGCCAGGCCGCTCCGGCAGGCGCGAGCGCCGAGGAGACGACCAAGCAGCGGCGACTCAACTTCGGCGTATCCACCGTCGGCCGCTTACCCGGCAATCTGGGCTATATCGATCTGCACCAATTCGGCCGCCCGGTCGGCGCGACGCCCAGAATCGCCGCGGCCATGGATCTGGTATCCGATACCGCTGCCTTGGTCCTGGACCTACGCAAGTGCGGCGGCGGCGATCCCGACACCGTCATGACGTTCGCCAGCTATTTGTTCGACCGTCCCACGCACCTCAATGACGTCTACTGGCGCGACGAGAACCGCACGGAACGGCGCTGGACACAGCCCCAGGTTGCGGGCACGCGCTACGGTCAGGCGCGCAAGATCTATCTGCTCACGAGCGGCGACACGTTCTCGGGCTGCGAAGATCTTGCCTACGCGCTGAAGAACAATCGCCGTGCGACCTTGATCGGCGAGACAACCGGCGGCGGCGCGCATGCGGGCAGTCCGCAGCGGCTGACGGCGCACTTCATGATGTTCGTGCCGTCGGGGCGGCCTATCAATCCGATCACCCATACGGACTGGGAAGGCGTGGGGGTTGTTCCGGACATAAAGGTGCCGGCGGAACAAGCGCTCGACGTGGCCCAGGTCGCCGCGCTCGAGGCGATCATTCCTGGCGAGCGCGACCGGCAATGGCGGTCGAAATTGCAGGAGCGGGTCGACGAGCTGAAGTAGGGGGTGATCGGGGCGATCACTCCGGCCGCTTCCCTGTCGCCGGTCGCAAGGCGGCGGCTTCATCGAAGAGAAGGCGGCCCGGAGGCCGCCTTCGTCACCTTCAAGCGCGCTTGGCGTACTTAGTGCATCGGTTCGATATTGAATGCGCCGACGTCGATACCGACGTTGACGCCTTCGCCGCCACCGGCCAGGGCCAGGGACACGGTGCCCTTGCTGAGTATCTGCGCCTCGCCCGACTTCACGATGCCGGCGTTGGCGCTGGCTTGCGCGTAGTGGCCCAGCACCTCGCGGATGTTGTGCACGTCGGTGAAGCGGCCCTTGCCGTTGTCGATCTTCCACTTGCCGGCCGTCACGCCGATGGCCTTGGCGCTCACGCGCACCGGCATCGATGCGCCGTTGTTGCAGGTCACGCGGCCGGTGCCCGTGGTGTGCTTGTAGACCAGCGACCAACCGGTGAGGTTGTAGTCCAGCTTGCAGTCGATGTCGGACGCGGCGCGTGCCGGCGGCATCGTGACGGCGAGGGCGCTGGCGAGCAGGGCGGACAAAACAATGCGATGCGAACTCATGGCGCAACTCCTCCTTGGGGGAGGTCTCGCAGTCTCCACCTTGCGGCTGAACGGATGCGGAGGATCGGCCTTCACCCCTCCGTCGCTTCAGGACGCAGAGGCGGAAGTCGCGGCGGCGTGAAGGAGATGGTCGAGCGCGCCGGCGGGGAATGCGGCGAGAATTCGGCCTTACGGCGCCACGACCTTCGCGTCCCGCATCACCACTTCGCCGCCCTTCATCACGAACACCGGCTGCGCGTCCAGGGCATGGATGTCGGCCAGGGGATCGGCGGCGACCGCGACCAGGTCGGCGTAGCGTCCCGCCTCGACCGCGCCGACCTTGTCCGACCAGCCCAGCAGCTCGGCCGCGTCCGAGGTCGCCGCGCGCAGGGCCTGCATCGGCGTCATGCCCCACTCGACCATCTTCGGGAACTGCTTGCGGTTGTCGCCGTGCGGATACACGCCGGCGTCGGTGCCGAAGCCCATGCGCGCGCCCGCGCGCACGGCCTTGCGGAAATTTTCGCGCTGGGTGCGGCCGACCAGCTTCTCCTTGTCGATCATCTGCTGCGGAAAGCCCAGGCGCGCGTATTCCGCCAGGATGTAGTCGTCGTTGTAGACGTCCATCACCAGCCAGGTGCCCTTCTGCTTGGCCAGGCGCAGGCCCTCGTCGTCGATGAAGCTGGCGTGCTCGACAGAATCGACGCCGGCCAGGATCGCCATGCGGATCGCTTCTGCGCCGTGCGCATGCGCGGCGACGCGCTTGCCCCAGCGGTGGGACTCGTCGACGATCGCGTTCATCTCTTCCTGGGTGTACTGCGGCGCGCCGACCGAGGCTTCGGCGCTGAGCACGCCGGCTCCGGCCATGAATTTGATCACCTCGGCGCCGTGCTTGACGTTGTCGCGGACCTTCGCGCGCACCGCCTCGACGCCGTCGGCGACGCCGCTGGCGTTGTGGAACTCCAGGTAGGGCGAGAAGCCGGTGTTGCCGTCGATATGGCCGCCGGTCGCGCCGATCGCCAGGCCCGAGGGCAGGATGCGCGGGCCCTGCAGGCGACCGTGGTCGATCGCGCGTGCCAGGGCGACGTCGATGTACTCGGCCGAGCCGACGTTGCGCACCGTGGTGAAGCCCGCACGCAGGGTGCGTTCGGCGTAGAGGTGGGCGGTGACCGCGTCGTCGATCGGGCTGCGCTTGAGGATGTCCTCGAAGTAGTTGCCGGTGCCGCTGGTGGAGTCGCCGGTGATGTGCACGTGCAGATCGATGAAGCCCGGCATCAGGGTGGCCGTGCCCAGGTCGATCAGTTCCACCCCGGCCGGGGCCTCGCCGCCGGCGGATACCGCGACGATCTTTTCGCCTTCGATCAGCACCAGCGGTCGCTCGACCACGCGCTGGTGGGCGGTGTCGATCAGGCGCGCGGCCCGCACCGCGACGCGCCTGGGCGCCGCGGACGCCTCGCTGGTGTCGTCCGCGTACGCGCCGGCGCTGGGCAGCGCGAGCAACAGCAGGGCAAGCAGGACGGGCAGACGCATGGTGGCACTCGCGGCGAGGACAGGAGCGCCGAGTGTAGCCATGCCCGCGCGGGTGCAGCAGTGCGTAGCGACCGCTTTCGGCATGCCCGCGCATCGGGCCCGAGCGGATGCGGCATCGCAAAAAGAAAGCGGACCCCGTCGCCGGGGTCCGCCTGGTGTTGCGATCGCCGAGGTTCCGGCGACGGTGCTGCGGTTGTTGCGCGGCGGGCTTAGAAGCGCGCGCCCAGGCCCACGCCCAGGACCACCGGGTTGAGTTCGGCCTCGCCGACCTTGACGCCGTCGACGCGCGCGTCCGACTTGCCCTGCAGATAGCGCACGTCGGCGCGGGCGAACCAGGTCGGGTTGATGTTGAGGTCGACGCCGGCGGTGGCCATCGCGCCCTTGGCGGTTTCCACGCCGATGCGCTGGCCGGCCAGCACGCCGGCCGGCTCGGCCTTCTCGCCGCTGTAGTTGGACTCGTAGTAGCCCAGGCCCACGAACGGGCGCACGGTCTTGTCCGGCGCGCCGAAGTGGTACTGGCCGCTCACGGCGTAGGGCTGCGCATCGACGCTGCCGGCCTTGGCGCCGTTGAGGTTGACGCGGTGGCCGAACTTGTCGGCCGCGCCCCAGGCTTCGACCGCGATGTTGTCGGTGATGTAGTAGCTGGCGCTCAGGGTCGCAGCGCCGTCGCCGTCGACTTGGCTGCGGGCGCCGGCGATCGACGGATTCTTGGTCGGCTCGGACAGCGCATAGCCGCCGACGACGGCGAAGCGCTTGCCGGTAGCGGTGCCGGCGTCCTGGGCGAATGCGGCCGGGGCGATGGCCAGGGTGCCGAGGAGGGCGAGGGTCAAATGACGAAAGCGCATCATGGCGTGGACTCCTTGGTTGTCTTATGTGGATGCCTTGGGGGAGGCGTGCGCAGGCTAGGACTTTGCGCATGAACGTTGCTTGCGCCGTGATCGCGCGACGCGGAACTTTTGCGTCGTGTGCGCAGCGCGCGGCTTCGCATGAGAATCACTACTGCGATGAACCGAACTTGAAGTCGTGACGATTCGCGTCGTTTCGTGGCTGAACGAGCATGCCGACGGTATTGCTCGAATTTGTGCGCGATGTGTGCAGGCGGCGTAGCGACGGGCTGTGCGTGCGATGCCCGCTGGCGATGCGGCGATTCTGAATCGTTGCGGAAGCGCGCAGCGTATGGAGCGCGCTGTGGCGCCGCAGATGAACAAAGAACTCGAAACCTCGGCTATAAACGCAATGCAACCGTCCATGAACGCAGCCGGTTCACAGGGGAGTGCCGCGGCCGCCGTCGCATGGCGAAGGTCATGCTCCCCACCGGCAGGGGACGCCGGCCCCGGCGCGCGGCATCATGGCCTCACCCCGTCACATGGAGTCCGACGATGCGCCGCCCTGCCCAGAACCGTTCCGGTCGTTCCCTCTCGCCGCGGCTGCTGGCCTTGGCGGTGCTCGCGCTGAGCTGCGGCGCCGCCTGGGCGGACGAGATCGAGTGCAATGTCCAGAGCGACTACGAGCTGACGCTCAACGAGCGCAGCGTGATCTTCACCCGCGACACCGGCACCCCGAAGGCGATCGTGATGCGCCAGGGGCGCTTGTTCGTGGACGACAAGTGGCTGAGCCTGAGCGCGGCCGACAGCCGCCGCATTGCCGATTTCGAGCAGCAGACCCGGGCGGCGATGCCCGAGGCGCAGCGGATCGGTCGCGAGGCCGCCGAGATCGCCTTCACCGCCCTGGGCGAGGTCGCGGCCGGCTTCAGCAGCGATCCCAAGACCGCGCGGGCCAAGCTGGACAAGGCCCGTGCCCAGATCGACGCGCGCCTGGCGCGCTCGGTCACGCCCACCCATTTCAATGGCGACGACCTGGGCGAGGGCATCGGCGAGGCGGTCGGCGAGGTGATTCCGAGCCTGATCGGCGACATCGTCGGCGGCGCGATCGGCGCCGCCTTCAGCGGCGACGAGACCCGGCTCAAGCGCCTGGAGAACCTGGACGCGCAGGTCGAAGCCAAGGTCAAGCCGCGCGCCGACGCGCTCGAAGTGCGGGCCGAGAGCCTGTGTCGGCGTATGGTCGAGCTGGACCGGCTCGACAACGAGTTGGAAGTCCGGGTCGACGGCAAGCCCTTGAATCTGATGACCGCCAAGGCCGAGCCGCGCACCGTGAAGGTCAGGAAGTAAGCGCCGCGGTCGCGACGCGCCACGGCCCGCGCCTTCCGGGCCGGGCGGCGCGGTCGCGCTTGGTCGATCCGGCCCGGGCCGCCTATCCCTGCAGGCCCAGTACCTGCCCGTACGCGCATACGGCCAAAGACTGCGGTTGGCGTGGCTGGCTCCAGCAGCCACAATAGGGTTTTCGCGCATTTGCGGAGCCCCACGATCATGGCTGAGCTGAAGGAAGCACGCGTCCCCGACATCGGCGACTACGACGGCGTCCCCGTCATCGAACTGCTGGTCGCGGTCGGCGACACGGTCCAACAAGACCAGGGACTGGTCACGCTGGAGTCCGACAAGGCGACCATGGAAGTACCGGCGCCGTTCGCCGGCATCGTGCGCGAGCTCAAGGTCAAGATCGGCGACAACCTGGCCGAAGGCAGCGTGGTGGCTCTGATCGAGCCCAGCGCGGGCGGCGCCGCGGCCGCGCCCGCCGCCGCTGCGGCCGAGGCACCCAAGGCCGCTGCGACCGCGCCTGCAGCCCCCGCGCCTGCAGCCCCCGCTGCGCCTGCCGCGGCTGCTCCCGCGCCGGCCGCCGCCGCCCCGGTCGCCCTGGCCGGCGTCGGCGCCGGTACCGATCCGGAAGCGATGCCGCCGCGCACGCCGCCGGTCGCCTTCACTGCCGAAGAGCTGCTGCCGGACAAGGTTCCCTACGCCAGCCCCGCCGTGCGCCTGTTCGCGCGCGAGCTCGGCGTAGATCTGTCGCATGTGAGCGGCAGCGCCCGCGGCGGCCGCATTGCCAAGGAGGACGTGCAGTCCTTCGTCAAGGGCGTGATGCAGGGCGGCGCTGCGCCGGCCGGCGCTGGCGCCGCGCCTTCGCTCGGCGGCGGGCTCAACCTGCTGCCCTGGCCCAAGGTCGATTTCAGCAAGTTCGGCGAGACCGAAACCAAGCCGCTGTCGCGCATCCAGAAGCTCTCCGGCGCCAACCTCGCGCGCAACTGGGCGATGATCCCGCACGTCACCCAGCACGACGACGCCGACATCACCGACCTGGAAGCGCTGCGCGTGGCGCTCAACAAGGAGAACGAGAAGGCCGGCCTCAAGCTGACCATGCTCGCCTTCCTGATGAAGGCCAGCGTCGCTGCGTTGCAGAAGTACCCGACCTTCAACGCCTCGCTCGACGCCTCGGGCGAGAACCTGACCCTGAAGAAGTACTTCCACGTCGGTTTCGCCGCCGACACTCCGAACGGCCTGGTCGTGCCGGTGGTGCGCGACTGCGACAAGAAGGGCGTGCTGCAGATCGCCAAGGAGACCGGCGAACTCGCCGCCAAGGCGCGCGAAGGCAAGCTCGGCCCGGCCGACATGAGCGGCGGCTGCTTCTCGATCAGCTCGCTGGGCGGCATCGGCGGCACCGCGTTCACCCCGATCGTCAACGCCCCGGAAGTCGCGATCCTGGG
The DNA here is from genome assembly GCF_001428685.1 of Lysobacter sp. Root76. Lineage (GTDB taxonomy): Bacteria > Pseudomonadota > Gammaproteobacteria > Xanthomonadales > Xanthomonadaceae > Lysobacter. The sequence continues at coordinate 231,571 of NZ_LMIK01000004.1, read as the reverse complement.
CGTGTCCAAGTCGGCGACCAAGCCGGTCTGGGACGGCAAGCAGTTCGCGCCGCGCCTGATCCTGCCGCTGTCGCTGTCCTACGACCACCGCGTCATCGACGGCGCCGCCGCCGCGCGCTTCACCGCGTATCTCGCCCAGCTGTTGGGCGATATGCGGCGCGTGCTGCTGTAAGCGCGGGCCGACGGCGTCGGGCGCGGCCATGCCGATTCGACTTCGCCATTGCGCGATCGGGCTGCTGCTCGCCGGCAGCCTGTGGTCGGCCATGGTCCATGCCGCCGACCCCGCGCCGCCGCGTTCGCTGCAGGCGACGCTGGACGCGCACCTGGCCGCGATCAACGCCCGCGACCTCGACGCCTTGCTGGCCACGGTCACCAGCGGCGACAAACTCACCCTGATCCTGCCCAACGGTCAGGTACTCGACAGCCGCGAACAGTTCCGATCGCTGCACGTGGACTGGTTCGCCGAGCGCGACTGGCGCATGCGTTTCCAAATACGCTCGGTGCGCGAGCTCGGCGACGTCGGCGTCGCCTTGGTGAAATACGAATCGCAGGCGCTGCAAGCCGACGGCAGTTTCAAAACCCGGCGCGAAGCCTGGCTCAGCCTGGTGTTCGCGAAAGAAGCCGACGGCTGGCGCCTGGTGTACGACCAGAACACCGTGATTCCCCCGGCCACGCCTTGAACAGGATCCCGACAGTTCTCATGAGCGACTCCCACGCCTACGCCTTATCGACGTCCGTTTCCGCACTCGCCCTGGCGGCGCTGCTGCTGGCTTCCCCACTCGCGCGCGCCGCCGACGAATGCAAGCCCGAACTCGGCCGCGGCTGGCCGCCGGCGACCGAGAACCATGGCAGCGCGGTCGAGGGCCTGTTCGCGGCCGGCGCCAAGCCGGCGCTGAGCCTGACCACGCTGCCGCCCTACCGCAACGAAAGCGGCCTGCTGCTGGTGCCGGCCGAGGGCGACGCCGACTGGCGCCTGCGTTACGCCGAGGCCGACGATCGCGTCGCGGCCTGGAGCGGCGGCGCGCTGCGCATGCGCGTCGATCAGCAGCCGGAAGTCGTCGATGTGCCGATGCCGGCCGCGCTGGCCAAACGCCTGGTCGCCGATTGGCGCCGCGCGCTCAGCGCGACCGTGCCGGAAGACCGCGCGGCGACCTTCCACGACGCGGACACGCTGTTGTTCATGGTCGACGGCCTGCGCGTCAGCGGCCTGCAGCCCGAATGCGGCGCCGGCGAACTGCTGATGCGGCAGAGCGCACTCCTGATCAAGGCGACCGACGATGGCGACGAGCGGCGCGCGCGCCGCTGGGCCGAACTGTCGGAGTCCCTGGACGAATTGAATAAATGGCTCGCCGGCAATACCGCGGGCGGCACGGGAGCAGCGAATGGCAACGATTGAAGTCAAAGTCCCGGACATCGGCGGTTACGACGACGTACCGGTCATCGAGTTGCTGGTCGCGGTCGGCGACAGCGTCAAGAAGGACCAGGGCCTGGTCACGCTGGAGTCTGACAAGGCGACGATGGAAGTGCCGTCGTCGGCCGACGGCGTGGTCAAGTCGATCAGCGTCAAGCTCGGCGACAAGGTCGCGGAAGGCACGGTGATCGCGATCCTGGAAACGGCCGCTACGGATGCGGCCGGCGAGAGCAAGGCCGCGCCCGCCGCTGCGCCTGCGCCCGCGAAGGCCGCCGAAGCCGCGCCCGCCGCGTCGCCTGCGCCGGCTGCGCCGTCCGCACCCGCCGCGCCTGCGCCCAGCGCAGCCGCTGCCAGCGGCCGCAAGGCCGACGTCGAATGCCACATGCTCGTGCTCGGCTCCGGCCCCGGCGGCTACACCGCCGCGTTCCGCGCCGCCGACCTGGGTCTGGACACGGTGCTGGTCGAGCGCTACGCCACCCTCGGCGGCGTCTGCCTCAACGTCGGCTGCATTCCGTCCAAGGCGTTGCTGCACGCGGCCGCGCTGATCGACGAGACCTCGCATTCGGCCGACATCGGCCTGGATTTCGGCACGCCCAAGATCGACCTGGGCAAGCTGCGCGACTTCAAGCAGAACAAGGTCGTCGGCACTTTCACCAAGGGCCTGGCCGGCATGGCCAAGCAGCGCAAGGTGCGTGTGGTCACCGGCACCGGCCGTTTCGTCTCGCCCAATGAACTCGAAGTGACGGGCGAGGGCGGCAGCCAGTTGATCCGTTTCGAGCAATGCATCATCGCCGCCGGTTCGCAGGCGGTGAAACTGCCGGGCTTCCCCTGGGACGACCCGCGCGTCATGGATTCCACCGACGCGCTCGAGCTGGCCGAGGTACCGAAAAAGTTGCTGGTCGTCGGCGGCGGCATCATCGGGCTTGAAATGGCGACGGTCTACCGCGCCCTGGGCAGCGAAGTCACCGTGGTCGAGTTCATGGACCAGCTGATGCCGGGCGCCGATCCGGACCTGGTCAAGCCGCTGGCCGATCGCCTGAAGAAGCAGGGCGTAGCTGTGCACCTGAAGGTCAAGGCCGCCGGCACCGAGGCCAGCAAGCAGGGCATCAAGGTCTCGTTCGAACCCGCGACCGCGGGCGGCAGCGCACCGGAGGCGCAGCTGTTCGATCGCGTGCTGGTCGCGGTCGGCCGTGCCCCCAACGGCGGCAAGCTCGACGCCGACAAGGCCGGCGTGCAGGTCACCGAGCGCGGCTTCATCCCGGTCGACCGCCAGATGCGCACCAACGTGCCGCACATCTTCGCCATCGGCGATCTGGTCGGTAACCCGATGCTCGCCCACAAGGCCACTCACGAAGGCAAGCTCGCGGCCGAAGTCGCCGCCGGCGAGAAGAAAGAGTGGGTCGCCCGCGTGATCCCGTCGGTGGCCTACACCGATCCGGAAATCGCCTGGGTCGGCGTCACCGAGACCGAAGCCAAGGCCAAGGGCCTCAAGATCGGCGTCGGCAAGTTCCCCTGGGCCGCCAGCGCGCGCGCGCTGGGCCTGGGCCGCAGCGAGGGCTTCACCAAGCTGATCTTCGACGAAGCCACGCACCGCGTGATCGGCGCCGGCATCGTCGGCGTGCATGCGGGCGATCTGATCTCGGAACTGGCGCTGGCGATCGAAATGGGCTGCGAAGCGGCCGACATCGGCCACACCATCCACCCGCACCCGACCCTGAGCGAATCGGTGGCGATGGCGGCCGAGGTATACGAGGGCACGATCACCGATCTGTACATTCCGAAGAAGAAGGCTTGAGTCTTCGGATGCGATAGCGGCAACGCGATTGCGTAGGATGCGGTGAGCCGCAGGCGAACCGCATCGTCGCGCTGTGCCGAGCACGCCCGGTGGTGCGCTTGAGCGCAGCTACGGGCACTCCCCTTTTCCTTCTCCCGCTTGCGGGAGAAGGAAAGGGGAGGGAGTGCGGCGCCGAAGGTACTAATGCGCCAACGACGGCGACTAACGCCGGTTCCGGCGATCAGAACGCGAACGTCACGCCCGCCATCGGGCCCTTGAAGCGCTGATCCAGCCCCAGCACGCCGTCGCTGCCGCTCTGGTCCACGTCGAGCTTGAACCAGTCGTAGCCGACGAACACGCCGACGTTGGGCGTGAAGCGGTACTCGACCAGGGCGTTGGCGCGGCTGAGATCGCCCTCGTAGTCGTCGAAGTTGCCCCAGCTCGCATCCAGGTACTGGCCCTGGGCGACGAAACGCCAGTTCTCGTTCGGCGCCACGGTCAGGCGCGCGCCGACCACGGGCGCATAGCCGTCGTCGCTGGAGCGGCTTTCGTAGGTGTTCGCGCCGGCTTCGGCGTAGAGCTTGCCCTCGAGCTTGGCGTACTCCACGCCGAGCTGCAGGCCGAGGCTGACGGTGTCGGTCTCGACCACTGCGTAGTCGTACATCACACTGGCCAGTTCGAACTTGGCTTTGGCCTTGGCGAAGCTGCCGGCGGGAATGGTGACGTTGTCGAACGACAGATCCTGGCCCAGCGTAGCGCGGCGGTCCTTGTCGTAGCCGAAATAGTTGAACAGCAGGCGGTTGCGTTCGCTGAAGCGGAACTGGCCTTCGAGCCGCGGCACGACTTCGTCGCCGCCGAAGTCGAAGTCTTCGCTGAATTCGAACGGCTGGCCGGCGAATACGGTGTTGCCGCGCAGCTCGCTTTGCGCGTCGACCTGCATCGCGCCCAGGCGCAGGGTGAAGCGATCGTCTTCGATGGCATGCGCGGGGCGCGCGAACGCGACGCCGGCCGCGGCAAGCGCGAGCGTCAGGGGGAGGGTTCTGGGATTCACTAGTCGCACTCCGGATCGGGGGAAGGCCGGCACGGCACAACCGATGTGCCAGCAGATCCATCAATGCCGAAAACGGAGTGGAACGATCGTGAAAGCAAGCGTTTGAATCGCGCGATTCAAAGCGCTAGATCGCGAAAGCGTGACGAAAATCACAAAGGCGAAGCCCCGGCGGATGAGGCCGGGGCTTCGGGGAGCCCACCGCTGCTTTTGCCATTGACGAGGAGAGAGTGGCGGAGGGCGTTCCTTAAGACTGACCGGGCCCGGGCGGAAAGGTTCCGCAATTTCTTTCAGCTCGCCAGGGCGGCCGCCGCAGTCTCGGCGCGGCGGCGCTCGATACGCTTCCAGACCTTCTCGTGCAGGTGGAAGGCCACGGTATTGCAGGCCGGCTCGACCAGGGCCAAGGCGCCGCCGACCCAGATACTGCCGGTCATCAGGTAGCCCACCAGGAAGGCGACGGTGAAATGCACGCAGGCGAAGCTGAGGGTCTTGCTCATGACGGACGTCGATGAATGAGAATTATTCTCGATTGTGGACTTTGGTAGCCGTAAGTCAAATCGATAGTCGCGCTGGCTTCCATAGTCGATAGCTATCGCGACGCTGGCTTGCGGCGCATGGCACGCGAGACTTGACCTGCCAGGTAATTCAACGGCCTACGGCTACGGCGCATAGTGCTGCGCATGGATCGAAGACGCATCGATGCTGCCTCGAACCGGGGCATGGTGCCCGCCGCGGACGTGACGCTCGGCGGTTGCCCGAAACGCTCACGCGTTCTATACTTTTGCGGCTCTACCGGGCGCTTTGCGCCTACCCCAGACCGACGAGACCCGCGTGCACGATCCAATGTCCACGGGCCGCCGGCTGGCGTCGCGCGCGATTGCCTGGCAAGCCGGCGCGACGGCGCTGACCGCGCTGGCCTTCCTCCCCCTCGGTGCGCGCTTCGCGCTAGCGGCGGCGGTCGGCGGGGGCGCGGTCTTCGCGGGTGCTTTCGTGGCGGCCTGGATGGCGTTGGGGGGCGGCGTGCAACCGGCCGGAGCGGCCATAGGGCGGTTGCTGGCCGGAGTCATGTTCAAGTGGGTGGTGGTGTTCTTGGTGCTCGGGCTGGGTCTGGCCGTGTTCCGGTTGCCGCCGCTGCCAATGCTGGTCGGGGTGCTTGCGGCGACGCTGGCCTTCGTACTGGCCAATCTTTTGAAACGATAGGTGTCTTTTCGTGAGTGAACAGACCGGTTCGGGCGGCCTGAACGAATACATCAAGCACCATCTGACCCACAACACCACGGAGGTGTTCGGGGGCCAGTTCCATTTCGACTCGTGGATCGTCGCGTTGGCGCTGGGCTTGGTGTTCGTGCTGTGGTTCGGCCTCGCTGCGCGCAAGGCCACCGCCGGCGTTCCCAGCAAGGGCCAGGCTTTCGTCGAGATGATCGTCGAGTTCATCGACGGCCAGGTGAAGGACACCTTCCACGGCGATCGCCGCACGGTGACCCCGCTGGCGCTGACCATCTTCATGTGGGTCGTGTTCATGAACACGATGGACCTGCTGCCGCTGGATCTGTTCGGCTGGCTGGTTCACACCACCGCCGGCGCCGAAGCCGCGCACCACACCTATTTCCGCGCCGTTCCGACCGCCGACCTCAATACGACGTTCGCGCTGTCGGCCTCGGTGTTCTTCATCCTGATCGGTCACGCGGTTTCCGCCAAGGGCGCGCTGGGCTTCGGCAAGGAGCTGCTGACCGCGCCGTTCCATGCGCACGGCTTCATGAAGATCGTGCTGGTCCCGGTCAACCTGGTGATGAACGTCATCGAGTGGCTGGTCAAGCCGGTTTCGCTGGCGATGCGACTGTTCGGCAACATGTACGGCGGCGAGCTGGTGTTCATGCTGATCGCCGGCCTGATGGGCAGCATCTACACCATCGTCCCCGGCATCATCGCCAACGCCGCCTGGGCGATCTTCCACATCCTGATCATCCTGCTGCAGGCCTTCATCTTCATGATCCTCACGGTCGTCTACATCGCAGGCGCCCGCGAAAGCCATTGATTCAAGCCGCATCACCCAGCTGCACCCCTCATTCCGCTGTAACCAAATTCGTTTCCCTTCACCGTTTAGCACTACCTCTACCAGGAGAAGCACCATGGAGTTCATCGCCAACGTTCAGGGTCTGACCGCCATCGCGATCGGCATCATCATCGGTCTCGGCGCTCTGGGCGCTTGCCTCGGCATCGCGATCATGGGTTCGAAGTTCCTCGAATCCGCCGCGCGTCAGCCGGAGCTGGTCCCGATGCTGCAGGGCCGTATGTTCCTGCTCGCCGGCCTGATCGACGCGGCGTTCATCATCGGTCTCGCCGTGGCGCTGTTCTTCGCGTTCGCCAACCCGCTGATCAGCGTCCTGCAGCAGGCCGCCTGATCCGTCTCGATCCGCGCCTAATCGCGCGGACCGGACAAAGCCGGACCGGCGCAAGCCGGTCCAACGCAAGCAACGTCGAGGACCCGTCATGAATCCCAACATGACTTTCTTCGGTCAGATGCTCTCCTTCGCGATCCTCGTATGGTTCACGATGAAGTTCATTTGGCCGCCGCTGAACGCGGCTATCGAAGAACGCCAAAAGAAGATCGCCGAAGGCTTGGCCGCCGCGGAGCGTAGCCAGAAGGACCTCATCCAAGCGCAAGAACGCGCCGATGCGGAACTTCGCGAGGCTCGCACCAAGGCCAACGAGATCATCGATCAGGCGCATCAGCGCGCCAATCAGATCATCGACCAGGCCAAGACCGATGCCGTCGTCGAAGCCACGCGCCAAAAAGCGCTGGCCGATGCCGAGATCGTCGCCTCCGCCAATCGCGCCCGCGAAGACCTGCGCAAGCAGGTGTCGACGCTGGCCGTCAGCGGTGCCGAAAAGCTGCTCAAGCGCGAGATCGACGCCAACGCCCACAAGGCGCTGCTCGACGATCTGGCTGCGCAGCTGTAACGGCGCGCGACGCGAACGCACTGATCGGATAGCCCAAAGCTGATGAGCCAGAACCTCACACTCGCCCGCCCGTACGCCCGCGCTGCGTTTGCGCTGTCGCGCGACGGCGGCCGCTCCGCCGCATGGTCGCAGGGCCTCGCCCTCGCCGCGCGCATCGCCGCCGACCCGCAGGTGCACGAGCTGATCGCGCATCCGCGCCTGTCGTCGGCCGACGCCGTCGGCTTGATCGCGATGGACGGCGCAGACGAAGCCTACCTGCGCTTCCTCGGCCTGCTCGCGGACAACCGCCGGCTGCCGCTGCTGCCGGAGATCGCGGGCCTGTTCGAGGAACTGCGCGCCGAAGCCGAACGCATCGTCAAGGCGCGCGTCACCGCCGCCAGCGAACTGCCGGCGGCCGAACTCGAATCGATCAAGGCCGCGCTGAAGAAGCGCTTCGGCCGCGAAGTCGAGCTCGAGACCGCGGTCGATGCGTCGCTGATCGGCGGCGCGGTGATCGACGCCGGCGACGTAGTGATCGACGGCTCGCTCAAGGGCAAGCTCGCGCGCCTGCAGACCGCTCTCGCGGGCTGACCGGCGACCAGAACGAACTTAATTGCAAATCCGGCGTCATCGCCGGGCACAAGGGAACCACCCATGGCAAGCACGCAGCTCAACCCGTCCGAAATCAGCGAACTGATCAAGACCCGCATCGAGAAGGTCAAGCTGGCCGCCGAGGCGCGCAACGAAGGCACGGTCACCTCCGTGTCCGACGGCATCGTGCGCATCCACGGCCTGGCCGACGTGATGCAGGGCGAAATGATCGAGCTGCCGAACAACACCTTCGCGCTCGCGCTGAACCTGGAGCGCGACTCGGTCGGCGCCGTGGTCCTGGGCGACTACGAGCACCTGCGCGAAGGCGACGTGGCCAAGACCACCGCGCGCATCCTCGAAGTGCCGGTCGGCAACGAGCTGCTGGGCCGTGTGGTCAACGCGCTGGGCGAGCCGATCGACGGCAAGGGCCCGATCGACGCCAAGCTGACCGCGCCGGTGGAGCGCGTCGCGCCGGGCGTGATCTGGCGCAAGTCGGTCGACCAGCCGGTGCAGACCGGTTACAAGACCGTCGACGCGATGATCCCGATCGGCCGCGGCCAGCGCGAGCTGATCATCGGCGACCGCCAGACCGGCAAGACCGCGATGGCGATCGACGCGATCATCAACCAGAAGGGCACCGGCATTAAGTGCGTGTACGTCGCGATCGGCCAGAAGGCCAGCTCGGTCGCCAACGTCGTGCGCAAGCTGGAAGAAAACGGCGCCATGGCGCACACCATCGTGGTCGCGGCGACCGCGTCCGAGTCGGCCGCGATGCAGTACATCAGCGCCTACTCCGGCTGCACCATGGGCGAGTACTTCCTCGACCGCGGCGAAGACGCGCTGATCGTGTACGACGATCTGTCCAAGCAGGCCGTGGCCTACCGCCAGATCTCGCTGCTGCTGAAGCGCCCGCCGGGCCGCGAAGCCTACCCGGGCGACGTGTTCTACCTGCACTCCCGCCTGCTCGAGCGCGCCGCGCGCGTGTCCGAGGAGTACGTCGAGAAGTTCACCAACGGCGCGGTCAAGGGCAAGACCGGTTCGCTGACCGCGCTGCCGATCATCGAAACCCAGGCGGGCGACGTCTCGGCGTTCGTTCCGACCAACGTGATCTCGATCACCGACGGCCAGATCTTCCTGGAAACCGACCTGTTCAACGCCGGCATCCGTCCGGCCGTGAACGCCGGTATCTCGGTGTCCCGCGTCGGCGGCGCCGCGCAGACCAAGATCGTCAAAAAGCTCTCGGGCGGCATCCGTATCGCGCTCGCCCAGTACCGCGAGCTGGCTGCGTTCGCGCAGTTTGCCTCGGACCTGGACGAAGCCACCCGCAAGCAGCTCGAGCGCGGCCAGCGCGTCACCGAGCTGATGAAGCAGAAGCAGTACGCGCCGATGTCGATCGCGCTGCAGTCGCTGTCGATCTACGCGGTCGACAAGGGCTACATGGACGAAGTGCCGGTCACCAAGATCGGCGCGTTCGAGGAAGCCCTGCACGCGCACTTCGTCAACACCGCCGGCGAGCTGATCTCCAAGATCAACAGCACCGGTGCGTGGGACGACGAGATCGAAGGCGCCTTCAAGAAGGGCATCGAAGAGTTCAAGCAGACCGGGACCTGGTGAGTAAGGCCGGGATTCGTGATCCGGGATTCGGGATTCGGCAAAACCGAGCCCGACTCCCGCTAGTACGAATCCCCAATCCCTAATCCCTAATCCCACGAGCGGAGCGAGTTAATGGCAGGCGGACGCGAAATCAAGACGAAGATCAAGAGCGTGCAGAACACCCGCAAGGTGACGCGCGCGCTCGAGATGGTCTCGGCCTCCAAGATCCGCAAGGCGCAGGAGCGCATGAAGACGTCGCGCCCGTACGCGCGCGTGATGAAGCAGGTGATCGGTCACCTGGCCCAGGCCAATTCCGACTACCAGCATCCGTACATGATCGAGCGCAAGGAAACCAAGCGCGTCGGTTACGTCATCGTCTCCTCCGACCGCGGCCTGGCCGGCGGCCTCAACAACAACCTGTTCCGCAAGCTGCTCGGCGAGATCCGCAAGTGGCAGGAGCAGGGCGTCGAGGTCGACGTGGTCACCATCGGCCAGAAGGCCTCGGTGTTCTTCCGCCGGATCAAGGTCAACATGCTGGCGTCGGTCACCCACCTGGGCGACAAGCCGCACCTGGAGCAGCTGGTCGGCGTGATCAAGGTGATGCTGGACGCCTACAGCGCCGGCAACATCGACCGCGTCTATCTGACCTATAACGACTTCGTCAACACCATGACCCAGCGCGCGGCGTTCGATCAGCTGCTGCCGCTGCCGGAGCCGGAAACGCAGGTCGCCCGCCACGACTGGGACTACATCTACGAACCCGATGCGAAGACCGTGCTCGAGCACGTGCTGACGCGCTACATCGAGTCGCTGGTGTACCAGGCGGTGCTGGAGAACGTCGCGTCCGAGCACGCCGCCCGCATGGTGGCGATGAAGGCGGCCAGCGACAACGCCGGCAAGCTGATCGACACCCTGAAGCTGGTCTACAACAAGGCCCGCCAGGCTGCGATCACGCAGGAAATCTCCGAAATCGTCGGCGGCGCCGCGGCGGTCTAAACCATACACGCGGACGCCTGTCGCGGCCGCCATGCAGCATTAAGTTACTGAGGAAAGAACCATGAGCCAGGGCAAGATCGTTCAGATCATCGGTGCGGTCGTCGACGTCGAGTTCGCGCGCGCGGAAGTGCCGAAGGTGTACGACGCGTTGAAGGTCGCCAACACCGAAATCACGCTGGAAGTGCAGCAGCAGCTCGGCGACGGCATCGTGCGCACGATCGCACTGGGTTCGACCGACGGCCTCAAGCGCAACCTGATCGCGACCAACACCGGTCACGCGATCTCGGTGCCGGTGGGTGCGGGCACCCTGGGCCGCATCATGGACGTGCTGGGCAACCCGATCGACGAAGCCGGCCCGGTGCAGGCGACCGATCATTGGGAAATCCACCGTTCGGCTCCGTCGTACGAGGACCAGTCCTCGGCCAACGACCTGCTCGAAACCGGCATCAAGGTCATCGACCTGATGTGCCCGTTCGCCAAGGGCGGCAAGGTCGGCCTGTTCGGCGGCGCCGGCGTCGGCAAGACCGTCAACATGATGGAACTCATCAACAACATCGCCAAGGCGCACGCGGGTCTGTCCGTGTTCGCCGGCGTGGGCGAGCGTACCCGCGAGGGCAACGACTTCTACCACGAGATGAAGGACTCCAACGTCCTCGACAAGGTCGCGATGGTGTACGGCCAGATGAACGAGCCGCCGGGCAACCGTCTGCGCGTCGCCCTGACCGGCCTGACCATGGCCGAGTACTTCCGCGACGAGAAGGATGCGTCGGGCAAGGGCAAGGACGTGCTGCTGTTCGTCGACAACATCTACCGCTACACCCTGGCCGGCACCGAAGTCTCGGCGCTGCTGGGCCGTATGCCGTCGGCGGTGGGTTACCAGCCGACCCTGGCCGAGGAAATGGGCGTCCTGCAGGAGCGCATCACCTCGACCAAGACCGGTTCGATCACCTCGATCCAGGCCGTGTACGTGCCCGCGGACGACCTGACCGACCCGTCGCCGGCGACCACCTTCGCCCACCTCGACGCCACCGTCGTGCTGAGCCGTAACATCGCGTCCCTGGGCATCTACCCGGCCGTGGATCCGCTGGACTCGACTTCGCGTCAGCTCGACCCGAACGTGATCGGTGCCGAGCACTACGACACCGCGCGCCGCGTCCAGTCGACCCTGCAGAAGTACAAGGAACTCAAGGACATCATCGCGATCCTGGGCATGGACGAGCTGTCGGAAGAAGACAAGCAGGCCGTGTCGCGCGCGCGCAAGATCGAGCGTTTCTTCTCGCAGCCGTTCCACGTCGCCGAAGTGTTCACCGGCGCTCCGGGCAAGTACGTTTCGCTGAAGGACACGATCCGCGGCTTCAAGGGCATCGTCGACGGCGAATACGACCACCTGCCGGAGCAGGCGTTCTACATGGTCGGCGCGATCGAAGAAGCGGTCGAGAAGGCCAAGAAGATGGGCGTGGGCTAAACCACGGTTTTCCTCTCTGCCGCCCGGCGGCGGAGGGGTAGGGTGCCGACGCGGTTGGTGCTGTTGCGGTAACGACGTTCGCGCCCGAAGCTCCGTGTGCCCTCACCCCTGCCCTCTCCCGCGATGGGGGAGAGGGAGACAATGAATAGAGGCGTTTTCTTATGGCATCCACCTTCCGTTGCGACATCGTCAGTGCCGAGGAAGAAATCTTCCACGGCGAGGCGACGCTGCTGGTCGCTACCGGCGAAATCGGCGAGCTCGGCATCGCGCCGCGCCACGCTCCGCTGATCACGCGCCTCAAGCCCGGCAAGGTCGTCGTGACCCTGCCCAACGGCGAGCAGCTGGACTTCGCCGTGTCCGGCGGCATCCTGGAAGTGCAGCCGCAGGTCGTGACCGTGCTGGCCGACACCGCGATCCGCGCCCAGGACATCGACGAGGCCGCCGTGCGCGCCGCCAAGGAAGAAGCCGAGCGTACGCTGGCCAACCGCGGTCCGCAGATGGACGTGGCCGAAGCCCAGGCCAAGCTGGCCGAGGCCATGGCGCAGCTGCAGGCGCTGGAGCGTCTGCGCAAGAACATGAAGCACTGATCGCGCGCCACCGCGTCGCGAACGAAAACGCCGGCCTCGCGCCGGCGTTTCTCGTTTCAGGCCCCCGGACATGCTTCCCGCTGTGGGGTAGGAGCGGCGTGAGCCGCGACCGCCGTGCCCCAATCGTGGCCTCAGCTGCGGATCTGAAGATTCGATCGCGGCTTACGCCGCTCCCACAGAAAGCTTGGTCTCTCGCGCTTCAGCGCCGATAGACCCAATGCCGCGACAGCAGGAATCCGATACCGCCCAGCATCAGTTCCACTGCGGGCTTGGCCAACCAGGTCCAGGTCAGGCCGACCGCGTCGTCGATCGCGCCCATGGCCCAGGTGCTGACCAGGGTGGTCGCCAGCCACATGCCCAGGAAGCGGCCGAACTGGCGCCGGCCGATGCGGGTGTCGTCGCCGGCGAAGGTGATGCGGCCGTTGAGCCAGAACCCCAGCAGCGCGCCGCTGATGCGTCCGGCGACGTTGGCCGGTTCCACCGCCATGCCGGCGTGGCTGAGCGCGACCATCACGCCCCAATCCAGCAGCCATTGGATCAGGCCGATGATCAGATAGTGGCGGCCCTGCCGGCCCAGGCTCATCGTGCGTGGCTCCACGCGGGACGCGGCTGCGCCTGCGGACGGCGACGGTAGGGGAGCGCGGGCGAATTCGGCACCGCCGCATCCTAGCAGGGCCCGCGCGGCTAGAATCACTGGCAACTGAACGCATAATCGCTCCTGGAGCCCGCATGGCCGCACCCCTGCACGTCGTCATCCTCGCCGCCGGCGAGGGCAAGCGGATGAAGTCCGCCACCGCCAAAGTGCTGCAGAAAATCGGCGGCCGGCCGATGCTCGCGCACGTGATCGCGACCGCACGCGCCTTGAACTCCGCCGGCATCCACCTCGTCTACGGCCACGGCGGCGAGCAGGTGCGTGCCGCCTTCGCCGACCAGCCCGATCTGCACTGGGCAGAACAGGCGCAGCGTCTGGGCACCGGCCACGCCGTGCAACAGGCGATGCCGGACGTACCGCTGGATGCGCGCGTGCTGGTGTTGTACGGCGACGTGCCGCTGACCACGCCCGCGACCCTGCAACGCCTGCTGGACGCGCCGGGCCGGCTTGCGGTGCTGGTCGCCGATCTGGGCGATCCCACCGGTTACGGCCGCGTCGTCCGCGACGCCGAAGGCCGCGTGGGCCAGATCGTCGAGCACAAAGACGCCGACGACGAGCAGCGCGAGATCCGTACCGTCAACACCGGCATCCTGGTCGCAGACGGCGAACCGCTGCGGCGCTGGCTGGAGAACCTGGGCAACGACAACGCCCAGGGCGAGTACTACCTCACCGACGTGTTCGCTTCCGCCGCGGCCGAGTTCAGCGCCGCGGAGATGGTGCACGTGGCCGACCCGCTCGAAGTCGAAGGCGTCAACGATCCCTGGCAGCTGGCGCAGATGGAACGCGCGTTCCAGCGTCGCGCCGCGCGTGCGCTGTGCGAGCAAGGCGCGCGCCTCGCCGATCCGGCGCGTTACGACCAGCGCGGCGAAGTCAGCGTCGGGCGCGATGTCGAGATCGATGTCGACGTGGTGCTGGAAGGCCGGGTCGAACTCGCCGACGGCGTGCGCATCGGCCCGTTCTGCCGGCTCAAAGACGTGAAGCTCGGCCCCGGCACGGAAGTGCGCGCGCATTGCGACCTCGACGGCGTAGTGGTCGAAGGCACGGCCCATATCGGGCCCTATGCGCGTCTGCGCCCAGGGACGGTGCTCGCCGACGGCGTGCATATCGGCAATTTCGTCGAGACCAAGAACGCGCGCCTGGGAGTGAGCAGCAAGGCCAACCACCTGAGCTATCTCGGCGACGTGACCATCGGCAGCGGCGTCAACGTCGGCGCCGGCACCATCACCTGCAACTACGACGGCGTGAACAAGTTCGCCACCGTCATCGAGGACGGCGCCTTCATCGGTTCCAACTCGGCATTGGTGGCGCCGGTGACCATCGGCGCCGGCGCGACCATCGGCGCCGGTTCGGTGATAGGCAAGAACGCGCCGGCAGGCAAGCTGACCGTCGCGCGTGCGCGCCAGGTCACCCTGGACGGATGGCAGCGGCCGGTGAAGAAGCCCAAAGAATAGAGGCTGGTGAGGCATCGGGAACTAGGCGATTGCTCGCTGGTTCTCGATCCGGCGCATCCCAGGTCATTGATTGGCTCTCTGTGGGAGCGGCGTAAGCCGCGATCGGACCCGCAGTTGCGGGAATGTTTCTATTCCGGATAGGCCGCAACGCTCGCTGCGGCTGTCGCCGTAGACGAACTATCGATATCGCGGCTTACGCCGCTCCCACAGTGTTGCGTTCGCCTGGCCTGGCTCAATCCGGAATCAGCATCGACACGCACAGCCCGCCGCCTTCGCGATTGAGCAGGGCGATGCGGCCGCCGTGCGCTTCGGCGATCTCGCGCGCCAGCGCCAGGCCCAGGCCGGTGCCGTTGCGCTTGGTCGAGTAGAACGGCAGCAAGGCATTGGACAGCACCGCTTCGTTCATGCCGGTGCCACGGTCGAGCACGTCGATGCGCCAGGCGCCCGGCGAGCGGCGCAGTACCAGCCGCACGTCCTCGGGCTTGGACCCGGACTCGTGCGCGTTCTTGAGCAGGTTGAGCAGGCTCTGCTCCAGCTGTGCGGCGTCGAAATGGGCGATGCCTTCCTGGCCGCGCGCACGGCCGTCGTAGACGAAATCGACCTGGCTGCGCAGCTGGGCCAGGAAGCGCGACCAGTCCACCGCTTCAAGCCGCGGCGACGGCAGCTTGGCGAAGCGCGCGTAATCGCGGATGAAGCCTTCCAGGTGGCGCGCACGCTCCTCGATGGTGGTCAGCGCGGTCGGCAGTTTGTCGTACTGGCCGCGCCGCAACAGTTCGGCGCCGGAATGGGCGAGGGAGGCGATCGGAGCGAGCGAGTTGTTGAGCTCGTGGCTGATCACCCGGATCACCTTCTTCCAGGTCTGCACTTCCTGGCGCCGCAGCTCGGCGGTGAGCTGGCGCAGCAGCACCAGTTCGTGATGGCGGCCGTTGAGGCGGAACATGCGCCGGGCGAGGTGATAGATGTCCTCGTTGTCCTCGTCCCCGACCGTAAACATGCCGTCGCCGCCGCGTTCGAAGGCTTCGCGCACCGGCTCGGGCGCACGCATGAGCAGGTCCTCGAAGGACTGGCCTTCGAGCCGCCGCCCTTCGCCCAGCATCTTGCGGGCGGCGAGATTGGCGTGGACGACGCGCCGGCTCGGATCGATCAGCACCATCGCCACCGGCGTGTTCTGAACCATCGTGTCGAGCAGCAGTTCGCGCTGCACCAGCGACAGCCGCTGCTCGCGCAGGGCCTCGCCGAGGCGGTTGTGGCTCTCGACCAGTTCGCCCAGTTCGCCGCGGCCGGACCAGGACAGGCCGAAGCTGTAGTCGCCGTCGCGGTAGCTGGCGACGCTGCCGGCGAGCGCACGGAACAGCGAGTTCATCGGCGCGAACGCTCGCCTGACATGGTAGATCAGCAGAGGCAGCAGCAAGGCCACGGTCAGCGCCGGTGCCATCCAGCGTTGCGGCAGCAGGGTGATCAGCCAGGTCGTGAGCGCGGTACCCACGATCAGATACGCCAGCGCGATCGCGCTGAAGCTCAGGCTCAGGGGCAGACGGCGCCAGCGCATCGCGATCTCCTCACTCCCGTCGTATGCCGAGCCGGTCGAGCCGGCGATATAGTGCCTGACGCGACAAGCCCAGTTCGCTCGCGGCCTGCGCGAGCACGCCGCCGGCACGTTCCAGCGCGGCCTCGATGCTGGCGCGGTCCGGTTCGTCGCCGCCGGCTGCCGCCGACGTATGGGCGGTCGGCGTGGGCAGGCCCAGGTCGGCGACGCCGATGCCGTCGCCGCGCGCCAACAGTACCGCGCGCTGCAGGGTGTTGCGCAGTTCGCGCACGTTGCCCGGCCAGGAATGCATGGTCAGTGCGCGCTCGGCCTCCTCGCTCAGTCGCTTGCCGCCGTCGCCAGCGAGCTCGCGCAAGAACTTTCGCGCCAGCGGCAGCACGTCGTCGGGTCGTTCGCCCAGCGGCGGCAGGTGGATCTCGATGGTGTTGAGGCGGTAGTAGAGGTCTTCGCGGAAGCGGCCGTCGCGGATCATCGCCGGCAGGTCGGCGTTGGTCGCGCTGATCACGCGGACTTTGACCTGGCGTTCGCGGTTGGAACCCAGACGCTCGAAGCGTCCGGTCTCCAGCACGCGCAACAGCTTCATCTGCCCGGCCAGCGGCAGGTTGCCGATCTCGTCCAGGAACAGCGTGCCGCCGTCGGCGGCTTCGAACTTGCCTTCGCGGGCCTTGCTGGCGCCGGTATAGGCGCCGGCGTCGGCGCCGAACAACTCGGCTTCGATCAGTTCCGACGGCAGCGCGCCGCAATTGAGGGTCACGAACGGTCCGGACTTGACCGAGGAGTTGGCCTGCACGATCTCGGCGATCTTTTCCTTGCCCGAGCCGTTGGGGCCGGTGATCAGCACCGGCACGTCGGCGCGCGCCACATGGCCGGCCAGTTCGACCACGCGCGCCAGCGCTTCGGAGGCGAACACCAGCCCGCGCAGGTCGTAGCGCGATTCGAGTTCGCGCTGCACGCGCCGGCGCTGATCGTGCAGGCGGTTGACCTCGCGCGTGCTCGCCGACAGCTCCAGCAGGTTCTCGACGCTGGCCAGCAGCTTCTGATCGTCCCAGGGCTTGGCCAGGTAGTCGGCCGCGCCGGCCTTGGCCAGGTCGACGGCGATGTCCAGGTGGGTCCAGGCGGTGAGCAGGATGATCGGGAGGTCGGGATGGCGCGCGCGGATGTCGCGGAACAGGGCCACGCCTTCCTCGCCCGAGGTGGTGTCGGCGCTGAAGTTCATGTCCTGGATCACCAGGCCGATGTCCTCGCGCGCCAGCATCTGCAGGCCTTCCTCGGGCGACTGCGCGGTGAGCACGCGGATCTCGCGCAGGCCGAACAGCAGGTCCAGCGCGGTGCCGACCGCGGGGTTGTCGTCGATCACCAGGACGGTGCGCATAGGGCTCCGGGAATTTGAAGGTGCGGCGGCGTGCGCGACGCCGCTGCGGGTCCGGCGGAAGTATAGCCAGCGCCGCCGCACGACAGCGGCGCGCGGGCGCCGATATCGCGTTGCGGCGCGCAGGTCATGGCGCGCTCGCGGCCTTGGCGCCGCCGCGGCTGCTGGCGATCCAACCATCGACGCGCTGTTCCAGCACATCCAGCGGCAGCGCGCCGCCGCCCAGCACCTGGTCGTGGAAGGCGCGGATGTCGAAGCGGTCGCCCAGCGCGCGCTGCGCGCGTTCGCGCAGCTCGACGATCTTGAGCTCGCCGACCTTGTACGCCAGCGCCTGGCCCGGGTTGGCGATGTAGCGGTCGACCTCGGCCTGGATGCTGACCTCGTCGGAATCCGAGTGCTCGCGGTACCAGCTCACCATCTGTTCGCGCGTCCAGCGCTTGTGGTGCACGCCGGTGTCCAGCACCAGGCGGTTGGCACGCACCAGTTCCTGGGCGAGGCGGCCGAAGTCGCTGTACGGGTCCTGGTAGAAGCCCAGTTCCTTGCCCAGGCGCTCGGAGTACAGGCCCCAGCCTTCGATATAGGCGATCTCGCCGATCAGGCGTCGGAACGGCGGCAGTTCCGGCAGGGCGCGGGTGATCGAGTTCTGCAGGTGATGGCCGGGAATGCCTTCGTGGTAGGCGATCGCCTCGATCGGCATCAGCAGGCGCTCGGTGGGCGTGCTGGTGTTGATCATGATCATGCCCGGGCGCGAGCCGTCGGGGGTGCCGGGCATGTAGCCGGCGGCGGAGGCGGACTTCTCGCGGTAGGACTCGATCGCGCGCACTTCGACACCGGTCTTGGGCAGCAGGCCGAACAGTTCCGGCAGGCGCGGCTCCATCTGGGTCACGTACTTGCGGTATAGCTCGAGGATCTGCTCGCGCGATTGCGCGTGCTGCTTGGGATCCTTGCGCACCGCCACGCGCATCGCCTTAAGGTCGGCGTAGCCGAGCTTGCGCGCGATCTCGGACTGGGTCTTCTCGATACGTGCGACTTCGGCCAGGCCGAGCTGGTGGATCTGCTCGGCGCTCATCGAAGTCGAGGCCTGCTGGCGGATCTGGTAGGCGTACAGCGCCTCGCCGTTGGGCAGCGACCACAGGCCCGGCTCTTCGCGGCCCTGCGGCGCGTACTCCTTGGCGACGAACTGCGACAGCTTGCGATAGGCCGGGCGCACTTGTTCGTCGATAGCGGTCAGCAAGGCCTTGCGGATGCGCTCGCGTTCGGCGGCCGGGATGCCGGCGGGGAATTTCTGCAGCGGTGCGGCGAACACGTTGTCGGCGCCTGCCGGGTCGGCGATGCCGTCGCACTGTCCGACCACTTTCTCCAGCAGATAGCGCGGCGGCGTCAGGCCGTCCTTGGCGCCCTGGCGCGCGCGCTCGGTGACCTGGTCCAGCAGCTTGGGCATGCTGCGCAGGCGCACGATGTACTCGTCGTACTGCTTGACGTCGTTGAACGGAAATGCGCTGGCGATGATCGGCAGCAGCAGGTGGATACCGTTCATCTGGTCCAGCGGCAGCTCGTGCAGCTTGAGCCGATAGAACTCGCGGTCGCTTTCCAGGCGCCGGATCATCAGTTGCAGATTGAGACGGTCGGCATCGGCCAGGCCGGTGGGATCAATCGCGCGGAAGCGCACGAGCAGCTTTTCGAGCTCGCCCGTCTGGCGCTCGACCTCGGCCAGCGAGTAGTCGCTCCAGCCGTCGTTGTAGCGGTAATCGCCGAAGAAGCTGGCCTGCTCCGGCGCTTCGCGCAGGAAGGTCTGCCATTGCTCGTCGAGCAGGGCATTGAGGGCGCGGGTGCGGGCGGCGACGTCGGCGCTTGCGGCGTTGGCCGGTGTGGCGTTGTTCGTGGCCGGCGCGGCGTGGACGCCGCCGACGGCCAGGGTCAGGGCGATGGTCAGGGCATGCAGGGTGACGCGTGGGGACATGGCTTGGGGCTCCGTGTCGGAAAGTGGAGACGACCCGGTCCGGGCCCGTCCAGCGCGGAGGCTGGACGGGCTTGCGGACCGACTCGGAGAGACTAGCGGGCGCGATGCGATCGCGCCCGGAACTACGCCACGCGTTCTAGATCGAACGCGTCAGATCGAGCGCGTCGCGACCGCGGGCGGCACGGCGGCGGCGCGGCGCGCCGGGCCGAACACTGCGATCTGGCCCAGCACCCACAGCGCCAGCGCACCCAGCGGCAGGTAGATCGCCGGCAGACGCGGCAGCTCGTAGTGGCTCATCAGGACCATATTGATGCCGTAGGCCATGGCCATGCCGATGATGATGCCGAGCGTGGCGAGCAGGAAGTTCTCGGTCTGGAAGTAACGCAGCACCTGGCCGCGGGTCGCGCCCAGCGCCCGACGCACGCCGATCTGCTTGGTCCGCTGCTGCACCCAGAAGCTGGCCAGGCCGACGATGCCCAGCGCGGTCACCACCAGCAGGGCGATGCACACCGCGACCAGCAGCCAGGCCATCGAACGGTCCTGCTGATAGAACTCGCGGCGCATCTGCTCCATGGTCTTGCTCTCGTCCTCGAGGATGATGCGGGTCGGGCCGTTCTTCTCCAGGGTCGCGATCGCGGCCTTGAGGGTTTCCTCGCGACGCTCGGGCGCTACCCGCAGCAGGTAATTGCCGCCGGCCTCGTAGGTCACCCGCAGCGGGAAGATCATCGAGTATTCGTACTCGGCGGCGCCGCCGCGGTTGTTCGGACGCGCCATGTGATCGACCACGCCGACGATCCGGATCGGCTTGTCGCCCCAGCTATAGATGTTCCTGCCGACCGCGTTCTCGCCTGGGAACAGCTTGTCGGCCACTGCCTGAGTCAGGATCGCTGCGGGCACGCCAAGATCGGCGCCGGGCTTGTCGAATTCCTCCAGGTCGACGTACTCGTCGCTGTTGAAACGGCGGCCCGCGACCAGATTCAGGCCCAGCGTGTCGATCAGTTGCTCGTCGCCGAAGTAGGTGGTCGCGCTGAGGTTCGGGAACGGCTGGTCCGTCTTGAGGCTGACGCCGCTGTTCCAGGAGGAGTTGCCGAAGGTGACCTGGTTGCTGGCCGTGGCGGCCTTGATGCCCGGCAGCGCGCGCAGCGCCGCCAAGTCCGACCGTGTCACGGCGCCGGCGTCCTTGTTGTTGTTGATGCCGGTCAACTGGACGCGGACGATTTCGTTCTCGGCCAGGCCGCTGGTACGGTTCATCAGTTCCAGGCGATTGCTGATCAGGAACACCGCATTGCAGATGATGGCGCAGCTCAGCGCGATCTCGAACACGATCAGCGCGGCGGCGGTCTTGTGGCGACGCAGGGTCGTCAGGATGGGGCGGATGTCCATGGATGGCCTCACTGGCTCTTGAGCTGGATGGCCGGGGTCACCTGGCAGGCATGCCAGGCCGGCAACAGGCCGGCCAGCACGCTGGCGACGACCGCGATAACGAAAGTGGCGACGAGCATGGTCGGGTCCAGATGTGCCAACTCGGCATAACTGGCCGGCTGCTGACGCACGGCCCATAGTCCCAGCATCGCCAGGCCCAGGCCGATGACGCCGCCGACCAGGCCGACGGTGCCGGCTTCGACCAGGCATTGGGCGAAGATCGCCCGGCGCGAGGCGCCGAGCGCGCGGCGCACGCCGATCTCGTTGGCGCGACGCAGGAACTTGGCCAACAGCAGGCCGACGGTGTTGAGCAGGCACACCAGCAGGAAGCCGAACGCCAGCCAGGCCTGCAGACGCACGTCGGAGGGCACGACCTTGTTCTGGTCCAGCCAGTCCATCACGTTGTACAGGCGCACGTTGGTCGGCCGCTCGAAACGGCCGGCGCGGCGTTGTTCGTCGGAATAGTTGCCCAGGTAGGCAAGGTAGTCCTTGGCCTGGTCGGCCGAGGCCAGTTCGACCCAGTACTGCAGCCAAGCGCAGGGCGCATTGAGCGCGTGCGAGCCTTCTTCGTCGTCGACGCGGTTCTCGCCCCAGCAGTTCATATCGCCGTTGTTGCCCATGCGCAGGGACAGCGAGGTCGAGAACGGAATGAACACTTGCTCGGCGGCGCCGAAGCGTTCGTTGCTCAGATCGTAGAAACGCGGGGTAGGGCGCCAGTGGTCGATCACGCCGACCACGCGGAATTCCGATTCGTTGATCCGGATCGCCTTGCCGACGCTGGAGCCGGCGCCGAACAGCTTCTCGCTGAGTTCCTTGCTGATCACCGCCACCCGCGAACGGTTCTCGTCATCGCTGGCCTTCCAGCCGCCGCCTTGCAGGAACGGCACGTCGAACATCGCGAACAGGTCGGCCGAGGTGAAGCGCGCGTCGGCCATGAACGGGGTCAGGCCCTGGCGATCGGGTTCGATGTTGGCGGCGCCGGCGGTCATCACCGCCTGGCGCGCGCCGCGCTTGCCGCGCAGCAGGGCTTCGGAATCGAAGCGCGTCATCTGGAACGAGGGATCCCCGCCGGGGGTGTAGCCGTCCTTGGTGCGCGGGTCCATCTGCACGTAGAACAAGCGGTCGCTCTTGGCCGGGATCGGGTTGCCCGAAAGCACGTAGAACACCGTCAGCGTGGTCATGCTGGCGCCGATGCCCAGCGCGATGGCGAGCACCATCAGCGCGGTCAGCATCTTGTTGCGGCGGAAGCTGCGCAGCGCCAGGTCGAAGTAGTAGGCGAACATGGAGTTACCGGTCATGGCGGCGTCCTCAGGCGGTCGCGGCGGCGTCGTCGCTGGCCAGCGATCGCACCAGGCTGGGCACGGCGGCGAAGTCGGTGGCCATGCCGTCGACGATGTGCACGTTGCGCTGCGCGCGCGCGGCCAGTTCCGGGTCGTGGGTGACCATGACGATGGTGGTGCCCTGGGCGTTGATCTCCTCCAGCAGCTCCATCACGCCGCGCGCCATCTGCGAGTCGAGGTTGCCGGTGGGTTCGTCGGCGAGCAGCAGGCGCGGACTGCCCGCCAGCGCGCGCGCGATCGCGGCGCGCTGCTGCTGGCCGCCCGACAGCTCCGCCGGATAGTGCTTCATGCGCGAGCCCAGGCCGACCCGGCTGAGCGCGTCCTCGATGCGCTGACGGCGTTCGGAGCCGGGCATGCCGCGGTAGCGCAGCGGCACGTCGACGTTGTCGAACAGGTTGAGGTCGGGGATCAGATTGAAGCCCTGGAAGATGAAGCCGATCTTGCGGTTGCGCAGCTTCGAGCGCGCATCGTCGGACATGCCGCTCACGTCCTCGCCGTCGAGCCGGAACTCGCCGCCGGTGAAGGTTTCCAGCAAGCCGGCGATGTTGAGGAAGGTGGTCTTGCCCGAGCCCGACGGGCCGGTGACCGCGACGAACTCGCCTTCGCGCACATGCAGGTCCAGCGAGCGCAGCGCGTGGGTTTCGACGAGTTCGGTGCGGTAAACCTTGGTGACCTGACGCATGTCGAGCATGGCGGTGTGTCCTGAGTGGAGAGATGGAAGGAGGATCAGCGGACGCGGAACGAGGTCGGCGCGGCGTTGCGCAGATAGCCGTTGCGACGCCAGCCGTGGACCGGCGCTTCGACGTTGGCGCTGTGTAGGGACTTGGCGCGCGCGGCGTCGAAGTCGAACAACTCGCTCAGGCGCAGCGGCATGGCGTCGGCCAGATCGTCGGAAGTCCAGTGCAGGTCGAACGGAAAGGTGTTGGACTGGTTGGAAGCTTTCATGGTCATTCTCCTGAGAGGCGGACGGTTTCTGCGTTGTCGAACTGGTCGCTGCCGGACACCACGATTCGATCTCCCGGCTGCACGCCGGAGACGATCTCGACCGCGCTGAGGCTGCTGGCGCCGGCCTGGATCGGGCGTCGCACCGCGCGACTGCCGTCGACCACGTAGGCGAACCGGCCACCGGCCTGTTCGAGGAAGGGGCCGCGCTCGACCACCAGCACATTGCGACGGGTATCGAGCACGATGCGTGCGGACAGGCGCTGGTTCTGGCGCAGGCCCGGCGGTTGCTTGGCGGTGAAGCGCAGGCGGCTGGTGACTTCGCCATTGACGACTTCCGGCGACACCGCCGAGACCTGCGCGGCGAAGGGTTCGCCGGCGCCGCTGGTGATCTGCGCCGGCATGCCGATGGCCAGATCGCGGGCGAAGCTTTCCGGCACCTTGATCTCGACTTCGAACACGGCCAGATCGACCACGCTCAGCAGCGGCGCGTTGACCGCGACGTTGGCGCGCTGCGCGACCTGGACCTGGCCGACCTGGCCGTCGAACGGCGCGCGCAGGGTCAGGGCGTCGACCTGGCGCTGCACCTCGACCACGATCGAGCGCTGACGATCGGCGAGCAGGCGCTTGTTGCGGGTGTCCAGGCCGGCGCCCTGGCCCTGCAGGCCGGCGTCCTGACGCGCATGCGCCAGACCGATGTCGGCCTTCTTGAGTTCGTCCTGGGCGCGCGCGACATCGACCTGGGCGACCGCGCCGCCGTCGAAGCCGCGCTGCTGGCGTTCCAGATCGCGGATCGCCGCGGTGCGCTCGATCTCGGCCTGGTCCAGCGCCTTGCGCGCGTTGGAGCGCGCCAGCTGGGCGTCGAGTTCGGAACGGCCGGCTTCGGCTTCCAGGCCGGCCAGGGTCGCCTGCTCCTGCGCGAGCTTGCTGCGCAGCTCGGGGCTGTCGATCTCGGCCAGCGCCTGGCCCTGCTTGACGACGTCGCCGGCGACGACCTTCAAGGTCACGGTGCCGGCGGCGATCGCGTACAGGGTCGGGCTGTTGGCGGCGATCACGCGACCGTCGGCGGAGATATCGCGGACCAGGTCGCCGCGCTTGACCTCGGAGATGCGCACCCGCGAGGCGTCGAAGGAGCGGCCGCCGGCGCTCCAGCCCGACAGCATCCAGGCGGCCAGGGCGATGGTGCCGACGCCGGCGGCGCCGGCCAGCAACCACGGGCGGCGGCGCTTGCCCGCGGCACTGTTGGAGGAAACAGCGACGGGGCGGTCCTGGGCGGCGGTATCGCGGATGCTCATGCGGCGGTCGGCTCTGCGGGTGGGCGGAAGGTCTTTGCACTTAACCAATGCACAACTCGTGCCAATCGCAAGTTATTGATTTAAATGGCGTGTTCCCAGTGTCCGCGTGTCCGGTCGGACGGACACGGCGTCCGCCGGACATGCCGTACGTGCCACGCCGCTAAACTAGGCGGACACCAGCAGGAGCACCCGCAACATGTGTGGAATCGTCGGCGCGATCGCGGATCGCGATGTGGTACCGGTCTTGATCGAAGGTCTCAAGCGGCTGGAATACCGCGGCTACGATTCCGCGGGCATCGCGGTGGTCGATGGCGCCGACGTGCGCCGCGTGCGCCGTACCGGACGCGTCGCCGAGATGGAAGGCGCGGCCCAGTCCGAAGGTTTCCATGCCACGCTCGGCATCGGCCACACCCGTTGGGCCACCCACGGCGGCGTCACCGAGGCCAATGCGCATCCGCACATCAGCTTCGGCGAATTGGCGGTGGTGCATAACGGCATCATCGAGAACCACGAAGAGCAGCGCGAGCGTCTGCGCGCGGCCGGTTACGTCTTCGAGTCGCAAACCGACACCGAAGTCATCGCCCATCTGATCCATCACCATCAGTCGCAAGGCGCGGACCTGCTGGCTGCCGTGCAGAGCGCGGTGCGCGAACTGGTCGGCGCCTACGCGATCGCCGTGGTCAGCAAGCGCGATCCCGACCGCCTGGTCGCCGCGCGCATGGGCTGCCCGCTGCTGGTCGGCCTGGGCGAGGGCGAGAACTTCGTCGCCAGCGACGTCTCGGCGATCATCCAGGCCACCCGCAAGGTGATCTTCCTCGAAGAGGGCGACACCGCCGACGTGCGCCGCGACGGCGTGAGCGTGTACGACGAGCACGGCCACGCGGTCGCGCGCGAAACCCATCTGTCCGATGTATCGCTGGCCTCGCTGGAGTTGGGCCCGTACCGTCACTTCATGCAGAAGGAGATCCACGAGCAGCCGCGTGCGATCGCCGACACCATCGAAGCGGTAATCAACGACGGCATGTTCTCGCCGGCGCTGTTCGGTCGCGACGCCGAAGCCGTGCTGCGCGATATCGAAGGCGTGCAGATCCTGGCCTGCGGCACCAGCTACTACGCCGGCCTGACCGCGCGTTACTGGATCGAGGCCATCGCCGGCCTGCCTTGTCAGGTCGAAGTCGCCAGCGAATACCGTTACCGCAAGGCGGTCGCCAACCCGAAGCAACTGATCGTGACGATCTCGCAGTCGGGCGAAACCCTGGACACGATGGAGGCGTTGAAGTACGCCAAGTCGCTGGGCCACGAGCGCACCCTGTCGATCTGCAACGTGCCCGAGAGCGCGATCCCGCGCGCCAGCAAGCTGGTGTACTACACCCGAGCCGGCGCCGAGATCGGCGTCGCCTCGACCAAGGCCTTCACCACCCAGTTGGTGGCGCTGTTCACCCTGACCGCGACCCTGGCCAAGCTGCACGGCCGCCTGGACGCCGCGCAGGAAGCCGAATTCATCGACGCGCTGCGCTACCTGCCCGGCAGCGTGCAGCACGCCCTGAACCTGGAGCCGCAGATCACCGCCTGGGCCGAGCGCTTCGCGCCCAAGCAGCACGCGCTGTTCCTGGGCCGCGGCGTGCACTACCCGATCGCGCTGGAAGGCGCGCTCAAGCTCAAGGAAATCTCCTACATCCATGCCGAGGCCTACCCGGCCGGCGAGCTCAAGCACGGCCCGCTGGCCCTGGTCGACGCGGCCATGCCGGTAGTGGTGATCGCGCCCAAGGACGGTTTGCTGGAGAAGGTGAAGTCGAACATGCAGGAAGTGCGCGCACGCGGCGGCGAGCTGTTCGTGTTCACCGACGAGGACAGCCAGTTCGGACCCTCGGAGGGCGTGCACGTGATCCGCGCCCCGCGCAACGTCGGCGTGCTGTCGCCGGTGGTGCACGCGATCCCGGTGCAGCTGCTGGCCTACCACGCTGCACTCGCGCGCGGCACCGATGTCGACAAGCCGCGCAATCTGGCGAAGTCGGTGACGGTGGAATAGTTTCCAACGGGGGTAGCCTGAGCTATACGGTCATTGTGACCACCCCCCAGCTATGGCAGCCCCGCCACACTGACGGGCACCGGGCGCTGGCGGAGCTGGTCCTGCGGCTGCGGGACCAGTTGGGCTTGGAGTTCGCCCAGATCGCGGATGAATTGAACTCGTCGGGTCAGCTCAGCCCTCGGGGGAAGCTGTTCTACCCGGAGCTTGTGTACTCGATCCACCGGAAGTGGACTGCTCGCTTGATGCGTGATCGCAGGTCCGTGCGGGTGTGCCTGAAAGAGGTATTTGTAATCTCGGCAGGCTAGTCGGGGCTACCCCTCGGCATCCCTCAGCACCTCCCACAGGCGGCACCCGAGTCCATCGCAAATTCGCTTCAGGGTGTCTAGTTGCAGGTTCTTCTCTCCGCGCTCCACTGCGCTGTAGTAGGTGCGATGCATCCCTATGGTGTCCGCGTAGCTTTCTTGGCTAAAGCCAGCAGCTTCGCGCCGCGCCCTAAGCGCCCTCCCAAGGTTACGGAGCAGGTGGTCGGTCATACCGACACCCTATGAGTAGCCTCCTTTTAGCTCTACAGCTTCAAAGGTAGACTACTTTAAAGTTCCATAGTCGCCTGATAGGGGGCAAGCATGAAGCTGGTTGGTTGGAAGGCAGGGGTATGCGTGGCGGCACTCACTGTGCTCGTCGTTAGCTGTTCGGCGGCAGATCAAGATGAGAGCCGAAGTGGCGCCAAATTGGTATCAGCGTTGTCGCCGGACGAGGTGAAAGCAGAATTGGTTGCCTTAACCTGCGAGAAGGCGTCGGAGAAGGCGGCTCAACCGAACTTCACCGACGAGGCGTGGAAGACGAAGAACCCGGACAAGGCGAAGCGCTGGGATGAGCTGAATGCCGCGATGGAAAAGCACGTCAACGGACTCCCCAAGACGGAGCAAGAGAAATACGCCACGGACTTCCTGGGCGAGACCATGGCGTGCGCGCTTGGCGGTGGAAAGGATTCCGGCAATGCCGGAGCCGCCAAAGTTGATAGCTCCGGAGGTAACGCAGCCGGTGGCTGGGTCGAAGAGCGAAAGGGTTCTGCTATGGATGGCGATGTTCAAACGGCACGACGCACATTTGGCTTTCCTGATCGGAACGCAGCCATAGATGTCACGGTCTACTGTAAGCCGAACGCTAAAGAGGCGGGCTTCTGGTTCGAGTCGTACATTGGCGATCCGTCGAATCCGTCGATTGAGAGCAACTTCAAATACGAACTCGTTCGTCGCCAGTCGGCGGTTGACCTAATCGCGGGTAAACCCGGTGCGATCGACGCGGTCGGTATTGGTCGAGTCAAGTTCAACAATGCGCAGGTGCGCACGCTGGAGCGCAACTTCGGTATAAGCAAAGCGAACAGCAACCGAATGGACTTCACCGGCGTCGGACCACTCGACTTGGAGTTGATCCGGGTTAAGCAGGGCATGAAGGTCGATACGATGCGGGCAGGCGTGGTGAACTGGGGCGGCGTTATACGGCAACTGTTCCCCTTCGACATTGAGATCAACAACGGCGCTGGACAGTTCGGTCTTCACGTTAACGCATCCACGGCAGTCACCAATGTGCTGGCGGCGTGTGGCGGGAATGAACCGATCTTTGCCGGTGATTCGTCAGTGGTGGCTGCCATTACTGAGACTCAAGGTGCACCGATACAGGCGAGTTTCAATTGTGCGAAGGCGTCCACCAACACCGAGCGTCTAATCTGCTCCGATGCTGGACTCGCCGAGATGGATCGTGAGCTCGCCGCGTCCTATAAGGCGGCTCGGGCGCGTTCGGCAGACAAGGTTGCGTTACAGAACGATCAGAACCGGTGGAGGACGAGTGTGCGCGATGCTTGCGGCGATGTGGACTGTTTGACCGAGCAGATTGACACGAGAACAAGAGAGCTTGACGCGCTCTAATGCGTTATGGAAGGCGGGCATTGCCCGCCTTCTCTTTTGGGTCATGACATGGAGTTTTTGATCGCGCCTCCCCTCCCGGGCGAGTCGGAGGCGAGGCGCTGAATGCGTACTACATATGACTACCAACAGCCGGCAATTCCGCCGCAGCTGGAAGCGGGAGTCATTGTATGGAATACAACATTGAGTACGCTGGGTATCTAAGCGTCACGGGCGCGAGCCTAGTCAATAAACAGAGTTCAGATCGGATTATTGCCGATTCG
The DNA here is from genome assembly GCF_001428685.1 of Lysobacter sp. Root76. Taxonomy (GTDB): domain Bacteria; phylum Pseudomonadota; class Gammaproteobacteria; order Xanthomonadales; family Xanthomonadaceae; genus Lysobacter. The sequence goes on along the minus strand of NZ_LMIK01000004.1, from coordinate 202,975 downwards.
CTCTCGTTTGCAGGTCAATTCAGAAGCAGCGTGACCGTAGTTGCATGTGATCTAGATTCGGCTCTTGAGACTGTACGAGAGAGAATTTCCGGTGCGAATCTCCAAATCGCAGGCTTCGAAGAAGGATGGGCTTCCTTTGAGCACGTTTGGATCTCACGCGCTCATCAAAGAGCTGGCGACGATTGGGTTGAAGTTTGGGAGAGCGACCGAGAAGAGGAATCTTGGATCCGAATCGGGTAACCGCTCAAAACAAGACGAAATTGCCAGTTTGCGGGCAACGAAGAGTGCTAAATAGTAGTACGGAGCCGACTCCATCCTTACACCTTGGCGCTGACAAATGCGCTGCCTGGATGGTTGTGCCTCCCAAAATAAATATTGTGCGCGATGGACACTGCTCCGCGTCAGAGTCGACGGTAAGCGAGTAAGTCCCCGAATTCTTATCATGAAGCACCAAAGGCGAACGGGGTGCGTAAACCTATCGCCACGATGAAGGCTCTGCCGCACTTGTAACCTTCAAGCCCATGCAACGTAGGCGCGTTTGCCTGCATGGGCTCCCGTTGTTCGTGAGAGCGCGGGGTATAGGGAGACAGGACAACCGCCCCTCCCAGCAACCATTTGCTGGAGCCCCGTAACGCGCTGCTGATGGCGTCCCTAGACGTAACGATCAGATTGCACTTTCCCTTCATCGGGGAAAGTGCATCTAGCGAACCCTGCCGTAATGATGGATCAAAAACCTAAGCCCGGCGCTTTGCGCCGCGCGGGCTATGCCCGCGTTACTGAGAAGGAAATATAGATGAGTCTAGTAGAAGAGAAGAAAGTTAAGTCAAAGCTTGAGCTGGTTCGAGCACTTGGTTCAAGCTCTGTAGAGTTCATTGCCGAGTCTGAGCCTGAGACGGAAGGAGAGCTTCGCGCTATCGGCGAACGTGTCCGAACAATGCTACGGGCTGGAAGGCGTGTGCATGTTGTTCTTCTTGAGCGCAAGAAGGGAGGTATCAGGTGATTTCGGTTTCAGAGTGGATCGAGCTAATGAAGATGCTCAGTGATCCGAGCTGCGTAATCAACTCAAAGGCATTCGAGACAGTCCGGAATGATGTTGAGCGATGCGTAATCGAAAGCCATCCATGCGTCGGATCGTTTGCTCAACAGAGCCAAGGGGGCGCAAGTGACTAAGCGCTATTCAAGGCACAGGAACTATCGCCTATCAGATGACCTAGTGCGTGAGGTTGAGACGTACGCGCGGGAAAACGTCATCAGCGAAAGTGAAGCCGTTCGTAGGCTCCTCCATGCAACGATGCTTTGGTTGAAGAATCCGCATCCGGGAAACCTGCTGGCGCAAGATCGTAATGCTTCTGACACGGACAAAAGGCAATAACGACAAAGCCCGATCTCACGACCGGGCTTTGATGGTGATCTTTCACTGCTAGCTACTCCCACCTACTTCAAACTGCAGCAGCTTTATCATTCGCCGCAAGTCAGGGAATGCATCTCTAACAATCGATCGAATGACAGATGGCGATGGGCTACCGTGACCTTCCGCACGTAGGATTAGTTCAAGCCTCCTTTCGGCTCGTCCCATCAGCTCTTCGTCTTTCAAGAAGTCAAACGAAACGGGCAGGAACCTTGACTTCATCGCGTCACTCAAGCGCTCGGGGTCGTTTGCAGTCATGACGAAATCGTTTGTGATCGAGAGCTCCTCGACAACTCCGCGCAAGGCAGCTTGAGCTTCCTTTGACATGAAATCGGCTTCATCGAGAAGTACCAGGCGACGCGTGCCTTCCAGCGTCATGCTTGAGCATGTCCGGTGAAGATTGCGGACCATCTCGATTGAGCTGCTCGCCGTGCAGTTGATATAAATGGTCGCGTCAGGGTTGAGGAGTTTTGCTGCCGTTGTCTTGCCCGTTCCTGGGTGACCGTGGAAGAGCAGTGACATGCCGCCTTTTGCGTGTACGAGCCGATCTAGCCGCTTGATCATGCGGTCCGGTAGAACCATGTCATCTAAGGTCGTCGGGCGGTATCGTTGCGCCCAATCCGCATTGCGTCGCATCACGCAGCCTCCTTCATCTCAACGGCTTGGTTGAGAACTGCGTCGAGCTTGTTCGACAGGGCGATTTCGGCATCGACCTCACGGAGCAGTTTGCATACGCGGCGGAGCGTCACGATCTGCGTTTCATCAATGGTAGTCGTGAACCGAACCACCATATCTGTTCCATTTGGAACAGCCGAATCAGCTGGTGCCCTTGCCGTAGTGGACTTCGCGTTCTTAGCGCCACGAGAGCTCTTGGCAGCACCGCACAGTGCGATCAGATCGCTTCCCTTGATTGTCGGATTCAGAGCGCCCGACGCTGCGGAGGCGTCAATTGCGCTGTCGTCCAAAGTGCACAAACGATAGATCGTGGTCCATGCCGACGGGAGTTTGTCGACGTGCCTGTGCAGCGCGTCATACCTCTTTCCGATTTGCTCAAGCTTGCGGATCGCGCTGGAGTCAGATTCGTAACGGATCAGTTTGCAAAAGGTCTCGAAGTCACTTGCTGAGAGGCGCTTCGCCTTCGCGACGGTCAACCCCATTGCCAAGATGCTCTCAGCGGTCTTTTGGGCAAAGGTGTTGAACTCATTGCTGAGTTCGACTACGTCAGCCGAGACCAGCTCAGAGTCAGTACTGGTGTTAATGATTACGGCTTTCATTGTAAGCTCCTATTGAGTGAATATGCCCGATGGAAATAGTTCCATCTGGTGTGCATATTTTCTCAACGGGGCTTGTGATTAACGACGAACAGCCTATAGACTGCAATTAAAGTGTTAATGAACAGGTGAGGCGTGGCTAGATCGGGACAACGGCACTTCCCTTACAAGCACCCGACATTCGGAACGAAGACGCGACCGAACCCCGTCCGCGCGTGGCAGCAGTCCGTCTACTACTGGTGGTGGGCTTATCTGAGGCGCAATGAGTCGTATCTCGCTACCTGTGCCGCAAGCGGAAGAGGGAGGCTGGGAAAGGTCTATGCGGACTTTGGGAACGTCCGCGACGATGACTTCAAGGCATGGTGGGGTAAGCGCGGCGTCCACCTGTTTGCAGAGCCAACCGCAGAGGACACCGTTCGTGTCATCTCCGACCCGTCCGCACTTGTGCTGGACGGATCAACGTTAACGATCTCGCTACCGCTTGGGTTGCCGAAGCGGTTCTTGGAGAAGCGGATCAAAAACCTACTTGCCGAGCATCACAAGGGCAAGCGCGGTCATCAGTTGGCGAAGAAGAGCCGAGCCCGATATCAGGTCCAGGGACAGCCGAACATCCCGGCGCTGAAGCAGGGCTTGGCGGTGTACGACCACTGGAAGGCGAATCCGGGGATGCCGCTATGGCGTGTAGGCGACACGCTTCACGGGTTCCAAATGGAACACAAGCTCAAGCCCAAAGACCCGGCGGGCATCCGGGCAAACAAGAAGAACGTAATGGCGGCGACCGTGAGTCGGTACCTGAGGCGGGTCAAAGCCTCGATCGAAGCGGTTGGGCTGGGCTCATTCCCCTAAGCGACCAAGGAGCGGCGCGGCACGGACGTCGCCGGCTGAGAAGTTGCTAGCCAAACGACTAACTTTAGGCTGTACTTAGCCAGCGAAGGACTATGGCTAAATTTCGTAAGTCATTGTTTTTGAATGGTGTGATGGCAAAGCTGGGGCGTCGAGGCATTTGAGTTCTCACGGGTGTGTGTCGCAGCTCAAGCGACGCGTTCCGGTGAGAATCTGCATGAGGCTGATGGCAATCCACCGTTATTCCATCGCGCCAGTGAACAGAACCAATCGAAAGACTGCTAGAAGGGTGTCAAGAAATGCTTCAGGAACAGCGATCAACTGCGGCGCCAAATAACGCCTACGAAGAGCGTAGTTCTCTGCCAGTTGAACAGTTGCTTTCCAATATCAACTGGAATTTTGAGGTAAGAGAGCCTGCACATCCAATCGAAAGCATACACCCGTATCCGGCGAAGTTTATCGCCGATATTCCTTATGCACTGATGAGCACGCTGCCCTTGGCAAAGGGTTCTGTGGTCCTGGATCCGTTCTCTGGCAGCGGCACTACATTGCTTTCGGCACAGCGCCTTGGCATGCGTTCGATTGGCATTGATGTCAATCCGATTGCTTGCATGATCGCTCGTGTGAAGACAGGCAAAACTCCCGTCGACTTACTTGAGGCTGCGGATCGTGTTTGTAGTCGAGCGGCTCGAAACAGTTCGCCAAGGCGTTGGGACATCCCGAACCTTGACCATTGGTTCAAGCCTGATATTCAGAATGCGATCAGCTCACTCCTGGAGGAGCTTGACGCCGCTGAATACGCTGCCTTTCACGATATTTTTCGCTTAGCACTTTCGTCAATTTTGGTGCGCGTTTCAAATCAAGAAAGCGATACCAGATACGCCGCCATTGAGAAGACCGTTGGCAGAACGGAGGTCTTCTCTGGCTTTAGGAATGCGGTGAATAGGATTGATGCCGCTCTGCAAGCGCGCGATTGGTCTCAAACGCCTGCGCGCGTGATTCAGGCGAACACGCTGACGCTAGATGCAAGCGCCATCAAACAGAAGGTGGGTCTTGTCGTTACATCGCCCCCGTATCCTAATGCCTATGAATATTGGCTCTATCACAAGTACCGAATGTGGTGGCTAGGCTTCGATCCTTTAGCTGTCAAGGACGCGGAGATTGGAGCTAGGGCTCACTTCTTCAAGAAGGAGCACCACACGGAGCACACGTTCTGGGACCAAATGAGGGGTGCGTTTAACCTCATAGATGAGGTCCTTATCAAAGGAGGCTACGCGTGCTTTGTCGTGGGGCGTTCAAAAATTCACGGGCGGATAATTGACAACGCCCACACGCTTGAGGAAATTGCGAAAGAGTACTCATTCCGCAAGGTGTTCAGATTTGATAGAACCATCTCCGCAAAGCGAAAGTCGTTCAATCTTTCTCACGCAAACATCAAGACAGAGGCTGTGATTGTCTTTGAAAAATAATGTAAACCTCAGCTCAGAGCTTTCTTGGCACACATACAAGTACTATCCGTATGAGATTGAGCTCGCCAAGCGCGAGGTTCAAGCGCTCTTGCCGGCTGCAAAGAGCCAGAAGACCAAGAATGGCGTCCGCGTAGAGGGGCGAATTGATGTTCGCACGGCGGAGCGTCTTTCGTACTTTGCGTCCATAAAGTCAGGCGATAGAGTTCACGATACGCTCCAAGCTAAGTTGGAGCGTGTAAACGGTGGTGGTAGGAATCGTCAGTCCACTAGATACTCTGCGCACGGATTGCATGAGTACAAGGGAAAGTTCAATCCGCAGGTTGTTCGCGCAATCCTAAACATGTTCAACATGCAGAGTGGGTCTCGCGTGATCGATCCATTCTGTGGCTCCGGTACGTCTCTCCTCGAGTGCGCTCACTTAGGCATGCAGGCGGTGGGCACTGATATCAACCCGTTCGCGGTCTTTATCGCAAACGCCAAATTGAAGGCGGCAAGAACGCCTGTCCAGGTTATTCGGAGCGAACTCAAACTCGTTCTGCAGAGGTGCGGCAAGGCGAGAGTAATTTCATCGCTAGATGATGCAAGAAGCGAGTATCTTGGGGGTTGGTTCGATGGTCAGACACTTCGAGGCATCGAGCACATTCGTTTGGCAGTTGAAGAGTGCGCGGGCGAGTCGCGCGAAACACTGTTGGCGATTGCAAGCAACTTACTAAGGGACTACTCGCTGCAAGACCCTATTGACTTGCGCATCCGACGGAGGAAAACCCCTCTTCCTGAAAAGCCTTTCAGAGCAGCTTTTGAAGAAGCTGCTCACGCCTTTCTCGACAGGCTTGAGAATGCTCAAGCGGTGCACACGTATTCTGCCGATGAAAGCGAGGCGCTCCTTCTCGACAGTCGAGATCTCAGGAAGGATGTCGATGGCGTGGGTGGAAAGTTTGACTGTGCCTTGACCAGTCCGCCTTACGCTACGGCACTACCTTACATCGATACGCAACGTCTTAGCCTAGTCTGGCTCGGGCTGATTGCGCCGTCAGAGATTTTGAGTCTCGAGGCTCGACTTGTTGGAAGCCGAGAGGTTCGGGGTGAATCAAAAAGGGAGCTTGTTGAGAGGCTGATGTCGAATGCGGACGGTTTGCCACAACGTCAGGCAAGGTACTGTCTGTCATTGCAGAAAGCGTTGTCGGATGCAGATGGGTTTCGGCGCCAGGCGGTTCCAATTCTTCTCTACCGCTACTTCGCTAGCATGCTTCAGGTCTTCCAAGCTCTTCGCCCCTTGCTGAAGAAAGGAGCTCCTTTTGCCCTGATCGTCGGCGGCAATCACACCACTCTAGGTGGGAAGCGATTTGATATCGACACGCCACAGCATCTGGCGGAGCTCGCGCAGTTCAGTGATTGGGATCACTCGGAAACGATCCCCATGCAGACCTACCAGAGATACGGATACCACGCTAGTAATGCCGTTAGCACAGAAGGCATGGTTATAGTGAGGGCTGCTTGAACGAGTTAACGCTGCATCCGAATGTGTATGCGACCGGCGCGAGTAAAGGGCTGATACATGTGCTCGAGCGCGTATGGGTTCGAGAACACACGCCCGGGGACGGCACGATCTTCGTGATATCTGGCTTTGGCAACTACAACGGTGGCGTTCGCTTCTTCGAGTCGTTTCGTGAACACAAGAGACGTGGCGGGGAGCTGGTAGCGGTGTTCGCTGGCAGCACAAGCGCGCGACTGACAAGCAAGCAGGTTGTTCACGAGATGCTTGATTGCGGGGCGGATGTTCACATAGTGAACAGAAAGCGACTCCTTCACGCTAAGTGTTACGGCACAAGCAAGATGTCAGGTGATTCCCTAATTGTAACCTCAGGGAATTTCACCGGTCCGGGAATGTCGCAGAACGTGGAAATGTCTGTATTGCTAGACGCAGATACAACCGCCGAGATGGGGTTCTCGTGGGGCACGTTGCTTGAGAACTTGCTTGATCAGCGATGGAACTACCATCGCCCCACCTTAGGGGATCCAGCAAATCCAGCCTGGAGCCTGCTTTATGATGAGCAGGCAGCCGATATTAGGTTGGATGAAACTGAAGAAGTGACGATGCTTATCAGGCTAAGTCACGCCGACACGGCTCGCATCAATGCAACTCCGGGCACCAGTGCTGGCTTGGGCTCGCAGTACTTTTGGCTTAGCAAAGACTGTTACGATTTCTTTCCACCGTTGACTATCCGCAATCAACGTGGGCTTCGGGCTACCTACTCATGCCTGATAAGTATGTTGTACGTCGATCTGAACGTTACCGATGACAATTGTCGAGTCACGTTTGAAGCAGAGAACAATCTCGACTTCCGCCTAGGGACTGGACCGCTCCGGTACACGAGACTGGCGGCTGCGGGAGACCTCGCAGCGGTTACGCGGCTTGGCGAAAACAACTACGAACTACGCATCTACCGAGCGGGTGCCGCTGAGTACCAGAATTTGATGCCTTACGCGGTAAATCTGATCGGGCACCAAGGCAAACAGTACGGCTATATTTCGAACGCCGAGTTCAGCGCCATAACGGGTACTCGGTTTCGGCTCAGGCGGTGATTCGTACACTTTGGCTAGGTTCCAAATGGAACACCTGGGGAATGTAAGACCGCCGACAAGCGGGACGCGCTGGCAGCGACAGTCAGTAGGTATCTGCGCCGAGTGAAGGCATCAATCGAGGCTTCCGGTGGCGGCACGTTTCCTTAATGGCTATGCCGCCTCTGTCGCCTCCTCCGTTTCATCAATTCTCATCATGTGATTGAAGTGCCGGAGATAGCCGGTCGTGTCGAAAACTTGCCTGAACTTCTCTTCTCTCAAAGTGGGGCTGCCGTAAAGCTCGCTGTAGCGCACTTTACGGGATGTAAAGTTTACAGTATAAAACTTTACTTTTAGTCCGTTCACATTCATGCTCAGTCCCGTGGGCTGTTCCATTTGGAGCGCCGTAAAGGGGTGGTGGGCATGGCGGTTTACGGGTACGTGCGCGTCTCGACGCTGACGCAGGCTAGGGAGGGCGAGAGCCTTGAGGCTCAGTCCCGACAAATACAGGCTTACGCTGTCTCCAAGGGCTTGCAGCTGTCCGAGGGGGACGTTTTCGTAGAGGCGGGTGTCAGCGGAGGCGTGGAGTTTCAGGAGCGCCCGGAAGGCGGACGGCTCTATCAGCTTGTCCAGAAGGGCGACCTGATCATCTTTCCTAAGCTGGACCGAGCGTTCCGCAACACCCGCAACGCGCTTAATGTCCTGCACGACCTGAAGGAGCGCGGGGTCCATATCCACTTCATCGACCTGGGCGGTGACGTTACTGGTAACGGCGTGGGCGCCATCGTCTTCACGATCCTTTCCGCGTTCGCCACGTTCGAGAAGGAGCGGATCGCTACCCGCATCCGTGAGGTCAAGCAGATCAAGAAGGCGCAAGGCAAGTTCACCGGAGGGCGCCGAGCCTTCGGTTACGAGGTGGTGGACCTCGTTAAAGTCCCCAAGCCTGACGAGCAGAAGATCATTGCCGAGATGCGGTCGCTCCGTAAAAAGGGCACGAGCTACCGTGGCATCGAGAAGTGGTTGAGCGAGAAGAAAGACATCAGCATCTCGGCAATGGGCATCAGACATATCCTCAATGACGCGCACTAAGCCATTGCCCGTTCTGCACATATACACCCGCGTCTCCACGGCAGCACAGGAGGATAAGGGCACGTCGCTGGCTTCTCAGGAGAAGCTAGGGCACGAGCGCGCGAAGGCACTAGGGTTTGATGCAAGGGTTTGGAACGAGGGCGGCAAGAGTTCCAATCATGAAGACATCTCGGGGCGTCCGGTGCTGCAGGCGCTTGTCAACGAGGTCATGAGCGGGGATGCGAAGCATATCTTCGTTTACGACCAATCGCGCCTATCGCGCAATGACAACGTCGCATCCCTGATTCGGTACCAATGCAAGAAGCATGGCGTAACGCTCTACACGAAAGACGGGACGTACGACTTCACCAACGCATCCGACACGTTGATGAAGCAAATTCTCGATGCAATGGCTGAGTTCGACAACGCTGGCAGAGCGGAGCGCACGCGGTTAGGTAAGTTGCACCGGGTCAAGCAGAACCAGTGGCATGGCGGTCCGCCTCCATTCGGCTATCGCCTTGATAGCAAGAAGCTGGTGGTCGAGAAGGCTGAGGCTACCAAGGTCAAGGAGATCTATCAGCGCTACGCATCTGGCGAGTCAACTCACGGCATCAAGAAGTTCTTGGACAAGAGCGGAGTGCTTCCGAGGCGGGGTGGAACGTGGACGCTAGGCTCCATCCTTAAAATCCTGGAGAACACGCACTACGTCGGCTATTACACGTATCGCGATAAGAAGTCGGACGAACAATTCCGCGTTGAATGCAACCCGATCGTGCCTGCTGCAATCTGGCAGGCGGCGCAAGAGAAGCGGAAAGCCATCTTGGAACGCAAGGGGCAGGTGAACCGAACGAAGCACTTCTACCTTCTGCGCGACCTGATGTACTGCGGGTTCTGTAATGCCCCTCTTGGCGCAAGGACGAAGCCCGCCAAGAACGAGCACTTCTACTACTGTCCGATGAAGGAGCGTAACTGGAGAGATGGCGTCGAGCCGAGAATGAAGCACTCCAAGAAGGATGGGTGCGGATTCGCTCGGTCAATGAACATCGAGCAGGCGGACAGGTTGGTATGGGACGTTGTCGTTGATATCCACTCGAAGTCGAGTCTGCTCAAGGAAGAAGTGAAGAAGAGGCTAGTGGGCGGGATTGTGTCGCCGGACAGCGGCTACGAAGCCACTCAGAAGAAGAACGAGAAGAGCATCAAGCTGGCTGAGAAGGAGCTTCAACGCGCGGACGAAGCAATCGCCGAGCTGGAAGTGGAGCACAGGCTCGGACAGACCGACGCGAAGCTGTACCCACAAATCATGAAGCGGTTGCGCGAGCAGCGAACCGCCGTCCAGGCTCGCATCGAGACGCTTCGAGAGGGTGTCAGGAACCAAGCTCAAGAGCGAAAGTGGGTGGATTGGGTTAGAGCGTTCGGCGATGAGGTCAAGCTCAAGTCGAAGCTGACGCCGGAGGAGCGCAAGGAGTACCTCCGGGGCATGATCGAGCGGATCGACGTGAAGTACCTAGCGGATACGAAGGAGCATCAGCTCGAAATCCGCTTCGTGAAGCCAATCGTGGGCGACGGGCGTATCCCGCAGCAGCCGAAGGGCTACAAGCTTAAGAAGGGCTCTGCCAGTAAGTTGATAGCGCTGCCGATGAGGGGTCCGCCGGGAAAACGGTTGACCCCCGTTGGAAACAATTCCGTTACGGTGGAGTGAGCGGCGGTCTGTCCCGTCGGCTCGAAGTTACTGCGGCGTGGACTTGTGCAGTTGCATGGGTCGTCCTCAGTCCTGTACTTGGGCTCGGCTGACAGCGCTGCGCGCCACCGCTAGGCCTTGGCCGAAATCGCACTCAGCTCTTCCAGATCCAGGTCCCGTTCCAGCTCGCGCAGCGTCGCGTCGTCGATATCGCCGGCGCGGTGCAGCCGGATGAGTTCGCGGCGTCCGCTGGCGACCGCTTCCAGAACCACATCGAAATGGGCATGGATCAGCGGGGTGTAGTGCTCCGTGCGATCGGCGTAGTCGACGATCGCCACCGACTTGCGTTCGTACTGCGCCAACAGCTTGGGATGGATGAGTTCGCCGGCGCTGTCGTAGGCCAAGACGCGAACGGTCGCGAACTGCGCCTGCGCCATGGCGGCTTCGGCCTGGCTCATGGTCATGCGCGGCTTTTCCGCTTCCGGCTCGGCCAGCCTTGCCCATGCGATCACGCGCCCCAGGGTCATGCCCTGCAGCAGTACGGTCCCGAGAATGACGGCGAACGAGGTCACCAGAATGAAATCCCGGCCGGGGAAGCCTTCCGGCACGCTCAGCGCCAGGGCCAGGGTGACCACGCCGCGAACGCCGGCCCAGCTCAGCACCGTCGAGCCGCGTGCGCCGATGGGCTGGTAGCGCTTGAGTCCCAGCGCATTGCAAAGCTTGATGATCAGATCGGAACCGAACACCCAGACGAAACGTGCGACGGTGAGCGCGGCAAGAATCGCCAGGATGTGCCATCCCATCGTCGCAGCCACGACGCCGAAGCCGCCGCCGCGTTCGACCACGCCGCGCAGCGACAGCCCGATCAGGATGAAGACCGAGGCTTCCATCAGAAACACCAGGACGGTCCAGAACGACGTGCCGCGCATGCGGGTCGAGGCCGAGAGAATGATGCTCGAGTTCCAACTCGCGATCAGGCCCGTGGTCACGGTGGCGATGACGCCGGAGACGTGCAGCATTTCACCGAGCAGGTAGGAGCTCCATGCCAGTAGCGTGGTGGCCGCGATGATCAGGTATTCGTCGCCGAGGCGGCGTACCAGCTTCACCCACAGCATGCCGACCACGGCGCCGACCGCCACGCCGCCCAGCGCCAACAGGAAGAAACTTCCGACCGCTTCGCTCGCGCTGAAGGCGCCGGTGACGCCCGCGGCGATCGCGAAGCGGAACAGCACCAGGCCGCTCGCGTCGTTGAGCAGGCTTTCGCCCTCCAGCAGGATCTGCAGGCGCCGGGGCAGCTTCACCCGTTGCAGCACCGAGCGCGCGGAAACGGCATCGGGCGGCGAGACGATCGCTCCGAGCGCCGCGCAGGCGGCCCACGGCAGCGACGGAATCAGCCAATGGGTCACCACGGCCACGACGAGGCAGGTGAACAGCACCGCGCCCACCGCCATCGAGCCTATGCCGATGAGATGGCGGCGCAACCGGCTCACGGCAATGGACCAGGCGCCGTCCAGCAGCAGCGGCGGCAGGAAGATGACCAGCACCAGCTCAGGATCGACCGTGATGGTCGGCAGACCGGGCAGGAAGGCCAGCGCCGCGCCGCCGGCGAGCAGGCCCACGGAGGGCGGCAGGCCGAGCTTATCGGCCACATAGTGCAGCGCGATGATCGCCAGAAACATCACAATCACCAGCTCGAACAAATGGGTTGAATCCATGCGGCTCTCCTTCGGCCAGCGGCCCGCTGCGCCTGGCCCTATTTCCCGGCAGGATCGGCCGAAATGCAATCGCTGCGGGCTTCGGTCCTGCGAGTTGATATCTGTCCGGTCGATAAGGCCGCTACCCAGGCGGCCAAATCCCGCGATCGCCGAAGTGGCGGCGGCTCATTGTCGCTCTCCGCGGCGAGCCGTGGTGCCGGTTCGCTGCCGATGGCGGTTTGCGCCATCGGCAGCGACAACGTAGTGACGGGTAGGGTGGCCGCGGGCGCGGTCTCAAGTAATCAGACGACAAGAATCCGCTGAGCGCCCATGCGAGCGATGCGAACAAGCATCCAGCCGGCCACCGTCGTGGTGCGCGTGCATGCATTCAGGGTTCGGAAAGATTTGGGCGTGCGCGAGGTGATTGTTCGCGTGGAAACAGATGGCGTATGTGTGTCTCCAGCTGAGAGTCGAGAGAGCGAAGCCTAAGAGCACGAATGCTTTGAGTGTGTGCCAGCTTCAGCGACTTCTTGATCGAAACACTTTCGACGCTTATCGATAAACTGCGCAGCGAAGATAAGCGGAGCCGGCGACGCCGGTTTCGAGTTCACCATCGCAGTCCGAGCCGTTCGGCCCGGCGAGAGCATCCATCGCATGCAATTCCATTTCGTTTCCGTACCGGCCGCTCCGGCGTCCGGTGTCGATGTGCGGCAGTCCACTATGGACGGCGAACACGCTGTCATCATGATCTCGCCCTGCTGCGTGGTCTTGAAGAAGGCTTTGCAGGGGCTCAGCGGCGGGATGGGCCTGAAAGCCCTGGTCATGGTGCTTGCTTTCGGCGCCTTCGCTGCGCCGCTCCGCGCTCAGGAGGCGAATAAGCCCTGGGAGGAGTACGAAAAACTGACTAAGGACCGCGGAAATGTGGGCGTCATGGGCTCCGATTTGCTGGGCGATCAAGTCAACTTCTACACCGGTGGCCTTTCGTTCTCGAACTTGGATATCTCGGTGCCCGGCAATTCTTCGCTACCGGTGTCGCTGGGTCGAAGCTTTAGCGTGGGCAATCGCAAGGGCTACTCGCGAAACGATTTGCTGATGGCGGATTGGGATCTGGACGTACCTCGCATGGTGGGGCGTCCCGCGAAGTGTTCCGCCACTGCGCCGCATGAAGCCAGGCCGGCGAGCATCAAAATCGGGGTGACATATTTCGAAGCCGTGGAGTTCTGGCACGGCGTTCAGCTGGAAATTCCGAGCGGCGGCGGTGAGATGCTGCTGGCCAACGCGTCTACGCCCAAGCCCACCACGGGCGGCCCGTACTACTGGGTCAGCGGCCAGACCCCAACGCGCGCTCCGCCAGATGTTCGCCGAGCGGCCGGCGCGGATCGAGACGCTCGAGGGCATGGCGGTGGGCGAGTGGGTGGTCAGCCACGATCACGCGACCCAGAAGGACGGCACTGTCTCGGAGGGACTTTCGATCTACAAGGTGCGCGGCGGCAAGATCGTCGACGACTGGTATGTCGCCGAGCAGAAGCAGACGGGCAGGCTTTGAGCTGAGGCGTCGCCGTAGCGGTTTTCGCTCGCTGGCTTCAAGCCGAGCGCTGCGTTAGACCGGCGCGGCGCGCTCCACCATGGCCAGCACGAACATCGCGCTCGCGAGCGTGCACGCCACCGTGCGCACATGATTCCAACGCGTCCAATCGCGCAGGTAGCGCTGCCAGACCGGCAGCGCCGCTTCGCCGGCAGGATCCACCGCGGCCAGGGCATTGTTGAGCGGCACGTTGAGCGCCACCGTGCAGACGAACATGCCCAGGAAATGCGCGGCGCCGCCGATGAGCATGGCCAGGGCGCCGGGTTCGCTGCTGTGCACGATTCCGACGCCGGCCAGCATCAGGCTCGTCAGTGTCGTGAGCCAGAACACCGGCATGAACAGCGAGCGCAGGATCACGCGGTTGATCGCGTTCATCGCGGCGATGCCGTAGGCGGGGACGATGCTGCCCAGGGCGGTCATGACGAAGACCGAGAAGGCGAAGAACACGCCGGCGAGCAGGCCGCAGCCGATCGCGCCGAGCCAGAGCAGGGCGGTTATGAGGGTGTCCATCATCGCGGCGGGCTCCTCGCTTAGCAGGCGTACGGTGGCTGTCGACCGGTCCGTTGTGCGTGCGAGCCTACCGTCTTGGGGCGTTGTCCGCCGAGTCCTCGCGCACGCTGTCGGCGATCCGTGACGGCAGGCGATAGCGAACCAGGTACAAGTCCATGCTCTGCGCGCCGTCGCGTTGGGCCGAGTAGGTGAAGCGATCCGGCTGGGACCAGTCGCGCATCGGTCCGTAGCTGTTGGTGTCGCGGCTGTTGACGGTCAGCGGCAGCAGGTCGCCGGCATCGTAGCGCTCGCCTTGCGGCGCTGCCAGGTAGAGGTCGACGCGGCCGTCGCTGAAGTCCGGGGTGCGCGAGAAGACGATGCTGGCGTCGTCGGAGAGATAGCTGGCGTCGAAGTCATGGGCGCTGGTGTTGATGGCGCCAGCCAGTCGTTGCGCGGCTTCGAAGTGGCCGGCTATTTGTCGGGCGACGTAGAGGTCGTGGCCGCCGGCGCCGCCGGGGCGGTCGCTGGAGAACAGCAGACGCGCTCGGTCGGCCGAGAGCATGGGCGCGAACTCGTTGCCGGCGCTGTTCACGGCCGGGCCCAGGGGTTCGGGCGTGCCGAAACCGTCTGCATCGACGGCGACTCGCCAGAGATCGTCGCCGCCGAGGCCGCCGGGGCGGTCCGAGCAGAAGTAGACGTAACGACCGTCGGAGGAGAACGCGGGATCGAAGTCGCGGGTCGGCGAGTTGAAGGGTGCCGGCGTGGCTGCGTTCCAGCCTCGGATGCCGCGGCGCGAGATCCAGATGTCGTAGCCGCCCGCGCCGCCGGGGCGGTTGCGGCTGAACCACAGTGCGGTGCGGCCGTCCGGGCTGAGGGTGAGACGGATCTCCGCGTAGCCGGTCGAGGCGATGCCCGGGGCGAATACTTCGGGCGTGCCGATGATTTCGATGGCCGAGGACGAAGGCTCGGCAGCGTCCGAAGCGCCTGCGATCGCGGCATCGTTCAGCGCGAGGCACGCGCCCGCCATCGCTGTGGCGCAAGCGGACGCACGCACGAAGCCACCGCGACGCCGCGATCCCGATATCGTCCTCATGCGCTCAGCCCTTGCGTACGAAATCGCTGATCCAATTGGTTTCCCAGGTCTTGCCGCCGTCGCCGGAGCAGGCCTGTTCCCAACGCGCCGAGCGCGGGGTGATGCGCGACCACAGCACGCGGGTGCGGATCGGTTTGCCGTCGAGCATGTCGTCGCCGATGAAGGTGCCGACGCCGTGGCCGTCGAAACCGCCGCGCACGGGCGGTGCGATCGAGGTGGGCGTGCGCCCGTCCAGCCACCAGCTCAGCCACTGCCGCGTGTCCGGATCGTAGGAGCGCAAGCCGATGCCGCGCACGGTGCCGCTGGGGAATTCCATGAGGTTGTCGCCGACGTTGCCGTGCCCGCCGAGCACCGGCCAGTTGCTGAACGTGCCGCCGAACTCGTCCCAATCCTTGCTGCCCGCCAATCGCTTGCGCAAACGCCGGTGACTGACCTGCCAGTCGCCGACCAGGAAGTCGAAGTCGCGCGGCGCGTCGGCGAGTTTCGGCAGCGGGCTGGGGGTCGCCGCGGTGCGGGTGAAGTAGTTGCGCCAGTTCACTTCCCAGGTCGCGCCGTCGTCGGCGGAGAACGCCTGTTCCCACCAGGGCAGTTCGCTGTGGATGTCGAGCCAGCGGAAACGCATCAGGATCGGGCGGCCGCGCAGGGTGTCGCGGCCGATGAAGCGACCGCTGTCTCCGTCGAAGCCGCCGCGTACGGGCGGGTCGATGTGCGTCGGCTTGCGTCCGTCCAGCCACCAGATCGACCACTGGCCGCTGGCGCGGTCGAACGCGCGCAAAGTCAGTCCGCGATAGCTGCCGCCGGGCAGGTCGACGATGTTGTCGTCGATGGTGCCCAGGCCGCCCAGGCTCATCCACAGCGTGCTCTTGCCGGCGAAGTCTTCCCAGTCGGTGCTGCCGACCAGGCGTTCCTTCAGGCGCCGATGGCGCACGTCCCAACTGCCGAGCAACCAGGTCCAGTCGTCGGTGTGCGGGCCCAGGCCGGCGCCGGCCGGCGCGGCGGACGCCAGGCTCCAGGCGGGCAGGCCGAACGCCGCGGCGCCGCCGGCCAGGGCGAGGCCGGCGAGGAGGTCGCGGCGGCTGCGCGAAACCGGCGGCTCCTGCATACGCGGCGCCTCCGTCGCGACGGCACGAGGGCCCAGGGAGGAGGGAGATCGGGCCATGGCTTGCCTCGTGAGGGAGTGCGGTGAGGCGGATGATGGCCAGCCCGAATGGCGGTTGACGACGCGAATATCGGCCTGCAGGCTAAGTCAGACTTATGGTCGCCAGCCGCCGATTCCCCTCCTTGTCCTCGATCCGGGCCTTCGAATCGGCGGCCCGGCTGGGCAGTTTCGCCAAGGCCGCGCAGGAGCTCGACACCTCCTCGGCCTCGGTGAGCTACCACGTGCGGCGGCTGGAGGAGCAGATCGGCGTGGCGCTGTTCCGGCGCTACCCGCACCGGGTCGAGCTGACCGAATCCGGCGAGCTGGTCGCGCGCGAGGCGATCAACGCCTTCGCCGCATTGCGTGCGAGTTTCGTGCAGGCCGTGGACCTGGACGAGACGCGGCTGTCGCTGACCACGCTGCCGACCCTGGGCACCAGTTGGCTGACGCCGAAGCTGGGTCGCTTCCGCGCGCTGTACCCGCAGATCGCGTTCGACCTGGACCTGTCGGTGCCGGCGCAGGATCTGGGCGCGGGCCATTACGACGCGGCGATCCGCAACGGTCATGGCGTCTGGCCGGGATTGCAGGCGATCGAACTATTGCCCGCGATCTTCATGCCGCTGTGCGCGCCGGCGTTGAAGGAAGCCGCGGCCGGCATCGCCGATCCGCAACGCGCGCCGGCGGTGCCGCGACTGGGGCGGCCGGACTGGTGGGCGCTGTGGTACCGCGCCCAGGGCCACGGCGCGGTCGTGCCCTCGGGCGGCTTCGGCAGCAATTTCTCCGCCGAGCACCTCGACATCGCCGCGGCGGTGGCCGGGCACGGCGTCGCGATCGGTTCGCCGATCGTGTTCTTCAGCGAGATCGCGGCCGGTCGCCTGGTGCCCGCGCACGATTTCGTCGCCGGCGACGGCCGCGCGTTCTGGCTGACCTATCCGGTCGCGCGCCAGCACAGCGGCAAGATCGCCAAGTTCCGCGCCTGGCTGGGCGAAGAAGCCGCGCGCGATCGCGAGGCGGCGCAGGCCTATATCCGCAGGGCGGTGGTGGCCGGGCCTTGACGCTGTCGGTGCGGTGGTCCGTCAGCCTGCGAAGGAAAACCGCACGAGCGCCATGCACAGCGCGAACAGGTAGGCGTACGAGAAGCGGTCGATGCGCAACTGCATCTGCCCGCGCTTAGCTCGCCACGCGCCGAGCCAGGCCAACGCCGCGCCGGCCAGCAGCGGCGTCAGGATCAGGTTGGCGATGCGCCAGTGTTCCTCGCGCATCAGATGATCGGGGAACACCAGCAGGCTCAGCCAGCCCACAAGCGCACCCAGCAAGGCATAGCCCAGCGCCGCGAGCCACGGGTCAGGGCGCTTGCGCAAGGGCTTGGCCATCGAATGCAGGCCCATTTCGATCAGAACCTCGCCGACGATCTGCAGGATCAGCTCGACGATCAGTTCGAACAGGAATTCAAGCACGGCCGACTCCCGGGCAGGATGCGAAGCACAGGGGAGTCGCGATGGCGGCGAGATAGACGATGACCCGGACCGATCCGATCTTGCTCATGCGGGCTCTGCGTAAGAAGTGCGTGGATGCTCGCGACCACGGCAATGCCTGTCAATCCAGCGGCCGCGTCGTGGACCGCGAGCGCGACGGAGCCGCCGTGTCGCATCGTCGGGCAAAGAAAAGCCCGGCGCGGGGCCGGGCTTTCGGATGCTGCCAGGCGCCGGCTCAGTTGGCCGGCGTGTAGCGCAAGGTCAGGAACCACTCGCGGCCGGGCTGGTTGTAGAACGAGACGGTTTCGTAGTCGCGATCGAACACATTGGCCACGCGCGCCTGCAGCGACCACGACGGGGTGAACGCGTATTCGGCGCGCAGGTCGAGGGTGCCGTAGCCGGCGACGAGGCGGGTGTTGGCGACGTCGTCGTAGCGGGCGCCCGAGGCGACCGCGGTCACGCCGAAACGGAAGTCGCCGAAGGCGCGGTCGATGTCGACGCGCGCGCTGCGCTTGGCCCGGCGCGGCAGGTCGTTGCCGGCGAAGAAGCCGACCCGGTTTTCGCTGTCGAGGAAGCTGGCGCTGGCGGCGATGGTCCAGTCGGCGACGGTGGTGTCGACGCCGATCTCGGCGCCGCGCAGGCGTGCGCGCTCGATGTTGTTGGGCAGGAAAATCGAGGCGTCGTAGGCGATCAGGTCGTCGACCTGGGTGCTGAAGCCGTCGATGCGCGCGTTGAAGCCTTCGCCGCGGTAGGCCAGGCCGAGTTCCCAGGTCTTGGACTCTTCCGGGCGCAGCGCCGCGTTGCCGAAGAACGGGTAGTAGAGTTCGTTGAAGGTCGGGGCCTTGAACGCGGTGCCGTAGCCCGCGGTCAGGCGCCAGTTTTCGGCGAAGCCCAGGCCCCAGGCGATGCTGCCGGTGGTGTGGCCGCCGAACTGCTCGTTGTCGTCGCGGCGCAGGCTGGCTTCGAGCGACTGGGCGCCGAAGCGGCCCTGGTATTGGACGAAGCCGGCGTGGTTGTCGCGCTCGCTCTCGTCGTAGGCGGTATCGCTGTCGACGCGGTCGCGCAGCCAGTCGAAGCCCACGCTGATCAGTTGGCCTTCGCCGACGCCGAAATCGCCTTGCAGGGCGACGCTGTCGCGGTCGGTGGAGAAGAAACCGTTGGGCGTGCTGCCGAGGAAGTTGTCCGACGAATCGCGGTTGCGGCCGGCGCTGAACTGCAGGCGCACGGCTTCGGACGGACGCCAGGTGGCCTTGCCCCCGATCACCTGCTGCACGACTTCGGAGTAGTTGACGAAGCTGCCGTCGTACTCGTTCTCGCCTTCGGCGCGCAGGGCATGGCCTTCGAAGCTGAGCGCGTCGGTGGCGTCGAAGCCGCCGCGCAGCGACAGCGAGCGGCTGCGGTAGCCGTCGCGGTCGGGCTCTTCGGTAAAGCAGCCGGCGAACAGGGTGCTGGAGCCGTTGCAGGCGTTGATGCCGTCGGTGCGCTGGTAGGCGGCGTCGGCGCCGAACCAGCCGCGGCCGATGCGGCCGCCGACGCCGGCGCTGGCTTCGCGGTCGCCGTGGCTGCCGACGGTGACGCTGGCGCGCGGTGCGACCGCGCCGCGATCGCGGCGGGTGAAGATCTGGATCACGCCGCCGATGGCGTCGGCGCCGTACAGGCTGGAGCGCGGGCCGCGCACGATCTCGACGCGGTCGATCAGCGCCACCGGCAGATCCTGGAACGAGGCCAGGCCGGAGGTCGGCGAGCCGATGCGGATGCCATCGACCAGGACCAGCACGTGATCGGTCTCGCTGCCGCGCAGCGACAGCGTGGTCAGCTTGCCCAGGCCGCCCTGGTTGCCGATGGAGATGCCGGCGCGGCCGCGCAGCAGGTCGGGCAGCGAGCGCGCCTGGCTGCGGGCGATGTCGTCGCGGGTAATCACTTCGACCGGCGACAGCGCGTCGTTGGCGCTGATCGCGGTGCGGGTCGCGGTGACGACGACATTGTCGAGGTCGGTGGCCTCGTCGTGGGTCTGCGCCTGGGCGAGAGCGGGCAGGGCGAGAGCCATGGCGATGGCCAGGGACAGGTTCGGAACACGCATGAGCACTACTCCAGAGGCGCGGCGTTCGTGCCGCGCCGTCGATCAGGGGAGTCGCGAGGAGAGAGAGGCCGCGAATGCGGGCGCTGGACGCGCCGACGGTCGCCGCCGCGACGCCCTCCGCATCGCAACCAGTCGCGCGTCGTGGCCGGTCTCCGGACTCGCGAGCCGGGGCCGTGGCCCCGCCCGCGGCGCCTTCCCGTGCCTATGCACAGTGGCGGTTGCCGCGGTCGACTCGCTTACCGTTGCGGGGGCAGTGCCGGGCTGGCCCGGTCGCGCTCAAGGAGCGCTGGGGCGTCACCGGCTTCCCGTTTCAACCCGTGCGGCGGATGCCGTGGGTCACCTCGAAGCGCGCGCAGTCTACGCGATCGGGGGCGGTGGGGCCAAAAGGGCTGGGGTTTGAAGGGGAGGCGGTGCTGTCAGCCCCTCTCCCGCTTGCGGGAGAGGGGTTGGGGTGAGGGCAGCGCGAGTGCGGTGTTCAAACCCGCAGCGTGCCCTCATCCGCCCTTCGGGCACCTTCTCCCGCGAGCGGGAGAAGGGTTCGGCGCGGGGCGGCGCGAGTGCGTTACTCGCGCTCTTCGGCCTCGTCCCGCCCTTCGGCCGCGGGCTCGTCGTCATAGCCGTCGTCGTACGAGGGCGGCATCGCGACCGTGTCTTCGGTCAGCACCGTGGTCCGCACCGGGCCGGCGGCCGGGCGGTTGCGCGGCGCGGGCAGCAGCGCGGTGGCGGCTTCGGCGGCGGCGATCAGTTCGTTGCGGCGCGTGTCCGGGACCTCCTGCCAGTGGCAGTTCAGCAGCGCGCCTTCGATCGCGTACAGCAGGTTCAGGGTCGGCTTGAAGCCGGCGCGCTTGACGCGCATGAAGGCTTCGACGGTGCCGACCGCGGCGATGTCCTCGTAGGAGCGCAGGCCGACCTGGCGCAGCCAGGCCGCGCTCTTGGGACCGATGTTGCGTAGCTTGGCCGCGGTCATCGCAGCGACTCCACGAAAGCCTGCGCGATCGCTTCCAGGCCGCGCTGGTCGTCGGCGTCGAAGCGGTCGAGCTTGGGGCTGTCCAGGTCGAACACGCCGATCAACCGGCCGTCCAGGGACAGCGGCACCACCAGCTCGGAGTTGGACGCCGAATCGCAGGCGATATGGCCCGGGAAGCGGTGCACGTCGGCGATGCGCTGGGTCTGGCCGCTGGAGGCCGCGGCGCCGCACACGCCCTTGTCGAGCGGGATGCGGATGCAGGCCGGCAGGCCCTGGAACGGGCCGACCACCAGCTCGCGGCCGTCGTAGAAGTAGAACCCGACCCAGTTGAGGTCCGGCAAGGCGTGGTAGACCAGCGCCGACAGGTTGGCGGCGTTGGCGACGCGGTCGCTTTCGCCCTCGATCAGGGCGCGCGCCTGGGCCAGGAGCAGCTCGTATTGTTCCGGCTTGCTGCCGGACAGGGGGTTGGCGGCGAACATATCGCGAGTGTAGCAGCGGCACGCCGGGGTATTACCATGGCCGGACTCCGCCCCTGGGAACGCCGATGACCGAGCCCGCCCAGACCCCGCCCGCTTTCCGCGAACGCGGCCGTCAGGCGACGCGGCCGGAAAGCTTCGGCGCTGCCGCACTCGCGTTCTCGCTGACGAAGCGGGCGAGCCTGTTCGACGCTCTGCCCGATACCGTGGCCGAATTGCGCGAAGCCCTGCGACGGTGGCCGGCCTTCGTATTCTGCTTCGTGTATCCCCTGCGCATGGTTTCCAGTGCGATGGCGATGTTCACCGGCAGGGTCAAGAGCGACTTGTGCATCGCACCGTCCATGGCAGTTCCGGCTTGAGCGCGCGCAGTTACTTCATCACCGGCACCGACACCGGCATCGGCAAATCGCATGCCAGCGCAACCTTGCTGCATGCGCTGCGCGCCCAGGGGTTGCGCGCGGTCGGCATGAAGCCGGTCGCCAGCGGCTGCGAGGTCAGCGCCGAGGGCCTGCGCAATGAAGACGCGCTGCTGCTGCAGGCGGCCAGTTCGCCGACGCCGGCCTATGCCGACGTCAATCCCTATGCGCTGCATGCGCCGTTGGCGCCGGAACTGGCTGCCGCGCAGGACGGTGTCGAGATCGCGCTGCCGATCTTGCTGGCCGCGCACGCGCGCCTGGCCGCGCAAGCCGATGTGGTGGTGGTCGAGGGCGTGGGCGGCTGGGCCGCGCCGCTGTCGGCGAGCTTGGACCAGGCCGACCTGGCGCGCGAATTGGGCGCGGCGGTGGTGCTGGTGGTCGGAATGCGGCTAGGCTGCATCAATCACGCGCGCCTGACGGCGCGCGCGATCGCAGCCGACGGCCTGCAGTTGATCGGTTGGATCGGCAACGAGATAGACCCGCACATGGATCGGCGCGACGACAATTTCCGCTTATTGCAGCAGCGCCTGGATGCGCCGTGCTGGGGCCGGCTCCCCTACACATTCCAGCCCGAACCAAGGCACTTTTCGCACCTTCTCAACGTGTCGAAATAGCGCTTATCCCGTGACTTATGGGGGGTGGGGGCGAATATCAGAATGTTAGACTTTCGAGTATAGGAATTAGAACAATTACCGAGCGGGCACGCTCTAGAACGATGGAATCGGAGTCCTACCCATGATCATGAACCCGCGCTCCGTGGCCCTGGCCGCTGCGTTGGCACTCGCTCTCTCCGCCTGTGGCGGCGGCAACGAACAAGCCGGCGGCGCGCCGCCTCCGCCGGAGCTGGGCGTGATCAAGGTGCAGCCGGCGAGCGTGCCGCTGCAGAAGGACCTGGTCGGCCGCCTGGCGTCCTACCGCAGCGCCGACGTGCGCGCCCGCGTGCCGGGTGTGCTGCAGCGTCGCGTGTACGAGGAAGGCAGCGACGTGCGCGAAGGCCAGGTGCTGTTCGAAATCGATCCTGCGCAGATGCGGGCCGAAGTCGGCCAGGCCCAGGCCTCGCTGGCGTCGGCACAGGCCAACTACGCCAACGCCAAGGCCGCCGCCGATCGCGCGCGCCGCCTGGCGCCGGAGAAGTTCATCTCGCGCTCCGACCTCGACAACGCGCTCGCCGCCGAACGCAGCGGCTCGGCCGCGGTGAAGCAGGCCGAGGCCGCGCTGGCCAATGCGCGCATCAACCTGGGTTACGCGACGGTGCGCTCGCCGATCAACGGCCGCGCCGGCAAGCAGCAGGTCACCGAGGGCGCGCTGGTCGGGCAGGGCACCGCAACACTGTTGACCACGGTCGACCAGATCGACCAGCTGTACGTGAACTTCTCGCTCGGCGTCTCCGAGCTGGAACAGATTCGCCGTGCCCTGGGCGGCCAGAGTCAGAGCGAGACCCAGGTGCAGGTGATCCTGCCCGACGGCACCGTCTACCAGCGCCCGGGCACCTTGGACTTCTCCGGCGACGTGGTCGATCCGGCCACCGGTGCGATCGCGCTGCGCGCGCGCGTCCCGAATCCGGACAAGACCCTGCTGCCCGGCACCTACGTGACCCTGAAGGCGACCCTGGGCAACCAGGCCAACGCCTACCTGGTGCCGCAGGCCGCGTTGCAACGCGACGCCGCCGGCTCCTACGTGCTGGTGGTCGGCGGCGACGGCAAGGTCGCCCGCAAGGGCGTGACCGCCGACCGCAGCCAGGCCGGCAACTGGGTGATCAGCAACGGTCTGGCCGCGGGCGATCAGGTGGTGGTCTCCGGCATCCAGCGCGCCGTGCCCGGCGAAGCGGCCAAGGCCACGCCGTGGCAGCCCGAGGCCGCCAAGGGCAAGCCCGCCGCCGGCCCGGCGCCGGCGGCAAAGGACTGAGCGACCGCCATGTCCAGATTCTTCATCAATCACCCGGTCTTCGCCTGGGTCATCGCGATCCTGATCACGCTCGGCGGTGTGCTCGCGATCTTCAGCCTCGGTGTCGAGTCGTACCCGAACATCGCCCCGCCGCAGGTGGGCATTTCGGCCAGCTACCCCGGCGCCAGCGCCGAAACCGCCGAAGGCGCGGTCACCCAGGTGATCGAGCAGCAGCTGACCGGTATCGACAACCTCGACTACTTCAGCTCTTCGTCCAGCGCCTCGGGCGGCTCCTCGATCACCCTGACCTTCGCGCCGGGCACCGATCCGGACATCGCCCAGGTGCAGGTACAGAACAAGGTCGCCCTGGCGACGCCGCGACTGCCGGAAGAAGTGACCCGGCAGGGCGTGGTGGTGGCCAAGTCGAACTCGAACTTCCTGATGGTGATCGCGCTGCGTTCGGAGAATCCGGGCGTGGACACCAACGCACTCAGCGACATGATCGGTTCGCGCGTGCTCGACCAGATCGCGCGCGTGCCCGGCGTCGGCAGCACCCAGCAGTTCGGCAGCGAATACGCCATGAACATCTGGCTCAACCCCGAACAGCTGCAGGGTTACGGCCTCTCGGCCACCCAGGTGCTGAACGCGGTGCGCGGCCAGAACGTGCAGTTCGCCGCCGGTTCGATCGGCGCCGAGCCCTCGCCGCAGGATCAGGCCTACACCGCCACGGTGTCGGCCGAGGGCCGTTTCAGCACGCCGGAGGAGTTCGGCAACATCATCCTGCGCGCCAACGCCGACGGCACCACGGTGCGCCTGAAGGACGTGGCCCGGATCAAGGTCGGTTCGCAGTCCTACGGCTTCGAGGCGCGCTGGAACGGTGCCCCGACCGGCGCGTTCGCGGTGCTGCTCACTCCCGGCGCCAACGCCCTGGGCGTGGCCGAAGCGGTGCGCAAGCGCATGGACGAGTTGCAGTCCAGCTTTCCGCAGGGCGTGACCTGGTTCTCGCCCTACGACACCTCGACCTTCGTCCGGATCTCGGTGGAGGAAGTCGTCAAGACCCTGCTCGAGGCGATCGCGCTGGTGTTCCTGGTGATGCTGATCTTCCTGCAGAACTTCCGCGCCACGCTGATCCCGACCCTGGTCATTCCGATCGCGCTGATGGGCACGTTCCTGGGCATGTACCTGCTCGGGTTCACCATCAACCAGCTCAGTCTGTTCGGCATGGTGCTGGCGATCGGCATCGTGGTCGACGACGCGATCGTGGTGATCGAGAACGTCGAACGCATCATGACCGAGGAAGGCCTCAACGCGCGCCAGGCCACGATCAAGGCGATGAGCCAGATCAGCGGCGCGGTCGTCGCGATCACGGTGGTGCTGGCGGCGGTGTTCATCCCCAGCGCCTTCCAGGGCGGTTCGGCGGGCGAGATCTACAAGCAGTTCGCGATCACCATCGCCATGGCGATGGGCTTCTCGGCGTTCCTGGCCCTGGGCTTCACCCCGGCGCTGTGCGCGAGCATGCTCAAGCCGACCGAGCACCATAAGTCGAACTTCGTCTTCCGCGGCTTCAACACGGTCTACAACAAGGTCGCCGGCACCTACGTCGGCCACATCGGCAGCGCGGTCAAGCACGCGCCGCGCTGGATGGCGGTGTTCTTGGCGCTGGCGGTGTTGTGCGGCTTCCTGTTCACCAAGTTGCCGGGCAGCTTCCTGCCGGAAGAAGACCAGGGCTACGCGCTGGCGCTGGTGCAGCTGCCGCCGGGCGCGACCATGCGCCGCACCCAGGCCGTGTTCGACACCATGCGTTCGACCCTGGAGAAGCAGGAAGGCTACGACGGCATGATGGAAGTCGCCGGCTTCAGCTTCGTCGGCCAGGGCGAGAACATGGGCATGGCCTTCGTCCGCCTGAAGCCCTGGGACGAGCGCAAGATCGACGCGGCCGCGTTCATCCAGAACGCCAACGGCGCCCTGTACGGCATCCGCGACGCGCAGATCTTCGTGATCAACCTGCCGACCGTGAGCGGCCTGGGTTCGTTCGGCGGCTTCGACATGTACCTGCAGGACCGCGGCGGCAAGGGTCGCGAGGCGCTGACCGAGGCCCGCAACATCCTGCTCGGCAAGGCCGGCGAGAACAAGGCGCTGGTCGGCGTGCGTCCGAACACGCAGGAAGATTCGCCGCAGCTCAAGCTCGACGTCGACCGCATCCAGGCCCAGGCGATGGGCTTGTCGGTGAACGACATCTACAGCTCGATCCAGCTGATGCTGGCGCCGGTGTACGTCAACGACTTCGTCGACAACGGCCGCATCAAGCGCGTGACCATGCAGGCCGATGCGCAGTACCGCACCGGCCCGGAAGCGCTGAGCCGGTTCTTCACGCCCAATCCGTCGACCGTGGGCGATTCGGCCGACGCGACCACCAACGCGATGATCCCGCTGACCAACGTGGTCCACAGCAAGTGGATCATGGCTTCGCCGTCGCTGACCCGCTACAACGGCTACTCGGCGGTCGAGATCGTCGGTTCGCAGGCGCCCGGACACAGCTCGGGCGAAGCGATGAACGCGATGCAGGCGATCGTCGACAACGATCTGCCGGAAGGCTTCGGCTACGACTGGACCGGTCAGTCCTATCAGGAAATCCTGTCGGGCAACCAGGCGCCGATGCTGATGGTGCTGTCGATCCTGGTGGTGTTCCTGTGCCTGGCCGCCTTGTACGAAAGCTGGTCGGTGCCGGTGGCGGTGCTGCTGGTGGTGCCGCTGGGCGTGCTCGGCGCGGTGGTGTTCTCGCTGCTGCGCGGCCTGCCCAACGACATCTACTTCAAGATCGGCCTGATCACGGTGATCGGCCTGGCGGCGAAGAACGCGATCCTGATCGTGGAGTTCGCGATCGAGCAGCGCCAAGCCGGCAAGACTTTGCGCGAGGCGACGATCGAAGCCTGCAAGCTGCGTTTCCGCCCGATCCTGATGACCTCGTTCGCCTTCATCATGGGCGTGGTCCCGATGGCGATCTCGTCCGGCGCCGGCGCCAACTCGCGTCACGCGATCGGCACCGGCGTGATCGGCGGCATGATGTTCGCGACCTTCCTGGGCGTGCTGCTGATCCCGGTGTTCTACGTGGTGGTGCGGCGCATCCTGGGCGACAAGCTCGACGAGGTGCCGAAGGTCGTGCGCCATGACGATGAGCCGCCGGTGGTTGCGGCCAAGCCGGTGGGTTGACGCTAGTCTTGATGTTTGGGAAAGGCCCGCCGAATGGCGGGCTTTTTCTTTGGGGCTGGGGAGGCTTTGTTCTTGCTCCGCCTTCCGCTGTGCTTTGGGGTAGGAGCGGCGTAAGCCGCGACCGCGAACCTCGCCTGCCGATGGCGGTATCGCTTCCGATCCGCCCTTGCCTCTGCCTTCTGTGGGAGCGGCGTGAGCCGCGATCGCCAGTCCGGCGGCCGCGCCTGTTTCGCTCTAGCCTTGGGGTAGGAGCGGCGTGAGCCGCGATCGCGAATTCGGGCTGCTTTGCTGGTTTCGTTCTTAAGCAACAGCTTCCGCATGCCGCGCATGCGGGGCACTTTCTCTTGCCACTCGCCTTGGGGTAGGAGCAGCGTAAGCCGCGACCGCGAACTTCTAGGTTCGGCGAAGGTTTCGATCTTCAAGTCAACAGCTTCCGCCCGCTGCGCGTGCGGGTCACTTTCTCTTGCTAGCCCAAGAGAAAGTAACCAAAGAGAAGGGCTTACCTTGACAACCCTCTCTTGCGAGTTCGGTAGTTGCGCGGGGATTTTTCGAAGGAACATCCTGTTCCTCGAAAAACGGCGCGCGTCCTGCGCGCCGCCCTTCGGGTCTACGGTTGCTCGTCGTGGTGCGGCTCAATGGATTCCAATGCCGCAGCAGCAGCAACAGCAACAGCAACAGCAACAGCAACAGCAACAGCAACAGCAACTGTGAGCCGTGAGGTAGGGGCACCTAAGCGCGCCGTTGCGCGGCACCGAGTGCGCGCGCCGGCTCGAGTTGCCTAACTGCGAACGGCAGCGGCGTGTGGAAGTCTCTCAATGGTGCGCAGCGCACCGACCGAGGCTCGCCTCACCCCGCCATCGAAACGCGCCCAACAAAAAACCCGGTAGCGCGAGCTACCGGGTTTCGTGTCCGTCGCGGAAACGACGAGGAGAGAGGCGTTGCGAATTACTTGGCGGCGACCTTGGTCGCGGCCTTGGCGGCCTTTTCGACGTTGGCCTGGGTGGTCTTGGCGGCCGATTCGATCTGCGACTTGGCCAGCTCGCTGATGGCTTCGTTGGCCTTCAGGGTGCGGCCGAAGACTTCCTGGCCGGTGCTGACGGCGCGCTCGACGTTCTCGCGGGCGATCTGCACGCCCTTCGGCCACAGGGTCTTGAGGCCTTCCAGATCGCGGGCCTCGGCGGCTTCGCCGAAGAAAGCGAAGGTGGCGTTGACGCGGTCTTCGATCGCGGCCAGCTGCAGGCCGAACACGGCCTCGGCGTTGTCGAGGGTCAGACGGTTGACCTGAGCGGCCGTGTCAGCGAACTGACGCGTCGCGGCGGCGAACTGCTCGTTGAACTGCTGGTACATGGCGTGCTCCTGGATTCGTAGGGATCCGGACGGGGGAATGTCCGGATTGTGCGGTGCAGCATAATCTGGCTTTTGTTGCGTTGCAACATCGAGCCGACGAGCGGTTGCCGGCCGTTCATTCAGCCTTTGCAATCAATGGCTTGCATCAGAACCGCAGATCCGCTGCGGCCCAGGATCGACCGCCGTAGTGACCGCGCGATGACGAAACGGAGGCTGGCGCCGTCCGCTGGGGCTCAGCCGCGGTAGCGGCAGCCCGAGGTGCAGGTCTCGTGGACCACGATCTCGCTGAGCAGCGGCAGCGCCGGCTTCAGCCGTTCCCAGATCCAGATCGCCAGCCGCTCGCTGGTCGGGTTGTCCAGGCCGGGGATGTCGTTGAGGTAGTGGTGGTCGAGCTGGTCGTACAGCGGCTGGAACGCCTTTTTGACGTCCGCGAAGTCCATCACCCAGCCGCTGTGCTCGCCGGGCTCGCCGTCCAGGTGCACCTCGACCCGGAACGAATGGCCGTGCAGGCGCGCGCATTTGTGGCCTTCCGGCACGTTCGGCAGCCGGTGCGCGGCTTCCAGGGTAAAGACCTTGAAGATGTTCATGGCGTCATTGTGGGGCAAGGCGCCGCGGGCGGCGATCCGGCCGGAGGCGGGGGCGGCGGATACGAAAAAGCCCGCTGGCTGCGGGCTTCGACTGCGGCGCCCGAGGCGTCCGGAACGATGGTGGCTATGGGTGGACTCGAACCACCGACCCCAGCATTATGAGTGCTGTGCTCTAACCGGCTGAGCTACATAGCCACGGGGAACCGCGAATTATTCATGCCGGGACGGGTGCCGTCAATCGTCCCGGGCCGGCTTGTCGTCGGGCAAGGCCCGTGGCAGAGTCGGTCGCAGTGAATTTGGAGTCCGCATCGTGATCGATCCGGACGGTTACAGGCCCAATGTCGGCATCGTGCTGATGCACCCGGACGGCCGCCTGTTCTGGGCCCGACGCGTGCATCGCGACGGTTGGCAGTTCCCGCAGGGCGGGATGAACACCGACGAGACGCCGATCGAGGCGATGTACCGCGAGCTGCGCGAAGAGACCGGTCTGCTGCCGCAGCACGTCGAAGTGCTGGGCGCGACCCCGGGCTGGCTGCGCTATCGCCTGCCGCAGCGGGCGATCCGCCGCAACGACCGCCTGGTCTGCATCGGCCAGAAGCAGGTCTGGTTCCTGCTGCGCCTGACCGGCGCGGAGTCCGACCTGCGCCTGGACCTGACCGAGAAGCCCGAGTTCGACCACTGGCGCTGGGTCGATTTCTGGTACCCGGTCGAGCACGTGGTGGTGTTCAAACGCGGCGTCTATGCCAGCGCCCTGCGCCATCTGGCCCCGTTCGCGCGCAGCATCGCCGGCGTCCAGGCGGTGCCGGCGCCCGGCCCGGACCCCCGCGTCCAGGACCGCTCGGCCCTGACCCGCAACCGCCAGCGGCCGCGCGCCCGGCAACCCGGGATGAACGCCCGCGGCGGCCAGGACCCGTCCACGAATTGACAATCATTCGCATTGGTGGCGAAATGGGCCCGCAGCCGCTCCGGCTGCTTGCCCGCCCAAAGCCACCGTGTACGTCTGCATCTGCAACGGAGTCACCGAACGCGACATCCTCCAGGCCGCCGAGGCCGGTTGCCGCAGCGTGCCCGAACTGACCATGCGGACCGGCGCCGGCGCCAATTGCGGCAGCTGCCTGGATATGGCCGCCGAACTGCTCGATCGCGCGCGCTCCTATCGCGACTTGCCACTGCAGATATTGCAGCAGGCTGCCTGAGCCTGCGCGAGCGCGTCCCAGCGCCCGCCGCCCCGCCTTCCCGGTCCTTCCCGATTCGGCTTCGCCCGCGCGAAATGCACTCGATTCGCGTTCCGTCACCGTGTGCGCGAAAGGTCTAGAGTGCCGCCATTGCAACTGCCGGAGCACGGCCATGAAAGGCGACGCCAAGGTCATCGAATTCCTCAACAAGGCGCTCTATAACGAGCTGACCGCGATCAACCAGTACTTCCTGCACGCCAAGATGCTGAAGAACTGGGGCCTGAAGGAACTCGCCGAGCACGAGTACCACGAGTCGATCGACGAGATGAAGCATGCCGACAAGCTGTCGGAGCGCATCTTGTTCCTCGACGGCCTGCCGAACTTTCAGGCCCTGGGCAAGCTGCGCATCGGCGAGAACCCGCGCGAACTGCTGAACTGCGACCTGGCGCTGGAACTGGAAGCGCTGCCGGTGCTGCGCGACGGCATCAAGCACGCCGAAGCCGTCGGCGACTACGTCAGCCGCCAGCTGTTCGCCGACATCCTCGATTCCGAGGAAGAGCATATCGACTGGATCGAAACCCAGCTCGCGCTGATCGATCGCCTGGGCGAGCAGAACTACCTGCTGACCAAGATCGAAGAGTAAGGCGCCGGCCCGCTACGGCGGGCCACCGGATCCAGCCAGCCATCGGGCGCGCAGCGCGCGATTCGTCGCCAGCCAGACATGAAGGCCACCGGTTTCGCCGGTGGCCTTTTTCTTGCGCGAAGGCGCGAGTGCGCAGGCCGGGTCGTTGCAAGCGGGAGCGGCGGGAAACTGCACGGCTAACGAATCACGATCAGCAACACGCCGGTGACGGCCTGCATCGCCGTCCAGGCATGGCGCAGCGCGGCACCACTCAGCAGGCCGGGATGCAGCGCGAGACCGCGACATACGCCGGTGGCGATGGCGCCGGTCGTGACCAGCATCGCGGCCAGATGGACGGCGATGGCCGCCAAAGCCAATCCCACGGAGCCGGAAGCGGTGATCTCGCGTGCCGGCGTGTCGCTCATGCACAGCGGCACCAGGGCGGGGATCAGCATCAGTCCCGCGCCGTGAGCGGTGGCCATCAGGCAGGACCACAGGGCGATGCCGGCATGGTCGCTACGCGCGTGGATGCGAGCGCCGACGACGCGATGATCTGCGGCGTGCCGCCTGGTGCCGCGCAGCCAGCGGTACGCCGCCACCAGGACGAGCAGGGCGCCGGCCAGGCATTGGACGCGCGAACGGTTCATCAGAACGCCCTGGGTAACCGCGAACACCACGAGCGCGACCGAGGCGGTGTGTCCCACCGCGATCGGCAGCAGCGCGCGACGTGCCTGGGCGCCGTCGCGCGCACGCACGCCGCAGGCGGCGGCGAACATCCAGCCGCTCGCCGGGCTCGCCCCGTGCAGGGCGCCGAGCCCGGCGATGGTCAGCAACG
This sequence comes from Lysobacter sp. Root76, assembly GCF_001428685.1. Classification (GTDB taxonomy): domain Bacteria; phylum Pseudomonadota; class Gammaproteobacteria; order Xanthomonadales; family Xanthomonadaceae; genus Lysobacter. Next base: position 171,606 of record NZ_LMIK01000004.1, on the reverse strand, counting down.
GCCACGCGATGTCCATGATGCGTCCCCGGCGGCCGTGGCGGGTTCAGGCCTTCGAGCCGCAGCACGCGGCGGCGGCCGGCGCCTTCGCGGCTGTCTCGTAGCGATCGTGGTGGCGCACCCAGGCCATCGGATAGTCCATGCCGTCCTCGTCGCGGCCCTTGGGCGTGAGTTCGAGCAGGTTGTAGGTGTGCATCATCACTTCCACGCCGCGGCCGTAGCGCGAGTAGGTGTGGAAGACTTCGCCGTCGCCGTCGCGATAGAAAACGCTGATCCCGGGGGCTTCCTCGTGCGGGAACGGCTGGCGGACGTAGTTGTAGTCGACCTTGCCGCTGGACATCTCGTCCTGATCGAAGTTGACGCCGAAGTCGTGGTTGAAGTCGCTGCCGTACGAGGACACCCAGTTGAACTGCCAGCCCATGCGCTCGCGGAAGCGCTGGATATCGGCCAGCGGTGCGCGCGAGACGGCGATCAGGGTCAGATCCCGCTGGGCGAGGTGGAGGTTGGCGCCGTCGTTATGGTCGGCCATGTAGGAGCAGCTCTTGCAGCCCTGCTCCCAGCCGGGCGCGAACATGAAGTGCTGCACCATCAACTGGCTGCGGCCTTCGAACAGGTCGGCGAGGCGGCGCGGGCCGTCCTGCGTATCGAAGAGGTAATCCTTCTCGACCCGCACCCACGGCAGTGCGCGGCGCTCGCGCGCGATCTGATCCTGCAGGCGCGTGAGTTCCTTCTCGCGCGCCAGCAGCGTCTTGCGCGCGGCGAGCCAGCGCTCCCTGGAGACGACGGGATGATCGACGGCGTTGGTTTCGGCAATCGCGGTATTCATGGAGTGCTCCTCGGCCCGGTGGGCCGTGTTGGGTGTGGTTCGGGCAAGGCTTGCCCGTCTCCGGTCGCGGGACCGGAAGGGGGAAGTGGCGAGGGTTTGATTCGAGCCCGTGCGCGGGGCTGGCCGCGTCAGCGCATCAGGCGTTGCGGAGAAGTGCGGCCCGAGTCGGGGCGACGTTTACGCCGCGGCCTTCTTCGGCCGCCGCACCGCGCGGACCTTGCCGCTGCCGCCGCCGCCGCAATAGAACAGGTCGGCGCCGTCGGACTCGAGCCCGCTGATGCCGACGCCCTGCGGCATTTCCAGGCGTTCGAGCACTTCGCCGCTGTCCGGGTCGATGTGGCGCAGTTCGCTGTCGTCGCCTTCCCAGGTGGCGTGCCAGAGTTCGCCCTCGACCCAGGTCACGCCGGTAACGAAACGGTTGGATTCGATCGAGCGCAGCACGGTGCCGGTGTCGGGATCGATCTGATGGATCTTGCGGTCGCGGTACTGCCCGACCCACAGGCTGCCCTCGGCCCAGGCGAGGCCGGAGTCGCCGCCCGCGCCGGGCGCGGGAATCGACGCCAGGACCTTGCCGGTGGCGGGGTCGATCTTGTCGATGCGCGACTCGGCGATCTGATACAGGTACTTGCCGTCGAAGGCGGTGCCGGCGTCCGCCGGGCGGTCGAGCGTGCCGACGACGTCGCCGTTGGCGGGATCGAAGGCGAGCAAGGCCGGTCCGGTCGCGGCCCACACGCGGCGGCCGTCGTGGGTGACGCCGCCGACGCGCTCGACGCCGTCGAAAGCGTATTCGCGCACGATTTCGGCGGCGCGCGTCGGCACGGGCTGTGTCGTAGTGCGGTTCATGATCTTGGCTCCTGGTGGCGCTCGTTGCGGCGCCGTGGAAACAATCTACTCAGACGACAGCGCAGCGGGGAGTAACAAGATCGTCGTGAATCCGATCAGCGGCGGCGCCAGCCAGCGCTGCGCGCGGGCGCGCCCGATCGCGCGCACCTGGCCGTCGGATTCCAGTTCGACCAGCGCGCGCTGGACCGTGCGCTGGCTGTCGCCCAGGGCCAGCGCGAGCGCCGAGGTGGACCAGGCCGCGCCATCGGCGAGCAAGGCCAGCAGCGAGGCCTGATCGCCGTCGATCGGCGGCATCAGCACGACCACACCGCGCCCGTCGCGCGGCACCAGGGCGAAACCGTTCGTGGTGGCTTCGATATCCGCCAGCGGCGCGACCAGGGCGCGCAGGCGGCCGATCTCGACGCGCAGACGCGCGCGGTGCGTTTCGTCGGGGCGGCGGGTGCGGAACACGTTCGCGATCAGCGCATTGCGTTCGACGTCGCCGGGCCAGCCTTCGGCCAGCGCGCGCAGCAGGGCGAACAACACCGGCCGTCGCGCCAACGGCGTCCAACGCTCGCCGCTGCGCAGCCCGCGACGGCAGGCATCGACCATCAGGGCGCCGGAGAGCAGCAAGGCCTCGACCTGGTCCAGCCGCAAGGGCTGCTCATGGCCGGCATGGATGCTGCGCGCGGCGCAACGGTCGAGCGCGGCGCGCGCTTCGGCCACTTCGGCCAGGAGCGCGGGTACCCCTGCGCGTTCGGCTGCCTCGAAGGCGCGAGCGAGCGCGGCCCGCGCCTGCGCCGTGCGCAGGGAACGCAAGGCGATTTCCGCGCCGGCCAGCTCGGCCACCGCCGCGAGCGACGGCGGCAGGCCGGATGCGTCTAGCGCTGCGAGCGAAGACGCGGCCTCATCGAGGCGGCCGATCAGGAGCCTCCGGCGTACCGCGATCAGGCGCGCCTGCAGCGCGTTGGCGCGATCGGCGCGCGATTCGAGCACGAGCGCGGCGTCGGCGAGCGCGCGCGGCGAACCGCCGAGGTCGCGCATGGCCAGCGCGACTTCGGCTTCCGCGACGACGCAACGCGCCCGCGCCAATTCCTCGCGCGCACCGAAGCCGCGCGCGGCGCGGCGCAGCAGTTCGCGGGCGCGTGGATACTCGCCCAGCTGGGCCATCGCGATACCGCGCAAGGCCAGCGCCGGCGGATCGTCGCGCAGGGCGATGCGCTTGAGCGCGCCGAGCGCGTCGCCGGCGGCCAGCGCGCGCCCGGCCGCGGCGATCAGGGAGTCCATCGCGACAGGCTACTGCGCCGCGCGCGCTTTCGCACAGGGGCCGGCTAGCCCGAACTTATCGAGTGGTTGCGTGCGGCGCCGCATCCGACGGCGGCACGAGCCTCGGGCGCGTCGGAGCGCCGCTTGAGGCGAGCCGCTACAGGCCAAGCGCACCGTCGTGTGTCGGCCGTATCCGATAGCCGGAGCGTCGCGATGCTGCGCTCGAACGCAGCCCGGGCGTGGCTCAGCCCGGTGCCGGATCGGTCTTGGGCGCGCGCCGGAAGATCAGCCGCCACACCCACCACAGCAGCAGCGCGACGATCAGACTGATCAGCGCGACCAGCGACAGCGCGATCCAGGGGTGCGCGAACACCAGGGCCAGGGTGCCGATCACGGCCACGTCTTCGCCGACCGACGCGGTCCAGTTGCTGACCGGTTCGGGCGAGGTGTTGAGCAGCACGCGCGAGCCGGCCTTGAGCAGATGGCTGCCCAGGGCCACGCCGGCGCCGGTGGCGAGCGCGCCGGCGCCGAGCTGGCCGTCCGGAGACAAGGTCGCGGCGGCCAGGAAGGCGCCGACCGGCACCCGCAGCAGGGTGTGCAGCAGGTCCCAGCCCGAATCCACGCCGGGGATCTTGTCGGCGAAGAACTCGGTCGCGGCGAGCGCGCCGGACACGCCGATCACCCACGGCGACTGGGTCGCCTGCAGGGCCTGGGGCAGGTCCAGCCAGCCCAGGGCGCCGGCGATGCCGACCCCGAACACGGTCAGGTAGACCCGGATGCCCGCCAACCAGGCGAGAACTACCCCAATTGCGAACAGGTGCGCATCGGACACGGCGGCAACCCCGCTAGACTTGTCGGCCGAGTATAGAACCACCTGCGGCCCCCGCCGCCCCAGTCGAATGGCCAAGGCACCACCGCCCCGTTTCGTCATCGTCCAGCAGCAAGCCGACCGACGGCCGCTGATCGCGGCCGTGGTGGCAGCGGTCTGGCTGAGTTCGCTGGCCGGCGCCTGGGCCTGGGCGACCTGGCGCGCCGCGCCGCAGCTGCCCAAGGTCAGCGCCGAACTCGACGCCGTGCGCGCGACCCTGCGCGAGCGCCAGGCCCGCCTGGACCAGCTGGAGCAGCGCGAGGCCACCCTGCAGCGCTCCGACCAGATCAGCCGGGTCGCCAACAAGCAGATCCAGGGCGCTCTGGCCGACCGCGAGGAAGAGATCGCCGACCTGCGCGCCGACGTCGCCTTCTACGAGCGCCTGGTCGGCTCGACCGGCAAGCCGCAGGGCCTGAACGTGCATTCGACCCAGTTCGCGCCGGAAACCGGCGGCACCTGGCGCTACATGATCGTCCTGACCCAGAACCTCAACCGCGGCGCGGTCAGCGCCGGGCGGCTGCAGTTCGCGGTCGAGGGCGTGCGCAACGGCAAGCTGACCACGGTCGGCTGGGACGAGCTGCACCAGCGGTCGGCGGCGCCGGCGCAGGATTATTCTTTCCGCTACTTCCAGCAGCTCGACGGCAGCGTGATGCTGCCGGCCGGCTTCACCCCGCAGCGTGTCCGCATCTCGTTGCGTGGTGAGAACGCATCGGTGGAGCAGGCGTTCAACTGGCGCAGCGGCGCAACCGTCACCGGGGAAACCTAAGCATGTTCAAGAGCAAACCCACCCAACTCGCGGCCGGCCAGGTCGACACCATGATCGGCCCGCAGGTAGTGATCCGCGGCGACCTGCAGTTCAGCGGCGGGCTGTACATCGAAGGCCGGATCGTCGGCAAGATCGTGGCCGAACCGGGCCAGCTGGCGGTGCTGACCCTGGCCGAGAACGGCAGCATCGAAGGCGAAGTGCATGCGCCGGTGGTGGTCATCAACGGCGAGCTCACCGGCGACGTCTACGCCGCCGAGCGGGTCGAGCTGGCGGCCAAGGCGCGCGTGCTGGGCAACGTGCATTACAAGGTGGTCGAGATGATCGCCGGCTCGATGCTGACCGGCCGTCTGATCCATTCCGACACCGCCGGCGCCCCGCGCGCGGGCGCTGAAGCCCCGGTGACCGCGCACGCCCTGGTCGACTGAGAGGACGTTGCGCCAGCCCGCGCCGCGCCCTATTAATGGGGCATGGCCGAATCCGACCCGCGCAGCCCCCAGAACGCGCCCCGCCACTGGCGCTACGCCGCCGGCGTCGCGCTGGCGGCGGTGCTCGCGTTCGGCGGCTGGGGCCTGTGGCGCTCGATCTCGCCGGCCCCGCCAGCGGCCGCCAACCCCGATGCCGCCCGCGATGCCCAGGCCGAGCGCGCCGAGCTGGAGCAACTGCGCCAGCGCGTGACCACGCTCAGCCGTTCCGACCAGATCAGCCGCGAAGCCAACCGCGACCTGCAGGGCACCTTGTCCGAACGCGACGAGGAAATCGCCGGCTTGCGCGCCGATGTCGCCTTCTACGAACGTCTGGTGGGCTCCACCGCGCAGCGCCGCGGCCTGGCCGTGCATGCGCTGCGGGTGCAGCCGCAGAACGAGAACGCCTGGCACTTCACCAGCACCCTGACCCAGAACCTCAACCGCGGCGCGGTCAGCGCCGGCCGCCTGACCGTGGCGCTGGAAGGCAGCCGCGGCGGCAAGCTGCAGAAGCTGAGCTGGGACGACCTGCGCCAGCAGCCCAATGCGCCGGGCCTGGCGTACTCGTTCAAGTACTTCCAGCAGATCGAAGGCGATCTGTTCCTGCCCGCGGGCGTGACCCCGGTGCGGGTGACCGTACGCCTGACCCCGCAGTCCGGCGCGGCCGTGGAACAGTCCTTCACCTGGGCCGAGGCCACCCGCGAGGGCAATGGGGCGACGGCGGCGGAGTGAGTTTCGGCGCCAGTCCTGCAGAAACGGCGTTTTTGCCCGTCATTCCCGCCTGCGCGGGAGCGGCGGCGCGTAGGGCGCCGCTGCGGCATCCCCATCCGCCGACCGCAGCGTTCGATCGGCGAGCTTGAATGCGGCGCCTGCGCGCCCCATCCTGAAGGGATGGAAACGATCACTGCCCTGCCCTCGGCGCCCGACTACCACTCGCTGGAGCGTCCGCTGGATTTCACCGCCTCGGCCGCGACCAAGGTCCGCGAACTGATCGCCGAAGAGGGCAACGCCGCGCTCAAGCTGCGTGTCTACATCCAGGGCGGCGGTTGCTCGGGCTTCCAGTACGGGTTCGAGTTCGACGAGCAGCAGGGCGAGGACGACCTGGCCGTGCAGACCGACGGCGTGACCCTGCTGGTCGATCCGCTGAGCCTGCAGTACCTGATGGGCGCCGTGGTCGATTACACCGAAAGCCTGCACGGCGCGCAGTTCGTGATCCGCAATCCGAACGCCAAGACCACCTGCGGCTGCGGTTCCTCGTTCGCGGTGTGAGCGAGGCCAGCGACAACCCGGCGGCGCGCGCGCCCTACGCCTTCGTCGAAGCCGGCAGCGACGCCGCCGTCCGCGCCGCGCTCGACCGCGCCGACCATCTGCGCGACCAGCCCGAAGCGCTGACCGCGTTGTGGCCGAGCGCGCGCGTGATCCTGCTCGACGATTCCGGCCAGGCTCTGGCCGACGACCAGGGACAACTGCGCGCGCCCACCGGCGCCGAACTCAGCGCCGGTCCCGGCGGGGTCGGCGCGGCCGTATTCCTGGGCCTGGCGCCCGACGGCGGCGGCTGGTTCGCGCTGGACGCCGCGCTGACCGCGTTCGACGCGCCGCGCCGGGTCGATCTGCGCGCCGCTGCCGCGTATTGGCCGGCCTTGCACGCCAGCGTGTTCGCGCAGGCGCGCGCGCTGCAGCATTGGCGCTCGCGCAATCGCCACTGCGGTGTCTGCGGCGGCGAAGTCGCGTTTTCGCGCGGCGGCTGGCAGGGACGTTGCAGCCAATGCGAGGCCGAACACTACCCGCGCACCGACCCGGCGGTGATCGTCGCGGTCAGCGACGGCGAACGCCTGCTGCTGGGGCGCCAGACCGGTTGGCCGGCGCGGCGTTACTCGGTGCTCGCCGGTTTCGTCGAACCGGGCGAAACGCTGGAGCAGACCGTCGCCCGCGAGGTCCTGGAAGAGGCCGGCGTGCGCGTGCGGAGCTGCCGCTACCTGGGCTCGCAGCCGTGGCCGTTCCCGGGCGCGCTGATGCTGGGCTTCTTCGCCGATGCCGGCCCGGACGAGCCGCAGGTCGGCGACGAGCTGGAAGAGGCGCGCTGGTTCAGCGCGCAGGAAGTCCGCGAGGCCCAGGCCCGCGGCGAGCGTCCGCCGCGCGAGGACGACGAGGGTCCGCTGCTCTCGCCTAGCATTTCGATCTCGCGCTGGCTGATCGATCAGTGGCTGGCGGCCGTCGAGGCACGTACGCCGCGTTGAGCCACGGTAGAATCGGCGCAGGCTGGGCGTTGCAGAACGTCCGGCCGGGTGGCCGGCGACGGCCATGGCGACGGAACGGCGCAACCGCGCTCGGTTCGTCTTCAGCGGAGCCGGGCTAGCATCGGTTCCAGCAGCGGCGGAACGCGCCAGGCGCGCCCGCCGACGCATTCATCGGATACGTCACGCCGGGAGCCGGGCCGCAATGTCAGAAACGCTGATCGCCGCCGTCGTCGCGCTCGTGCTCGGCCACCTCGCGCAGTCGCTGGCGGCCTCGGTGCGGCATTACGGCTGGTACGCGGACTGGCTGCGCTGGCTGGGCGCGCGTTTCCCCGAAGACAGCATCTGGCGCGGCCGCTGGGGCATCGCCCTGGCCCTGGTGCCGCCGCTGCTCGCCGTCGGGCTGTTCCAGCTCGCCCTGGACGAGCCGCTGTACGGCCTGGCCGGGCTGGTGTTCGGCATCGCCGTGTTGTTCTACGTCTGGGGCCCCCGCGATCTCGACCTGGACGTGGAGGCGATCGCAGCCGCGAACGATCCCATTTCGCGCCGCGCCGCCGCGGCCAGCCTGTGGCCGGACGGCGAGACCCCGTCGCTGGACGGCGGTTCGCTGGTCGAAGCCGTATTCCGCAACGCCCTGCGGCGCTGGTTCGGGGTGCTGTTCTGGTTCCTGCTGCTGGGCCCGTTCGGCGCGGTGCTGTACCGCCTGACGGCGCTGTCGGCCGAAGGCGAGGCCGCGCGCGAACTGCCCGGCGAGACCATCGAGGGCGCGCGCACGCTGCTGGCGATCCTGGAATGGCCGGTGGCCCAGCTGTTGACCCTGGCGCTGGCCCTGGTCGGCAATTTCGACACCGTGCTCGGCGCCTGGCGCGAATCCGGCGGCGCCGCGCTCAGCCTGGACAATCGCTTCCTGGGCGCGGTCGCACGCGCCAGCGTGAAGACCGAGCTGGCCGAAGAAGCCGCCGATTACGCCGAAGACAACGGCACCGGTGCGAGCGCTGCCGCCCTGGCCGCCAGTTCGGAACAGCCCGAACTGCGCGATGCGATGAGCCTGGTCTGGCGCAGCCTGCTGGTGTGGCTGGCGGTGCTGGCCTTGTTCGTGATCGCCGGCTTCGTCAGCTGACCGGCCGCCCGGCGGGAATCAGTGCCCGCCCACCGCCGCGCTCAGGATCGCCAGTCCGCCGAAGAACAAAAACCACAGCACCAGCGCGACCGGCAACGCGACCACCGAAGCGATCGCCCAATTGATCGCGCTGCGCGAGGCGGCGCGAGCGCCGGCGATATCGCCCGCGGCGCGTTTGCCGTCGACCTGCGCGGCGTAGACGATCGATACCACGCCTAGCGGCAAGCAGCAGAACAGCGTGGACAGGATCGCCCAGACCAGGTGATTGGGGACGTATTCGCCGTGCGGTGCGTTCATGCGGATCTTCGTGGTGAGAGTGGAGAGTGCCGGCTGGGCCGGCTCGGCCGGATGCGTTCAGCCCACCGGTTCGGCGGACCTGCTCAGCCCGGCGCGAGCCAGTTGAACGGCGGCCAGGGCAGATTGCGCGCGACCCAGTAGCCCATGATCAGGCTCAGCCAGAACTTGGCGCTGAGCAGGACGTCGATCGCGCGCTTGGGCAGCGGCAGGCGGTAGCCCATGCCATGCGCGACCAGCAGCGGCAGCGCCGGAATCACCACCACCAGCAGCGGATTCATAGCCAGCATCTGGCCGAGGTCGCCGTGGACCAGGCCGTGCAAGGCGCGGGTGCTGCCGCAGCCCGGGCAGTACAGCCCGGTGAGGTGATAGAACAGACAGCCGGGCAGCGGGCTGTCGGGCGCGTTCGGATCGAAGCGCCGCAACAGCCAGACGCCGGCCCCGGCCGCTGCGAGCGCGGCGGCCGCAGCCGTCGCGTGCCACAGTCGGGGCTGGCGCAACGCGGTCATATCAACGCGCGCCTTGCATCTTCTGCATCATTTCCAGGTACTCGGCGGTGCCGCCCATCATGAAGCTGCCGATGTTCAGCAGCACGCCCAGTCCGACCACGGCGGTCGCGACCCAGCACCAGATCTTTGCGTTCTCGGAAGCCTTGCGCGCGCCTTCCAGATCGCCCATGTTGGACTTGCTGTTGACCTGCGAGCCGAACACGATGGCGACGATGCCGGGCGCCGAGCCGATGATGCAGCACAGGCAGAAGCCGAGCACGGTCATGCTGATCGACCAGGCCAGGTAGTTTTGAATCGGCTGCGCGGGCGCGGCCTGAGGCGGCTCGTACATGGGTATCCCCTTCCGTAGTTTTCGTTGTTTTGTTGTGCGATCGCCGGCACGAGCCGACGCCCCTCGCCCATCCTAGCAGCGGCGTGCGACGGCTGTCAGTCCTGGCGGGGCGGCTGCGGCCTAGGCGGCGTCGCCCCGCAGGCCGCGCACCAGCGCCTCCAGGCTCTCGGCAGTGGCCGTGGCGCCGTCCACCGGCGCGCCGGCGATCACGTCGACCTGGGCGCGGAAACGTCGCGGCACGCGCATGCGCGAGTCGCGATGGCTCCACATGCTGGTCCACATGCCGCGCAGCGCCATCGGGATCACCGGCACCGGTTGCTTGGCCAGGATGCGTTCGACGCCGGACTTGAACGCGGCGATCTCGCCGTCCTTGGTCAGCGCGCCCTCGGGGAAGATGCCGACGATCTGGCCGTCGGCGAGCGCGGCCTCGATCTCGTCGAACGCGCGCTGCATGAGCTCGGGATTCTCGCGCGCGCCGGCGATCGGGATCGCCTTGGCGGTGCGGAAGATCCAGCTCATCACCGGGATGTTGAAGATCTTGTAGTACATGACGAAGCGCACCGGGCGCGGAATGCTGGCGCTCAGGATCAGGGCGTCCATGTAACTGACGTGGTTGCACACCACCAGCGCCGGGCCCTCGTCCGGGATGTGCTCGATGCCCGCCACGCGCAAGCGGTAGAGCGTGCGCACCAGCACCCAGCTCATGAAGCGCATCAGGAACTCGGGCACCAGGGTGAAGATCCAGATCGCGACCAGGGCGTTGGCCACCGCCAGCGCCAGGAATACCTGCGGGATCGTCCAGCCCAGGAAGCGCTGCACCACCACGCCCAGCACCGCGGCCAGCACGATGAAGCCGGCGTTCTGGATGTTCATGCCGGCGATCACGCGCGACAGCTCGTTCTTCGGCGAGCGGCTCTGGATCAGCGCGAACAGCGGCACCACGAAGAAGCCGGCGAACACGCCGATGCCGACCAGGTCCAGCATGATCCGCCACGCGCCGGGCTGGGCGACGAAGCCGGCCACGTCCAGGCCCGCGGCCGTGGCCGCGCCGGGACGGGCGAAGTAGATATCCAGCAGGAAGGCGGTCATACCGAACGCGCCCAGCGGCACCAGGCCGATCTCGACCGTGCGCGCCGACAGGCGTTCGCACATCATCGAGCCCACGCCGGTGCCGATCGAGAACAGGGCCAGGGCGAAGATGTACAGCGTCGGTCCGCCGCCGAGGTTGTCGTCCGCGTAGCCCGGCAGCTGCGACGTCAGCACCGTGCCGACGAACCAGAACCACGACACGCCCAGCACCGAGTTGCGCACCGCCGGCTGGCGCCGGGTCATGCGCATGATCTTCACCGACTCGGGAATCGGGTTCCAATTGATCTTGAGGTCCGGTTCGCCGGCATCGGCGCGCGGGATCATCCGGCTGACCACGTTGCCGGTGATCGCCAGCAGCACGATCGCGGTGGCCGCCACCACCGGGCCGTGGGTGCCGGCCAGGGTGAAGATCAGGCCGCCGAAGATCATGCCGGCCAGGATCGAGATCGACGTGCCCATTTCGACCAGGCCGTTGCCGCCGGTGAGCTCCTCGGGCTTGAGCACCGAGGGCAGGATCGAATACTTGACCGGCCCGAACAGCGTGGACTGCAGGCCGGTGCCGAACAGCGCCACCAGCAGCACGGTCATGCTCTGGGTCAGAAAGCCGACCGCCGCCAGCGACATGATCGCGATCTCCATCGCGGTCGTGATCCGGATCAGCTTGTGCTTCTCCAGCTTCTCGGCGATCTGCCCGGCGGTGGCCGAGAACAGGAAGTAGGGCAGGATGAACAGCGCCGGCGCCAGATTGGTGTACAGCGTGCGCTGCTCGTCGCTGACGCCCAGGTAGAACAGCAGGCCGATGATCGCCTGCCGATACACATTGTCGTTGAACGCACCCAGCGCCTGGGTCAGGAAGAACGGCAGGAACCGCCGTTGCTTGAGCAGCTCGAACTGGTTGTGCGCCATGCGGCCCTGCTGTTCCGTTGGGTCCGCACGTCGATGTGCGGCTCGCGCGAAGGATTCGCCGGGCGAGCCTAGCAAAACCCCCATGGCGGGGTGTAGCGATACCGGTGGGGTAGCGGAAAAGTAGCCCCTGGGCCCTGTCGGCCTAGACCCGGCGCCCCACCCCGAGGTCCGCCCCTCGTTTCACATGGCAGCCAGCCTGGGGCCGCTACCCTGGCCTTACCTTGCAACGAGGAGGTCGCCATGTCCGCGGATAGCAAAACCCCGCTGGATCACGTGAATTCGGCGCTGAACCAGCTCAAGGAAATGCGCCATTACTCCAAGAACTATGTGGAGCAGCTGACGGCGCAATGGCTGTTGTTCGACGGCGAGTTGTCGAAGTTGAAGCTGGCAGCGCACATCGAGGATCTGATGGTGCGCCAGGGCGAGTTGTACGAGGCCTTGGAGAAGGAAATCGCGGAGCTGGAGGAGGTGGCGGTGTCCTTGCAGCCGGCGCCTGAGGAAGAGTCCGGCTGAGGGCGCGCGGGTCGCGGTGTCTGCACGTGGCTTGCGCCGACGGTTGTGGTGGCGCGGTCGCGGCTTACGCCGCTCCTACAGAGAGCGGGTGCGCCGCTGCGAAACTGACGAAGAAAAACGGCCGGGAGCGGGTGGCTTCCGGCCGTTTTCGTTAGACGCGCCGGGTTACGGCTGCACGGCGGCGCGCTCGCGTTCGATCGCGCGCCAGCCGATATCGTGGCGGTGGAACTCGCCGTGCCAGGAGATGCCGGCGACGGCTTCATAGGCGCGGTGCTGGGCGTCGGCGACGCTGTCGCCCAGGGCGCATACGCACAGCACGCGGCCGCCGGCGGTGACGACCTGGCCGTCGACCAGCTTGGTGCCGGCGTGGAAGACCTTGCTGTCCTCGGGCATCGGCACGTCCCAGGTGCTGATCGGGTCGCCGGTGCGCGGCGTCTCGGGGTAGCGCTCGGCGGCCATCACCACGCCCAGCGAGGGGCGCGGGTCCCATTGGGCCTGGGTTTCGTGCAGGCGCGCATCGATCGCGGCTTCGACCAGGTCGAGCAGGTCGGACTGCAGGCGCAGCATCACCGGCTGGGTTTCGGGGTCGCCGAAGCGTACGTTGAACTCGATCACCTTGGGCGCGCCGGCCTTGTCGATCATCAGCCCGGCGTAGAGGAAACCGGTGAAGGGGATGCCGTCGGCGATCATGCCGCGCACGGTCGGTTCGACCACCTCGCGCATCACCCGCGCGTGGACTTCAGGCGTGACCACCGGTGCCGGCGAGTAGGCGCCCATGCCGCCGGTGTTGGGGCCGGTGTCGCCATCAAAGACGCGCTTGTGGTCCTGCGAGGTCGCCATCGGCAACGCGGTGCGGCCGTCGACCATGGAAATGAAGCTGGCTTCCTCGCCGTCGAGGAATTCCTCGATCACCACGCGCGCGCCGGCTGCGCCGAAGGCGTAGTCGGCGAGCATGTCGGTGATCGCGGCCTCGGCCTCGGCCAGGCTCATGGCGACGATCACGCCCTTGCCGGCGGCCAGGCCGTCGGCCTTGATGACGATGGGGGCGCCCTTGTCGCGCACGTATTCGAGCGCTTCCTCGACGTGGGTGTGCACGGCGTAGTGCGCGGTCGGAATCTGGTGGCGGGCCAGGAAATCCTTGGCGTAGGCCTTGCTGCCTTCGAGCTGGGCCGCGGCGGCGGTCGGTCCGAAGATGCGCAGGCCGGCGGCGCGGAAGCGGTCGACCACGCCCGCGACCAGCGGCGCTTCGGGACCGACCACGGTTACCGCCACGCCCTCGGCCGCGACCAGGGCCAGCAGGCCGTCGATGTCGGTGGCGGAAACCGCGACGTTGCGGCAGCCTTCCTCGGTCGCGGTGCCGGCATTGCCCGGGGCGACCAGCACTTCGCTCACCCGCGGGGACTGGGCCAGCTTCCAGGCCAGCGCATGCTCGCGTCCGCCGGAACCGATAACGAGGACTTTCATGCGAACTCCTGACGGGTGCTGAGAGGTGCGGCCGAGCGCTGCGAGCGCGAATTTTACGCGAGCCGGCCGGGGCCGGCGATGACGGTGGCGGTTGCGGCCGTGCTCAGGCTACGTCGAACGCGGCGTGATAGGCCACATCGCCCCGCGCCGGCGCTGCGGTCAGGGACAGGGCCATGAAGTATTCCGGCGGCAGCCCCGGATAGCGCAGGTCCGCGCTGGCGACGAAACCGAAACGGCCGTAGTAGCCCGGATCGCCCACGACCACGCAGCCGGCGGCGCCGAGGCCGCGCAGGCGCGCCAGCCCGGCTTCGATCAGGGCCCGGCCGATGCCGCGGCGCTGCTGCGCCGGCGTCACCGCGACCGGACCCAGGCCGTACCAGCCCGGGCTGCCGTCGCCGATGCTGACCGGCGAGAATGCGACGTGGCCGAGCACGGCGCCGTCGCTTTCGGCCACCAGCGACAGGCTCAGCACGCCGGCTGCGCGCAGCGCGTCGACGATGCGGTGTTCGGTCTGCCGGCTGTGCGGATGATCGGCAAACGCATCGACGACGACGCAGCGGATCGCGCCGATGTCGTCGGCGCACTCGTCGCGGATATGCACTGCGCCGACGTCCATGCTCAATGGCGGAAGTGGCGCACGCCGGTGAACACCATCGCCAGGCCGTGTTCGTCGGCGGCGGCGATCACCTCGCCGTCGCGCATCGAGCCGCCCGGCTGGATCACCGCGCGCACACCGGCCGCGGCGGCGGCGTCGATGCCGTCGCGGAACGGGAAGAAGGCGTCGGAGGCCATCACCGAACCGGGCACCACCAGGCCGGCTTCCTCGGCCTTGAGCGCGGCGATCTTGGCCGAGACCACGCGGCTCATCTGGCCGGCGCCGATGCCGATGCTGCGGTGATCCCTGGCGTAGACGATGGCGTTGGACTTGACGTACTTGGCCACGCGCCAGGCGAACAGCAGGTCGGCGAGTTCGGCCTGGTCGGGGGCGCGCCGGGTCACCACCTTGAGCTCGTCGCGGCCGACTTCGCGGATGTCGCTGGTCTGCATCAGCAGGCCCGAGCCGACGCGCTTGACGTCGAAGTTGTTCCTGCCGTCGCCGTGCGGGATGCGCAGCACGCGCACGTTGGCCTTCTTGGCGCAGTAGGCCAGCGCGGCCTCGTCGTAGTCCGGCGCGATCAGCACCTCGACGAACTGGCGGTCGAGGATGGCCTTGGCGGTGGCCGCGTCGAGGCGGGTGTTGAAGGCGATGATGCCGCCGAAGGCCGAGGTCGGGTCGGTGGCGTAGGCCAGTTCGTAGGCGTCGCCGCAGGCCACGCCCTCGGCCACGCCGCAGGGGTTGGCGTGCTTGACGATCACGCAGGCCGGGCGCTCGAACTGGCGCACGCATTCCCAGGCCGCGTCGGCGTCGGCGAGGTTGTTGTAGCTCAGTTCCTTGCCCTGCAGCTGGCTGAAGGTGGCCAGGGTGCCCGGCACCGGGTACAGGTCGCGGTAGAACGCGCCCTGCTGATGCGGGTTCTCGCCGTAGCGCAGATCCATGACCTTGACGAAGTTGCTGTGCTGCTGGGCTGGGAACTGCTGGCTGCGGGCGCCGTCGGCGTCCAGCGAGGACAGGTAGTTGGCGATGCAGGCGTCGTACTGGGCGACGCGGTTGAACGCGGCCACCGACAGGGCGAAGCGGGTCTGCGCCGACAGCGCGCCGCCGTTGCCGGCGAGTTCCTCGACCAGGCCGGCGTACTGGGCCGGATCGGTGGCGACCGCGACGCGGGCGAAGTTCTTGGCCGCCGAGCGCAGCATCGCCGGGCCGCCGATGTCGATGTTCTCGACGATGTCCTCGAACGAGCTGTCGGCGCGGGCCGAGACCTGCTCGAACGGATACAGGTTCAGCACCAGCAGGTCGATCGCGCCGATGCCGTGCTGCGCCATCACCGCGTCGTCGATGCCGGCGCGGCCGAGCAGGCCGCCGTGCACGATCGGGTGCAGGGTCTTGACCCGGCCGTCCATCATTTCCGGGAAGCCGGTGACCTCGGAGACGTCGCGCACCGGCAGGCCGGCGTCGCGGATCGCCTTGGCGGTGCCGCCGGTGGACAGCAGTTCGACGCCGTGCGCGGACAGGGCCTGGGCGAGTTCGATAAGGCCGGTCTTGTCGGACACGGACAGCAGGGCGCGGCGGATGTGAACCGGCGTGCCGGTCGAGCGATCGGAGGTCATTCGGGGAGGAGGGCAGCGGAAGGGCGCGGGAATTATAGCCGCGCGACGCCGACGGCCCGGCCGTTCAGACCCGTACGGCCCGGCTTTCCGGCCTCGGAAACCCGGCTGGCCCGGCGACTGACGCCTCCCGGTCGCGGCCAAAGGAGCGCGCCGTTAGTCCCGCCGGTCAGCATTGCGCTACCCGATCTGTCGATGCATCGATCCGCCGCCATCTGCGTCCGCAACCGCTAAGCTGGTCCGCGACCGCCCGAGTGGGCGAGGGGAACGCTCAGGGAATGGCATCGATCTATGCGTTGAAGGGACGTTTCCAGGCGCTGCTGCGGCCGCTGGTGCGCGGGCTGTTCGCGGCGGGGGTCACCGCCAACCAGATCACCCTGGTCGCGGGGCTGGGTTCGCTGGCGGTCGCGGCCTGGGTCGCGCTGCGCGGCGGCGCACAGCCCTGGGTATTCGCGGCGCTGCCGCTGTGGATGTTCCTGCGCATGGCCTTGAACGCGATCGACGGCATGCTGGCGCGCGAACACGGCCAGCAATCGCGGCTGGGCGCCTACCTCAACGAATTGTGCGACGTGGTTTCCGACAGCGCCCTGTACCTGGCGCTGCTGGCGGTGCCCGGGGTCGCGCCCTGGACCCTGCTGCTGTTCGCGGGGCTGGCGGCGCTGACCGAATTCGCCGGCGTGCTCGGCCCCAGCGTCGGCGCACCGCGCCGCTACGACGGGCCGATGGGCAAGAGCGACCGCGCCTTCGTGGTCGGCGCGCTCGGCCTGGCGCTGGCCTTGGGCTGGGCCGGGGCCCGCGCGACCGAACTGGTCGCGATCCTGGCCGGACTGTTGTGCATATGGACGGTGCTGCGGCGGGTGTCCGCCGGCGTGGCCCACGGTTCGGCGACCGCGAACGCCGCAAATCCAGGGAGTCGCGAATGAGGGAACACCAGGAACGCCACTACGCCAGTTTCGACGGTACCCAGCTGTTCTACCGTCATTGGCCGGCGCGCGGCGAGGGCCCACGGCGCGCGGTGGTGCTGCTGCATCGCGGTCACGAGCATTCCGGCCGGGTCACGCACCTGGTCGACGAGCTGGGCCTGGACGATTGCGATTTCTTCGCCTGGGACGCGCGCGGCAACGGCCGCTCGCCGGGCGCGCGCGGCGATGCGCCGGGCTTCGAGGCGCTGGTGCGCGACCTGGACCGCTTCGTCGCCCATATCGGCGAGGCCCACGGCATCGCGGTGGAGGACACCGCGCTGATCGCGCAGAGCGTGGGCGCGGTGGTGGCCGCGACTTGGGCGCACGACTACGCGCCGCAGCTGCGCGCGCTGGTGCTGGCCTCGCCGGCGTTCAAGGTCAAGCTGTACGTGCCGTTCGCACGCGCGGGCTTGGGCCTGATGCAGAAGCTGCGCGGCAACTTCTTCGTCAACAGCTATGTGCAGCCGCAGTGGCTGACGCACGATCCCGAACGCATCGCCAGCTACCGCAGCGACCCGCTGATCGCGCGGCCGATCTCGGTGCGCGTGCTGCTGGGCCTGTACGAGACCGCCGACCGCATCGTCGCCGACGCCCAGGCGATCCGGGTGCCGACCCAGTTGCTGGTATCGGGTTCGGATTTCGTCGTCCATCGCGCACCGCAGGACCGCTTCTATGAGGGGCTGGGTTCGACGATCAAGGAGCGCCACTTCCTGCCCGGCTTCTACCACGACACCCTGGGCGAAAAGGACCGCGCCCAGGCGCTGAGCAAGATCCGCGGTTTCCTGCGCGCGCGTTTCGAAGAGCCGTTGCAGCAGGCTTCGCTGCTGGACGCGCATCGCCACGGCCACAGCTTCGAGGAAGCCGAGCGCCTGGCCTGGCCGCCGGAACGGAATTCGCTGCAGGACCTGCGCTGGCGTTTCGTGCGCGCGGGACTGCGCTTCGGCGGTTCGCTGTCGGAGGGCATCCGCACCGGGCTCGAAACCGGTTTCGATTCCGGCAGCAGCCTGGACTACGTGTACCGCGACAAGGCGCTCGGCGCCGGGCCGCTGGGGCGCATGGTCGACCGCAACTACCTCGACGCGATCGGTTGGCGCGGCATCCGCGTGCGCCGCACCCATCTGCACGAACTGCTGGGCGAGGCGATGCGGCGGCTGCGCGCGGCCGGTGCGCCGGTGGACGTGGTCGACATCGCGGCCGGTCACGGCCGCTACGTACTGGAAGCGCTGGCCGGCGGCGCCGATTCGATCCGCCTGCGCGATTACAGCGATCTCAACGTGCGCCAGGGGCGCGCGCTGATCGCCGAACTCGGCGCCGGCGGCGTCGCCGAGTTCGAGCAGGGCGACGCCTTCGACCGCGCCGCGCTGGCGGGGCTGAGGCCGCGTCCGACCCTGGCGATCGTGTCCGGCCTGTACGAGTTGTTCCCGGACAACGCCCTGGTGCGGCGTTCGTTGGCCGGCCTCGGCGATGCGGTCGCGCCGGGCGGCTATCTGGTCTACACCGGCCAGCCCTGGCATCCGCAGCTGGAATTCATCGCCCGTGCCCTGACCAGCCACCGCGGCGGCGAGGCCTGGGTGATGCGGCGGCGCTCGCAGGCGGAGATGGACGAGCTGGTGCGCGCGGCCGGCTTCCGCAAGCTCGATCAACGCATCGACCGCTGGGGCATCTTCAGCGTGTCGCTGGCCCAGCGGGTCGCCGAATGAGCGAGGTCGGCGGCCGGCGGCCGTGGGCGCGCGCGCTGTTGTGGCTGGCGCTGCTGGGGCCGTTCTTCTTCCTCAGCTACGGCTATGCGAACGCGGTCGCGGCACAGCGCGTCGGCGTGCCCAGCATCGTGTTCGGTTGGGAGCGGGCGATTCCGTTCTGGGCCTGGACCATCGTGCCGTACTGGTCGATCGACCTGTTCTACGGGATCTCGCTGTTCGTCTGCTGCGACCGCCGTGAGCTGGACAATCAGGCTCTGCGCCTGCTGACCGCGCAGTTGATCGCGATCGCCTGCTTCCTGGCGTTCCCGCTCACGTTCACCTTCGTGCGGCCGCAGACCGACGGCGCGTTCGGCTGGATGTTCGACGTGCTGCTGGGCTTCGACAAGCCGTTCAACCAGGCGCCGTCGTTGCACATCGTGCTGCTGATCGTGCTGTGGGTGCGGTTTGCGCAGCACCTGGGCGGTGCCTGGCGCTGGTTGTTGCACCTGTGGTTCGGCCTGATCGGGGTGTCGGTGCTGACCACGTATCAGCACCACTTCATCGATCTGCCGACCGGCCTGCTCGCGGGCTGGCTGTGCGTGTGGCTATGGCCGGAGCATGCGCGTTCGCCCTTGCGCGCGGCGGCCTGGACGCGCGATCCGAAGCGTTGGCGGCTGACGTCGCTGTATCTGCTTGGCGCGGCCGCCTGCGCCGCGCTCGCCTACATGGTGCGCGGCGCTGGCTGGTGGCTGCTATGGCCGGCGCTGTCGCTGCTGCTGGTGGCGCTGAACTATGCCGTGCTGGGTGCGGACGGTTTCCAGAAGCGCGCCGACGGTCGCCTCAGTCCGGCCGCGCGTTGGCTGTACGCGCCTTACTTGTGGGGCGCGTGGATCAATTCGCGGCTGTGGACGCGGCGCGCGCCGCAGCCGGTCGAAGTCGCCGACGGGGTCTGGTTGGGGCGCATGCCCGGCCGTAGCGAAACCGCTGGGTTCGACGCCGCGGTCGATGTCTGCGCCGAACTGTCGGCGCCGTCGACGCTGCCGTTGGCGGCGGTACGGCCGATGTTGGACCTGGTCGCGCCGGAACCGCAGGCATTGCGCGAAGCGGCGCAGGCGATCGAGGCCGCGCGTGCTCGGGGCCGCGTGCTGGTGTGCTGCGCCTTGGGCTATTCGCGCAGCGCGGCGGCGGTCGCGGCCTGGTTGCTGCTCAGCGGCCGGGCCGATACCGTCGAGGCCGCAGTCGAACGGGTGCGCGCCGCGCGGCCGGCGGTCGTACTCGGCGATGCGCATCGGCGCGCGCTGGAGCGCGCCGTCGCCGGGCCGGCCGCGACACCATTGCCGGCAGGAGCGCCCGCGACATGACCTCGTCCTTCGACCTGCACACGATGGGTCTGCTGCTGCGCCAGGGCCGGCGCTTGAATGCGCTGTCGCTGGGGCTGCTGGCCCTGACCGGCGTGTGGCTGCTATTCGCCGGCTTCGGCTTCGGCGTGCTGGAAGGCTGGACCGCCTACGGCCTGGCCATGAGCGTGATCGCCGGCTTGCTGCAGATCTATTACGCGGCGCGGGTGGATTTCGACGCCGGCCTGCTGCTGGCCGCGGCGTGCGAGCGCGATCCGGCGCAGGCTGCCGCCAGCCTGGATGCGAGTCTGCAGCGCTTGGGCCTGCTGGCGGCCGAGCGCGCCGGCCGCGACTGGTCCGCGCGCTGGCGCGGCGCGCGCAAGCTGCTGCGGCGACAGGCGATCTGCCTGGTCGCGCAGGCGCTGTTGCTGGCGACGGCATGGTGGCTGGCGCCGCTGCCGCTGGATGCCGACGACGAGCCGGCGGCGTTCGACGGCCGAGTCGCGATGAACTCGCATTACCCCTGTTACGACCGCGTCGCTGCCGATCCGGTCCGGAGTCGTTGCCCATGCTCAGCGGTTTGATCGCCGACGGTTTCAGTTTCGCCATCCGCGCCCTGACCGGCGCGCGCGCCTTGTGGCGCTGCCCACCCATGGGCGACCGCCGCGTCTATTACGGCAACCATGTCAGCCACGGCGACTTCGTGATGATCTGGTCGGCATTGCCGCCGGCGCTGCGCGGGGAAACCCGGCCGGTCGCGGGCGCGGACTACTGGCAGCGCGATGCCTTGCGCCGTTATCTGATCCGCGAGGTATTCAACGGCGTGTTGATCGAGCGCGATGCCGCGCAGCCCGCCGCGGGCCAGAACGATGCCGGTCCGAACGATCCGAACCCGACCGATCCGAACCCGGCCCCGCACTGCGATCCCGACCGGCGCAAGCACGAGGCGCTGCAGACGCTGTGCGATGCCGTCGACGGCGGCGCCTCGCTGATCCTGTTCCCCGAGGGCACGCGCAATCAGGGTGAGGGGCTGTTGCCGTTCAAGAGCGGCCTCTACCACCTCGCCCGGCTGCGGCCGGAGCTGGAGTTCGTACCGGTGTGGATCGACAACCTGGCGCGGGTGATGCCCAAGGGCAAGCTACTGCCCTTGCCGCTACTGTGCACGGCGACCTTCGGCGAGCCGTTGCGGTTGCATAGCGACGAAGGCAAGCAGGCCTTCCTGGACCGCGCGCGCGATGCGCTGCTGGCCCTGTCCGAGGAACAGGCCGCGGCGGCAACGGGAGGCGCGGCATGACGGTGTGGATCGAGCGGATCAAGGCGTTGCCGCATCCTGTGCTGTTGTTCCTGGGCGTGGCCGCGGTGCTGTTGCTGGCCACGGCGATATCCGAATTCCTGCGCTGGCGCACGCGCGGCCGACCCAGCCCGGTGATCGCCAACCTGACCGCGCGCATCCGCGCCTGGTGGGTGATGGCGGCGGTGGTGGGAGCGGCCTTCCTGCTCGGGCGCGTCGGCGTGATCGTGCTGTTCGCGCTGGTGTCGCTGTTCGCGCTGCGCGAGTTCATCACCCTGACTCCGACCCGGCGCAGCGATTACTACGCGCTGGCGCTGGCGTTCTACGTGGTGCTGCCGCTGCAGTACTGGCTGGTCTACACCGACTGGTACGGGCTGTACACGCTGCTGATCCCGGTCTACGCCTTCCTGCTGCTACCGATCGTGTCGACGATGGGCGGCGACACCACGCGCTATCTGGAGCGCGCAGCCAAGGTGCAGTGGGGCTTGATGATCTGCGTGTTCTGCATCTCGCACGTGCCGGCCTTGCTGAATCTGGATATCCCCGGCTACGAGGGGCGCAACCTGCTGCTGATCGCGTTCCTGGTGATCGTGGTGCAGTCCTCGGACGTGCTGCAGTACGTGTGGGGCAAGCTGTGCGGGCGGCGCCTGATCGCGCCCAAGCTATCGCCGTCCAAGACCCTGGAAGGCTTCGTCGGCGGAGTCGCGTCGGCGACCGCGCTGGGTGCGGCGCTGTGGTGGATCACGCCGTTCTCGCCGTTGCAGGCGGCGGCGCTGGCCCTGGTCATCAATCTGATGGGGTTCTACGGCGGCCTGGTGATGTCGGCGATCAAGCGCGATCGCGGGATCAAGGACTGGGGGCAGATGATCGAGGGGCATGGGGGCATGCTGGATCGTCTGGATTCGGTGTGTTTTGCGGCGCCGGTGTTCTTTCACTTGATCCGGTACTGGTGGGTGTAGGCGACTTGCGCGCGGCGCGTCTGGGTGGGTTCCGTTTTTTAGGCCCGCCTCTGCCTTCTGTGGGAGCGGCGTGAGCCGCGATCGCGAATCCCAGTTACTTCGTTGGTTTCGTTCTTAAGCAACAGCTTCCGCCCGCTGCGCGCGCGGGTCACTTTCTCTTGTCACTCGCCTTGGGGTAGGAGCGGCGTGAGCCGCGACCACGAACTCCGTCTGCTGGCGGGGTTTCGCTCCGAGTCTGCTTTCTGTGGGAGCGGCGTAAGCCGCGATTTCGAATTCCAGTTGTTGCGTTGGTTTCGTTCTTAAGCAAAAGCTTCCGCCTGCTGCGCATGCGGGTCACTTTCTCTTGCTAGCCCAAGAGAAAGTAACCAAAGAGAAGGGCTTGCCTTGACAACCCTCCCGTGCGAGGTCGGAGCTGGCGCGGGGATTTTTCGAAGGAACATCCTGTTCCTCGAAAAACGGCGCGCGTCCTGCGCGCCGTCCTTCGGATCTACGGTTGTTCGCTTGAGTGCGGTGCTATGGATTTCAATGCCGCGGCAACGGCAACGGCAACGGCAACGGCAACGGCAACGGCAACGGCAACGGCAACGGCAACGGCAACGGCAGCAGCGCGCTGCGCCGGCGAATGGTCGCGTCAGGGCCGTTGGTGGTGGTGAGCGATTGCCGACGATTTTCGACGGTTTCTGTTCCGCTCGTCGGAGACGCTATCCGGATACCGATCGGTGCCGATGCGAGTGTTCGGCAGGCGACAACAGGTGCTGGCGCACGGCACGATGCGGCCGAATTGGCAGAAAACAGCGAAAAACAAGCGTCCCAGCGCGCAAAACGCGCTGCGCGACGGCGCAATTACTCCAGCCCGTACTCGCGCAGCTTCTTGCGCAGGGTGGCGCGGTGGATGCCGAGCATGGAGGCGGCGCGGCTCTGGTTGCCGTCGCAGTGCTGCAGGACTTCGGCGAACAGCGGGATTTCGAGTTCGCGCAGGGCGATCTCGTAGAGGTTCTCGGTACCGCTGCCGTTGAGGTCGCCCAGGTAGCGCCGGATCGAGGTGGCCACGTGGTCGCGCAGCGGGACGCGCGGTCCGCTGCGGGTAGCTTCGTTGCGATCGGTTGCGGCGTTCAAGCGTATCCCCTGGTGCAGTGTCGTTCCGCCGGGCGGGTGCCTGGCGCAGGGCGCGGCGGACGGGCGGGAGGGGGAGTCTAGCGCGCAGCGGTCGCGGCGGACAACGCGACCGTCGCAGTTTTATTGGAAATCGAAGGTGAATGCGACGATGTGGGGCGCCGGTTCGACCACGTCCAGTTGCACCGAAGCGCTCTGCCCGGGAGCGAGTTCGTCGGTGGGCTTGTGGTCGCGCCGGTAGTCGGACGGGGCGAACGCGCGCTGCCCGACTTCCCGACCGTCGACGTCGGACAAGGTCAGCAGCAGCGTCGGCCAGCGTTGCGGCCAGCGTGCGTCGTTGCGGAAGCTGGCGTTGACGCGCAGTACACCGGTCGCGCCGGGGCTGGGCCGTACGTTGCGGCCGAGCATGGTGTAGGCGGCGGGCTCGTGCCAGGGCGGCAGGCTGCAGCGCAGCACGCCGCACAGCGCGCCGACCAGCGGTCGCCAGCGCGCGTCGGCGGCGAGTTCCTGGCGTTGGGCCAGAACCAACTGCAGCGCCAAGGCGAGCAGCAGTGCGCCGATGGCGGCGAATGCGCGCCAGTCGCGACGGGGTGCGGGCGCGGCGGCGGTGCCGCGTACGAAACTGGGCGCGTCGCGCTTGGCGCGGCCGGCGCGCGCGGGGCGGGCCGGCCGCGTGCGTGCATTGGGCAGGGAGGACGCGGCGATCGATTCCTCCAGCGACGGCACGGCGGCGGTCGCGTCGGCCATCGGCTCGGCGCCGGTGTCGGCTTCGGCGGTGGCTTCGACCACGGCCGCTACCTCGCCGGCATCGTCAGCGGCGAGTTCGGCAGGGCTGTCGGCGTCCGCGTTGAGTCGCTCGGCTTCGTCCCGCTCGGACTGGACGACGTCGGGCTCGGTGGTGGCATCGGCCGTATCGGCCGCGGCATCGGCTTGCAACGGCCGCTCGCAACGCGGGCAGCGTTGCGGCGCTACGCGCGCGCCGGTGCCGGCCGGCGGCAGGATCAGCGCGACCAGGAATCCGCAATGAGGGCAGGCGACGAACATCGGCGTATTCAAGCACGCCGGCTTCGCCGCTGTCCGCCCCCCGGGCTCAACGGCGACGCGTGCCCGTGACGCGCATCCAGTCTTCGAGGCGATCGGCACGCAGGTCTTCGAAGGCGTCGGCGTAGCGCGCCAGCACGTCTTCTTCCTGGCCGTGGAGGATGCCCGACAGCGCGATGCGGCCGCCCGGCGCGACGCGTGCGGCCAGGGTATCGGCCAGCGCGATCAGGGCAGAAGCCAGAATGTTGGCGACCACGACCGGGTAGGTTGCGGGCGGTTCGTCCTGCGGCAGATGCACGTACAGGCGCGCGGCGACGCCGTTGCGTTCGGCATTGTCGGCGCTGGCGAGCAGGGCCTGCGGGTCGTTGTCGACGCCGACCGCGTGGGCGGCGCCGAGCTTGAGCGCCGCCAGGGCGAGGATGCCCGAGCCGCAGCCGAAATCGAGCACGCGCGCGCCGTCCAGGGCGCCGTCGGCGGCCAGGCCGTCCAGCCACTGCAGGCACAGCGCGGTGGTCGGGTGGGTGCCCGAGCCGAAGGCCAGGCCCGGGTCCAGCCGGATCACCGCGGCGTCGGCCGCGTCGGCGCCTTCGGGCAGGTCGTGGTTCCAGGGCACGATCCAGGTCCGCGCGCCGAAATGCAGCGGCACGTACTGGTCCATCCAGGCGCGTTCCCAGTCCTGGTCCTCGACCGCGCGGAAACGCGCCTGGCTCCAGTCCAGGCCGGCGTCGAAGGACTCCAGCGCGGCCAGCAGCACCAACGCGTCGGTGTCGTGCGGGAACAGGGCGCTGAGCACGATCTCCTCCCACAACGGGGTTTCGCCGACGCCGGGCTCGAGGATGGCGTGCTCGTCGTCGGTATCGGCGTCGGCGTCGAGCATGGTCACGGCCAGCGCGCCGACGTCGTCCAGCGCGGTCTCGTAGCGGGGCTGCTCGGATTCGCGGCAACGCAGGGTCAGTTCGAGGAAGGGCATCGCGGTCGCGGCGGATTACGGGCCGGCATTATCCCACCCTCGGCGGGGATTCTGGCCTGGACCCCCGCCGGTACGGCCCGCGCGGCCATTGGCCGGGCGTTTCGGCGGCGGCTGGCGGCTTGCTTTACTATTTGTGCCATCAGTGTGGCCCCGGCTCCGCGTGCGCTTACGCGGCGGGCGGGTCCGGCCCACTCTTCTGCACCCGGCCCAGACCAGGACCGAATGTCCGACTTGCTGACATCCGAACTCGACAAGCAGGCGCCGCCCGCGGCTCGGGCCGGCGTGTTCGCGTCGGGCCGTCCGGTGTTGCTGGTCGCCGCCTTGGCCCTGCTCGCCGGTGGCGTGCTGTACGCGCGCCGCAGCCCGGTCGAGACCCAGGACGCGTCCAAGCCGATCGCGGTTCCGGCTGCGGCCGGCACCGGCGCGGTCGCGAGCGCGACCGTCGGCGTGGCCGACGCCCGCGGCGGCGCACCCGCGCTCAGCCGCGCCTTGTCGCCCGCGGCGCGGCTGCGCGAGCGTTTCGAACACAGCGACGACCTGTACGGCTACGCCCAGGAGCTGGGCCCGGCGGTGCGTGCCGGCCAGCCCGCGGAAACCTGGATGTACAGTCGCGTGCTCGACTACTGCTCGGGCTACGCCGCATCGCCCGCCGACTACGGCCGCGACACCCAGGCGATCGCCGGCATGAACCTGCGCACCTCGGCCGCGATGGTCGCGGCGCGCAACCGCGTCGGCCAGCGCTGCGCGCGTTTCACCCCCGACGACGATCTGTCGTACGCGACCATCCTGGCCAACCGCGTGCGCGCGGCCAAGGCCGGCAGCCTGCCCGCGGAAGCGGCGCTGCTGGGAATGGACGAGCCGCTGAACGACGACGAGGACTACGTGCGCGATCTGGTCGATCGGGTACGCAATTCGCTGGACCCGGAAGCCTTCTTCGCGATCTCGCCGAAGATGGGCATCGCTTCCAGCGGTCGCCGCAACTTTTACGGACCGGTCGCCGGTACCCAGTTCTCGGAACTGGCCTGGCAGCTGGCCGCTTGCAGATTGGGGCTGGATTGCAGCCCCGACAGCGTGCTGATGACGACGTATTGCGCCAACGGAGGCATCTGCTCGCAGGACCCGAGCCAGGACTTCAGCGGTTTCGTTTTCGATGCGGCGGTGCCGCGTCAGGGAACGGAAGTGATGAACGACCTGGTCGACGGTCTTGTCGGCGGAGCGAGGACAACCAAATGAAAGACAAGCGCTTTGTAAACAAGGCCAAACTCGGTTTCTGGATCCTGCTGTTCGCCGCTTATTCGGTGGGCGCGGCCGGGGTCGTGATCGACGTGCTCGCCGACGACTACAGCGAGCTGTCGCAGGTCGCGGTGACCACGGTGCACTCGCCCGAACAGAGCCGGCGCGCCAGCTCGGCCCAGGTCGCGGCGATGTACCGGGCGCAGAGCGGCGCACCGTTCTCGTCGTTGCCGCCCGGCAGCACCTTCAAGGTGGTCTGGCCCGACGGCTCCAGCGAGTACGTGATGATCGTGAGCCCGGCGTCCAGCACCGGCGCGCAACCGATCCCGGGCACGCAGCAGTCGCGCCTGCCGATCGGCACGAGGCTGCCCACGCCGGATCTGGACGGCGTCGAGGTCGACGTGTCGGTACAGCGCAACCTGGATTGAGCGCGTAGGGATCGAAGGATTCGCTACGAGCGCCGCGACGCACCCCTCTGCCCTGGGTGTCGCCCGGTTTCGCCGGCAGCCGTAGCCTGCGGCGACACCCGCACCGGCGCGGGCATCCGATGTGACGCGATGGTGCGCTTCGCCTCCGGCGCAACGCAGCCTGTGCCGCGATCTCGCCCGCTCCCGCACTCGGGAACGGGCGCGCGCCGCACCTGTCAGCCGCCGACCAGCTGTACCGCGTCGACGTAGCTGTAGCCGTTCTCGACGTTGTTGGCGAAGGTCACTTTGACGCTCTTGGCCTGGTAGGCCGTCGGCTCGAACTTGCGCACGATCCAGGTGCGGCCGCCGCGCTCGTCGCGCTTGCTGTCGCTCAGGCCGCTCCAGACCGTATGCGCCTGGCCGGCGGTGTCGATCAGTTCGATCTTGGTGATGCCCTTGGCGCCGTTGCCGCCTTCCAGCGCGACACGCACTTCGCTGGCGCTGACCGGCTTGTCGTAGCTCAGCTCGATCCAGTCGAAGCCGACGCTCTGGTTCTTGTTGCTCCAGGATTCGTCGTTGGCCGGGCCGATGGCCTGGTAGGGGGTGTAGGACTCCTTCACGGTCGAGTCCTTGCCGTCGGCCGAGCCGTAGGACGAGCTGGCCTTGGCCGCGGTCGCCCATTGGCCCTTGGGGTCGTTGAGGTAGCCGTCTTCCATGGTCGCGAAGTCGAGCTTGGCCTGGGCCTTGGCGCGCTCCTCATCTTCGGCGCTGGGCTCGGCCGGGGCGGCGGCAGGAGCGGGCGCCGCTTCGGGGGCGGGCGTGGCGGCGGCGCTGGTGGCCGCTGCTGCCTCGGGCTCGGCCGCGGGGGCGGCCTGTTCGGCTTTCTTGCAGGCGCTCAGCGACAGGATCGCAGCGGCGGTCAGTACGAAAATTCCGTGTTTCATACGGGGGATTACCTGATTGGGTTGGGGATCGCCGCCGGATACGGGCGGGGGCCGTGCGGCTGGGCGCGCAAAGAGTACGCAAAAACTTGATGCCGGGGGCACACCCTGCGACGGGCGCGACGCCGGACCGATCAGGCGGCGCCCCGCCGGCGCCGCGCGCCTCGCGCGCCCACGAAAAAGGCGGCGCCGGTCGCCCGACGCCGCCCTCATGGTTTTCCGCCGCCGCGATCAGACGATCGAGATCGACTTTTCCTTCTGTTCCTTGAGCCGCTTTTCCAGGTAGTGGATGTTCATCCCACCTTGCTGGAAGCCGGCGTCGGACAGGATCCGCTGCTGCAGCGGAATATTGGTCTTGATGCCGTCCACGACCATCTCGCTCAGGGCCACGCGCATGCGCGCGATCGCGGTCTCGCGGTCGGGGCCGTGCACGATCAGCTTGCCGATCATCGAGTCGTAGTTGGCCGGGACGCGGTAACCCTCGTAGATGTGGCTGTCCACGCGCACGCCCGGGCCGCCCGGGGCATGGAAGTGCTGGATCAGGCCGGGGCTGGGCAGGAAGCTGTCCGGGTCCTCGGCGTTGATGCGGCATTCGATCGCGTGGCCGGACAGGACCACGTCGCTCTGCTGGATCGACAGCTTGTGGCCGGCGGCGATCATCAGCTGCTCGCGCACCAGGTCGATGCCGGTGACCAGTTCGGTGACCGGATGCTCAACCTGGATGCGGGTGTTCATCTCGATGAAGTAGAAGCGGCCGTTCTCGTACAGGAATTCGAACGTGCCCGCGCCGCGGTAGCCGATGCGGATGCAGGCCTCGACGCAGACCTTGCCGATCTCGGCGCGCTGTTCGAGGCTGATGCCCGGCGCCGGCGCTTCCTCGACTACCTTCTGGTGGCGGCGCTGCATCGAGCAGTCGCGCTCGCCCAGGTGGATCGCATTGCCCTGGCCGTCGGCGAGGACCTGGATCTCGACATGGCGCGGGTTCTCGAGGAACTTCTCCATGTAGACCATGTCGTTGCCGAACGCGGCCTTGGCCTCGGACTTGGTGGTCTGGATCGCGGCGTTGAGGTGCGCCTCGGTGTGGACCACGCGCATGCCGCGACCGCCGCCGCCGCCGGCGGCCTTGACGATGATCGGGTAGCCGATCTCGCGGGCGATCTTGATGTTGGCGGCGTTGTCGTCGCCGAGCGGGCCGCCGCTGCCGGGCACGCAGGGCACGCCGGCCTCCTTCATCGCGCGGATCGCCTCGACCTTGTCGCCCATCAGGCGGATGGTGTCGGCCTTGGGCCCGATGAAGATGAAGCCGGACTGCTCGACGCGCTCGGCGAAGTCGGCGTTCTCGCTGAGGAAGCCGTAGCCGGGATGGATCGCCTGGGCGTCGGTGACTTCGGCCGCGGCGATGATCGAGGCCATGTTGAGGTAGCTCTCGGTCGACGGCGCCGGGCCGATGCAGACCGACTCGTCGGCCATGGCGACGTGCTTGAGGTTGCGGTCGACGGTGGAATGCACCGCGACCGTGCGGATGCCCAGCGCGTGGCAGGCGCGCAGGATCCGCAATGCGATTTCGCCGCGATTGGCGATGACGACCTTATCCAGCATGGGGCGCCTCAGCCGATCACGAACAGCGGCTGATCGAACTCGATCGGCTGGCCGCTCTCGGCCATCACCTTGAGCACGGTGCCGGACACGTCGGCTTCGATCGGGTTGAACATCTTCATCGCCTCGATGATGCCCAGGGTGTCGCCGGCCTTGACCGACTGGCCGACGCTGACGAAGGCGGGTTTGTCCGGCGAGGGCGAGGTGTAGAAGGTGCCGACCATCGGCGCGCGCACGACGTGGCCGTCGGGCAGGTCGTTGGGCTTGGCGCTGCCGCCGGTGGCGGCTTCGGTCGGCGAGTGCATCGGCATCGCCTGCTGCGGGCGCTCGGCCATCGGCGCGGCCTGCATCATCGGTGCGGCCACGGCGTAGCCGCCCTTGGGCGTGCGCGCCAGGCGCACCGACTCCTCGCCCTCCTTGATCTCGATCTCGGCGAGGTTGGATTCCTCGAGCAGGTCGATGAGTTTCTTGATTTTGCGCAGGTCCATGGACGGGCCTCAGGTAGTGCCCCGGGTCGCGGGGCGGTGGTTTCAGGATTGGGGATCGAGCCGCTGCAGCGCGGCATCCAGCGCGTAGCGGTAGCTGTCGGCGCCGAAGCCGCAGATCACGCCCAGCGCCAGGTCGCTGAAGTAGCTGGTGCGGCGGAAGTCTTCGCGGCGGTGCGGGTTGGACAGGTGGATCTCGATGAAGGGGATCGCCACCGCGGCCAGGGCGTCGCGGATCGCCACGCTGGTGTGGGTGAACGCGGCCGGGTTGATCAGGATCAGGGCGGTGCCGTCCTCGCGCGCGGCCTGGATGCGCTCGACCAGGACGTGCTCGGCGTTGGACTGCAGGCTGTCGAACGTGTGCCCGGCGGCCTCGGCGCGGCCGCGCAGGTCGGCGTCGATCTGCGCCAGCGTGGCGCGGCCGTAGACCTCCGGCTCGCGTGTGCCGAGCAGGTTGAGGTTGGGGCCGTGCAGGACCAGGAGCTTCGCCATCGGAACCGGGACGGTGGCCTTCAAAGGGCGGCAGTGTGCGTGAAGGCCGGTGCCATGTCCAGAAGTTCGCAGCCAAATCGGCGAAGTTGTTACAATTTAAGCAGTTGTTTGAGTGGCGGCTCTAAATTTTGAGGCGCTGGCGGAACGTTGCCGGCGCGATGGCCGATGTTGCCGCGGACTGGCGGCCGATCCGCTTCCGGCAAGTTGCGGCTGGGCGCCGCCGATGTCAAACGCCGCTGCTTGCCGGCGTGTTGGCGGATGATCATGTTGGCGGACGTTCGTGTTAGCGGACATCGGGCCTGGCGGCGCTCAGTGCGGCTGGCCGACCCAGGCTTCGAGTTCGCCGGGCTCGAACGGCCCGATCTTCTGCTTGAGCAGCCGACCCTCGGCCGAGACCAGGGCGGTGTAGGGCAGCACGCCCTTGGGATTGCCCAACTGCACGCCGGCATCGCGCGGACCGGCCTGGTCGAGCAGGATCGGGTAGCGCACCGGCACCTGCTGCAGGAAGTCGCGCACCGCGTCGGCGTCGTCCAGGGCGATGCCGACCACCTGGGTGCCGTGGGCGCCCTGGCTGGCGGCGTAGCGGTCCAGTTCCGGCATTTCCTTGATGCAGGGCCCGCACCAGCTGGCCCAGAGGTTGATCAGCAGCGGCCGGCCCGGATAGGCCGAGGGCAGGCGCACCGGCGGACCGTTCAGGGCCGCCAGTTCGATCACCGGCACCGGCGCGCCGCGCGAGGCCACGGGCAGGTCGGCCGGCGGCTTGGGCGCGGTCGAGGCGATCACGCCCTGCAGCACGCGCTGGCCGGCTTCGGTGCGCAGCAGCGGGCCGGGGCCGTTGAGCCAGATGCCGAGCCCGGCGCCGAGCACGCCGGCGATGCCTGCGACCAGCAGGATCTTCGCGTTCGCGCCCATCAGCGCGCCCGCTGCACACGCGCGACGAACTTGGGCGCTTCCTCGAAGCCGAACAAACGCAGCTCGCGACGCTCGACGCCGCCGCGGTAGTACAGCGTGGCCGGCGGGCCGACGATGCCGAGCTGCTTCATCAGCGCCGCGTCGACGTCGTCGTTGGCGGTCACGTCGGCCTTGAGCAGGACGAAGCCCTTGAGCGCGGCCTGCACTTCGGGCTGGGTGAAGGTGTACTTCTCCATCTCTTTGCAGGACACGCACCAGTCGGCGTAGAAGTCCAGCATCAGCGGCTGGCCGGCGGCCTTGGCTGCGGCGACTTCGCGCTCCAGGTCGGCGACCGACTTGATGGTGCGGAACGGCAGTTCGGCGTGCGCCGCGGCCTGGCCGCCGCGCAGGCCGGCCAGCGGCTGCAGCGGGTCCTGGCTGCCGGCCAAGGCGCCGACCGCCTGGACCACGCCGGTCACGCCCAGCAGCAGGGCTGCGGTCCAGGCCAGCGTGCGCACGCCGTCGCGCGCGCCGGGTTTGCTCGCGGCCAGGCCGATCGCGGCCGCGGCGCCGAACAGCAGCACGCCCCACAACGCCAACACCGCCGGGCCGGGCAGGATCCGCGACAGCATCCACACCGCCAAGCCCAGGAACACGAAGCCGAACGCGCGCTGCACCGCGACCATCCACGGTCCGCTGGTCGGCAGGCCCTTGCCGGCGGCGACGCCGAAGGCGAGCAGCGGCACGCCCATGCCCATCGCCAGCAGGAACAAGGCGGCGCCGCCGAACAGCTTGTCGCCGGTCTGGCCGATGTAGAGCACCGCCGCGGCCAGCGGCGGCGCCACGCAGGGGCCGACGATCAGCGCCGACAAGGCGCCCATCACCGCCACGCCGACCCAGGAGCCGCCGCGCTGGCGGTCGCTGATCGTGCCCAGCAGGCTGCGCAGGGAGTTCGGCAGCTGCAGTTCGTACAGGCCGAAGCTGGACAGCGACAGCAGCACGAACAGCAGGGCGAAGGCGACGATCACCCACGGGGTCTGGAACAGGATCTGCAGATTGGCGCCGACGCTGGCCACGATCACGCCGGCCACGGTGAACACCAGCGCGTTGGCCAGCACGTACACCAGCGACAAGGCGAACGCGCGGCGCGCGCCGATGCCGGGGCCGTGTCCGGCGATCAGGCCCGACAGGATCGGGATCATCGGCAGCACGCAGGGCGTGAACGACAGCAGCAGGCCGAAGCCGAGGAAGCTCAGCAGCGCGACATAGCGGTTCGGGCCGGACAGGGCGGCGGCGAGGCGGCTGTCGTCGGCTTCGCCGGAGGCGGCGGCGCTCTGACTGGCGCTCTGGTTGGCGTTCGCATTGGCGGCGGCCGTTGCGGCGGTCGCCGGGGCGTCCGCATCGGGTACGGGGTTCGCGCTGGCCGTGGTCGCAGCCTCCACGTCCGGCGCGGCTGCATCGCCGGTTTGCGGTCGGGCCGTGCCGGCATCGGTGCCCGCGTTCGCGTCGGCGGACGCGGCGGCGTCGGTCGCCGGCGTCAGCTTGCCGCGCGGCAGATCGATCGCGATCTTGCGGGTCATCGGCGGATAGCAGATGCCGTCGGTCTGGCAGCCCATGAAGTTCGCGGTCAGCACCAGCTTGGCCGCGTCTTCGCGCGTGCGCCGCAGCGGCAGCGGCACGTCGATCTGGTCGAAGAACACCGTGACCTGGCCGAAGTGCTCGTCGCGGTGCGCGCTGCCGCGCGGCCATTGCGGCGCGCCCAGGGCGATGCCGGCCTTGGTCGCGGCCGCGTCGAGCTTGAACGAGGTCTTGTCGCGGTACAGGTAATAACCGCGCGCCGGAGTGAAGCGCAGCAGCAGGGTGTTGCCGTCGCCGGGGATGGCTTCGAAGCCGAAGGCCTGTTCCGGCGGCAGCGGCAGCGCGTCGGCGCCGGCCGCGGCGGCGGGCGCGCCACCGAGCAGGCCCCCGCTCAGCGGCGGAGCGCTGCGATTGGCGGCATTGCCGAAAGCGACCAGTGGTTCGTCCGAACTCGCGGCGGCGGCCGCGGGCAGGTTCACGACCAGGTTGCGGGTCTGCGGCGGGTAGCAGATGCCGGCATCGGCGCAGCCCTGGTATTTCACCTGCAGACTCACGCGGCCGGCGCCGGCCCGGCCGGGCAGGGTCGCGCTCAGGGCGCTGCGGTAGGTCTCGACCTCGCCGAAGAACTCGTCCTTGTGCTTGTCGCCCTTGGGCAACTGCAAGGCCTGCGCCGCGAACGCCGGGTCGGCCTTGACCGAAATGCGGTGCTTATAAAGGTAGTAGCCGTCGGCGATCTTCCAGCGCAGGCCGATGCGGTCGGGCGCGGCCGCGTCGGCGCTGAGCACGAAGGCCTGGTCGACCGGCAGCAGATCGGACTCGTCGATCGCCGGCGCGGGGCCGGACAGCGACAGCCCGAGCGCAAGCAAGGCGGCGGCGTAACCGGCGCGCGCGCGCCGGCGGAAAACTCGGAGTTCAGTCATCGTCACGGGTCTGTTCGGCCACCCAGTGCAGGTACTGGGGCAGGCCGCCGCAGGCTTCGACCGCGACAGCCTCCGGCAGTTCATAGGGATGCAGGGCCCGCAGCCGCGCGATCAGGGCGTCGAGGCGGTCGGCGCTGGTCTTGATCAGCAGCTGGACCTCGTCCGCACTTTCGACCGCGCCTTGCCAGCGGTAGGTCGAGCGCATCCCGGGCAGCCGGCTCACGCAGGCGGCCAGGCGCTCGCCGACCAGCGCCTGCGCGATCGCGTCGGCGCTGACCGCATCGGGGCAGCTGCTGAAGACCAGGCGCACGGGTGAGGGTTCGGCCATGAGGGGCGCAGTGTAATGCCCGTCCCTGGGCGCGGCGACCGTGGACCTGGCCACGCAGTGTTCCGTACTCAACCGCCTGGGGCGCGGGCGAGCAGGCGTTGCCAATGCGCGGGCCGGCCGATCGCCTCCTCC
The DNA here is from genome assembly GCF_001428685.1 of Lysobacter sp. Root76. Taxonomy (GTDB): domain Bacteria; phylum Pseudomonadota; class Gammaproteobacteria; order Xanthomonadales; family Xanthomonadaceae; genus Lysobacter. The sequence continues at coordinate 137,580 of NZ_LMIK01000004.1, read as the reverse complement.
AGGAAGTCGATGAAGACCTCGACCTTGCGCGGCCGGTACTCGCGGCCCGGGTAGACCGCGTAGATGCCGATCGGGACCAGGCTCCAGTCCGGCAGCACCTCGCACAGGCGGCCGTCGGCGAGTTCCTCGGCGACGGCGAAGGTCGCCGTCTGCAGGATGCCGCCGCCGGCCAGCGCGGCGTCGACCAGGGGCACGCCGTAGTTAGAACGCAGGCGGCCGCGCACCGGCACCCGCAGGGTTTCGCGGCCGCGGTGGAACTCCCAGGTCGCGACGTCGCGAAACAGGGTGTAGTGCAGACAGTCGTGGCCGACCAGGTCGGCGGGTGCGCGCGGTGCGCCGCGGCGCTGCAGGTAATCCGGCGACGCGACCAGGATCCGGCGGGTGTCGGCGAGCCGGCGCGCGACCAGGCGCGAATCGTCGAGCGCGCCGATCCGGATCGCCAGGTCGTAGCCCTCGCCGATCAGGTCGACGTAGCGGTCGTCGAACTGCGCGTCCAGGGCGATCCCGGGCCAGCGCTGCAGGAACGCGGGCAACTGCGGCATCACGTAGAGCCGGCCGAAGTTCATCGGCAGCGACACCCGCAGCTCGCCGCGCGGCTCGCCGGCGAGGTCGTGCACGCGCTCGGCCGCGGCGGCGATCTGTTCCAGCGCCGGCGCGATCGCAGCGTAGTAGTGGCGGCCGGACTCGGTCAGGCTGAGGCGGCGGGTCGAACGGTTCAGCAGCTTGGCGCCGAGCCGGGTCTCCAGCGCATGCAGGCGGCGGGTGATCGCGCCGGTGGTCACGCCCAGCTGGCGCGCGGCGGCGGTGAAGCTGCCCTGTTGGAGGATGGCTTCGAAGGCTTCCAGTTCGGAGTGCAGGCCGCCGAGCATTGTTGCGCCTTTCTCAATAAAGACTTGATCGGCTGATCCTATATCCAATGCCGATTCAACAATAGCCTGTGTCTCCCGCCTAGGAGACACCCCATGGACGCCTACCAACTGCAAGGCCACAGCCTCGACAGCCTGCGCCGCGTGCGCCTGCCCGAGCCGATGCCCGGCCCCGGCGAGGTGCGGATCCGCACCGAAGCCGCCTCGATCAACTACCGCGACTACGCCCTGGCCACCGGGCGCTACCAGGCCGACCTGCCGCGCCCGTTCGTGCCGCTGTCCGACGGGGTCGGCCGGATCGAGGCCCTGGGCGAGGGCGTGAGCGGCCTCAGCATCGGTCAGCGCGTGCTCGGTCACTACACCACCGCCTGGCTGGACGGCGGCTTCCGTTCCGCCAACCACGCCAGCAAGCTCGGCGGCCCGCGCGACGGCTGGCTGGCGCGTTCGATCCTGCTGCCGGCCACGGCGGTGCTGCCGGCGCCGGCCTACCTGAGCGCGGCCCAGGCCGCGACCCTGCCGGTGTCGGGCCTGACCGCATGGGCGGCGCTGCGCAAGCTCGGGCTGGCGCCCGGCGCGCGCCTGCTGGTGCAGGGCAGCGGCAGCGTTTCGCTGATGGCCTTGCAGCTGGCGGTGGCCGAGGGCGTGCAGGTGATCGCGACCAGCGGCGACCCGGCCAAGGCCGGGCGCCTGCGCACGCTGGGTGCGAGCGCGGTGATCGACTATCGCCAGCGTCCCGATCTGGCCGCGGCGGTGCGCGAGCTCAGCGATGGCCGCGGCGTCGACGGCATCGTCGACGTGGTCGGCGGACCGGCGCTGATCGAACTGCTCGGTGCGGCGGCGGACAACGCGCATATCGCGATCGTCGGTTTCCTCGGCGGCTTCGAGGTCGCCGGCAACCTGATCGGCCCGATCATGTCGCGCCAGCTCAACATCCACGGCGTCAGCGTCGGCAGCGCACGCGACTTCGCCGAATTCCTGGCCGCGCTGGAACGCCACCGCATCGAACCGGTGGTCGGCGAGCTGTTCGGCTTCGACGACGCGGCGGCGGCGATCGCCTCGGTCGCCCAGCAGCGCGCGTTGGGCAAACCGGTGATCGTGTTCGATTGAGCGACGATTGGGCCGAAGACGGTTAAACGCCAGAAGACGGTTAAACGCCAAAGGCCCGCGCGCCCCGCAACCGCGCGGCGGACCCTCCCCTGTAGGAGCGGCGTGAGCCGCGATCGCGCCGCAGCCGAAGTATCGCGGCCGCGACTCGCATCGCCCCTACAAAGAACCGGTAATGCAATGGAGTCGATGTTCAGCTCAGCCAACGAACCCTCCCCTGTAGGAGCGGCGTAAGCCGCGATTGCGTCGTCTCCGAAGCGGCGCGGTCGCGACTCACGTCGCTCCTACCCCAAAGCTGCACACGAGAGCGACCGGTCGCCGCGTTATCCTTGCGCCCGGATGTTCGCCGCAGCACAGGATTCCGCATGGCATTGCTTCAGGGACGATGGTGGCTTTCGCTTTGTCTGTTCGCCGGTGCCGCATCCGCGGCGGAGCGGCCGCAGTGGTTGCCCTTCATGGGCGACGAGGAAAGCCAGGCGCATGCGATCCATCTGGCCGTGCTGAAGCAGCGCCCTGACGGATTGCTGGAATCGGCCAGCCGTTACCCACGCACCTCCGGGGCCGGCTGGAGCGTCGAGCAGAGCGAGCGCGGCTGGTACGAATACCTCGAACGTCTGATCGATTGCGAGACCGGGCTGTACGTCGACACGGCGCTGTCCCTGCTCGATCGCGACCACCACCCGGTCGCGCGCCGCGACACCAGCCGCGACGACCAGTTGCAGCAGATCGCGCTGACCCAGCAGGACGTGCGCTCGCACCGCTGGCCCGGCAACAGCGAAATCTGGATCGCCTGCGCGGCCGCCCGGAATCCCGCGATCGGCAACGACGCGCGGCCGATGATGATCGAGGACGAAGGCCGCTACGGCTACGATTACCGCGCGATCGGCGATGCGCCGCCGCCCGATGGCGACGGCCTGTTCGCGCGCCTGCGCGCGCAGTACGACGCCGAGCTGGCGCGCTACTCGGTGCCGTCGCAGGCGCCCGCCGGCGAGCCCGCGGCGGCGTTCAAGGGCGAACGCTGGGCCACGGCCAGCGACGAAACCGAAGCCTGGGACCTGGCCGGCCTGCGCCACCGCGGCGCCGGCATCGTCGAGGCCTCGCAGCGGGTGGCTTACGACCCGCGGCGTCCGCCGGACGTGCCCGAGGACGCCGACGTGCGCATCGACTACAAGATCGATTGCCGCAACGGCCTGATCGTGCCGGTGACCAAGGCCTACTACGCGCCCGGCAGCGAGCGCCTGCTGCAGCGCATCTCCACGCCGGTGTTCGACACCCTGGACTCGCTGTCGCGGCAGTCGCAGTGGGGCGACGCCTGGACGTCCTGGCTCGGGCCGCAGCGGCCGGGCCCTGCGGCGATGCTGTGCACCGCCGCGGCCGCGCGCTGCAACGGCGGAAAGCCGCAGGCGCCCGCGGCCTTGTTCGAGATCGACCCGGAAGCCTTGCCGCCCGTCGGCGGAGCGCCTTTGTTGCTGGCCGCGCGTGCGCGTTGGCTGGCGCATCGCGACGGTTTCGTGCCTGCCTGCCCCATCGGAGTCCTGTGATGCCTATCCGTCCCATGCTGCTGGCCGTCGCGCTGGCGTCGGCGGCCTTCGCCGCTTCGGCGCAGGAGCCGCCGCTGCAGATCTACACGGTCAAGAACGAATTGGTGAACTGGCGCGGCGACGGTTTGCGCGATGCCGAGGGCGGGACGGTGCTGGCGCCGGCGGGCCTGCTCACCGCGCTCGGCAACGGCGGCTTCCTGGCCCGGCGCGATGGCGCCTACTGGCTGTACGACGCGCGCGGCGCGCGCATCGCCGGCCCCTACGACGATCTCGAAGCGGTCGATCCGGCCCTGGATGCCTTGATCGTCGGCGTCGGCGGCAGCCCGGTGCTGGGCGGCGACGGCGGCCTGATCGACGGCCGCGGCCGCGAACTGATGGCGCCGATCTACAAGGGTTTCGGTTACCTGCCGGGCACCGGCCTGTTCTCGTTCGAGCAGGCGCGGCGCTGGGGCCTGGCCGACGCGCGCGGCCAGGTGCTGGTCAAGCCGACTCTGGACGGCGTGGCCGACGCGCCGGGCGCGGTGTTGGTCGGCGATGCCGGTCAGCAGGGCCTGATGGATCGTGCGGGCCGCTATGTGGTGCCGCTGAGCGAACGTCCCGTTTCCTCCATCAACGACGGCGCCAGCAAGGCCACGGGTTATTTCGCCGTGTGCGACAGCGAGGGATCGGTGTGCCATGGCGTCGACGGCGCGGGCCGGCCGATACTCGGCGGACGCAGCTTCTCCTCCGCGATGTTCCACGCCGATCTGGCGCGCTGGGTGATCGCCGAAGCCCCCGAGGCGGCGCCGGCGGTCCAGGACGACGGTACGGTGGCGATCGGCATTCCGGCGTCGCAGCGCTGGATCCTGGCCGACGAGCGCGGCCGCACGCTCGCGAGTTTCGACTGCGACTATCTGTATCGCATCGGTGGCCTGTTCCGCGCCGCGCGCGCGAAAGACGAGGGCGGCGACTGCGTCTGGGGCCTGGTCGATCGCGACGGCAAATGGCGCGTGCCGGCGCGCTACGACTCGATCGAGGCGATCGGCAACGCCTGGGGCGTGAACGCGGACATTCCGGCGGCGAAGGCGGACGAGTATGCGGTCGGCATCGACGGCGAAGACCGCGAGCGCCGTTTCGGCGTGCTCGCCGCGGACGGCAGCGAAATCCTGCCGCCGCGCTACGCGCAGATTTACTACCGCTATCCCGAATTCGGCCTGTACCTGGTGCGGCAGGGCGAGAAGATCGGCCTGGTCGATCGACAGGGCGTTTGGCGCCTGGAGCCGACGTACAGCGAGACTGCGCCGAACGCCAGCCTGCCGATGCCGTACCTGATGCTGAGCGAGCGCGACGACGACGGCGACGGCCCGCAACGCGATCGCTACGCGATCATCGACCTGCGCACCGGCAAGCCGATGTTCGCCGGCGACTACGAATACCTGGGCGTCGAGTACGACTTCCGCTGGGGAAAACTCGGCCTGCCCTGGGAAGAGTTCGCGGTGGTCGTCGCCAAGCGCGGCGACAAGTACGGGGCGCTCGATCTGCAGGGGCGCGTGGTCGTGCCGTTCGAATACGACAACCTGCAGGGCATGGACACCTGGGGACGCCTGCGTCCGACCCGTAAGGAGCGCGATCTGCCCCTGGTGTCCGGGCTCGGGCCGCAGCGCAGCGCGCGTCTGCACGAAACCTTGTCGCGCCGCCTGCGCGAGGAGCCGGCGCCGCATGCCAGTCCGGCGATGCCGTATGCCGGCCGCTACCTGCCCGTCGATTACCGCAGTGCCGGGCAGGTGCGAGCGGCGCTGGCGTCGGGCCGCTTGTCGCGCGGGTTCGCGCCGATGCTGTTGCTCGACGAGGATACGGCGATCATCGACCTCGACATGATTGTGGACAAGAAGCGGCCGGACTTCGATTTCCTCGAATACTACTGCCCGCGCGACGACGGCTTCGATCTGCTGCTGCCGCAGTCGGCGTTGTCGGAAGAGGCCTGTGCGGATCCGGGCGCGCCGAAGCTCGAGTTTCGCGCGAGTGCGAGCGCGAGCGCGGGCCCGGACCAGGCTTGGGATTGCGGAAACTGCGCGGCCAAGGGTTTGCCGGCGCGCTGGGTGCGGACCGATCCGGCGGCGGATGCGACGCTGCCGTAGGCAGTGCGGTGGCGCTGTTTCCTGGATTTCTGTGTAAGACGAGGGACTACGCACGATGCGACGACGCGATGGTTCCTTCCCTGTGGGAGCGGCGTAAGCCGCGATCGCGCCGTATCCGAAGTGTTGTGGTCGCGACTCACGTCGCTCCTACCCCAAAGCCGGCGCTGCGTTGAGTGTGCGCAAGGACGAGACGAGGCTGGGACGGGGTCGGGGCCGTGCTATCCAGCCGGGCCACGCGTGTGAGCGGTGCAGGCCCCGATCTGCGTCGCAGCCGGAATGGCGCGATCGCGGCTTACGCCGCTCCCACAGGAAGCGCGTCGCTACAGGAAGCGCGCCGCCGCAGGAAGCGCATCGCCCTAGGAAGCGCGCCGCCATGGCGCGTCGTCGCCGGAATCGGATCGGCGGCCCTATCGGATCGGCGCGGCTCTCTGCGAGGTCCCGACAAACGAACGCCCGCATTGCGCGGGCGTTCGTCGTAGCCGCGGCGGTGTCGCCGATTACGGAATCAGCGTGCAGCTCGCCGGCTTGGTCGAGGTGAACAGCGAGGCGCTGGCCCACTCCGGATGATCGATGAAGGGATTGCGGTTGCCCTGGAAGCTGAAGATCACTTCGTTGCGGGCCTGCTCGGCGGCGTCCGGCGGGTCCTGCGTGTGCCAGGCCAGCAGCGTGCTCAGCAGGCCCATGTAGGCCGGCGAGGACGAGGTGATCACGATCTTGCTGCGGTCGTCGGTCAGCTCCAGGTCCGGCTCGCTCTGGCCGGTGACCGGATGGTTGTCGCCTTCGTAGCGGATCGCCATGTACATCACCGCGCGGGCCATGTTGCCCTTCATGTGGCCCCAGACCTGGAACGAGCCCGCGTTGCCGTCCGGCGTCTTGACCCAGTTGGAGTTGCCCGGGTACACGCCGCTGCCGCCGCCGTAGCCGGCATTGGCTTCGGTGACGCGCTCGCCGCAGCCGCTGGCCAGGGTGCAGTCCGCGTACGGCTTGTTGCCGCGGTCGGCGTTCCAGGTCGCGTCGGTCAGGTACAGCATGTGGGTGTCGGTGTAGGGCGCATGCGGCAGGCCGAGGTTGCCGGTGGCGCTGCCGAAGCCCAGCGAGTTCGGCCAGGTGTGCTCGCGGTTGTACTTCAGGCCGCTGCCGCTGCCGGCGCGATCGGTGACCTTGAGGTAGCTGCGGTTGCGGTAGGCGTCGAGGATGCGGCCGGAATTGTTGGGATCCTCGTCGGCGATCTCGAGGATGCTCCAGGTGTTGGTGGTGCCGCCGCTGTACGGGTAGACCGTGTGGCCCTTGATGGTTTCGTGCAGCGAGCAACGCAACTGGCCGGCGCTGCTGGTGTTGACGTGGGCGTAGTAACCGCCGCCGCCACCGCCGCTGGCCACGCTGAAGCCGACCACGGTGTTCTGGGCCGGATGCGCGCCGCCGCTGTCGGTGACCTGCGATGCGACCACGGTGTAGGTGCAGCTCTCGCCAGCGAACAGCGCGGTGCCGGTGGAAGCGGTGAAGCTGGTACCGCTGGACGGGTAGGTCAGCGCGACCGTGCCGGACTGCGCGCACTGCAGGGTCAGGGCGCCGCTGCCCAGGGTGACCGCTTCGCTGAAGCTCACCGCGAGGTCGCCGGCGGCCGGGAAGCTGTTGCTGCCGTTGGCCGGCGTGGTCGAGGTCACGGTCGGCGCCGGGTTCGGCGTCGAGAAGGTCTGGCCGGCGTTGCAGGCGCCGAAGCTCTGCGCGGCCGACGCCTGCCAGGCGAAGTTCGCGTAGGTGCTGCCGCTGCCGGACAGGCGCAGCGAGGTGCCGGCGGCGGTCGAACCGCTTTCCGATACCGGCAGGTTGCTGCTGGTCAGGCCCGCGGCCGGGCCGTTGGAGGCGGTGATCGCGCCCTCGTAGCTGAGGAACTGGACCACATTGCCGCTGCCGTCGACCAGGGCGAAGCCGTCGTTGCTGCCGTTCTGGATGCCGTTGGTCGGGTAGCTGAGCACCGCGATGCTCACGCTGCCGCCGCAGGCGACCGTGCTGCCGGCGGGCAGCAGGTCGTTGTCGTAGCTGGTGGCGGCCGACGGCGTGGCGCCGTTGTAGAGGTAGATGCGGTAGTTGCTGAGGGTTTCGCCGGCGGTGGCGACGACCTCGATCTTCTCGCCGACGTCGCCGCTGGAGGTGGCGTCGTCGTAATGGAATTCGTTGATGAAGACGGCGGCCGGTGCGGCGGTGGGCAGCGCGGCGGCGAGCAGCAGGCAGGACAAGCTCGTACGGGAACGACGTAAGGACAACGGCATCGGGCGACTCCCTTTCCCCAGGTGGTCGCCGCAGTCTAGTCGGCCTTTATGACATCGCCTGCCGCAGCGCAGCAGGCGACCGGATTCATAGCACCACGCGGGTGCCCTTGGTCAGGCTGGCGCGTGGCCGCCCCGTGCGCAGTTCCGCCAGCTGTTCGGCGATTTCCACCAGCGGCGCCTTGGACTTGGTCGGAGTGTCGCGGAAGGCCACGATCAGGCGCAGTTCCAACGGGTCTTCGATCAGCAGGGCCTCGGCCGCGGCCACCGAATCCATCTCGGTATCGGCCGACAAATTCATTTTGCCGCGCCCGGTCGCCAGCCATTCGAACTGCACGCCGGTGATCAGCGCGACCTCGCGCAAATGCGCGACGCTGGGAAACTTGCCCTGCGCACTTTCCCAGTGGCCGACCGCGCTGCGTTGCACGCCGACCGCCGAACCCAGTGCCGCCTGCGACATGCCGGCATGGCGTCGCGCCAGTCGTATCCTTTGCTGTGGCGTCATGTGTGAAGCTCCTTTTCGAGGGTTTTTGCCTACAAAATAGCCATTTGCTACCAAAAGTCACTAGGCGACCAATAGAGAGGAGACCTTGTACGCTTTCGGTAGCAAGTTGAGCCTGATAGGTGGTTGGAAGTCAATGGTGACGGCATTCGCCCTTTTACGGTGCCACCAGGAGTCGGCAGATTTTGCGACCGGACACCTAGAAAATGACGCGGGGAGTGCACAAGATCCATCCACGCCAACACGGATGTGGGCACACGACACGAGGTCGGTTCGGGGGAAGGGGCGCAGGATCGCGCCATGCTGAGGACGGCCGTCTCCGCACCAAAGAGCGCGTTCCACGGGACGCGCTCTTTCTTTTTGGGCGATGCAAACGCAACGCCTGCATCGCTCGCGACGCAACCGTCGCATGTCGCGCGGGCCGTAGCGCCGATTTGCGCATGCCTTATGTGGCGGCGTGAGCCGCGATGGCGTCGCTTCTTTTATATATGAAGCCCTCGCGGATCGTGCCGCGCCCGCAATGGGTGGGCCATCGGCCGACGGAGTAAGCGCATAGAGCGCGCCCGCAAGGGGACCGGCTCCGTGTGGGAGCGGCGTAAGCCGCGATCGAGTTCCAGATATGAAGCAACCCGCCCTGGCCGCTGCATTCGGCGCCGGCTTTGGGGTAGAGCGAGCTGAGCCGCGAGCGCGCTGCTTCATGGGGCGGCGCGATCGCGGCTTACGCCGCTCCCACAGGGGCCAGATCGGAGCCGGCGCGGAGTGTCCGGTCCGACCGCGCGCGATCGCCACATGCGACTCGCGGTTCGGTCCCGGGCCGGCCTGGCTTGCCCCCTCCCTCGGACCGGAACCCGATCCGACCCGATCCGACCCGATCCGACCCGACCCGACCCGACCCGACCCGACCCGACCCGACCCGACCCGACCCGACCCGACCCGACCCGACCCGACCCG
>NZ_LMIK01000004.1:0-128215 GCF_001428685.1 Lysobacter sp. Root76 | reverse complement strand
CGACCCGACCCGACCCGACCCGACCCGACCCGACCCGACCCGACCCGACCCAGCGGATCACATCGCCTCGACCCTGCCGACCCGGCCGCCGTATCGCCCCCCGCTTGAAAAGCCCCGCCGCCGCCCCATCTCGTGGCTATCCCGGTTCGCCGGGCGTTTTTTGCCCCCGGCATTGGCACTCTGCCGGGGTGACTGCTAAAATTCGCGATCTTTCCCCACCCATTCAACCACTTAGAGGTTGCCAATGAATATCAAACCGCTCTACGACCGCGTGGTCATCAAGCGCATGGAAGAAGAAAAGATGTCCGCCGGCGGAATCGTGATTCCGGATTCGGCCACCGAGAAGCCGATCAAGGGCGAAGTCGTCGCCGTCGGCGAAGGCAAGGCGCTGGACAACGGCAGCGTGCGCGCTCCCAAGGTCAAGACCGGCGACAAGGTGCTGTTCGGCAAGTACAGCGGCACCGAAGTGAAGCTCGACGGCACCGATTACCTCGTCGTCAAAGAAGACGACATCTTCGCGATCCTCGGCTGATCCGGCTGCGGGAACCGAGCCGTCGTAGCGCCTGCGCCGACGCCCCGACCCGCACCGCAGTCCGAAGTCTTCGAACCCCCTACTCAATTCGCATCCGGAGTTAGCAACATGGCTGCCAAGGAAATTCGTTTCGGTGAGGACGCACGCGCCAAGATGGTGCGCGGCGTCAACGTGCTCGCCAATGCCGTCAAGGCCACCCTCGGCCCGAAGGGCCGTAACGTCGTGCTCGAGAAGAGCTTCGGCGCCCCGACGATCACCAAGGACGGCGTGTCCGTCGCCAAGGAGATCGAGCTCGCCGACAAGTTCGAGAACATGGGCGCGCAGATGGTCAAGGAAGTCGCTTCCAAGACCTCCGACAACGCCGGCGACGGCACCACCACCGCGACCGTGCTGGCCCAGGCGCTGATCCGCGAGGGCATGAAGGCGGTCGCCGCCGGCATGAACCCGATGGACCTCAAGCGCGGCATCGACAAGGCCGTGATCGGCGCCGTCGAAGAGCTGAAGAAGATCTCCAAGCCGTCGTCGACGAGCAAGGAAATCGCCCAGGTCGGCGCGATCTCGGCCAACTCCGACGCCGACATCGGCGACCTGATCGCCCAGGCGATGGACAAGGTCGGCAAGGAAGGCGTGATCACCGTCGAAGACGGTTCGGGCCTGGAGAACGAGCTCGACGTGGTCGAGGGCATGCAGTTCGACCGCGGCTACCTGTCGCCGTACTTCATCAACAACCAGCAGTCGATGTCGGCCGAGCTGGACGACCCGTTCGTGCTGCTGTACGACAAGAAGATCTCCAACGTGCGCGACCTGCTGCCGGTGCTGGAAGGCGTCGCCAAGGCCGGTAAGCCGCTGCTGATCGTCGCCGAGGAAGTCGAGGGCGAGGCCCTGGCCACGCTGGTCGTCAACACCATCCGCGGCATCGTCAAGGTCTGCGCCGTCAAGGCTCCGGGCTTCGGCGACCGTCGCAAGGCGATGCTGGAAGACATGGCCGTGCTGACCGGCGGCACCGTGATCTCCGAGGAAGTCGGCCTGCAGCTCGAGAAGGCCACGATCAAGGATCTGGGCCGCGCGAAGAAGGTGCAGGTCTCCAAGGAGAACACCACCATCATCGACGGCGCCGGCGATGCCGACGCCATCCAGGCCCGCATCAAGCAGATCAAGGCGCAGATCGAAGAGACCTCTTCGGACTACGACCGCGAGAAGCTGCAGGAGCGCGTGGCCAAGCTGGCCGGCGGCGTGGCGGTGATCAAGGTCGGCGCTTCGACCGAGATCGAGATGAAGGAAAAGAAGGCTCGCGTCGAAGACGCGCTGCACGCCACCCGCGCTGCCGTGGAAGAAGGCATCGTCCCGGGCGGCGGCGTCGCGCTGCTGCGCGCCAAGGCCGCGATCGCGGGCCTGAAGGGCGCCAACGAAGACCAGAACCACGGCATCCAGATCGCCCTGCGCGCGATGGAAGCTCCGCTGCGCGAAATCGTCACCAACGCCGGCGAAGAGCCGTCGGTCATCCTGAACAAGGTCCAGGAAGGCAAGGGCGCGTTCGGTTACAACGCCGCCAACGGCGAGTACGGCGACATGCTCGAGTTCGGCATCCTGGACCCGACCAAGGTCACCCGCACCGCGCTGCAGAACGCCGCGTCGATCGCCGGTCTGATGATCACGACCGAAGCGATGGTCGCCGAGCTGCCGAAGAAGGACGAGCCGTCGATGCCGGGCGGTGGTGGCATGGGCGGCATGGGCGGCATGGATTTCTGATCCAGCCCCATCTGCGTCATCCGGAAAGGCCCGCCTCGTGCGGGCCTTTCTTTTTGGCGCGGGCCGATGCGCGTCGGCGGACTCGCGCCCGTTCGCCCGATTTGCGGATGCGCTGCAACAGCGGACAATGGCCGCCAGATTCAGCAACGGAGGCGGGATGCGTTCCAGCCGGCGGTACTCCCAGACGATCGTGCTGGCCCTGTCGTGGCTGCTGCTCAGCGGTTGCGCGGTGGTCTCGGTCAAGCAGCACGCCGTCGGCGACGCCGCGATCGCGCGCCGCTCCGACGTCCTCAGCAGCGGCAAGCTCAGCGCCGACGCCGCCACCACGCTGGCCGCGGCCGGCCTGGAACAGGGCGCCTGCACGCGCGAACCCAATCCCTGCGTCGCCCAGATGCGCGGCGCCGCGCCGGTCGAGGCCTGGCTGGCCGCATCGGCGGAACTGCAGCTGGCGCGCCTGCAATCGGACAAGGAGGCGCAGCCCGTCGGATCGCCGCTGCGCACGCGCCTGGCGACCGAGGCCGCGCGGCTGTCCTATGCCTACCTGTTCCTGACCCCGCGCACGCCCGAGCAGCGCGTGTTCGAATCGCGCCAGCAGCGCGTGCTGGCGATCTACAACCGCGCGGTCGAGCTGCTGGCCCAGGCCACGTTCGAAAGCAGCCGCGCCCAGGGCGGCGTCGGCAGTTCGCCGGTGCGGGTCGGCGAGTTCCAGACCACGGTCGCGCTGCACGGTTTCGAGGCCAGCCTGCTCGGCCAGCAGCCCGACGAACTGCTGGCTTCCGACACGCTGGGCTTCGACAACCTGCGCGCGGTGTATCGGCGCGATGGCTTCGGCACCAGCCTGGTCGCGGTGTTCCCGCGTGCGCAGCGCGATCCCGAGCGGGCCCAGGTCGCCTACCGCGACACCCGCTACCTGCCGGTGACGGTGACGGCGCGCTTCCCCGGCGACGATCTGGACGCGGTGCTGGCCAGCCGCGAACTGCGACTGGACGCCTACAACCCGTATCGGATCGACAGCGAAACCATCGCCGGCCGCACCGTGCCGCTGGCGGCGAATTTCTCCGCCGCCTACGGCGTGTGGCTGGCGCGTTCGGAGCTGGCCAAGCTGAGCCTGGAAAGCCTGCTTAGGCCACGCCAGAGCACCTCGTTCCGGCCGCGCGTCTACCTCAACCAGCCTTACGATCCCGACAAGCGCGTGATCATCCTGGTCCACGGCCTGGCGAGCAGTCCGGAAGCCTGGGTCAACCTGGCCAACGAATTGCTCGGCGACGACGAACTGCGCGATCACTACCAGGTCTGGCAGGTGTTCTATCCGACCAACCTGGGGTTGCTCGCGAGCCGGCAATCGATCGATGCGGCGCTGCAGTCCACCTTCCGCCACTACGATCCGGAAGGCGACGACGCCGCCAGCCGCGACGCCGTATTGGTCGGACACAGCATGGGCGGGGTGATCGCGCGCCTGCTGGTCAGCGACAGCGGCGAACGCGTGCTCGACGCCACGCTGGAGTCGTTCTCGCCCGAGCAGGTCGCGCGCTTGCGCCAGGAGCCTCTGGTGCGCGGCCTGACCGTGTTCGCGCCGATGCCGCAGGTCGGACGCGTGGTGTTCATGGCCTCGCCGCACCGCGGCGCCGGTGTCGCCGATGGCTGGGCCCTGCGCGTGGTGCGCAAGCTGATCGGTTTGCCGTTCGAGGTGTTGCGCGAAACCGCCGAACTCGCGCGCCGCGCCGATGTCGACGAGCAGGCCTTGCAGAAGGTCGGCTTTCGCAAGGGGCGCCCGCCGACCGGTCCCGACGATCTGAGTCCGGCGTCCTGGTTCATGCACGTGACCCAGGGACTGAGCATGGAGCCGGGCCTGCCCTTCCACACCATCGTCGGACGCAAGGACCCGAACGTGCCGCTGGCGCAGTCCAGCGACGGCTACGTGCCGTATGCGAGCGCGCACCTGGACGGCGCGGTCTCGGAGGTGGCGATCGCCTCCGGCCACAGCGTGCAGGAGACGCCGCAGGCGATCATCGAGCTGCGCCGGATCCTGCGCGAGGACGAGCGCGCGCAAGCCTTAGCCGCCCGTAGGATGCGGTGAGCCGAAGGCGAACCGCATCGTCGCCATGCATCGAGCCCGCGCGTCGGTGCGGTTACCACCGCACCCTACGGCCTGCGCTTCAACACCAAGCGCCCGTAGCCCGTAGGATGTGGTGAGCCGAAGGCGAACCGCATCGTCGCCGTGCATCGAGCCCGCGCGCCGGTGCGGTTACCACCGCACCCTACGGCCTGCGCTTCAACACCAAGCGCCCGTAGGATGTGGTGAGCCGAAGGCGAACCGCATCGTCGCCATGCATCGAGAACCAACGCCGGTGCGGCTACCACCGCACCCTACGACGTCTGGCCTCAATGATGCCGGCTGCTGTCGATCCCGCCGCCCTTGCCGTCGGGCACCAGCACGCGCACGTTCTGCATCATGCCCTGGTCCTCGTGTTCGAGGATGTGGCAGTGCAGGACGTATTCGCCGATGTAGCGCTGGTAGCGGGTGCGCACGAACACGCGGTAGCCCTTCTTCACGAACAAGGTGTCCTTCCACACGCCCTTGGTGTCGGCGTACTGCGGATCGTTCTTCTCGCCGCTGACGCTGACGTCCTTGCCCTGCGGGTCGAGGATGCGCGAGACCTGGAACGGATTGACGTGGATGTGGAAGGGGTGGCCGCCGCGGGCCGAGGTCAGCTCCCATTCCTCGATGTCGCCCAGCACCAGATCGCGCGGTTGGCTGGGGTCGTAGGGGTGGCCGTCGACCTTGTAGACGTTCGGGATCTGGTCGGTGTCGATGTCGAACTCCAGCGTCTGCTTGCCGGTGAGTTCGCCGTCGGCGATGTCCGGATGCGGCACGAACGCGTCCAGGCGCAGGCCGTCGCGCAGTGCGGCGACGATGCCGGCGCGCTGGTCGGCCGGCATCTGGGTTTCGGCGGCCGCGACCAGACGATCGGTGACGTAGGGCTGCAGCTGCGCGATCGGCGCGCCGCTGCCCGCGGCCACGGTGGCCACGCCCAGCAGCTGCCGATCCTCGGCGGCATTGGTGATGCTGGCGCTGGCCGGCGCGGCGGCGTCGATCACGCAGTACTGGCCGGCCTTGGGGAAGACCACGAGCGCGTCGCTGCGATAGCCCGGCTGCAGCACGTTCTCGGCCTTCTCGATCGCGCGCGCGTGGCTCAGGCCGTCGGCGGCCACTTCGAACTGCGTCACCACCGGGCCGGTACAGTTGCGCGCCACCCAGTTGTCGAGCGCGGCGCCGGACAGGCCTTCCATGCTGGCGTGGTTGGGGCGCAGCTCCCGCAGCTGCAGGTTGATGGTGTCGCGCACGCCCGCGTGCAGCAGGCGCCAGCGTTCGATGCGGCCGGCGACCAGGCCGGTGAAGGTCGGCAG
The DNA here is from genome assembly GCF_001428685.1 of Lysobacter sp. Root76. Lineage (GTDB taxonomy): Bacteria > Pseudomonadota > Gammaproteobacteria > Xanthomonadales > Xanthomonadaceae > Lysobacter. The sequence continues at coordinate 122,526 of NZ_LMIK01000004.1, read as the reverse complement.
CACGTCGCCGTTGATGCTGGTGTGGCGGCCGGACTGGACCCAGGTGTCGATCGTGGCGCCGGGCTCGAAGCCGAACTGGTCGTAGCCCTCGATCTCGCCGAGGTCGCCCTCGTCGCAAACCCAGGCCACGGTCTGGCCGGCGTCGTTCTTGCGCACCTTGATCTTGCCGGTGGCCTTGTCGCGGCAGGCGTAGGCGACCTGCTGGAACAGCAGCAGGCGCTCGGGCAGGGCGCTGCCGTCGGGATCGCGCAGCAGGGTGTCCAGGTCACCGGTGCGCCCGGCCGCCGGCAGGCGGTTGCCGCGCACCAGCAAAGCGCCGGCCATGCCGCTGGACACCTGCAGCGCGGTCGAGCCGTGCAGGTGCGGGTGATACCAGTAGGTGCCGGCGGGATGATCGGCCGGCAGGTTGTATTCGTACTCGAAGGTCACGCCCGGGCGCAGGGTCAGCAGCACGTTGTCGCTGTTGCCGGTGGGGCTGACCCACAGCCCGTGCGAATGCAGGTTGGTGGAGTTGAAGCAGTGCGGCACGTTGATGTTCTTGGGCTTGCAGTCGGGCTGCTCGGGCAGGTCGTTGTCCAGCCGGATGCGCACGGTCTCGCCGGGCGAGGTCACGATGGTCGGGGCCACGAACGGCACGTCCGGGTCGGTGCCCGGGCTGTGGTACGAGCGCAGGTTGACCTCGTCGTAGCGCTGGCTCTCCGGGTTCCAGATCTTCGAGCGGGTGTAGGCGATGCGCAGGTCCAGCCGGGCCTCGTGGGTGTCCAGCGGCCGCGCGCCCTGCGCCGTCAGGCTCAGCAGCGGCTTGCTGGCGTCGGCGGAACGCAGCATGCGCGCCTGCACTGGCTGGTCGAGGTCGCGCTCGGCGTCCTGCGCCATCAGCGGCGATGCGAGCAGGCAGAGCAAGGGGAGGATGGCGGCGGCGAGCGTGCCTGTCGAGAGCGGGCGCGGCGCCGGCGCGCGATGAGAACCCGGAGTCGTGTCCAGGGAGGTGCGTTCCATGCTTATTGCTCCTGATGGCGGAGTGGGTATGCCATCCGAGCATATAGCCGGCTGTGAACGCGCGCACCGGCGGTCTTGGCGGCGCGTTCGCGTGCGCAGGCGTGCTGCATCGCCGCAATCGGCGTCGCCGCGCGCCGGCGGAATCGCCTGTTCGCCGCGTACTCACGCGCAGGCGCGTCGCGCGCGCGCGACGCGGCGTAGGCATGAAAGCGACGGGACGCGCACGCGCGCGTCCCGCGCCGCGCCGACCGCCGATGCAAGGGCACCGACGGACGGTCGCTGCCGTCTTACATCGACTGCGCCTGGCGCTGCTCCTTGAGCGGCGCCGGCTGGGCCGGGGTCTGGCCCTGGTTGAGCGCGTCGATCTGGCGGAAGGATTCTTCCGTCGGCGGCGCCTTGTCGGTCGGCACGCCGACACGCACGTGGGCCGGATCGGCGAGCCCGCCCTGGACCAGGAACGCGGTCTTGCCGACTTCCTTGGTTACCGGATCGACGCTGAGCGCGACGTGGTCGGGGCTGGTGATGCCGTTGCGCTTGCCTTCCAGGGTCATGCCGGCGGCGATGCGGTCGAGGTCGCCCTCGGACATGCTGCGGCCGTGGCGCGCGAACTCGCCCTCGACCTTGTCGCGGATGCCCGAGAACAGCTTGTGGTCGGCATGCTCGCTGCTGCGCGGGTCGACGCGGATATGCGTGTGGTCGTCCTGCAGCAGCGCTTCCAGCGGCGAATTGATCGGCACCGCCCGGTGGGTGGTCTTGGTGTGATCGAAGTTGCCGGGTTTGGGCGTGCTGGTGCTGATGTCGACGTAGGGCTGACGACCGGCCGAGTTGGCGCCCAGGTCGATGCCGTTCTGCTCCATCAGGCTTTCGTTGAGCTTGAGCTGGGTCATGTTCAGATGCACCGCCGGCTTGCTGCCGTCGGCGGTCTTGCCGTGGGCGTGCTCGAGCTGGCTGATGTAGCTGACGTAGCTGGCGCCGTAGTAGTTGGCGTAGTCGGAGTTGCCGTTATGGCCCAGGCGCGCCTGCGAACCGGGCATGTCGAAGTAGTACTTGCCCATCGCCTTGATGTTGTCGGCGCTCTGGGCCATCGACAGGTCGGCGCCGACGGTCAGGTCGGGCTTCATCGCGTAGGTGAAGTTGGGCGCGGTGCCGCTGCGGTTGATGAAATCGCCGGCGCGGCCGGGCGATTTGAGGTAGACGTCTTCGAGCGTGGCGGTGGGCTTGGTCTGGCGCACGTTGCCGACCAGCGCGTTCCAGCCGGCGATGTGGGCCTTGGCCTCGTCGTCGCGGTTGGTCTGGATCATCTTGCCGACGATCGTGGTGTAGTCGTGCACCGCCGCCGGGCTCTTGGCCATCGCGGTGGCGTCGGTGGCGAAGGTCGCCAGGGCGGTGGCGCGATCGCCGCGGAAGTAGCCGTGCTGCACTTCGTGGCCGAGCACGAAGGTCATGTTGCCGGCGTCGTAGCTGCCGCCCGGCGCCTTCTCCAGGCCCTTGATCGGCAGCAGCATGGTCTGGTCGCCGCTGCGGTAGGCGCCGCCGGCGTGCGGGTCGGTCAGCGCGCCGAAGGCCTTCAGATGGCCCTTGCTGACGACGTCGTTGAGCTGCGCGAGCAGGGCCGGCGAGCCGTTGATCGTGGCGGTGAGGTTGGTGACGGCATCGGCGCTGACGCCGGACTGCTTGCCGAAATCGTCGATGAGTTTCTGTAGATCTGCACTGATGGGCATGACGGGATCCTTCCCTTACTCGACCGTGATCATCTTCACGCAGTGGTGGGTGGCCTTCTCGGGCGTCGCGTCGGACTCGCCCTCGATGTAGACCTGCAGCGACAGCGACGGGCGCTGGAAGCGCCAGTGGTCGACCCGGCCGTGTTCGCCGTAGCTCACGCTGTCCTGGAAACCCATGCCCTTGAGCGCTTCGGCGTACTGCTTGAAGTCGACGCCGCAGATCGCGCTCATCGGCGCGTTGCCGTCGCCGGTGCGCGAGAAGTCGAAGATCAGCTTGTTCTTGTCTTCGCCGGCCGGCTTGGTCACGTACAGGTTGTACGACCAGTCGGGGGTGAGTTGGGCGCCGGTGCCGAACGAATCGGCGCGGCCGGCCGCGCGCTGGATGGCCAGGCCGGTCTGCTGTTCGACGTATTCGGGGGTGAGCTGATCGCTGGACTTGAGTCCCTCGATCAGTTTCAGCACGCGCCGGCTGACGTCGTCGCCGGTGAGCTGGGGTTGGGCGGTGGTGCTCATGGGTTCCTCCTTGAGGTTGGTCTTGTCTGTCGGCTCGCCCTGCGACACATGCGCGCAGGCGGCCAGGGCGAGGCTGCCCAAAGGCAGCGCACACCAGGTGCGTAGGGAAGCGAAGGGGGATGTGCTGCGGGGCGGCGGCATGGCGTCTGCTTCCTCCTTGGACGCTAGGACTTCCCAGTTATAGAACATGCGTAGAACCCTAACAACGACAAAACCGTGTCGGCCAGGACAGCGCAAAGCGTCGCTGGCCTGAACCCGATCCGGTCTGCGTTGCCCGTGCAGAACCCGCCCAGGAAGCGCGTATGGCCCGCACTCCCCTGTATTCCCTGCTGCGCCGCGCGGCCCGGATCGCGCGCGCTTCCCTGCATACGCCGCAGCCGGTGGACGAACTGCACGAGTTCGCCCGGCAACGCCGCACCGACCTACGCCGCCGGCGCCTGTTGCAGGGCGCCGGCGCCGGCCTGGTGCTGGCCGGCTGCGCGCAGGCGCCGCCGCGCGCGCTGACCGCGCCGGGCGAGGAAGTGGTGGTGGTCGGCGCCGGCATCGCCGGACTCACCGCGGCCTGGCGGCTGCGCCAGGCCGGCGTACGGGTGCGCGTGTTCGAGGCCCAGGGCCGGGTCGGCGGGCGCATGCACAGCCTGCGCGATCACTTCCCGGACGGGCAGGTCGTCGAACTCGGCGGCGAACTGATCGACAGCAACCACGTCCGTATCCGCGCCCTGGCCGGCGAGCTCGGCCTGACTCTGGACGATCTGCTCGACGGCGATAGCGGCGCCGACCGCTGGTACTTCGACGGCCGCGGCATCGGCGAGCGCGAACTGGTCGAGGCCTTCGTACCGGTCGCAGCCCTGATCGAACGCGACATGGCCCGGCTCGGCGACGGCGACATCACCTACCGCGACGCCCAGGGCGCGCAGGCGCTCGACCGCCAGTCGATCGCGCAATGGCTGGACGCCAACCAGGTCGGCGGCTGGCTGCGCAAGCTGATCGACGTCGCCTACACCACCGAGATGGGCCTGGCGATCGAAGCGCAATCGGCGTTGAACCTGCTGACCTTCATCGGCACCGGCGACGACGCCTTCGCGGTGTTCGGCGAAAGCGACGAGCGCTACCACGTGCCCGGCGGCAACGACCTGATCGTGCGCGGCTTGGGCGCCAGGCTCGAGGACGCGGTCGAGACCGGACAGGTGCTGGAATCGGTGCGCGCCGAAGCCGGCGGCTACGCGCTGTCCTTCCGCAGCGGCGCGGGGTCGCGCCAGGTGTTCGCCCGGCAGGCGGTGTTGGCCTTGCCGTTCACCCTGCTGCGCCAGGTCGCGATCCGGGTCGAACTGCCGCCGGTCAAGCGCCGCGCGATCGACACCCTGGCCTACGGCAGCAACGCCAAGCTGATGATCGGCTACGACCGCCGGGTCTGGCGCGAGCACGGCGCCAACGGCGCCTCGATGAGCGACCTGGCCTACCAGACCAGTTGGGAGACCTCGCGCAAGCAGGCCGGCAACGGCGGCGTGCTGACCAATTTCACCGGAGGCCGGCATGGCATCGACCTCGGCCAAGGCACAGCGCGCGAACAGGCCGACGCCGCCACCGCGGCGCTGGATCGCGTGTTCCCCGGGCTGATCCAGGCCCGCGCCGGCGCGCGCGAGGTGCGCTTCCACTGGCCCAGCCATCCCTGGACCCTGGGCAGCTACGCCTGCCTGCGCCCCGGCGATTGGACCGGTTTGCGCGGGGCGATGGGCGAGTCGGTCGGCGGCCTGCATTTCGCCGGCGAGCACTGCGCGCTCGACACCCAGGGCTTCATGGAGGGCGGCTGCGAGTCCGGCGAAACCGCGGCGCGCGCGGTCCTGGCGCAGTTGCGCCTGAGCCGGTTCCGGCGCGGGCCGGCCCCTATTCAGGTAACTGCCTGAATCTTTGGGCTTTTTGAACTGGCGGGTATTGTTTTGCAGTGCAGCGTGCAAAGGGGATAACGTTTCCTTCACGATCGCCCCGCATCCCGACGTGGGGGAGGGAGCAGGCCCGCAACCGGTTCGACCGGAGCGGGCTTTTTTATTGCCTGCAGTTTTTACTGCCGCGCCCTCGCCGCCGCGCCTTTACTACCCACACCTCCTGGCCCCTCCACGCCGCCGCGCCCGCGGCAAGAATCGCGCCGCCGCCGCACGACGTGCGGTGGCCGTTTTCGGCCGCGAATCCGTGCCTTGAGACCCTGTCCGCATAGGCCTACGCTGCGTCCGCGCCGGGGATGACTGTGACGTAAGTCGCTCTTGTCCAGGAGAAGGCTTATGAAATCTTCGACATCGACATCGACATCGACATCGACATCGTGCGCGGTAGCGCTGGCGGCGGGCAATGCGCATGCGGCGACGTACGTCGTACAGGCGAAGGCACTGAACTTCAGCGCCGCGCTCGCCAACAAGATCACCGCCGCCGGCGATCAGGTACGGGCGCGATATCCGCGGATCGGCGCGGCGATCGCGGCGCTGATCATCGGCGCCGCCGGCGCGAGCTGCAGGTCTCGCGGGTGGAGGATGCGCTCAGGCACGGCGCGGCCGACCTCGGCTCGCCCGGCATCGATGAGTTCTTCGGCATGGGGCGCGTGAACGCCGACGATTCGCTGCGTTGAGCAGCCACCGCGCAGGGGCGCCGCGACCGAGGTGACCGGGCGCGGCGATGCGGACGCCCGTCGCGCCGAGCGCGGCGGGCGTTCGCTGTTTCGCGCTGCCGAGTGCGGCGGCGGCCATGCCATCATCGCCGCATGTCCGTATCCGTTCCGCCGCAATCCGGCCCGGCCCAACCTGGTTCCACGCGGCCGACTCCGGCCCCACCGAGCCCCGCTCAACCCGGCCCGAGCCAATCCGACGTGGCCGATCGCGCGCTCACGCGCCTGCGCGCCTCCGCGGCCGAAGCCGCCGCCGCGCTGTCCGAGCCGGCGCTGGCGCAGCGCGTGGCCCGGGTCGCCGCGATCAGCGATTTCGCCATCGACACCCTGGCCCGGCAACCCGCGCTGCTGCTGGCGCTGGCCGCCGACGACGGCGCCGAGCCCTGGCCGGTGCCCGAGCTCTTGCCCGAACAGCGCGCCGACTGGGGCAGCCTGCTGCGCCGTTACCGCGCCGCCGGTTCCACCCGACTGATCTGGCGCGACGCGCTCGGCCTGGACGACGTCGACGCGACCCTGGTCGGCAGCACGCAACTGGCCGAGATCTGCCTGCAGCGCGCACTCGCCGCGCTCGAAGCCGAGTTCGCGCAGCGCTACGGCGTGATCCGCGACCGCGACGGCGCGCCGCAGCGGCTGGTGGTGTTCGGCCTGGGCAAACTCGGCGGCAGCGAACTCAACTTCAGTTCCGACGTCGACCTGGTGTACGCCTACGAGCACGACGGCAGCACCGAGCACGACGGCCGCGATCCGGCGCGTGCGCTGGACGCCGAGAACTACTTCGCCAAGCTCGGCCAGCAACTGGCGCGGCTGCTCGACGAAGTCACCGCCGAAGGCTTCTGCCACCGCGTCGATCTGCGCCTGCGGCCCTACGGCAACGCCGGCCGCCTGGCCTGGTCGTTCGCGGCGATGGAGCAGTACTTCCAGCGCGAGGGCCGCGACTGGGAGCGCTACGCCTGGCAGAAGGCGCGCCCGGTCGCCGGCGACCTCGAGGCCGGCGAGCGCTTGTTGGAGGCATTGCGGCCGTTCGTGTACCGGCGCTACCTCGACTTCGGAGCGCTCGACGGTCTGCGCAGCATGAAGGCCGCGATCAGCGCGGAAGTCGCGCGCAAGGAACTGGCCGACGACATCAAGCGCGGCCCGGGCGGGATCCGCGAGATCGAGTTCCTGGTCCAGGCCCTGCAGCTGATCCGCGGCGGCCGCGAGGCCGAACTGCGCGGCCGCCGCCTGCTGCCGGCGCTGCACGAACTGGTCGCGCAACGCCAGATCGGCGAAGCCGCCGGCGCCGCGCTGGCCGACGACTACCGTTTCCTGCGCCGCCTGGAAAACCGCCTGCAGATGCTGCGCGACGCCCAGACCCACGCCCTTCCCGACGCCGAAGCCGATCGCGTACGCATCGCCGAAGGCCTGGGCTACGCCGACTGGGACGCCTTGCGCGTCGCCTTGGACCTGCGTCGCGCGCGCGTGACCGCCGAGTTCGACGCCCTGCTCGCGCCGCGTCGGCGCGTGGTCGCGCCCAACGCCCTGACCGCGTACTGGCGCGCACTGCCCGAAGCCGGTGAGGCCGCGGTGCTGGCCGACGCCGGTTTCGACGATGCCGCCGCGGCCGACGCCATGCTGCGCGACCTCGCCCGCAGCCCCGGCGTGCGCGGCCTGTCCGACGGCGCGCGTACCCGCCTGGACCGGGTCCTGCCGGCGTTGCTGCAAGGCGCGGCGCTGTCCTCGCAGCCGATGCTGGCGCTCAAGCGCCTGCTCGCGCTGCTGCACAACGTCCTGCGCCGCAGCGCCTACCTGGCCCTGCTCGACGAACAACCGGCCGCGCTCGCGCGCCTGCTCGAAGCGGTCACGCGCAGCGCCCTGCTGGCCGAACGCCTGGCCGCGCACCCGCTGCTGCTGGACGAACTGCTGGACGCGCGCGTCGTCGGTCCGCTGCCGGGCCGCGTCGAACTGCTCGCCGCCTGCGCCGAGGTCGACGAGGGCGACGACACCGAAGCCACCCTGCAGGCCTTGAACGAAGTGCGCCAGGCCCTGAGTTTCCGCATCGCCCTGGCGCTGCGCGACGGCCGCCAGTCGGCCGAGGAAAGCGCGCGCCAGCTGGCCTGGCTCGCGGACGGCGTGGTGCTGCGCGTGCTCGCCCTGGCCGAGCGCGAAGTCGCCGCTGCGCACGGACAGGTACCGGGCTCGCGTTTCGTCGTGCTCGGCTACGGCAGCCTGGGCGGCGAAGAGTTGGGCTTCGGTTCCGACCTCGACTTGGTGTTCCTGTACGACGCACCGCGCGCGGACGCCGCGGGCGGCGCGCTGGAGGGCGTGCATTCCGACGGCGCGCGTCCGCTGGAAGCCGCGCGCTGGTTCGCGCGCCTGGCGCAGAAGGTGGTCGCCCTGCTGGGCGCGGTGACCGCGGGCGGGCGCTTGTTCGACGTCGACGTGCGCCTGCGCCCGGACGGCGCCAAGGGCCTGCTGGTGTCGTCGCTGACCAGCTTCGCCGACTACCAGCGCGAGCGTGCCTGGACCTGGGAACATCAAGCCCTGGTGCGCGCCCGCGGCGTCGCCGGCGATACCGGCTTGCGCGAGGACTTCGAGCGCGTGCGCGCGCAGACCCTGGCGCGCGCGCGCGACCCGGCCAAGGTGCGCGAGGACGTGAGGGCGATGCGTCTGCGCATGCGCGCCGAACTCGACCGCAGCGATGCGGCGGCGTTTGACCTGAAGCAGGGCGAGGGCGGCCTGGTCGATCTGGAATTCCTGCTGCAGGCGCTGGTGCTGCGCGAGGCGTCGGCGCATGCGGAATTGTTGCTGCCGAGGGATACCCCGGGATTGATCGGGGTGGCGCGCTCGATCGGGGTATTGGACGAGGCTGTCGCGGTTTCCTTGCAGTCGGCGCATGCGGTGTTGCTTGCACGCGGCCTGGACTGCACTTTGGACCGGCGTGCGCGGCGGGTTGCACCCGACGAGGCGGTCGAGGCGGCGCGGGCATCGATTCGCGCTGCGGCGAAGGCGCAGGGATTGTCGTTCGACTGACCCTGTCGCCGCTCCGCTCCCGCTTCGGGGTAGGAGCGGCGTGAGCCGCGACCGCGAACTTCGGTTAGCGTGCTGGCTTCGATGCGGATCGGCTTCGCTTTCTGCTTTCTGTGGGAGCGGCGTAAGCCGCGATCGCGAATCCCAGTTACTTCGTTGGCTTCGTTCTTAAGCAACAGCTTCCGCCCGCTACGTATACGGGCCACTTTCTCTTGCCACCCGCCTTGGGGTAGGAGCGGCGTGAGCCGCGACCACGAACTTCGCTTGCTGGCGATGGTTTCGCTTCCGATTTCCTTTTGCCTTCTGTGGGAGCGGCGTAAGCCACGATTGCGAACTCCAAGGTTCGACGAAGGCTTCGATTCTCAAGTCAACAGCTTCCGCCCGCTGCGCGTGCGGGTCACTTTCTCTTGCTAGCCCAAGAGAAAGTAACCAAAGAGAAGGGCTAGCGGGACCAAACCTCCCTTGCGAGTGCGGAGCGTGCGCGGGGATTTTTCGAAGGAACATCCTGTTCCTCGAAAAACGGCGCGCGTCCTGCGCGCCGCCCTTCGGGTCTACGGTTGCTCGTCGTGTTGCGGCTCAACGGATTCCAATGCCGCGGCAACGGCAACGGCAACGGCAACGGCAACGGCAAAGCGAATTGCAATTGCAACGGACTACTTCGACTTGGCCGTCCGGACGTAGGCCGGAGCTGCGTAGGATGCGGTGAGCCAAAGGCGAACCGCATCGCCGCGTGGGTTTCGCTCGCTACGCGCGAGCCGCGGAAGTCGCAGCCACCATCGGCTGCTTAAACCCCCAATCCCAACCGCCGCCGCACCTCGTCCGCCACCCGCGCCGTTTCCCGCAGCGGCGTGACCGCATACCCCGCGGGCGCATCCGCATCGATGAGCCGCCGCACCCGACCGCTGTCGATCAGGCGATCGACGAATCGCCGTGGCCGTCCGCCCAAGGCGTCGACCCCGGCGACGTACACCGGCACCGTCGTCGCCGCCGCTTCCGACAACAAATTGACCGAGTCGGCCGTGCAGACCACGCGGTCGGCCCAGCCGAGCAGGCCGGCGTAGGGATTGGCGCCATCCTCGGGGCCGGCCCAGACCACGCCGGGCACGCGTGCGAAGTGGCCGCGCAGGCGTTCGCGCACCGGCGCCGGCGTGCGGCGCGAGGCGGTGGCGAGAATGCTGCCGCCTTCGCGTTCGACCCACGCGGCGACCTGCGCGCTCAGCGCGTCGAACATCGCCGCGTCGAAGGCGGCGTGGGCGCTGGGGCCACCCAGCAATAGAGCGGTGTGCGGCGAGGGCAGGGCGCCGAACGCCGGGAAGGCGCTGCGTGCGGCGGCGAGCCAGAGGTCGTCGACCGGATTGAGGCTGCCGAGCAGGCTCAGGACGTTGTCGCCGACGAGACCGTCGTGCTCGGGCGCGATCACCAGGTCCCAATGCCGGCTGGGGATGCGCGGGTCGAGGATCTGCACCGCGCGCGCCCCGCGTGCGCGCAGCAGGCGGGTGGCGAGCGCGGCCTGGCGACCGCAACCGATCGCCAGCGCGGGTGGCGAAGCCAGTGCCTGAGCGAAGGCCGGGCCGAAGGCGTGGGCCGCACCCGGTAGCCGGCGCGGCGCGGTCCAGGCCCAGGGAAGCTGCGGTTGCAGGGTGAATTCCCGTCCCGGCCGGCCCAGCGCGGCGGCCAGGGCCTGGGCTTGGCGGACATTGCCGGCATGTCCGTCGGTCAAGATCCAAGTTTCATCCATGGATATAACCGGGCTGGATGGCTTCGTTTGTTGCACGGGTGCTATCAATCCGTTCCGGCGATGGCGGCGTTGCTTAACCGCCTGGACTCTACACTTCCGCACCTGGCCGCGGCGCTCCTGCTCCGGCACCACCTGGAGACCCCAATGTCCTCGACCTTGTCCGATGCTGCCCTGGACCAGCTGTTCCGCACCGCGCGCACCCATAACGAACTCGGCGGCGAAGTCAGCGACGACACCCTGCGCGCGCTCTACGACCTGATGAAGTGGGCGCCCACCAGCGCCAACATGTCGCCGGGCCGCTACGTGTTCGTGAAGTCCCAGGAGGCCAAGGAGAAGCTGCGCCCGGCGCTGTCGGAGGGCAACCTGGAGAAGACCATGAAGGCTCCGGTGACGGTGATCGTGGCCCACGACGAGGACTTCCACGAGAAGCTGCCTTATCTGTTCCCGCACACCGACGCCAAGGCCTGGTTCGACGGCCCGCGCGAAGGCCGCAGCGCCGCCGCGTTCCGCAACGGCAGCCTGCAGGGCGCCTACGTGATCCTGGCCGCGCGCGCGCTGGGCCTGGACGCCGGCCCGATGTCGGGCTTCGACAACGCCAAGGTCGACGCGGCGTTCTTCGCCGGCACCCCGATCAAGTCCAACTTCCTGATCAACCTCGGCCACGGCGACGTGTCCAAGCTGTTCCCGCGCTCGCCGCGCTTGTCCTTCGACGAAGTCGCGCAGATCCTGTGATCCACCGCAATACGCCCGCCACCCCATTCACGTATCCGGAGACAACCGCCATGAAGCGCACCCTGCTCGCCACCGTCCTCGCGTTCGCCTTCGCGGGCGCCGCCGCGGCCGCTCCGCTGACCTACAAGATCGACGCCAACCACACCGACGTCGTCGCCAGCTGGAGCCACTTCGGCTTCTCCAACCCGATCGCCCATTTCGGCCAGGTCGACGGCAGCATCACCTACGATCCGGCCAAGCCGTCGTCGTCGTCGGTCGAGGTCACCATTCCGCTGGCCGGCCTGAACTCGCACGTCGCCGCGTTCGACGAGCACCTGCGCAGCGAAGATTTCTTCGACGCCGCCAAGTACCCGGCCATCACCTTCAAGAGCACCCAGGTCGAGGCCGCGGGCGACAAGAAGCTCAAGGTCAGCGGCGACCTGACCGTGCACGGCGTGACCAAGCCGGTGGTGCTGGACGTGACCATCAACAAGGTCGGCGAGCAGCCCTTGGCCAAGCGCGCCGCCGCCGGCTTCGACGCCAGCACCACGATCAAGCGCAGCGATTTCGGTATCGCCAAGTACGTGCCCAACGTCAGCGACGAGGTGACGATCCACATCACCACCGAAGCGATCGTGCCGAAGCCGGACGCCGCGAAGCAGTAATCGCATGATCGTCGAACGCCCTTCCGCCGACCGCGGCCGCGCTCCGAACGGTGGTGCTCAGGCCGGCTGGCTGGACAGTCGCCACACGTTTTCCTTCGGTGGTTACTACGACCCGGCCTGGATGGGCTTCGGCCCATTGCGGGTGATCAACGAGGACCGCGTCGCCGCCGGCGCGGGTTTCCCGCCGCACCGCCATGCCAACATGGAAATCCTGAGCTACGTGCTCAGCGGCGGTCTCGCCCATAAGGACAGCAGCGGCGGGGGCGGCACCATCCGCCCCGGCGAGCTGCAATGGATGAGCGCCGGCCACGGCGTCGAACACAGCGAGTACAACGCTTCCGACGCGCAGCCGGTGCACTTCCTGCAGATCTGGATCCAGCCCGATCGGCTCAACGCCAAGCCCGCTTACGCCCAGCGCGAAGCCGATGCCGGCGCGGCCGGCGGCGACGGCTGGACCTTGCTGGCTTCGCCCGACGGGGCGCAGGGCAGCATCGCGATCCGGCAACGGGCCTGGCTGCACGGCGCCCGTCCGGCTCGGGGCGATACCCTGCAGCGCGAACTCGATCCGGCGCGGTTGTATTGGCTGCACGTGGCCGAGGGCGAGGTCGAGGCCAATGGCCGAAGGCTGCTGGCGGGCGATGCCTTGGGGTATCGCGAGGAAAGCGGTTCGCTGCGGATCGTCGGGCTCGGTGATGAGCCGGCGAATCTGTTGTTTTTCGATCTGCCCGCGCAGTAGCGGCTGAGGGTTTGGGTTGAGATGGGAGCCGCGCGCTCACGCCGGCCCTCACCCCAACCCCTCTCCCGCAAGCGGGAGAGGGGCTAAGTCACGCAGCGCTTTTGATGTTCCCTTCTCCCGCTTGCGGGAGAAGGTGCCCGAAGGGCGGATGAGGGGCCGGGATGAGGTTGGAGCCGCGCGCTCGCGGCAGCCCTCACCCCAACCCCTCTCCCGCAAGCGGGAGAGGGGCTACGTCACGCAGTGCTTTTGATGTTCCCTTCTCCCGCTTGCGGGAGAAGGGGCCCGAAGGGCGGATGAGGGTCCGGGATGAGGTTGGAGTCGCGCGCTCGCTCCGACCCTCACCCCAACCCCTCTCCCGCAAGCAGGAGAGGGGGCTAAAACCGCGGCCCCACGCGGCGCACCTGTTAAACTGCCGCCTCCGCGTCGCCACCCGTCGTCCGTCATGACCGCAGCCAACGCCCATCCCACCCAGGCCAACGCCGAGCAGCGTTACACCGTCACGCGTGCGGACCTGCCGCTGAGCTGCCCGCTGCCGTCGATGGCGCTGTGGAACTCGCATCCGCGCGTGTACCTGCCGATCGAGGCCGAACGCGAATGCCAGTGCCCGTACTGCGGCGCGCACTTCACCCTGGTCGACGACTGAGCCACCGCGGCGACGCAGCAGGTTCCGCGTGCGCCGGCTGACCGTAGTGCAGTTGCTGCCGGCCCTGGAGTCGGGCGGCGTCGAACGTTCCACCCTCGAGATCGCCGACGCGCTGGTGCGCGCCGGGCATCGCGCGATCGTGGTGTCCGCCGGCGGCCGACTGCTGCCGCGGCTGCTGGCCAGCGGCGCCGAGCACATCACGCTCGACATCGGCCGCAAGTCGCTGGCGAGCCTGCGCCACGCACGCACGCTGCGGCGTGTGTTCGCCGACACCGATGCCGATATCGTCCACGCCCGTTCGCGCCTGCCGGCCTGGCTCGCGCGCCTGGCCCTGCGCGGCATGCCCGCCGCGGCGCGGCCGCATTTCGTCACCACCGTGCACGGTCTCAACTCGCCCTCGCGCTACAGCGCGGTGATGGCCAGCGGCGAGCGCGTGATCTGCGTGTCCGACACCGTGCGCGACTACGTGCTGCGGCAGTATCCCGGCACCGACCCCGGCAAGCTGCGCACGATCCCGCGCGGCATCGACCCGGCCGCGTTCCCGCGCGCGCCGATGCCGGACCGCGACGCGCGCGCCTGGGCCGCGGCTGCGCATCCCGCGCTCGCCGGCGCGGGACCGCTGCTGCTGCTGCCCGGCCGCGGCACCCGGCTCAAGGGCCACGCCGATGCCCTGAACCTGCTGGCCGTGCTGCGCGGCGACGGCAGCGACGCGCGCCTGTGGCTGCCCGGCGCGCGCGAAGCCGGGCGCGAGGCCTACATCGCCGAACTCGAACGTGAGGCCGCGGCTTTGAACATCGCCGACGCGATCGCCTTCACCGCGCCCACCGACGCGATCGCGCGCGCCTACGCCGCCTCCGATCTGGTGTTGCAGCTGTCGCGCAAACCCGAAGCCTTCGGCCGCACCGTGGTCGAGGCCCTGTCGGTCGGCCGCGTGGTGCTCGGCTGGGCCCACGGCGGCGTCGGCGAATTGCTGGCGCGGCTGCAGCCGCGCGGTGCGGTCGCACCCTTCGACGCCGACGCACTGCAGGCCGCGGCTCGCGAATTGCTAACGCATCCGCCGTCGGCAACGGATACGATGGAGTATTCCTTGCGTGCGATGCAGGAGGCCACGCTTGGCGTCTACGCCGAATTCCCCCGCCGACCGCGCTGACTCGCGTTGGGTCGATCCCAACCCGCCGAAGCCGGCGGGCGCCGCCCATGGCTGGCGTTGGGCACCGGCCTGGATCCTCGCCTACGTCGCCTTGTGGCCGGCGCCGGGCTATGCCGAAGCGGTGCTGGTGCTGGGCGCGCTGGCCGCGATCGTGTACCTGATCGCCTCGCGTTTCCGCAGCGGCGGACAACTGCTGAGCAATCCGGCCTGGGCCCTGACCAGCGTGCTGTTCTTCGCCTACTGGCTGCCCGAACTGGTGTCCGCGTTCGACGCGGTCGATGCGCCGCACGCGTTGCGCAAGGCGCTGGAAGACATCCGCTACCTGCCGTTCCTGTGGCTGGCCGCGTCGGCGGTGGCCAACCCGCGCGGGCGCCGCACCATCTTCGGCGGCCTGGCGGTGATCGTCGCGATCTGGACGGTGGACGCGCTGCTGCAGGCGCTGACCGGCGCCAGCCCCTTGTTCTCGGCGATGGACGCGATCAAGCACGGCATCAGCGGCCACGGCATGTGCACGCCGGAGGAAACCGCCGGCGTCGACCGTCTCAGCGGCGTGCTCGGCCCCTGCAATCTCAAGCTCGGCCAGGTGCTGGCGAGCCTGTCGCCGTTCGCGCTGTACGCCGGCGGCCGTCGTTACGGCATGGCCGGCTGGTTGATCGCGGCCGCCGCGGTCGGCCTGGTGGTGGTGCTGGCCGGTTCGCGCGCCTCGTGGATCACCTATGCGCTGGTGCTGGTGCTGTCGGGCTGGGGCCTGCTGGGCTGGAAGCGGCTGCTGGGCGTGTTCGCGTTCGGCGCGATCGCGGTGGCGACCATTGCCATGGTCTCGCCGCAGGTGCGCGAGCGCATCGCCCGCACCACCCTGGTCCGCAGCGCCGATGCCGAAGGCGTGGACAGCGCGCTGTCCGGACGCACGCGGATCTGGGGCGCGGCGCTGTGCATGGTGCGCGAGAATCCGATCAACGGTGTCGGCGCGCGCGGCTTCCGCGAAGCCTTCCCGGCCTGCGACCCCGATCCCGGCAAGCAGGCCGCCTGGGGCTACGGCCCGGCGCTGCATGCGCATCAGGTGGTGCTGGAAGTGCTCAGCGAAACCGGGGCCTTCGGTCTGCTGATGTGGATGGCGGGCGTGGCCCTGGCCTGGCGCGCCTGGCGTTACGCCGACGCCGCCGCGCGCGAACGCGCACGTCCGGCCTTGCTCGCAGTGGCGGTCACGCTGTTCCCGCTCAACACCCATCTGGCCTTTTATTCGACCTTCTGGGGCGGCGTGGCCTTGCTGCTGGTGGCCTTGTACGCCGGCAGTCTGCTGGCGCAGCCCTTGCGCGAACGCGACGAGAGCGGCACCGGGGCCTGAGCCCCGCGCGTTGCGGACGCGAACTCAGTCGCGATCGTCGCTGTCGTCGGGCCTGGGCTTGTACGGCGAGACCATGCCTGGCGGCCGGCGCTTGAAGCGGCGGTGGATCCACAGGTACTGGCTCGGCGCCTCGCGCACCATCGCCTCGATCTGGGCGTTGACGCGCGCGCTGTCGGCGGTGGCGTCGGCGGACGGGAAGTCCGCCAGCGGCGCACCCAGGCGCAGCACGTAGTCGCCCCCTTCGCGGCGATGGAAGAACGGCACCACCGCGCAGCCGCTGAGCCGTGCGAACTGGTGGGTCGCGGTGATGGTCGCCGCAGGCACGCCGAAGAACGGCGCGAATACCGTGTCCTTGCCGCGCATGTCCTGGTCGGGCGCGTACCACAAGAAGCCGCCCTGCTTGAGGTGGCGCATCGCCGGGCGGATCTCTTCGTTGGTGTACATGGCCGCGGCGTAGCGCAGACGGCCGCGCTTGACCGCCCATTCGAACACCGGGCTGCGATGGCGGCGGTACATGCCGGCCAGCGGCAGGTGGTCGCACATCAGCCGCCCGCACATCTCCAGGGTCATGAAATGGCCGGAGATCAGCAGCACGCCACGGCCCTGCGCGCGCACTTCGTCGATCAGCTCCAGGCCCTCGATCCGCACCGTGCGCCGCATCGGCGCGACCGAGCCCCACCAGGCGCGGGCGAACTCGAACAGGCCGATGCCCAGGTCGCGGAAGCTCTCGCGCAGCAGGGCCTCGCGCTCGGCCTCGCTCTTTTCCGGGTAGCACAGTGCCAGGTTGATCTGCGCCGCGCGCCGGCGCTCGCCGGCCACGCGCAGCGCGAATGCGCCGAACAGCCCGCCCAGCGCGCGTTGCAACGCCCAGGGTAGGCGTGCGCCCAGGCACATGCCGGCGAGAGCGAGCCACATCGGCCAATGCTTGGGACCGCGCGGGGGAGGGGGCAGCTGGGTTGCGCTCATGGCCGATAGTTTAGAGGCCCGCGAGTTAACGCGGTCGCGGAACGGCACCGGCGTTGCGCCGAGGTTGGCCGATCCGGGCCGCAAACGCGCTTTTCGCAACCGCGGCGACCGTCGTGCGGGCGCGGAGCGCTTATCCTTGGCGCATGCGGATTGACTTCATCGAACGCCTGTTGCGCGGCCTGTATTCGGTCGCGCTGTACCTGTTGGCGCCGGTCACGGTCTATCACCTGATCTGGCGCGGCTTCCGCCAGCCCGCCTATTTCCAGCGCTGGCTGGAGCGCTACGCGATCTACCGCGGCCCGGCCCATACCCGCACCCTGTGGCTGCACGCGGTCTCGGTGGGCGAGGTCAACGCCGCGATCCCGCTGGTCAATGCGCTGCGCCGCGGCCGCCCCGACCTGCGCCTGCTGGTGACCACGATCACCCCGACCGGCTCGGACCGCGCGCGTGCGGCCTGGGGCGACAGCGTCGAGCATGTCTACCTGCCCTACGACCTGCCCGGTGCGGTGTCGCGCTTCCTTCAGCATCACCGCCCCTGCGCGGCGCTGATCATGGAAACCGAGCTCTGGCCCAGCCTGCTGTTCGGCTGCCGCGACCGCGGCATTCCGACCTACATCGTCAACGCGCGCCTGTCGGAACGCTCGCTGCGCGGCTACCGGGTGCTGGCCTCGCTGGTCGCGCGCGCATTGCGCACGGTGCGTGCCGTCGCGGTGCAGTCGCGTGCCGATGGCGAGCGCTTCTTGCGCTTGGGCGCACGCCCGGAGCAGATCGTCGAGACCGGCAACCTCAAATTCGACGTCTCCGTGCCCGAAGCCCTGGACGAGTTCGCCGCCGAGTGCCGCCGCCACAGCGGTACTCGCCCGGTCTGGATCGCCGCCAGTACCCACGAGGATGAAGAGGCCGCGGTGATCTCGATCCACCGCCGCCTGCGCCTGCGTTTCCCGGAGCTGCTGCTGCTATGGGCGCCGCGCCATCCCGAGCGTTTCCGGGTCGTGGCCGAATCGGCGCGCGCCGCCGGCTGGACCGTATCGACGCGTTCGCGCGTGCGCTGGCCGCAGCGCGGCGACGACGTGTTCGTGATCGACACCCTGGGCGAGCTGATGTGCTTCTACGCCGGCGCCGACGTCGCTTTCGTCGGCGGCAGCCTGCAGGCGATCGGCGGCCACAACCTGCTGGAGCCGGCGGCGACCGGCACCCCCATCGTCACCGGCCCGCACCTGCACAACTTCGTCGAGATCGCGGAGCGCCTGGAAGCCGCCGGCGCACTGCGTATCGGCGCCGACGCCGAGGCGGTGCAGGCCGAGATCGAGCGCCTGCTCGCCGATCCGGCGCAACGCGCGCAGATGGTCGCGGCCGGGCGCTCCCTGGTCGAGCTCGGCCGCGGCGCACTGGCCAAGACCATCGCCCTGTTGCAGCCGGCGCTGCCGCCGCAGGGCTGACGATTCAACGCGACTCGTGGGATGCGCGATGCGGTTCGCCTTGCTCACCGCATCCTACGGGGCCTGAGCGCTCGCGATGGGCGAGCAGGGTTCCTGTGGGAGCGACGTAAGTCGCGATCGCGCAGCTGCGACCAACGACGGATCGCGACTTACGTCGCTCCCACAAGGAAAGGATCATCCCCGTAGGATGCGGTGAGCGCTGCGAACCGCATCGTCGCGTCGCGTCCACCAGCGTCCATGCCTCGTAGCATGCGCTGCGTTCGCGTAGTTCGACCGTATGCAACGCATGTGCAGCGGTGCGGTTCGCTGTGCTCACCGCACCCTACGATGGTTGGTTACGCTCGCCCGTTCATCGCCCACAAAAGAAAACCGCCGGGCAAGCCGGCGGTTTTCGTGTCGCATCGCGGTAGCGCCTGGATCAGCCGCCGCTGGGGTCGAACTTGGCGGCCGGCTCGGCGGTCAGCAGGCGGTTGATGTCCTGCACGTCGGAGACGTCCAGGGTGCCGGCGGCCTGTTCCAGCAGCAGACGGTTCTGCAGATAGTTGTACTTGGCCTGGGCGTAGGCCTGCTGCGCGGTGAACAGATTCTGCTGATTGATCAACACGTCCAGCACCGTGCGGGTGCCGACTTCCAGGCCGACCTGCGAAGCCTCGTAGGCGGCGCGTGCCGACACCAGCGCCAGACGGCGGGCCTCGACTTCGCTGACGCCGGCGACCAGGGTCTGGTAGGCGTTGCGGGCGTTGCGCACCAGGGCGCGCTTCTGCTGCTCGAGCTCGTCGTTGGCGACGTCGCGGGTGGCCAGGGCCTGGCGCACGCCGGACTGGGTCGCGCCGCCGGCGAAGATCGGCACCGACAGGGTGATGCCCAGGTTGGGGCCGCGGCCTTCGCTGTCGCTTTCGAAGGTGTTGCCGCCGAAG
This sequence comes from Lysobacter sp. Root76, assembly GCF_001428685.1. Taxonomy (GTDB): domain Bacteria; phylum Pseudomonadota; class Gammaproteobacteria; order Xanthomonadales; family Xanthomonadaceae; genus Lysobacter. Next base: position 103,324 of record NZ_LMIK01000004.1, on the reverse strand, counting down.
GTGCGGTCGGTCCAGCTCTTGCTCTTGTCGTAGCCGCCGGTCAGATACAGGGTCGGCCAGTGGCCCGAACGCGCGGTCTCGACATCGGCTTCGGCCGACTGCACCTGGAACTCCTTGGCGCGCAGCGCCGGGTTGTTCTCGATCGCGGTCTGGACCCAGCCTTCGGCGCCCTGCGTCTCCGGCAGCGCCGGCTTGAAGTCGTCCGGCAGGCCCTTGAGGTTGCGGATCGGCTGGCCGGTGATTTCGCTCAGCGCCTGGTAGGCGTCCTCGACCGCGTTGCGCACCAGGATGGTGTTGGCGCGGGCGTTGTCGTACTGGGCGCGCGCTTCGTGCACGTCGGTGATCGGCGCCAGGCCCACTTCCAGACGCTTGGACGCGTAGTCGAACTGCTTCTTCAGCGCGGTTTCCGCCGCTTCTGCGGCAGCCAGGGTTTCCAGCTGGACCAGCACATTGAAGTAAGCCGCGGAGGTGCGCGTGATCAGCGTGTCGCCGGCCGACTCGAGCTGGAAGTCGCTAGCCTGGCTGAGCGCGTTGCGGCTCTTGAGCGTGGTGAAGCGGCTGCGGTCGTAGATCATCTGCCGCAGATCGACGCCGTAGCTGCGGGTGGTCGTCTCGGTCGTCAGGTTGCCCGAGACTTCGACCGGATTGGTCGGGTCGCTGTTGTCGGTGAAGCTGGGCGCGGTGTTGCGCGACTTGTTCAGCGTCGCCGAACCGGTCAGCGACGGCAGCAGCGCCGCACGGGCCTGCACCGCGCCTTCCTTGGTGGCCAGACGGCTGGATTCGGCGGCCGACAACTGCGGGTCGCCGTTGCGGGCCAGCTCGTAGGTCTGCAACAGGTCTTCCGCCGAAGCGGCGGCCGGCAGCAAGGCAAGAACGAGGGCGAGAACCAGTGGGCGGCGGATCATGCGGCTTCCTTGACGTTCGGTTCAGAACTCGAAGACGGGCGCGGGCGCCGCGCCGACGAGATAGGGGAGGTCGGTTTCGAATAACGATTGGATGCGGCGAGCGTTGACTTCGTTGCGCACCAGCACCGCTTCCATCGCCGGCGAACGGCCGCGGACCACGAACAGGCGTCCGTCCGGCTGCAGCCAGTCGAAGAAATGCTGCGGAATCTCGGAGACCGCACCGGTGACGCAGATCGCGCTGTAGCGGCGGTCGGTACGCCAGGCGTAGGCATCGGCGAGCACGACCTGGGCGTTGTCCACCGACTGCTCGGCCAGGCGCGCGCGCGCGGCGTCGGCGAAGTCGGCGTGGATCTCCAGGCTGGTCACTTCGCGCGCCAGGCGGCCCAGGCAGGCGGTCAGATAGCCGCTGCCGGTGCCGATCTCGAGCACGTCGTCGCTGGGGGCCAGCTCCAGCGAATGCAGGCTGCGGCCTTCCAGCACCGGCTTCATGGTGAACTCGCCATGGCCCAGCGGCAGGGCCAGGTCGGCGTAGGCCAGGTTGCGGTGCTCGGCGGGCACGAAGGCCTCGCGCGGCAGCGCCGCCAGCACGTCGAGTACGCGCGGGTCGAGCACGTCCCAGGGCCGAACCTGTTGTTCGACCATCAGTTCACGTGCTTTGGCGTAATCGATCGTAGTCATCAGTTCGGAGTCTCGCGCAGGGTAATCGTCGGACGAAATGCAGGCTTGAACCTGCAATTCTACCGGGCTGGCGCGGCAGTCGGTGGGCACAGGATGGCGGTTGCGGGAGCGGAAGACTGAGTGCCGGAAGTCACCAAGACTGTTGTCATTCGCGGTTTGCCAGGGCTTTGGGTTCTATCGGTGGGACGGGGAGCGGGCGTAGGCGCGCAGGAACAGGTCCACCGACGCCTGCAGGTGGGCGTCGACCAGGGCCGGCTCGGGGTCGTCGTAGCCGAACACTATCTGCGCGTGCGGCTCGCCCTTGAGCAGGGCGAAGAACTGCCCCGCGGCGCGCTCGATGTCGGCGATCTCCAGCTCGCCGGCACCGATGCGCCGGCGCAGCAGGGCGGCGAACTCGTCGTGCACGCGCTGCGGGCCGGCTTCCCAGAACATCCGCGGCAGCGGCGTATTCGACAGTTGCGGCGAGCACAGGATGCGGTGGCCCTGGACCGCCTCGGCCGCGCTGATCATGGTCCAGAAGGCCTGGGCGATCGTCATCAGGCGCTCGCGCAGCGGCGTGGCCGGCGAGGGCTCGAACAGCATCGGCGGCAGGTGGCGCTCGCAATAGGTCTTGATGGCCTCGGCGAACAGGGCCTCCTTGTCGCCGAAATGGCTATAGACGGTCAGCTTGGAGACCCCGGCCTCGGCCGCGATCTGGTCCATGCTGGTGCCGTCGAAGCCGGACTGGGTGAACATTTTCGAGGCCGCCTCGAGGATGGCGGCGCGCTTGCTCAGGTCCTTGGGGCGGCCCGGGCCGGCCGTCTTGGCGGTCTCGGACGGGGCAGCGGCTTTGCGTGATGCGGTCATGCTTGGAATACTAGACTAACGGGTTCGATATTTATACAGTACCGCCAGGTACATTAATTATCCCTGAGGTCACCCGCAATGCGCAGCCGCTCCGTTTCCCCCGGATGGGCGCTTTCCAGCGCCGTCCTGACGCTGGCCTTGGCCGCTTGCGGTCGCGACGCCGCTGCGCCCGAAGCGCCGCGCCCGGTGCTGGTGACCCACCCCGGCGCCAGTGCGACGGCGGTGACCGCGTTCGCCGGCGAGGTCCGCGCACGCCAGGAAAGTCCGCTGTCGTTCCGGGTCGGCGGCAATCTGGTCGAGCGCCGGGTCGACGTCGGCGCCCACGTGAAGGCCGGCGACCTGCTCGCGGTGCTGGACCCGGGCGACCTGCAGGCGCAGTCGCGCGCCGCCCAGGCCCAGTTGGCCGCCGCCGAAGCAGAGCTCGGCCGCGCCCAGGCCGACCAGCAGCGTTTCGCCCGCCTGGCCAGCGATCAACTGGTCAGCCGCTCGACCCTGGACGCGCAGAACGCCGCGGCCAAGGCCGCGCTGGGCCAGGTCAACGCCGCCCGCGCCAACCTCGACGTGGCCCGCAACCAAGCCGAATACACCCAGCTGCGCGCGCCGCGCGCCGGCGTGATCGCCAGCCGCAGCGCCGAAGCCGGGCAGGTGGTCGGCGCCGGCCAGCAGGTGTTCGCGCTCGCCGCCGACGGCGTGCGCGAGATCGCCTTCGCCATACCGGAAGGCGCGATCGCGCAGTTCAAGGCCGGCCGGTCGGTGATGGTCGAACTGTGGTCGCAACCCGGCCAGCGCTGGCCCGGCACGGTGCGCGAAATCGCGCCGGCGGCCGATCCGGCCTCGCGCACCTACGCCGCGCGGGTCGCGGTCGAGGCGCCCGCGGGCACGCTCGAACTCGGTCAGAGCGCACGCGTCTATATCGTCGACGACGGTAACGGCAACGGCGTCGATGCCGGCCTGAGCGTTCCGCTGTCGGCGCTGCAACGCAGCGGCCAGGCCCCGGCGGTGTTCGTGGTCGACACCAAGACCTCGACCCTGAAGCTGCAGCCGGTGCGGATCGGCGCCTACGGCGAAGACCGCGTGCCGGTGCGAAGCGGCCTCAACGCGAACGACTGGGTGGTCGCCGCCGGCGGCCATCTGCTGCGCGCGGGACAGAAGGTGGTGCCGGTGGACCGGGACAATCGCTCGGTCGCCGCAAGCCCCGCCGTGGCCGGTCGCTGAGGCCGCCATGCGCTTCAATCTCTCCGAATGGGCGCTGCGCCACCGCAGCCTGATCGTCTACGCGATGCTGGTGATGGCCATCGCCGGCAGCCTCGCCTACGTGCGCCTGGGCCGCAGCGAAGACCCGGCCTTCACCTTCAAGGTCATGGTGATCCGCACCCTGTGGCCGGGCGCGACCGCCGATGAAGTCTCGCGCCAGGTCACCGAGCGCATCGAAAAGAAGCTGATGGAGACCGGCCAGTACGAGTTCATCCGTTCGTACTCGCGCGCCGGCGAATCGCAGGTGATCTTCGGCGCGCGCGATTCGATGCGCTCCAAGGACATCCAGCCGCTGTGGTACCAGGTGCGCAAGAAGGTCGGCGACATCCGCCCGACCCTGCCCAGCGACGTGGTCGGGCCGTTCTTCAACGACGAGTTCGGCGACACCTTCGGCAATATCTATGCGCTGACCGGCAAGGGCTTCGACTACGCCGTGCTCAAGGACTACGCCGAGCGCGTGCAGCTGGCCCTGCAGGACCAGGCCGATGTCGGCAAGATCGAGCTGTTCGGCGTCCAGGACGAGAAGATCTGGGTCGAGCTGTCGAACGTGAAGCTGGCGACCCTGGGCATACCGGCCAGCGCGGTCGGCGAGGCCCTGAACCAGCAGAACGCGCTGGCCCCGGCCGGCTTCTTCGAGACCGGCAGCACCCGCGTGCCGCTGCGCGTGGGCGGCCAGTTCAAGACCGTCGAACAGATCCGCGAATTCCCGATCCGGGTCGGCGACCGCACCTTCCGCCTCGGCGACGTCGCCGACGTGCGCCGCGGCTTCTCCGATCCGCCGGCGCCGCGCATGCGCTTCATGGGCGAGGACGCGATCGGCATCGGCGTGTCGATGAAGGAAGGCGGCGACATTCTCAAACTCGGCAAGACCCTGGAGAGCGAGTTCGCGCGCCTGCAGAAGACCCTGCCCGCGGGCATGGAACTGCGCAAGGTCGCCGACCAGCCGGCCGCGGTCGAAGAGTCGGTGGGCGAGTTCGTGCGCGTGCTGGCCGAGGCGGTCGCGATCGTGCTGCTGGTCAGCTTCTTCTCGCTGGGTTGGCGCACCGGCCTGGTGGTCGCGCTGTCGATCCCGCTGGTGCTGGCGATGACCTTCGCCGCGATGCAGTTCTTCGGCGTCGGCCTGCACAAGATTTCGCTGGGCGCGCTGGTGCTGGCGCTGGGCCTGCTGGTCGACGACGCGATCATCGCGGTCGAGATGATGGCGATCAAGATGGAGCAGGGCTTCGACCGCATCCGTGCGGCCGCGTTCGCCTGGGACAGCACCGCCTTCCCGATGCTGACCGGCACCCTGATCACCGCCGCGGGCTTCCTGCCGATCGCCACCGCTGCCTCCAGCACCGGCGAATACACGCGCTCGCTGTTCGAGGTGGTCACCATCGCGTTGCTGGTGTCGTGGATCGCCGCGGTCGCGTTCATCCCGTTCCTGGGCGACAAGCTGCTGCCCGACCACGGCCACGCCGCCGCGCTCAAGCCCGGTTCGCTGGCCGCGCGCTGGCATGCGCAACGCGCGCGCTGGGCCGAGCGCTACCCTGCGATCGCCGACTTCATCGCTCCCGCGCCGCACGACGGCAAGGACCACGATCCCTACGCCAGCAAGTTCTACACCCGCTTCCGCAATTGGGTGACCTGGTGCGTGCGCCGGCGCTGGCTGGTGATCGGCATCACCGTGGCCGCGTTCTTCCTGTCGGTGTTCATGTTCCGCTTCGTGCCGCAGCAGTTCTTCCCGGACTCGGTGCGCCCCGAACTGATGGTCGATATGGAGCTGGCCGAAGGCAGCTCGCTGCGCCAGACCGCCGAGCAGGCGCAGCGCCTGGAAGCGCTGCTCAAGCAACGCAAGGACCTGGTCAACTACGTGTCCTACGTCGGCACCGGTTCGCCGCGCTTCTACCTGCCGTTGGACCAGCAGCTGCCGGCCGCCAATTTCGCCCAGTTCGTGCTGATGCCCAAGGACGTGCAGGCGCGCGAAGCGATCCGCGAGTGGGTGATCAAGGACGTGGTGCTGCGCTTCCCCGAACTGCAGCTGCGCGTGACGCGCCTGGAGAACGGTCCGCCGGTCGGCTACCCGGTGCAGTTCCGCGTCTCCGGCGAGCACATCGACCGGGTGCGCGCGATCGCCTACCAGGTGCGCGAGAAGATCCGCGCCAATCCGCACGTGATCAACGTGAACCTGGACTGGGACGAGCCGAACAAGGTCGTGCGCCTGCAGGTCGACCAGGAGCGCGCCCGCGCGCTGGGCATCACCTCGGCGCAGCTGTCGCAGTTCCTGTCCAGTTCGCTATCGGGTTCGCACATCAGCACCTACCGCGAGGGCAACGAGCTGATCGAGATGCTGCTGCGCGGCCCCTCCGAGGAACGCCTGCAGCTCAACATGCTCGGCAGCCTGATGGTGCCGACCAGCAACGGCCGCGCGGTGCCGCTGACCCAGATCGCCACCCTCGAATACGGTTTCGAGGAAGGCATCATCTGGCACCGCGATCGCCAGCCGACCATCACCGTGCGCGCCGACATCTACGACGGCACTCAGCCGGCGACGGTGATGGGCCAGATTTCGCCGACCCTGGACGGTCTGCGCTCGCAGCTGCCCTACGGCTACTCGATCGACGTCGGCGGCAGCGTCGAGGATTCGGCGCGCGGCCAGAACTCGATCATCGCCGGCGTGCCGCTGTTCGTGTTCGCGGTGTTCACCTTGTTGATGCTGCAACTGCGCAGCTTCACGCGCAGCTTCATGGTCATGCTGACCGCGCCGCTGGGCCTGATCGGCGTGACCTTGTTCCTGCTGGTGTTCCGGGTCCCGTTCGGCTTCGTCGCGATGCTGGGCACGATCGCGCTGTCGGGCATGATCATGCGCAACTCGGTGATCCTGGTCGATCAGATCGAGCAGGATCGTGCCGATGGGCACGAGCCCTGGCGGGCGATCGTCGAAGCCACGGTGCGGCGTTTCCGCCCGATCGTGCTGACCGCGCTGGCGGCGATCCTGGCGATGATCCCGTTGTCGCGCAGCGCCTTCTTCGGGCCGATGGCGGTGGCGATCATGGGCGGCTTGATGGTGGCGACCTTGCTGACGCTGTTGTTCCTGCCGGCGTTGTATGCGGCTTGGTTCAGGGTGAAAGCGCCGGAGGTGGGGGCGAGGGCGTAAGTCCGCGTTCGCTCCTCTCCTTACTAGTGTCCCTGCTAGGACCAGTGTTCCCGACTTGAGACCCCCGCTCCCGCTTGGCTGATGTCCCCTCTCCCGCTTGCGGGAGAGGGCTAAGGTGAGGGGCAACGACTTCCTCCCGCTGCGCGTGCGGCTCACTTTCTCTTGCCACTAGCCTTGGGGTAGGAGCGGCGTGAGCCGCGACCGCGACCTTCGGCTACCGTGTTGGCTCCGATTCGGATCGGCTCCGCTTTCCGCTTTCTGTGGGAGCGGCGTGAGCCGCGATCGCGAACTCCGGCTACCGCGCTGGCTTCGATTCGGATTGGCTTCGCTTTCTGCTTTCTGTGGGAGCGGCGTGAGCCGCGATTGCGAATTTCGGCTGCTTTGCTGGTTTCGTTCTTAAGCAAAGGCTTCCGCCCGCTGCGCATGCGGGTCACTTCTCTTGCCACTCGCCTTGGGGTAGGAGCGGCGTGAGCCGCGACCGCGAACTCCGGCTACCGCGCTGGCTTCGATTCGGATTGGCTTCGCTTTCTGCTTTCTGTGGGAGCGGCGTAAGCCGCGATTGCGAATTTCGGCTGCTTTGCTGGTTTCGTTCTTAAGCAAAGGCTTCCGCCCGCTGCGCGTGCGGGTCACTTTCTCTTGCTAGCCCAAGAGAAAGTGACCAAAGAGAAGGGCTTACCTTGACAACCCTCCCGTGCGAGTTCGGAGGTGGCGCGGGGATTTTTCGAAGGAACATCCTGTTCCTCGAAAAACGGCGCGCGTCCTGCGCGCCGCCCTTCGGGTCTGGGTGGGATTGGGCGAGTGCGGNTGGCGCGGGGATTTTTCGAAGGAACATCCTGTTCCTCGAAAAACGGCGCGCGTCCTGCGCGCCGCCCTTCGGGTCTGGGTGGGATTGGGCGAGTGCGGCGCATTGGATTCCAATGCCGCGGCAACGGCAACGGCAACGACAACCGCACCGCTTAAACGCTGAACGGCCGCGTCTTTCCGCGCGGCCGCCAGCCTCAATCCCGCAATTCCGCCACCTGGCACGGCAGTTCCAACTGCGCCAGCACCGCCGCCGTCACCTCGGCCGTGCTCGCTCCGCGCCCGCCCGGGGCCAGGTCGGCGGTGAGTACGCCGCGTTCCAGCACCGCGGAGACCGCCTGCTCGATGCAGTCGGCTTCGCCGGGCAGACCCAGCGAATGACGCAGCAGCATCGCCGCGCTGAGGATGGTGCCGCAGGGGTTGGCGATGCCGCGGCCGGCGATGTCGGGGGCCGAGCCGTGGATCGGTTCGTACAGGCCGACCTTGCCTTCGCCCAGCGACGCCGACGGCAGCAGGCCCAGCGAACCGGCCAGCATCGAGGCCTCGTCGGTGAGGATGTCGCCGAACATGTTCTCGGTCACGATCACGTCGAACGCGCGCGGCTTGGCGATCAGATGCATCGCCATCGAATCGACCAGTTGATGCTCCAGGCTCACGTCCGGAAATTCGTCGCGGGCGATGCGGGTCGCGACTTCGCGCCACAGCCGCGAGGTCTCCAGCACGTTGGCCTTGTCCACCGACACGACATGGCCGCGACGGCTGCGCGCCAGGGTGCAGGCGTGGCGCACCACGCGTTCGATCTCGGCCACGCTGTACTCGCACAGGTCGCTGGCGCTGTCGGCGCTGCGCTGCTTCTGGCCGAAGTAGATGCCGCCGGTGAGCTCGCGCACCACCAGCAGATCGACGCCGGCGAGCAGGTGCGGCTTGATCGGCGAGGCGCCCAGGGTCGCTGCATGCGGCTTCACCGGGCGCAGGTTGGCGTACAGGCCCAAGCCCTTGCGCAGCGCCAGCAGGCCCTGTTCGGGACGCACCTTCGCCTTCGGGTCCGACCACTTCGGTCCGCCGACCGCGCCCAGCAGCACTGCGTCGGCGTTGCGGCAGGCGGCCAGGGTGGCTTCGGGCAGGGGCTCGCCGGTGGCGTCGATCGCGGCGCCGCCGATCAGGTGCTCGCGCAAGACGAAGCTGTGGCCGTAGCGGCGCCCGACGGCGCGCAGCACTTCCACGGCGGCGGCGGTGACCTCGGGGCCGATGCCGTCGCCCGGCAGTACGACGATTTCAGCGTGCATGACGCAGTTCCTCAAAGCGTTGGATGGCGGGTTGTTGTTTGAGCAGGTAGCCGAGCTGGTCCACGCCTTCGAGCAGGCAGGTCTGGGCGAAGGCGTCCAGCGGGAATTGCACGCGCGCGCCGCCGGGCAGGATCACGCTGCGGCTGGCGACGTCGATGCGCAGCTCGATGCCGGGGCGTTCCAGCAATTCATCGACCACGTCGTTGTCGAGCACGATCGGCAGCAGGCCGTTCTTCAGTGCGTTGCTGCGGAAGATGTCGGCGATCTCGGTGCTGATCACCGCGCGCAGGCCCAGGTCGGTCAAGGCCCAGGGCGCATGTTCGCGCGAGGACCCGCAACCGAAGTTGCGGCCGGCGATCAGGATCTGCGCGCCGGCGTTCTCGGGCCGGTTGAAGACGAACTCCGGGTTGGGTGTGCCGTCGGCGAGGTAACGCCAGTCGTTGAACGCGAAACGGCCCAGTCCCTGGCGCTCGGTGGTGGTCAGAAAGCGCGCCGGGATGATCTGGTCGGTGTCGATGTTGCGTTCGCGCAGCACCACGGTGCGCGAGGTCAGTTCGGTGAAGGCGGACATCAGGCCACCTCCCGCGCGGCTACGGCATCGCCGAGGTAGGCGCGCGGATCGGTGACCTCGCCGGCGATGGCGCAGGCGGCCGCGGTCAGCGGCGAGGCCAGCAGCGTACGCGCGCCCTTGCCCTGGCGGCCCTCGAAGTTGCGGTTGCTGGTCGATACCGCGAGCTGGCCGGGGCCGACCAGATCGCCATTCATCGCGATGCACATCGAGCAACCCGGCTCGCGCCATTCGGCGCCGGCCGCGCGCACGATGCGGTCGATGCCCTCGGCCTCGGCCTCGCGCTTGACCTGCTCGGAGCCGGGCACCACCAGCATGCGCACGCGCGGATGCACGCGCCGGCCCTGCAGCACCTGCGCGGCCTGGCGCAGATCGGTGAGGCGCGAGTTGGTGCAGCTGCCGACGAAGACCACGTCCACCGGCGCGCCGGCCAGGGCCGCGCCGCCGCTCAGGCCCATGTAGGCCAGCGCCTTGGCGGCGTCGGCGTCCTGCGCGACCGGCAGCTGCGCATCGACCGCGGCGACCTGGCCCGGGTGCGTGCCCCAGGTCAGGGTCGGCTTGATCTGGCTGGCGTCGATATGCACTTCGCGGTCGAAGCGCGCGCCCTCGTCGCCTACGAACGCACTCCAGCGCGCGACCGCACGCTCGAAGTCCGCGCCCTGCGGCGCACGCCGGGTCGCGGCCAGATAGTCGTAGGTCACTTGGTCGGGCGCGATCAGGCCGGCGCGCGCGCCGGCTTCGATCGACATGTTGCAGACGGTCATGCGTTCGTCCATCGACAGCGCGCGCACGGTCGAACCGCGGTACTCGATGACCTGGCCGGTGCCGCCGTTGACGCCGATCTCGCCGATCACGTGCAGGATCAGGTCCTTGGCGCCCACGCCGGGCGCGAGTCCGCCTTCGATGTTGATCGCCAGCGTGCGCGGCTTGCGCTGCAGCAGGCACTGGGTCGCCAGCACATGCCCGACTTCGCTGGTGCCGATGCCGAAGGCCAGCGCGCCGAATGCGCCGTGGGTGGCGGTGTGGCTGTCGCCGCAGACGATGGTCATGCCGGGCTGGGTCAGGCCCAGTTCGGGTCCGATCACGTGGACGATGCCGCGATGCGGGCTGTCGTAGTCGAACAGTTCGATGCCGTGGCGCGCGCAATTGCGGCGCAGGGTGTCGACCTGGCGCTCGGCTTCCTCGGTGTAGTAGGGCAGGCGGCCGTCGGCGCCGCGCGGCAGGGTCGGAGTGGAGTGGTCGAGCGTGCCCTTGGTCAGATCGGGGCGGCGCGGCGACAGGCCGCGCGCGTCGAGTTCGGCGAAAGCCTGCGGCGTGGTGACTTCGTGGATCAGGTGCAGGTCGACGTAGAGCACCGCCGGCACGGCCTCGGTCTCGGGCGTGACCAGGTGGGCGTCCCACAGTTTGTCGAACAGGGTTCTGGGCGTGGTCATGGGGTCTGCTTTGGCGTTATGGCTGTGGCGTTGTTGGGTTGGAGCGGCTCAGGCGGTCGTGATCGGGCGGTCGCGCTCAGGCGGTTGCGGCCAGGCGCTGCGGCGCCTGCTGGCGCGTGCGCAGCACCCGGTTGGCGACGTCCAGCCAAGCCAGCGCGCTGGCTTCGAGGATGTCGGTGCTGGTGCCCGAGCCGGTCAGCTCGGCCCCGTCCACGCGTGCGGTCACGCTGGCCTGGCCCTGGGCGTCGTCGCCGGTGGTCACGCTGGAGACGTGGTAGCTGTCGATCTGCAACTGCACGCCGGTCGCGCGCGCCAGCGCCGCGAACAGCGCATGCACCGGACCGTCGCCGACCGCGGCTTCGCTGATCGCGACGCCGTCGGGATCGACCAGCTGCACGCTCGCGGTCGGTAGGCTGTCGCCGGCGATGCCGGTGCTGACGTGCGCGCGGGCCAGGCGATGGCCGCGCGCGGCCCGTGCGTCGGCGCCCAGCACCAGCGCTTCCAGGTCGGCGTCGAAGACTTCGCGCTTCTTGTCGGCCAGCGCCTTGAAGCTGGCGAATACCGCGTTCAGGCGCGCTTCGTCGACCACGAAGCCTAAGGTCTGCAGGCGGTCGCTGAGCGCGGCCCGGCCGCTGTGGCGGCCCAGCACCATTTGCGACTGGGCCCAGCCCACGTCCTCGGGATTCATGATCTCGTAGGTGCCGCGGTGCTTGAGCATGCCGTGCTGATGGATGCCGGACTCGTGCGCGAACGCGTTCTGGCCGACGATGGCCTTGTTGCGCTGCACGGCCATGCCGGTGATGCGCGACAGCAGGCGCGAGGTCGGCACCAGCCGGCGCGTGTCGATGCGGGTCTGGGCGTTGTAGTAGCCGCCGCGCACGCGCAGCGCCATCACCAGTTCTTCCATCGCGCAGTTGCCTGCGCGCTCGCCGATGCCGTTGATCGTGCATTCGACCTGGCGCGCACCGCCTTCGATCGCGGCCAGGCTGTTGGCCACCGCCAGGCCCAGGTCGTTGTGGCAGTGGGCGCTGAAGACGGCGTGTTCGGCGTCGCGCACGTTCGCGCGCAGGTACTCGAACAGGGCGCGGATTTCGCTGGGCGTGGTGTAGCCGACGGTGTCGGGGATGTTCAGGGTGCGCGCGCCGGCGGCGATCGCCGCGCTGCAGATCTCGGCCAGGAACTCGGGCTCGGTGCGCAGCGCGTCCTCGGCCGAGAACTCGACGTCGTCGACGTAGCGGCGCGCCAGTTCCACGCCCATCACCGCGCGTTCCAGCACCTGCTCGCGGCTCAGGCCCAGCTTGTGCTCGCGATGCAGCGGGCTGGTGGAGATGAAGACGTGGATGCGCGGCTTGCCGGCGCCGTCCAGGGCCTGCGCGCAGGCCTCGATGTCGCCGACGTGGCAGCGCGCCAGGGTCGCCAGGGTCGAGCCGCGCACTTCGCGCGCGATCGCGCGCACGGCTTCGATCTCGGTGCCGGAGCTGGCTGGAAAGCCGGCCTCGATCACGTCCACGCCCAGTTCGGCCAGGGCATGGGCGAAGCGCAGCTTCTGGCTGGAACTCATGCTGCAGCCGGGCGACTGCTCGCCGTCGCGCAGGCTGGTGTCGAAAATGGCGATGTGCTGCGGGGCGTGGTCTATCGGTACTACCGGTCCGGGCGACGGGTTCATGCGGGGACGTCCTCGATCAAAGTGGGGTGCGGGGCAAGGGAGGGCGTGTGGGCCGTGCGCGCTTGCGGCGACAGCCCGGTTCTAAGTCGTGCCAGCCGATAGACGTCGTCTTTGACGGCGGCGCTTTCGGCCGAGGCGGCCTCGTACGCGGGCGTCTCGCGGGTGCGCCGGCGCGGACGGCGCGGCGCGCGCGGCCGCACTTCCGACAGCAGCCGCGCCAGTACGCCGGCGTCGAGGTTGCCGCCGGAGACCACCGCGCATTTGCGCTTGCCGGCGATGCGGCGGCCGGCCGCGAGCGCGAGCGCGCCCGCACCCTCGGCGATGATGTGTTCTTCCAATGCCAGCCGGACCAGGGTCTCGCGCAGCTCGGCTTCGCGCACGATCACCACGTCGTCCAGCAGTTCGCTGAGCACGCGCTCGGTCAGGCGGCCGGGGTCTTTTACGCGCACGCCGTCGGCCAGGGTCGCGGCCGGCTCGATCAGCCTACGGTCGCCGCGCAGGGCGCGCGCCATCGAGTCCACGCCTTCCACTTGGGCGCCGATCACGCGCACGCGGCGCGCTGCGGCGCTGCCGGACAGCAGTTCCGACTTCAGCGCCATCGCCACGCCGGCGGCCAGACCGCCGCCGCCGATCGGCACCAGCACCACATCGGGCGCGAACGCGGCCATCTCCAGCGCGACCGTGCCCTGGCCGGCGATCACGTCGGGATCGTCGAAGGCCGACAGCAGGCGGTAGTCGTGTTGCTCGGCCAGTTCGATCGCGAAGGCCTTGGCCTCGTCGTAACTGTCGCCATGCAGGCGCACCGTGGCGCCCCAGTGGGCGACGCCGGCGATCTTGGTCTGCGGCGCGCAGCGCGGCATCACCGTGATCGCGTTGACGCCCAGCCGATACGCGGCCCAGGCCAGGCCCTGCGCATGATTGCCGGCGGAGGCGGCGATCACGGTGCGGTGATCGCCGCGTTCGCGCCCGGCCAGCAGGGCGTTGAGTGCGCCGCGCACCTTGTAGGAACCGGTGCGCTGCAGGTTTTCCAGCTTCAACCAGCAGCCGAAACGTTCGGCGTGGTGCAGCGGCGTCGGGTCCAGGTAACGCCGCAGGCGCGCCTGCGCCGCCAACAGGTCGGCGGCGCTAACGCATACCGGGCTGGCTACGTCGCTGTCCATGCTCAGACCGGCGTCAGCCACGCGCGATGGCGCGGATCTTCGCCGCGCACCACGCGCGCGTACTGCGCCGACAGCTCGCGGGTGAGCGGGTTGTCGCCGAACTCGCGGCGGTCCAGCACCGCGATCGGCGTGGCTTCGGCAGCGGTGCCGCAGACGAAGACTTCGTCCGCATCCAGCAGCTCGTGCAGGGTCACCTCGCGCGACTGCGCGCCGGACAGCGCGATCATGGTGTCGCGGGTGATGCCCGGCAGCGCATCGCGGTGCTCGATGGACGTGATCACGCCGTTCTTGACCATGAACACATTGGCGCCGGTGCACTCGACCACATAGCCCTTGTCGTCGGTGAACAGGGCCTCGTCGAAGCCGCGCTGCTTGGCTTCGCGCTTGGCCAGGATCGAATTGACGTAGGCGCCGCTGAGCTTCAGCGCCGGCAGCGAGGTCGCCGGGTTGCGCTTCCACGGCGACACCGTCAGGCGCGTGCGCGCGCCGCCCAGATGCACGACCTTGGCCATCGTCGCGATCATCAGGTGCTGGCTCAGCGGATCCACGTCCAGGCCGATCGTGCCGGTGCCCATCCAGGTGAGCGGGCGGATGTAGGCGTCGCGGTGGCCGTTGGCGCGCAGGGTCTGCACGGTCGCGGCGCTGGCGCGTTCGACATCGAAGTCGATGCCGAACATTTCGGCGCCCTTGCGCATGCGTTCCATGTGCTCGGGCAGGCGGAACACGGCCGCGCCGCCGTCGGCGGTGGCGTAGCTGCGGATGCCCTCGAACACCGCGGTGCCGTAGTGCATGGCATGGGTGGTCAGCGGCGCTTCCGGCGCATCGGCGGCGACGAACTCGCCGTCGAACCAGATCAGCGCCTGGCCCGCGGGTTGCGGCACGCCGCTGCGCGCGGGCGCATAGCTGCGTTCGCGCGCAGCGGCGCCGGCATAGGCGTGCTGGGCCTCGGCCGCGGCGGGCGCGGCCAGGGTTTCGACGTTCAACTGCATGGGGACACCTCGACGGCAAGACAGTCGTAGAGCTTGGCGAGCTGGCTCTGCAGGGCGGTGTCGGCGCGGTCGCCTTCCACGGTCATGCGCAGGTGCCAGCGGTCGCCATCGGGTTGCGCTTCGCCGTCCACGGACAGGGGACGGAAGCCGCGCCGTTCGGCGGCGCCCAATACGCGAGCCAGCGCGCCTTCGGCCTGGCGCAGGGTCAGTTCAAGCTGGTATCGCATGGGCATCCTCCTTGTCGGTGGCGGGGGTGGGAGAGGCGGCGGCCGCGATCGCGTCGGCTTCCGGGTCCATCATTTCGGCGTTGTTGCGGTTGGGCGGAACCAGCGGCCAGACGTTGGCTTCCTGATCGATCGCCACGTGCAGCAGCGCCGGCCCGTCGCAGGCCAGCATCGCGGCCAGGGCCTCGTCGACCGCGTCGGCGCGTTCGACATGGAACGCGGCCACGCCGAAAGCGGCGGCGATCGCGCAGAAGTCCGGGTTGTCGGACAGGTCGACCTCGGAATAGCGGCGATCGAAGAACAGCTCCTGCCACTGCCGCACCATGCCCAAGGCCTGGTTGTCGAGCAGCACGATCTTGACCGGCAGGCGGTAGCGGGCGACGGTCGCCAGCTCCTGCACGTTCATCAGGAACGAGCCGTCGCCGCTGACGCAGATCACGCGCGCCGACGGGTCCTGCATCTGCGCGCCGATCGCGGCCGGCAGGCCGAAACCCATCGCGCCCAGCGCGCCGCTGGTCAGGTGCTTGCGCGGATCGTCGAAGCGCCAGTGCTGCGCGACCCACATCTGGTGCTGGCCGACATCGCAGGTGACCACGGCGTCCGGCGCCAGTTGCGACAGGCGCCGCAGCAGCGCCGGCGCGTACACGGTCTCGCCCGGCGCGTCGTAGCGCGGCGCGCACTCGCGCTTGCGCTGCAGGCAGGTGTCGCGCCAGCTGCTGCGCGCGCCGCCGTTGCGGCCTTTCGTCTGCGCGGCGCAGGCCGGCGTCAGTGCCTCCAGCGAGCGGCGCAGGTCGCCGTTGACTACGGCGTCGGCGTGACGCAGCTTGCCGATCTCGGCCGGGTCCAGGTCCAGATGAACCACGCGCGCGTTCGGCGCGAACTCCGCCAGCTTGCCGGTGGCGCGGTCGTCGAAACGCGCGCCGACCACGATCAGCAGATCGCATTCCTGCACCGACAGGTTGGCGGCGCGGTTGCCGTGCATGCCCAGCATGCCCAGGTTCAACGGATGGTCGGCCGGCAGCGCGCCCAGGCCCTTGAGCGTCAGCACCGCCGGGATCTGGCTGCCTTCGACGAAGCTGCGGAACGCGTCCACCGCATCGCCCAGGGAGATGCCACCGCCGCCGTAGACCAGCGGCTTGCGCGCATGCGCGATCAGCGCCGCGGCCTCGTGGTACGCCGCCTCCGGCGCGGCCGGCAGCGGGTCGGTCGGCAGCGGCCGGTGCGCGGCCAGGTGCGAGGCGTCGGCGTTCTGCACGTCCTTGGGCAGGTCGATCAGCACCGGACCCGGGCGCCCGGAGCGCGCCAGACGGAACGCTTCGCCGACCGCGCGCGGCAGATCGTCGACGCGGCGCACCAGGAAGCTGTGCTTGACGATGGGCAGGGTCATGCCGAACACGTCCAGCTCCTGGAACGCATCGGTGCCCATCAGCGAGGTCGGGACCTGGCCGGTGATCGCGACCATGGGCACCGAATCCAGCATCGCGTCGGCGATGCCGGTGACCAGATTGGACGCGCCGGGACCGGAGGTCGCCACGCATACGCCGACTCGCCCGCTGGCACGGGCGTAGCCGTTGGCAGCGAAAGCGGCGCCTTGCTCGTGACGGACCAGCACATGCTTGAGGTCCGACCCGTGCAAAGCGTCGTAGAAAGGCATGATGGTGCCGCCCGGATAACCGAACAGCGTGTCCACGCCTTCTGCGGCCAGCGCTTGCGCCAGCCAGCGGGCACTGTTCATCAGGCAGCCTCTTCCTGTCGTTCGCCGCGGGTGGCGGGGGCCGGCTGCGCGGTGGGCGCGGTGTCCAGCCATTTCATGTTGGCGCGCAGCTTCTTGCCGACGGCTTCGATCGGGTGATCCAGGTCGGCCTGCTTGAGCGCCTTGTAGTTCGCGTTGCCCGAGGCGTACTCGGCGATCCACTGGCGGGCGAAGGTGCCGTCCTGGATTTCCTTGAGCACGCGCCGCATCTGCGCGCGGGTGTCCTCGTCGACCACGTAGGGGCCGCGGGTCAGCGCGCCGTACTGCGCTGTCTCGCTGATGAACTCGTGCATGCGGGTCACGCCGCCTTCGTAGAACAGATCCACGATCAGCTTCAGTTCGTGCAGGCACTCGTAGTAGGCGACCTCGGGCTGGTAGCCGGCTTCGACCAGGGTTTCCCAGCCGGCCTGGACCAGTTTGGTCGCGCCGCCGCACAGCACCGCCTGCTCGCCGAACAGATCCGTCTCGGTCTCTTCCTTGAAGGTGGTCTTGATCGCGTTCTGACGCGCGCCGCCGATGCCGGCGCAGTAGGTCAGGGCGAATTCTTCGGCGCGGCCGCTGCGGTCCTGATGCACGGCGTAGACGCTGGGCACGCCGCGGCCGATCTCGTACTCGCGTCGCACCAGCGCGCCCGGGCCCTTGGGCGCGACCAGTACGACATCGAGGTCCGCGCGCGGCGCGATCTGGGCGTAGTGGACGTTGAAGCCGTGCGCGAACAGCAGGCAGGCGCCCTGGGCGATGTTGGGTTCGATCACGTCGCGGTAGAGCTGGGCCTGGACCATGTCCGGGGTCAGCACCGCGACCAGTTCGGCGCCGGCGACGGCCTCGGCGGGCGACTTGACGGTGAAGCCGTCGGCCTTGGCCTTGATCTCGGTCGGGCCGCCCGGGCGCAGGCCGACGGTGACATCGAAACCGGAGTCGCGCAGGTTCAGCGCGTGTGCGCGGCCCTGGCTGCCGTAGCCGACGATGGCGATCTTGGGGCGGAAGGTCGTAGCGGTCATGTCTGTGGTCTCGGGAATGGAGGAGCGAGCGATGGGAAGAGGTGGATCAGGCGGGTTCGGTAGCGGGTGTGGCGATGAGTGCGGCGGTAATCGTTCGAGCTGGCGGCGACTGCAGCGGCCCCGGCGCGGTAACCGCGCCCTGCGAGGCCGAGCCGACCAGCCGCGCGTACTTGGCGAGCACGCCCGTGGTCACGCGCGCGGCGATGCGTGCGGGTTCGCGCGCGGCCAGGTCGGCGGCGACGTTCAAACGCCGCGTGCGCACGTCGATGCTGACCAGATCGCCCTCGCGCAGACGCGCGATCGGGCCGCCGTGCGCGGCTTCCGGCGAGATGTGGCCGACCATGAAACCGTGGGTGGCACCGCTGAAGCGGCCGTCGGTGATCAGGGCGACGTCGTTGCTCAGGCCCTGGCCGACCAGGGCTGCGGTCACCGCCAGCATTTCGCGCATGCCGGGGCCGCCGGCGGGACCTTCGAAGCGGATCACCACCACGTCGCCGGCGCGCACCTGGCGCGACTGCACGGCGGCGAACGCGTCTTCTTCGGAGTCGAACACGCGCGCCGGGCCTTCGAAATGCTCGCGGCCGTGGCCGGCGAGCTTGAGGATGCAGCCCTCCGGCGCGAGGTCGCCGTACAGCACCGAGTAGCCGCCGCGCGGCTTGATCGGATCGGCGACCGGACGCACCACGTCCTGTTCGTCGGCCATGACCGCGTCGGCCAGTTCGTGGAAAAAGGAACGGCCGGTGACCGTGGGAATGTCCTCGATCAAACCGGCCGCCTTGAGTTCGCGCGCCACCAGTGCCGCTCCGCCGAATTGGTACATCTCCGCGGCGGTGTAGCGGCCGCCCGGTTTCAGGTCGGCGATCACCGGCGTGTGCGCGGCGGCTTCGAATTCCTCCAGGTCGAACGCCACGCCGGCTTCGTGCGCGATCGCCAGCAGATGCAGGGCGGCATTGGTCGAGCCGGCGGTGGCCGAGACCGCGCGCGCGGCATTGCGCAGCGCGGCCGGGGAGAGGAGCGCGCGCGGCCTCGGTCCGCCCTTTCGCAACTGCTGCATGACCAACTCGCCGCAGGTGCGCGCGGCCTCGGGCTTGTCGGCGTGGATCGCGGGGATGTCGTTCAAGCCCAGCGGCGACAGGCCCAGGAAGGTCAGCACCATCGCCATGGTGTTGGCGGTGAACTGGCCGCCGCAGGCGCCGGCGCCGGGGCAGGCGTGGGATTCGATGCGGTGCAGTTCGGCGTCGTCGATGCGCCCGGCCGAGTGCGCGCCGACCGCTTCGAACACGTCCTGCACGGTCAGCGGCTTGTCGTCGGCCGCGCCTTTCTTGGACGGGCAATGGCCCGGCATGATCGTGCCGCCGTAGAGGATCACGGTCGGGATATCCAGGCGCGCCGCCGCCATCGCCGCGGCCGGAATGGTCTTGTCGCAGCCGACCAGCAGCACCATCGCGTCCAGGCAATGCCCGGACACCGCCAGCTCGATCGAATCGGCGATGGTTTCGCGCGAGGCCAGCGAAGCGCGCATGCCGTCGGTGCCCATGGCGATGCCGTCGGTGACGGCGATGGTGTTGAACTCGATCGGCGTGCCGCCGTTCTCGGTCACGCCGCGGCGCACGTGCTGGGCCAGATCGCGCAGGGTGATGTTGCATGGCGAAACGTCGGACCAGGTGTGGACCACGGCGACCAGCGGTCTGGCGATGGCCGCGTCGTCGAGACCGGTCGCGCGCAGCATCGCGCGTGCGGGGGCTCGGGCCGGGCCTTGCTTGATGGCGTTGCTTCTCACTGAAACGCGTTCCTTGAGCTTGCGGTTTGAATTCATGGCTGCCGTCCATGGCGCAACGGCAGCGTTCTTTCGAACCCCAGGGCCTGAAAACGAAAAACCCCGCGCCTTTTGGGCGCGGGGTTCAGGTTCTTTCGACCTTGGGGCTGTGTGTTTTGCTACACGAACCCGACTCCCGCGCTGGTAAGCCCGGTAATAAGTACGAGGACGAGAATGGACGTGGCGATCGCTGGAGCGAGTCGGAGCGCAACGCGCGCGACGTCGTTCGAGGCGGTGGCGGCCTTGAGCGTGGTCTGCGGGTGGTTGTTGCGCTGCGTCATGAGGTCGAGAAAAACATGCTCGATCGGGGCTGTCAACTGTTTCATGAAAAACTATCGCCGGTCCGCGGACGGCTGTGTGCACTGCTTGTGGACATTAGATATAGGCAGTCCATATGCGCCGTGAGGGCGGCTTCACGGCGTACCGCGGCCCGGGGCGCAATGCGACATCGCTCTGTGGCGCAGCTACACCGGCAGGGCGTAGCTCTGCTTCACGATCTGGCTGGGCAGGTCGGTCTTGACGTTCTGGATGCCGTTGGCGCGGGTCAGGTGCTGGGTCTGGAAGCGCCGGTAGTCGTCCAGGTCCTGCACCACCACGCGCAGCAGCGCGTCGCTCTCGCCGAGCATGATGTAGCACTCCACTATTTGCGGCAGCCGCTTCATCGCCTCGATGAAGTGCTCGATCGTGTCCGCGTCCTGCGCGGTCAGCCATACGCGCGTGAACAGGGTCATGCCGATGCCGATCTGGGCGGCATCGAGCACGGCGACGTAGCGCTCGATCACCCCGGCTTCCTCCAGGAGCCGCACCCGCCTCAGGCAGGGCGAAGGCGACAGCCCGACTTCCTGCGCCAGCTCGGTGTTCTGCAGGCGGCCGTCGCGCTGCAGGGCGCGCAGGATGCGGCGATCGATCTCGTCCAGCTTGATTGGCATTGATGCGCCTTGTTTGGTAGAAAATTAGCTTTACATGCCAATTTATCAGAATTTACGGCAATATTAGCAACCCGATAGCGCCGCTCGTGACGTACGCTGTCCGTCATGGAATCGACCACTGCGCTGCTGTTCGCCGCCACCGTGCTGCCGCTGATCTGTACCCCGGGGCCGGACATGCTGTTCATCGCTTCCCAGGCCATCAACGCCGGCGCGGCGGCAGGCCTGCGCGCCACCGCCGGTGTCTGCGCCGGCTATGTCGTGCATTCCCTGTTGGTGGCCCTGGGGCTGGCGGCGATCATCGCCGCGTCGCCTTTGTTGTTCGAAGCGCTGCGCTGGATCGGCGTCGGCTACCTCGCCTACCTGGCCCTGCGATTGCTGCGTTCGGCGATGAAGGCCGGTTCGGTCGATCTGCGAACCGGCACGCAGGGCGCGCCGTTCCGGCGCGGCTTCCTGACCGCCGCGCTCAACCCCAAGGGCATGATGATCTACTTCGCGATTCTGCCGCAGTTCATGCGCCCCGATGCGCCGGCTGCGCTACAGGCGATCGTGCTGTCGGCGATCTTCATCGTGCTGTGCGGCCTGGTCTACACCGGTTTGAGTCTGGTGCTGGCCTACGGCGGTCGCCGCGCCGGTCGCGCAAGCGATGGGCGGCGTCGCTGGGTGGAAGGCGTGTCCGGCGCTCTGGTGGCGGTGGCCGCGGGCGTGCTGGCGACCGGTTAGTTGCGTTGCGGAACGGCGAATCGCGTGCAAAACCGCTCCATCGCCGGGCGGTTCGCTCCGGCTTCTGCCGACACGGAGGGCTGAGCGCCGCCGCGGCCTCGAATTCCGGCATGGCGGGCGCCCGGTCCGACCTGAAACAATCCGGGGATAGCGTGGTGCGATCCAGCAGGAGCGGTTCTTGTCCGACACCGATACGCAGGCTGTGAGGGTCGCCCGCGGCAGCGCCTGGGAGGTCTTCGCGCTGTTTCTGCGCCTGGGCCTGAGTTCGTTCGGCGGGCCGATCGCCCATCTGGGCTACTTCCGCGACGAGTTCGTGCGTCGCCGCGGTTGGCTCGACGACGCGTCCTTCGCGCAGTTGCTGTCTGTGTGCCAATTCCTGCCGGGGCCGGCGAGCAGCCAGATGGGTTTCGCCATCGGCCTGTTCCGCGCCGGCTGGCGCGGCGCGCTGGCTGCGTTTATGGGCTTCACCCTGCCGTCGGCGCTGCTCATGTTCGGCTTTGCCGTCTATGCGCCGCGCGCGTTCGGTCATCCTGCCGGCCTGGCCTGGTTGCACGGCCTCAAGTTGGTCGCCGTGGTGATCGTGACGCACGGTCTGTGGGGCATGGCGCGCACGCTGACGCCGGACCTGCGCCGTTTGTGCATCGCCGCCGGTGCCTGTGCGTTGGTGCTGACCGCCGGCAGCGCGTGGTGGCAGTTGCTCGCGATCCTGGCCGGCGGCGCGATCGGCCTATGGCTGTGCCGTCCCGCCGCGATCCACGGCGCGGCCGCATTCTCGATTCCGTACGGCCGTCGCCTCGCCGTCGTCTGCATGGCGCTGTTCCTGCTGGGCCTGGCGGCCGCGCTTGCACTGCCGCGCGCTGCGCCGTCCCTGGCCGGACTGGCCGCGGCGTTCTATCAGTCCGGCAGCCTGGTATTCGGCGGCGGGCACGTGGTGCTGCCGCTGTTGCAGGACCAACTCGTCGCCCCGGGCTGGCTCGGCGCCGACGCCTTCCTCGCAGGCTACGGCGCCGCGCAGGCCGTGCCCGGGCCGATGTTCTCTCTGGCCGCCTACCTGGGAGCGAGCGTCGATCTCGGCGTTACGCCGGTACTGGCGGCGACGGTGGCGCTGCTCTGCATTTTCCTGCCGGGTTTCCTGCTGCTGATCGCGGCCCTGCCGCTGTGGACGCTGCTGGTGCGGCGACCGTGGGCGGCGCGGGCGGTGGCGGGGATCAATGCAGCGGTCGTCGGCGTGCTGGCGGCGGCGCTGTACGACCCGGTCTGGCGCGAAGGGGTGAAGAGCCTCGCGGATGCGGCCATCGTCGCGCTGGGACTGGTGTTGGTGACGGTACTGAAGCGCTCGGCGATCTGGGCGGTGCTGTGGTGCGTCGGCGCAGCGGTAGGCTGGCGTTTGCTGCAGGGTTTCATCGGTCTGTAACGGCAGGTCCGCCCGCCGCCAGCGCGGCTTCGCCCAGCAACCATTCGCGAAACGCGAGCACGCGCGGGTCGTCGCGGCTGCTCTCCGGGTAGACCAGGTGATAGGCGTAGTCCGGCGCCACGTTCACGCCGATATCGAACAAGCGCGCCAGCCTTCCCTGGGCGAGGTCGTTGCCGATCATGTCCAGATCGGCCAGGCCGACACCGCCGCCGTCGATCACGGCCTGCACCACATGGCTGGAATCGGAGAAGCCCACGCAACGGCTGTCGTCGAACCCATCGATGCCGGCCGCGCTCATCCACATGCGCCAGTTCGGCCAGACCATGTTGCCGGCCTTCCAGTCCACGTAGTACAGCCGGTGCTGCAGCAGATCGCGTGGTTCCCGCAGCGGCGCGCCGGATTCGAGCAGCTTCGGGCTGCACACCGCGACGATCGTGGTATCGAACAGACGATCCGATCGCGTGCGCGGGTACCGGCCGGTGCCGAAACGGATCGCGGCATCGACATCGTCGGTAGCGAAATCGCGCAGCTCATCGCTGACGTCGAAGCTCAGCTCCAGGTCCGGATGCGCGGCCTGGAACCGCGGCAAGCGCGGCAGCAGCCAGTTGGTCGCCAGGCGTGCGCTCAGCGAGACGTGCAGGCGCGTCTCGCCCCGAGCCGTGCGACGGGCGCGGGCGACCGCAGCCTGCAGACTGTCGAGCGCGGCGGCAGTGCCTTCGAGCAGCACCGTGCCGGCCGGAGTGAGCTGGATGCGGCGGCTGCTGCGGACGAACAGCGTCAGGCCGAGCTGGTCCTCGATGTCCTTGATCTGGTGGCTGACCGCGGCCGGCGTCAGTCCCAACTCCTCGGCCGCGCGGCTGAAATTCAAGTGGCGCGCGGCCGCCTCGAAGGTTCGAAGCGCCCGCGTTCCGGGCAGCATGCGGCTCATCGATCTTCAAATCGCATTTGATGATCCGACGAGAATTACTCGTTTCCCAAGCCTCGGTCAACGGCGGATAGTGCGGCGCAGACAAACTCCAGGCAGGAGCGCGGCGACGCTGCTGCTCGGCTCGAACTTCTTGGAGCGAATACATGTCCAGACATTCGGCATCTGCCGTGGTTCAACGTAACGGCCGCGCGGCCGGCGCCGAAGATTTGGCGCCACTCGCCTTCGCCGGCTACGCGCACTTCACCGCGATGCAGGTACGCGGCGGCCGGGTGCGCGGCCTGGATCTGCATCTGGATCGGTTGCGGCATGCCTCGATGGCACTGTTCGGGCGCGCCTTGCCCGACGATCGCGTGCGCTCGTATTTGCGTTCGGCGCTCGCCGGCGGCCCGTCCGATCTCTCCTTGATCGCTACCGTGTACTCGCCTGCGGGCGAGTTCACCGTGGCCGGCACGGAGGTGGAGCCCGCGATGCTGGTCCGCGCCGGCGCGGCCGCATCGGGTCCGAAAGGCCCGTTGGCGCTGATGACGGTCGAACACGAGCGCATGCTGCCGGCGTTGAAGCACGTCGGCGAGGTCGCCAAGACCTATTTTCTGCGTCAGGCGGTGGCGCAGGGCTACGACGACGCGGCCTTCGTCGATAGGCGCGGCCGGCTCAGCGAGGCTTCGATCTGGAACCTGGCCTTCTGGGACGGCGAGGCGGTGGTATGGCCCATGGCCGAGATGCTGGGCGGGACCACCATGGGCATCGTCCGCCGTCAGCTGGAGCGTCTCGGCGTCGCGCAGCGCATGCAGGAGCTGACGCGCGCAGACCTGCCGGGCCTCGCGGGCGCTGCGGTGATGAACTCCTGGACGCCGGGCGTGGCCGTGCATCGGATCGACGATCTGTCCTGGCCCGAGGCTCCGCGCTTTCTGGAATTGCTGCATCGCGCGTACGAGGCCGAGCCGTTCTCCACGCCGTAAAGCTGCGCCGACTGTCGGAGCCTGTTGCCGGCGGTGAGGCGGTCTCGCTCGTCCAGTGACTACGGCGTGCCGGCGACTAGATACCGGCTCAGACCATGACCCGGCCGCCCGCTACGTCCAGCACCACCCCCGTGATCCAGGCCGAAGCATCGCTGAGCAGGAACAGCGATGCCGCGGCCACGTCGTCCGGCGTGCCCAGCCGCCCGAGCGGGAAACCTTCCAGCATCCGCGCCTGCCGCTCCGGCGTAAGCGCGGCGCGCGTGCGTTCGGTCAGTACCGCCGACGGCGAAATGCAGTTGACGCGCAAGCCCTGCGGGCCGACTTCCTGCGCCAGGTGGCGGCTCAGCATGATGACGCCGGCCTTGGCCGCGCCGTAGCCCGCGGGCGCACCCGATGCGACGCGGGCGCCGGCGGAGGCCATGGTCAGAATCCCGCCGCTGCCGCGCGCCAACATGCCGGGCAGAAAGCATTTGATGGTGAAGAAGGTCGAGGTGAGGTTGTTGTCCAGGCTGGAACGCCAGTCCTGTTCGCTGATGTCCTGTACCGGGACCGGCCGGCCCGTGCCGCCTCCGGCGAAGGCGAGTACGAAGTCCGGTGCGCCGAAATGGCTTTCGACGCGAGCCTGCATGCGCTGAACCTGGGCGAGATCCGAGCAGTCGGCTTCCACGCCGATCGCCTCGCCGCCGGCGGCCTGCACGGCCGCGACGCTCGCCTGCACGGCGGCAGGGTCGCGGCCGTTGATCGCCAGCCGCACGCCGCTGCGTGCCAGCGCCAGGCAGGTGGCCGCGCCGATGCCGCGCGAACCGCCGGTGACCACGGCCACCTTGCCGCGCAGGTCGGGATGCGTGGACGGACCGGCAAGCGTGGCAGCGGTCGGAGCGTCAGCGTCGATCATGAGTGCGTACCTCGATGTTATGTCGATCGGGATCGAAGAAGTACAGCGCCTCCGCCCAACCACGGGCGCCGTACTGCTGGGCAGAGCGACCGTCGCGAACGAAAGGATCGCCGCCGAACGCGACCTCCATCGCCCGCAGCCGGTCGCGTACGGCCTCAAAGGCGTCGCGATCCAGATGGAAGGCGAGGTGGACCGGGTCTTTCGGCGGCTCGGACAGCAGGTCGAGCACGCAGTCGTCGTTGATGCGCAGCACCTGGAACGGGCCGGCCTCGCCTTCGTACGCGAGGTCGAGCACTCGCCGATAGAACCGCACCGACGCTTTCGCATCGCTGACGCGGAGGATCAGGTGGTCGATCTTGAGCATGCCTCGATTCCCGAAACCAGAATGCTGCCCCGACGTGGCCGTGAGCGGAGACTTGTCCGCCTGCGGAACTGCGTGACAGTCTAGGAAGCGCTGCCAGCGAATGCAGTCATCGATTTGGCATGCCGGTCATTCAAAAACGCATGGGACAGGCTCGGGCCGACGACGATGGATTGGGATGATCTGAAAGTGGTGCTGGCTATCGCCCGCAATGGAACCCTCAGCGCTGCGGCGCGCGCGCTGGGCACGACCCAGCCCACCGTGAGCCGGCGCCTGGACGGCTTGGAACGGCGGCTGGACGCGAAGCTGTTCGACCGCGACGCCGGCGGGCTGCGGCTCACCGCGCTGGGCCAGTCGCTGATCGACGGCCTGGAGCAGATGGACGCCGGCGCGCTGTCGGTGCAGCGGCAGGTCGCCGCGCGCGATACCGGCCTGAGCGGAGAGATCCTGGTGACCAGCCTGGATTGGCTAGGCGACGAGGTGATCGCGCCGATGCTCGCGCGCTTCGGCGCCTCGCATCCCGGCCTGCTGATCGAACTGGTCAACGACACCAAGGTGTTCAACCTGGCGCGGCGCGAAGCCGACTTGGCCTTCCGCTTCGGCTCGTTCGCGCAGGAGAACCTGGTCGAGCGCCGCATCGGCGACGTCGCCTACGCGCTGTACGCGTCGGCGAGCTATATCGAACGCCACGGCCGCCCCGAGGCCGCCGACGGTTTCAGCGGCCACCGGCTGGTGCTGCTGGATCGTGCCGCAGGCGAGGTGCCGCACGAGGCCTGGTTGCCGGTCCTGGCGCACCGTGCGCGTACCGTGCTGCACGCCAATGGCCTGCGCGCGCATCTCGCTGCCGTGCGCGGCGGCGCCGCCATGGCCGTGCTGCCTTGCTTCATGGGCGAGCGGGATGCGGACTTGCATCGTGTGGCGCTGCCGCAGCCCATGCCCGTGCGCGCGGTGCGCGTCGGCTTTCATTCGGATATGCGCGACACTCCGCGCATCCGCGCCTTGGTGGATTTCGTGGTGCAGGAATTCGCGCAGTTGCAGGCGCAGCTCAATCCGCTGGCTTGATGCGCCCAGGCGCGCGATCTGAGTGCGCAATCCGAGCGCGCGAACTCAGAACCTGCGGCCTTCGGCCCGCCAGCATCGCGACTTCAGGCTTCCTCCAGAGCATGCGGCGCGGTCCGCCTGTCCGCCACATGCGCCAGCAGCCCGGTCTGGCCGGCAGCGACATCGCTCGCCAGTACGTGGCGGTCCGGATAGTCCCCGCCGTTCTGGCGCCGGAACGGGATCGGCGCCTCCTCGAACAAGCGCTCCAGGCGCGAGCGCCATGCCGCCTTCGCCGCCGCCACGGCCTCCT
Source organism: Lysobacter sp. Root76 (assembly GCF_001428685.1). Lineage (GTDB taxonomy): Bacteria > Pseudomonadota > Gammaproteobacteria > Xanthomonadales > Xanthomonadaceae > Lysobacter. The sequence continues at coordinate 76,251 of NZ_LMIK01000004.1, read as the reverse complement.
CGTCGATCTGCCCGGTGCCATAGACGGCATGCGTAGGCAGCACGTCCATGCCGGGAAAGAACAAGGTCCCGTGCGTGATCGGAAACAGCAGTTGCTCCAGCGGCCCGTTGATGCCGCGCGGCGAATAGTCGGCAGCCGGCCCGCCGACCGTCACCGACAGCATCGCGCGCTTGCCTTTGAAAGCGCCGTCGCCGTAACGGTATCGGTTGCCGGCGCCCTGGTAGCCGTATGCCAGACCATAGGCCCAGACCCGATCCACCCAGCCCTTGAGGATGGCGGGCATGCCGAACCACCACAGCGGAAACTGCAGGATGACGGCGTCGGCGGCCAGCACTTTCTCCTGCTCGGCGGCGACGTCGGAGGTCTGGCGTCCGTTGGCATAGGCATGCCCGGACTCGCGCACGAAATGCAGGCGATCCGGATCGGCGCGGCTGGGGAAGTCGTCCTCGTCGAACACCGCCTTCCAGCGCATGCCGTACAGGTCGGACGTCAGGACCTCGTGTCCCTGCTCCTGCAGCGTCTGGACGGCCGCGTCGACGAGTTGCCGGTTCAAGGACGCCGGCTCGGGGTGGGCATGGACGATCAGGATCTTCTTCATGGCTTTCGCTCCATATCGATGCACCCAGGCTCCGGGCCGGGGCGATGGAGCAAGTCTCGGTGCGGCCGAGCTATCTGTGAAATTGCGAGATCTTTCCGCTACCATCCATCCGATGGATAGCAAGCGCCTCGACCTCAATCTGCTGGTCACCTTGGAGGCCTTGCTGGTCGAGCAGAACGTGACCAGGGCGGCCGCCCGTTTGCACCTGAGCCAGCCCGCTGTCAGCGCCCAGTTGAGTCGGCTGCGCGACATGTTCGACGACCCGCTGCTGATTCCGGTGCAGCGCGGGATGATCCCGACCGCCAAGGCCGCCGACCTGCTCGATCCCTTGCGCCTGGCGCTGGATCAGGTGCGCGCCACGGTCGCCACGCACAGCAGCTTCGATCCGGCCAAGGCCCGATTGATCGTCGCCATCGCCTGCACGGACTACCTGCAGACGGCGGTGGTCAGGCCGCTCATCAAGCAGCTCAGGATCGGCGCGCCCGGCATGCGCGTGGCGCTGCGCACGCTCGATGCGACGCAACTGGAAGCGCAGATGGCGCGCGGCGAAGTCGATCTGGCGTTCATGACGCCCGAAACCGCACCGCCGGCGCTACGTGCCAGGCCTTTGTTCGAAGAACGCTACGTATTGATCGGGCGCCGCGATCATCCCCGCCTGCGCAAGAAGCTCACGGTCGAGCAGTTCGCCGCGCTGGAGCACGTGATCGTGTCGCCGCGCGGCGGCGGATTCACCACGCCGGTGGACAACGCGCTGGCCGCGCTCGGGCATCGCCGCAATGTGGTGTTGTCCGCGGCTTCGTTCCTGTTTGTGCCGGAACTCGTGGCCCAGTCGGACTTCGTCGCCTTGGTCCCTGAGCGCCTGGTGCGCGACCGCAGCGACAAACTGACCGTGGCCAGCTGCCCCTTCCCGGTGGAGGGCTTCGGCATCGTGATGGTGTGGCACGAGCGCAATCACGGACACGGCGGGCAGCGCTGGCTCAGAGAGACGGTCTCCGCCCTGGTCGGCGCGTAGGCGAACACGGCGCAAGCCGTCTCGGCTCCCGCGTGCCGGCCCCCGACGGAGCCGGACGAAGCGCTGAGCCGATTTCTCCCTACCGGTTTAAACCATATGACCTCGTCGTGCGTCCCAGTGTCAGGTCCGCCGCGCACGACACTGCGCGCGGCGCAAACGTTCACCACCCCGCCATCGGCGGTCGCCTGAGGAAGCCCAATGCTGTTCGGAAAGCACCGTGTCACCGCGATCATCGTCGCCGCTCTGTGGTCGCTAACCGGGCTGGGGGCCGCGGCCAACACTCTGGACGACGCCAACGAACGCACCCGGCGATTGGTACAGCAGGCGATGAAGGATCAGCGCATCCCGGGCCTGCAGGTCGCGGTCGTCAAAGGCGATCGGGTGGTGCTGTCCGAAAGCTATGGCCTGGCCAACGTCGAGAACCGCGTGCCGGCCACCCGCGACACCTTGTTCCCGATCAACTCCGCGACCAAGCCGTTTACCGGTGTGGCCATGATGCAGCTGGCAGAAGCGGGGCAGGTGGATCTAGATGCCCCGATCTCGCGCTACCTGGACGACTTGCCCGAGGCCTGGCGCAGCATCCGCGTCCGTCAGCTGCTTGGGCATACCTCCGGCCTGCCCGACATCGCCGATCAGCAGGGCGTGATCGGCGGCGGCACCGAAGCCGATGCATGGAAGGCGGTGAAGGCGCTGCCCATGGAAGCGCCCATCGGTACGCGATACGCCTACAACCAGACCAACTACGGACTGTTGTCGCAGATCATCGTCAAGCAAACCAGGATGCCGTACGAGCGCTATCTCGCGCAGCAGCAGTTCGCGGTTGCGGGCATGCGCAAAACGACCTTCGGCGCCAGTTACGACCTCGTTCCCAATGCCGCGACCATGTACAGCTACTTCCCGCGCGGCAGCCTTGCGGCGGACGACGGCAACCGTCTGACCCACTGGATCTACGACATGCCCTACAGTCTCTGGGCGGGCGGCGGCCTGCAGACCACCGCGGACGAACTGGCGCGTTGGATCGTCGCGCTGTCCAGCGACCGGCTGATCGGCGCGGCCAGCGTCCGCAGCATGTGGACGCCGGAGAAGTTGAACGACGGCACCGACGGGGCCTGGTCGGCGGGATGGCCGGTATTGGCGACGTCTCCCCGTCGCCAGGTCGCCGGCATCGGCGGTGCCCGCGCCGCTTTCGTGATCTATCCGGACGAGGGCCTGGCCATCGTGGTGCTGACCAACCTCGTCGGGTCGAATCCGGAAAACCTGATCCCCAAGATCGCGGCGCTCTACCAGCCGCTGCCGCCTGGCCGCGCGCAATAGATCCGCATCGCAAAACGGAGATTCCAGGAACAGGCGCACTGGAAGGCCAGCCGGCGCAGCGCTAGCCTCTGCGTTCGCGATTACAACGGATGCTAAAGGAGCAGGACTTTGCGAAAGGCACTGGTGACGTGGGGATTGCTGTTCGGTATGGCCGGTCCTGCTGCGGCGGGAGCGACGCAAGCGGACACGTCCACGCTCGACAAGGACATGGTGGGGCCGACTTCGCAGGTGCTGGTGCTGGGCTCGGTGCATCTGAGTCAACTGCCCGATGGCTTCAAGCAAGACACGCTGGATCCGGTGGTCGACCGGCTGGCCGCGTTCAAGCCCGACATCATCACCATCGAGGCGATCTCCGGCGAGCAATGCGATCTGGCCGCGCGGCATCCCACGGTCTACGGCTCGGAAGGCCTGGGGCCGTACTGTCGCAAGACCGACGCGGCTAAGGCCGCGACCGGGCTGGATGTTCCGGCGGCGATCGGCGAGGTGCGCAAAACGCTGAAGGCCTGGCCCGCGGCGCCCGCACCCTCGCAGCGCAGGCGCCTGGCGGCGTTGTTCATGGCGGCCAACGACAGCGCATCGGCCCTGGTGCAGTGGCTGCAGCTGCCGCAGGACGAGCGTCGCGCCGGTGACGGCCTGGACGCCACGCTGGTGGCCATGCTCGAGAAGTCCATGCGCGGCAACAACGAGGACACCGTGATCGCCGCACGCCTGGCAGCACGACTGGGCCTCCAGCGCGTGTACGCAGTCGACGACCATACCGGCGACAACGTCGACCTGCCCGACAGCGAGGCCTTCGGCAAGGCGGTACAGGAGGCTTGGGGCAAGGCCGCGCCGAAGGCGCAGCCCATCCGCGATCACGAGGCCGAGCTGATCAAGGCCGGCGATATGCTGGGTCTCTACCGCTACATCAACCGCCCCGAAGTGATGCGCATCGCCATGGAAAGCGATTTCGCCGCGGCGCTGCGCGACCCCTCGCCGCAACGTTACGGTCAGCTTTACGTCGCCGGCTGGGAGATCCGCAACCAGCGTATGGTGGCCAATATCCGCGAAACCTTTCGCGAGCGTCCCGGTGCGCGAGTGCTGTCGATCGTAGGCAGCATGCACAAGCCGTGGTTCGACACCCTGCTCGGGCAGATGCTGGGTGTGGAGATCGTCGACGTGCAGCGGGTGCTGAGGTGAGCTTGGCCGCCTGAACCCTATCGTTCGCAATCGACCTCCGGTCGCGAGGTCGACTTGTGGGCGCAGCTGCGGCGCGCGCGTGCTGTCGGATTTCTCCTCAGGCGGTATCCGACACACAGCACGGAGTCCTTCGACTCCGTGCCGGTATTCGATTCCGCCGTCCCTAGCCTTAGACTATCGGGATGCTCCGCCTCCCTGCCTTCCATCGCCTCATGGCCCGCATGGCGCTAGTCGCCGTGCTGCTGCTGGCCTTGGTGCCGACCTTGGGGCGGTTGGCGGAACAGCGAACCGAAGGTGTGGGCGCGTACTGGGCGGCCATCTGCACCATGACCGGGCTGAAGTATGTCGACCTGTCCCAGGGCGGCATCGCTGATCAGTCCTCCGTTCCGAAACCGTCCCAACCGGATTCGCATCCGGGCATGGACTGCGACTACTGCCCGTTGCTGGCGGCCGTCATGGTCCTGGCGTTGTGGCTGGCATTCGCGTTTCCCTTCGCCGGCAACGCCTTTGTTCCGTTGCGGCCGATGCTTGCGCGGCGCAGGCAGGTGCACCCCTGCGGCCTGGGTTCCCGAGGACCGCCGCTCGCGCTCTGAAACACAAGTCGTGATTCGACCCCGCGCGGCTTAGCTGCGCGTCTTGTGCTTTTTGGAGCTATTCAATGTCGAAGTTTCGCTTCGCGGCGCCGCGAGCGTCGCGTTTGGCCGTGGCCGTTGCCGCGGTCATCGTTCCCCTGTGCCCGGCGCAGGCTGCGCCCCCATCCGATCCGCGCAACGACCCGGCGACCACGCTGGACAAGGTCGAGGTGCACGGTCGGCGTGCCGATGTCGCCACCGTCGACAGTCTTCAGCAGGCGAAGCAGCGCCTGGATCAGCGCGCCGGCGCGACCGCATTGGTCGACGGCGAGTCCTACCGCGGCGGCCGCGTCAGTACCCTGACCGACGCGCTCGGTTATGCCCCCGGCATATTCATCCAATCGCGCTTCGGCGCAGAGGAGGGGCGACTGTCGATTCGCGGCTCCGGCCTGCAGCGCACTTTCCACGGCCGCGGCATCGAGCTACTGCAGGACGGCAGCCCCTTGAATCTCGCCGACGGCGGCTTCGACTTCCAGGCGGTCGAACCCTTGGCAGCCCGATACATCGAGGTCTACCGCGGCGCCAATGCGCTGGAATACGGCGCGGCCACGCTCGGCGGCGCGATCAACTTCGTCGCGCCGACCGGCTACGACGCGGCGCCGGCCGACGTGCGCCTCGAAGGCGGCAGCTTCGGCTATATGCGCGGGCAGCTGGCGTTGGCCGCAAGCACGGACCGGGCCGACGGCTATCTGAGCCTCACCGGCCTCAACCAGGACGGCTACCGCGACCATGCCAGCCAGGAGAACTACCGTCTGTTCGGCAACGCCGGCTACCGCTTCGGCGATACGCTGGATGGGCGCGTCTATCTCACGCATGTCGATACGCGCTCGGAGTTGCCCGGCAACCTGACCTTGGCCCGGGCCAAAGACGATCCGCGTGCTGCCGCGGCCGGCAGTCTCGCCCTGGACCAGCGTCGCGACTTCCGCCTGGACCGCATCGCCGGCAAATTGGCGTGGACGCCTTCGCAAACGCAGTCGCTGACCGTGTCGGCCTACTACGCCGACAAATCGCTGCACCACCCGATCTTCCAGGTGCTTGAGCAGTCCACCCGGGACGCGGGCGTCGATCTGCGCTGGCGCAGCGAAGGCAGGCTCGGCGACCATAAGAACCTGTTCGTGGCGGGTCTGGCCTTTGCGCAGGGCGATACGGACGACGATCGTTTCGCCAACATCGCCGGCCGCGCAGGCGCACGCAGCAACAAGTTCGACCAGCGCGCAAGCAATACCAAGGCCTACCTGGAAAACCAGACCTGGCTGACCGAGCGGTGGATCCTCGCACTGGGGGCCCAAGGTCTGCACTCGACCCGGCGCTCGCGCGACTTATTCATCACCGCCGGCCGCGACGAGAGCTTCGATGTCTCCTACTCCGGCGTCAGCCCCAAACTAGGGATGCGCTATCTGGTCGACAGCGGCACGCAGTTGTTCGCCAATATCAGTCGCAGCCTGGAGCCGCCCAGCTTCGGCGAGCTGTCCGGTGGTCCCAATGTCACCCAGGTCGACAAGCAGCGTGCGACCACGGCCGAGATCGGTATGCGCATGCAGCTCGATGGATTCTCGCTGGATGCCGCGCTCTACCGTGCCCGCGTGGACGGCGAGTTGCTGGCCTTGACCGACGGCAACGGCAATCCCCTGGGTACCGTCAACGCCGATCGCACGCTGCACCAGGGGCTGGAGCTGGGCCTGGCCTGGCAGCCGAACGATGCCTGGCTGATTTCTGCCAACTACCTTTGGAACGATTTCCGCTTCGATCACGACGCCGTCTACGGCGACAACGAACTCGCCGGCGTGCCGCCGCAGCAGTTGCGCGCCTCCTTGCATTGGTCGCCGGATGAGCGCTTCTATGTCGCGCCCAACGTCGAGTGGGCGCCGCAGGACTACTACGTCGATCATGCCAACACGTTCAAGGCGCCCGGGTATACGGTCTACGGCGTCCGCCTGGGCGGAAAGATCGCCTCGCAATGGTCGTGGTTCGTCGACGCACGCAATCTGGCCGACCGCAAGTGGATCTCCAGCACCAATGTCGTGGCGGATGCGAAGGGTCTGGATCAGGCGAATTTTCTGCCGGGAGAAGGGCGCGCGGTCTACGCCGGTTTCGAATGGAGGATGCGGTGAGCGAGCCCGCCGAAGGCCGAAGCTCGCGCAAGTCGTGCGGGATCTTGTCGACGTGAGGAGTCCTGAAGCGACGCCGACGGTCTAAGCCGTCGCGTGCCCTGCCTGTGGGCCAGGCCGCCTCGCGCGGTATGGCCCACTCAGGCGATTGGCGAATGCCGCGGTCTGGCGAATGCGTCAAGCCGGCCCACGCGTCAGATGCCCCGCTGTTTGGATACCGTACTCATGGGCTGCCCGCGCCTGCTAGAAGCGGAACGCCCGTTGACGCACACTTCGAGTCTCGCGATCCGTAGCGCGCTGACTGTCTTTGAGGGAACGATGGTGCATCGACTTTTCGTTTACGGAACGCTCGCCCCGGGACGGCCCAACGAGCACGTCCTGGCGGGTATCCCCGGCCGATGGCAGCCGGCGACGGTCACCGGCTCGCTGTTGCAAGAAGGCTGGGGCGCGGCGGTCGGCTATCCCGGTATCGTGCTTGACGAGCATGGCGACGAAATCGGCGGTCTGGTCTTCAGCTCGGAGAGCCTGGCCGAGCATTGGGACCGCATCGACGAGTTCGAAGGCGAGGGCTATCAGCGCGTGCTGACCACGGTGAAGCTCGCAGACGGCACTGCCGTGGACGCCTACATCTACAAACTCAGCGGAGATGGATCGTCGGCCGGCACCGCAGGCGGCGGTTGAGCGCATCCAGGCCGAGGCCGCTGCCCGGCGCGCGCGACCTCGCGAGTAGAGGCCCTGCTTGCGACTCCGTCGGGGCTATGAGCCCGCGGCAGCCGGCAAGCTACGAAGGCGCCCGATCCACGGCCGTCTGCAGCCAGCGATCGACGATCCGCAGTACCGTATACGCGGCTTCGCGATGCGGTACATGACCGCAGTCGTGAAGCAGGTGCATGGAAGCGGGCCCTTGCGATAGCCGCGCAATGCGCTGCGGATGCAGCGCCGAGCCGTATTCGTCCTGCTCGCCGTGGAGCACCAGCAGCGGACAGCGGACGCCGTGCAGCGCCTCGTCCAGGTTCCAGTCCGAGAACGCCGGCGCCAACCAGGTGTCGATCCAGGCCTTGAGCACCCAGGCGGCCTTCTCGCCGTGGTATTTGCTCAGGCGCTCGCGTTGCGCCGGCTCGGCGAATGCCTGACGCGCGGCGAGGATTCCCGCGATCGTCCGATCTTCAACGAAGGCTTGGGCGGATTCCGTGATCAGGCCTCGGCAGTCGTGGGCGTAGCGTGCAGCGCAGGCGACGGCCATTCCGCCGCCGACGCTGTGGCCGAACGCCACGAACCGTGCAATGCCGAGTTCCTCGCGCAAGCAACGAAAGGCGTGATCGGCCTCGTCACTAACGAAACCAAGGTCCAGCATTCCAGGGTGAGGGTCGGATCGGCCGAAGCCGAGGCGGTCGTACGCGATCACGCTGCGGCCTGTCGTGCCCGCCAGTCGTTCCGGGAAATCGCGCCACAACTCCACGCAACCCAGCGAGTCGTGGAACAAGACGATGGGGGCGCGTTGATCGTGCCTCGCAGGCGTCCAGCGCTTGACGTAGAGGCGTCCCAGTTCGGTGGCTACCTGCAGTTCCTGGATCTGAATCAAAGACATGCTCAGCCTATGAGATACCGAAACAATCAAGCCGTACCGGATCTCGCGTTCGGAACAGCCATCGGCCATGGAAGGCCGCGAACTCGAATGCAACTCGCCGGTACTGAAACGCTGGACGGAACTTCGTGAAATAGGCTTGCTTTTGTTCGCCGTAAAACCGCCTCAAGTTTTCCGCGCCGACTTCCCCTGCGGGGCCACATAGGCGGCAAGGTGCTTGCCGGTCAGAGTGGCGCGGCCCTTGATCAGCTCGGCGGGCGTGCCCTCGAAGACCACTCTGCCGCCGTCGTGGCCGGCACCGGGGCCCAGGTCGATGATCCAGTCGGCGTGCGCCATCACCGCCTGGTGGTGTTCGATGACGATGACCGACTTGCCGGAGTCGACCAGCCGGTCGAGCAGGCCGAGCAGCTGTTCGACGTCGGCGAGGTGGAGGCCGCTGGTCGGCTCATCGAGGACGTAGACGCCGCCCTTCTCGCCCATGTGGGTGGCCAGCTTGAGCCGCTGCCGCTCGCCGCCCGACAGCGTGGTCAGCGGCTGACCGAGGCTGAGGTAGCCGAGCCCGACGTCGGCGAGGCGGGACAGGATCTTGTGCGCAGCGGGAATCTCCGCCTTGCCCGAGCCGAAGAACTGCTCGGCCTCCGCAACCGGCATCGTGAGCACCTCGCTGATGTCCTTGCCGCCGAATTTGTACTTCAGGACCTCGGCCTGGTAGCGCTTGCCCTCGCAGTCCTCGCAAGGGGCGGCGACTCCGGCCATCATCCCCAGATCGGTGTAGACGACGCCGGCACCGTTGCAGGTCGGGCAGGCGCCCTCGGAGTTGGCGCTGAACAGCGCCGGTTTCACGCCGTTGGCCTTGGCGAAGGCGTTGCGGATCGAATCCAGCAGGCCGGTGTAGGTCGCCGGGTTGCTGCGGCGCGAGCCGCGAATCGCGCCCTGGTCGACAGTCACCACACCGTCCTGGCCCGACACCGAGCCATGGATCAGAGAGCTCTTGCCCGACCCGGCCACGCCGGTGATCACCGTCAGCACGTCGAGCGGAATGTCGACGTCGACCTTCTGCAGGTTGTGGAGGGCGGCGCCGCGCACCTTCAGCACGCCCGATGGCTTCCGAACCGAAGGTTTCAAGGAGGCGCGGTCGTCCAGGCGCCGGCCGGTCAAGGTGCCGGCGGCGCGCAGCCCGTCGATGCTGCCCTCGAACACCACCTCGCCGCCGGCGGTGCCCGCGCCGGGTCCTAGGTCGACGACGTGATCGGCGATCGCGATCGCCTCGGGCTTGTGCTCGACCACCAGCACGGTGTTGCCCTTGTCGCGCAACTGCAGCAGCAACTCGTTCATGCGCTGGATGTCGTGGGGGTGCAGGCCGATCGTGGGTTCGTCGAAGACGTAGGTGACATCGGTGAGCGAGGAGCCAAGGTGGCGGATCATCTTGGTGCGCTGCGCCTCGCCGCCCGACAGCGTGCCGGCCGGCCGGTCCAGCGATAGGTAACCCAAGCCGATCTCCACGAACGAATCCAGGGTGTGCGCCAGCTTGGCCAGCAGCGGCGCCACCGACGGCTCGTCCAGGCCGCGGACCCATTGCGCCAGGTCGCTGATCTGCATCGCGCAGGCGTCGGCGATGTTGATCTTCCTGATCCTGGACGAGCGGGCCGCCTCGCTGAGCCGGGTGCCGTCGCAGTCGGGACAAATGCTGAAGGTGATTACCTTCTCCACGAACGCACGGATGTGCGGCTGCATCGCGTCGACGTCCTTGGCCAGGAACGATTTCTGGATCGTCGGGACCAGGCCCGCGTAGGTCAGGTTGATGCCGTCGACCTTGATCTTGGTCGGTTCCTTGTAGAGCAGGTCGTTCAGTTCCTTCTTGCTGAACTTGCGGATCGGTTTGTCCGGATCGAAGTAGCCGCAGCCCCTGAAGATACGGCCGTACCAGCCTTCCATGCTGTAGCCGGGAATCGTGAGCGCGCCTTCGTTGAGCGACTTGCTGTCGTCGTACAGCTGCGACAGGTCGAAGTCGGTGACCGAGCCGCGACCTTCGCAGCGCGGACACATGCCGCCGATGCGGTTGAAGGTTTCCTTGACGGTCTTGGTGCGAGTGCCGCGCTCGACGGTGATCGCGCCCGCCGCCTTGACCGAGGGCACGTTGAAGGCGAATGCGCTGGGCGAGCCGATATGCGGCTTGCCCAGGCGGCTGAAGAGGATGCGCAGCATCGCGTTGGCATCGGTGGTCGTGCCGACCGTGGAGCGGGGATCGGCCCCCATCCGTTCCTGGTCGACGATGATCGCGGTGGTCAGCCCGTCGAGTACGTCGACATCGGGCCGCGCCAGCGTCGGCATGAAGCCCTGCACGAAGGCGCTGTAGGTCTCGTTGATCAGGCGCTGCGATTCTGCGGCGATCGTGCCGAACACCAGCGAGCTCTTGCCCGAGCCGGAAACGCCGGTGAATACCGTCAGCCGGCGCTTGGGGATATCGATACTGACGTCCTTGAGATTGTTCACGCGCGCGCCATGCACGCGGATCAGATCGTGGCGATCGGCTGCATGCGACGCGGACGACGGCGCGTCTTTCCTGATGGCCTTGCTCATCGTGTCTCCATGGGGTGGGCTGGGCCGCCGTCGTGGCGATCGGCGGCATCGCCTGGCTCGATCCGGCCAGCTTGCATCAGTGTAGTTACCGGCCGACGGTATTTCGTCCGCCGCGCCATTTGGTGATATAGGGAAGCGCGAACAGATACAGACCAGTCAACAGCAACAGGGCGAGCGGGAACAGCGGAACGTGGCAGTCGTCCTGGGTCCAGGTCGGGCCGTCATGCTAGGTCCGGCGTGGTGGCCGGCGCTTCTCGATTCCTGACCGGTCCGGTCGCCCGCTCCCCATGCGGCAGACCGATCAGACCGACGCGAGGATTCGCTCATGGATCCGTGTACGTACCGCCTGGGCGATCCAGTCCGCCGGTCCGCGTGGAGCCTATGCGAGCCGGGTACGGCCAACAAGCTGGCGCATGGCCGGCCAAATCCGTTCAGTCCGGTCGGCGCGGCGCTATTCTTGGCCATGCGGGATCAGTGCAGACGGCCGCCACCCCAGGCCCGCCATTGAACCGGCACCTTCCACAAGGCAGGACACGGATGAAGATCGCAATCGGATTGCTGATGAGTGCGCTGTTGCTGGGTTGCGCCAGTGCCGGCCCCAATGAGGCGCTGCCGTTTCTCCCGATGCTGGCGCCGCCGCCGCCCGGCACCGAAGAGATGCGGCTTACGGCTGCGAAAACGGGCAAGCTCGTCGTAGAAAAGGGCTGCGTGAAAATCGCGAGCGGCCGTTATGTCGAGACGGTGCTTTGGCACCAGGGAACGGAACTGGGCCACGATGCGTCGGGCCTGTTCCTGCGCGAGACTCACACGGGTCAGATCGTCCGCTTCGGTGCGACCACGACCTTCGGCGGCGGCAACCTGCCGGAGGACTACATCGCCCGTGCCTATCCGGAACTGGCGCAGCGCTGTGGCCCGCCGTATGGCTCCGGCTGGATCGGCGATTGAATATGGATTCCGGCCGCAACCGTCCGTCCGGTCCCGCTTCGGGGGGCGGCGGATTCGCACGGCGACACATACGAGAGCTGCCATGAAACTTAGCGTGACGATGGCCCTGTTGCTGCTCGCTTCCGCGAATGCCTGGGCCGACCAGAAGCAGCCGACGGATGCCGAACTCTCGGACTGGATGATTTACCTCAGAAGCGTCGGTATCCCCAGCACCGTCAAGATCTGCGGCCCGGTGCTGCAGGACGAAGCGCGGCTGCAGGGCGCCTCGCAGGCATGGTTCCTTCTAAACCAGGCCTCCGTCGATCGCGGCCATGCCGTGGCGGCGAGCCAGCCGCCCAAAGGTTGGCAGTCGCTGGAGGACTACAACGCGGCGATGACCCAGGACTTCGAGACCAAACTCGGCAACAAGCCTGGGCCCGAGAAGCTGAAGATATGTACGGACTATCTGGCGCTGTTGGAAAAGCGCGCAGAGCACCCATAACGCCACACCACCTCCCCCCGAAATCTCGGAGCTGTCCATGACCCGCACTCACCTCTCCCTCCTGATCGCCGCAAGTCTGGCCGGCGCGATGCTCGCCGGTTGCTCCAAGCCGCAACCGGCCGCAAGCGACACGCCCGCTCCGGTCGCCGCGGCCCCGGCCACGGCGCCCCAGGCCGCGGCACCCCAAGCCGCAAACCCCGACGTGCTGCGCTTCAAGATCGGCACGCTGGACGCGGCCGCGCTGAAAGACGGCGACATCGATGCCCCCAACGACGGCAAGACCTTCGCCATCGGCCAGCCGGCCGAGGCGGTGAACGCACTGCTGAGCGCGGCCGGGCAGCCGACCGACATGCTGCACCTGAGCATCCAGCCGCTGCTGGTCCGCAGCGGCGATCGCGTCCTGCTGTTCGACACCGGCGCGGCCGACGCCTCGTTCGCGCGCGCCGGGCGCCTGCCGGCGTCGTTGCGTGCCGCCGGGGTCGAGCCCTCGCAGGTCACGGACATCTTCCTCTCGCACCAGCACCCGGACCACACCGGCGGCTTGCTTACCAAAGAGGGCAAGCTGGCCTTTCCCAATGCTTCCATCCACCTCTCGGCGCCGGAATGGGAATCGCTGAAGAAGGACCGCGATTCAGCCAAGCTGGTGGCCGCGATGACGCCCAAGGTCGCGACCTTCCAGCCTGGCGCCGCGATCGTTCCCGGCGTGGTCACCGCGGTGGCCGTGGACGGGCATACGCCGGGGCACAGCGCGTATGAAATCGCATCGGGCGACCAGCGCTTGCTCTACATCGGCGACACCGCGCACCATTTCGTGATCTCGGTGCAGCGTCCGGAGTGGACCGTGCAGTACGACATGAACGCGCCGCTGGCCCAGGCCAGCCGCCGTGCGCTGCTGCAACGCGCCGCCGACGGCAATCTGCGCCTGTACGCGGTGCATTTCCCGTTCCCGGGCCTTGGCCACGTCAAGGCGCAGGGCGAAGGCTTCGTCTGGGTGCCCGAGAACTGATCGGACGGTAGCGGTCCTGGCCTGTCCTCCGCGCATCCGACGTTGGCCCCGGATGTCGAGCCAACGGAGGGCAGGTCATGATCGTCTCGGTGTTCAATCTGAGCCACGGCGCCATCAGCGACATCCGCATGCAGGAAGTGATCCGGGCGATCAACGTCCAGATCGCGCGAGACTTCGAGCCCTACTGGGGCTTCGGTGCGACGCTCCGTCTGGAAGGGCACACGGCCCACAGGGGCAAGCGGCGTTTCAAGTTCGATCCGATGGACATGCGCGGCGACGGCGTGCTGTACGTGCTGGACAGGTTCGACGAAGAGCTGGCCGGCGCGCACGAAACCGACTTCCGCGGCGTCCCGGCGGGCGTGGTGTACCTGGACTTGAGCAAGGGCCTGCAGGAAGACTGGAGCGTCAGCCTCTCGCATGAAGCGCTGGAAATGATCGCCGACCCGCAGATCAATCTGGTCGTGCAGGGGCCGCATCCGGCGGGGCTCGGCCGCGACGTGTTCCATTGGTTCGAGATGTGCGACGCCGTGCAGGCGCAGTCCTACTTGATCGACGGCATCGGCGTTGCGGATTTCGTGCTGCCCTTGTACTTCACGCCCACGCCGGAGCCGGGTTCGCGCAACAACTTCATGGGCGCCGTGACGGTGGGGAAGAAGGCCTTCAGCCTGCCTTCGTTCGGCGTCGCGCACGGCGGCTACGTCGGCTATTTCGATCCGAAGAAGGCCGACAACCTGACCTTCGAGCATGAAGGCGATGCCTTGGCCGCAAAACGCCGGGCGCTGAAGCAAGGCCGCACCGGCCGGCGCGCGCAGCGCATGATCAAGACCGCCAAACTCGCGACGATACCGAAGGCGTGAGCGCGCAAGCCTGGCGGCGCGATCTAGGGCTCCGGCGCATCAGGCCGAAGGCGGCTCCTTCTGGCGCTTCTGCCATAGCGGCGACTTGAAATAGTGGTGCAGGTGATGATCCGCGCCGACGGCAATGCCGGCGCCGATCCGGATGGAGATGGTGCCGTTGCCGTCGACGCCCCAGACGCTGCCGTCCGGGCTGGTGCCGGCATGCCACATCGGCGCCCGCGGGCGTGGGTTGGTACGGCATATTGACGAGCTGGTAGACCTCGCCGGCGGTGCTGAGTCCGAAGACGGTGTTGGCGTTGGCGACCGCGATATACGTCAGCGCCTGCTAAGTACGCAGCGGCACAGCGCTGTTCTGCCGCACTGCACCACGCAGGCAGCACCGGTGCTGAAGCAGAGGCGGGTTTGCTGCGTCGCCGCAATAGCGAGCGCAGACTCTGCGCCCTGCGACCTGGATTTATAAGCCCACGGACGCTTGCTCCAGGCCGATGGCGTCGCCGTACATGGCGCTGCGCGCTCGCGGGAAGCGCTGGTCTGTGCAGGAGGATAAATGGGAGCAGGGGGTAGAACACACCCCGTCCCTATCAATATCTTAGCGCATGGGGGGCTTGCGGCAAGCCCCGGGCCGTGTCGCTAAATCGCCAGCCGAAAGCCCGACCCCGTGGGCTTTGGAGCGACGAAATGAGCGTGCTGTCAGCGAAAGAAGAATGGTGTGTGCTTGCCGGGCCGGTCCCAGGCCCCACTGTGCGGGTGCTCGATGCGCAGGCATGCGCCGCATCGGCGGCGACCGCAATCGCACCGGCCGGGGTGTGGGCATGAGCGGCCACGCGGTGGTGATCGCTGGAGCCGGTCCGACCGGTCTGATGCTGGCGGGCGAGTTGGCCCTGGCGGGCGTGAATGTCGCGATCGTCGAGCGGCGCGCCAGCTCGGAACTCGCCGGCGCGCGCGCAGGCGGTCTGCACGCGCGCACGATCGAGGTGCTCGATCAGCGCGGCATCGCCGAGCGGTTCCTCTCGCAGGGGCAGCTGGCCCAGGTCGCGGGATTCGCCGGCACCCGCTTGGACATCAGCGACTTCCCCACCCGGCATCCCTACGGGCTGGGGCTGTGGCAGAACCACATCGAACGCATTCTCGCCGGCTGGGTCGACGAGCAAGCGGTGACGTTCTATCGCGGCTGCGATGTGATCGGATTCGCGCAGGACGATACCGGCGTCGATGTCGCGCTGTCCGATGGTCGGTCGCTGCGCGCGGAGTATCTGGTCGGCTGCGACGGAGGACGCAGCCTGGTCCGCAAGGTCGCCGGCATCGATTTTCCCGGATGGGACGCGACCACGAGCAGCCTGATCGCCGAGGTCGAGATGACCGAGATGCCGAGCTTGGGCATCCATCGCAATGCCCTCGGCGTGCACTCCTTCGGCCGCTTGGAGTACGAAATCCGCGACGGCGAGATCATCTACAAGGATACGGGGCCGATCCGGGTCATGGTGACCGAGGCGCAGGTCGGACCCGCGAGCGAACCCAGCCTGAGCGATCTCAGTCAGGCCTTGATCGCGGCACATGGAACCGATTATGGCGTGCACAGCCCGACCTGGATCTCCCGATTCACCGACACGACGCGGCAGGCCGCGGCCTACCGCGAGCGACGGATACTGTTGGCCGGCGACGCCGCACACGTGCACAGCCCGGTGGGCGGGCAGGGCCTCAACACCGGTGTGCAGGATGCGGTGAATCTGGGATGGAAGCTGGCGCAGGTGATACATCGCGTGTCGCCGGACAGTCTGCTGGACAGCTACCACGCCGAGCGCCATCCGATCGCGGCGCGCGTGCTGCGCAACACGATGGCCCAGGTCGCGCTGCACCGTACCGACGAGCGCAGCAAGGCCATGAGCGAGGCCATGTCCGAGCTGTTGCGCATGGACGAGCCGCGCGAACGGTACGCGGCGATGATGTCCGGGCTGGGCATCCATTACGACTTCGGCCAGGGACATCCCTTGCTCGGACGCCGGATGCCCGACCTCGACCTGGTCACTGCCGACGGCCCGCTGCGGGTATACGCCCTGCTGCACCGTGCGCGGCCGCTACTGCTCAATCTAGGCCTGCCCGGCAGCCTGGATATCGCGCCTTGGGCCGAACGGGTCCAATCGATCGACGCTGTCTACGAAGGCGAGTGGGAGCTTCCGGCACTCGGCACGGTCGCCGCGCCCACTGCCGTGCTGATTCGGCCCGACGGATACGTGGCCTGGGTGGGAGAGGGCACGGACCTGGGACTGACGGATGCGCTGACCACCTGGTTCGGGCCGCCTGCCGCGGCGTAGCGCACCGGTCTGCAGGACCGTTGCGCGTGGTCCAGCGGGGAACGCGCCCCAAGCCTGCGGCCGGATCGGTCGCAGGCTCAGGATTCAGGAATCGGCGCCCTTGACCGCGCGATCGAGCGCGGCGATGTCGATCTTCTTCATCGTCATCATGGCCTTGAATGCGCGCTGCGCCGTTTCGCCGCCGCGGGCCATGAGTTCGATCAGACGCTTGGGGGTGATCTGCCAGGACAATCCGAAACGGTCCTTGCACCAGCCGCACATGCTCTCCTCGCCGCCGTTGTCCGTAATGGCCTGCCAGTAGCGATCGGTCTCCACCTGATCGTTCGTCGCCACCTGGAAGCTCACCGCTTCGTTGAACTTGAACTGGGCGCCCCCGTTCAGCAGCAGGAACGGCATTTCGAATATGGTCATCTCGACGGTCAGGACATCGCCTTCCATGCCGTCGGGATAGTCGCCTGGCGCGCGCATGACCGTGCCGATGCGGCTTCCTGGAAACGTATCGGCATAGAAGCGCGACGCCTCTTCGGCATTTCCGTCGAACCAAAGACATGGCTGCAGTTTGGCGATCATGGTAGGCCTCTTGAATCCAGTCCGAAGGATGAGGTTACTGCGGTGCGGTCGAGTCGGCGTGAATCTCGGCCATGCCTGTCGCGTGACCGACGCCCGCAGCCGGCCGAGCGTGGACACTTTGCAGTAGCATGCGACGGCCCTAAGCCAGCGTAGGAGTCCTGTCTTGTCGTTCTGCGATCCCCAAGCGGTCTCTCGCTACGCACTAGGTCCGGTCAGGCAGGTGCCGGGCTTTCATGCCATGCAACAGATGGCCGCGTTGCTGCTGGCCGAGACCGTTCCGCAGGACGGTCGCGTGCTCGTCCTCGGCGCCGGAGGCGGTCTGGAATTGAAGGTCTTCGCCGAAGCGCAGGCAGGGTGGCGCTTCGTGGGCGTGGACCCGTCGGCCGAGATGCTGAAGCTGGCCGGCGACACCCTGGGGCCGCTCGCTGCGCGTGTCGAACTGCTGGAAGGCTACATCGACACTGCGCCGCAGGGTCCCTTCGACGGCGCCACCTGCCTGCTGACCTTGCACTTTCTTCCTGAGCAAGAGCGCCTGCATACGCTAAGCGAACTCAGGCGACGCTTGAAGCCGGGGGCGCCGCTGATCGTGGCTCACCACAGCGTCCCCCAGGCCGAAGATCAGAAGTTGCGCTGGTTGAATCGCTACGCCGCATTCGCCGTGGCGTCGGGCGTCCCCGGATTCGATGCGAGCAATGCGGTCGCCGCCATCAGCAGCCGGCTGCCGCTGCTCTCGCCCGAACAAGACGTGGCCCTGATGCAGCAAGCGGGATTCGACAACGTCGAACTGTTCTACGCCGGGTTTACGTTCAGGGGCTGGGTCGCCTACAACCCGTCCTAGCGGCGGCGCCTACAGGGCGTGCCTTCTGCGCAGCGGGCACTCGCAATCGTCAGGCGTGCCCGGCACGGCGAAGCTATAGAATCGGCAAGCGTTGCAGCTTCTTGGGGATAGGGATGAAACGGAATCGGCTGGGCATGGCCCTGTTATGCGCACTGCTGTCGGCCGGTTGCTCGTCGGCGCAGGGCGGCTTCGCAGCTACGGCGCCGTTGCGCCACGTCGCGCTGAAGTTCGATGAAGGCCAGTGGTCCGCGGAATTCAAAGGCCCGGGCCTGGCGGACTCGAAGCAGTTGATGATCCTGCATCGCGATAACGGCCTGGCCATCGGCGTCACCGAGTTCGAAAGCTTCAAGCCGTTGCGCATGCAGTCGGTGGTGGCCCGTCAGTTGAGCGAGGGGCTGCGCACCCAGTTCGGCAGCGTCGCGCCCGCGGGCCCGGACTCGCCCTTGCACGCCCTGGCGCTACCCGCCGAGTGGACCTGCGACCATCATGTCGTCGCCCGGCTCCCCGGCGCCGAAACGCGCGGTTACACCAGTTGCGTTCATTCGGAGATGGCCTGGTTCGCCAACCTGGTGGTCATCACGCCGGTGGACGCCAGCGAGGCCGAGATCGCGGCCGCCAATGCGGTGCTGTCGACGCTTCGAGCGGACTGAAGGCGCTGGCGCAGCTTCGCTGGACATTGCGGTGCGGTCCGGCCCGCAGCGGCGCATCCGAACACCTGCTGGCGGCCGCGGCGCGTGCGGGCATCGCCCACTATCTGGCGCTGTCGGTCGTCGGCACGCCGCGCCTGCAGGGCAGCGCCTACTTCCGCGCCAAGCAGGTGCAGGAACGCTTGGTCGCGCAGGCGCGGGCGCTGCACACCCTGGTGCGGGCCACCCAGTTCTTCGAGTTCATGGCCAATATCATTCCCCCGGGCAGCGGCAAGGATCTGGTGCATCTGTCGCCGGCGCGCGTGCAGCCGGTCGCCGCCGACGATGTCGCCGACGTGCTCGCCGACATCGCGATCCGGCCACCATCGGGCGGTACGGTCGAAGTGGCCGGCCCCGAACCCTTCTGCTTGAGCGAACTGGTGGAGTGGGTGATGTACAGCTACCAGGACGACCGGCCGGTGATCGCCGACGTCGCCGCCCGCTACTACGGCGCCGTGCTGGACGACGCCACACTGACGCCAAGCGACGCCGCCATGCTCGGCGCCACCCGCTTCAGGGATTGGCTCGACGGCTATGTGTCCGGCGCGATCCGCTTTCCGCAGGTTCACCATCCCCATCCGCTGGCCGCCGAACTCACGGCCCACGACGAATCCCGGCGAGTCGCCCGATAATCCGGCCGAGCCGGAGCCGTCTGGCAGCTTCGGCCCGAATCCTCTCGCGCATCGTGTTCGCCGAAGTGCCGCCGCGCGTGGAGTACGAGATCACGCCGAAGGCGCGCGGCCTGGGGCCGACGATGGAAGCGCTGACGGTGTGGTGGAGCGAGTACGGCAGCAGCCTTCCGGCAAGGCCGACATCGCGCGGTCGCAAGGCCCGGCCCAAGTAAGCGGGAATAAGCCCGAAGTAGGCCATGCTGCTGTCTGCCGCCAGCGGGCCTCAGCAAAAATCCCTTAGCTAGTGCTGCATCCGTGGCCCGGTCTGCGACTGGCCTTCCATTGCTTGATTCTTCTGTGCGGTTTCCGGCGTCGACTGCCGGTCGAGCACCTGCGTCTCCCGCAAGGTCGCGGCCTGCCCAAGGCGCTCCGACGCGGGCAGCGAAAGCGCTTGCGATACCGGCATGTGCGCGTAGTTGGCGGCCGGGTCGGGCGATGCGTTACGCCCCTGTCGATACACGAACAGCAGTTCACCCGCCGCGTTCTGCTCGGTCGGCCGGTTCAATGCGAGCTTCACATCGTCGCCAGGATCGAACCGGCTTGCCACCGCCAGAGACAGCGCGCTCGCACTCAAGCGTTCGCTGCGGTCGTCCCAGGGCTTGCCGATGCTTTGCTCCAGGTCGCGAACGCCGTCGCGAATTTTCTCAAACAGCACATGGTCCGGGTGGCCGGGGTCGTTGGCGCTGGGACCAGAGCGTGGCTCGGCGACCGGCGCGGTCTTGTCCGTCTGCAGCTGGCTGGTGTCGATGAAGTCGGGCGGCACGGTCACCTTGACGCCGATCTCCTGGACATTGATCCGAATCTCGGGAAAGGACCGGCCAGGGTGGGCGGCCTGTGCGACGGCCTCCTGGCGGTAGATTTCCCCGAATGCCCAATCGATGTTCCGCGCCGGATAGCCGGGGTTGCTGTCGTAGAACGCCCTTGCCATGGCCTCCAGGCTTTTGTCCGCGTCCAGTTGCAGGTCGGGTTTGATGTGCAGGCCGGGTTGGAGGGTGTAGGTTGGCGACTCCTCGCGGCCTTTTTCTATGTAGTTAGACGCGCCACCGTCAGCCTCATACAGATCAGCCAGAGTCGCCTCGGGATCAAGGCGCTTGACGTGCGCGGCCACTGTATTGAATCCGGCAATCTCGGCGCGTGCCTCTCGCTCACGGGACCCTTCGTTAAAGGCTTTCACCGAAGCCGTGTAGTCGTGTGGCGATGGTTCGCTCGCGATCGCAGCGACCTGCTCACGGAACCGGACAACCAGTCGTAAAGATTCATCGCTGGAGATCGCATGATCGATCTCATGGCCGACGGTATAGCGAACGAAGTTGGCACTCTGTTCGAGTTCGTCGGATGAGGCGCTCAGATCTACTTCGTTCAGTTGTTCCAGCGACAGGCGTAAAGTGCCATCGTTGTAGTCGAAAGTGCCTTTGAACCTTGGGTCCGCTTCCGCGTCGAACTTGAGCAACTGGCCATTCTCTAGCGAACGTAGCACAGCTGCTTTCAGTTCGGGCGTGCTGTCCAGGGTCTCGCGGAGGACCTTTCCAGGGTGCATGTTCTCGGTGAGCGTGCGTCGATCGAAATCCGAAAGCAGCGCATCCAGTTTTTCCTGCGCAGTGAGTTCGTCATGAACCGCAGCCATGCTTACCTACTTCTTTCTATTCGGTGCGTTGACAACGATTCTGAAAACACACAATTGCTCGTCATAGCGCTTAGTCTTCCCGCGCAGGTAGATCAAGACGCTAGCTTTGTCGCTCCTGAAGCGTCTGTATTCCACGCCGACGTGAGCAGGAAGTTGCGACAACCTAAAGCCGGCCGCAATCAGTGCCTGCTGGTAGCTGTTGAGACCGATGCAGACCGGTGTCATGTCGGCGTCGTTGTCGCCGGAAACGCCCATATCAAAATCCACGCCGCCGGGGTGGGATCCGGGGAGGGCTTTTATCGATGTCAGCGAGTACCGCCAAGCCCCAGTCAGCGCGCCGACCGCATAAAAGCCGTTGGGATCTTCGGGGTCGACCTTGAACTTGATCCCGGTATGCTTCTCGATGTTCTGTGCGGATAGATCCCGGGCATCGCGCACGCTCAGAATCCAGGCCAGCACCCGCTCGTTGAGCTGTTGTGCGTCGAGCATGTCGTTGGCGGTGGCGGGTGTCGATTCCGTCATGGCGGGCTTCTCCTGAACCGCTGCAGGGCCCGCGGCCGTAGTGGCGCAAGCGCCGACGCAGAGCAGGCAGGCCAGTGCGGTCAGTCGGATCGCCGGTAGAGCATTCGGAAATCCGTTGCGCATGAGCATGGTGACGTTCCTTCCTTGAAGCGGCTTGCCGCAAAGAGTACCGACCTTCGAGCGCCGGCGCACCGCGCCTCTGACGGGAGAGCGTCATCAAGAATGGAGAATCAATACGCAATGTGCGCAGTGGTCGGCGACGGACACACTCGTTACGCTAGATGGCGCGGCACACGCTGCGAGACCTCGGCCAGCACCAGGCTGAGCGGACCGAGAAACATCGTGTCGAACCTTCTGAGCGGGAAACGAATGCCAAGCGACGACCGAACCCGCACCATCCCCAGGGGAACCCCGGAATCGGCGGCCATGTCGGCCAACGTCAAACGGGCGATGGCGATCACCGCCACCCTCAATCGTTTGACCTACGAGGATGCGGATGAAGTCCGGACCTTGTTCAGCGACCTCATCGGCAAGCCGGTCGACGACAGTTTTCTGCTGATACCGCCGTTCTACACCGCCAATGGGCTCGACATCCGTGTCGGGCGCAATGTCTTCGTCAACCAGAACTGTACTTTCTACGATCTGGGCGGGCTCGACATCGGCGACGACGTGATGATCGGGCCGAACGTGAGCCTCATTACCACCGGCCACCCCGTCGAGCCGTCCCAGCGGCGCGCGTTCGTCGTCGCAAAGCCCATCGTGATCGAGCGCAACGTCTGGATCGCCGCCGGCGCCACGGTGATCGGCGGCGTGACGGTCGGCGAGAACTCGGTTGTCGCGGCCGGAGCGGTGGTGACCAAGGATGTCCCGCCGAACGCGCTGGTCGCTGGAAACCCGGCGAGGCTCATACGGGCGATCGGCGACTGAGCGCGGGCGACGCGGATTCGGGTGGAGGGGGCGATGATCCTTCCGTAGGTGCAATGGCTTTCTCGCGGAGGGATTGCTCACGGAAGGCGGGTGCCAGTGTCTTCGTGAGGTATCCGCCATGGCTCGATGCCCGCCCTCGGCCAGAAGCGAACACCAGCATGCGCTAGCAGGGCATCGACCAAAGGCATGCCCTGACTTCGTCGCCGCGTCCGGCCTCTATGAGCGACGCCGGCGTTTTTCCACCCAAGGCCGGGACGGATCGGCGCGTCCAGGCGATCGCGTCGCCGCGGCAATGGAAGTAGACGGCCCACGCGATGTCTTCGTTCCCGTCGCAGACTTTCAGCAGCGCCTCCTGGAACTCGCAACCAACAAAATCCTGCCGGCATATCGCCGAAAATTCGTCCCAGGCCGGATCCATCGATAGTCTCCCTGCTTGTGTCTCCATCTTACTCGACGGGGCAACGGCGCTCTTGCTGTATCGATTGGCGGCTGAGCGGCGGCGGCCGGAAAATGGACAACGCTTCGAGCAACTTGCCGAACAACGCCTCGTCTTGAACATGGTTCTGCAGCGCCGAAATCTCCTGCGGCCTGCTTCCCAACACGTGGAAGGAGTAGTTCATCAGGATGAGACGGGAGACGAAGCGGCTTTCCGCCGTCTGATCCGCGCCGACGGCGCCGGTCAGCGCCTCCATCACCTGTTTCCGATCCCCGGTCAGCGCCTGCATGAAGACATCCGGATAGATGAGCCCGTGGCGCCGATCGCCAAGGGGGAGTCGGTAAGTGGTGCCGTCGGGGGTGGCCAGCAGCTTCACGATATCGGTCTGGTAGGTCTTCAGCGTGCCGAGCAAGTCGTCTTCGCCCACGATGATCTGCTGCAGCGCTTCGTAAACCCGTTCGATCACCTCCAAGAACGGCACCGGCCCCAGCGAATCGGTGGCCATCTGCACTTGGTTCCCCTTGATGCTGAAGCGCCGATAGGCTTCGTCGTCGATGCTCAGCTCGAAAAGCAAGAACCTGAGCATGTGATTCCTGATTGCTTCGTCCGCATCGAGCGGGCCGTTCTTCAGGCTGGTCAACTGCACCAGGTAGTAGAAGATGAAGTAGTCCTTGCGGGGCCGTTGGCGGTTGTCGATCTCAAGCAGATAACCAAAGCGCGACAGGACCAAGAGCAGGGCATAGCAGTCCGATTCCGTGAACCCCTTGGTCGCCATGGTGTTTTCGAAGGCGCTCACGGGAAACAGGTCGCCCCAACGGCTCACGCAGAGGGTTGCGCCGTCGCGCTTTCGAGCGACGAGGGATAGCAGCGAAGGCTCGTCCTCTTCATAGAACACGGCGCCTGGCGCCATCGAGCGCGGGCGAATGCCCAAGAAATGCTCAAGCTTGTAAGAAAGAAGATCGAATACATCCATGTGGTTGGGGATGTCCTGGGTCGGGAGCAGTGCATTTCGGCCACTCGACCAAAGCGCGCTTTGCCGGCGGAGGAGAAAGCGGTTCGCCCGGTTGCGGAGCCGTCCGGAGCGCCTGCCCATGTTGGGGCATCCCTTGCCTCCCGGGCCGATCTTGGCCTGTGCGGACTCCTCGGCCGCCAACCGTGCCGCCCGGGCGGGCTCCAAACGTGGACGATCCGGTTCCAACCGGCCGACCAAGCTGGGCCCAGGCGGCCCCAGCCGCCGCTGAAGCGGCTAGCCCAATAGAGGGGTGACTTCCGGCCCATGGCTTAAGCGTGCTTGGTGTTGTACTTTACCAACACACCAAATCACACAATCCACGGACCTCCGCCATGAACGCCATGACCTCCCTGTTTTCCACCCACCTTCCGCGACCGCAGAACCGCAGCACCGCCGCGCCCCTGGTGGCCCGCCCGGTCAAGCGGGAGCGGGATTTTGGCATCGGTTACGGCTCCAGCAGCGGCTACGCCACCGCCGCGCCTTACGCCCCCGACCGCACCACCCCCCGCTTCCGCTTCGGCTGAGCCCGCCGCATACGACGACTGCCGCGCTGGCCCAGACGGTCGCGCACCTATCAGGGGAAGGGAATGATCAAGGAATTTGCGGCACAAGCCACGCTGCTGGTGGCAGCCATGTTGGGCACGACGGTCGCGCAGGCCGGTGGCGCCGAAGTGCACCGCCCGGGCTACACCTTGCAGGCCGAGCAACAGGGGGATGGCGCCACGGCGGTCGTCTTCGAATCCGGTTTCGGTCAGGGCGCGGGCGTGTGGAAGGACGTGATCGCCGACCTGGGCGCGCAGTGCCGCTGCGTCGCCTACGCGCGCGCCGGGCTGGGCCAGTCGGGCACCGACGGCAAGTCCAAGACGATCGACGCGCACCTGCAAGACCTGGGCGCGGTGATCGATTCGCTCGCACCGGGCCGCAAGGTGGTGCTGGTGGGCCATTCCTACGGCGGCCTGCTGGTCACCGAGTTCGCACGCAAGTATCCGCAGCGCGTGCAGGCACTGGTGCTGGTGGACCCGGCCACGATGCAGCAACGGCACGCCTTCATGGCGGCGGACCGCGACCGCGTAACCGCCGACGACAAAGCGCTGCTGGCGATGCTGCCGCCGCCCCTGCGCGCCGACTACGCACTGTTGATCGCCCAGCTGGACAGCGCCGACGCCGCCGCCCCGCGCGCCATGCCCGACGTGCCGGTGGCCTTGCTGACCTCCACCCAGGTCGCGGACCAGCCGTTCGTGTTCGAGGAAACCGCGCAGGGCAAAGCGCTGTGGAAAGCGCAGCACGCCGCCCTGTTCGCAAGCTTCAGCCAGGGCACGCACCGCTATTTCGCCACCGGGCATAACATCCATCGCGAAAACCCGAAGGCCGTCGCCGACGCGATCCGCGCGGTCTCGCCCGGAGCGGACACGGCAAGCCCGGCGCGGTAACTCGAGGACCGCGGGCCCAGGCAGCGATCCCGCATCTCCCCGTACTGCAGAGAGGCCCGCCCATCGGCGGGCCTCTCGCTTTCAAGCCACGTATGGAAAAATGGCCTGAAGTCCCATGACCTGATCGCGCTCATGCCGAAGATCTTTGTGGTGGAAGACCAGAGCCACGCCGAACCCATCGGCGAGTTCTCTACGATCGAGGCTGCCTGGGATGAGCTTCGACGTCTTTCCGCTATCCCGTGGGATGCGGCTCCAAATGCAGCCCCCTGCGGAAGCTGGCAGTCCTGCGGCCGCGATTACGAAATCGTCGAGTACGACACCACCGACGGGGCATGGGCCTTGGTCCAACGCTATGCGGGGCTGGAGGTCAGCGCCAAGGGTGTTGCCTGGGGCGAGGACGCACCGGACCACGGCGCCTGATAGCCCTTACGGCCAAAGAGCGGTAGCCAATGCGAAGTTGCCGTCACAGCAGCTACCTTGTGGGAGAAGAGGATGAGCAACGACAGCCCCGCCTTCTGCGCCCTCTATCGTTGGCGCCTGCACCCCGGCTCCGAGCCGACGTTCGTCGATGCCTGGTCGCGGGTGACGCATTTGCTGCGGACCGAACGGGGCTCGCTCGGGTCGCGCTTGCACCGGGGGCCGGATGACATCTGGTACAGCTACACGCAGTGGCCGTCGGCGGCGGCGAAGGCCGAAGGGCTCGCGCGTCCGTCCGTGGATGCGGAGGCGTGGGAGCGGATGCGCTCGTGCATCGCCGAGAGTCTGCCCGAGCTGATCCTTGAGCCGGTGGCGGACTTTCTTGCCCCGCTTCCGCGTGGCTGATGCCTAGCGACGTGCAGACATCCTGCTTGGAAAATGACTCAACAAAGATGGGTCGGAGTGCGCTTTCGCGGAGCGTCCTGGAAAAAGCATTTTCCCCTGTTTCCGCCGCAACAGTTTCCCCGGCGCAGGCGACGCGCGCGGAGCGTGATACCGTTGAATGAAACTTCAAACGTGGGGGGCTTATGACGAAAATCCATTCCGATCTTGCATCACGGCTTTGTAGTGGGGTGGCCGTTGCGGCAATGGTGGCGTGCGTAGCCATGCCTGCCCATGCGAAAAAGAAGCAAACGGACGCAGCCCACAATGCCGCACTGACCGACCAGCTTTTTCTGGATGCTCTTCAGAACGGCATGAGCATGGTCGTCACCGCAACGATCAATCTCGATCATAAGTATCCCAACAAGGACGCGATGATCGACAACAGCGCGCTGTATACATCCAGCAGAACGGGGACATACGTAACCGACCGCACCTCCACATCGGTCTGGAAAGGGCAGCAGCCCGGAAGCTTTTTTACCGTTGGAAACGACTCGGATTTCAAGAACGGAGAGCTCGACCGCTCTTTTTTCAGTTTCGTGTCGGATGGCACACGGTACATGGTGTACATCGTTGCCCCGGGAACCTACACGCTGACCGGCGCCAGCTATACGTTGCCCCGGACGCGCGCGCCCAAAACAGGCGCGAGCCGCGGCACAGGCGGGGCCTCCAAAATCGGCCAGGTCTCTTTCAGGGAAACCACGTTCTCCGAATATGAGAAGGGTCAGGAATGGCGCAATGCCGCCTATGTCACCGATGCGGTGAAATCCAACTATTGCACGATGGTGATAGCCGGAAGCGACCAGTGCGTTCAATGGGGCACTTACACCGATAACGTGACCAGCCAGAGCCGCGCCGCCGGATACTATGAAACGACAAAAAAAGTGGACGTGAGCGGCGTTGAAGTCCAAGCGACGCTGGCGACGCCTTTCGCATCGTTCACGGCAAGGCCCGGGGAAGTTTTGCTGATCGACGGCTTGTTTGCCGAGAACCCCGCCGCCAGCTTCACCGAGAAGAGTTGCGAACGCATCAAAAGCGATCAGGTGAATTGCGCGCTGACCGGTTACGACCTCATCCGCATTCAGGCCATTCCGGGGGACATGGAGAAGGCCAATGCCGCGGCGCGCGGTTTTCCGAAACTCAGCCAACTCTTGACCAAGATCCAGTACCGCGAGCTGACGATGGCGGCAAAGGCCGACCCAAAAAAGCGGGATGGTAGGCAGGTGTATTTTGTTGAGCTGGGGAAATGATGCCGGCCGGTTGTTAGCGGCGCGATCTCGTTTCCTGGTTTGTCGCCGCGGCCGTTTTTGGCGTTCGCGGCGATCTAGGTTCGCGGGAGGGCCTCGCTCACCTTGATGGCGGTATGCGCCCTTGAGCGCGCGAGTCCAGGTCGCCAAAGAAGGGTCAGAGTGCGCTTTCGCGGAGCGTCCTAGAAAAAGCGCACTCCCTAGCGCGCCACCGAACATGAAACACTCGGCATCGCCGCTAGTGGGGGCTTGGCGGCGCTGGACATGCAAACGGGCGAGATCGTCGGCGCCTGAACGCCACACCGCCGGCCGCGCCGCGGCCGGCTTATCAGGGGGAACGCAAGAATGTGGAAGTGGCTGTGCGCAATCGCGCTACTGGCCGCGTCGGCCAATGCCGCCGCGCAAACCGAAAACTACAAGCACGTCGGCTCGCGCTCGCCGGCCGGGCAGTTCGACAAGGACTACTACGCCTTCTCCTACATCGCGCCCAGCAACACCTACGGCGATATCGAGTGGGAGGAATACCGCGACAAGAAGGAAAAGCGCAACACGGTCATGGTGATCGGCCTGAGCGGTTACGACACCTACGCGCTGAGCGTGCTCTACAAGGGCAAGTCCGAGGCCGGCCAGTCCGTTCTGGACGCAGCCAAGCAGCGCTACCCCAACGCCAACTTCACCGTCACCGACCTCAACCCCGGTTGCGCGACCACGCCCGTGGACAAGCCCTTCGCCCTGGACGGCCGCATGCTCACCTTCCTGGCCGTATGCGTCGACGGGCGCTCGCGCGCTGTGTACGAACTGGGCATCTCCTGGAGATCGCTGATCCTGGCGATGAAATCCCTGGACCGCGTAGCCGAAGAATCGGAAGCCTGCGCCGAGCAGAAACGCAACGACCCGCAGGCGCGCTGCCCCGATTATCTGGGCGCTTACTCCGCCGCCTACCGCAAGGCCCTGGGCAGCTTCGCGATGAAGGGCAAGTAGGACGCGGCGAGCGCAGCGAACCGCCTCGCGCCCCCCTGCACTTGCCAGCCCCAACCGCTTTTAAGCCCCGCTCCCGCTCGCGGGAGAGGGGTTGGGGTGAGGGCGCGCGACGGCGGCGAAGGCCGAAGGGCTCGCGCGTCCGTCCATGGATGCGGAAGCCTGGGAGCGGATGCGCTCGTGCATCGCTGAGAGTTTGCCCGAGCTGATCCTTGGGCCGGTTGCGGACTTCCTTCGCTCGAGGCGATCGCGGCTTACGCCGCTCCCACAGAGAGCGGCGAAGGCGGGTCGCGGCTTACGCCGCTCCTACCCCAGAGCAGTGTGGTGTTTATCGGTGGAGCAGGTGTTCGCGCAGGGCGGGGTAGTCGGCGGGCAGCGGGTCGGCCGAGGCTGGGCGGGCGAGGGCGGCGGCCAGGGCCGGTGGGGGTTCGACCGGGTGGCCGACCAGGGGCTCGACGATGCTGTCGAACTTGGCCGGGTGCGCGGTGGCGACCACGGCCCAGGGGCGGGTGTCGCCTTCCGAGCGCAGGCGTTCCAGCAGGTGCAGGCCGGTGGCGGTGTGCGGGCAGGGCACTACGCCGTGGCGCTGAGGGGCGTGGCGGATGGTTTGGGTGATGGTGGCGTCGTCGACGGCGGTGGCGTGGATGGCGGCGCGCAGTGCGTTGTCGTCGTCGAACCAGTGGCGCAGGCGTTCGACGTTGCTGGGTGCGCCGACGTCCATGGCGTTGGCCAGGGTCGCGCGGGTCGGCTGCGGTGCGTAGTCGGCGCCGTTCAAGTAGCGCGGCAGGGTGTCGTTGGCGTTGGTGGCCAGGCGGATCTCGCCGATCGGCAGGCCCATGCGTTGGGCGACCACTGCAGCGCAGGCGTTGCCGAGGTTGCCGGTGGGCACGATGAAGTTCAGCGGAGTGCCGTGGGCGTGGTGATGGTGGACGGCGGCGTGGGCGTAGTACGCGGCCTGCGGCAGCAGCCGGCCCAGGCTGATGCTGTTGGCCGAACTCAGCGGCCGCGCGCGGCGCAGTTCGGTGTCGGACAGGGCTTGCTTGGCCAGGCGTTGGCAGTCGTCGAAATCGCCGTCCACGCGCAGCGCCTGCACGTTGTCGCCCCAGCAGCCCAGGCCGTGGGCCTGGCGCGGCGAGACGCGGCCGTCGGGGTAGAGGATCAGCACGCGGAAGCCGGGGCGGCGGTGGAATGCGGCGGCGACCGCGGCGCCGGTGTCGCCGGAGGTCGCGACCACGATGGTGGTCGGCGCGGCGTCGGGTTGGCGCAGGCCGGCCAGGGCTTCGGCCAGGAAGCGCGCGGCGTAATCCTTGAATGCGGCGGTGGGGCCGTGGAACAGCTCCAGCAGCAGGTCGTCGTCTTGCGACAGCGGGTGCAGCGGTGCGGGGAAGGCGTAGGCGCTGCGGCACAGGTCGGGCAGGCGTTCGCGCAAGGCGGACTGGGTGAAGTAGGGCGCGAGCACGGCGTGCGCGGTGTCGGCCAGTGCGTCGTAGACGGGCAGCGCGGCGAGCGTGGGCAGGTGTTCGGGCACGTACAGGCCGCCGTCGGGCGCGAGACCGGCGGACAGGGCGTCGTCGATCGCGGTCGCGGGGGTTCGGCCGCGGGTGCTGAAGAAGTTCATGCGATCAACTCCGCGCGTGGTCCCGCCACCGGGGTGACGTAGGCGCGCGAGTCGAAACCGGCGTCGGCGAAGGCCTGGCGCATCGACGGCGCAGCGGCGCGCGCCTGCGCTTCGGATTCGAACCAGGCGAAGGTGCTGGGGCCGGCGCCGGAGATGCTGGCGCCCAGGGCGCCGTGGTCGAGCGCGGCGGCTTTGACGGCGGCGAAGCCGGGGATCAGCGGGGAGCGGCGCGGTTCGACCAGCAGGTCGACCAGGCCTTCGCGCAGCAGGCCGGCGTCGCCGCGCTGCAGGCCGGTCAGGAACAAGGCCAGGTGCGCGCTCTGTTCGACCACGGTGTGCAGCGGATACGGGTCGGCGAGCACGGCGCGCGCGCGCCGGGTTTCCAGGACCTGGTCGGGATGCACCACCACCGCGTACAGCCAGGACGGCACGGCCAGCGGAATCATGCGGGTGGCGGTGGCCATGACCACGCCGCCGAGCAGCATCGGCGCGACGTTGTCGCCGTGGCGGCTGCCGCTGGACACCGACTCGCCGTCCAGCGCGAATTCGTACAGCGCGTCGCGCGGCAGCGGCGCGTCCAGCAGGGCGTTGGCCGCGACCACGGCGGCGACGCAGGAGGCGGCCGAACCGCCCAGGCCGGAGCCCAGCGGGATGCCTTTCTCCAGTTCCAGTTCGAAGCCGTGGCCCAGGCCGAGTTTGTCGCGCAGCGCGATCAGGGCCTGGCCGGCGGTGTTGCGCGCGGCCTCCAGCGGCAGTGAGTCGGCGCCGGCGACGTCGCCGCGGATCGCGGCGATGCGCACTTCCGGCGCGGCGATACGGCGCACCACGGCGATGTCGCGCGGGCCGTCGATGGAGTGGCCGAGCAGGTCGAAGCCGACGCCGATGTTGCCGACGCTGGCGGGCGCGAACGCGCGCACGCTGCCGGCGGCGTCGGTGCGCGCGGCATCGATGGGGGACGAACCGGGTGTTGCGGCGCTCATGCGCGGGCTCCGAGGGTCTGCGCGATGGAAAGGATGTCGCCGAACACGCCGGCCGCGGTGACGTCCGGCCCCGCGCCGGGCCCTTGCACCACCAGCGGATTATCCGCGTAACGGCGGGTGCGGAACTGGATCAGGTTGTCGGTGAGCGCGCCGTGCATGGAGGCGTGGCCCGGCGGCGGCGAGACCACGCCGACGCTGGCGCGGCCGTCGCGGTCCAGCCGCGCCAGGTAGCGCAGGCCCAGGCCGGCGGCGCGGGCGGCGTCGAAGCGCTGTTTCAGCGGCGCGTCGAGTTCGTCCAGGCGCGCCATGAACTCGTCCTTGGACACTGTGCGCAGCGCGTCGGGGACCAGGCTTTCGACGTCGACCTGTTCCAGCGACAGCGGCCGCCCGGCTTCGCGCGCCAGGATCACCAGCTTGCGGGCGACGTCGGTGCCGGACAGGTCGTCGCGCGGGTCGGGCTCGGTGTAGCCCAGGCGGTGGGCTTCGCGCACCAGTTCGGAGAACGCGGCGCTGCCGTCGTAGCGGTTGAACAGCCAGGCCAGGGTGCCGGACAGGATGCCTTCGACTTCGGTGAGCTCGTCGCCGGTGTCGAGCAGCGAACGTAGGGTCTGGATCACCGGCAGGCCGGCGCCGACCGTGGCTTCGTAGCGGAACTTGCCGCCGCCGTTGCGGGTGGCGGCGCGGATCGCCTCGTAGCGCGCAAGCGGGCCGGCGCCGGCCTGCTTGTTGGGCGTGACCACGTGGATGCCGGCGGCCAGCCACTGCGGGTAGTAGGCAGCGACCGCGTCGCTGCCGCTGCAGTCGACGATCAGCGCGTGCGGCAGGTGTTCGGCGCGTACGTGCGCGGCGAAGCGTTCCAGGTCCAGGGCTTCGCCGCTTTCGAGCGTGGCGACCGCGTCCTGCGGCGGCATCGCCTTGGCCGACAGCTGCATGCGCCGGCTGTCGGCGATCGCGCGCAGGCGCAGTTCCAGGCGCGAGTCGTGTTCGAAGCGCGGCTGCGCCGCCGCCAGTTGCGCGAGCAGCGCGCGGCCGACCTTGCCGGGGCCGATCAGGCCCACCGACACGCACTGCGGCGACAGCCAGAACGCGGAGTGCGCGGCGCGCAATGCGCGCGTTGCGTCGCGCGCGCCGATCGCGACCGAGATGTTGCGCTCGCCCGCGCCCTGGGCGATCGCGCGTACGTTGACCCGCGCCTGCGCCAGCCCGCCGAGCAGGCGTGCGGCCACGCCCGGGGTGCCGACCATGCCGTCGCCGACCGCAGCCAGCACGCACACGTCGGGGGTGACGCTGACTTCCTGGGCCTGGCCGTCGGCCATGGCGTCGGCGAAGGCGGCGACGATGGCCTCGCGTCCGCGCTGGGCCTGGTCGGCGCGCACCACGCAGCAGATCGAATGCTCGGACGAGCCCTGCGAGATCATGGTCACCGACACGCCGGCGCCGCGCAGCGCGCCGAACAGGCGCTCGGCGGTGCCGGGCACGCCGACCATGCCGTTGCCGATCAGCTCCAGCACCGCCAGGTCGTGGACCAGGCTCAGGCCCTTGACCGGCGCGCCGTCGGCCGAGGGCGTGGTGCTGATCAGGGTGCCCGGCGCCTGCGGGTTGCGGGCGTTGCGGATGCGCAGCGGGATACCGCGCTGCTGCACCGGCGCCAGGGTCTGCGGGTGCAGCACCTTGGCGCCGAAGTAGGCCAGTTCGCAGGCTTCGGCGTAGGACATCGACGGCAGGCAGACCGCGTCGGGCACCAGGCGCGGGTCGGCCGAAAGCACGCCGTCGACGTCGGTCCAGATGGTCAGCGCGTCGGCGTCGAACAGGTGGGCGAAGATCGCGGCGGAGTAGTCGCTGCCGTTGCGGCCCAGGGTGGTGGCCTCGCCGTCTGCGTCGCGGGCGACGTAGCCGGTGACGACGATGCGATCGCCGGGGTGGCGCGCGCGCCAGTCGCGCAGGCGCGCGCGGCTGGCGTCCCAATCCACGGCCACGCCCATTTCGCCGGGATGCACGACCAGCACCTCGCGCGCGTCCAGCCGCTGCCAGCCGGCGGCGTCGCCGCCGAGCGCGGCGTGCATCAGGTACGAGGACAGCACTTCGCCCAGGCCCGGCAGGGCGGCGGCGATGCGCTGGGCCTGTTCTTCGGGCCAGCGTCCGACGACCAAGCGGTCCAACTGCGCGTGCAGCGCGGCGAGTTCGCGCCGCAGCGCCTGCGCCACGCGGTGGCGGCCATCGGGATCGAGCTCGGCGGCGGCATCGAGGTGGCGCTGGGACAGGCTGGAGAGGGCGGGTTCCAAGGCACGGCCCGCGCGCGCGGCGGCGGCCAGCTCGACCAGGGCGTCGGTCACGCCCTGCATCGCCGAGACCACCACCAGGCGCGCGGACGCGCCGTCGTCGATCAGCGGTGGGACGGCGCGGTAGCGGGCGGCGTCGGCGACGCTGCTGCCGCCGAACTTGTGCACGTGGCAGGCGGGTGCGGCGACGGCAACAGCGGCGGACGAGGGTGGCGCGGACGACATGGCGAGAGCTCCGTTTGGGGCTCCGCGGCGCGACTCGGGGGAGGCCGGCAGGCCGCACCCGGATCGGGTGCGGAGCGGCGTGTTTGGATCAGTTGGACACGCCCGTCCGCACCACTGGGGTAGTGGTGGTACCGGTGGTGGTAATCGACAGCGACCGCGTGGCCGGGCCCCGGCCTTGCGGCAGGGCGGCGATGCGGGCGGTGGCGAGAGCGGGGTGCATGGGCGACAGCAATACCCGAGGTTTGTGCGGTGCGTCAAGCGGCGCCGACGCAGGTCGCGTTTTGCGGGCGGGCAGGCTTGTGCGGGTATGGGCGCGGCTGGGCGCCGGTACCGGCCGGTGCCGTCGCGCTGCGGACTCAGCGCAGTTTTTTCGCCCGCGGCGCGCGCTGGGGCTTGGCCGCGGCCGGCGCCGGCTCGGCCGCGCCCCAGGGCGGCGGCGGGATCGCCAGCGGCTGGGTCAGGTCGAATTCGACCCGGAACAGCCGCCCCGGCCGGGCCAGCTTGTAGACGAAGCTGCGGCCGTCATCGAGTTCGATCGACCACACGTTCTGCGCGGATTCCGGCCGGCCCAGGCGCCGGAACAAGGCGCGCGAATCGGGGTCGGCGGGGAAATCGGCCTGGGCGCTGCCGGCGTCGATGGCGATGCGGCTGCTGTCGCCGCCATAGCCCGAGAGCGGGTCGGCGGCGCCGTCGGCGTGGCGGTGGTCGTGTTTGAGCTGCAGCGCGTGGCCGTGCTGGCTCAGCACCCAGGTGCGCGAGCGGTCGCTGCCGACGTGGAAGGGGATGCGGATCTCGCGCTTGCCGCATTCGCGCACGTGCATCACCAGGGCGCGGCCGGAATAGGGGTCGGCGGCGTTTTCCGGGATGTCGGCGACCACCCTGCCCAGGTAGGCATTGCCGCACAGCGCGGACAGGCGCCGGAACAGCTCGCTGGCGTCGTTCGCGACCGGGGCGGGGGCCTCCTCGCCGCGGAACGGCCACAGCGAACAGGCACTGGTGGCGAGTACGACGCAGAACAGGGCGATCAGGCGCGGGGAGGGTCGATTCATGCGGCCGGAGCGTGCGTCGTGGCGATGACGGCATCGTGGCACGCAGGGCGCCGGTACCGATAGGTGCAGGGTGCGCGGTTTTGCGATACGTCGCAGGCACTTGATGTGAATAGGAAAAGTGCGCTTGTCGCGCCGCCGTCGCACACGCGTTGCTGTCGCGCCTGCGCCGGCCGCAGCCGCGCTCATGTCGATTTGGAATGACGGAACTGCGGGATTTGTCTCATTTGGACCTAAACGACCGGACCTGTGTCCCGCGACATCGCCGCGCCCGGGCGCCAAAGTTTTTCCGCCGCGCATCCCTCAAGGGCGGCGGATGCGGGCGGAGTGGAGAGACGTTTAGCCGGACGTTACGACTCGGCGCGGGACCCGACGGCTCGGGTCGGCGCGGACAGTTCGCCCATTCATCTATCAAGGAGCAAGACCATGAAGGAGATTTCCCAGGCAAGAATGGCGCTGTTGGCGTGCTGTATCGCCGCTGCGGTGTGCAGCAACGCGGTCGCGGCGGAACCCGCGGCGACCGCCGGGCTGTCCGGGCAGGACCTGGTCTACAGCTACGACGAGATGTTCGACTTCGACATCGACGCCTACCTGGCCAGGCGCGCGCCGCATCTGTCGCGTTACGGCGAAACGATCTCGCACTGGGCCGGCTACAGCGGCATCAGCCCGAAGGTGCTGATCGCGCTGATGGAACAGCAAAGCGGAGTGGTCACGCGCAAGCGCGCCGCCGCCGATGCGCTGAGCCGTCCTTACGGCAAGCTCGCCCAGGGCCGCGATTTCAGCGCGCAAACCCGCGAGGTGGCGCTGGCCCTGCGCGAGGCCTTGTATGCGCAGGACGGGCCGAACGCGAAGGGCCCGGTGCCGCTGGCGCGCGCCAATCCGATTCAATCCTTGTTCGCGCGCGCCGGCGCGAGCGAATCCAGCGCGGCCTACAGCGGCGACAGCGAGTTCCAGCAGGTCTACGCCGGCCTGTTCAACGAAACCCGCAAGGCCGCACCGGCCTCGGCGCGATTCGCCGCCGGTCCGGACGTCGGCGCCCTCGCCGGTCCGGCCAACGGCTTCCTGCAGTTCCCCTATCCGCGCGGGCAGCGTTGGCACGTCGGCGGCGCGCACACCAACACCGGCTCGGGCAACTACCCGATGTCGTCGCTGGACATGTCGCTGGGCGGCGGTTGGGGCAGCAACCAGAGCGGTACCTGGGTGTCGTCGTCGGCGGCCGGCTCGTTCAAGCGGCATTCCTCGTGTTTCGCCGAAGTGGTGCACAGCGGCGGTTGGTCGACGACCTACTACCATCTGATGAACATCCAGTACGGCACCGGCGCCAGCATCGCGGCCAACACCCGCATCGCCAATCCGGCCAACACCCAGGCCCAGGCGCTGTGCAACGGCGGCGCGTCCACCGGCCCGCACGAGCACTGGTCGCTGAAGTCCAACGGCAGCTTCTATCACCTCAACGGCGTGTACGTGTCGGGCTTCCAGATCACCGCGATCGGCACCAGCTACGACACCAACTGCAGCCGCTTCTATCTGACCAAGAACGGAACCCGGTACTGCTCGGGCTGGTTCACCAACCCGTGATGCGGCTGCGGATGCGCCGACCCGCTCGGTGATCCGCACGGCGTTGCCCGGCTGGCGTTTCCAGCCGGGCAACGCTTTTGGCCGCCTATCGCCGCTTGCCGGAAGTGATGAATCCGCCTGTGCCGCGCGTCGTGAAGAGGAACCGCGCTTCGGTCGAGCCATCGGGCGAGGCGATCAAGCGATAGGAAAATGCGGGAATGGGTAAGGTCGCCTGGCCCTGGAGCGTATTGGCCCAGGCCTGGAGTTCCTTGCGCTTCGTGCCGATATTGATCGAGCCCGCGCAGAACGCTCCGCCACAGGCGAAGCGATCCAAGGTGCCCAGCTCGGGGTGGCGTTGCAGCGACTCTTCGACCTCGATGCGATAAGCCGAGCTTCGTTCGCCCGCATCCGAAACCTTTGCCGCCTGCAGCGAAACCATGAAGTCGTCGAAGTGTTCGGATACCAAAGTGTCGTTGGCCCGGTCGTTCACCATGCCTTGAGTCAGCAGTGCGGATTCCACCGGCGATAAGCCTTGTGTATCGTCGGCGCTATGGTTCTTAGCGTTGCCTGTCTCGGGATCGAGGCGTGCGCTTCGAGTAGCCGTTTGCTCGAAGCCGTCGACCGATGGACCTGTGGCTGGCCCGGCAGTTGAGGCCTCCGGCTGCTCAAGTGCGACGGGCGGTTTGGCCTGTCGCTCAGCTGCGCGACGATTCAGAAGCCAGGCAGATAGCGCAATTGCCGACAAGGCGATCGCGGCGATGACTAGCTTTCGCATTCCAGAACTCCTTGGACCTCTGCGAGCCTGCAGCCCTGCAGGCAGACATGCACCGAAGCCCCTTCACCGCATCGTTCAAGGAGGGGCTCGGCTGGAGCTTAGGACTCCGGAGGAGTCGTATCGGTCAGGTCCTCGGTTTTGATCGAGCCGCCCTTGGAGTCGGTGACCGAGGTTCCTCCGCCAGGGTAGGTGCGGACAACGCACTCGTTCTGACACGTGTAACGCACGTTGTTGACGATGACCGATTCCGCAGCGACGACGGCGAACGTCGCCGCCAGCAGGAGCAAGAGTTTCTTATGCGCCGTATTCTTCGTGAGCTTCATTTTCGTCCTTCCATAGATGATGGTCATGCATGCGACGGATGGTTTCGGTCGCATCTCGAGTCTAGTTTCCAGTGTCGAAAAAGATAGACGGAGGAAATGTGGTTTCAGCTCGCCGATAAGGTGGCGGACGCAGTCTGAATGTGTGTGTTCCGTGGCTTGCCGTGGGCGCGCGCTGGTCAGGCGGCCGATCCCGCCGAGCTGCGCTCGGATGGTTGAGGCGGCATCGCCTAACGGGTCAGGTTCAGCCCAATCCGCAACGACCTGACGCTGCGTGCAGGTTCGTGGATGAGGCATCGCGCATCGATACCACCCGCCCTGTTCCAACCACCGGCAACGCGCAACCTCCGGCGATGGGCGGCTAGCGCAGGTGAGGAGATACGACTCGCCGCGGGCCTGCGCCGCAGCTGTGGGCAAGGTGCCGGCCTGGTCCGCTCTGCCTGGTCCGCTCGGCCAGATCCGTGAGGCATGCCCGGGCGGAATCGCGCCCGCCCGGCGGATACTGGCCCTGCAGCGCCTATCGTGGTGAAATGCGCACTGAAGCGGGGGTACCGCGGCGGTTCCAGGCCGGCGGTTGAGACAGTCCCTTCGAACCTGATGCGGTTGAGACCGCCGTAGGGAAGCTTCGCCGGCCGCGCTTCGCGGCCGCGCGCCGCCCGCTTTGTGCGTTCACTCGCATGCGCCCGCACGTCCCGTGCGGATGTCTTCACCCAAAGCGGATCCGATCCCATGAATGCGGTGCCCTCCGAACTGCTGCAGCAGGCCGAACGTCTTTCGGCCGACGTCGTGCGTCCGATCCCCGGTTCGCGCAAGATCCACGTCGAAGGGTCGCGCCCTGACCTGCAAGTGCCGATGCGCGAGATCGCGCTGGCGCGCACGCCGACCATCTTCGGCGGCGAGGACAACGCCGCGCTCGCGGTCTACGATACTTCCGGCCCTTACACCGATCATGAGGCGGTCATCGATCTCGCCGCCGGCCTGAAGCCGCTGCGCGCGACCTGGATCGCCGAGCGCGGCGACACCGAAGTGCTGAGCGGGCTGTCGTCGGAGTTCGGCCGCAAGCGCGAGCACGACCCCAAGCTGGCGCACGTGCGCTTCGGCAACCGGCCGCTGCCGCGCCGCGCCGTCGCCGGCGCCAACGTCACCCAGATGCACTACGCGCGCCGCGGCATCGTGACGCCGGAAATGGAATACATCGCGATCCGCGAGAACCAGCGCCTGGAGTCGATCCGCGAAGCGCACCTGCTGAACCAGCACCCGGGCCACAGCTTCGGCGCGAACATCCAGAAGATCATCACGCCCGAATTCGTCCGCGACGAAGTCGCGCGCGGCCGCGCCATCATCCCCAACAACATCAATCACCCGGAAAGCGAGCCGATGATCATCGGCCGCAACTTCCTGACCAAGGTCAACGCGAACATCGGCAACTCCGCGGTGTCCTCGGGCATCGCCGAGGAAGTGGAGAAACTGGTGTGGTCGATGCGCTGGGGCGCGGACACGGTCATGGACCTGTCCACCGGCAAGCACATCCACGAAACCCGCGAATGGATCATCCGCAATTCGCCGGTGCCGATCGGCACGGTGCCGATCTACCAGGCACTGGAGAAGGTCGACGGCCGCGCCGAGGAACTGACCTGGGAGATCTTCCGCGACACCCTGATCGAACAGGCCGAGCAGGGCGTGGACTACTTCACCATCCACGCCGGCGTGCTGCTGCGCTACGTGCCGCTGACCGCCAAGCGCGTGACCGGCATCGTCTCGCGCGGCGGCTCGATCCTGGCCAAGTGGTGCCTGGCGCACCACAAGGAGAATTTCCTCTACACGCACTTCGAGGACATCTGCGAAATCATGAAGGCCTACGACGTGGCCTTCTCGCTCGGCGACGGCCTGCGTCCGGGCTCGATCGCCGACGCCAACGATGCGGCCCAGTTCGGCGAGCTGGAAACCCTGGGCGAGCTGACCAAGATCGCCTGGAAGCACGATGTCCAGACCATGATCGAAGGCCCCGGCCACGTGCCGATGCAGCTGATCAAGGAGAACATGGACAAGCAGCTGGAGGTGTGCGGCGAGGCGCCGTTCTACACCCTCGGCCCGCTGACCACCGACATCGCGCCGGGTTACGACCACATCACCTCCGCGATAGGCGCGGCGATGATCGGTTGGTTCGGCACCGCGATGCTGTGCTACGTGACGCCCAAGGAGCACTTGGGCTTGCCCAACAAGCAGGACGTGCGCGAAGGCCTGATGGCCTACAAGATCGCCGCGCACGCGGCCGATCTGGCCAAGGGCCACCCCGGCGCGCAGGCGCGCGACAACGCGATGAGCAAGGCGCGCTTCGAGTTCCGCTGGGAAGACCAGTTCAACCTGGGCCTGGACCCGGAGCGGGCGCGCGAGTACCACGACGAGACGCTGCCCAAGGATGCGCACAAGGTCGCGCATTTCTGCTCGATGTGCGGGCCGCATTTTTGCTCGATGAAGATCACGCAGGACGTGCGCGACTACGCCAAGGAGCATGGGGTTGAGGAGGCGGCTGCGTTGAGCGAGGGGATGGCGGAGAAGTCGGCGGAGTTTTTGGCGCAGGGGGCGGAGGTTTATCGGCGGGCGTAGGTTCGTCGATCTGCCGATCTGCCGATCTGCCGATCTGTCGGCCTGTCGGCCTGTCGGCGGCCTCGGCCGCATTCGCGCCGCTCTTGCTTTGGGGTAGGAGCGGCGTGAGCCGCGACCGCGATCTTCGGCTACCGCGCTGGCTTCGATTCGGATTGGCTTCGCTTTCTGCTTTCTGTGGGAGCGGCGTGAGCCGCGATTGCGAATTTCGGCGTTCTGCGATGGCTTCGGTTCTTTAGGTCAAAGGCTTCCGCCCGCTGCGCGTGCGGGTCACTTTCTCTTGCCACTCGCCTTGGGGTAGGAGCGGCGTGAGCCGCGACCGCGACCTTCGGCTGCCGCGCGGGCTTCGATTCGGATTGGCTCCGCTTTCTGCTTTCTGTGGGAGCGGCGTAAGCCGCGATTGCGAATTTCGGCTGCTTTGCTGGTTTCGTTCTTAAGCAAAGGCTTCCGCCCGCTGCGCGTGCGGGTCACTTTCTCTTGCTAGCCCAAGAGAAAGTGACCAAAGAGAAGGGCTTACCTTGACAACCCTCCCGTGCGGGTTCGGAGCTTGCGCGG
Organism: Lysobacter sp. Root76; assembly: GCF_001428685.1. Classification (GTDB taxonomy): domain Bacteria; phylum Pseudomonadota; class Gammaproteobacteria; order Xanthomonadales; family Xanthomonadaceae; genus Lysobacter. The sequence goes on along the minus strand of NZ_LMIK01000004.1, from coordinate 35,884 downwards.
GGATTTTTCGAAGGAACATCCTGTTCCTCGAAAAACGGCGCGCGTCCTGCGCGCCGCCCTTCGGGTCTACGGTTGTTCGTCGTAGTGCGGCTCGATGGATTTCAATGCCGCAGCAACAGCAACAGCAACAGCAACAGCAACAGCAACAGCAACGGCAACAGCAACGGCAACAGCAACGGCAACAGCAACGGCAACAGCAACGGCAACGGCAACGGCAACGGCAACGGCGACCTCATTCAGCCCCGTAGGATGCGGTGAGCCATAGGCGAACCGCATCGTCACCAGACCATGGCGGTGCACGACGGTGCGGTTGCCACCGCACCCTACGTATCCGCCGGATGCGATGAATGCAGGCGGGATGCAGGGGCGCGAGACCGCCGTGTTCTTGGTCTCTCGTGCTCCGCGACGACAAATCGAAAGACAATGTCGCAACGCCTTTCGTTTCGCGCACTCGCCTCCACAAGCCGACCCTCATGCACATGCCGACCCACCCGGCGCTCCCGCTCCATATATAAGGAACCCAAGCCCGACCCCTCCCCTGGGCGCCGTCCGCCAAGTCCTGCACACTCCGCCGCATGAGCGACCACAGTTACGCTTCCCTGAAATGGCGCGCCTTGGCGCGGCGGCATCCGTCGGCGTTCTTGTTGGCGGCGCAGTTGTTGAGCATGGTCGCCTATCCGCTGTTCGAGCCCTCCGGCGGCGGTCGGGTGGTGTTCGGGGCGTTCGGTGTGCTGGTGCTGGCGCTGGCGGTGTGGGTGGTGAACCGCAGTCCGGCGAACATGTGGGTGGCGTGGCTGCTGGCGACGCCGGCGTTCGCGCTGTCGATCCTGTCGGTGGTGCTGGCCAGCGACACGCTGCTGGTGGCCTCGTCGGCGCTGGAGGCGCTGCTGTACTTCTATGCGGCCGGCAGCCTGATCGGCTACATGATGAGCGACCACCGGGTCACCGCCGACGAACTGTTCGCGGCCGGCGCGACCTTCACTCTGCTGGCCTGGGGCTTCGCCTACGCGTTCCTGGTCTGCCAGGCCCTGTATCCGGGCAGTTTCGTCGGCGCCGAGCGGCCGGGCGAGCCGCGGACCTGGATCGAATTGCTGTTCCTGAGCTTCACCAATCTGTCGGCGGTGGGCCTGGGCGACGTGATTCCGCTGGGCTCGGGCGCGCGGGTGCTGGTGATGCTCGAGCAGTTCGCCGGGGTGGGCTACATCGCCGCGGTGGTGTCGCGCCTGATCGGGCTGACCATCCTGCATCGGGAGCGACGCTGAACGGATCTTCAGGAAACTCGGAGGCGGCGGACGCGGATAAAAAAATCGCGCCCCAGCCCCGTGAAGGCTGCGACGCGAAAGTGGAACGATACGTTCTGTAAGACGTCGGCGAGAGAGGGCCTGTGTGCCACCCGCAATGAATGCGGAGGTACCCGGCGACGTTAGAATGGTGCCTTCAGGCGCGTTAGCCCGTTCGCGCCTCCGCTGTGTGCCGGGTCTGGCTGTTGACCGTTCAGGTCTTCAGGCACATGACGCCGATGCGGTCCGCCGCGACCATTGCAGGATTCATGTCCCGACCCCCCGAGCCATCGCCGTCGCTGCCGTCCGAGCGCCTGCGCGTGGGCGATTGCCTGGTCGACGTGCCGCTGCGCGAGATCCTGGCGCCGGGCGCGCGCCGGCCGCGCCGGATCACGCCCAAGGCGATGGGCGTGCTGCTGAGCCTGGTCGAACACCAGGGTCGGGTGGTCAGCCGCGACGCGCTGCTGGCCGAGGTGTGGCCGGATACGCTGCCGACCAACGACGTCATCACCCAGGCCATCACCCAGTTGCGCAAGGCCTTCGACGACGAGCGCGGCAATCCGCGCTACATCGAAACCATCGCCAAGAACGGCTATCGCCTGCTGACGCCGGTGACCTGGCTGGACGCGGTCGTGTCCGCCGGCGCCACCGCGCGCAGCGAGCGCAACGACCGCGCGCGCCACGATGCGGTGCTGGTCGATCCTTCGCGTACCACCGCCGAGCATCCGTCGTTTCCGGGCCCCGAACGCGAAGACGCGGTCGCGGCGATTCCGCTCGTGGCCGCGCCCAGCGCGCGCGGCGCCTGGAGCTCGATCCTGGGCGCGATCGTCGCCGTGGCGGTGCTGGTCGGCGCGATCGTGCTGTGGTCGATGCTGCGCGCGCCGGCGCCGGCGCCGCAGGACGCGCGCGCCAACAGCGCGATGGCGCTGCCGAGCGAGCGCCCGTACCGCCTGATCACCTCGATGCCCGGCTTCGAGCTGGCGCCGACCCTGTCGCCGGACGCGTCGATGGTGGCCTACGTCGCCATCCCCGAACGCGCGCGCGCCACCGCGATCATGGTCCAGACCACCGACCAGACCCAGCCGCGCGCGCTCAGCCATCCCAGCGGCGCGGCCGAGGACAGCGCGCCGGCCTGGTCGCCGGACGGGCGCTCGATCGCGTTCCTGCGCGTGGAGCCGGGCGCGGCCTGCCGGATCATGGTGATCGCGGCCAACGGCGGCGCCGAGCGCGAAGTCGGCACCTGCGACCATCGCAGTCCGCCCAGCTTCGACTGGACCCCGGACAGCCACGGCCTGGTGTTCGGCAGCATGCCGACCGCCCTGGGTGTGGTCGGCATGCGCCAGCTCGACCTGGCCAGCGGCGAGTGGACCGCGCTCAACTACCGCCGCGGCCGCGCGGACCTGGACACGGCGCCGCGCTATTCGCCGGACGGGCGCTGGATCGCGTTCGTGCGCAACGCCCCGCTGGGCGACTTCTGGCGGGTGCCGGCCGAAGGCGGCGAAGCCGAGCGCCTGACCGAGCTGCGCGCCGACGTGCGCGGCTGGGACTGGCTGCCCGACGGCAGCGGCCTGCTGTTCGGCCGCGCCATCGACGGCGACATCCGCATGTACCGGCTCGATTTCGACAGCGGCCGGATCAGCGACACCGGCATCGCCGATGCGCAGAATCCGGTGGCCGCGCGGACCCGGCCGGCGGCGGTGTTCGTGCAGCGCAAACCCTATTTCGGCCTGTACCGGGTCGCGGTGCCGGAGCATTCCGGCGGCCTGGTGCACGTGGTCGAGCCGCTGTTCGCGTCCTCGGCGCGCGACGTGCTGCCGTCGGTGGCGCCGGATTCGCGCCAGCTGGTGTTCGTGTCCGACCGCTCCGGCAGCAACGGCCTGTGGTGGGCCGATCTGCAGCGGCCGGAATCGCTGCGCATGATCGCCGGCGTGCAGCCGGCGACGCGCTACGTATCGAGCTGGTCGGCCGACGCCCGCAGCGTGCTGGTCAGCGGGCGCGACCGCGCCGGCCGGCCGGTGGTGCATGAGGTGGTGCCGTCCAGCGGCCGGGTCTCGCAGCTGGACCTGCCGCTGAGCGAGCCGGTCCAGGCCCTGTACCTGCCCGACCCGTCGCGGATCCTGGTCCTGGCCGGGGCAGGCGACGGCCACCTGCGCCTGCATCTGTTCGACCGCCGCCAGAGCCCGATGCGGCCCCTGGCCACGATCGACGACGTGTCCCAGGTCCAGCTCGACCCGGCCGGCCAACGGGTGCTGTTCACCCGGCCGACCCGCAGCGGCCTGTGGCAGGCCGACCTGGCCCTGTCGCCGGGCAGCGTGCGCGAGCTGAACGCGGAAGAGCCGATCTCCGACCGCTACCGGCTGTGGGCGGTCGCGGGCGACGGCCAGGTCCGGTACCTGGAGCAACTGCAAACCTGCGCCGCCCGCCTGCGTCGCATCGATCTTGGAGACGCACCGGCGGCGCCGCCCCTATGCCTGGACCAAAGCCGCCGCGCGGCGGTCAACGGCTTCTCGGTCAGCCCGCGCGGCGACGCCGTGTATGTGGCCCTGGTCGAGTGGGACGGGGCTGATATCGGTTACATGGACCTGTTGCAGGCTCCGAAGACGGAAGTGCCGGGTTGGTTCAAGTGATTGATGCAAAAGGTAAATAGTCTTTCGGAAGTTCTTCGGTTTTGCCCTCGTTGCGATTTCGCATAACTCTCCGGCAATTTTCCTGAAGCCGGACTCGGTGTCCGGCAAAAGCATTGGCCATTCTCGGCACATGAGGTGGACCAATGGAGCAATCGCAATGGGCGGACCGCGGGCAGCTGCTGCAGCTCGACAGCCCGGACAACGCAGCGCTGGGTAGCTGCGTCGGCGTCTCCCGTCTCGGCAGCGCTCAGCTGTCGGGCGCCAACTTCTCGATCTGGGTGCAGCTGCGCGGCGCCTCCTGGGTCGAAGCCAAGGAAGGCAAGTTCCGGCTCAAGCGCGGCGACTGGATCGCGTTCGAGCGCGACTCCAAGCCGGTGCTGCAGGCCGACCGCCACGGTTTGTGCGTGGGCCTGAACCTGAGCGCCGACGCGCTCAAGGCGATGGCGCGCTTCGCCGACTGCGGCCTCTATGCCGGTCGCGGCCGCATGAGCCGGCGCGACGCCCGCGTGGTCCTGCGCCTGTGGCGCCAGGCCAGCGTGCGCGCCGCCGACACCGAGGCGCCGGCCGAGGCCACCTCGCTGCGTCCGATCCTGCTGCACCTGGCCGGCATCCAGCGCGAGCTGGCTTCGCGCATCCCGCGTTGCCCGGGCCGCTCGCGCAGCCGCAAGCGCCAGGTGTTCGGCCGCCTGCAGCGCGCGCGCCTGTACCTGGAAGGCAATTGCGATCGCGTCGTGCGCATCAGCGAACTCGCCGAGCTCACCAGTTTCTCCAGCTGGTACTTCTCCAAGACCTTCCACAGTCTTTACGAAGAGAGCCCGCAGGCCGCATCGGCGCGCATGCGCCTGGAACATGCGGCGGATTTGCTCAAGAGCACCACGATGATGATCGGCGAAGTCGCCGCGGCCAGCGGCTTCGACAACTGCTGCAGCTTCGCGCGTGCGTTCCGCGCGCGCTTCGGCGTGTCCGCCACGCGCTATCGCAGCGCCGCCGCCAGCAACGCGGGCTTGAGCTCGCGGGCCGACTCGGCAAAGTCTCGCGGCAGTGTGCGCAAAGCGGCGCTGGCCACCGCAATCTGATGCGGCGTCGGCGCGCATGCGTTGATCGCATGCCGCCGATTTTCCGGCGCGCCGCGACCACGCCCTGCATCCGTCGCGGCGCACTTTTTCGATAAGCACTTCGGCAGCGCGCGGGTTTCGCGTGCGCTTGCGCGTGTCCGCGCTGCGCTATCGCAACGACGTTGCGAACGATGCGGGCGTGAACTCGCGGACCGACTCGGCAAAGTCTCTCGGCCTCGCATGCAAAGCAGCGATGGCCATCGGAACGTAATTTTGCTGGGCGTTTTAACACGCCCATAACGATTACTGGAGAGAGATAGATGAACCATCGCAATTTGCGTCCCGTGGTGCGGCTCGGCTTGTTGCCGGCCGGCATCGCGATCGCACTGGTGCCGGCGTTCGCCAGCGCCCAGGAAGCCGATGCAGCTCCCGCCCAACAAGATGCTACGACCCTCGATCGCATCGAGGTCACCGGCTCGCGCATCAAGCGCGCCGACATCGAAACTTCGCAGCCGATCTTCACCCTGACCCGCGCCGAGATCGACAAGCAGGGCGTGACCTCGGTCGCCGACGTGCTGCAGCGCATCTCCAGCAACGGCGCCGCGCTGAACTCGACCTTCAACAACGGCGGCGACGGTTCCTCGGGCATCAGCCTGCGTAACCTCGGCTCCAGCCGTACCCTGGTCCTGGTCAACGGCCGTCGCTGGACCACCCAGCTCGACGGTTCGGTCGACCTCAACACCATCCCGGCCTCGATCATCGAGCGCGTGGAAGTGCTGAAGGACGGCGCCTCGACCATCTACGGTTCCGACGCCATCGCCGGCGTGGTCAACATCATCACCCGCCGCAACTTCGAAGGCGCCGAAGCCGGCGCGTACTTCGGCCAGTACAGCCAGCAGGACGGCGACCGTCAGGCGTACGACTTCACCATGGGCGTCAGCAACGATCGTTCCTCGATCCTGCTGGGCGCGTCCTACGTGAAGGAAGAGGCCGTCATGGCCGGCGCGCGCAAGATCTCGTCCGGCGGTCCCCCGTTCTTCGGCGGCCAGAGCGGCACCGGCTTCCCGGGCTCGTTCGTCGACAACCAGGGCACCGCGTCCAACACCGACGACGTGCGCTATGTCCTCGACGCGCAGGGCAACAAGGTTCCCTACAACTCGGCCGTGCACGGCTACAACACCGCGCCGGACAACTACCTGTTGACCCCGCAGGAGCGTACCTCGCTGTTCGCGCAGGGCACGTTCAACATCACCGACAACCTGACCTTCCGCACCGAGACGCTGTACAACCAGCGCATCTCCGAGCAGCTGCTCGCGGCCATGCCGGTCACCGGCCAGACCCTGAGCAAGGACAGCCTGTACGCGCCGGCCGAGTACAAGGGCGTGCGCGACCTGATCGGCGTCAACCGCCGCTTCCAGGAAACCGGTGGCCGTTCGTTCAACCAGGACGTCAAGAACTTCCACTTCTACGGCGGTCTGGAAGGCTTCTTCAGCGTCGGCGAGCGTCAGTTCGATTGGGACGCTGGCTACCGCTACGACAAGTCCGACGAGAACACCCTGACCTACGGTCTGTTCAACCTGGCCGCGCTGCGCAACGCCTACGGTCCGTCGGAAATGCGCGACGGCAAGGCCGTGTGCGTGTCCGCACCGGGCGGCGCCATCATCGCCGGCTGCGTGCCGATCAATCCGCTCGGCGGCCTGGGTTCGATCACCCCGGAAGGCCTGGCGTACACCGGCTTCACCGCGCACGATTCGGCCAAGGTCGAGTCCAAGAGCTACACGCTGAACCTCAGCGGCGACATCATCGACCTGCCGGCCGGCCCGCTGGGCTTCGCCGCGGGCTATGAGCACCGCACCGAGAGCGGCCAGTTCGATCCGGACGCGTTCATCGCCGCCGGCCTGAGCACCGGCAACGCGCGTTCGCCCACGGCCGGTTCGTACTCGCTGGACGAGTTCTACCTCGAAGTCGCCGTGCCGGTGCTGTCCGACCTGCCGTTCGCCAAGCTGCTCGACTTCTCGGTCGCCACGCGTTACTCGGACTTCAGCAACTTCGGCGACACGCTGAACAGCAAGTTCGGTTTCCGCTGGAAGCCGATCGACGACCTGCTGATCCGCGGCAACTGGTCGGAGGGCTTCCGCGCCCCGAGCATCAGCAACCTCTACGGCGGCAACACCGACTCGTTCGAGAGCTACATCGACCCGTGCTCCAGCCACTCCCCGCTGCGCGGCAACGCCCAGGTCGCGGCTCGCTGCGCCGCCGAAGGCGTGCCGGCGAACTTCGTCCAGCCGGGTAACGGCGCGTCGCGTCAGACGCTCGAAGCCTTCACCTGGACCTCGAACGACCAGCTGGCCCCGGAAACCTCGACCAGCAAGACTTTGGGCTTCGTCTACAGCCCGAGCTGGCTGCAGGGCTTCGACATCGCGGTCGACTGGTACAAGGTCAAGATCGAGAACGCGATCACCCGTCCGGAAGCGCAGTTCATCCTCGACAAGTGCTACGCCGGTACCGCGGGCGAGCAGGCTGCGTACTGCGGTCTGTACTCGCGCGGCGGCACCTCGGCCGGCAACCCGAACATCATCGACAAGCTCGAGATGCCGCTGCTCAACCTCGCTCAGTACGAGGTCGAGGGTTACGACGTGACCCTGAACTACCGTCTGCCGGAAACGGCGTACGGCAAGTTCTCGATCACCTGGGACACCAGCTACACCTCCAAGTGGATCGCCACCGCCACCAAGGATTCGACCCCGGAAGAGCGTCAGGGCCTGTACCTGCCGCAGGATCCGTACTGGCGGATCAAGTCCAATCTGTACCTGGATTGGACCAAGGGCGACTTCGGCGCGACCTGGGGCATGCGCTACAAGTCGGGCATCGACGAGGATTGCCCGTTCACGGGCGCCGACGCGCAGGCCTACTGCTCGGATCCGAACCGCGTGACCATCGACGGTCCGGCGCCGCGCAACCACCTGGGTGCGGTCACGTATCACGACATGCAGTTCCGCTACAACACGCCGTGGAACGCCACCGTCTCGGTCGGCGCGAACAACGTGTTCGACAAGGATCCGCCGCAGTCGCTGACCGCGCCGTACAACATGTTCGATCCGCAGTACGACGTGCCGGGCCGTTACTACTACCTGCAGTACCGTCAGCGCTTCTGATCGACGGTCCAGTCAGTAGGCAACATGCAGTACCGGGAGGCGGGCCATCGGCCCGCCTCCTTTTTTATGCGCGCCCGGGCATGGCGACGGCTTCGCGGTCCTGTGTACGATAGGGCGGTCGCAGGTCCGGATCGCACGATGAAACTGCAGGTGCCGTTCATCCAGTTGCCGCTGTCGTTCGACGCGGCGCGGCTGGCGTCGGAGATCGCCGCTCTGGGCGAGGCGCCGTGGCGCCCGCACCCGCAGGGCTTCGCCGGCAACTCGATGCTGCCGCTGGTCGCCGTCGACGGCGAGCCGGGCAACGAGGCCTTCGCCGGGCAGATGCGCCCGACCCCGGAACTGCAGCGCTGCCCCTATCTGACCCAGGTCTTCGCCAGCCTCGGCGCCACGGCCGGCCGCAGCCGCCTGATGCGCCTGTCCGGCCATGCCGAAGTCACCCGCCATGCCGACCAGGGCTATTACTGGGCCGAGCGCGTGCGCGTGCACGTGCCGATCGTGACCCAGCCGACCGTGCGCTTCGAATGCGGCGACGCCGCGATCAACATGGCCGCGGGCGAGTGCTGGATCTTCGACACCTGGCGCCAGCACCGGGTCATCAACGATGCGGTGCAGTCGCGCATCCATCTGGTCGTCGACACCGTCGGTGGCGGCGAGTTCTGGGACCTGGTCGGGCGCGGACGTCCGCACAACGTCGCCCCCGCGGGCTGGCCGCTGCGCGCGGTTGCGCCGCGCGCGGACGAGGTCGTGCGTTTCCCCTGCGAGACCGTCAACGTGCCCGTGGTGATGAGCCCCTGGGAGCTCAACGCCCACTTCGGCCTGTTGTTCGCCGACGCCGAGCCGCATCCGCAACTGCAGCAGGTGCGGCAGAGCGCGATGCGCTTCGCCCGCGCCTGGCAGGGCCTGTGGTTCGAATACGGCGAGCGCCCGGAAGGCCGCGCGCGCTACCGCGAGACCCTGCAGCGCTTCATCGACGAGGTCAAAGGACCCAGCCAGGGCATCCGCCTGCGCAACGAACTGCGCTGGTTCAACGCGATGATGACCATCGTCGCCAAGTTCGCGGTCGGCGGTGAAGCGCCGGCGGCGGGCAGCAATGCGGAACAGCAGCGGGCGGTGGGCGATAACGCCTGAATGCTTGTTTGGCCCCTCTCCCGCGAGAGCGGAGAGGTTGGGGTGAGGGCAGCGCGGCGCGTAGCTGCGACCTCGGCCGCTGCCCTCATCCGCCCTTCGGGCACCTTCTCCCGCGAGCGGGAGAAGGGACGGCAAGAGCCTCGCGTGCTTTAGCCCCTCTCCCTCAAACTGAAGACGGGACAACAAGATCTCCGCGCGCTTTAGCCCCTCTCCCGCGAGCGGGAGAGGGGTTGGAGTGAGGGCCGGTGCGCGACTGCAACTGCAACCCGGACCCTCATCCGGCGCTACGCGCCACCTTCTCCCCTGGCAGAAGGAAGATCAAAAGTTCGAATCCAAAAAACAAAGGCCGCCCTGGGGCGGCCTTCGTCGTGTCCGAGCGGCGCCGACGGCGCCCGCCTCAGAACTTGGGCTTGTCGCCTTCTTCGGTCGCGTTGTAGCGATCGATCGCTTCGAGCAGGATCTGCTTGGCCTCGGCGGCGTTGCCCCAGCCGTCCAGCTTGACCCACTTGCCCTTCTCGAGATCCTTGTAGTGCTCGAAGAAGTGGCCGATGCGGTCCAGCCAATGCTGGCTGACCTGGCCGATGTCGGCGATGTGGCTGTAGCCGGCGAAGACCTTGTCGATCGGCACCGCCAGCAGCTTCTCGTCGCCGCCGGCCTCGTCGGTCATGCGCAGCACACCGACCGGACGGCAACGGATCACCGAGCCCGGGATCAGCGGCAGCGGCAGCACCACCAGCACGTCGGCCGGGTCGCCGTCGCCGCAGAGGGTGTGCGGCACGTAGCCGTAGTTGCAGGGGTAACGCATCGGCGTCGACAGGATGCGGTCGACGAAGATCGCGCCGGAGGCCTTGTCGACCTCGTACTTGACCGGCTCGGCGTCCTTAGGGATTTCGATGATGACGTTGATCTCATCCGGCGGGTTCTTGCCGGTGGGGACGAGGTCCAGGCCCATGCGTAGCTCCGACTGCTGGTGGCCCGCCGGGGGACGGGCCGATGAAAGAGCGGGCATTCTACGCGGCTGGCTGCTGCGATGCAGCATGGGGCGGGGCGCGCGCTGCCCGGGGCCTCCCGAGAGCTGCCATCGGCGGGCCGCACGCCTGCGTGGCGCGGCCGCAGTTCGAATGCACGGGCCCGAACGCTCAGGCCCGGCCGCGGATCGCCTGGCGACAGGGGTCCGCTGGCCTGCGGGGCCGTCTTTCCACAGGACAGGGGCGATGGAGGAAAAGCCGGGCGAGCGGCCGCGCCGCGTGCGCCGCATGCCGGGCGCCTTGAGCGCGGGGCGTCGCCGGTGTCCAATCCACTCAGGAAAACGACCGCGATGCAGGGAATGAAAGAACGAACCGGATGTCGAGAAACCGCATTGCTGGCCGTCTTGTGGTTGGCCTGCATGCCCGTCGCGGCCAGGCCCGCCAGCGACGAAGCGCGCACCGCCGCGTACTTCGACCGCATCGCCGCCAGCCCGCCGCAGCTGCGGATATTCCTGCAGGCCATGCCCAAGGGCGCCGACCTGCACAACCACGCCAGCGGTTCGGTCTATGCCGAGGACTTTCTGCGCTGGGCGGCGGAGCAGGACTATTGCATCGCCAGCGACAGCCATCGCATCGTGCGCCCGCCGTGCGTAGCGCCCGCGTCGGTGCCGGCGCGCGATCTGGCGAGCAAGGACTACGGCGCCTATAGCCGCGCCATCGACGCGCTGTCGATGCGCAATGCGAGCCTGCCGGATTTCGAGCGCTTCTTCGCCAGCTTCGACGGCTTCCGCGCCTTGTCCAGCGGCGACGGCAGCCGGTTGGTGGCGGCCGCACGCGAGCTGGCGGCCGACGACCGCGTCTCCTATCTGGAGCTGATGACGATGCCGCGCAGCGCGCAAGGCCTGCTGGACGCGGCCAAGGCCAGCGGACAGGACGGCAACGACTTCGGCGCCTTGGCCGCCGTACTGGCGCCCTTGCTGCCGGCCGCGATCGCCGAAGCGCGCGCGGAGCTGGACCGCTACGAAGCGACTCTCGCTGCGGCGCAGGGCTGCACGGGCGCCGCCGCGCAACCGGCCTGCACGGTCGAGGTGCGCTATCAGATTCCCGTGCCGCGCCATCGCCCGCCGGCGCAGGCCTTCGCCGCGATGGCGTTCGGCTTCGCCCTGGTCGAGGCCGATCCACGCTGGGTCGGCGTCAACATCGTCGGTCCCGAGCACCATCCGTTGGCGCAGCGCGACTATGCGCTGCATATGCGCATGTTCGCCTACCTCAAACAGCGCCATCCCACGGTGCCGCTGTCGCTGCACGCGGGCGAGCAGACCCTGGGCCTGGTCGCGCCGCGCGAACTGCGTTTCCATGTGCGCGACGCGGTGATGGTGGCCGGCGCCAAGCGCATCGGCCACGGTGTCGATATCGCTTACGAAAGCGACGCGCAGGCCTTGCTGCAGCGGATGGCGCGCGAGCGGATCGCGGTCGAGATCAACCTCAGCAGCAATGCCGCCATCCTGGGCGTGAAAGGCGCCGATCATCCCCTGCGGCTGTATCGCGAGGCGGGCGTGCCGGTGGTGCTGGCGAGCGACGACCAGGGCGTGCTGCGCAGCGACATGAGCAACGAGTACCTGCGCGCGGCGCAGGAGCATGGCCTGCGCTACGCCGACCTCAAGCGGATCGCCCGCGACAGTATCGAGTACGCGTTCCTGCCCGGCGCCAGCCTGTGGCAAGGCAAGGTGGGCGGAGCCCGGGTCGCGGCCTGCGCCGCCGCGCTGTCGTCGCCGGACCTGGCCTGCGAGCGCTACCTGCAGGGCAGCGAGAAGGCGCGGATGCAATGGCGCCTGGAGCAACAGTTCGGGCGGTTCGAGCGCGAGCCACGCTGACGGATGCGGCGCGGCAACGAAAACGGCGGCCGTAGCCGCCGTTCTCGTCGCCGGTAGCGGACGGCCGGATTACTCGACCACGACCTCGACCCGGCGCGCTTCCTTGGACGTGCCGTCGCCGGTGGTCTCGACCGGCTTGTCCATGCTGACGCGGTCGGCCGGCAGGCCCTGCGCGATCAGCCAGTCCCTGACCACCGAAGCGCGCTGCTTGGCCAGCTCGGCGTTGGCCGCGGGGTCGCCGCTGCGGTCGTGGAAGCCGGACACGCGCGCCTTCAGCGCCGGATCGCGTTGCAGGCGGTGATACACGTTCGACAGCGCGGTTTCGAACTCGGCCGGTAGCGCCGCCGAGTTGCTTTCGAAGTACAGCGTGGCGCGCGAATCCGGCGTCGCGGCGGCGGCACCGGCGGCCGGCGCGACCGTCGCCGGGGCGCTCATCTCGGTCGGCGCCGCGTGCGCCGCCACCGCATCGGCTGCGCCGCTGCCGGCCGGCAGCAAGGGCACCAGCAGCAGGGCGACGATGTTGATGATCTTGATCAGCGGATTGATCGCCGGGCCGGCGGTGTCCTTGTACGGATCGCCGACGGTGTCGCCGGTGACCGCGGCCTTGTGCGCCTCGGAGCCCTTGCCGCCGTGGTGGCCGTCCTCGATGTACTTCTTGGCGTTGTCCCAGGCGCCGCCGCCGGTGGTCATCGAGATCGCCACGAACAGGCCGGTCACGATGGTGCCGATCAGCAGGCCGCCCAGCGCCTTGGGCCCCAGCAGCAGGCCGATCACCACCGGCACCGCGACCGGCAGCAGCGAGGGCACGATCATTTCCTTGATCGCCGATTTGGTCAGCATGTCCACGGCGCGCGAGTAATCCGGCTTGCCGGTGCCTTGCATGATCCCGGGGATATCGCGGAACTGGCGCCGGACCTCCTCCACCACCGCGCCGGCGGCGCGGCCGACGGCTTCCATCGCCATGGCGCCGAACAGGTAGGGGATCAGGCCGCCGATCAGCAGGCCGATGATCACGTAGTGGTCGGACAGGTCGAAGGAGAACACCGTGCCCGGATGCGCGGCCTGCAGGTTGTGGGTGTAGTCGGCGAACAGCACCAGCGCGGCCAGCGCGGCCGAGCCGATCGCATAGCCCTTGGTCACCGCCTTGGTGGTGTTGCCGACCGCGTCGAGCGGATCGGTCACCGCGCGCACTTCCGGCGGCAGTTCGGCCATCTCGGCGATGCCGCCGGCGTTGTCGGTGATCGGGCCGTAGGCGTCGAGCGCGACGATCATGCCCGCCATCGACAGCATCGAAGTCGCGGCGATGGCGATGCCGTACAGGCCGGCGAACGCGTGCGCGCCCCAGATCGCCAGGCACACCGCGATCACCGGCAGCGCGGTCGACTTCATCGACACGCCCAGGCCGGCGATGATGTTGGTGCCGTGACCGGTGGTCGAGGCCGCCGCGACGTGCTGCACCGGCTTGAACTGAGTGCCGGTGTAGTACTCGGTGATCCACACGATCACGCCGGTCAGGACCAGGCCGATCAGCGCGCACCAGTACAGGTTCATCGCGCCGTAGGACGAGTCGGCCATCAGCTGGGTGGTGATCGGGTAGAACGCGACCGCCGCCAGCACCGCCGACACGATCACGCCCTTGTACAGCGCGCCCATGATCGAGCCGCCGGCCTTCACCTTGACGAAGAACGCACCGATGATCGAGGCGACGATCGACACGCCGCCCAGCACCAGCGGGTACAGCACCGCATGGGTGCCGGCCTGGGCCATCATCAGCCCGCCCAGCAGCATGGTCGCGATCACCGTGACCGCGTAGGTTTCGAACAGGTCCGCGGCCATGCCGGCGCAGTCGCCGACGTTGTCGCCGACGTTGTCGGCGATCACCGCCGGGTTGCGCGGGTCGTCCTCGGGGATGCCGGCTTCGACCTTGCCCACCAGGTCGGCGCCGACGTCGGCGCCCTTGGTGAAGATGCCGCCGCCCAGTCGGGCGAAGATCGAGATCAGCGACGAGCCGAAGGCCAGGCCGACCAGCGCGTGCAGCGCCGCTTCGCCGGTGATGCCCATCTTGCCCAGCGCCAGCCAGTAGCCGGCCACGCCGAGCAGGCCCAGGCCGACCACCAGCATGCCGGTGATCGCGCCGCCGCGGAAGGCGACGTCCATGGCCGGGCCGATGCCTTTGCGCGCGGCTTCGGCGGTGCGCACGTTGGCGCGCACCGACACGTTCATGCCGATGTAGCCGGCCGCGCCGGACAGCACCGCGCCGATCAGGAAGCCGATCGCGGTAGGCCAGTTCAGGAAGATGCCGATGACCACGAACAGCACCGCGCCGGCGATGCCGATGGTGCTGTACTGGCGGTTGAGGTAGGCGCGGGCGCCTTCCTGGATCGCGCCGGCGATCTCCTGCATGCGTTCGTTGCCGGCGGGTTGCGCGCTGATCCAGCGCGCGGAAATGATCCCGTACAGGATCGCGATGACGGCGCAAGCCAGCGCCAAGGTCAAACCGTACTGCTCCAGCATGAACCCCTCCCCAGAGTGGACATCAGGACAACAACGGGATTGCCTAGTTTTAAGGTCGCGAGCCGGAGTTCCGGCGCGGCAACGCTGGGACTATCGCACAGGCTCCGGGCCTGTGAAACCTCGTGAAACCAGGGTTCAGCCCGAGCGTGCCAGCCTGCGACCCCAGTCACGTAACGATGGAGCCGTTCATGCGCATCGCCGTCGCCCTGTTCGCCGTCGCCCTGTCGCTGCCGGCCCTGGCCGCCGATCCGACGCCGGAAATCCAGCGCCCCGCCGCGCAGCCGCAGGCGGTGGGCGCGGTCCATACCCTGCGCCAGATCCCCGAGGCCTGTGCGCGTATCGAAGGCCAGTTCACCGGCCAGGCCGCGCAGCCGTACAAGTTCGCCGTGGTCCGCACCAGCCCCAATTGCCAGGCGCGGGCGCGTTTCGTCGACGCGGCCAAGGCCCAGCCCTCGCTGGCCGCGGGCTGGAAGTTCAACGATCTGATCCGTGTCCCCAGCGCGGCCTGCCCGTCGCAGCAGGCGGTGGTGCGGGTGTGGCGCAAGCCGGCCGACGTGGCGCCGCCCAAGCTCGATGCGCAGGGCCAGGCGCGCCTGTACCTGAGCGACGAGAAGGCCAAGGCCGCGGCCCGGCAGCTCGCGGCGATCCCGATGTTCGCCGCGGCGATGTCGGTCGAGGGCAAGGCCTGCGGCGGTTGAGGCGCGCCGCGCGCCGATCGCATCACGCGACGGGCGCCGCTGCGGCGCCCGTCGCGATCGGTGAGGCTTACTTGGCGAGCTTGAGCTTGTCGGCCAGGGCGTTGAACGCCGCCGCGTCGGTCGGCGACAGGTTCGGACGGCCGGCCACGATGCCCATGCCCAGCGTGCCCTGCACGTAGTAGGTTTCGCCGGCCTCGATTTCCATGGTCAGCACGTCCTTGGTCTCGCCGTGGACGCGGTACTCGTGCGTGCCCGGATCGGCCACGTGGACGAAGTACTTGCCGCTGCGCAGCTTGCCCAGCTCGGTCTCGCCCTCGCGCACCTTGAAGCCGACCGCGGCGCCCACGAACTTGGACGGACGGAAGAACACGATCTGGCCCTTGCCCTGGGGCGGCACGCCGATCGTGCCGGCGGCCTGCGCGCCGCTGGCGTCTTCCGCCGCTTCGGCGGCGGCTGCGGTCGCGGCCGGCTGGGCGACGTCCTGGGCCAGCACGGCGCCGGAAAACATCAGGCCGAGGGCGAGTGCGGAAACACGGAACTTCAGGTTCATCTAAGGACTACTCCTTGGGTGGTTGAACGACGTCGGTCGTGGCAGCCGACGACGGAGAAACGGGGAGGGCGGCGGTCGCGGCGACCGTGCCGGCGACGGGCAGATCCAGGTCCTGGGCGAGCTTGGCGTGCAGAGCGGTGTTGGCCGGGATCTCGATCTCGCGCCCGCGCACGAACATCGCGAACGGGCCGATCAGGAAGGCCGCGCCCATCGCGCCGTTGATCTGGTCGCGTCCGCTTTGCCCCACCGACAGGCCGCGCAAGGGGATCTGGCGGCCGTTGAATTCCAGATAGCGGCCGGCGATCAGCAGCTCGCCCGGATGACCGCCGCCGCGCGAACGCGCGCCGTGCACCACTTCGCCGACGGCGGGCGTGCCGGCCGGGATCGGGTCCGCGCCCTCGACCGCCAGCGGCTGGCTCAGGCGCAGCGCGAAGCGGTCGCCGCGCTTGTGGCGCGCGGAGGACAGGCTTTCGCCGAGCTGCAGTTCGACCACGCTGCCCGCCGCGAGCCGGCAGCAGGGCGCGGGCGTGGCGGCGAGGCTGGCATCGGCGGCGGCCGGCGCAGCGACGGGCTGCGTCGTCGGGGCGGGAGTCGTGGTGGGGAGCGGTGCGGCGGCGGCATCCTGCGCCTGCGCGACAGGAACGACGAGCAAAGCCGCGAGCGCGGCTGCGAGCTTGAACATGAGCGACGCCCCCCCTGAGCGTGGCCGCACATTAGCCAAGGCTCCGATTTCAGGCAAGCGCCGCGCGCGGGCCTAGGCGCCTGCGCGGACCGGGTTCGCATCGATCGCGGCGCGGCGGCGGCACCGCAAGCCGGGCCGGCATTGCCGATGCGCGTGAGGCGCCGAGCCAATAGCCGCAAGGGCTGGGCATCGGCGGGGGAGCGGATGGGTCGCTACCTGGGCAGTGCCAAAACGAGGCATGGAGTACGCGCGCGTCTCGCAAGCCGCGCGCCAGAACGGTCGCGTTCGTCGCCGAAGCGGTGCGGCTCGGCCTGGCCGGGAAAGCGAGCGCGCAGGCCGCGCCGAAGCGCGGCCTGCGTATGGCCGCTTACTGCAGACCGCGGCAGTTCGTCAGCCACACCAAGTGACTGGTCTGGTCGTAATGGTCGTAGGTGGCGTTGAGGTACATCTTGTCGCCGGTGCGCATCGCCAGCGAGTAGGCGTTCTGGTCCGGCTGCATGCGGCAGGCGATGCGCAGCTCGCCCCGGCGCGACTTGCTCTGGATCACGCCCGGCACCAGCGAGGGGTTCATGTCGAAGTAGAGCTCGAACGCGCCCTTCTTGCCGGCCACGCCCTTGTTGACGCCCTTGATGTTGTAAACCTTGCCTTCGAAGCGCACGTCGATCGCGGCGCCGTTCTCCAGGCCCTGGCGCTCGATGTCGGTGGCCAGCGAGGTGGCCTGGATCTCGATCGCCTTGGCCGCGGCGCGCGCGACCGGCGCCTTGCCCGGCTTGAGCTGGGTCAGCATCTTGCACATCGCGTCGCGGATGCCGTCGGCGTTGCCGAACGAGCCGCGGCGGGTCTTCATCAGCATCGACACCGCGCCGTCGGGCTTGGCGGTGACGTAGACCTGCAGGCCCTTGTGGGCCATGTTGGCCGGCTCCTCGAGCAGCAGCGAACCGCTTTCCGGACTTTCGTCGAGCACGTCCATGCCGTCGGCGATGGCGAGGTTGCGCATCTGGCCGATCGCGCTGGGCACGCTCAGGCCCGGGACCTTGTACGAGGTCGAATATTCGGCGCCGGAGAGCGCGTTGCCCTTCTTGCTGAAGTTGTCGTCGCACTGGCCGGCCAGCGCGGGCAGGGAGGGCAGCAACAGCAGCAGCGGGAGGATCAGCTGGATCGGCTTGGCTTTCATGAGGAGTTCCTTGAAGTGATCGGTCTTCCGTGCGCCCTGCCGTAGGCCTGCGACGCCCGCGGCCGCAGATTGCCGGATTAGCCAGGTCGATTCAACGACCATCCGGCATTAATTCCGCTATCGCGTTCGCATTCCTGCGTTCGAACGTGCCTTTCTTGCGCTCAATTGCAGGGGTCGGTGGGGTAGCGCTGCTGCATTTCCTGTGGCGTGAGTTCTTCGATGCTGTGACCGATGTTCCAGCGGTGACCGAAAGGATCGATCACCGTGCCCGAGCGTTCGCCGTAGAAATGATCGCGCGGCGCCATCGCCAGCTGTGCGCCGGCGGCGACCGCGCGGGCGACGGTCGCATCGGCGTCGTCGACGTGCAGGTGCAAGGTGTGGCTGTGGCCGCGTCCCGGCTCGGGACGGCGGATGTCGACCTCGGGGAACTCCTCGCACAGCATCAGGGTGCTGCCGCCCAGGGCGAGCTCGACATGGCCGATGCGGCCGGAGGGTTCGACCAGGCGGAATTTCTCGCTGGCCTCGAAGCTGTGGATGTAGAACTCGACCGCGGCCTGGGCATCGGCGACGCAGAGGTAGGGAAACAGTTCGTGTACGGCCATCGCGGTGCTCCGGTGTGGGTGTGCGGGCCAGCCTGCGCCCGACGCGCGGCGCGCGATTGGACGAAATTTACCCGTTTGCCGTTGCCGGGAGCGGGGCGGGCCTTCCGCTGTCTGTAGGAGCGGCGTGAGCCGCGATCGCGTCACCGCAACTGCCGCGCAGGGTCCGCGAGCTTCATCGCTGCCGACTGCCATCGCGGCTCACGCTGCTCCCACAGACAGCCCAGTGCTCAGCCTGGTGCTCAGCTCGATGCTCAGCTCAGCGGCAGATGGTTCGGCGACGCCGGTGCGCGCGCTGCGTACTCGCGTGGGCTCACGCCGGCGAATTCGCGGAACTCGCGGATCAGGTGCGATTGGTCGAAATAGCCCGCGTCCAGGGCCAATTGCGCCCAGGCCGGACGTGGCGTCGCCGCCAGCGCGGCGAGCAGGCGCTGGAAGCGCAGCACGCGCGCATAGCGCTTGGGCGCCAGGCCGGCGACGTCGCGGAAACCGGCGATGAAGCGGCGGTGGCTGCGGCCGCAGGCATCGGCCAGGGCGGCCACGTCGGTATCGGCCGGCGCGCGCTGCACG
Source organism: Lysobacter sp. Root76 (assembly GCF_001428685.1). Classification (GTDB taxonomy): domain Bacteria; phylum Pseudomonadota; class Gammaproteobacteria; order Xanthomonadales; family Xanthomonadaceae; genus Lysobacter. The sequence goes on along the minus strand of NZ_LMIK01000004.1, from coordinate 17,010 downwards.
CAGGCCAGCGCCTGCACGATCTGCGGGTCCAGTCCGCGCCGGCCGCGCGCGCGGCGCAGCCGCGCCTCCAGGAAGGCCAGCAGCAGCGCACGGCGACGGCCAAGGTCGGCGTCGGCGGCCAGGCGTTCGCACAGCAGTTCGACCTCGTGCCCGCACAGGTCGGCCAGGTCGACGTGGCCGTCGGCGAGTTCGGCGGCGGATACGCCGAACAGCGCCAGCGCCGCCCCCGGCCGCAGTACCGCGCCGACCGAGGCCGCGGGTCGTGCGGTGTCCTTGATGCAGTAGCCGGCGCGGACCCCGCCGACGGTGGCCGCGCTGTAGCCGCGGCCCTGGCGGTCGGCGGCGTCGGCGTAGATCCGCAGCGGCGGCCCGTCCAGCCGGACCGTCAGATGCATGGCGCCGCTGGGCAGCGAGTGCTCGCGCGCGTGCGCGGGCGGCGCGTCGGGGCGCGCGCAGGCCCAGACCTGTGCGACCCAGGGCCGCAGCGTCGCCGTCCCGTGCACGGCCGCGGCCTCAGTCCTTGAAGTCCGGCAGCTTGCGCTTCACCGCCACGTTCTTCAGCGCCACGTACTTGGGCAGGCCGTCGCGGCCGTAGGGCGGCGGCGCCTCGCCGCGGATCAGCGGCTCCAGGTATTTGCGCGCGGCGGGCGTGATGCCGTGGCCGTCCTTGCGGATGAAGCCGGCCGGCATTTTCTTTTCGTGATTGGCGACCTTGTCCAGCGGCACCGGCGCGATCTTCCAGCGGTAGGGCGCGTCGGCCGTGCGCACGATCGCCGGCATCACCGCGTTCATGCCTTTGAGTGCGTACTCGACCGCGGCCTTGCCGACCGCGAGCGCCTGCTCGACGTCGGTCTTGGAGGCCAGGTGCCGGGCCGAGCGCTGCAGGTAGTCGGGCAGGGTCCAGTGGACCTTGTAGCCCAGCGCGTCCTTGACCCGGCCGGCCAGGTGCGAGGCCACGCCGCCGAGCTGGGTGTGGCCGAAGGAGTCCTTGCCGCCGCCGGCGTCGGCGACGAAGCGGCCGTCGGCGGTCTGGATGCCTTCGCTGGCCACGACCACGCAGTAGCCCACGCGCTCGACCACGGCTTTGACGCGCTTGAAGAAGTCGGCCTCGTCGAACGGCCGCTCCGGGAACAGGATCAGGTGCGGGGCCTGGTCCGGGCCGTCGCCGGCCAGGCCGGCGGCCGCGGCCAGCCAGCCGGCGTGGCGGCCCATGGCCTCGTAGACGAAGACCTTGGTCGAGGTCTCGGCCATCGCGGCCACGTCCAGCGCGGCCTCGCGCACCGACACCGCGGTGTATTTGGCGGCCGAGCCGAAGCCCGGGCAGCAGTCGGTCACGGCCAGGTCGTTGTCGACCGTCTTGGGCACGCCGATGCAGGTCAGCGGGTAGTCGAACTCGGCCGCGAGCCGGGACACTTTGAGCGCGGTGTCGGCCGAGTCGTTGCCGCCGTTGTAGAGGAACCAGCGCACGTCGTGGGCCTTGAGCACGGCCAGCAGGCGTTCGTAGCGGGCGCGGTCGGCGTCCAGCGATTTCAGCTTGACCCGGCAGGAGCCGAAGGCCCCGCCCGGGGTGTGGGCCAGGGCCCGGATCGCGGCCGCCGATTCCTTGGAGGTGTCGATCAGGTCCTCGCGCAGGGCGCCGAGGATGCCGTTGCGGGCCGCCAGCACCTTGACCTTGCGCGCGCGCGCGGTCTCGATCACGGCCGAGGCAGTGGCGTTGATGACGGCGGTCACGCCGCCGGATTGCGCATACAGCAGGGTTCCAGAGGCCATGGGGGTTCCAGGATTGACGCCGGGATGCGGTAAGCTGACCGCAATATTGACGCCCGGCGGTGGGGTGGCGACGGCTACGAGTGTAGCGCCGCGCCCCGGGCATGCGACCCAGGCCGCTCCGTGGAGAGCGCCGGCCGCACGAGGCATTCTTGTTCTAGGAGCGATGTAGATGCGATTGGTACTTCTGGGCGCGCCCGGTTCCGGTAAGGGCACGCAGGCGGCGCGACTCAAGGACCACCTGCAGGTGCCGCACATTTCCACCGGCGACCTGCTCCGCGGCGAAGTCGCCGCCGGCACCAAGCTGGGCCTGGAAGCCAAGGCGGTGATGGACGCCGGCAACCTGGTCAGCGACGCGATCCTGCTGGGCATGCTGGAGGAGCGCTTCTCGCGTCCCGACACCCATGGCGGCTTCATCCTCGACGGCTACCCGCGCAACCTGGCCCAGGCCGATGCGCTGGACGCGCTGCTGAAGAAGATCGGCCAGCCGATGGACTACGCCGTACAGCTGGAGGTGCCGATCGATCTGCTGGTCGAGCGCATCGCCGGCCGCGCCGCCGAGCAGGGCCGCAAGGACGACAGCCCGGACGCGGTCCGCACCCGTCTGAAGGTCTACGACGAGGTCACCGCGCCGGTCATCGAGTACTACCGCCAGCACGGCCGTCTGACCGCGATCGACGGCGTCGGCTCGCTGGACGAGGTGTTCACGCGCATCGTCGAGGCGCTGTCGCCGGCGCCGGTGGTCGGCTGAGCTTTACCGGCCTGAGTCGCTTTCGCCGCTCATGCCTCGGCTCCCTCTCCCGCAAGCGGGAGAGGGCTGGGGTGAGGGCATACGAACCACAAAACGCGGCGCGAGTTTCCTTGCGTTGACGTAGGCAGACTTGCGGCCGGCGTCGGACGCCGGGTCTCGCGTGCCCTCACCCCTTGCCCCTTTCCCGCAAGCGGGGGAGGGGAGTAGGTAGCGCAGTCTTATCAGGAACGTCGGATCTTGAAGCTACATATTCTGGGCATCGCCGGTACTTTCATGGGCGGCGTCGCCGCGCTCGCCCGCGAACTCGGCCACGAAGTCGAAGGCAGCGACCAGGCGGTGTACCCGCCGATGTCGACCCAGCTCGAACAGCTCGGCATCGCCCTGCGCCAGGGCTACCAGCCCGGCAACATCTCGCCCGATTGCGATGAGATCGTGGTCGGCAACGCGCTCTCGCGCGGCAACGGCGCGGTCGAGCAGGTGCTCGACGACGGCCGCCGCTACACCTCCGGCGCGCAGTGGCTCAGCGAACGGGTGCTGCCGGGCCGCGACACGCTCGCCGTCGCCGGCACCCACGGCAAGACCACCACCACCACCATCCTGACCTGGCTGCTCGAAGCCGCCGGCCGCGCGCCGGGCTTCCTGATCGGCGGCGTCGCCGAGGATTTCGGCGTCTCCGCGCGCATCGGCGCCGGCCGCGAGTTCGTGGTCGAGGCCGACGAGTACGACACCGCTTTCTTCGACAAGCGCAGCAAGTTCGTCCACTACCGCCCGCTGGTCGCGATCCTCAACAACCTCGAATACGACCACGCCGACATCTTCCCCGACGTGGCCGCGATCCAGCGCCAGTTCCACCACCTGGTGCGGACCGTGCCGCGCCGCGGCCGCCTGATCGTCAACGGCGAGGACGAGCGCCTGGCCGAAGTGCTGGCGATGGGCTGCTGGACCCCGGTCGAGACCTTCGGCCTGGACGCCGGACTGGCCCGGCACGCCGCAGGCGAGGGCGGTGCCGCTTACACCTGGAGCGCGCGCCTGCTGGCCGACGACGGCAGCGCTTTCGTCGTGGTCCACGATGGCGTCGAGATCGGTGAAGTGCGCTGGCCGCTGCTCGGCCGCCACAATGTGATGAACGCGCTCGCCGCGCTCGCCAGCGCCCACGCGGTCGGCGTGGATGTCGCCTCGGTGCTGCCGGCCCTGGCCGCGTTCCGCAGCGTCAAGCGCCGCCTGGAAGTGATCGGCGAGGCCGGCGGCATCACCGTCTACGACGACTTCGCCCACCACCCCACCGCGATCGCGACCACCCTGGCCGGCCTGCGCGCGCGCGTCGGCGGCGCCCGCATCGTCGTGGCGATGGAACCGCGCAGCAATTCCATGCGCCTGGGCGCCCACGCCGAAGCCCTGGCGCCGTCGCTGGACGGCGCCGACACCGTGGTGTTCCTGCATCGCCCGGAACTGGCCTGGGACGCCGGCAAGGTCGTCGCCGGCCTGCGCGGCGAAGGCGTGGCCGTGCCCGATGCGGCCGTGCTGATCGAAGCCCTGCGCGCCCGCGTGCGCGCCGGCGACCACGTCGTCTTCATGTCCAACGGCGGTTTCGACGGCGCGCCGCGCCGTTTCCTCGCCGTACTGCAGGACGCCGCCGGCTGAATCGGCCGGCGCCCGGTCCCGGGCGCGGCGCCTGCCGAGTTTCCAATCCGAACGTGCAATGGCGATGACGTGCGCGTCGCCGCTTGCGCCGGATCCTGCGTGCCGTTTGCCGACATCTCACCACGCCTGATAGGCATATAAATCGGCCTAAATGTGCCCATTGCCGACCTCGTGGCACATCCGATGCGAGTCTGGGCACGCGCCGCATATCGCAACTTAAAATTGCTATTTCTGCACACGAAAAGTGCCATTTCAGGGCGGCATATACGCAACAATGAGTTGCGTCATTCCCCGCTCTGCGGGCGCAGCGTCCGCGCCCGCGCAGGAGCCCGTCTCGGCCTGGCAGGATGCATGGGCGGTACCTATGAACTCTACGCACGACGACAAGCCCAAGCACGCAGACTTCGCCCGGCGCCTGAGCCATGCGCTGGACTTCTCGGGCTTCGCCAAGGGCCGCGCCCGCATCGGCGCCTTGTCGATCCATTACAACGTCAGCCGCGAGACCGCGCGCAAGTGGCTGCTCGGACTGTCGCTGCCCGAACTGCAGCGCATGATCGAAATCGCCACGCAGCAGCAGGTGAGCTTCGAATGGCTGTCCACCGGCCGCGGCAGCGTCGACGGCAACGGCCTGTCGGTGCGCGATCCCCAGGGCCCGTACGGCGACCCCGAGGAAATGCGCTTGGCCGGCCTGCTGCGGCGGCTCCCGCGCAAGAAACGCCGCGCTCTGATCGAGCTGCTCGACCCGGCTTGAGGCGATAGCCGCATCGTGCGGCGCGGGTACACTGGCGACATGTCGCTCGCCTCCGATGCCGCGCCGCCCAGCCCGGAATGGCTGGGCCTGTTTCCCCTGCACACGGTGCTGGTGCCCGGTGCCGCGCTCGGCCTGCGCGTATTCGAACCGCGCTACCTCGACCTGGTCCGCGACTGCGGCCGCCGCGGCCGTGGTTTCGGCGTCTGCCTGATCATCGACGGCGAGGAGGTCGGCGCCCCGGCCAGTGCCGCGGCCTTCGGCACCGAAGCGCTGATCGAGGATTTCGGCAACGACGCCGACGGCCTGCTGACCCTGCGCGTGCGCGGCGCGCGCCGCTTCCACGCGCGCCGGGTGCGGGTACGCGACAACGGCCTGCAGGTGGCCGAGATCGAATGGTGCGCGCCGGACCCGGAACAGGCGGTGCGGCCCGAACACGGCTTGCTCGCGATCCTGCTGCAGCAACTGGTCGACCGTTTCGGCGGCGAGCACGCGATGGCGCCGCGGGTGCGGATGGAGGACGCGGCCTGGGTCGGCTGGCGCCTGGCCGAGCTGTTGCCGCTGCAGGACGCGCAGCGCCAGGCCTTGCTGCAGATCGACGATCCGCACGAGCGTCTGGACCGTTTGTTGGCGTTGTTGCCCTAGCGGGCACTCGCTCTCGCTCTGGGGTTCGCTTTCTGCTTTCTGTGGGAGCGGCGTGAGCCGCGATCGCTTGGCCCGTCCGCCCCGCTCCAGCTTTGGGGTAGGAGCGGCGTGAGCCGCGACCACGACCTCCGGCCACTACGCATATTTCGATGGGGATCGGCTTCGCTTTCTGCTTTCTGTGGGAGCGGCGTAAGCCGCGATTGCGAATTCCGTTTGCTGCGTTGGTTTCGTTCTTAAGCAACAGCTTCCGCCCGCTGCGCGAGCGGGTCACTTTCTCTTGCCACTCGCCTTGGGGTAGGAGCGGCGTGAGCCGCGACCACGGCCCTCGTTTGCCGGCGTAGGTTCCGCTACGGTTCCGCTTTCTGCCTCTGCCTTCTGTGGGAGCGGCGTAAGCCGCGATTACGAATCCCAGCTACTTCGTTGGTTTCGTTCTTAAGTAAAGGCTTCCGCCCGCTGCGCGTGCGAGTCACTTTCTCTCGCCACTCGCCTTGGGGTAGGAGCGGCGTGAGCCGCGACCGCGACCTTCGATTAGCGCGCTGGCTTCGATTCGGATTGGCTCCGCTTTCTGTGGGAGCGGCGTAAGCCGCGATCGCGAATTCCGTTTGCTGCGTTGGTTTCGTTCTTAAGCAAAGGCTTCCGCCCGCTGCGCGTGCGGGTCACTTTCTCTTGCTGGCCCAAGAGAAAGTAACCAAAGAGAAGGGCCTGCCTTGACAACCCTCCCGTGCGAGATCGGAAGTGGCGCCGGGATTTTTCGAAGGAACATCCTGTTCCTCGAAAAACGGCGCGCGTCCTGCGCGCCGCCCTTCGGGTCTGGGTGGGACTGGGCGAGTGCGGTGCGTTGGATTTCAATGCCGGGGCAACAGCAACAGCAACAGCAACAGCAACAGCAACAGCAACAGCAACAGCAACAGCAACAGCAACAGCAACAGCAACAGCAACAGCAACGGCATGCAAGCAATACAACAGTGGGATTGCGAATGGCCGCCTCGACTTTTCGATGTGAGCCCACGCCGCCTTACCGCGCAACCTCAGCGCTTGCGCTCTTCATCCGGCGAAGGCTCGCCCATCGGCGTGGTCCGCAACCGCAGCACCGGCGTGCCGTGCAGGCCGGTCGCTTCGATGCCGCCGAAGCCGGCCAGCGCGGCGCGGACCGTGGCGTGCGCGCGGACGTCGTCGCTGGTCGGCAGCCATAGCGCCGCCGCATCCAGCGGTTTGGTGAGGCGCAGCACCTGGCTCGTGCCCAGCCACAGCGGCGTACCGTCGTCGAGCTTGGCCGGAGCCCGCCACAAACGCAGCGCGTACTGCTCGTCGGGCCGCGTGCTCGGCCGCAGCAACAGCAGCGATTCGGCTTGCGCGTCCAGGGTCGCGGGCAGCACCGCCTGTTCCAACGGCGTGGCGTCGTCGTTGAGCAGGGCGATCGTCGCCAGCCAGTCGGCCTGCGGTTGCACCCGCCAGCCCTGCGCCAGCAGGGTGTCGCGCAGCGGTTGCAGAGGCCCGGCGACCTGCAGGTTCAAGGGCCAGCGCCGGCGCAGGTCGCGTTCGTTGCGGTGTTCGGGCAGGACCGCCCAGTCGCGTCGCCACCAATCGTCGGCGGACAGCACGCGGGTCGGCGCGGCGGCGGCGAACTTGGCCAGCAAGGCGTCGGCCGCGCGCGGCGCGTGCCACAGCGCGGCAGCGGCGAAGGTGCCGTAGAACAGCCAGGCCAGCGGCCGCATCCAGAACGAACGCGCGACGTGGCGACGGTAGGCGATACCCAGCACCAGCAGCCAGACGATGCCGAACAAGGTGCCGCCGACCAGGTCGCTGGGCCAGTGCGCGCCCAGGTACAGGCGCGCGAAGCCGACCAGGGTGGTGACCACGCCCGCGAGCAGGTACGGCCACACCCGCTGCCGCCCGGGCAGTTCGCGCGCGATCAGCACCGCGAAGAAACCGAACACGATCGTGGTCATGGTGACCGCGACCGAAGGGAAACCGAAGCCGGCCGGCGCCGTCGGCGGGCGCGGCATGTCGATCGCCGCCTCCAGCAGGCTGGTCAGCGCCAGACCGAACACGATCGCCGCGACCCAATGCGCGGCCGCGAGCCAGCGCCTGCGCCACAGCAGGTAACCCAACGCGACCAGCGCCGCCGGCGCCAGCACCGCGGCGTCGCCCAGGCTCGCCAGCGCGGCCATCAGGCGATCGGCCAGCGGATTGCGCAGGCTCCACATCAGTTCGTGGATGCTGTGGTCCAGGGCCAGCGGACCGCCACTGGCGAGCAGGGTCGCAAGCAGGGTGAACCAGGCCCAGCTGATCCCGAGCAGGCACACCGCCAGGATCGCGAGCGAGGCCGACTCCGGCCGGTTCGGGTCGATCAGGGCTTCTGCGTAGCGGCCCAGGTGCGGGTGGCGGTGGGTCCAGCGCAGCGCCCGCGCGAGCAGGTTGTTGGCGTGCGCGGCGAACCAGCGCCAGGTGTAGAGCACGCAGGCCCAGACCAGGGCGATCGCGACCAGCAGCCCGCCCAGCACCAGCGCCAGGCGATCGGCGACCGCCGCGACCGCGTCGTAGGACGCGCCCAGGACCCAGCCGGGCGCGAGGAACGCGGCCGCCCAGGCGATGCAGGCGAACAGGCTGGGCAGCGCGTAACGGCGCGCCGGCATGTGCAGCATGCCCGCGATCGCCGGCACGAACGGCCGCACCGCGCCGACGAAGCGCGCGATCACGATGCTCTTGCTGCCGTGGCGGCGGAACAACTGCTCGCCGCGGTCCAGCCATTGCGGATAGCGCGAGAACGGCCAGCGCTGGCGCAACTGCGGCCCCCAGCGATAACCGACCCAGTAGCTGAGCCCATCGCCGACGAACGCGCCCAGCGCCGCGCAGGCCAGCGCATACGGCCCGCTGATGTGGCCCAGGCCGACCAGCGCGCCGACCGCGAACAGCAGCGGCAGGGCAGGCACCACGATGCCCAGGATGATGAGCGCGTCGCAGAACGCGATCAGGAAGATCACCGCGCCGGCGGCGGTGGGGTTCGCCGCGATCCATGCGGTCGCGCTTTCGAGCCAGGCTGAATCCATCGGTCGATTATAGGCAGCGCGGAAGACAGGATTAGGGAGTGGGGGCGGTGGAGCGTCGAATTCAAGCGCGGCGCGCGCACCGCATCTCCAAGCCGAATCCCCAAGCCACGGCCCCGAACGTACACTGCGTACATGACCACCGACGCCATCGAAGTCGCCGCGCTCAAGGCCGACAGCTTCGGCCGCATCGCGCTGATGCGCGACGGCGACGGCCTGTTCGTGCGTCGCGACCTCGCCCACGTGCCGCTGTGGCTGCGCCTGCCGGCGTGGTGGCTGGCGCGGCGCGAGGCCCAGGCCCTGCGCTGCGTGAGCGGCCTGGCGGCGCCGCAACTGCTGCGCTGGGACGGGCGCCGGCTCGACCGCAGCTATCTCGACGGCGCCGCCATGTACCAGCGCCCGCCGCGCGGCGACCTCGGCTATTTCCGGCGCGCGCGTCGTTTGCTGCAGCAACTGCATCGCTGCGGCATCGCCCACAACGACCTGGCCAAGGAAGCCAACTGGCTGGTCCTGGCCGACGGCGCCCCGGCGGTGATCGACTTCCAGCTCGCCGTGCGCGGCCGCCCGCGCTCGCGCTGGATGCGCCTGCTGGCGCGCGAGGACCTGCGCCATCTGCTCAAGCACAAGCGCACCTATTGCCCGCAGGCGCTGACCCCGGTCGAGCGGCGCCTGCTGCAGCGGCATTCGTGGCTGCGCGAGGCCTGGTTCGCGACCGGCAAGCCGGTGTACCGCTTCGTGACGCGGCGTATCCTGCATTGGGAAGACAATGAAGGGCAGGGACCCAAGCCCTGAGCCGGCCGGGCCCTGAGCCGGTTCGCAAGCGCGTCCGTACCTGGATGGGCCAGCAGCGCATGGAGCGGCGCCTCGGCTAGGATCGATGGCATAGGCGGGCGCCCGCGCCCACGAACGACGCCACCCACGATGCAGGGATCGCCGCGCGCTGGTCGCCGGCGGTCTCTCAAGGAGTTCTCATGAGCAGCTTGTCCGGCAAGACCCTTTTCATCACCGGCGCCTCGCGCGGCATCGGTCGCGCGATCGCGCTGCGCGCCGCGCGCGACGGCGCCAATATCGCGATCGCGGCCAAGTCCGATGTCGCCAATCCGAAGCTGCCCGGCACCATCCACAGCGTCGCGGCCGAGATCGAAGCCGCCGGCGGTCATGCCCTCGCGCTCAAGTGCGACATCCGCGAAGAGGACGAGGTTCGCGCGGCGGTCGCGGCCACCGTGGATGCGTTCGGCGGCCTCGACATCCTGGTCAACAACGCCAGCGCGATCTGGCTGCGCGGAACCCTGGACACGCCGATGAAGCGCTTCGACCTGATGCAGCAGGTCAACGCCCGCGGCAGCTTCCTGTGCGCGCAGGCCTGCCTGCCGCATCTGCTGAAGGCGCCCAACCCGCACATCCTGACCCTGGCGCCGCCGCTGAGCACCGATCCGAAGTGGTGGGCCCCGCACACCGGCTACACCCTGGCCAAGATGGGCATGAGCTTCGTCACCCTGGGCCTGGCCGCCGAGTTCGGCCCGCAGGGCGTCGCGGTCAACGCGCTATGGCCGCGCACGGTGATCGCCACCGACGCGATCAACATGATCCCGGGCGTGCAGGCCGAACGCTGCAGGACCCCGGAAATCGTCGCCGACGCCGCACACGCGGTGCTGGTGCGGCCGGCGGAGGGCTACTACGGCCACTTCCTGATCGACGACGACGTGCTGTTCGCGCTGGGCATCACCGACTTCGCCGCTTACGCCGTCGATCCCACCCAGCCGCTGCTACCGGACCTGTTCCTGGATTTCGACAGCGCGCCCAAGCACAGGCGCTGAGCGAAGCCGGACGCCAGCATCGAGGTGTGGCCGGCGCAGGCTGCGGCGGGCGACGCGAACCGCATCGCCCGCCGCGTGCCGTCGCCTTACTGCTTCGCCGCCGGCTTCAGCGCATTCGACAGCGCGTACATCAGGTCGACATAGAAGCGCTCGGCCTGCGCCAGGCCTGCGATCTTCGAACCGGCCTGCGGTTCGACCACCATGTATTCGTTGGGCGCGTGCGCGCCGCTGCCGTGACCGAGGCCGCCGGAAATCATCGGCAGGCCCAGGGTCTGGGTGAACACGTAGTAGGGCGCGCTGCCGGCCAGGCGCGGTGCGATGGTCGGAGTGAAACCGTACTTGCGGTAGGTGCCGATCGCCGCACGCGACAAGGGCGCGTCGACCGAGGTCTGCGCCGGCGGATAGCCCGAGAGCTGGCGCACCACGATGTCGTCGAAGCCCTGCGCGTCGAGCTGCTTGCGGATCAGCGCCAAGGCCTGTTCCGGAGTCTGGTTCGGCACCAGCCGCGAATCGATCTTGGCCACCGCGCGGTGCGGCAGGATGGTCTTGACGCCTTCGCCGGTGTAGCCCGCGACCAGTCCGTCGATATTGAGCGTGGTGTCGAACAGCTCCGACGCCACCGCCTCGCGCACGCTGCGGCCGTTCTTCCAGCGCGTGGCGCCGAGCACGTCCAGGCTCTTGGCCGCGTCCTTCTCGCGTTCGCCGATCAGGCCGTTGTACAGGCGCTGCTCCTCGGCGTTGGGCGGACGGATCGCATCGCGGTAGCCCGGCACCGCGATCTCGCCCTCGGGCGTGGTCAGGGTCGACAGCGCCTGCACCAGGCGCCAGGTCGGCGAGTCCAGCGTCGCCGCCATCGAACCGTGGACCTCGCTCTTCTGCGAACCGCCGGTCTTGGCGTTGCCGCGCGCTTCCAGTTCGAAATACAGGATGCCCTTCACGCCCAGGAACATCCCGGCCTTGCCGTCGCGGCCCTGGGTGTTCATCGGGAAGAACACGCCGTCGGCCTTGCGCAACTGCGCCTCGTACTTGGCCACGATCTCCGGGTAGTGCGGCGAACCCAGTTCCTCCTCGCCCTCGGCCAGCACGATCAGGTTCACCGGCGGCTTGCCGCGCACCTTGATCATCGCCTCCAGCGCATTGAGGAAGGCGCGCTGCGGGCCCTTCTGATTGGTCGCGCCGCGTGCCATCAGCACCTTGCCCAGACCGGGCTCGTCGACCAGCTCGCCCTTGAAGGCGTCGACCTTCCAGCCGGTGGGCTCGATCGGCTGCACGTCGTACATCATGTAGACGACCAGCGTGTGCTCGGCGCCGGCGTCGTAATAGCCGTAGACGCCCGGATGGCCGGAGGTCGGCACCAGCGCGGTGTCGCGGAAGCCCAGGCCCTGCAGATCGGCGCGCAGCAACTCCGCCATTTCCTGGATGCCCTTGTTCTGGGCGCTGATCGAAGGCTGGCGCACCCAGCGCTGCAACTGCGCCAGATTCTCGGCACGGTGTTGGTCGAGGTAAGTGTAGATGTCGGCGTAGTCGCCATTGAACGCCGGCACCGAAGCCGCATCGAACGCGGCGGTTTCGGTGATCGAGATCTTGGGCGCGTCGGGCGCTGCGGCGACGGCGGACGTGACGACAAGCAGGGCGGACAACAGGCAGGCGAACGACGAGCGGCGCGGCTGGGTCATGAGCGTGTGGGTCCCCGGAGTGGTTCGGTGATTCTGCGCGCAGGCACCGGCTCGCCGCATGACGCAGCGCACAGTGCCCTGCAGCGCTTGTCGGCCCCAGGGTGCGCGGCTACTGCTGTCGAACAAGTCGCTGCTGCCTTTGTTGTGGCGGCTGTTTCCCGACCATCCCAACCTGCTGCCGGCCTCGCACGATCCGGCCGACATCGACGGGCCGCTGGTCGCCAAGCCGCGCCACGGTCGCGAAGGCGAGGGCGTGATGGTGTTCGAAAGCGCGCCGTTGCTGGCCGCGCCGGCCACGGTCTACCAGGCCTATTCGCCGCTGTACCGCAGCGCCGCCGGCCATGTGGTGCTCGGGGCCTGGGTGGTCGGCGACGTCGCCGCCGGCCTGGGCATGCGTGAGGACGACGACCGCGTGACCCGCAACGGCAGCCGCTTCGTGCCGCACTGCTTCGATTGATCGCAGCGGCCGATACGGGTTCTCCGGCACGGGGACCGCGTGGCCGCGTGGCGCCGGAAGGCCAGCGCCGGCTGCCGACTTGGGCGAGAATACGCATTCTCCCCAACCGACTCCGCGTCCGATGACCGCCTCGACCGAATCGCTGTTCGCCCTTTCCGAGCGCTACTACCTGCCGGTCTACCGTCCGCGCCGGATCGTGCTCGATCACGGCAAGGGCGCGCGGGTCTGGGATCGCGACGGCCGCGAGTACGTCGATTTCGGCGCCGGCATCGCGGTCAACGCGCTCGGCCACGCCCATCCGGCGCTGATCGCCGCACTGACCGAGCAGGCCGGCAAGCTCTGGCACACCAGCAACGTGTTCGTCAGCGAGCCGCCGCTGCGCCTGGCCGAAACCCTGGTCCAGGCCTCGGGTTTCGCCGAGCGGGTGTTCTTCTGCAATTCCGGCGCCGAGGCCAACGAGGCCGCGATCAAGCTCGCGCGCAAGTGGGCGACCGCGCAGGGTCGCGCGCCCGAGCGCCGCGCGATCCTCAGCTTCCGCGGCAGCTTCCACGGCCGCACCCTGGCCGCGGTCACCGCGACCGCGCAGCCCAAATACCACGAAGGTTTCGAGCCGCTGCCGCCGGGCTTCCGCTACAGCGACTTCAACGACCTGGCCGCGGCCGAAGCCGCGATGGCCGGCGGCGACGTCTGTGCGGTGCTGGTCGAGCCGGTGCAGGGCGAGGGCGGGGTGACGCCGGCGACGCAGGAATTCCTGCAGGGCCTGCGCGCGCTCTGCGATCGCCATGACGCCTTGCTGATCCTGGACGAGATCCAATGCGGCATGGGCCGCACCGGCCGCTTGTTCGCCTGCCACGGCTACGAAGTCGTGCCCGACGTGGTCACCCTGGCCAAGGCGCTGGGCAGCGGTTTCCCGATCGGCGCCATGCTGGTCGGCGCGCGCGCCGGCGAGAGCATGCAGTTCGGCGCCCACGGCACCACCTTCGGCGGCAATCCGCTCGCCGCCGCGGTCGCCGGCGCCGCCCTGCGCGAGCTGTCGTCGCCGGCGCTGCTGGCCAACGTCGAACGCCAGTCGGCCGCCCTGCGCGCCGCGCTGAGCGCCCTGGATGCCGAGTTCTCGCTGTTCTCCGACATCCGTGGCCGCGGCCTGATGCTGGGCGCGGAGCTGCGTCCGGAGCATGCCGGCAAGGCCGGCGAGATCCTCGACCGCTGCATCGACCACGGCCTGTTGCTGCTGCAGGCCGGTCCCGACGTACTGCGTTTCGTGCCGGCCCTGAACATCGCCGACGCCGACCTCGCCGAAGGCCTGGCGCGCCTGCGCACTGCCTTGGCCGGTTTCCTGGGCCGCTGAGCGTGCGGCGGGTGAGCGGTCGCGTCTTCGCGCGATCGCGGCCCGCACCCGGCCGATCAGCCTGGTTCACGAAGACGAGTTCGCGCCGGTCTACCTAGAACTGCGCGATGCAAACAGAACGGGCCGACGCAAGTCGGCCCGTTCGCGTTTCCGGAGCCGCGCGTGCGCGGCCCGGTCGACTCATCCGGTACGGATCACAGCGCGGCGAAACTCGCGCGTGCGGCCTCGATCGTATGCGCGATCTCGGCCTCGCCGTGCGCGCTGGACATGAAGCCCGCCTCGAACGCCGACGGCGCCAGGTACACGCCGCGCTCGAGCATGCCGTGGAAGAAGCGGTTGAAGCGGGCGGTGTCCGAGCCCATCGCATCGGCGAAGCTTTCGACCGGCCCTTCGCGGAAATACAGGCCGAACATGCCCGGCGCGCGGGTGGTGTGGAAGGCGACGCCGGCTTCGCGCGCGGCCGCTTCCAGGCCGTCGCAGAGCGCGTGGGTGCTGCGTTCCAGCGCATCGTGGAAGCCCGGTGCGCGGATCAGGTCCAGCGTCGCCAGGCCCGCGGCCATCGCCACCGGATTGCCGCTGAGCGTGCCGGCCTGGTAGATCGGGCCGCTAGGTGCGACCTGGCTCATCAGATCGCGGCGACCGCCGTAAGCGCCGACCGGCATGCCGCCGCCGATGATCTTGCCGAAGGTGCTCAGGTCCGGAACGATGCCGTAGCGCTGCTGTGCGCCGCCCAGGGCGACGCGGAAACCGGTCATCACCTCGTCGAAGATCAGCAGCGCGCCGTAGCGCGTGCACAACTCGCGTAGGTGCTGAAGGTAGCCGTCCTTGGGCAGGATGCAGTTGGCGTTGCCGACGATGGGCTCGATGATCAGGCCCGCGATCTGGTCGCCGACATCGTCGAACAAACGCGTCGCGGCGTCGAAATCGTTGTAGGGCAGGGTCAGGGTCAGATCGGCCAGCGCCGACGGCACGCCCGGCGAATTCGGCAGGCCCAGGGTCAGCGCGCCGCTGCCGGCCTTGACCAGGAAGCTGTCGCCGTGGCCGTGGTAACAGCCCTCGAATTTGACGATGCGGTTGCGCCCGGTCGCGCCGCGCGCGACCCGGATCGCCGACAGCGTGGCCTCGGTGCCCGAGTTCACCATGCGCACCATCTCGCAGCTGGGCACGATCGCGGTGATCGCCTCGGCCATGGTCACTTCCAGCGCATTGGGCACGCCGAAGCTGAGCCCGTCGCGCATGGTGCGCGCGACCGCGTCCAGCACCTGCGGGTGGGCGTGGCCGGCGATCATCGGGCCCCAGGAGCCGACGTAGTCGACATAGCGGTTGCCGTCGACGTCGTACAGGTACGCGCCTTCGGCGCGCTGGGCGAAGAACGGCTCGCCGCCGACGGATTTGAACGCGCGCACCGGCGAATTGACGCCGCCGGGCAGGAGCTCGGAAGCGCGGGTGAACAGGGCGTGCGAACGGGCGTTATTCATGGGCGGGCGCGGGGTCTTGGGAAAGGGGAGCGGGGTCGAAACAGGCGTGGTAGGCGCGGGTCGCGGCGGCCGGGTCGGGCGCGTCGAACACGCCGCTGATCACCGCCAGCAAGTCGGCGCCGGCCTCGACCAGGCCGCGCGCATTGTCCGGGGTGATGCCGCCGATCGCCACCCGCGGCACCGCCAGCGCGGCGGCGTCGCTCAGCAACTGCGGCGCGGCGCGGCGCGCGTGGGGCTTGGTCGAGGAGGGGAAAAACGCGCCGAAAGCGACGTAATCGGCGCCTGCCGCGACCGCGGCGCGGGCCAGATCGGCGCGGTCGTAGCAGGAGGCGCCGAGCAGGGCGTCGCCGCCCAGGGCCTGCCGCGCGGCCGCGATCTCGCCGTCGTCCTCGCCCAGATGGGCGCCGTCGGCGCCGATCGCCGCGGCGAGGCGCCAGTCGTCGTTGACGATCAGCGGCACCCGGTGGCGGCGGCACAGCGGCAGCAGGGCGCGCGCCTGGCGCTCGCGGGTCGCGGCGTCGCCGGCCTTGTTGCGGTACTGCAGCCAGACCGCGCCGGCGGCCAGGACCTGTTCGACCCGCGCCAGCAGGCGCGCGTCGTCGTTCTCGTCGGGAGTGATCGCGTAAACGCCGCGGCGCGGCCAGGATGAATGCATGACGGCGCTTCCGTGGGCGCGACTGGAGTGGGACAATGTACGTTCCGCAGAAAACGCATTATCCGCCCATATGTCCGAGACCGCCGTCGTCACCGTCTTCCGTACCTGGATGTGCGTCGTGTGCGGCTTCATCTACGACGAGGCCAAGGGCCTGCCGGAGGAGGGCATCGCCCCCGGCACCCGCTGGGAGGACGTGCCCGACACCTGGACCTGTCCGGACTGCGGCGTGACCAAGGACGACTTCGAAATGATGGAGGTCTGAGGCCGCCGCCTCAGGGCTTTGGCGGCAGCCCCGGGCCGAAGGTCAGGACTGCGCCGTCGTTCAGCTTCAGCTTGGCCGCCTGGCCGGCATTGAGTTCCAGCACATAACGCGCCGGCGCATTGCTCGGATAGGGCGGGCACTGGTTGCCGGCCGAGCACGGCGGCACGTCGCGCTGCTGCGACACCAGCTTGCGGGAATCGTCGAAATACAGGATGTCCAGCGGGATCTTGGTGTTCTTCATCCAGTACGACTGCGGCTCCTGGCGCTCGTGGATGAAGATCATGCCGCTGCCCTCGGGCATTTCCTCGCGGAACATCAGGCCCATCGCGCGCTCTTCGTCGTCGTCGGCGACCTCGACGGTGTAGCGCTGACCGCCCAGCTCCACCCAGGAATCGGCGCCGCTGGCGCAACCGGACAGGACCAGGGCGCCGCAGGCGGCCAACAGACGTAGCGTGGACATCGAGTTTTTCCTTGTTCCGTAAGGGTGCGGCGACCTTCGGGCAGGCCGGCGCGGCGGTCAAGTCGAAAAAATTTTCGCCGCCCCCCTTCCCAATTCAGATTTGGCTGTGCACAATGCGCGCCCCGCTCACCGGGACGGCCGAAGGGCCTGAACGGAAGACGGGAAGCGGTAAGAAAAAAGGTTTCGCAGGGTGTTGACGGTCGCGAAATCTGCTGTAAGATGTGCGGCTCCCTCGGGCACTTTGGTGACGAGGACGGA
>NZ_LMIK01000003.1 GCF_001428685.1 Lysobacter sp. Root76 | reverse complement strand
ACCTTGGTCAGCGCTGCGGTCAGCGTCGTCTTGCCGTGGTCCACGTGGCCGATGGTGCCCACGTTCACGTGCGGCTTGGTGCGCTCGAATTTACCCTTAGCCATGTTGTCTCTCTCAAGTTCTGTGATTCGTGATTCGGGAATGGGATCGGCGATCAAAAACCGCCCAATCCCTTACTTAAGTCGTGCTGATCAGGAACCGATGCGAGGTCCGGGAGCAGGTGGAATCCGCCGAGCGAATCCCGAACCCCACTCCCGAATCCCGTCTATCAACCGCCCTTCTTGATCACGGCTTCGGCGATGTTGTTCGGCGCTTCGGCGTAGTGATCGAATTCCATCGTGAAGGTGGCGCGGCCCTGGGTCAGCGAACGGATGGTGGTCGCATAACCGAACATCTCGCCCAGCGGCACCATCGCATTGATGGTCTTGCCCGACGGCGTGTCGTCCTGGCCCTGCAGCAGACCGCGACGGCGGCTCAAATCGCCCATCACGTCGCCGACGTACTCTTCCGGCGTCACGACTTCGACCTTCATCATCGGCTCCAGCAGGACCGGGTCGGCCTTGCGGAAACCTTCCTTGAAGGCCATCGACGCGGCGAGCTTGAACGCCATTTCCGACGAGTCGACGTCGTGGTACGAACCGAACACGAGCTTGACCTTCACGCCCACGACCGGGAAGCCGGCCAGCGGACCGCTGGTGATGGTCTCGCGCAGGCCCTTCTCGATCGCCGGGATGAATTCCTTCGGAATCACGCCGCCGGTGATGTCGTTGACGAACAGGAAATCGTTCTCGACGTCCTCGTTCGCACGGTCCTTCTCGTTCATCGGCGACAGCTCGATCACGACGTGACCGTACTGACCCTTACCACCGGACTGCTTGGCGTGCTTGTAATCCGACTTGACGTCCGACTTGCGGATGGTCTCGCGGTACGCAACCTGCGGCTTGCCGACGTTGGCTTCGACGTTGAACTCGCGCTTCATGCGGTCGACGAGGATGTCCAGGTGCAGCTCGCCCATGCCGGCGATGATGGTCTGGCCCGATTCTTCGTCGGTGCGCACCCGGAACGAAGGATCTTCCTGCGCCAGACGGCCCAGGGCGATGCCCATCTTTTCCTGGTCCGACTTGGTCTTGGGTTCGACCGCCATCGAGATGACGGGCTCCGGGAAGACCATGCGCTCAAGCGTGATGATGTGATCCTGCGCGCACAGCGTGTCGCCGGTGGTCACGTCCTTCAGGCCCACGGCCGCGGCGATGTCGCCGGCGCGGACTTCCTTGATTTCGTCGCGCTGGTTGGCGTGCATCTGCAGGATGCGGCCGACGCGTTCCTTCTTCGACTTGACCGGGTTGTACACCTGGTCGCCCGAGTTCAGCACGCCCGAGTAGACGCGGAAGAAGGTCAGCGAACCCACGAACGGGTCGGTCATGATCTTGAACGCCAGCGCCGAGAACGGCTCGGTGTCGGACGCCTTGCGACTGTCTTCCTTCTCGTCCTCGTCGATGCCGGGAACCGGCGGACGGTCGGACGGCGACGGCAGCAGGTTGATCACGCCGTCGAGCATGGCCTGCACGCCCTTGTTCTTGAACGCCGAGCCGCAGAACACCGGCACGATCTCAACGCGCAGGGTGCGCGTGCGCAGACCGGCGATGATCTCTTCTTCGCTCAGCTCGCCCTCGTTGAGGTACTTGTCCATGAGTTCTTCCGAGGCTTCCGCCGCGGCTTCGACCATGAACGCGCGCGCTTCTTCGGCCTTCGACTGCAGGTCGGCCGGAATGTCGCGGTACTCGAACTTGGTGCCCTGCGATGCGACGTCCCAATGGATCGCCTTCATCTTGAGCAGGTCGACCACGCCCTCGAAGCCTTCTTCGGCGCCGATCGGCACCTGCATCGGAACGGCGTAAGCGCCCAGACGGGCCTTCAGCTGCTCAACGACCTTGTCGAAGTTGGCGCCGGTGCGGTCCATCTTGTTGACGAACGCCATGCGCGGCACGGAGTACTTGTTGGCCTGGCGCCACACGGTCTCCGACTGCGGCTGCACACCGCCCACGGCGCACAGCACGAACACGGCGCCGTCGAGCACGCGCAGCGAACGCTCGACTTCGATCGTGAAGTCGACGTGTCCGGGGGTGTCGATGATGTTGAAGCGGTGTTCCGGCAGGGACTTGTCCATGCCCTTCCAGAACGCGGTCGTCGCGGCGGAAGTGATGGTGATGCCGCGTTCCTGCTCCTGCTCCATCCAGTCCATCGTCGCTGCACCTTCGTGCACTTCGCCGATCTTGTGGCTGACGCCGGTGTAGAAAAGGATGCGTTCGGACGTCGTGGTTTTGCCCGCGTCGATGTGGGCCATGATGCCGAAGTTGCGGTAACGCTCGATGGGAGTGGTGCGAGCCACGGGACCCTCTCGTAAGTTTTCGAATTCCAGATGGCCGGACGCCGCCTCGTGGGCGGCCTCCGGTTCGCTAGGCGGCCTTCAAGCCGCCGCGGCAGCGCGCGACGCGCTGCTGAGGCCCAGGCACTCAGGTGCCCTGGGGCGCTCGGATCACCAGCGGTAGTGAGCGAACGCCTTGTTCGCTTCCGCCATACGGTGGGTCTCTTCGCGCTTCTTGATCGCACCGCCGCGGTTTTCCGAGGCGTCGAGCAGTTCTGCGGCGAGCTTGCGCGGCATGGTGTTCTCGCCGCGCTTGCGCGCCGACTCGATCAGCCAACGCATCGCCAGGGCCATACGGCGCGACGAACGCACTTCGACCGGCACCTGGTAGGTGGCGCCGCCGACGCGACGCGACTTCACTTCGACCGCGGGCGAGACGTTGCCGAGGGCCTTTTCGACCAGCTCGAGCGCGTTCGGGTTCTTCTCCCCGATCACGTCCATGGCGCCATAGACGATCTTCTCGGCGACGGACTTCTTGCCGCTCTGCATGACCATATTGATGAAGCGCGCGATCGTCTCGCTGCCGTGCTTGGGATCGGGCAGGACCGAACGCTGCGGGGTGGAACCTTTACGCGACATGGTGCGTACCTATTCTCGTGATTCTTGACAGACGTGCTTGCGGGCGGCGGCGCCGGAGGGCGCGCACCTGGGCAGCTACGCGCTTAGGACTTCGGACGCTTGGCGCCGTACTTGGAACGGCTCTGGCGACGCTTGGCGACACCGGCGGCGTCGAGCGAGCCGCGAACGGTGTGGTAGCGCACGCCCGGCAGGTCCTTGACTCGGCCGCCGCGGATCAGCACCACGCTGTGCTCCTGCAGGTTGTGGCCTTCGCCGCCGATGTACGAAATGATCTCGTAACCGTTGGTCAGACGAACCTTGGCCACCTTGCGCAGCGCCGAGTTCGGCTTCTTCGGGGTGGTGGTGTACACGCGGGTGCAAACGCCGCGACGCTGCGGGCAGTTCGCGAGCGCCGGCGAGGCGCTCTTGTAGGTGGTCGCCTGCCGCGGCTTGCGGACGAGCTGGTTGATCGTTGCCATCAGGAACTCTTTGGTGAGGGGCGGTGAAGCCACTACGTTGAGAAGCGAACGGCAAGCCAAGCAAACCCGGCCCACCGAGACGAAAAAGTATAGCCCGCGTTCGACGTTACCGTCAACGCGAGCTATCGGAACAGCCGCCCGCCGCGGGGTTTCCGCGTCGGCACAGCCGTTCTACTACCTGCGATCCCGCCCTGCCCTGGGCCGAACACGAGGCGCTCCATGCGCCTCTTTTCGTGATCTGGGACGTCCCGAGGGACAGTCCGAACTGCTAACTATACGTTACTTGGCGCGATCTTGCCAGCGCCGTCTCGCCGGCCGCCCTCCCGGACGACCGCCCTCCCCCGCGTACGGGAGAGGGTCGGGACCCAGGCCTCAGGAGGCGCTGGACTCGTCGCCGGCTTCGGTCGCGACCGCGGCGACTTCGGCGACCGGGGCTTCGACGGCCACCGGGGCCGGACCCGCCAGGGCTTCCATCTCGGAGTCGGTCAGACCCGAAGCGTTCTTGCGGCGCTGGGTGTGGTACGCCAGACCGGTACCGGCCGGGATCAGGCGACCCACGATCACGTTCTCCTTGAGGCCGCGCAGGCCGTCGCGGGTACCGCGCACGGCGGCCTCGGTCAGGACGCGGGTGGTCTCCTGGAAGGACGCGGCCGAGATGAACGACTCGGTCGCCAGCGACGCCTTGGTGATGCCCAGCAGCACCGGCTCGTACTTGGCCGGGATTTCGTTGCGGGCCAGCAGGCGGGCGTTCTCTTCGACGAAGCGCTGACGCTCGATCTGCTCGCCGTGCAGGAACTTGCTGTCGCCCTGGTCGGTGATCTCGACCTTGCGCAGCATCTGGCGAACGATCACCTCGATGTGCTTGTCGTTGATCTTCACGCCCTGCAGGCGGTAGACGTCCTGGATTTCCTTGGTCAGGTACACGGCCAGCGGCTCGACGCCCAGCAGACGCAGGATGTCCTGCGGGCTCGGCTCGCCGTCCACGACGGTCTCGCCCTTCTCGACGTGCTCGCCTTCGAACACGATGATCTGGCGGTACTTCGGGATCAGCTCTTCGTGCTCGTCACCGTCGGCCTGCTTGATGATCAGGCGCTGCTTGCCCTTGGTGTCCTTGCCGAAGCTGACGATGCCGGAGACCTCGGCCAGCACGGCCGGGTCCTTGGGCTTGCGCGCTTCGAACAAGTCGGCCACGCGCGGCAGACCACCGGTGATGTCGCGGGTCTTCGAGGCTTCCTGCGGGATCTTGGCGACCACGTCGCCGACGCCGACCGCGGCGCCGTCCTGCAGGTTGACGATCGAGCGCGGCGGCAGCAGGTACTGCGCCGGCAGATCGGTACCCGGAATCGACAGGTCCTTGCCGTTCTTGTCGACGATGCGCACGACCGGACGCAGATCCTTGCCCTGCGAGCCGCGACGCTTCGGATCGGTGATCTCGCGCGAGGCCAGGCCGGTCAGTTCGTCGGTCTTCTCGATGACGGTCACGCCGTCGACGAAATCGACGAAGCGGATGAAGCCCGCCACTTCCGAGACGATCGGGTGGTTATGCGGATCCCAGTTGGCGACCTGCTGGCCGGCCTTGATCTCGGCGGCGTCCTTGACGCTGATGGTGGCGCCGTAAGGCAGCTTGTAGCGCTCGCGCTCGCGGCCGTGCGGGTCGAGGACCGACAGTTCGCCCGAACGCGACACCGCGACCAGGTGGCCGTTGGCGTGCGCGACGTGCTTGAGGTTGTTGAACTTGATCGAACCGGTGGTCTTGACCGTGACGTTGTCGATCGCCGCCGCACGCGAAGCCGCGCCGCCGATGTGGAACGTACGCATGGTCAGCTGCGTGCCGGGCTCGCCGATCGACTGAGCGGCGACGACGCCGACCGCTTCGCCGTGGTTGACCAGGTGACCGCGGCCGAGGTCGCGACCGTAGCAGTGCGCGCAGACGCCGAAGGCGCTGGTGCAGGTGATGGTCGAACGGACCTTGATCGACTGGACGCTGGCGTCCTCGAGCTTGGCCACCCAGGCTTCGTCGAGCAGGGTGTTGCGGGTGACGATCGGATCCTCGTCGTTACCCGGCAGGAACACGTCCTCGGCCACGACGCGGCCCAGCACGCGATCGCGCAAGGGCTCGACCACGTCGCCGCCTTCGACGATCGGGGTCATCATCAGACCCTCGACGGTGCCGCAGTCGGTTTCGGTGATCACCACGTCCTGCGCCACGTCGACCAGACGGCGGGTCAGGTAACCCGAGTTCGCGGTCTTGAGCGCGGTATCGGCCAGACCCTTACGGGCACCGTGCGTGGAGTTGAAGTACTCCTGCACGTTCAGGCCTTCGCGGAAGTTCGCCTTGATGGGCGTCTCGATGATCGAGCCGTCCGGACGCGCCATCAGGCCGCGCATACCGGCCAGCTGACGGATCTGCGCCTGCGAACCGCGGGCGCCGGAGTCGGCCATGATGTACAGCGAGTTCATCGACTTCTGATCGACGGCCTCGCCCTTGGCGTTGGTGATGTGATCGGTACCGATCGCGTCCATCATCGCCTTGGCCACGCGCTCGTTGGTGCGCGACCAGATATCGACGACCTTGTTGTAGCGCTCGCCGGCGGTGACCAGACCCGACTGGTACTGCTGCTGGATTTCCAGCACTTCGCCTT
This sequence comes from Lysobacter sp. Root76, assembly GCF_001428685.1. GTDB lineage: Bacteria > Pseudomonadota > Gammaproteobacteria > Xanthomonadales > Xanthomonadaceae > Lysobacter. The sequence goes on along the minus strand of NZ_LMIK01000003.1, from coordinate 10,500 downwards.
CGGCCTCGGCGACGATGCCTTCCTTTTCCTTCGGGATGATCATGTCGTCGATGCCGATCGAGACGCCGGCGCGGGTCGCATAAGCGAAGCCGGTGTACATCAGCTTGTCGGCGAACACGACCGTGTCCTTCAGGCCCAGCATGCGGTAGCAGCTGTTGATCAGGCGCGAGATGTTCTTCTTGGTCAGCTCGGTGTTGGCCAGCGCGAACGGCAGGCCGTCCGGCAGGATCTCGCGCAGCAGGGCGCGGCCGACGGTGGTGTCGACGATCGAGGTCTTGGGCGTGCGGGTGCCGTCCTCGTTGACCACGATCTCGCTGATGCGGACCTTGACCTTGGCGTGGATCTGCACGACGCGGTTGTCGTAGGCGCGCTTGACTTCGGCGACGTTGGCGAAGGCCATGCCCTCGCCCGCCTTGTTCTCCAGGGCGCGGGTCATGTAGTACAGACCCAGCACGACGTCCTGCGACGGCACGATGATGGGCTCGCCGTTGGCCGGCGACAGGATGTTGTTCGAGGCCATCATCAGGGCGCGCGCTTCCAGCTGGGCCTCGAGGCTCAGCGGAACGTGCACGGCCATCTGGTCGCCGTCGAAGTCGGCGTTGAACGCGGTACAGACCAGCGGGTGCAGCTGGATGGCCTTACCTTCGATCAGGACCGGCTCGAACGCCTGGATGCCGAGGCGGTGCAGGGTCGGGGCGCGGTTCAGCAGCACCGGATGCTCGCGGATCACCTCTTCGAGGATGTCCCACACCTCGGCCTCTTCACGCTCGACCAGCTTCTTGGCGGCCTTGATCGTGGTGGCCAGGCCGCGACGCTGCAGCTTGGCGAAGATGAAGGGCTTGAACAGCTCCAGCGCCATCTTCTTCGGCAGGCCGCACTCGTGCAGGCGCAGGGTCGGGCCGACCACGATGACCGAACGGCCCGAGTAGTCGACGCGCTTGCCGAGCAGATTCTGACGGAACCGGCCCTGCTTACCCTTGATCATGTCGGCCAGCGACTTGAGCGGGCGCTTGTTGGTGCCGGTGATGGCGCGGCCGCGACGGCCATTGTCCATCAGGGCGTCGACCGACTCCTGCAGCATGCGCTTCTCGTTGCGCACGATGATGTCGGGCGCATTGAGTTCGAGCAGGCGGCGCAGGCGGTTGTTGCGGTTGATGACGCGGCGGTACAGGTCGTTCAGGTCGGAGGTCGCGAAGCGGCCGCCGTCCAGCGGAACCAGCGGACGCAGGTCCGGCGGCAGCACCGGCAGCACGGTCATGACCATCCACTCGGGGCGGTTGCCCGACTCGAGGAAGGCTTCGACCAGCTTGATGCGCTTGGTGAGACGCTTGAGCTTGGTTTCGCTGTTGGTCGAGGCGATCTCCTCGCGCAGCTGGATCATCTCGGCCTGGAGGTCGATCGTGCGCAGCAGGTCGTAGACCGCCTCGGCGCCCATCGCGGCCTCGAAGTCGTCGCCGTGCTCCTGGCGCGCCTGCAGGAACTGCTCTTCGGTCAGCAGGTTGCCGCGCTCGAGCGGGGTCAGGCCCGGCTCGGTCACGACGTAGGCTTCGAAGTACAGAATGCGCTCGATGTCGCGCAGGGTCATGTCCAGCATCAGGCCAATGCGCGACGGCAGCGACTTGAGGAACCAGATGTGGGCGACCGGCGAGGCCAGGTCGATGTGACCCATGCGCTCGCGACGGACCTTGGCCAGGGTGACCTCGGTACCGCACTTTTCGCAGACCACGCCACGGTGCTTCATGCGCTTGTACTTGCCGCACAGGCACTCGTAGTCCTTGATCGGTCCGAAGATCGCGGCGCAGAACAGGCCGTCGCGTTCGGGCTTGAAGGTACGGTAGTTGATGGTTTCCGGCTTCTTCACTTCACCGAACGACCACGAACGGATCAGGTCGGGCGAAGCCAGCGCGATCTTGATCGCGTCGAAGTCCAGCGCGGGGCGCTGCTGGTTGAAGAGATTGAGCAAGTCTTTCATTTGAACTCTCCGGGAATCGGGAAAAGAGAAAGGGGAACGTCAGTTCGGGATCCGGTCGGGCTCGGGTCGCATCGGCGCCCTCGCCCAGTTCCGGAGTCCGGATGTCCTCAGTTCTCTTCCAGCTCCATGTTGATCGCGAGCGAGCGGATTTCCTTCACCAGCACGTTGAAGGACTCCGGCATGCCGGCGACCATCTCGTACTCGCCGTCGACGATGTTCTTGTACATCTGGTTGCGGCCCTGCACGTCGTCGGACTTCACCGTCAGCATTTCCTGCAGGGTGTAGGCCGCGCCGTAGGCTTCCAGCGCCCAGACTTCCATTTCGCCGAAACGCTGGCCGCCGAACTGCGCCTTGCCGCCCAGCGGCTGCTGGGTGACGAGCGAGTACGGACCGGTCGAACGGGCGTGCATCTTGTCGTCGACCAGGTGGTTCAGCTTCAGCATGTGCATGTAGCCGATCGTGACCGGGCGCTCGAACGCTTCGCCGGTACGGCCGTCGTGCAGGATGGTCTGGCCGCTGCTCGGCAGTTCCGCCAGCTCGAGCATGCGCTTGATCTCGACTTCGGCCGCGCCGTCGAACACCGGCGTCGCCATCGGCACGCCGTCGGTCAGGTTGTGGGCCAGCGTCAGCAACTCTTCGTCGCTGAACTGCTTCAGGTCCACGCGCTGACCATGCACCTTCTGGTCGTGGTTGTAGATGTCGTCGAGGAACTTGCGCAGGTCGGCGATCTTCTGCTGCGCCTCCAGCATGCGCTGGATCTTCTGGCCCAGGCCCTTGGCGGCCCAGCCCAGATGCACTTCGAGGATCTGGCCGATGTTCATACGCGACGGCACGCCCAGCGGGTTCAGCACGATGTCGACGGTCTGGCCGTCGGCGGCGTACGGCATGTCCTCGACCGGAACGATGGTCGAGACCACGCCCTTGTTGCCGTGGCGGCCGGCCATCTTGTCGCCCGGCTGGATGCGGCGCTTAACGGCCAGGAACACCTTGACCATCTTCAGCACGCCCGGAGCGAGGTCGTCGCCCTGGGTGATCTTCGAACGCTTGTCGGTGAAGCGGCGCTCGAATTCCTTCTCGTGCGTGTCGATCTGCTTCTGGGCGCGCTCGATGGCGTCGATCGCCTCGTCGTCCTTCATCCGCAGGGTGAACCACTCGGACTTCTTCAGGCCGTTGAGGAACGCCTCGGTGATGGTGTCGCCCTTCTTCAGGCCGGCGCCGCCGTTGGCGACCTTGCCGACCAGCTGCGTGCGCAGACGGGCGTAGATCGCGCTTTCCAGGATGCGGAACTGGTCGTCGAAGTCCTTCTTGACGCGCTTGATCTCGGATTCCTCGATCTGGCGCGCGCGCTTGTCCTTCTCGATGCCGTCGCGGGTGAAGACCTGCACGTCGATGACGGTGCCGTCCATGCCCGGGGGCACGCGCAGCGAGCTGTCCTTAACGTCGGAGGCCTTCTCGCCGAAGATCGCGCGCAGCAGCTTCTCTTCCGGGGTCAGCTGCGACTCGCCCTTCGGCGTGACCTTGCCGACCAGGATGTCGCCGGCGCGGACTTCGGCGCCGATGTAGACCACGCCCGACTCGTCGAGGCGGTTCAGCGCCTGCTCGGAGACGTTCGGGATGTCGGCCGAGATTTCCTCCGGTCCCAGCTTGGTATCGCGGGCGACGCAGGTCAGCTCTTCGATGTGGATCGTGGTGTAGCGATCCTCTTCGACCACGCGCTCGGAGAGCAGGATCGAGTCTTCGAAGTTGTAGCCGTTCCACGGCATGAACGCGACCAGCATGTTCTGGCCGAGCGCGAGCTCGCCGATGTCGGTCGAGGGACCGTCGGCCAGCACGTCGCCGCGGGCGATCACGTTGCCCACCTTGACCAGCGGGGTCTGGTTGATACAGGTGTTCTGGTTCGAACGCGTGTACTTGATCAGGTTGTAGATGTCGACGCCGGCGTCGGTGACGTCGGAGATCTCGTCTTCGTTGACCTTGACCACGATGCGGCCGGCGTCGATCTGCTCGATCACGCCGCCGCGCAGGGCGTTCACGGTCACGCCCGAGTCGCGCGCCACGGCGCGCTCGATGCCGGTGCCGACCAGCGGCTTCTGGCTACGCAGGGTCGGAACGGCCTGACGCTGCATGTTCGCGCCCATGAGCGCGCGGTTGGCGTCGTCGTGCTCGAGGAACGGAACCAGCGCCGCGGCGACCGACACGGTCTGCATCGGCGAGACGTCCATGTAGTGGATTTCGCTCGGCGGCTTCAGCAGCGACTCGCCCTGGAAGCGGCAAGCCACGAACTGGTCGGTCATCGTGCCCTTGTCGTCCTGGGTCGCGTTGGCCTGGGCGATGACGTACTCGTTCTCTTCGATCGCCGACAGGAATTCGATGTCGTCGGTGACCTTGCCGTCCACGACCTTGCGGTACGGCGTCTCGAGGAAGCCGTACTTGTTGGTGCGGGCGAACACGGCCAGCGAGTTGATCAGGCCGATGTTCGGGCCTTCCGGCGTTTCGATGGTGCAGACGCGGCCGTAATGGGTCGGGTGCACGTCGCGCACTTCGAAGCCGGCGCGCTCGCGGGTCAGACCGCCCGGGCCGAGGGCCGACACGCGACGCTTGTGCGTGACTTCCGACAGCGGGTTGTTCTGGTCCATGAACTGCGACAGCTGCGAGGAGCCGAAGAATTCCTTGATCGCGGCGGCCACCGGCTTGGCGTTGATCAGCTCCTGCGGGGTCAGGCCTTCGGACTCGGCCATCGACAGGCGCTCCTTGACCGCGCGCTCGACGCGGACCAGGCCGACGCGGAACACGTTCTCGGCCATTTCGCCGACCGAACGCACGCGGCGGTTGCCCAGGTGGTCGATGTCGTCGACGGTGCCGCGGCCGTTGCGGATCTCGGTCAGGACGCGGATCACGTCCAGGATGTCCGAGGTGTCGCCCAGCTCGTTGCGCAGGCGGCCGGACTCTTCGTCCTTGCGCTCGGCGAAGTACTTGGCGTCGTACAGCACCGAAGCGCCGATGGTTTCCTTGCGGCCGATGCGGCGGTTGAACTTCATCCGGCCGACGCCCGACAGGTCGTAGCGCTCGAAGGTGAAGAACAGGTTGTGGAACAGGTTCTGCGCGGCGTCCTTGGTCGGCGGCTCGCCGGGACGCATCATGCGGTAGATCTCGACCAGCGCTTCCAGCTGCGTCTTGGACGGATCGATGCGCAGGGTGTTGGACAGGTACGGGCCGCGATCGAGGTCGTTGACCCAGATCGTGCCGACGGTGTCGATACCGGCCTTGCGGAACGCGGCCAGCTGATCTTCGCTGATCTCGTCGTTGGCCGAAGCCAGCAGTTCGCCGGTCTTGGCGTCGACGACGTCGTTCGACAGGATGCGGCCGACCAGGTACTCGTCGGGCACGGCCAGGGCGGCGACGCCGGCCTGCTCGAGCTGCTTGACGTGGCGCGCGGTGATGCGGCGGCCGGCCTCGACGATGACCTTGTCGCCGTCGGCGAGGTCGAAGTTGAGGGTTTCGCCGCGCAGGCGCTCGGGGATCAGCTCAAGCTGGACGCCTTCCTTGGGATCGATATGGAAGGTGTTGATCTCGAAGAACTGCGCGAGCATCTCTTCGTTGTTGTAGCCCAGCGCGCGCAGCAGCACGGTGACCGGCAGCTTGCGGCGGCGGTCGATACGGGTGAACAGCGCGTCCTTCGGGTCGAACTCGAAGTCCAGCCAGGAGCCGCGGTAAGGAATGATGCGGGCGCTGTACAGCAGCTTGCCCGAGCTGTGGGTCTTGCCGCGGTCGTGGTCGAAGAACACGCCCGGCGAACGGTGCAGCTGCGAGACGATGACGCGCTCGGTGCCGTTGACGATGAAGGTGCCGTTGTCGGTCATGAGCGGAATCTCGCCCATGTAGACCTCCTGCTCCTTCACGTACTTGATGGCCTTGGTCGACGACTCGCGGTCGTAGATCACCAGGCGCACGGTCACGCGCAGCGGGGCGCCGTAGCTGAGGCCGCGGTTACGGCACTCGCGCTCGTCGAACGCCGGATCGCCGAGCTTGTAGCCGACGTATTCGAGCGCGGCGTTGCCGCTGTAGCTGGAGATCGGGAACACCGACTTCAGGGCCGCGTGCAGGCCGCGATCGGCGCGCTTGCCCGGCTCGATGTTCTCCTGCAGGAATTCGCGGTAGGAGTCGACCTGGATGGCCAGCAGGAAAGGCACTTCGAGAATCGACTTGCGCTTGCCGAAGTCCTTGCGGATGCGCTTCTTTTCGGTGAACGAGTACGTCATGGTGAGCTACCGCCTCGGTTTTCTGGTGGGCTTTCAAGACGCCGTTGCGGCGCCTTGGGGCAGATCGCGCGTCCGCGACCGCAAACCCAGAGGGAACGAAGAACTGACAGTGGGAAGTCGCTGGTATTGCCGGCACCAGCACGCCTTCTCCCGCTACTTCACACTGCCAACTCGGGACTTTATTTCCAGTATTTCAACAACGGCCAAAGGCCGGGGACTTTCGTCCCCAGCCTTGGGTGGTCGCCAGTGATGAATCCGGCGACGCGATGCAACTTACTTCACTTCGACGGTCGCGCCAGCGGCCTCGAGGTCCTTCTTCATCTTCTCGGACTCTTCCTTCGAAGCGGCTTCCTTCACGGTCTGCGGAGCGCCTTCGACCAGGTCCTTCGCTTCCTTCAGGCCCAGGCCGGTGATGGCGCGGACGGCCTTGATGACCTCGACCTTCTTCTCGCCGGCGGCCTTCAGGATGACGTTGAACTCGGTCTGCTCTTCGACCGGGGTGGCGGCAGCGGCCGGGCCGGCAGCAGCGACGACCGGGGCGGCGGCGGATACGCCGAACTTCTCTTCGATCGCCTTGACCAGCTCCATCACTTCGAGAAGGGTCTTCTCGGCGATGGCGTCGACGATCTGTTCGTTGGACAGGGACATGTGATTAACCTTTTAGGAAATTGATCTTACGAATCGGTTCAGTGAGGTATTCGCTGAGCGGACGGCGATTACGCCGTTTCCGCCACGGCCTCGGCTTGCTCGGCTTCGCCGCCGCCCTGCTTGTCGGCCACGGCCTTGACGGCACGGGCAAACATGCTCGCCGGTTCGGCGAGGACGCGCGCCAGCATGGCCAGGGCCTGCTCGCGGGTCGGCAACGAGGCCAGCACTTCGACGTGGCTGCCCGGGTACAGCTGGCCGCCCATGGCGACCACCTTGGCCTGCAGCTTGTCGTTGCCCTTGGCGAATTCCTTGATCAGACGCCCGGCAGCGCCGGGTTCTTCCGTCGAGAACGCATACAGCAGCGGACCGACGAGGGCGTCTTGGGCGCACTCGTATTCGGTACCGGCCACGGCACGCGAAGCCAGGGTGTTCTTGACGACACGCAAGTACACACCGGTTTCACGAGCCTTCTTGCGCATGGCGGTCATTTGAGCGACCGTCGTGCCCGCGTACTCGGCAGCAACCAAGGAGTGAGCCTTCGCGGCGACTTCTGCCAGCTCGGCGACTACTTCTTGCTTCTGAGACAGATTGAGAGCCATAAACACTCCTCTTGTGAACTCCGCTCACGGCTCCTGCCGCTTGCGGTCCTGAGCGGCACCTTCCCTGGCGCCGGGGACGCCTGAGGCGTCCCGGGTGGTGGCCTTTCCTGAAAAAGTTCCAGTAGGGCGGCACCATCTGCGCGGGCCCGGCTCCGAAGAGTCCGAATTAAGCGATCCCGCTAGTACCGACGGCGACTCCTTGCCAGACCGAGCTTCCGTGCCCGTCGTCGATACGCGCTGACCGCGCCTGCGGTCTTTGACGGCTTCGTTCGGGGACTGGCCCCTGGCGATGCCCTCAAAAGGTGTTGCACCCTCCCCCGCCGGGCGGGAGAGGGTTCGTGCGATTACTTCAGCGCCAGCGAGGCCTGGTCCACGGTCACGCCGGGGCCCATGGTCGAGCTGATCGAGATCTTCTGCAGGTACTGACCCTTGGCGGTCGACGGCTTGGCCTTGATCAGGTCCAGCAGCAGCGCCTGCAGGTTGTCCTTCAGCGAGGCGTCTTCGAACGAGGCCTTGCCGATGGTGCAGTGGATGATGCCGGCCTTGTCGGTGCGGTAACGCACCTGGCCGCCCTTGGCGTTCTTGACCGCTTCGGCCGGGTTCGGCGAGACGGTACCGACCTTCGGGTTCGGCATCAGGCCGCGCGGGCCCAGCACCTGGCCGAGCTTACCGACCACGCGCATGGCGTCCGGCGTCGCGATGACGACGTCGTAGTTCAGGTCGCCGGCCTGCATCTTCTCGGCGAGGTCGTCCATACCGACGGCCTCGGCGCCAGCGGCCAGGGCCTCGTCGGCCTTGGCGCCCGCGGGGGCGAACACCGCCACGCGCACGGACTTGCCGGTACCGGCCGGCAGCACGGTCGAACCGCGCACCTGCTGGTCGGACTTCTTCGCGTCCACGCCCAGGCGGACGGCGACGTCGACGGACTCGACGAACTTGGCCTTGGTCGCGGTCTTCACGATCTTGATGGCCTCGTCGAAGGCGTAAGCCTTACCCGGGACCACGGCGGCCTTGATTGCTTTTTCGCGCTTGCTGATCGCCATGTCTTAGCCCTCCACCACGAGACCCATGCTGCGGGCCGAACCCGCAATCGTCTTCACCGCCGCTTCCAGGTCGGCCGCCGTCAGGTCGGCTTCCTTCGCCTTGGCGATGTCCTCGAGCTGCTTACGGGTGACCTTGCCGACCTTCTCGGTGTTCGGGCGCTTGGAGCCCGAGCTGATGCCGGCGGCCTTCTTCAGCAGCACCGAAGCCGGGGTGCTCTTGGTGATGAAGGTGAAGGTACGGTCGGAGTACGCGGTGATGATCACCGGGGTCGGGAGACCCGGCTCCAGCTTGGAGGTCGCGGCGTTGAACGCCTTGCAGAACTCCATGATGTTCAGGCCGCGCTGACCGAGGGCGGGGCCCACCGGCGGCGACGGATTGGCCTGACCGGCCTTCACCTGCAGCTTGATGTAACCAACTACTTTCTTAGCCATCTTCTTCTCTCCGGGTGCAAGCGCCTGGGTCTCAGGCTCCCCATCGGACCGGGAATATCACGTGTCCCGGCTTCACGTTTTTTTCAGACGCCGACAGCCGCCTTGCGGCGGCCGTGGTTTCCTGATTCGGTGCGCGCCCTGGGCTGCGCAGCCGGAAAGTATAGCAGGCTTTCTGGAACCCCGCTGGACGGGGCTCCGGGCCCGGTCAGGCCTTCTCGACCTGGCCGAATTCGAGTTCGACCGGGGTCGAACGGCCGAAAATCAGCACCGCCACGCGCAGGCGGCTCTTGTCGTAGTTGATTTCCTCGACCACGCCGTTGAAATCGACGAACGGGCCGTCGACCACCCGGACCATCTCGCCCGGCTCGAACAGGACCTTGGGCTTGGGCTTCTCGACGCCATCCTGAACGCGCTGCAGGATCATGTCCGCCTCGCGGTCCTGGATCGGCAACGGACGGTCGGCGGTGCCGCCGATGAAGCCCATGACCTTCGGGGTTTCCTTGATCAGGTGCCAGCTCTCGCTGTCGATGCGCGGGATACCGGCCTCGTCGTGGGTGGCGATCTGGACCAGGACGTAGCCCGGGAAGAACTTGCGCTCGGAACGGCGCTTCTGGCCGGAGCGCATCTCGACCACTTCTTCGGTCGGGACCAGGACGTCGCCGAAGCGGTCCTGCATCTCGAAACGCACGATGCGATCGCGCAGCGCCTGCGCCACCGACTTCTCGAAGCCGGAGTAGGCGTGAACGACGTACCAGCGCTTATGTACTTCGGTCATTGCCTCAGTGCCCCAAAATAAACTTGACCGCAGCCTGGATGAGCAGGTCGAAGCCGGCCAGGATCAGGCTGAGGATCGCGACCGCGATCATCACCACCCAGGTGGTACGCATGGCTTCCTGGCGGGTCGGCCAGACCACCTTGCGCAGCTCGAAGCGCGACTCGGACAGGAATTCGAGCGTCTGACGGCCCTTGGCGCTGGTCAGGAACACGCCGATACCGGCGACCAGGCCGGCGACCACGACCAGCGCACGCAGCGCGGCCGCCCAGTCGGCGAACCAGTAGAACGCGAACACGCCGCCACCGACCAAAAGCACCGCCAGGGCGTACTTGAGGAAGTCGCCGGCGGACGCAGAACCGTGTTGTTCGACCTTGCTGTTCATCCGATCCATCGCGCGGCGCTTGCGCAGCCGCCTTCTTGGTGAAAGTCCGACCGCGAGGGCCGGGCTTGCGCGGAGGGATCCGCATTGCCTGAGTGGCACGCCAGGAGGGACTCGAACCCCCAACCTGCGGTTTTGGAGACCGCTGCTCTGCCAATTGAGCTACTGGCGTATTGCTTCGGACCTAGCCCGCGGGAGCCCCGCAAACTCGGCTTCCTCTTAAACGGCGAAGGCGGACCGTCATTGCCGGCCCGCCGTTCGCGGCTCGCGACGGCCTTGCGACCGTCGCAGAGATCTTACTTGATGATCTTGGCCACCACGCCGGCGCCGACGGTACGGCCGCCTTCGCGAATCGCGAAACGCAGGCCTTCGTCCATCGCCACCGGGTTGATC
>NZ_LMIK01000002.1 GCF_001428685.1 Lysobacter sp. Root76 | reverse complement strand
GGCGTTACGGGTACCGCGGTCGTTGTCCTGCAGGTTCATGCCGGCCGAACCGGTGATGTACCAGCGGTCGTCGAAATCCTGCGCGCTGGCCGCCTGGGCCAGACTCAGGCCACCCAGCAGGGCGGCGCAGAGGAGTTTCTTATTCATTTGTTATAGCTCCTTGGTTCAGAAAAATTTGGAAACCGCGTCTGTGAGCTTCCTACCGTTCAGGACGGCCGCCTTCCGACGCCATCCTGCGCAGGTTAGGTTTGCCTATGTGAAAGCCATGTTAACAGGCATCTAACATTCGCGGCCGCATTCGTGCTAAACGCCGGCGCCGCCGCGACCGTGAATCAGGGCCGCAACAGGGCCAGGAAACCGGTGATCGGCAGCGCGTCCAGCCGCTGCGGGGCCGCAGCGAGGGCGAGCAGTGTATCGGCCTGGGCCGGCGCCAACCGGGCGCGGACCGCAGCTTCGAATTTGGCCATCAGCAGGGGCCCACCCTCGGCGCGGCGTTTGCGGTGGCCGACCGGGTAATCGACGGACACGTTCTCGGTGGCGCTGCCGTCGCGGAAGAACACCTGCACCGAATTGCCGATGTAGCGCTTGTCGGGGTCGTAGTAGTCGCGGCTGAATGGGGGATGCTCGGCGACGCGCATTTTCTCGCGCAGGGCGTCGATGCGCGGGTCGGCGGCGACCGCGTCGGTGTAGTCGTCGGCGGTCAGGCGGCCGAAGATCAGCGGCACCGCGACCATGTACTGCAGGCAGTGGTCGCGATCGGCGTAATTGGCCAGCGGGCCGGTCTTGTCGATGATGCGCGCCCCAGCCTCCTGGGTCCGCAGTTCGATGCGCTCGATGTCGTCGAGGCGGTCCCTGACCTGCCCGTGCAGCCGCATCGCGCATTCGACCGCGGTCTGGGCGTGGAACTCGGCCGGGTAGCTGATCTTGAACAGGATGTTCTCCATCACGTAGCTGCCGAACGGCCGCTCGAACTCGAACGGCCGGCCGCCGAAGGCGACGTCGTAGAAGCCCCAGGTCGGCGCCGACAGCGCGCTCGGGTAGCCGGGCTCGCCGCGGACGGCGTCGAGGGCGTGGGTGACGGCGCGACGGCAGGCGTCGCCGGCGGCCCAGCTCTTGCGCGGGCCGGTGTTGGGCGCGTGGCGGTAGGCGCGCAGGCTGCCGTTGTCGATCCAGGCCTGCGACACGGCGTCGGTGATCGCGTCCTTGCCGCCGCCGAGCATGGCGGTGGCGACCGCCGCCGAGGCCAGGCGCACCAGGATCACGTGGTCCAGGCCGACCCGGTTGAAGGAATTCCTGAGCGCGTAGCCGCCCTGGATTTCATGGGCCTTGATCGCGTAGCCGAGCACCTCGCCCACCGTCATCGCCTGGCCGCCTTCGGCTTCGGCGCGGCGGCCGAGGTAGTCGGCGACGGCGAGGATCGCGCCGAGGTTGTCGGAAGGGTGACCCCATTCGGCCGCGAGCCAGGTGTCGTTGAAGTCCAGCCAGCGGATCTGCACGCCGATGTTGTAGGCGGCCTGGACCGGATCGAGTTCGTAGGCGGTGAACGGCACGCGCGCGCCGCCGCGCAGTTCCGCGCCCGGCACCAGCGGGCCGAGGTGGCGAACGCAGGCCGGGTGGTCCATCGCCAGCGCCGCGCAGGCCAGCGAATCCAGCAGCATGGTGCGGGCGGTGTCGTAGGCCTCCTGCGATTCGATCCGGTAGTCGGCGACGTAATCGGCGATGGCGCGCATCGGCGGGTCGGGCTGGGGACGGACGGCGGAGCGGATATCGGCGTGGCTCATGCAGGCGTGGCCCGGTGCGGACGGCGGATCCGCAGTCTGCGGCCGCGCGTGTGGGTCCGGCGCGAACGCCGGCGTTTGCCCACACGGGCGGAACGCAGCGAGCGACGGCCGGCGCTGGCAAAAGGCCGCGGCCGGGATCACCCTTTCGCTATGGATATCCCAACCCGCCTGCCTACCCTGTTCCTGTCCCACGGCTCGCCGATGCTGGCGGTCGAGGATTCCGCCGCTGGCCGCTTCCTCGATGCGCTGGGCGCGCAACTGCCGTGGCCGAAGGCGATCGTGGTCGCGTCGGCGCATTTCATGACCGACCGGCCGATGCTGGGCGGGCATGCGAGCCCGCACACGGTGCACGACTTCGGCGGTTTTCCGGCACCGCTGTACCAGATCCGCTACCCGGCGCCGGGCGATCCGGCGCTGGCCGAAGCGATCCGCGCGCGCCTGGACGAGGCCGGCCTGAATCCGAAGGTGCGCGAGGCGCACGGGCTGGATCACGGCGTGTGGGTGCCCTTGCGGCGCATGTATCCGCAGGCCGACATCCCGGTGGTGCCGCTGTCGGTGATGCCGCACGGCACGGCCGCGCAGCACTACGCGCTGGGTCGAGCGCTCGCGCCCTTGCGCGAGGAAGGCGTGCTGGTGATCGGCTCGGGCGGTTTCGTGCACAACCTCGGCGATCTCGACTGGCAGCAGCGCGACGCCCCGCTGGCGCCGTGGGCGCGCGAGTTCGGCGACTGGATGCACGAACGCCTGGACTCGCACGACCACGCCGCGCTCATGGACTGGCAGGCGCAGGCGCCGCATGCGCGGCATGCGCACCCCACGGTCGAGCATCTGATGCCGCTGTTCGTGGCCCTGGGCGCGGCCGGCACGCAGCCGTCGGTGCGCACGATCCATCGTTCGCACGAGATGGGTTCGCTGGCCTTGGATGCGTTCGCCTTCGATTGAGGGCACGACGGTCGCGCTCCGGCCTTCTGTAGGAGCGGCGTAAGCCGCGATGGCGTGCTGGCGGAGCCTGCATCGCGCGTGCGGCTCGATCGCGGCTTACGCCGCTCCTACAGAAAGCGGGGACGCGGAATCGGGCCCCCTCGCTCAACCGTCCCTACGGCACCGACAGCTCATACCGCTCCAACAGCGGATGCTTGCCGAAGCGTTCGGACATCACCCGCACCAGCCGTTTCGCGCGCAGGTCTTCGTTAGCGCTTCGGCCTTCTGTGGGAGCGGCGTGAGCCGCGATGGCGCGCTGGCGGAGCCTGCATCGCGCGTGCGGCTCGATCGCGACTTACGCCGCTCCCACAGAAAGCGGGGACGCGGAAGCGGGCCGGCCTCGCTCAACGGCCCTTACGGCACCGACAGTTCGTACTGCTCCCACGGCGGATGCTCGCCGAAGCGTTCGGCGAGGAAGTCGCTGAATGCGCGCACCCGCGGCGGGATCAACCGCCGCTGCGGCATCACCGCGTAGATGCCGGATTCGGCGACGCCGTAGTCGGGCATCACCGGCACCAGCCGTTTCGCGCGCAGGTCTTCGTTGACGTGCCAGGTCGAATGCAGCGCGATGCCCAGGCCGGCGACCGCGGCATCGCGCAGCAGTTCGCCCAGGTTGCTTTCGAACCGTCCCGACACCCGCACCGCGATCTCGCGGCCGGCGCGGTCGTGCAGGCGCCACAGGTCCTGGCGGCCCTGGCTGCCGACCAGCATCAGGCACTCGTGGCGGGCGAGTTCCTCGGGCGAGTTGGGCATGCCGTGGCGGCGCACGTACTCGGGCGAGGCGCAGATCACGCGCCGGTTCGGCGCCAGCTTGCGCGCGACCAGGCTCGAGTCCTCGAGCGCGCCGATCCGGATCGCCATGTCGAAGCCGGAACTGACCAGGTCCAGCAACTGGTCGTTGAGGTTGACGCTGACCTTGACCCGCGGATACCGGGCCAGGAACTCCGGCAGCAGCGGCGACAGGTACTGGCGCCCGAACGAGGCCGAGGCGGTCAGGCGCAGGGTGCCGGCGACTTCGCTCGCGGCCTGGCGCAGGCCGCCGGTCAGGGCTTCCAGGTCCTCGACCAGGGCCCGGCCCTGTTCGGCCAAAGCGGCGCCCTCGGGGGTGGCGTGGAGCTGGCGCGTGGTCCGGTGCAGCAGGCGCACGCCCAGGTCGCGTTCCAGCCGCTTCAGGCGCTGGCTGGCGACCGCGACCGACAGGTCCAGGCTGCGCGCGGCCGCGCTGATCGAGCCCAGATCGAGCACGCGCAGGAACAGGGCAAGGTCGCCGACTCGGTCCATGGCCGTTTATCAAGTATTCGTTGAAACTGATTAGCCATCTTGGTGGTTTTTGCTGAAGATGCAAGCTTCCAGACTGCGCGCCTCCTCTCGTCAGGTTCGCCGTCATGAATCGCGATTCCCGCCCCAACGCCGATGCCGTCCATGGCGCGACCGCGCCCGCTTCGGATAGCCCGGCCCGGCCGCCCCAAGCCGGGCAGTCGGAGCCGACAGGGCATCGACTGAACGCGCCTGCTCTCCCCGCCGCCAAGCAGCGCATGCCCGTGGCCTTATACGCCCTCACCGCCGGCGCCTTCGGCATCGGCACCACCGAATTCGTGATCATGGGCCTGCTGATGCAGGTCGCCGCCGACCTGCACGTGAGCATCGCCGCGGCCGGCCTGCTGATCTCCGGCTATGCCCTGGGCGTGTTCGTCGGCGCGCCGCTGCTGACCACCGCGACCCGGCGCCTGCCGCGCAAGACCGTGCTGGTCGCGCTGATGCTGATCTTCACCCTCGGCAACATCGCCTGCGCGATCGCACCCAACTACACCGCCTTGATGATCGCGCGCGTGGTCACCTCGCTCGCCCACGGCACCTTCTTCGGCGTCGGCGCGGTGGTCGCGACCGGCCTGGTCTCGGAGGACCGCAAGGCCTCGGCGATTTCGATCATGTTCGTCGGCCTGACCGTGGCCACCCTGCTCGGCGTGCCCGCCGGCGCCTGGCTGGGCCTGCACCTGGGCTGGCGCGCGACGTTCTGGGCGGTGGCCGCGATCGGCGTGATCGCCACCGTCGTGATCGCCACCCTGGTGCCCAAGGACCAGGGCAATCAGGAAAACGCCGCGCTGCGCGACGAGATCAAGGCCGTGACCCACCCGCAGGTGCTGCTGGGCCTGGCCATGACCGTGCTCGGCTTCGCCGGCGTGTTCACCGTGTTCACCTACATCCAGCCGATCCTGACCCAGGTCACCGGTTTCGCCGAAAGCGCGGTATCGCCGATCCTGCTGGTGTTCGGCGTCGGCCTGATCGCCGGCAACCTGCTCGGCGGCCGCCTCGCCGACCGCCGCCTGGCGCCGGCGCTGATCGGCACCCTGGTCGCGTTGGCGGTGGTGCTGGGCCTGATGACCTTCGCCCTGCACAGCAAGATCGCGGCGGTGATCTTCGTGGCCCTGCTCGGCATCGCCGCGTTCGCCACGGTCTCGCCGATCCAGCTGTGGGTGCTGCAGAAGACCGACAGCGCCGGCCGCAACCTCGCTTCCAGCCTCAACATCGGCGCGTTCAACCTCGGCAATGCGCTGGGCGCCTGGCTCGGCGGCGCAGTCATCAACGTCGGCCTCGGCCTGGGCGCGGTGACCTGGGTCGCGGCCCTGGTCACGGTGTCGGGCATCGTGCTGGCGGTATGGGCGGCGCGCCTGGATGCGCCGCGCGCGCCGGTATTGAGCGACACGGCGACCTGCCCGGCCGGCTGATCCCTTTCCCAATCGCTGCGTGCGGCACAAGCCGGCGCGCGTCTTTCATTCAATCTAAGGAACACGCCATGGACACCCGCTTTCTCGGCAATTCCGGCTTCAAGGTCCCGGTGCTGGGCTTCGGCGCCGGCACCTTCGGCGGCAAGGGTCCGCTGTTCAGCGCCTGGGGCAATACCGACGTCGCCGAAGCCCAGCGGCTGATCGACATCTGCCTCGACGCCGGCGTGAACCTGTTCGACACCGCCGACGTGTATTCCGACGGCGCCTCCGAATCCATCCTCGGCGCCGCGCTGCAGGGCCGCCGCGACCGGGCGATCCTGTCGACCAAGCTCAGCCTGCGCGCCGGCGACGGTCCCAACGATGTCGGCGCCTCGCGTCATAACCTCATCCGCGGCGTCGACCGCGCCCTGCAGCGCCTGGGCACCGATTACATCGACCTGCTGCAGCTGCACCACTTCGATGCGCAGACCCCGGTCGAGCAGGTCATGTCCACGCTCGACGACCTAGTCCGCGCCGGCAAGCTGCGCTACCTGGGCGTGTCCAACTATTCCGGCTGGCAACTGATGAAGTCGCAGGCGGTCGCCGACCGCTACGGCTATTCGCGCTTCGTCGCCAACCAGACCTACTACTCGCTGGTCGGCCGCGACTACGAATGGGAACTGATGCCGCTGGCCCAGGACCAGGGCGTGGGCGCGGTGGTCTGGAGCCCGCTGGGCTGGGGCCGCCTGACCGGCAAGATCCGCCGCGGCCAGCCCTTGCCCGAGGGCAGCCGCCTGCACGACACCGCCGGCTTCGCCCCGCCGGTCGACGAGGAGCGCCTGTACCGCATCGTCGACGCGCTGGACGCGGTCGCCGCCGACACCGGCAAGACGATCCCGCAGATCGCCCTGAACTGGCTGCTGCAGCGCCCGACCGTGTCGAGCGTGCTGATCGGCGCGCGCAACGAGGAACAGCTGCGCCAGAACCTGGGCGCGGTCGGCTGGAACCTCAGCGCCGAACACGTCGCCCTGCTCGACCAGGCCAGCCGCGTCACACCGCCTTATCCCTACTACCCGTATTGGAACGGCATGTTCGCCGAGCGCACGCCCGCGCCGGTCTGACCCGCACTGGCTTGACCCGCGCTAGTTTGAATCGTGCTGGCCCGAATCGACCGCTCCCGCCCCTCCCACGCATCGCGAGTACCGACATGACCGCTACCCTTTCCGGTTCCACCGCCGTCGTCACCGGCTCCACCGCCGGCATCGGCTACGCCATCGCCGAAGAACTCGCGCGCGCCGGCGCCGCCGTCGTCGTCAACGGCCGCAGCCAGGCCCGCGTCGACGCCGCGCTGGCCTCGCTGCGCGCCACCCTGCCCGACGCGCAGTTGCGCGGCGTCGCCGCCGATCTGGCCAGCGCGCAGGGCGCGGCCGAGTTCATCGCCGCGGTGCCGCAGACCGACATCCTGATCAACAACCTCGGCATCTTCGTTCCCACCGACTTCGCCGACATCGCCGACGAGGAATGGCAGCGCCTGTGGGACGCCAACGTGATGAGCGGCGTGCGCCTGTCGCGGCATTAC
This sequence comes from Lysobacter sp. Root76, assembly GCF_001428685.1. Lineage (GTDB taxonomy): Bacteria > Pseudomonadota > Gammaproteobacteria > Xanthomonadales > Xanthomonadaceae > Lysobacter. Next base: position 49,737 of record NZ_LMIK01000002.1, on the reverse strand, counting down.
TTCGGCGGCATGCTTGAGCGCAATCGCGGCCGGGTGGTGTTCCTGTCCAGCGAGTCGGGCCTGCAGATTCCGGCCGAGATGATCCATTACGGCGTGACCAAGGCCGCGCAGATCGCGCTGGCGCGCGGCATGGCCCAGCTGACCACCGGCACCGAGGTGACGGTGAACTCGGTGCTGGCCGGGCCGACCCGTTCGGAGGGCGTGGGCGTGTTCGTCGAACAGCTGGCACAGCAACAGGGCGTCAGCACGGCCGAGTTCGAAAAGCAGTTCTTCGACACCGCGCGCCCGACCTCGCTGCTGCGCCGCTTCGCCGAGCCGGCCGAGATCGCGCGCGTGGTCGCTTTCGTCGCCAGCCCCGCCGCTTCGGTCGTCAACGGCTCGGCGATACGCGCCGAGGGCGGCCTGGTGCTGTCCGCGTTCTGATCCGTATCCGTCGCCCGCCTCACACTACGTCCCAGATTCCCGGAGCCGCACCATGAAAGCCGTCGCCCTCACCCGCTATCTCCCCATCGACGATCCCGAGTCTCTACTCGACGTCGAGCTGCCCGACCCTGCCGCGCCCAAGGGCCACGACCTGCTGGTGCAGGTCGAAGCGGTGTCGGTGAATCCGGTCGACACCAAGGTGCGCGCGCCCAAGCCCAGCGTCGAAGCGCAGCCGCGCGTGCTGGGCTACGACGCGGCCGGCACGATCGTCGCGGTCGGCGAGGCGGTCACCCGTTTCAAGGTCGGCGACCGCGTCTACTACGCCGGCGACATCACCCGCCCGGGCAGCAATGCGCAGTTGCAGCTGGTGGACGAACGCGTGACCGGTCACGCGCCGCAGTCCCTGGACGCGGCCCAGGCCGCGGCCCTGCCGCTGACCGCGATCACCGCCTGGGAGCTGTTGTTCCAGCGCATGCCCTTCGACGCCGACAAGGGCGGCGTCGGCAAGACCGTGCTGGTGATCGCCGGCGCCGGCGGCGTCGGCTCGATCGCGATCCAGCTCGCGCGCCGCGCCGGCTTCAACGTGATCGCCACCGCCTCGCGCCCGGAGACCGTCGATTGGTGCCGCGCGATGGGCGCGCACCACGTCGTCGACCATCGCCAGCCGCTGCTGCCGCAGTTGCAGGCGCTGGGCCACGCTCAGGTCGAGGCGGTGCTGAACCTGGCCGACACCGACCGCTATTGGGAGGCGATCGGCGAACTGCTGGCGCCGCAGGGCCATGTCGGCCTGATCGTCGAACCCAGCGGCGCGCTGCGGATCGGCGACCCGTACAAGGCCAAGTGCATCGGCATCCATTGGGAAATGATGTTCGCGCGGCCGCGCTTCCAGACCGGCGACATGGTCGAACAGGCGCGCATCCTCGACCGCGTCGCCAAGCTGATCGACGCCGGCGAACTGCGCGGCACCCACAGCGAAACCCTGGGCAAGATCGACGCGGCCAATCTGCGCGAGGCGCATCGCCGTCTGGAGTCGGGAACGACCGTGGGCAAGCTGACTCTGGCCGGCTGGTAAGCCATAGGGAAACCCAGAGATGAGCGCAACTTCCTGGCTGTTGTTCTGCTCGCTGGCGCTGCTGACCGCGTTCAGCCCCGGGCCTGCGGTGCTGCTGGCGGTGTCCAACGCCGCCAGCCACGGCGCGCGCCGCGCCCTGCTCGGTTCGGCCGGCAACGCCTTGGGCGTGTTCCTGGTCGCGGCCACGGCGATGCTGGGCCTAGGCGCCTTGCTGAAGACCTCGGCCTGGCTGTTCGGCGCGCTCAAGCTGGCCGGCGCGGCCTACCTGATCTGGCTCGGCATCCGCCAATGGCGCGCGCGCGACGATCTGTTCGCGCGCGCGCCCGCACCGGCCGCCGTGAGTTCGCCGCGACGCCTGTTCCTGCAGGGCCTGCTGGTGGCCGCAACCAACCCCAAGAGCATCCTGTTCTTCACCGCCCTGCTGCCGCAGTTCATGCGCGCCGACGCGCCCCTGCTGCCGCAGTTCTTCGCCCTGACCCTGAGCTTCGCCGCCTGCACGGTGCTTTCGCATCTGTGCTACGTCGCCCTGGCGCGGGTGCTGCGGCGCTGGTTCGCGCAGCCGCGCCGCGCGCGCTGGCTCAATCGCGCGCTGGGCACGGGCTTCGCGGCGATGGGCGTGGGCCTGCTGCGGCTGCGGCCGGCCGCGGTCTGAGCACTCGCGAGCGAGACCAAGAAGAGGGGCCGGCAATGCCGGCCCCTCGGTTTTCCACTGCGTATTGCGTACTCAGTTGTTGCGCACTCAGGCGTCGCGCGCGGCCTCGTAGCCGTTGAAGACCACCGACGCCGAAGCCCGTCCCTGGGTCAGCGAACGCAGCGCGGTCGTGTAGCCCGACAGCTGCGCCAGCGGCGCGCGCGCACTGACATCGGCGCGCGTGCCCTTGTCGTCGATCGCCACGACCCGGCCGGAACGCCGCTGCAGATCGCCGACCACGTCGCCGACGTTGCCGGCGGGCGTGTCCACGACCAGCGCCATCACCGGCTCCAGCAGCGTCGTGCCGCTGAGCGCCAGCGCCGCCTTCAGGGCCTCGCCCGCCGCGCGTTGGAACGCGAGTTCGGACGAATCCACCGCATGCGTCTCACCGTCGACCAGGCTCACCGTGAGCCCGACCACCGGATAGCCGCGCGGACCTTCCGTGAGCGCGGCACGCAGCCCTTTCTCCGTCGCGGAGACGAAGTTGCGCGGGACCACGCCGCCGCTGGTGCGGTCGACGAACTCGAAACCTCCGTCCTCGCGCGGCTCGACATCGATCAGCACGCGCGCGAACTGGCCGCTGCCGCCGTTCTGCTTCGACAGCTTGCCTTCGACGCGCGTTACCGCGCGGCTCGGGGTTTCCTGATAAGCCACGCGCGGCGAGCCGGTGCGGACTTCGACGTTCCACTCCTGACGCAGGCGCTCGACCATCACGTCCAGGTGCAGCTCGCCCATGCCCCACACCAGGGTCTCGCCGGTGTCCTGGTCGCTGCCGACGCGGAACGACGGGTCCTCCTGAGCCAGGCTCGCCAAGCCCTGGCCGAGACGGATCAGGTCGCCGGCCTTGGCCGCGGTCAGACGCCAGGACAACACCGCCGGCTGGGCCTGGATCGCGTCCAGCACCAGCTTGCGGTCGCTGCCGCTGAGGGTTTCGCCGCTGACTGCGTCCTTCCAACCCTGCACCGCGACGATCTCGCCGGCGTACGCCACCTCGACATCGCGGCCGCGATTGGCCTGGACCACGACCAGGCGCCCGACCCGCTGCGGCTTGCCGCGCCGCGAGGCCCACACCGTGTCGCCGACCCGCAACGTGCCCGAGTACAGGCGCACGAACGAGAGCGCGCCGTGTTCCTGGTGCGCGATCTTGAACACCAGCGCCGCCAGCGGACCCGCAGCGTCGGGCGCCAGCGCGACCTCGCCGTGCTCGCTTTCGGCGCGCACCCAGGGCCGGTCCAAGGGCGACGGCAGGTAGTCGACGATCGCGTCCAGCAAGGTTTCCACGCCCTTGTTCTTGAACGCGGAACCGCCCAGCACCGGCGTGCCGGCGCCGCTCAGCGTGCCGCGACGCAGGGCCGCCTTGAGCGCCCCGGCCTCGATCGCGCGCGCCTCCAGATAGGCCTGGGCGAGTTCGTCGTCGTGATCGGCGACGGCTTCGACCAGGCGCTGGCGCAAGGGTTCGTACTCGCGCGTTTCCTCGGCGCTCCAGGGCCGGCGCGACATGACGTCGGCCGCATCCCACAGCACGATCTCGCGCGCCACGTAGTCGACCCAGCCGTGCAACTCGCTTTCCGCGCCCAGGGCGTGACCCAGCGGCCACGGCACCGCGTCGAGCTTGTCGCGCATCTGCGCGAGCACGAGCTCCAGCGAGGCACCGACCCGGTCCATCTTGTTGGCGAACGCGATCAGCGGCACGCCGTGCCGGCGCGCCTGGCGCCACACGGTTTCCGATTGCGGCTGCACGCCGTCGACCGCGCTGAACACGGCGACCGCACCGTCGAGCACGCGCAGCGAGCGCTCGACCTCGATGGCGAAGTCGATGTGGCCCGGGGTGTCGATCACGGTCAGCCGGTGCTCGGCCTGACCCTGCGGCGTCCAGCGCGTCTGCACGGCCGCGGCGCCGATGGTGATGCCGCGGTCCTGCTCGATCGGGTTGAAGTCGGTGGTGGCGGCGCCGTCGTGGACTTCGCCGGTGCGATGGATTGCGCCGGTTTTCCACAACAGACGTTCGGTCAGGGTGGTTTTGCCCGCATCGACGTGGGCAATGATGCCGAGGTTGCGCCAGCGGGAAACAGAGGTGGTGTTCATACGGATTCGCTTTCTTGGTTGCCAACACGGGAGGCCGCGCGCCCCTGTTGGCGACAAGGCGCGCGGCTAGGCTTGGGTGTCTTCCGTGGTATTCACGACACGTGCTCCTTCGGTTTCCGGGACTGCGGTGGAAGGCGGCGGCGGCGATGCGCCGGAGGCTGGATAAAAACGCGGGCAATAAAAAAGCACCCTTGCGGGTGCTCTGTATCGGTGTGGCCGCGGCCGGTCGAATCAGCTCGACGCGGCACCGCGAATCACAGGAGGCAGGCGCACCCGGCCCACGCTCTCGCGTTGGGCATGCTGCAATATCAGGAGCGGGAACTGCGTCATGGGCGGCTGGGCCGGGTGTGTGGTGGACATAGAGTAGGGGCGGCCGGATCGGAGTCAATGGCCGCGCCGGCGTGCCGCCCGGGACACTGCGTTGCGGCCCGGATACGCCCGCGCCGGCCCGCTGCCGCGGGGACGGGAGCCGCTATGGTTGTATCGCCGCCGATTTCCCGGCATCGTGCGCGCTCCATACGCCAGCGTATTCCAGCATGACGGCCGCCAGCTCCCCGCCCGCAAACCCCGCCGCTCCGCACCCGATGTATCCGAAGCTGTTCGAGCCGCTGGACCTGGGTTTCTGCACCCTGCCCAACCGCGTGCTGATGGGCTCGATGCACACCGGGCTGGAGGACAAGGCCGCCGACTTCCCCAAGCTGGCGGCCTATTTCGGCGAGCGCGCGGCCGGCGGCGTCGGCCTGATCGTGACCGGCGGCTTCGCCCCCAACATCGTCGGCTGGCTCAAGCCCTTCGGTGGCAAGCTCAGCTGGCGCTGGGAAGTCGGCAAGCACCGCCAAGTGACCCAGGCCGTGCACGCACACGGCAGCCGCATCTGCCTGCAGCTCCTGCACGCCGGCCGCTACGGCTATCACCCGCTGCAGGTCGCGCCGTCCAGGCTCAAGGCGCCGATCAACCCGTTCACCCCGCGCGCCCTGTCCGGCTTCGGCGTGCGCTCGCAGATCCGCGCCTTCGTCAACAGCGCCAGGCTCGCACGCGAAGCCGGCTACGACGGCGTCGAGGTGATGGGCTCGGAAGGCTACCTGCTCAACCAGTTCACGGTGCCGCGCACCAACAAGCGCGACGACGCCTGGGGCGGCGACGCCGCGCGCCGGATCGCCTTCGTGACCCAGATCGTGCGCGGCATCCGCGAGGCCTGCGGCCCCGACTTCATCATCGTCTACCGGCTGTCGATGATCGACCTGGTCGACGGCGGCTCGACCTGGGAGGACGTGATCGCTCAGGCCAAGGCGGTCGAGGCCGCGGGCGCGACCCTGATCAACACCGGCATCGGCTGGCACGAGGCGCGCATCCCGACCATCGCCACCTCGGTGCCGCGCGCGGCCTTCACCGGCATCACCGCGCGGCTCAAGCCGCACGTCGGCCTGCCGCTGATCACCACCAACCGCATCAACATGCCCGACGTCGCCGAACGCATCCTGCGCGAGGGCGAGGCCGACATGGTGTCGATGGCGCGGCCGCTGCTGGCCGACCCGGCCTGGGTCGCCAAGGCCCGCGACCGCCGCAGCGACGAGATCAACACCTGCATCGCCTGCAACCAGGCCTGCCTGGACCACGTGTTCGAGAACAAGCACGCCAGCTGCCTGGTCAACCCGCGCGCCTGCGCCGAGACCGAACTCAACTACACCCCTGCCGCGGCGCCCAAGCGCGTGGCGGTGGTCGGCGCCGGCCCCGCCGGCCTGGCCTGCGCCACGGTCGCGGCCGAACGCGGCCACCGTGTCACCTTGTTCGATGCCGCCCATGAGATCGGCGGCCAGTTCAATCTGGCCAAGCGGATTCCGGGCAAGGAAGAGTTCCACGAGACCCTGCGCTACTTCGCCCGCAAGATCGAAACCAGCGGCGTCGAGCTGCGCCTGAACACCCGCGCCGACGCGGCCGCGCTGGCCGGCTACGACGAGGTCGTGCTGGCCACCGGCATCGCCCCGCGCGCAGTCGATTTCCCCGGCGCCGACCACCCCAAGGTGCTGAGCTACCTCGACGTGCTGCGCGGCGGCGTGGTGGCGGGCGCCAAGGTCGCGATCGTCGGCGCCGGCGGCATCGGCTTCGACGTCGCCGAATACCTCGTGCACCCGGCCGGCCACGCCAGCTCCAGCCTGGACCCGGCGCGCTGGCGCGCCGAATGGGGCGTGGACCTGGGCTACGGCGACAACCGCGGCGGCCTGGCCGAAGCGCGGCCGGAACCGCCCGCACGCCAGGTCTGGCTGCTCCAGCGCAGCGCCGGCAAGCCCGGCGCGCGCCTGGGCAAGACCACCGGCTGGATCCACCGCGCCACCCTCAAGGCCAAGCAGGTGCGCATGCTGGGCGGGGTCGAGTACCTCGGCGTCGACGACGAAGGCTTCCGCATCCGCGTCGACGGCAGCGAGCAGGTCCTGGCGGTCGACCACGTGGTGATCTGCGCCGGCCAGGAGCCGTTCAAGCCGCTGGCCGCGCAATTGGCCGGCAACGGCCGCCCGGTGCACGTGATCGGCGGCGCCGACGTGGCCGCCGAACTGGACGCCAAGCGCGCCATCGCCCAGGGCAGCCGGGTCGCGGCGGCGCTGTAAAGCGTTTTCAGCGAACCTGAACAGTGTTGCGCGTCACGTTCGCCGCAGCGTCTCGCGCCCGACAGATACCCTTAACTGGCAAGGCCTTAGCGCCTATTCAGAGTAAAAACTTGAGTTTTTTCGCGCACTTAGGTTTTGAGATTCAGCGGGCGTTTAGTTAACCGCGGCTACCGTGCGCCAACTTTCACGCCGCCGCTTCAGGTGGCAACCCTCGCCGCCCGCGTCGTCCACGCGGTCCACGGCACGGGGCAAAAGCGCGCCGCAGAGCCGCTGCCCTCCCCAGTACGCCATGCCGGTCCATACCGTGTCAGCCGTCTTCCGATAGGAGGAGACGGAGGTCCCAGTGCGGTCCGGCGCAACGGAGCAAGGAGTCAATATGAAACTCGCCTGGATCCTGTGGCTGGCCTCTGTGCTTCCGCCGCAACCCGCCGATTCGCTGTGCCTGAGCACCACCGTCTATCTGGAAGCCCGCGACCAGTCCATCCGCGGCCAGAAGGCCGTCGCCGAAGTCGCCCTGCGTCGCCGCGACAGCGGTCTGTGGGGAGACTCCGTCTGCGAGGTGGTCACCGCCCGCAAGCAGTTCGCGCCGACCCTGGTCTCGCCGGGCACGCGCCTGAACAACACCGAGGCCTGGGCCGAGTCGGTGCAGATCGCCCTGGAAGCCGAACGCAACTGGGCCCTGCCCGCCGGTCAGCGCAAGGAAATCGTGCCGGGCGCCAGCCACTTCGCCGCTCATGCGATCGCCAGCCCGAGCTGGCGCAACGCTTACCAGGTCGCGACCATCGGCGACCACACCTTCTACCAGGTGCAGAAGCTCAAGCCGCGCAAGTCCTGAGGCGCGGCCGTAGCAATACGCAGCGTCGTGACGCTGCGTTGCGGACTCCTGATTGAGGATAGAGCGCAGGTCGGCGATAGTCGCCGGCTTGTTTTCGTATCCGGAGTCCGCCCATGAAGCTCTACACCAAGCCCGGCGCGTGTTCGACCGCCGACCACATCGCGCTGCAATGGACCGGGCAACCGTTCGAAGTGCAGGTGATGACGCGCGACGCGATGAAGGCGCCCGCGTTCCTCGCGATCAATCCGGCCGGCGCGGTGCCTGCGATCGAAGACGGCGACTTCGTGCTCACCCAGAACGCCGCGATCATGGGCTACATCGCCGACAGCTATCCGGCCGCGCAACTCGCCGGCGACGGCAGCCCGCAGCAACGCGCGACCGCCGCGCGTTGGCTCGCGTTCGTGAACTCCGACCTGCACCCCGCGTTCCTGCCGCTGTTCGCACCGGCGCGCTTCTCCGAAGACACGAACGACCATGCCGCACTGAAGGAAGCCGCGCACAAACGCCTGCGCGCGCTGTTCGAAAGCGCCGACCGCCAACTCGAAGGCAAGCAGTGGCTGGCCGGTTTCCGCAGCTATGCCGATCCTTATCTCTACATCACCCTGCGCTGGGCCGACGGGCAGAAGATCGACCTCGGCGGGCTGGACAATCTGGCTGCGTTCAAGCGGCGGATGGAGACCGATGAGGGCGTGCGCAAGGCGTTGCAGGCGGAAGGTTTGGCCTGAGGCTGTTGCATGTTCGATACGCGTACGGCTTAACGACGCTGCGCATCGCGCAAACGCGCTGAGCACGGGATCCCCGCCTGCGCGGGGATGACGGCAAAAGCCATATTGTTGCCGTTGCCGTTGCCGCGGCATTGAAATCCAATGCCACGCACTCGCCCAATCCCACCCAGACCCGAAGGGCGGCGCGCAGGACGCGCGCCGTTTTTCGAGGAACAGGATGTTCCTTGCAAGAGAAAGTGACCCGCACGCGCAGCGGGCGGAAGCTGTTGCTTAAGAACGAAACCAACGCAGCAAACGGAATTCGCGATCGCGGCTTACGCCGCTCCCACAGAAAGCAGAAAGCGAAGCCAATCCGAATCGAAGCCAGCGCGTAGCCGAAGGTCGCGGTCGCGGCTCACGCCGCTCCTACCCCAAGGCGAGTGGCAAGAGAAAGTGACCCGCATGCGCAGCGGGCGGAAGCCTTCGACTTGAGAATCGAAACCTTCGCCGAACCTCTAAGTGCGCGATCGCGGCTTACGCCGCTCCCACAGAAAGCAGAAAGCGGAGCCTCCGTCGGCAGGCGATGTTCGCGGTCGCGGCTCACGCCGCTCCTACAGAAAGCAGAAGACGAAGCGGACACCAACCGCCCCCGCTACAACTGCGCCGCCATCCGCAACCTCCGATCCAACTCATCCGCCAACGCCACATCGCGCGCCTTGGCGACCGCCGCACGCAGATCCGGCAACAGCTGCGCCAGCTCCGCCAAGTCCGCCGAGCGCTCGATCTTGAGTTGCAGGAAATACCCGCGCAGCCCCAACTGCTCGCGCACCGCATCCGACATCAGGGCATAGAGCACGCCGTAGCGACTGGACGCGTCGCCCACGCCGGGCAGTGACACGGGCGCGGCGGGCGTAGCCGCCACCGGCGCCGCGGCGCGCACCGGCGCGGACACGGACGCCTGCCCGCCCACACCGATCAAACCCAAGCCGACCAGTTGCTCCAGCGCATCCGGCGGCCCGTGCAGGCCCGCCGCGACCGCGCGCAGCTGGGCCACGTCGCGCTGCCCGTCGACCACCAGCAGCAGCGAGCGCAGCACCGTCGGCAGCTTGCGGGTGCGGCGCTCGATCTCCTCGCGCCCGGCCTCGGTCTTGCTCAGGATGTCGTCTTCGCGCATGGCCCCCTCCGGCACGCATCGGCAGGGCCGGCAACGGCCGGCCGCCCCTCGACGCTACGCCGATCGGCGCGCCCGCGATGCGATGCGGTTCGCGATTTCCGGGCGTCTACCCGACTATGCCATGCGCCTGCGCCGCCGCCGCGTCCGCCGGCGCCGGCTTAGACCAAAGTACGAGGCGCCTCCTGCGCCGGGCAGGTGCGGAGGGCGGGAGCGGGAGGTTCGGGATGATGGGCTGGAGCCCGCCTAGGTGCCATCGCGCTTCGCTGATGCACCTCACAGATGCATCTCGCAGATGCACCTGACAAACGCACCTCGCAAACGTACCTCTCAAACGCACCTCTCAGACGCACCTCTCAGACGTACCTCTCAAAACGGAACAGGCCGCGCATGAGCGCGGCCTGTCCGGTCTGCGGTGCGCGGCGCGGGGGCCGCGCCGTTCAGCGCTGCTCGATCGGCACGTAGGCGCGATCTTCCGGGCCGGTGTAGTTGGCGCTGGGGCGGATGATCTTGCCGTCCTCGCGCTGCTCGATCACGTGCGCGGCCCAGCCGGTGGTGCGCGCGATCACGAACAGCGGCGTGAACATCGGGGTCGGGATGCCCATCATGTGATAGGCCGAGGCCGAGTACCAATCCAGGTTCGGGAACATCTTCTTCAGGTCCCACATCAGCGTCTCGATGCGCTCGCTGACGTCGAACAGGACCTGGTTGCCGCCGTCCTTGCACAGCGCGCGCGACAGCTCCTTGATGATCGGATTACGCGGATCGCCGATGGTGTAGACCGGGTGGCCGAAGCCGATCACGATTTCCTTGCGCTCCACCCGTGCGCGGATGTCGGCTTCGGCCTCGTCGGCGCTGGAGTAGCGCGAGATGATGTCCATCGCGACTTCGTTGGCGCCGCCGTGCTTGGGGCCACGCAGCGCGCCGATCGCGCCGGTGATGCACGAATGCAGGTCCGAACCGGTACCGGCGATCACGCGCGCGGTGAAGGTCGAGGCGTTGAACTCGTGCTCGGCGTACAGGATCAGCGACTTGTCCAGCGAATCGGCGTGCAGCGCACTGGGCTCCTCGCCGTGCAGCAGGTGCAGGAAGTGCGCGGCGACGCTGTCGTCGTCGGTCTCGCAATCGATGCGGCGGCCGTTGCGGGTGAAGTGCCACCAGTACAGCAGCATCGAGCCGAAGCTGGCGATCAGGCGGTCGGCGATGTCGCGCGCTTCGCTGGCCGGATGGCCTTCGCGCTCGGGCAGCACCGTGCCCAGCACCGAGCAACCGGTGCGCATCACGTCCATCGGGTGGGCGTTGGCCGGCACCAGTTCCAGCGCCTCGGTCACGATCGCCGGCAGGCCGCGCAGGCGCTTGAGCTTGAGCTTGTAGGCCTTGAGCTGCGAAGCGGTCGGCAGCGCGCCGTGGACCAGCAGATGCGCGACCTCCTCGAAGGTCGACTTGGTCGCCAGATCGTGGATGTCGTAGCCGCGGTAATGCAGGTCGTTGCCGCTGCGGCCGACCGTGCACAGCGCGGTGTTGCCGGCCGCGGTGCCGCTGAGGGCGACCGACTTCTTGGCCTTGGGTAGCACTTGGGTGGTGTTGTCGCTCATCGGAATTCCTTGTTATTTGTCCTGCGCGAAGAGCTGGTCGAGCTTGTCTTCGTACGCGTGATAATTGAGGAAGTCGTACAGCTGCGCGCGGGTCTGCAGGGTGTCGACGATGTTCTTCTGGGTGCCTTCGCGGCGCACGGTCTCGTAGAAGTTCAGCGCGGCCTTGTTCATGGCGCGGTAGGCGCCGCAGCAGTACAGGGCGATGTCGACGCCGGCGTCGCGCAGCTCGTCGGTGGTGAAGAACGGGGTCGAGCCGAACTCGGTCAGGTTGGCCAGGATCGGCACCTTCACCGCGGCCTTGAAGCGGCGGTAGTCGTCGAGCGTGTTCATGGCCTCTGGGAAGATCATGTCGGCGCCGGCCTCGACGTATGCCACCGCGCGCTCGATCGCCGAGTCGATGCCCTCGACCGCGGCCGCGTCGGTGCGCGCCATGATCACGAACTGCTCGTCGGTGCGCGCATCGACCGCGGACTTCACCCGGTCCACCATCTCCTGCTTGCTCACCACTTCCTTGCCCGGACGGTGGCCGCAGCGCTTCTGACCGACCTGGTCCTCCATGTGCACGGCGGCGACGCCGACGTTGATGAAGGAACGGATGGTGCGGCCGATGTTGAACGCGCCGCCCCAGCCGGTGTCGATGTCGACCAGCAGCGGCAGGCCGGTGGCGTCGACGATACGGCGCGCGTCGGTGAGCACGTCTTCCATGGTGCTGATGCCCAGGTCGGGCACGCCCAGCGAATTGGCGGCGACGCCGCCGCCGGACAGGTACAGGGCCTTGTAACCGGTGCGCTTGGCCATCAGGCCGGCATAGGCGGTGATCGCGCCCATCACCTGCAACGGCGATTCGGCGGCTAGAGCGGCGCGGAACTGCGCGCCGGCGGAAGGATGGCTCATGCTGGCTCCGTTGTGATCGGCCCCGGGACTCAGGGGCGATCCGGCCATTTTACCCCACCCGTCCGGCCCGGCCGCCTCAGCCTATGGTCTGGACCACGCGGCCGTCGGCGTCCTTGATCTGGCTCTTGCGCACGGTGAATCCCAGGATGTCGAAGCTGCGCAGGACGTAATGGCCCTCGCGCGCCTGCAGGGTGGCGATCAGCTCGCGCAGGGTCTCGGCGGTCAGGGTCAGGCGCAGGTCCTCGCCGTCGGCCTGGACGGCGTTGCGGCGGCCGCTCGCGAACAGCACCCGGCTCTCCGTGCCGATCAACGAGAACGGTTTGTCGAACGGCAGCCGCAGCGGCAGCAGCGCCATCAGCTCGCCGACCTGGCGCGCGCCCAGCACGACCGTGGTCAGCGGCTTGCGCCAACGCCGCGCCTGCTGTTCCCAGGACAGGCCGTCGACGAACACGAAGCCGGTGTCGGAGCCCTCGCTGGCGGTGCCGGCGGCGATCTCGGCGACGATCTCCGACTCTTGCATCAGCGAAGCGCGTTCCAGGTCGGTGATCCACAGCGGCATGTGCGGCTCGAAGGCCTGCAGCACCTTGCGCGTCGACCAGCGCTTGAGCGCGAGTTCTTCCTCGTTGGTCAGGCCGACCACCTGCAGGAACTCGACCCGGCCGTGGGCGCTGTCGACCGGTTCCAGTTCGGGGTCGCGCACGAAGGCGACCGAGCGGATACGGGTATCGCTGTCGGCGGCGATCGGGCCGTTGGCGTTGAGGTAATGACCGTCGGCGAAGGCGTTGCCGCTGTCGAACACGTAACGCGCCAGGTTCTGCAGGAAGTTCAAGGCCCAGACCGGCGGCTCGGTCGCATCGCTGTCGTCGCGCAGGCGGAAGGTCAGCTCGAAGCCCCAGCCGCTGTGCCCGGGATCGTCGGATTCCTTGGCGTAGAGTTCGGACAGGCCGTAGGTGACGAAATGCCAGTGCGGCACCGGCTCCTCGCGCTTGTAGGCGCTGATGCCGTCGAGCGGATCGTTGCCGCCCAGCGAGCGCTTGATCAGCGTGCCGTAGTGGCGCGGCTCCTGCTCGGCGTACAGCGGCGCCAGGGCGCGGTCGATCGCGTCCCAGCCAGGTGCCTGATCCTCTTGGCGCTCCATCGTCGCTCCCGCTCCGTCCCAAAGGGGCGTTCATGGTAGCGGAGCGCGGTGAAAGGCGCTGTCAAGCGCTACGCGACCGGCCCCGCCCGCCGGTTTTGCTCAATCCGCCGTGCCGTGGCCGGCCTCAGGCATCGGCACCGCGCTCCAGCGCACGCTGCACTTCGTCCAGGGCGGCCGGATCGTCCAGGGTCGACAGATCGCCGGGGTCGCGGCTTTCCGCCAGGGCCTGGATCGAGCGCCTCAACAGCTTGCCCGAGCGCGTCTTGGGCAGCGCGGCCACCACGTACACCCGCGCCGGTCGCGCCACCGCGCCCAGTTGGTCGACCACGCATTGGCGCATCCCGGCCGCGGCGCGCGCGGGGTCCTGATCGCCGGCCTGCTTGAGGGTGGCGAACACCACCGGCACCTGACCCTTGAGCTCGTCGCGCACGCCGATCACCGCGGCCTCGGCCACCGCCGGGTGCGAGGCCACCGATTCCTCGATTTCGCGCGTGCCCAGGCGATGCCCGGCGACGTTGATCACGTCGTCGGTGCGGCCGAGGATGAAGGTGTAGCCGTCCTCGTCGCGGATCGCCCAATCCAGCGAGCTGTACAGCAGTTCCTTGAAGTGGCCGAAATAGCTGGACAGGAAGCGCGCGTCGTCGTTCCAGACCGTGGTCATGCAACCCGGCGGCAGCGGCGGCACGATCACCAGCACGCCCTTCTCGCCGGCGCCGACATCCCGTCCGGTGGCTTCGTCTATCACGCGCAGGCGATAGCCCGGCGTGGGCAGTCCGGGCGAACCGAACTTGATCGGCTTCATCTCCAGTCCCGGCATCAGCGCCAGCACCGGCCAGCCGGTCTCGGTCTGCCAATAGTTGTCGATGATGGGCTTGCCGATGCCGTCGGTGATCCAGTGCGCGGTCGGCTCGTCCAGCGGCTCGCCGGCCAGGAACAGCCAGTGCAGCCGCGACAGGTCGTGCTTCTTCAACCAGGCCGCGTCCTGTTTCTTGAGCACGCGGATGCCGGTCGGCGAGGAGAACATGGTGCGCACGCCGTAGCGCTCGCAGATGCGCCACCAGATGCCGGGGTCGGGATTGGTCGGCAGGCCCTCGTACAGCACCGAGGTCGCGCCGGCGATCAGCGGCCCGTAGACGTTGTAGGAGTGCCCCACCGCCCAGCCCACGTCCGAGGTCGAGAACATCACCTGGCCGGCGCGCACGTCGTAGATCGACCACATCGACAGGGCCAGAGCGACCGCGTAGCCGCCGACGTCGCGCTGCACGCCCTTGGGCTTGCCGGTGGTGCCGGAGGTGTAGAGCAGATAGCTGGGTTCGTTCGACTCCAGCCATTCGACTTCGACCGTGGCGCCTTCGTGCTGCGCGCGCAGGGCGGCGTAGTCGAGATCGCGGCCGGCGATCAGCGCCAGATCCGGGTCCAGAGCGCGATCGACCACCAGCACCCGCGGCGGCGGCGACGCGGCTTCGGCGCAGGCCGCATCGACCAGCGGTTTGTAGGCGATCACCTTGCCGCCGCGCATGCCGGCGTCGGCGCAGATCAGCAGCTTCGGGGTCGCGTCGTCGATGCGCAGCGCCAGGTTGTGCGCGGCGAAACCGCCGAACACCACCGAATGCACCGCGCCGATGCGCGCGCAGGCCAGCATCGCGAACACCGCCTCGGCCATGTTCGGCATGTAGATCACCACGCGGTCGCCGCGGCCGACCTGCAGCGACTTCAGCACCGCGGCGAACACGTTCACTTCGCGGTGCAGTTCGCGGTAGCTGAACTCGCGGGTCTGCCCGGTCTCGCTGGAGACGGTCGCCAGCGCGAGCTGGTCGCCGCGTTCGTCCAGATGGCGGTCGAGGGCGTTGTAGCAAAGGTTGGTTTCGCCGCCGGCGAACCAGCGCCGGAACGGCGGGCGGCCGTAGTCGAGGATGCGCTCGGGCGGCTTGTGCCAGTGGATCGCGCGCGCCTGTTCGGCCCAGAAGGCTTCGGGCTCCTCGATCGAGCGGCGGTAGAAGTCCTCGTAGCTCATACGGCGCCTTTACGCTCGGGTCCAGCGGCAGGCTAGACCAGGGCGCGCAAGGGCGCGTTACGACCTTGGTCTAGGGAAGCCCAGCCCCGCAATCCGCGCCCCATTGCCTCCTAAGCCGTTCCGGCTAGCCTTAAGGTGCTATTGGCCGCCCTGCCGCCAGCGTCCACCATCGTCCCCGGCGTTGGGCCCGGCCCGCCCGCCCCGCCCGCAACCGAGCAGGAGCCTTCCTTGAGCGCCATCAGCACCGCCGAGCCAGCCCTCCCCCAGGCCGTGCCGATGAGCGCGGGGCAGCGTTTGAAGTCGATCTTCAGCGGTTCGATCGGCAACCTGGTCGAGTACTACGACTGGTACGTCTACACCGCGTTTTCGCTGTACTTCGCCAAGACCTTCTTCCCGGCGGGCGACAGTCTGTCGCAGGCCCTGAACGCCGCGGCGATCTTCGCCGTCGGCTTCCTGATGCGGCCCCTGGGCGGCTGGGTGTTCGGCCGCTACGCCGACCGCCACGGCCGCAAGGCCGCGCTGATGCTGTCGGTGCTGCTGATGTGCGGCGGCTCGCTGATCATCACCTTCACCCCGGGCTACGAGACCATCGGCGTGCTCGCGCCGATCCTGCTGGTGCTGGCGCGCCTGCTGCAGGGCCTGAGCGTCGGCGGCGAGTACGGCAGCTCGGCGACCTATCTGAGCGAGATGGCCACGCGCAAGAACCGCGGCTTCTGGTCCAGCTTCCTGTACGTGACCCTGATCATGGGCCAGCTGCTGGCTCTGCTGGTGCTGATCGTGCTGCAGCAGTTCGTGCTCGACGAGGCCCAGCTCAAGGCCTGGGGCTGGCGCATCCCGTTCGCGATCGGCGCCATGGCCGCGATCATCGCGCTCTACCTGCGCCGCAACATGCAGGAAACCGAATCCTTCACCAAGCTCCAGGGCAACGCCGCGGCCAAGCCGCGCGAGGGCTCGCTGCGCACGCTGATGCGGCATCCGCATGCGGTGCTGACCGTGGTCGGCCTGACCATGGGCGGCACGCTGGCGTTCTACACCTACACCAACTACATGCTGAAGTACCTCACCCTCAGCGCCGGTTTCGACAAGGAAACCGCCTCGCTGATCAACGCCGGCAGCCTGTTCGTCTACATGCTGATGCAACCGCTGGTCGGCGCCCTGTCCGACCGCATCGGCCGGCGCCCGCTGCTGATCGCGTTCGGCGTACTCGGCTCGGTGCTGACCGTGCCGGTGATGCACCTGATCCAGAGCGCGCAGACGCCGATGCAGGCGTTCTGGCTGATCATGATCCTGCTCAGTGCGGTCAGCGGCTATACCGCGATCAACGCGGTGGTGAAAGCCGAACTGTTCCCGGTCGAGATCCGCGCCCTCGGCGTGGGCCTGCCCTACGCGCTGACGGTGGCCTTGTTCGGCGGCACCGCCGAGCCCATCGCGATCCGATTCAAGCAACTCGGCATGGAAAGCGGCTTCTTCTGGTACGTCAGCGCCTGCATCGCCTGCTCGCTGCTGGTCTACGCGCTGATGCCCGACACCCGCAAGACCTCGCACATCGACCGCGACTGAACCCACCCACGCCTCGGAACCCTCGTCCATGAAATCTCCCGGCTCGCGTTTCTATCTCTGGGTGCTCGGCGCGATCGTGCTGGGCGGCGCCATCGGCCACTTCTTCCCCGACTTCGGCGTCAAGCTCAAGCCGCTGGGCGACGGTTTCATCGGCCTGATCAAGATGCTGATCGCGCCGATCATCTTCCTGACCGTGGTGCTCGGCATCGCCGGCGTGGCCGACGTCAAGAAAGTCGGCCGTGTCGGCGCGAAGGCCATTCTCTATTTCGAGGTGGTGTCGACCTTCGCCCTGGTGATCGGCCTGGTCGTGGTCAATACGCTCAAGCCCGGCGCCGGTTTCAACGCCAACGTGGCCGATCTCGACCCCAAGAAGGTCGCCGAGGCCATCGGCTACGCACACAAGGCCGAAGAGCAAAGCACGGTCGATTTCCTGCTCCACATCATTCCCAAGACCTTCACCGACGCCTTCACCGGCGAAGGCAGCCTGCTGCAGGTGCTGCTGCTGGCCGTGCTGTTCGGCTTCGCCCTGCTGCACATGGGCAAGGCCGGCGAGAAGGTCATGGACCTGTTCGAGACGCTGTCGAAAGCCTTCTTCGGCATCATGAGCATGATCATGAAGCTGGCCCCGATCGGCGCCGGCGCGGCGATGGCCTTCACCATCGGAAAGTTCGGCATCGATTCGCTCGGGCCGCTGCTCAAGCTGATGGGCAGTTTCTACCTGACCTGCGCGCTGTTCGTACTGGTGGTGCTGGGCCTGATCGCGCGTTTCACCGGCTTCAGTATCCTGCGCTTCATCCGCTACATCCGCGACGAGCTGCTGCTGGTGCTGGGCACCTCGTCCTCGGAGTCGGCGCTGGTGCCGCTGATGCGCAAGCTCGAGCGCCTGGGCTGCTCCAAGCCGGTGGTCGGCCTGGTCGTGCCCAGCGGTTATTCGTTCAATCTCGACGGCACCAACATCTACCTGACCATGGCCGCGATCTTCGTCGCCCAGGCGCTCAACGTCGATCTGACCCTGACCCAGGAACTGACCCTGCTCGCGGTGGCGATGCTGACCTCCAAGGGCGCCTCGGGCGTGACCGGCGCCGGCTTCATCACCCTGGCCGCGACCCTGACCGTGGTGCCCTCGGTACCGGTGGCCGGATTGGCGCTGATCCTGGGCATCGACCGGTTCATGAGCGAAGCGCGCGCACTGACCAACATCATCGGCAACGGCGTCGCCACCATCGTGGTCGCGCGTTGGGAAAACGAGCTCGATCGCGATCGCTTGCAGAGCGAACTGCTCAATCCGCCCAGCGTCGCCGATCTCGACGACGATCTCGCCCTGGAGCGCAGCGTGCGCGCACCCGAAACCGGCAGCTGATGCGCGCACTTCAAGCCTGCGCCGTCTAGCCCGATCCATCCGCGCGGGCCCGACCCGCGCCCCCACCACCCACCCGCAAGCCCGGGCGTCGCCACGCCCGTCGGCGGCGCGCGCCTGCGCGTCGCGCATCGGAGACCGACCATGACGATCCTGCCCCGCCGCGCCTGCCTGCTCGCCTTCGCATTCGCCGCCGGCGCCGCCCACGCCGGCGACGACTGGCCGACCAGGTTCGCGCTGGACGACGGCACCGAAGTGTCGGGCACGATGAACTACGCCTGGGACCTCAACGATTTCTCCGGCGACGACGGCTACGGCACCGCCGCGACCTCGCTCGAGGATGCGCACACGAACCGGCGCAAGGAGTTCGGGATCGTGGTCAAGAAGAAGGACGTCTACGACTTCACCGCGGTCATGGATTTCCAGTCCAAGCTCTGGCTGGACGTGGCCCTGCGCATGGAGACGCGCGCCTTGTTCGATCGCGACTACGGCAAGATCCGCATCGGCTACTTCAAGACCCCGGTCAGCATGGAAAGCAT
Organism: Lysobacter sp. Root76; assembly: GCF_001428685.1. GTDB lineage: Bacteria > Pseudomonadota > Gammaproteobacteria > Xanthomonadales > Xanthomonadaceae > Lysobacter. The sequence goes on along the minus strand of NZ_LMIK01000002.1, from coordinate 31,056 downwards.
CGCCGCTTCGCGCGCCTCCAGCATGCTGGAAGCCTCGGCGGCCTCGCAGGCGATCTACGAAGGCCGCCGCACCGGCGTGGAATGGTCGCTGGACCGTCCGCGCTACGGCCTCAGCGCCGCCTACTTTTTCGGCAAGGACCTGCAGGGCGACAACCCCGGCACCACCGCCGCGATGCGCGCGATCTGGACGCCGATCAAGGACAAGGACCGCGTCGTGCATCTGGCCGTGTCGGGCTCGGTCGAGAACCCGCATGGGCATCGCGACGGGCGCGATGTCTGGTTCGGGCCGTCGGCGCGTTTCCGCGCGCGGCCGCTGGCCGGACTGACGACGACGCGGCTGGTCGACAGCGGCACCCTGGGCGGCGTCGACCGCATCGTGCGCAACGGCCTGGAAGCGCTGTGGATCGACGGACCGCTGTCGCTGCAAGCCGAATACCTGCACGCGACGGCCGAGCGCGAGAACGGCCTGGCCGACTACAGCGCCTCGGGCTACTACGCCACCGGCAGCTGGGTGCTGACCGGGGAGACCCGGCCTTACGCGGCCGGCAACGTCGGCAACGTCAAACCCGAGCACCGCTACGGCGCGGTCGAAGCGCTGCTGCGCTACGGCGAACTCGACCTCGACCATGCCGGCATCGCCGGCGGCCACCAGCGCGACCTAACCCTGGGCCTGAACTGGTACCTGAGCACGCATTTCAAGTTCCAGGCCAACTACGTGCGGGTGGCCGCCGAACGCGGCGTGCTGGCGGCCGATCCGCGCGTGCTGGAGCTGCGCGCGCAGCTCAACTTCTGAGGCGAGGCCCGGGCCGGGATTCGCGGGCAAAAGCCGCGCGCAAAAGCCGCTAGTCTTGGCCCAGGGCCGCCACCGACCATCGCCGACCGTGATCCCGCGCCGCCGCCAACTGCACACCGCCCTGTGGATCGCCCTGATCCTGGCCGTCATGCTGCTGTCGATGCTGGTCGCCGGCCGCATCGCTTACGAGCGCGCCCTGCAGGCGCAGGCCGCGGAAGCGCGCGCCTTGCTGGTCCAGCGCGCGCAGGCCCTGGAACAGCACATCGACCGCTATCGCATCATGCCGGCGGTGCTGTCGCTGGATCCGCAGCTCAAGGCGACCTTGCTCGACCCGCAGGACCAGGCCCAGCACCAGCGCGCCAATGAGCGCCTGGTCCAGCTGAACTTCGCCAACCGCACCAGCACGCTGACCCTGATCGATCGCGACGGCGTCGGCATCGCCGCGAGCAACTGGACCCTGCCCAGCAGCAACGTCGGCCACTCCTACGCGTTCCGCCCCTACTTCCAGCAGGCGATGGCGCGCGGCAGCGGCGAGTTCTACGCGATCGGCGTCACCACCCAGCGCCCGGGCCACTTCATCGCGCGCGCGATCCGCGACTCTCAGGGCAAGGCGATCGGCGCGGTTGCGGTGAAAGTGGTGCTGGACGACATCCAGTCCGATTGGAGCGAACGCGGCGATCTGGTCCTGCTCAGCGATGCCAACGGCATCGTGTTCCTGACCGGGCGCCCGGAATGGCGCTACCGCATGCTCGCGCCCTTGAGCGCTACGCAACGCGAACAACTGCGACGCACCCAGCAGTATCTGGGCCAACGCCTGCAGCCGGTCGCGGTGACGCAGCAGCGCGCGCTGGGCGCGGACGCGCGCGTGGTGCGCGTGCGCGAGCTCGGCGGTGGCCGCGACCTGGTGTGGCAATCGCTGAAGCTGGCGCGCGAAGGCTGGACCCTGCACCTGCTGCGCGACGCCGGCCCCAGCGTGCACGCAGCCTGGATCGCGCGCGCGGTCGCCGCCGGCGCCTGGCTGCTGCTGGTCTCGCTGGCCTTGCTGCTGTGGCAGCGCCATCGCATCGCGCGCCTGCGCCTGCGCAGCCGGCAGGAACTCGAGCAGTTGGTCGAACAGCACACCCAGGCGCTACGCACAGCCCAGGACGGCGTGGTCCAGGCCGCGCACCGCGCCAGCATCGGCGAAGGCCAGAGCCTGGAGCATCTGCCGCAAGGCGTGAGCGTGGTCGATGCGCAACTGCGCCTGGTGGCCTGGAACCAACGCTACGCCGAACTGTTCCGCTACCCGCCGGATCTGCTCCAGGTCCGGCGGCCGATCGAGGACCTGATCCGCTACAACGCGCGCCGCGGCCTGCTCGGCGACGATCCGGAAGACGCGATCCGGCGCCGGCTCGAACATCTGCAACGCGCTCAACCGTATCTGCACGAGCGCGAGCGCGCCGACGGCACCGTGATCGAGATCCGCGGCAACCCTATGCCCGGTGGCGGCTTCGTCACCAGCTATGCCGACATCACCGCCTACAAGCAGGCCGCGCGCGATCTGCGCACGCTCGCCGACAGCCTGGAACGCCGGATCGAGGAGCGCACCGGCGATCTGCGCGAGGCCAAGGGCGAAGCCGAACGCGCCAATCGCTCCAAGACCCGCTTCGTCGCCGCCGCGGTGCACGATCTGCTGCAGCCGCTGAACGCCGCGCGCATGTACCTGTCCTCGTTGCGCCGGCGCGTCGACGCCGAGAGCGCAGAGGTGATCGAGCACATCGATGCGGCGCTGTCGGCGCAGGACGACATCCTCGCCAGTCTGCTCGACATCGCGCGTCTGGAGTCCGGCGCGCTGCAGGTACGGCGCGGCGCGTTCCCGCTGGCGCACTTGTTCGCCGCCATCGAGGGCCCGTTCCGGATCCTGGCCCAGGCCCGCGGCCTGCGCCTGCACGTGCTCGCCAGCCGCGCCGTGGTCGACAGCGACGAAGCGCTGCTGCGCCGGATCGTGCAGAACTTCGTTTCCAACGCGCTGCAGTTCACCCCGCGCGGCGGCCGCATCGTACTGGGCGCGCGCCGCACGTCCACCGGCGTGCGAGTGGAAGTATGGGACAGCGGCACCGGCATTCCGGAAAGCAAGCTCGAAACCATCTTCGAGGAGTTCCAGCGCCTGGACACCGGCATGGATGCGCCCGCGCGCGGCGCCGGCCTGGGTCTGGCGATCGTGCGCCGCATCGCGCTGCTGCTCGAACACCCGGTGCGCGTGCGCTCCTGGCCGGGACGCGGCAGCGTGTTCTCGGTCGAGCTGCCCTACGGCGATGCGGCGGCGGTCGCCGCGCCGCAGCCGAGCGCGGAAGCGAACGATTCGCCGCTGCTGGGCCGCCGGGTCTGGGTCGTCGACGACGATCCGGCCTCGCGCGACGCCGCCACGCGCCTGCTCACGGACTGGGGCTGCGCGGTGACTGCGGCGCGTTCGGCCGCGGATGCGGAGATGCAGGCGCGGATCGCGCCGATGCCGGAACTGCTGTTGCTCGACTACCGCCTCGGCGAGGACACCGGCATGGCCCTGGCGCCGCGCCTGCACCGCGCCTGGCAGGCACTGCCGGCGATCGTGCTGATGTCGGGCGACGCCGACCCGGGCCTGCGGCAACGCGCGGAAGAACTGGGCTGGAGCTTCCTGCCCAAGCCGCTGCGGCCGGCGGCATTGCGGGCCTTGATCACACGCGCATTGGCGATGCGTGGGCCGCGTGAGTAATTCCCTTATCCGCTGACGTCGTCATCCGACGCCCCTGCCCCGCTCTCCAGCGACAACCCCTTCACCAGCACCGCCGCCTGCGTGCGCGAATGGCAGCCGAGTTTGCGCAGCACCGCGGTGACATGGATCTTGACCGTGTTCTCGGCCAGCGACAGTTCGTGCGCGATCTGCTTGTTGAGCAGGCCGTCGGCCATGCGCATCAGCACCCGCAACTGCTGCGGCGTGAGCTGGGCCAGGCGTTCGGCGAGCTGCGCATCGGCCTCGTTGCGCTCGGCCTGCTGCGACGGAAACCACAGGCCGCCGGCCAGCACCGTGGTCACGGCCTCGTGCAGGGCTTCGGCCGGCGCGGATTTGGACACGAAACCGGCGGCGCCGAACTGCTGGGCGCGGCGGATCGTGCGCGGGTGGTCGTCGGAGGACACGATCAGCACCGGCACCTCCGGGCGTTCGCCGCGCAGGTAGACCAGCGAGGAAAACCCCATCGCGCCGGGCATGGTCAGGTCCAGCATCGCCAGATCGAAGGGCTCGCCGCCGGCGACCGCGGCTTCCAGCGCGCTGCGGCTGGCGACTTCGGCGATCTGCGCGCCGTGCGCGATCGCGGCCAGCGCGTGCCGCAACGCCGCCCGGAACATCGGGTGGTCGTCGGCGATCAGCAGGCGCAGGCTGGTGTCCATCGGTGGGTGGTTCCGCGCGCCCGCTCGGCGCAGTCCGATCCTACACGCCGGCCGCCGCAGGGGCTGCGCAGCGCGCAAAAAAACAGGGCGGCCGAAGCCGCCCTGCGATGTCGCGATGTCGCGGTGGAACGGCCCGCAGGATCAGCCCAGCAGGTGGGCGACGCCGGCGCGCTCTTCTTCGAGCTCGGCCAGGGTCTTGTCCATGGCGGCGCGGCTGAAGGCATCGACTTCGAGGCCCTCGACGCGGGTGTACTCGCCGTTGGCGGTGATCACCGGCACGCCGTACATCACCGTCTCCGGGATGCCGTAGCTGCCGTCGGACGGCACGCCCATGGTCACCCACTTGCCGTTGCTGCCCAGCACCCAGTCGCGGATGTGGTCGATCGCGGCATTGGCGGCCGAAGCGGCCGAGGACAGGCCGCGCGCTTCGATGATCGCCGCGCCGCGCTTGCCGACCTGCGGGATGAAGGTGCTGGCGTTCCAATCGGCGTCGCCGATCTTGTCCTTCAGCGACTGGCCGTTGACCGTGGCGAAGCGGTAGTCCGGGTACATGGTCGGGCTGTGGTTGCCCCACACGATCAGGTTTTCGATGTCGCCCACGGCGACGCCGGCCTTGGCGGCGAGCTGGCTCAGCGCGCGGTTGTGGTCCAGGCGCAGCATCGCGGTGAAGTTCTTGGCCGGCAGGTCCGGCGCCGACTTCATGGCGATGTAGGCGTTGGTGTTGGCCGGGTTGCCGACCACCAGCACCTTGACGTTGCGCGAAGCGACCTTGTTCAGCGCGGCGCCCTGGGCGGTGAAGATCTTGGCGTTCTCCAGCAGCAGGTCCTTGCGCTCCATGCCCGGGCCGCGCGGACGCGCGCCGACCAGCAGGGCGATGTCGGCGTCCTTGAACGCGACTTCGGCGTCGTCGGTGCCGACCATGCCGGCCAGCAGCGGGAACGCGCAGTCTTCCAGCTCCATCATCACGCCCTTGAGCGCGGCCTGGGCCTTGTCCAGCGGCAGCTCCAGCAGCTGCAGGATCACGGGCTGGTCCTTGCCCAGCATTTCGCCGGAGGCGATGCGGAACAGCAGCGAGTAGCCGATCTGGCCGGCAGCACCGGTGACGGCAACGCGGACGGGAGTCTTCATGGGGGTGGTTCCTTACGCTGGAGTGAGATGCGGGCGAACCCGCTTCAGTAAATGGAGTAACCCAGAGGGGTCAGTTTTTCCTTGAGCGCGTCGGTCTGGTAGCCGTGGATCACGTCCTGGCCGATCACGGTCACCGGCACGCCGTTCGAGCCGAGCGCACGCGCCGCGCGCTCGCCTTCCGGTGTATCGACGTCGAGCACGCGATAACGCACGTTCGCCTGCTCGAAGTCCTTCTGCTGCTTGCGGCAGTAGCCGCACCATTCCGCCGCCAGCATCACGATCTTGGTCTGTCCGGTGAGCTGGCGCGGGTCGTCCGGATGCAGCTGCTGCGGTCCGGCGCCGAGCATCGCCGCGACGTCGCCGCCCAGCGCCTTGTAACCGACCACGCCGAGCGCGAGCGCGCCGGCGATCCACAGGACGGTGACCACGCGCATGCCGGAATTCCTTCTTCGATCGCCGCTGACGGTTCCGCGCCGGACTCAGACGAGTTCGGCGAAGAACTCCTGGAAGCGCTGCAGGCCCGGCGCCAGCTGCGGCGTCGGACAGGTGTAGCTGATGCGCAGCGCGCGCGGCTCGCCGAACGCCGAACCCGGCACGCAGGCCACGCCCTTGGTTTCCAGCAGCGCGTTGCACAAGTCCATGTCGTTGCCGATCTTCAGGCCGCTGGGCGCGTGGGTCTTGCCGAACGCGACGCTGATGTCAGGGAACACGTAGAACGCGCCTTGCGGACGCGGGCAGACCACGCCCGGGATCGCGTTCATCACCGCCATGACCTGGTCGCGCTTGGCCTGGAACTCCGCGCACTTCTGGGTCGGGATGTCCTGCGGACCGTTCAGCGCGGCGACCGCGGCCGCGGTGACCATCTCCGGGATGTTGGTGATGTGGTTGGAATTCATCGTGGTCAGAGCCTGGGCCACGGATTCCGGACCGGCCATGAAGCCCACGCGCCAACCCGGCATGCCGTAGGTCTTGGACAGCGAGTCGAGGAAGATCACGCGGTCGCGCAGCTCGGGGCGCGCATGCACGAAGTTGTGGTAGCCCACGCCGTCGAACACCATGCGGTTGTAGATGTCGTCGGTGATGACCCAGGTGTCCGGATACTTCACCAGCACATCGGCCAGCGCGTCGATCTCGTCCTTGCCGTAGACCATGCCGGTCGGGTTGGACGGGTTGTTGAACAGGAACACCCTGGGCTTGCGCGCCAGCGCGGCGTCGAGCTGCGCGGGGGTGAGCTTGTAGTCCTGCTCGGCCGGGCACGGCAGCAGATCGATCTTGGCGTTGACGATCTCGGCGATGTCGAGATAGCTGGTCCAGTACGGGGTCGGGAAGACGATGGTGTCGCCTTCGTCCAACAGCGCCTCGGCGATGTTGTAGATCACGTGCTTGGCGCCGATGCCGGTGGCGACGTTGACGCGGCCGTAGCCGGTCAGGCCGATCTTGCCGATGTGCTCCAGGAAGGCGTCGAGCAGAGCGTCGGCGCCGCGGTTGCTGCCGTACTGGCCGCTGTCCTTGCTCAGCGCCTCGCGCACGGCGGCGTAGACGTGCTCGCCGGGCAGGAAGTTGGGAACGCCGATCGAGAAGCTGATGATGTCGCGGCCTTCGGACTTGAGCCGCTTGGCCTTTTCGGCGACCTGCATGATCGCGCTGGGCTTGGCGCGACCGATGCGCCGGGCAAGCTGGGGCATCGTGAAACCTCGTGGGGTGGTGTACGACGGATGCGGGGAGGGGTGCGAACGAACGAGCTGCGTTCGGTGTCCGAATGCATCCGGAACCACCGGAATCGAGCCCCAAAATGGTAGCACAGCGGCATCCGCGCGCCGGCCGGCGCGGGCTGGCGACGCCAGCGGCGACGGTGCCTGCGTGGGTGCCGGCGGGACTCGACCGCTTATCGGTGCGGGACGGCGCGGAAACTCCACTCGCGGCCGCGGTGAGACTGCGCCGCGGTGGAAAACACTGTGGGAGCGGCGTAAGCCGCGATTCGACCCGCCCTGGGGCCTCGATCGCGGCTTACGCCGCTCCCACAGGAAGCCGGGCGGTGCCGGCGGGGCCGCCGCGGCCGGATCGACCGCGGGGCCTGGTACCTCAAGATCCTGGCAAGCCGGCAGAATCTGGCCGGTAGGATCTGACCCGTCGAATCAGGCCGGTACGATCAGGACCGTAAGATCAGACCCTTAGGATCAGGCCGACAGGATCTTGTTCCACTCGGCGACGCGGTCGGCCTTGGCGGCCAGCGCGGCGGCGGCGTCGCCCTCGATCTTCACCGAATTGATCTTGTCGCCCTGCTTGACGGCGTCGACCACGTCCAGGCCTTCGACGACTTTGCCGAACACGGTGTGCTTGCCGTCCAGCCACGGGCAGGCGATGTGGGTGATGAAGAACTGGCTGCCGTTGGTACCCGGGCCGGCGTTGGCCATGGACAGAACGCCGCGCTCGTGGGGCAGGCCGTTGCGGGTCTCGTCTTCGAAGCGGTAGCCGGGGCCGCCGGTGCCGGTGCCCTGCGGGCAGCCGCCCTGGACCATGAAGTCGGCGATCACGCGATGGAAGTTCAGGCCGTCGTAGAAGCCGCGCTGGGCCAGATTGACGAAGTTGGCGACGGTCAGCGGCGCCTTGTCGGCGGCGAGCTCGATGCGGATCGGGCCGCGGTCGGTGTCGAAAGTGGCGGTCAGGCTCATAGCCGTCTCCTGGGCAGTGGATGGGGGTGTCGGGTCCGGAAACCTGCCGCCGACATGGCGACGGACCGGCCAATTCCCAAGCATACCCCACCCCGTTCAGCTGAATGGGCAGCTTTAGCTATAGACAGGTATAATGGTCGGCTTCTTCCGGCCTTCACGCTCTTCACAAAGAGCGCTCTTCGCATGTCCATCCAAAACCTTCGCAATATCGCCATCGTCGCTCACGTCGACCATGGCAAGACCACGCTCGTCGACTGCCTGCTCAAGCAGTCGGGGACCCTGTCGGAACGTACGGTTTTGGCCGAACGCGCGATGGACAGCAACGACCAGGAAAAGGAACGTGGCATCACGATCCTGGCCAAGAACACCGCCATCACCTGGCAGGGCAACCGCATCAACATCGTCGACACCCCGGGACACGCCGACTTCGGCGGCGAGGTCGAGCGCGTGCTGTCGATGGTCGACTCGGTGCTGATCCTGGTCGACGCGATGGACGGCCCGATGCCGCAGACCCGCTTCGTCACCCAGAAGGCCTTCGCGATGGGCTTCAAGCCGATCGTGGTGGTCAACAAGATCGACCGCCCGGGCGCGCGTCCGGACTGGGTCATCGACCAGGTGTTCGACCTGTTCGACAAGCTCGGCGCGACCAACGAGCAGCTCGACTTCCCGATCGTCTACGCCTCGGCCCTGCACGGCTACGCCAGCCTGGACGACAGCGCCCGCGACGGCGACATGACCCCGCTGTACGAAGCGATCATGAAGCACGTGGCGCCGCCGCAGGTCGACCTCGACGGTCCGTTCCAGATGCGCATCAGCCAGCTGGACTACAGCAACTTCGTCGGCCTGATCGGCATCGGCCGCATCCAGCGCGGCAAGGTCCGCCGCAACATGCCGGTCAGCGTGGTCGACCGCGAAGGCAAGAAGCGCCAGGGCAAGGTCCTGCAGGTGCTCGGCTTCATGGGCCTGGAACGCATCGAGACCGAGGAAGCCGAGGCCGGCGACATCGTCGCGATCTCCGGCGTGGCCGACCTGAGCATCTCCGACACCGTTTGCGCGCTCGACACTCCGGAGGCGCTGCCGGCGCTGACCGTGGACGAGCCGACGATCAGCATGACCTTCCAGGTGAACAACTCGCCGTTCGCCGGCCACAAGGAGCTCAGCGGCGGCAAGTTCCTCACCAGCCGCCAGCTGCGCGAGCGCCTGGAGCGCGAAACCCTGCACAACGTGGCGCTGAAGGTCGAGGAAGGTTCCGATCCGGACAAGTTCCTGGTCTCCGGCCGCGGCGAGCTGCACCTGTCGGTGCTGATCGAGAACATGCGCCGCGAAGGCTTCGAGCTGGCGGTGTCGCGCCCGGAAGTCATCATCAAGGAAATCGACGGCCAGCTGATGGAGCCGGTCGAGCAACTGGTGGTCGACATCGAAGAGCAGCACCAGGGCGGCGTCATGGAGAAGCTCGGCGTCCGCAAGGGCCAGCTCAAGAACATGGAGTCCGACGGCAAGGGTCGCGTGCGTCTGGATTACATGATCCCGGCCCGCGGGCTGATCGGCTTCCAGAACGAGTTCCGCACCCTGACCCAGGGTTCGGGCCTGCTGTTCCACGTGTTCGATCATTACGGTCCGAAGGAAACCGGCGCGATCGCCAAGCGCATCAACGGCGTGATGATCGCCAATGCCGCCGGCACCACCCCGGCCTACTCGCTCGGACCGCTGGAAGAGCGCGGCCGCCTGTTCGCCGCCGAAGGCGACCAGGTGTACGAAGGCCAGCTGGTCGGCATCCACTCCAAGGACAACGACCTGACCGTCAACGCGATCAAGCCCAAGCCGCTGACCAACATGCGCGCCTCGGGCAAGGACGACGCGATCAAGCTGACCCCGGCAATCAAATACACGCTGGAACAGGCCCTGGACTTCATCGAGGACGACGAGCTGGTCGAAGTCACCCCGAAGGAAATCCGCCTGCGCAAGAAGTTCCTCACCGAAAGCGATCGCAAGCGCGCTTCGCGCGCGGCCTGATCGCGGCCAGGCGGCGCAACCGAACGCACCGCGTGAGCGAAGAAACGCACTACGACCCGCGACCGCAGGCCCACCCGGGCCTGCACGTGATCGCCCTGGTCGAAGCCGGCAAAGGACTGCTGGCGCTGCTCGCCGCGAGCGGCCTGGAACTGCTGGGTCCGGCGCCGCTGCAGCGCTGGATCCACGAACTGATCGCGCGCTTCCACCTCAATCCCGAGCACGGCGGACTGGCCAAGTTCGCCGATGCGATCAGTCCGCACTCGGTGCACCTGGCCGCGGCGGTGGTGCTGGCCTACGGCGCGCTGCACGTGGTCGAAGCCTGGGGCCTGTGGCGCGCCAAGGCCTGGGCCTCGTGGCTGGGCTGCATCGGCGCCGCCGCCTATCTGCCTTTCGACCTCTACGCCCTGTACAAGCACCCCGGCTGGATCGCGGTGGCGGTGCTGGCGATCAACCTGATCGTGGTCTGGGTGCTGGGCCGCGACCTGTTCAAACGCCGCCACTGAAGCGGCGCCCTCGCCTTCTCCCAAAGCCGCACGCTGCCCGCGCTCGGGCATACTCCGCCCAGTCCAGGGCTGGGGAATGCCGATGCCGTTCTTGCCGAGACTCGCCGCGCCGACCCTGGCGCTGGTACTGAGCGCCTGCGCGATAGCGCCGGCCGCGAATAAGCCCATTCCCGCCGAATCCGCGACGGATCAAGCCGTCGCGATCAGCGTCGTCGCCGATCCGCACGGCATCGCCGAAGCCGACATCGAGCAGCTCGCCGCCCTGCAACGCGACGGCAAATTGAGCAGCGTCCAGCTGACCCAGGCCTACCTCGACCGCATCGCCGCGCTCGACGACGCCGGGCCCACGCTCAACGCGGTGATCGAACTCAACCCCAACGCCCTGCTCGAAGCCGGCCGCCTCGACGCCGAACGCAAGGCCGGCAAGTTGCGCGGGCCGCTGCACGGCATCCCGGTGCTGATCAAGGACAACATCGACGCCACCCCGATGGTCAATTCGGCCGGCTCGCTGGCCCTGGCCGAGCACCGGCCCAAGACCGACGCGCCGCTGGTCGTCGCGCTGCGCAGCGCCGGCGCGGTGATCCTGGGCAAGACCAACCTCAGCGAATGGGCCAACTTCCGCTCCACCCATTCGATGTCGGGCTGGAGCGCGCGCGGCGGCCTGACCCGCAACCCCTATGCGCTGGACCGCAGCGCCTGCGGCTCCAGCAGCGGCACCGGCTCGGCGATCGCCGCCAGCCTGGCCGCGGTCGGCGTCGGCACCGAGACCGACGGCAGCATCCTCTGCCCCGCGGCCATGAACGGCCTGGTCGGCCTCAAGCCCAGCGTGGGCCTGATCAGCCGGGCCGGCATCATTCCGATCTCGGCCAGTCAGGACACCCCCGGCCCGATGACCCGCAGCGTCGCCGACGCCGCGCGCTTGCTCAGCGTGCTGGCCGCGGCCGACGCCGGCGGCGATGCGGCTGCGAAAGCCGCGAGCGGGCATCGACTGGACGACTACACCAGCGCGCTCGATCCCGGCGCGCTCAAGGGCGCGCGCATCGGCTTCCTGCACGAGTCCGGCGTCGGCTACCAGCGCGAACTCAATGCCGCGCTGGAACGCGCGATCGCGACCCTGCGCAAGGCCGGCGCCACCGTCATCGACGTCGAGATCCCGACCGCCGGGCAATGGGACGAGGCCGAGTACGAAGTGCTGCTGTACGAATTCAAGGACGGCCTGCAGCGCTATCTGCGCGACAGCGACGCACCGCTGCGCAGCCTGGACGAAGTGATCGCGTTCAACCGTGCCCACGCCGATCGGGAGTTGCACTACTTCGGCCAGGAGCATTTCGAACGCGCGGCCAAGCGCGGTCCGCTGAGCGACGCGCGCTATCGCCAGGCCGCCGCCAAGGCGCGCCGGCTGGCCGGAGCGGAGGGCATCGACGCCGTGCTCAAGCGGCATAAGCTGGACGCGCTGATCGCGCCCGCCACCGGCCCGAGCTTCATCGTCGACCCGATCAACGGCGATCATTTCAACGGCGCCGGCTACGGCGCGGCCGCGGTCGCCGGCTATCCCAGCCTGACCGTGCCGATGGGCGACGCGCAGGGCCTGCCGCTCGGGCTGGTGTTCATGGGCCCGCGTTGGAGCGACGCGCGCTTGCTGTCGCTGGGTTACGCCTTCGAACAAGCCACCCAGGCACGCACGCCGCCGCGTTATCGGTCGACGCTTAGCCCGTGAGCGCCGGGTTCGCGGCGATCAGTCGCGCAAGAACGCGCTGGTCGTCGACCACAACGCGGTCCGCCGTGGCTGCAGATGCAGCCAGTGATTGCCGCCGGAAATCTTCACGTCGCGGCGTTCGGCCGCGCCGCTGAGCTCGGCGAACAAACGAGCCGCATCGGCATCGGTGGTGACGTGGTCCCACTCGCCTCGCACGATCAAGATCGGCTGGCGCACGCGGGCGTTGTCGACCAGATTCTCGCCGGCCCACAGCCGGTCGATATCGGCGATCGGCGCATTCGGAATCCGCACCGACGGCGGGCTGCGCGTGGCCGATTCCGGATCGGTGGCCAGATACGCCGCGCACCAGCGTTCGATTTCCTCCGCGCTCACCGGCGTGGGCGCGTCCGCCGGCAGTCCGGAGCGCTGACGCGGCCGTTGCTCCGCCGAGCCCATCAGCGCCCAGGCCGGCGCGGCCGCTTCTTCTCGCGGCCCTTCGCGGGTCGCCACCGGGCCGAACAACACCAGTTTGCTCACCGCCTCGGGATGCTCGATCGCCGCCTGCCGCGCCGGCAGCGTGCCCCAGGAATGGGCGATCAAATGGATCGGCGCGCGCGGACGTTGCCGGCGGATCGCGGCGATCGCCGCCGCGATCTGCGCGGCGGCCATGCGGTAGTCGCCCCAAGGCGGCGCCGAGTGCGGATCGGCGCCGAACACCGGCGGCCGCTCGGATTGGCCATAGCCGGCGAAGTCCAAACCCCAGGCGTCGAAGCCTTGCGCCTGCAGATGATCCAGCCACGACACGCCCTGCATCCGCCAACCGACCGATAAATCGCAAGGGAACGTCGCGCCGTGCACATACAGCGCCACAGGACCGGCGGCCGGCTGGCGCAGCAGCGATAAGCGCAGCGTGCGGCCGTCGTGAATCCAATCGACCGAGCGGCGTTCGCGGCGCCCGGGTACGCCGGCGGCCGCGCCCGGCAGCGCCGACATCGCCATCGCCAGCATCGGCAAGCGCATCAAATCGCGTCGTTTCATCGTAGCCACCGCCTCGGGAAGTGCCGCGATTGTGCGCACTTGCGCCACGGCAACGCTTCGACCAACATCGAACCATGCGAGCACGTCCCGCCGCCATGGCGCAGGCCACATCCGAACACGCCAGATCCGAGCAGGCTTTGGCCGAGATCGCCGCCGCGATCGGCGACCCGGCGCGCGCATCGATGCTGGTGACCTTGCTCGACGGCCGCAGCCGCAGCGCGGGCGAACTGGCCGCCGCTGCTGGCGTCGCGCCGCAGACCGCCAGCACCCACCTCGCCCGGCTCGCCGCGGCGGCGCTGATCGACACGGAAAAACAGGGCCGGCACCGCTATCACCGGCTCGCGTCCAGCGAAGTCGCCGATGCGGTCGAAGCCCTGCTGGGCCTGAGCGGAAATCTGACCGCTCGGCAATCTGGCGCGATCGCGCTCGGCCCCAAGGACGCTGCATTGCGTCACGCGCGCAGTTGCTACGACCATCTGGCCGGCGAACTCGCGGTGGCCGTGGCCGATGCCTGGCAACGCAACGGCTGGATCGCCGCGCAAGCGCAAGGCTGGACCTTGACGCCCGCCGGCGGCGAACGGATCGCACGCCTCGGCATCGCCCTACCCGATCCGAATCGACGCCGTCCTGGCCTGCGCGCTTGCCTGGATTGGAGCGAACGCCGCCCGCACATCGGCGGACAACTCGGCACCAATCTGCTCGATGCCTGTCTGGCCCAGGGACTGCTGCGCCGGCGGCGCAACTCGCGCAGCCTCGACGTCACCGATGCCGGCGCGCGCGTCTTGCGCGATTGGGCCCGGCCGGTCTGAATGCCGGAGTTTCGCGGCGACGGCGTAGCGCAAGCCGGCATTTTCGGACGCCACAAACACGAAGCCCGCCGATCGGCGGGCTTCGCATTACCGCTTCATCGAGCGATCAAGCCGGCGCGGCGATCTGAGCCTGCTTGCGCACGATCAGCATTGCCACTTCCAGCGCCTGCTCGTAGTTCAGGCGCGGATCGACGGTGGAGTGGTAGGCGCGTTCCAGATCGCTCTCGGTGATCTCGCGCGCACCGCCCAGGCATTCGGTCACGTCTTCGCCCGTCAGTTCCAGATGCACGCCGCCCAGACGGGTGCCGGCCGCGGCGTGCAGTTCGAAGGCCTGCTCGATCTCGCTGCGGATGTTGCGGAAACGGCGGGTCTTGTAACCGTTGCTGGTGCTTTCGGTATTGCCGTGCATCGGGTCGCAGACCCACAGCACGCGGCGACCATCGCGGCGCACCGCGTCCAGCAGCGGCGGCAGCTTGTCGGCGATCGTGCTCGCGCCCATGCGATGGATGAAGCTCAGGCGGCCCGGCTCGTCCTCGGGATTGAGCAGGTCGATGGTGCGCAGCAGCTGGTCCGGGGTGACCGACGGACCGACCTTGAGCGCGATCGGATTGCGGATGCCGCGGAAGTACTCGGCGTGGGCGCCATCGGCCGCGGCGGTGCGCATGCCGATCCACGGGTAGTGGGTGCTGAGGTTGAAGTAGCCCCAGTGACGCGGCACCTGCCGGGTCAGCGACTCCTCGTAGGGCAGCAGCAGCGCTTCGTGCGAGGTGTAGAAGTCGACCCGGTTGAGGTTATGCACTTCCGAGCCCGACAGGGTCTCCATGAAGCGCACCGCGTCGCCGATCGCGTTGACCATGCGCCGGTACTCGTCGGCGAGCGGCGAATGGCCGACCCAGCTCAGGTTCCAGTACTCGGGATGGTGCAGGTCGGCGAAGCCGCCGTCGATCAGGGCGCGGACGAAATTCATCGTCATCGCCGAACGCGCGTGGGCCTTGATCATGCGGCGCGGATCGGGACGGCGCGCGGCCTCGGTGAAGGCCGGCGCGTTGACCATGTCGCCGCGGTAGCTGGGCAGGGTCACGTCGCCGATGGTTTCGGTGTCTGCCGAACGCGGCTTGGCGTACTGGCCGGCGAAACGCCCGACCCGCACCACCGGCTTGCGCATGCCGTGCACCAGCACCAGGCTCATCTGCAGCAGCACCTTGAGCCGGTTGGAGATCACGTCCGAGGAGCACTGGTCGAAACTCTCGGCGCAGTCGCCGCCCTGGAGCAGGAAGCGCTTACCTTCCTGAGCCTCGGCCAGCTGCTGCTTGAGCGCCAGGATCTCCCACGAGGTCACCAGCGGCGGCAGGTTGCGCAGCTCCTGCAGAGCCTCGGAAAGCTCGGCCGCGTCCGGATAGGTCGGCAACTGCAGCGCGGTGCGCTCGCGCCAGGACGTCGGGGTCCAGTTGGCGGGCAGGTTGACGGCTCGGAGGTTGCGGTCGGTGGCGCTCATTTCCTTGGATCCAGTGGTTGTGCGGGAGGGTGTCGCGAACGGCGCGGCGGCGCTTAGGCGGCGGCGCGCTTGCGAAACGAAGCGTAGGCGGCCCAGGCGGCCAGCACGAGGAAGCAGATCAGGCTCCAGGCCGGCATCGCCAGGCCCAGGAAAGTCCAGTCGACCGCCGCGCATTCGCCCGAGCCGGTCATGACCTTGCGGATCACGCCGGTGATCGGCATGGCCTCGAGCATGTAGTCCAGGCCGGGGCCGCAGGCGGGCACCTGGTCCGGCGGCAGGTGCTGCAGGCGCACGTGGTTGCCGGCGACGAGGATGCCGCCCAGCGCGGCCAGCAGCGAGAACACGCCGTAGGTCTTGCGGGCGCGCGCGGTCTTGGGACCGTGGATCGCGCCGACCAGGAACACCAGGCCCAGGGCGAAGAACGCCACGCGCTGGAAGATGCACAGCGGGCACGGCTCCAGGCCGTCGTGCAGTTGCAGGTAGAACGCATAGCCCAGTAGCCCGGCGCAGGCGAGGAAGCCCAGCAGGTACTGGCGGCGGAACGAGGCGGACAGCGGACTGGCGGTCATGGTTATCACCTTACGTCGTGGGCAGCGCCGTGCCTAGCCGCAGCGGCGCCGGTTCGGTTATGACGACAGAAGACTCCGACAGGCGGCGAAAGTTGCCTGGGTCGTTGCCCGCGAAACCGTTGCCGTCGTAACCGTCCCCAAAATGCAAAAACCCCGGCCTGGGCCGGGGCTTTCACGCACGCCGCCGCTTGCGCGACGGTGCGGGTTATTGCGATGGATCGGGCCGTCGATTACTCGGCGGCTTCCGGACGATCGACCAGCTCGACGTAGGCCATCGGCGCGTTGTCGCCAGCGCGGAAACCGCACTTGAGGATGCGCAGGTAACCGCCCGGACGCGACTGATAGCGCGGACCCAGGGTCGTGAACAGCGTGCCCACGGCTTCCTTGTCGCGCAGGCGCGAGAAAGCCAGGCGGCGGTTGGCGACGCCGTCGGTCTTGGCGAGCGTGATCAGCGGCTCGGCAACGCGACGGAGTTCCTTGGCCTTGGGCAGGGTGGTGCGGATGAGGCCGTGCTTGATGAGGGACGCAGCCATGTTGGTGAACATCGCATCGCGATGGGCACTAGTGCGGCTGAACTTACGTCCGGACTTCTGGTGGCGCATGGTCGTGATTCCTAATGAATGCTGTCGCTATTGAGATTCGCTGTCGCCTTCATGGCGTTGTTGCATGGACTGCGGTTGGTCCGAGCCCGGTCGTCCTGATCGGGCATCGTCGCGAGCCTTCGGGCGCGTCGACGTGTGTGTTGCGGTGTTGCGTATTGCGGTGATGCGAACCTTGCCGATGGATCGAGAGGCCACGCTTCGGCTAGCTTCGGCGTGGACTCTCTGCGTTCCCCTGCCCGGCGCAGCGCGCCGGGCGTTCGCCCCAGCCGCGCGGCAGTGCCGCGCAAGCTAGGCTGGAGCTCACCCCATCATGCCGTGCTGGGCGATGCCGGCCGGCGGCCAGTTTTCCAGCTTCATGCCGAGGGACAGGCCGCGCTGAGCCAGCACTTCCTTGATCTCGGTGAGCGACTTCTTGCCCAGGTTCGGGGTCTTGAGCAGCTCGACTTCGGTCTTCTGGATCAGATCGCCGACGTAGTAGATGCTCTCGGCCTTGAGGCAGTTGGCCGAACGAACGGTGAGTTCGAGATCGTCGATCGGACGCAGCAGGATCGGATCGATGCCGCTGGTGGCCGGCTTCGCCGCACCGCGGTCGCGGTGGGTGAAATCGCCGAACACCGACAGCTGGTCGGTGAGGATGTCGGCGGCGGTGCGCACGGCTTCCTCAGCGTCGATCGTGCCGTTGGTTTCGATGTCCAGCACCAGCTTGTCGAGGTCGGTACGCTGTTCGACGCGCGCGGCTTCGACGGCATAGGCGACGCGACGGACCGGCGAGAAGCTGGCATCCAGCATCAGGCGGCCGATGGTGCGGGTTTCTTCGTCCGGACGACGACGCGCGGCGGCCGGCTGGTAGCCGAAACCACGCTCGATCTTCAGACGCATGTTGATCGCCGTATCCTTGGTCAGGTGGCAGATCACGTGCTCGGTGTTCAGGATCTCGACGTTGTGGTCGGTCTTGATATCACCCGCGGTCACGATGCCCGGGCCCTGCTTGGCCAGCGACAGGGTGGACGCGTCGCCGGTGTGCATGCGGATGGCGACGTCCTTGAGGTTCAACAGGACTTCGAGCACGTCCTCTTCGAGACCTTCAACGGTGGTGTATTCGTGGAGCACGCCGTCGATTTCGACTTCGGTGATGGCGAAACCCGGGATCGAAGACAGCAGCACACGGCGCAGCGCATTGCCGAGGGTGTGGCCGTAGCCGCGTTCCAGCGGCTCGATCACGACCTTGGCGCGATTGCCGGCAAGGCGTTCGATCTGGGGACCGCGCGGACGCAGTACCTGGTTGGCGGTAACCGTCATGTTTCGGTGTCTCCTGCGAGGCCCCGGCGGACCGGGGCTTCAAAAGATAATTACTTCGAGTACAGCTCGACGATCAGCGCTTCGTTGATATCGGCCGGCAGATCGGCACGATCCGGCACAGCCTTGAACACACCGCTGAACTTCTTGCTGTCGACCTCGACCCACGACGGCGAGAGATCCATCTGCGAAGCCACGGTCAGGGATTCCTGCACGCGCAGCTGCTTCTGGGCACGCTCGGACAGCGCGATCGCGTCGCCGGCCTTGACCTGGTAGGACGGCAGGTTGACGGACTTGCCGTTGACCGTGACGCCGCGGTGCGAGACCAGCTGACGGGCGGCCGGACGGGTCACTGCGAAGCCCATGCGGTAGATCACGTTGTCGAGACGCGTCTCCAGGAGCTGAAGCAGGTTCTCGCCGGTGTTGCCCTTCTTGGTCGAGGCCTTCTTGTAGTAGTTGCGGAACTGGCGTTCCAGCAGGCCGTAGATACGCTTGACCTTCTGCTTCTCGCGAAGCTGGGTGGCGTAGTCGGACAGCTTGCCCTTGCGGGCGGTGGGGCCGTGTTGGCCGGGCTTCTGCTCGAGCTTGCACTTCGAATCGAGTGCACGAGCGGACGACTTCAAGCCGAGGTCGGCGCCTTCGCGACGAGCGAGCTTACAGGTGGGACCAATATAACGAGCCATTTTTCTTCAGCTCCTCAGACGCGACGCTTCTTCGGCGGACGGCACCCGTTGTGCGGGATAGGCGTCACGTCGATGATGTTCATGATCTTGTAACCGACGTTGTTCAGCGAACGAACGGCGGACTCACGACCCGGACCCGGGCCCTTGATGCGCACTTCCAGCGACTTCACGCCGTAGTCGAGCGCAGCACGGCCGGCCTTTTCGGCGGCAACCTGGGCTGCGAACGGGGTCGACTTACGCGAGCCGCGGAAACCCGCGCCGCCCGAAGTCGCCCACGAGAGCGCATTGCCCTGGCGGTCGGTGATCGTGATGATCGTGTTGTTGAAAGAAGCGTGGACGTGGGCGATGCCGTCGGTGACGACGCGCTTGATCTTCTTCTTGGTTTTTGCAGCTGCCGGCTTAGCCATGGTTTGACCCCTTACTTCCTGATGGCCTTACGCGGACCCTTGCGGGTACGTGCATTGGTACGCGTGCGCTGACCGCGCAGCGGCAAGCCGCGGCGGTGACGCAGGCCGCGGTAGCAGCCCAGGTCCATCAGACGCTTGATAGCGATACCGACCTCGCGACGCAGGTCGCCTTCAACCACGTACTTACCGACTTCGGCGCGCAAGCGCTCGACTTCCGGTTCGGACAGGTCACGAATCTTCGTCGAAGAATTCACGCCCGCGGCATCGCAGACCTTCTTCGAACGAGTACGGCCGATGCCGTAAATGCTTTGCAACCCGACCCAGACATGCTTCTGGGCAGGCAAGTTGACGCCCGCAATACGCGCCATAACGCGATCTCCAACTGAGTTTGGCGGCCAGGGCGGATTAACCCCGGCGAGTGAACTGGAAATTTTAACAAGGTCTCGGGTTAATAGGAAGCCCCGCGGCGTCAGGGACGCCACGGAACCACGGCATGGGGAGTGTGCCCATGCTCCGGCGACGAACCAGGACTGGCTGAATAGGGCGATCCCGCCCTACTCGCCCCGCGCGCTACTCTGGCGCGCGGAATGGTCCTGGCTCACCCGCGCGCGAGACCGCCGCGCGAGCCGCCCTTCAAGTTCGCCTTCTTCAACAGGCTCTCGTACTGATGGGACATCAGATGAGCCTGGATTTGAGCGATGAAATCCATCACCACGACCACGACGATCAGCAACGAGGTGCCGCCGAAGTAGAACGAGGTGCCCAGTTGGGTGCGCATGATCTCCGGGAGGAGACAGACGATCACCAGATAAGCCGCACCGGCCGCCGTGAGGCGGGTCAGTACGCCGTCGACATAGTCGGCCGTCGCCTTGCCCGGACGGATGCCCGGGATAAGCGCGCCCGACTTCTTCAGATTGTCGGCCGTTTCCTGCGAGTTGAACACCAGCGCCGTATAGAAGAAGGCGAAGCCGATGATCAGTGCCGCGTACAGGATCATGTGCAGCGGCTCSCCCGGATTCAGCCACTGGCTGACCCGCTGGAGCCAGGTCGCCGAGCTGCTCTGGCTGAACCAGGTCGCCGCCGTCGCCGGGAACATCACGATGCTCGAGGCGAAGATGGCCGGGATCACGCCCGACATGTTCAGCTTCAGGGGCAGGAACGAGGACTGGTTCATGTAGGCGTTACGGCCGCCCTGACGGCGGGCGTAGTTCACCGTGATCCGGCGCTGTCCGCGCTCGACGAACACCACCAGGTAGGTGAACACCAGGACGATAGCCACCACCGCGATCGCGGTCATGGGGTTCATGGTGCCGTCGTTGATCTGGGTGAACATCGTCACCACCGCGGCGGGCAGGCCCGCGACGATGCCGGCGAAGATGATCAAGGACACGCCGTTGCCGATACCGCGCTCGGTCACCTGCTCGCCGATCCACATCAGGAACATGGTGCCCGCGGTCAACGCGAGCACCGCGGTCAGGATGAAGCCCGGACCCGGGTTATAGACCACCGGAATGCCCTGGCTCGCGCCGCCGGCCTGCAAGGCCGTCGCGATACCCCAGGCCTGGAACACGGCCAGGGGGATCGCACCCATGCGCGACCACTGGTTGATCTTGCGCCGGCCCGACTCGCCTTCCTTCTGGATGGCTTTCAGGCTGGGCACGATCTGCACCAGCAGCTGCACGATGATCGACGCCGAGATGTACGGCATCACGTTCAACGCGAACAGGCTGAAACGGTGAAGGGCGCCGCCCGAGAACATGTTGAACATGTCCACGATCGTGCCCTTCTGCGATTCCATGAGCTTGAGCATCGCTTCGGGATTGACGCCCGGCACCGGGATGTAGCAACCGATGCGATAGACGATCAATGCGCCGACTACGAACAGCAGACGTTGGCGAAGCTCGGTGAATTTACCGAGTCCGCCGCCGAGACCGGCCATCGCGTTGCTGCTCCGCGCCATGTATCGCTTACTCCTCGACCTTGCCGCCGGCCGCTTCGATCGCGGCCTTCGCACCGGCCGTGGCCAGCACGCCCTTGAGCACGAACGCCTTGTTCAGCTCGCCCTTCTTGACGATCTTCGCCTGCTTGGCCGTGGTCGGAACCAGCTTGGCCGCGAGCAGCTTGGCGAAATCGATCTCACCGGCTTCCAGCTTGTCCAGCTGGTAGGACAGCACTTCGGCGGTGTCCTTGGCGGTCTTGGAGCGGAAACCGATCTTCGGCAGACGACGCTGCATCGGGGTCTGACCGCCTTCGAAGCCGGCCTTGATCTTGCCCTTGCCCGAACGAGCGAACGAACCCTTGTGGCCGCGGCCCGCGGTCTTGCCGAGGCCCGAACCGATACCGCGACCGACGCGCTTGCGGTCTTCGCGGGCGCCGTCAGCCGGCTTGAGTGTATTGAGACGCATGATGTTCTCCTTAGCCCTCGACCTGAACCAGGTAGTGGACCGTATTGATCAGGCCACGAACCTGCGGGCTGTCTTTCAGCGTCCGCACGTCGTTGAGCTTGTTCAGGCCGAGCGCCTTCACCGACAGACGGTGACGCGACTGACAGCCACGCAGACCCTTGACCAGGCGCACGGTGACCGTGCCGCCTTCGACGGGCTTGTTCTCAGCCTTAGCCATGGTTGAGATCCTCCACCTTCTTGCCGCGCTTGGCAGCGATCTTGGCCGGCGAATGCATGCCGGTCAGACCCTTCAGCGTGGCGCGAACCAGGTTGATCGGGTTACGCGAACCGGTGGCCTTGGCCAGCACGTTCTTGACACCGACCGCTTCGAGTACGGCGCGCATCGCGCCGCCGGCGATCACGCCGGTACCTTCCGACGCCGGCTGCATGAACACATGCGCCGCGCCGTGGCCCGACTTCACGGCGTGCCACAAGGTGCCGTTGTTCAGATCGACGTTGTTCATCGCCTTGCGGGCGTATTCCATCGACTTCTGGATGGCGACCGGCACTTCGCGCGCCTTGCCGTAGCCGAAGCCGACCTTGCCGTTGCCGTCGCCCACCACCGTCAGTGCGGTGAAGGTGAACTGGCGACCGCCCTTGACGGTCTTGCTGACGCGGTTGACCGCGATCAGCTTCTCGATCATGCCGTCGTCGATCTCTTCGCGGTTACGGTCGCGATCACGACCCCGCGGTGCACGCTGTTCTTCAGCCATTTCGATATCTCGTTGATTTATGGGATTTGCGGCGTCGCCGCTTATGGTTGTGATATGGATCGGGTGACGCGACCAGGACGGGAACCCGTCCTGGCGCCCGGCGCAAACCGCGCCGGCAGCTGTCTCATTCAGGCGTGGGGACGCATCCCCTCGCCTTCAAGCTTAGAACTGCAGGCCGCCTTCGCGAGCCGCATCGGCCAGAGCCTTGATGCGACCGTGGTAGCGGTAACCCGAACGGTCGAACGCGACCTTCTCGATGCCGGCGGCCTTGGCCTTGGCGGCGATCGCGTGACCGACCTTGACGGCGGCGTCGGCGTTCTTGCCGTTCTTCAGGCCTTCCTTGACGTCGGCCTGGACGGTCGAGGCGGCAGCCAGGACCTTGGAACCGTCGGCGGTGAAGACCTGGGCGTACAGGTGCTGGCCGGTGCGCAGCACCGACAGGCGCGGCACGCCGAGTTCGCGGATGTGCGCGCGGGTGGACTTGGCGCGACGCAGACGGGCAATGTTCTTGTTCATGTTCTGATCTCCGAAAGCTGAAGGATGGTCGGCAGGGCCCGTTGGGGCCGTTGGGGCCGTTGCGTTCCTTAGGCCTTCTTGGCTTCCTTGCGGATGATGACTTCGCCGGCGTACTTCACGCCCTTGCCCTTGTAGGGCTCCGGCGGACGGAAACCACGAATCTTGGCGGCGACTTCACCGACGCGCTGCTTGTCCGCGCCCTGGACCAGGATCTCGGTCTGGGTGGGGGTAGCGATGGTGATGCCTTCCGGGGCCTTGAACAGCACCGGGTGCGAGAAACCCAGCGCCAGGTTCAGGTCCTGGCCCTGCATCGAGGCACGGTAGCCGACGCCGACCAGCTCGAGCTTGCGCTCGAAGCCTTCGGAGACGCCCTTGACCATGTTCGCGAGGATGGCGCGCAGGGTACCCGTCAACGGGATCAGCGCGGCGTCTTCGGTGGTGAACACGGCTTCGCCGTTTTCGATCTGCAGGTTGATGGCGGCCGGCTTCGCGATCGACAGGGTGCCCTTCGGGCCCTTGGCGCTGACGTGGTCGGCCTGGATGTTCAGTTCGACGCCCTTCGGGAGGGCGACCGGCTTCTTGGCAACTCGGGACATTGCGGTTACTCCCTTAGGCCACGAAGCACAGGACTTCACCGCCGACGCCCTGCTGGCGCGCCTGCGCATCGGTCATGATGCCTTTCGAGGTGGAGATGATGGCGACGCCCAGGCCACCGAGGACCTTGGGCAGCGCGTCCTTGCCGCGGTACTGGCGCAGGCCCGAACGGGAGTAGCGCTGGAGGCGCTCGATCACCGGCTTGCCTTCGTAGTACTTCAGCGAAATTTCGAGTTCGGCCTTGCCCGGACCGGTCTGGGTCACGCGCGAGTCCAGGATGTAACCCTCGTCCTTCAGCACGGCGGCGATGGCCACCTTCACCTTGGACGACGGCATCTTCACCGTCTGCTTCCGAACCGCGGCCGCATTCTTGATGCGGACCAGCATGTCGGCGATGGGATCAGTCATGCTCATTGAATATCACCTATGAGTAGCACCGATATCCGCGGGATTGCGAATTTCAGTAATAGATACAACGACTTACACTTTCTTCAACAGCGCCGCCGCGACCCGAGGGCCGCGGCGGTACAGCAGGAAAGCCGACTATCTTACCAGCTTGCCTTGCGAAGACCAGGCACGTCGCCGCGCATGGTGGCTTCGCGCAGCTTGTTGCGGCCCAGGCCGAACTTGCTGTAGACGCCGCGCGAACGGCCGGTCAGGACGCAGCGGTTGCGCTGACGGCACGGCGAAGAGTCGCGCGGCAGCTTCTGCAGCTTGACGGCCGCTTCCAGCTTCTCCTCGTACGAGGAGCTGTCGTTGGCGATGATCTTCTTCAGCGCATCGCGCTTGCCGGCGTACTTCTTCGCCAGCTTGGTCCGCTTGATGTCGCGGTTGACCATGGAGGTCTTAGCCATTGTGCAATCCTAGACTCAGTTGCGGAACGGGAAGCGGAAGGCTTCGAGCAGGGCCTTGGCCTCGGCATCGGTCTTCGCGGTCGTGGTGATCGCGATGTCCATGCCGCGCAGCGCGTCGACCTGGTCGAAATCGATTTCCGGGAAGATGATCTGTTCCTTGACGCCCATGTTGTAGTTGCCACGGCCGTCGAACGAACGACCCGACACACCGCGGAAGTCGCGCACGCGCGGCAGCGAGATGTTGACCAGGCGGTCCAGGAACTCGTACATCTTGGCGCGGCGCAGGGTGACCTTGGCGCCGATCGGCCAACCGTCGCGGATCTTGAACGAAGCGACCGACACGCGGGTCTTCGTCACGATCGGCTTCTGGCCGGCGATCTTGGTCATGTCGGCGACGGCATTTTCCAGGATCTTCTTGTTGGTCGCAGCCTCGCCCACGCCCATGTTCAGCGTGATCTTGGACAGGCGCGGCACTTGCATCGGGTTCTTGTAACCGAACTTCTCGGTCAGGGCAGGAACCACTTCTTTCTTGTAAAACTCTTCGAGCCGGGTGGTCATTTCAGCATTCCTCAGGCGTCAACCGCCTCACCGCTGGAGCGGAACACACGCAGTTTGCGTCCATCCTCCAGCACCTTGATACCGATGCGTTCGCCCTTGCCGGTGGCCGGGTTGAACAGCATGACGTTGGAAATGTGAATCGGCGCTTCGCGCTCGATCACGCCGCCCGGCTGGTTGGCCTGCGGATTCGGCTTGGTGTGGCGCTTGATGATGTTGATGTTCGACACGACGACTTTCTCGCCGAGTACGCGCACCACATCGCCCTTCTTGCCCTTGTCCTTGCCGGCGGTGACGATCACTTGATCGCCCTTCTTGATACGGTTCATGGTCTAGTTCCTCCGCTCAGAGCACTTCAGGCGCGAGCGAGACGATCTTCATGAACTTCTCCGAGCGCAGCTCGCGAGTCACGGGCCCGAAGATACGGGTGCCGATCGGCTCATGCTTGTTGTTGAGCAACACCGCAGCGTTGCCATCGAAGCGGATCAGCGAGCCGTCCGGGCGGCGAACGCCCTTGCGGGTGCGGACCACGACGGCGTCATAGACGTCGCCCTTCTTGACCTTGCCGCGCGGAATCGCGTCCTTGACGGTGACCTTGATGATGTCGCCAATGTGCGCGTAACGGCGCTTGGAGCCGCCGAGCACCTTGATGCACATCACTTCTTTCGCACCGGAGTTATCGGCCACTCCGAGGTAGCTTTGCATCTGGATCATGGTTCAGCCTCCTCTTATTCGGCCACGCGGCTGACGATCTCAACCACGCTCCAGTTCTTGGTCTTCGACATCGGCGCAATTTCCTTCACTCGCACGATATCGCCTTCTTTGCAGGCGTTCTCGGCGTCGTGGGCGTGGAGCTTGGTCGAGCGACGGATGTACTTGCCGTACAGCGCGTGCTTGACCTGACGCTCGACGAGCACGGTGACGGTCTTGTCCATCTTGTTGCTGACGACCCGGCCTTCAACCGTGCGCAGCGCCTTCTCTGTGTTGTTGTCGGTCATGGCGGGTCCTTACTTCTTCTGACCCAGCAACGTGTTCACGCGAGCGATCTCGCGGCGAACACGGCGGGCCTCATGGGTCTTGGCGAGCTGGCCGGTGGCCTTCTGCATGCGCAGAGCGAAGCTCTCCTTGTGCAGGTCGACCAGGTGAGCCTTGAGCTCGTCAGCCGACTTGTCGCGCAGTTGCTTGAGTTCCATTAGCGCACCGTCCGGGTAACGAAAGTGGTGGTCACCGAGAGCTTGGCGGCCGCCAGACGGAACGCTTCACGCGCGACGTCTTCGGCAACACCTTCGATCTCGTAAATCATGCGACCGGGCTGGATCTGAGCGACCCAGTACTCGACGTTGCCCTTACCGGAGCCCATTCGGACTTCGATCGGCTTCTTGGTGATCGGCTTGTCGGGGAACACGCGGATCCACATCTTGCCGCCACGCTTGACGTAGCGGCTGATCGAGCGGCGGGCCGCTTCGATCTGACGCGCGGTCAGCTGACCGTGTGCGGTCGCCTTGAGGCCGTACTCGCCGAAGCTGACGGCATTGCCGTTCCAGCTCAGGCCCTCATTGCGGCCCTTGTGTACCTTGCGGTACTTGGTTCGCTTGGGTTGCAACATGGCGGATTACCTCTGTTCGCGGGCAGGACGGCCCGGGCGGTCGTTACGATCACCGCGGTCGCCGCGGTCACCACGATCGCTGCGCGGCGAATCGTCCTGCTTTTCCTGGCCGACGTGCGAGAAATCGAAGATTTCGCCGCGGTAGACCCAGACTTTGATACCGATGATGCCGTACGTCGTCTTGGCTTCAGCGAAGCCATAGTCGATGTCGGCGCGCAGGGTGTGCAGCGGCACGCGACCTTCGCGGTACCACTCCGAACGCGCGATCTCGGCACCGTTCAGGCGGCCGGCGACGTTGACCTTGATGCCCAGGGCGCCAAGGCGCATCGCGTTGCCGACAGCGCGCTTCATCGCGCGGCGGAACATGATGCGGCGCTCGAGCTGCTGAGCGATCGACTCGGCGACCAGCTGCGCGTCGAGTTCCGGCTTGCGGACCTCGGTCACGTTGATGTGCGCCGGAACGCCCATCAGCGTGCTCACTTCCTTGCGCAGCTTCTCGATGTCCTCACCACGCTTGCCGATCACCACGCCCGGACGGGCGGTGTGGATCGTGACGCGGGCGTTGTTGGCCGGGCGCTCGATGAAGATCTTCGAAATACCGGCCTGCGCGAGCTTCTTGCGAAGCATCTCGCGGACCTTGAGGTCGGCAGCCAGGTACTCGGCGTACTGCTTCTTGCCGGCGAACCACTTGGAGTTCCAGTCCTTGGAGATACCAAGGCGGATACCGGTCGGATGTACTTTATGACCCATTGTCTGACTCCGCCTTACTTGCCCGCGCCCACAACCACAGTAATGTGGCTGGTGCGCTTGAGGATGCGGGTGCCGCGGCCCTTCGCACGCGCCATGAAGCGCTTCAGTGCGGGACCCTCGTCCACCATGATGGTCTTGACCTTGAGATCGTCGACGTCGGCGCCCTGGTTGTTCTCGGCGTTGGCGATGGCGGACTCCACGACCTTGCGGATCAGTGCAGCAGCCTTCTTGTCCGAGAACTTCAGCAGGTTGACGGCGCGCTCGGCGGACAGACCACGCACCTGGTCGGCGACCAGGCGGGCCTTCTGCGGGGAGATGCGCGCGGTGCGCAGGATGGCTTTCGCTTCCATGGTCATCTCCTTACTTGCCCGACTTCTTGTCGCCGCCGTGACCCTTAAACGTACGGGTCAGGGCGAATTCGCCAAGCTTGTGGCCAACCATATTTTCGTTGACCAGCACCGGGATGTGGTTCTTGCCGTTGTGCACGGCAATGGTGAAACCCACCATGTCCGGCAGCACCATCGAGCGACGCGACCAGGTCTTGATCGGCTTCTTGTTGTTACCCGCGGTTTCCACCTTCTTCATCAGATGGTGGTCGACGAACGGGCCTTTCTTCAGTGAACGTGCCATGGCCGATTAGCTCCTGCGATCGCGAACGATGAACTGCTGCGTACGCTTGTTCTTACGCGTCTTGTAACCCTTGGTCGGCACGCCCCACGGCGTGACCGGATGCGGGTTGCCCTGGCCAGCCTTGGCCTCACCACCGCCGTGCGGATGGTCGACGGGGTTCATCGCCGCACCGCGAACGGTCGGCTTGATACCACGCCAGCGCTTCGCACCGGCCTTGCCGAGCTTCTCGAGGCTGTGCTCGTCGTTGCCGACTTCGCCGATCGTGGCGCCGCATTCCGACGGCACCTTGCGCATTTCGCCGGAGCGAAGACGCAGCGTGGCGTAACCCTGTTCGCGAGCCACCAGGTAGGCGCTGGCGCCGGCCGCACGGGCCAGCTGGGCGCCCTTGCCCGGCTTCATCTCGACGCAGCACACGGTGGTGCCGACCGGGATGTTGCTCAGCGGCAGGGTGTTGCCGACGCGGATCGGGGCGTCGCGGCCCGCGATCACCTGGTCGCCGTCCTTCAGGCCCTTGGGGGCGATGATGTAACGGCGCTCGCCATCGACGTAGCACAGCAGCGCGATGTGCGCGGTGCGGTTGGGATCGTATTCGATCCGCTCGACGCGGGCGGGGATACCGACCTTGTCGCGCTTGAAGTCGATGATGCGGTAATGCTGCTTGTGACCACCGCCGATGTGGCGGGTGGTAATGCGACCGTGGTGGTTACGGCCGCCGCTCTTGCTCTGCTTTTCGACCAACGCCGCGTGCGGCGCGCCCTTATGCAGGCCCGGCGTCACCACGCGGACCGCGCTACGGCGGCCGGGGGAAGTGGGCTTGAAAGTCATCAATGCCATGGGTCTTTCCTCAGGGCTTGGCAATCACGTCGATCGACTGGCCAGCGGCCAGCTTCACGTACGCCTTACGCCAGTCGGCGCGACGGCCCATGCGGAACTTGAAGGCTTTGCTCTTGCCCTTCACGTTGACCACATTCACCGCCTCGACCTTCACGTCGAACAGCTTTTCCACGGCGACCTTGATGTCGGCCTTGGTAGCGTCCGTCGCGACTTCGAAGACGTATTGGTTGGAAACTTCCTGCAGACGCGCGGTCTTTTCGGACACGCGCGGCGCACGGATGATGCTGTAGAGCTTGGCGTCGTTCATGCCAGCCACTCCTCGATCTTCTTGACCGCATCGGTCGTGAACACGATCGAATCGGCGCCGACGAGGGCAACCGGATCGAGTCCCTGCACGTCGCGGACTTCAACGTAAGGCAGGTTGCGCGCCGAGAGGTACAGATTCTCGGACGCTTCCTCGGTGACGAGCAGCGGACGACGGCCCATTTCAAGCGACTTCAGCTTGGCGACCATGCCCGAGGTCTTCGGCGAGTCGATGTCCAGCGTCTCGACGACGGTGATGCGGCCCTGACGGTTCAATTCCGACAGGATCGCAGCCATCGCTGCGCGGTACATCTTGCGGTTGACCTTCTGCGCGAAGCTGCGCGGCTTGGCCGCGAAGGTCACGCCGCCGCCGACGAAGATCGGAGCCGTCAGCGCGCCATGACGCGCACCGCCGCCCTTCTGCTTCTTCGACTTCTTGGTGGTGCCGTTGACTTCCGAACGCGTCTTCTGCGCCTTGGTGCCGGCGCGGCCCGCGTTGCGGTAGGCCACAACAACCTGGTGGACCAGGTCTTCGCTGAATTCGCGATCGAAGATGGCGTCGGAAACCGACAGCTTCTTGTCGCTACCGTTGATGGCAAGTTCCATCGTTATGCTCCCTTGGTCGTCGGACGGACGATCACGTCGCCGCCCGGCGCGCCCGGCACTGCGCCCTTGATCGCGATCAGGCCGCGCTCGGCGTCGACCTTGACCACTTCCAGGCCCTGCGTGCTCTGCTGGACGGCGCCCATGTGACCGGACATCTTCTTGCCCGGGAAAACGCGACCCGGCGTCTGGCGCTGGCCGATAGAACCCGGCGAGCGGTGCGACAGCGAGTTACCGTGCGTCGCATCGCCCATGCGGAAGTTCCAGCGCTTGATCGTGCCCTGGAAGCCCTTGCCCTTGGTGATGCCCTGGACGTCGACGATCTGGCCGGCTTCGAAGATGTCGGCCTTGATCTCGCCGCCCACTTCGAAAGCACTGATCTGGTCGGCTTCCACGCGCAGCTCCCACAGGCCGCGACCGGCTTCGACCTTCGCCTTGGCGAGGTGACCGGCTTCCGGCTTGTTGACGAGCGCAGCGCGGCGCACGCCGACCGTCACCTGCACGGCGCTGTAGCCGTCGGTATCGGTGGTCTTGATCTGGGTAATGCGGTTCGGGGTCGCCTCGATGAGGGTCACCGGAATCGACTTGCCGTCTTCAGTGAAGAAGCGGCTCATGCCGGCCTTGCGACCGACGATGCCCAACGAATATTTCTTCGCGGTCATAGTGGTGGCCTCAGGTCAGCTTGATCTGCACGTCAACGCCAGCCGCGAGTTCGAGCTTCATCAGCGCGTCCACGGTCTTGTCGTTGGGGTCGACGATGTCGAGCACGCGCTTATGCGTGCGGGTCTCGTACTGGTCGCGCGCGTCCTTGTCGACGTGCGGGGAAACGAGAATGGTGTAGCGCTCGATCTTGGTCGGCAGCGGGATCGGGCCGCGCACTTGCGCGCCGGTCCGCTTAGCCGTCTCGACGATCTCGCTGGCCGAACGGTCGATCAAACGATGATCGTACGCCTTCAGCCGAATCCGGATCTTTTGGTCCGCCATGACGGAATTCCTTGGTTAAAAGAGCGACGGGCCGGCCTCTGGGTGTGCCGAACCTCACGAAAACGCAAACACTCCAGAGCAGCACCCTTGCCCCGGAGCTTCCTTGCCTGGAAAAAACTAAGGCAGACCGGTTACCCGGCCCGCCCAGACGGAGTGGAACGCACGAAGGGCCCCGTGTAGCGTTCCTTGGAAGCCTTGAACTTTGCAGTTCGGGGCCCGGAACGTACGGAGCGCTGCCGTGCGACATGTCCCTGTCTGGCGAATACGAGGCGCTTCCTGCTCCTCATTTCGCTGGTCGTGCCGGCCCAAATAAGCAGGACTGGCACGGTGGTCGCGCATTCTAACCGTATTGCCGGGGTGGACGCAAGCGCCCCGCCCCGACCGGTCGATGCCCGGGCCGACACCTCTTCAAAGGGCCGGCCCGGAGGACCCGGAACCGGGGCGCGAACCCCGGACTCCGTCTCTTACTTGATGATCTTGGCCACCACGCCGGCGCCGACGGTACGGCCGCCTTCGCGAATCGCGAAACGCAGGCCTTCGTCCATCGCCACCGGGTTGATC
>NZ_LMIK01000001.1 GCF_001428685.1 Lysobacter sp. Root76 | reverse complement strand
GTCCTGGTACGCCGGCAGAGCGATGGCGATCAGGATGCCGAGGATCGCGATCACGATCATCAGTTCGATCAGGGTGAAGCCTTGCTGGTTGTTCTTCATGGTGTAGTCCCCTTTGGCGAGTTCACGTGTCCGCGGCTCGGAGTGCGGCGGCAGCCGTGCGGAGTGCACGTGCCTAGGGAAATGCTACGCATAAAGTATGCCAATTCAGCCTTTTAACAAGTCTCAGGACGGTACCTTGCGTACCTGCGCCGTGTGGAAGGAGGGAGGGGTTGGCGCTGAGGTCGGCAGGCGCGCTGGGCTTGTGTGGCACACAAACTAAAGACCCCGGCAAGCCGGGGTCCTGAGGTCACAAAAACGAAACCCCGGCGAACCGGGGTTTCGTGTGCAGCGCTTACGGAGACGCTTAGCGGCACTCGGCCGGGATCTGCGAGTCCGGAGCGTTCGAGGTGCAGGTCCACTCGATGCGGCCCGAACCGGCCGGCATAGCCGGGGTCAGGGTGTGCGTGGCAGCGGTGGTGGCGCCGGTGCTCTGGGTGGTCATGCTGATGACGCCGTTGGCGCCCACTGCGACGTTGGCGCAGTAGNGCCGGGGTCAGGGTGTGCGTGGCAGCGGTGGTGGCGCCGGTGCTCTGGGTGGTCATGCTGATGACGCCGTTGGCGCCCACTGCGACGTTGGCGCAGTAGTCGCTAGCGGTGAAGTTGTAGCCGGTGTTGGTCGAGGTGACCAGGCTCAGCGAACCACGGTCCTGAGCGGTTTCGGACACGGCCAGCTTGGCGGCGGCGGCGACGTTCAGGCACTCGGTGTTCTTGGTGCGGATCGTGTAGTCCTGGTACGCCGGCAGAGCGATGGCGATCAGGATGCCGAGGATCGCGATCACGATCATCAGTTCGATCAGGGTGAAGCCTTGC
Source organism: Lysobacter sp. Root76 (assembly GCF_001428685.1). Taxonomy (GTDB): domain Bacteria; phylum Pseudomonadota; class Gammaproteobacteria; order Xanthomonadales; family Xanthomonadaceae; genus Lysobacter. Next base: position 1,134,913 of record NZ_LMIK01000001.1, on the reverse strand, counting down.
TGGTTGTTCTTCATNGTCCTGGTACGCCGGCAGAGCGATGGCGATCAGGATGCCGAGGATCGCGATCACGATCATCAGTTCGATCAGGGTGAAGCCTTGCTGGTTGTTCTTCATTGTATTTCCCCTAGGAGTGGTGAACTTCACGTGCCTGCTGGCCCGGCTTTGCGGTCCTTCGGCTGCCGTGCGGAACTGCACGTGCGCTAAAAGCATACGCATAACCCATGCCAATAGCGGCCATCGCCGATCCGAAATTCCAAACTGGCAAGCCGATCACGCTAACCGGGGCGGGCCTCAAAAAAGGGTGACGCGAATTGTCAGTCGCGGCAATTCGATGTGACGTTTTGCGTCACATCGCGCTTCGGCGAGCCGCTAATGGGCGCGCTGCGCGCGGCACGGGCGCCCCCGGTAGAGAGGGTGCGGCAGCGGTGACGGCGATCCCAGCTCGGCCGCTCGCCGCGTCGCAGGTGCGGGGCGAAATGCATACTAAGCGTGTAGCGCGAGCGCGGGAGACATCCCTGCCGAGCCGTGCATGCATAAGCTGGGGGCTTGGGTGATCCGTGAAATCCTGATGATCGTGTTTGTGGCCTGCTCGACCCTGGGCAGCCAGTTGTTGATCAAGCGTTCGTTGCTGCATCTGGCCGCGAGCAGTCCCGACCTGAAGGGTTTCGAATGGCTGATGGCCGCCGTGCTGTCGCCGGGCGTGCTGACCGCGGTCGCGATCCAGGGCCTGGGCTTCGTGATCTGGGTAGTCGTGGTCAGCAAGGTCAAGCTCGGCATGGCCTTCGCGATCAATGGCGCGTCCTTCTATATATTGATGGCGGCAGTGAGCTGGTGGCTCTACGGCGAGCGCCTGACACCGGTGCAGTGGGGCGGGATCGTGCTGGTGTCGGCTGGCGTGTTGATGCTGTCGAGCATGGGGCAGAACGCCTGAGCCCCGAACCCATGTCTGACCTGCTCCATTCCTTCGTGGTCCCGGCTTACGGCCGTTCTCCGCACCTGCGCGATTGCCTGGAGTCGCTGCGGCGCCAGAGCCTGCCCTCGCGTCTGTTCATCGCCACCTCCACGCCCTACGACGGCCTGGCCGAAGTCGCGCGCGAATACGGCGCCACGCTGGCCGTGCATGCGCCCAACGCCGGGATCGGCCGCGATTGGAACCATGCCCTGGCCCAGGCCGACACGCCGTGGCTTACGGTGGCGCACCAGGACGATATCTATCTGCCCGAGTTCACCCGCCGCACGCTGGACGCTGCCGCGGCGCGACCGGATGCGGCGCTGCTGTTCACGGGCTATGCCGAATTGCTGGCCGACAGCGATGCGGTCCGCGACGCCACCGCGATGCTGCGGATCAAGCGCCTGCTACTGGAACTGGCGTTCCTGGGACGCGACGCCGTCGCCCGGCCGGGCGCGAAGCTGCGTGCCCTGCGCTTCGGCTGCCCGATCCCGTGCCCCTCGGTGACCCTGGCCCGGCGCTCGCCGCCGTTCCGCTTCCGCGAAGACCTGCGCGTCAATCTGGACTGGGACGCCTGGGTGCGTTACGCGCGGGAGCCCGGCGCGTTCGTGTACATTCGCGAGTCGTTGATGCTGCATCGCATCCATCCGGGTAGCGAGACCAGCGCGGGCGTGCGCGACGGGGTGCGCGCGGCGGAGGACCAGATGATGTTCGATTCCCTGTGGCCGAAGCCCATCGCGCGCACGCTCGCGCGGGCCTACCGGCTGTCCTACGCGGGCGCGGAGCGATGAGCCAGGTCGCCGACCGGATCGGCCTGAATGCGCTGCCGCAGGCGCTGGCCGAGGACGCGCCGCGGATCGCGGTGGTCGTGCCTTGCCACCGCGTCCGCCAGCACATCCTGGAAGTGATCGACGACGTGCCGGCCGTGGTCTGGCGCATCTACGTGGTCGACGACGCCTGCCCCGAACAGTCCGGCCGCTACGTCGAACAGGAATGCCGCGATCCGCGCGTGCAGGTGCTGTTCAACGAGGTCAACCTGGGCGTCGGCGGCGCGGTGATGGCCGGCTACCAGCGTGCGGTCGCCGACGGCGCCGACGTGGTGGTGAAGATGGACGGCGACGGCCAGATGGCCGGTGCGGCGCTGCCGCAGCTAGTCGGGCCGATCCTGCGCGGCGACGCCGACTACACCAAGGGCAATCGCTTCTACGACCTGGCCCAGATCGGGCGCATGCCGAGGCTGCGGATCTTCGGCAACGCCATGCTGTCGTTCATGACCAAGATCTCGTCCGGCTACTGGGACGTGTTCGACCCGACCAACGGCTACACCGCGATCCACGCCAAGGTCGTGGCCAAGTTGCCGCTGCACAAGATCAGCCGGCGCTATTTCTTCGAGACCGACATGCTGTTCCGGCTCAACATCGTCCGCGCCGTGGTCGTGGACGTGCCGATGGACGCGCGCTACGGCGCCGAGACCAGCAACCTGCGCATCTCCAAGATCTTGTTCGACTTCCTGTTCAAGCACCTGCGCAATACCTTCAAGCGGGTGTTCTACAACTATTTCCTGCGCGATCTGTCGCTGGCTTCGATCGAACTCGCGTTCGGCGCGCTGTTCATGCTGGTCGGCACCGCGCTCGGCGCCAAGTTCTGGTTCGACTCCTACCTGACCGGCGTCACCGCCTCGGCCGGTAGCGTCATGCTCGCGGCGCTGCAGGTGATCGTGGGCATCCAGCTGGTGCTGGGGTTCCTGGCCTACGACATCGCCTCGGTGCCCAAGCGCACCCTGCATCCCTTGTTGCCGTCAGACGAGGAATGAATGAGCGGCGAATTCGACCAGCGCTACACGGCCTACCAGACCGATCGCAGCGCGCTGCGGCGCCTGGTCCGACGCGTCTACCTGCGCAGCGCGGCCGCGCAGTTGCAGGGGCCGACCTTGGATTTCGGTTGCGGCGTCGGCGAACTGCTGGAGCGCCTGCCGGCCGGATCCAAGGGCCTGGAGTACAACCGCGCCACCGTCGCCCATTGCCGTTCGCGCGGACTGGACGTGGACTGGTACGACGGCTACGCCGACGACTGGGGCCTGACGCCGCTGCGCGGCCAGCGCTACCAGTCGATGGTGATCAGCCACGTGCTGGAGCACTTCATCGGCCCCGAGGCGATCCTGTCGAGGTTGTTGCGTTCGGCGGGGGATCTCGGTGTGCGGCGCGTACTGGCGATCGTGCCCGGCCGCGCCGGTTACCGCATCGACGACACCCACCGCACCTTCGTCGATCGCGCGATGCTGGCCGATCCGGCGATCGTCGCCGGCAGCGGCTTCGCGCTGCAGCGCGCACGCTATTTCCCGGGCGATGTCCGCAAGATCGGCGACTGGTTCCCGCACCACGAACTGCAGGCGCTGTTCGTCCGTCGCGATTGAATGCGCCGCGCCAGCGCGCGGCGGCGGGGCTCAGTCGATCCCGAGCTTCTTGAGCTTGTAGCGCAGCGCGCGGAAGGTGATGCCCAGCGCCGCGGCGGTGCGGGTCTTGTTGTAGCGGTTTTCCTGCAAGGCCTGCTGGATCGCGGCGCGTTCGATTTCCTCGATGTACGAGGGCAGGGCGCTGGTCGAGGTGTCGCGCGGGTTGAGCGTGCGCGGGTCGGCGCCCGCGGGCGCGGCGGCCGCAGCCGCGGGGGCGCCGGCGACCGGCGCCGGGGCCTGGGTCGACAGGCGCGGCAGGCGCAGGTCGCTGGCGTTGAGCAGTTCGCCTTCGGCCAGGGCCAGGGCGCGTTCGAGGATGTTCTCCAGCTCGCGCACGTTGCCCGGGAAGGCGTAGGCGCGCAGCGCTTCGAGGGCGTCGTCGCCCAGGCGCGGGATCGGGCGGCCCTGGGCGTTGGCGAGGCGCTCGAGCACCTTGCTGGCCAGGCCGGGCAGGTCGTCCAGGCGCTCGCGCAGCGGCGGCACGCGCAGCTCGATCACGTTGATGCGGTAGTACAGGTCCTGGCGGAAGCGGCCGTCGGCGACCAGTGCGGCCAGGTCCTTGTGGGTGGCTGAGAGGATGCGCACGTCGACCACGACTTCGGCCTGGGCGCCGACCGGGCGGATCGACTTCTCCTGGATCGCGCGCAGCAGCTTGACCTGCATCGGCAACGGCAGCTCGGCGACTTCGTCCAGGAACAGGGTGCCGCCGTCGGCGGCCTGGAACAGGCCGGGCTTGTCGGCGTGGGCGCCGGTGAAGCTGCCCTTCTTGTGGCCGAAGAACTCGCTTTCCATCAGCTCGGCCGGGATCGCGCCGCAGTTGACCGGCACGAACGGGCCGCTGGCGCGGCCGCCCTCGGCGTGGATGGTGCGGGCGACCAGCTCCTTGCCCACGCCGGACTCGCCGGCGATGTAGACGGGGGCCTGGCTGCGCGCGACCTTGCCGATGGTCTGGCGCAGTTTCGCCATCGCCGGCGACTCGCCGTACAGGCGCGAGGCCACGGTCTCGGCGGTGCTGCGGCGGCCCTCGTTCAGTTCCAGGGCGTGCCGGACCAGGTCGCGCAGCACGGTCAGCTCGACCGGCTTGGCGACGAAATCGAAGGCGCCGGCCTTGAGCGCCTCGACCGCGGCTTCGACGTTGCCGAAGGCGGTGATCATGGCGACGGGGGTGTCCGGATGCTTGTGGCTGATCTCGGCGATCAACTCCAGGCCCGAGCCGTCGGGCAGGCGCATGTCGGTCAGGCACAGATCGTAGCGATTGCGGGACAGCTGGCTGCGCGCCTCCGAAACGCTGGAGGCGGTGTCGCAACGCAGGCCCATGCGGCCCAAGGTCATGACCAGCAACTCGCGAATATCGCGCTCGTCGTCGATCACCAGTGCACTACGAGTTTCAGCCATTGCGTCCTCCGCCCGACACGATAGCTTAAGGGTGCGTCACGGCCAAGCCGGAAGCGTGCTCCAGATCACGCCGGGAGCATGGCATTGGTGCCTGAGAGGTGGATCCGGAAGCAGCCGCCGCCGCCGGGCATGGGTACGTAGTCGAGCGAGGCCTGGTTGGCCCGGCACAGTTCCCGGGCGATATACAGCCCCAATCCGGTGCCATGGCTGGAGGTGGTGAAGAACGGCCGGAACAGCCGCGCGGCCACCGATTCGGGGATGCCGGGGCCGCGGTCGAGCACGTCGATCACCGGCACCGCGTTCGCGTCCAGGTACGCATGCACGGTCACCCGCGCCGGTTCGCCGGGCATGCGGCCGTAGGTCAGGGCGTTGTGCACCAGCACGGTCAGGGCCTGATGCAGCTGGCGCGGGTCGACCAGGGCCGCGATCCGCGGCTGGGTCGAGGTCGCGCGCAGGCTGTCGAGTTCGATCGGGTGGCTGCTGTTGTATTCGTCGACGAACTGGCGGTTGAAGCCGACCAGCTCCACATGCTCGGGCTTGGCCGGTTCGCGCCGGGCCATGCCGAGCACGTTCTCGACGATGCCGTTCATGCGCGTGCCCTGCTGGCGCACGATCTCGAGCAGGCGGCGGTCGGCCACCGCGATGTCGCGCGACTCCTCCAGCAGTTGCACGGCATAGCTGATCGCCGCCAGCGGGTTGCGGATTTCGTGGGCCAGGCTGGCCGAGAACCGGCCCAGCGCGGCCAGGGTGATCGATTCGGCGCGGCGCGAGACCAGCGAGGTGTCGTCGAGGAAGATCAGGGTCTGGTCGCTGCCGGCGAGCAGGCGGGTGAAGCGCGGCACCACCTCGGGCTGGTCGGCCGCCATTTGCAGCGGGGTCTCGTCGGGGATGGCGTCGGCGCGCCAGCGGCCGAGCCGGCGCGCCAGCTCCGGGGACGCGATCGCCAGGTTGCGGTGACTGTGCTCGGAGTGCTCGCCGGGGTCGCCCAGCAGCAGCATCGCGGCCTCGTTGGCCAGGCGCAGGCGGCCTTCGCCGTCCACCAGCAGCACGCCGGTGCGCATGCGGCGGATGATCAGCTCGTTGATTTCGGCGTAATTGGCGGCTTCGGCGCCGCGGCGTTCGGCCAGGTCCGAGCTGGCGCGCATCTCGCGCCCGAGCAGGCTGGTCAGGGTGGCGATGGCCATGAAGCCCAGGGCGAACATCGCCGGCTCGCCGACCACGCGTTCGCTGCCGCCGGCGTACTCGCTGAGCGCGTATTCGCCCAGGATCAGGGCCACCGCGACTGCGGCCATGCCCAGCCCGTAGCGCATGCGCAGCAGCAGCGCCGCCGCGCCGACGTTGAACACCAGCATCAGGGCGATGCCGGTGCCGGCCGCGGGCAGGGCGTGCAGGGCCAGGATGCCGGCCGCCAGGTCGACGATGATGCCGATCAGGGCCTGGGTGTGGAGGTCGCCGCGGCGGCCGGACACGAACAGCAGCATCGCCGCGAGCATGTAGCCCAGGACCACGCCGCGGGCCAGCAGGGGCAGGGTCGGGGCGCGGATCAGGACCTGGGCCGGTCCGAACACCAGCAGCGCCAGCAGGGCGGCTTCCAGCAGCCGGTACAGGGTGAAGAAGTACAGCTCGCGGCGCAGCGCGTGGTCGGCATCGGTGGCGGCGACGGGGGCGAGACCTGACGGCAAGCGGCTGTCCCTGTTCGGACCTGGATGGCACCGAGTATGCGCGAAAGTGCACGGATCGCCCACGCGCCGGGGCCTCGCGCCGGCCGGCAGCGGGTCGCGCCGGGAGCGCTCCGGGGCCGGCGCGGCGGGCTTTGCCGGGTCTGGCCGGGCGGGCCGCGGCCGGGGCCGGTTTTGCTCGCCCAGCCGCGATGGGCGACAATGCGGCCCCCTCGCGCTGGCCCGTCCAACGGTCCGCTGTTCGCGCGGGACGTCTTTCACTCCCCTCGGTGACGCATGAATTTTCACGAATATCAGGCAAAGCAGCTGTTTGCCGACTACGGCATTGCAGTGCCGGCCGGGCGCGTCGCGCGCACGCCGGATGAGGCCGTTGCGGCCGCGAAGGCCATCCCCGGCGACCTTTGGGTGGTCAAGGCCCAGATCCACGCCGGTGGCCGCGGCAAGGCCGGCGGCGTCAAGCTGGCCAAGAGCTATGACGAAGTGAAGCAGTACGCCACCGCCATGCTCGGCACCAAGATGGAGACCTACCAGTCCGCCGGCGTCGCCCTGCCGATCGACACGGTGCTGATCTCCGAAGGCACCGACATCGCCAAGGAGCTGTACCTGTCGGTGTTGGTCGACCGCTCCACCAAGTCGATCACCTTCATCGCCTCCGCCGAAGGCGGCGTCGAGATCGAGAAGGTCGCGGCCGAGACGCCGGACCTGATCAAGACCCTGCACGTGAACTACATCCAGGGCCTGCAGCCCTACCAGTGCCGCGATCTGGGCTTCGACCTGGGCCTGAACGCCAAGCAGGTCGGCCAGCTGACCAAGATCATGCTGGGCCTGTACAAGCTGTTCAACGAGAAGGACCTGGCGCTGGTCGAACTGAACCCGCTGGCCATCCTCACCAACGGCGACCTCGCCGTGCTCGACGGCAAGATCAACAGCGACGACAACGCCACGTTCCGTCACAAGGACCTGGCCGCGATGCGCGACATCCGCCAGGAAGACGAGACCGAGGTGCTGGCCAGCCAGCACGACCTCAACTACGTCACCATGGACGGCAACATCGGCTGCATGGTCAACGGCGCCGGTCTGGCGATGGCGACCATGGACGTGATCGCGCTCAACGGCGGTTCGCCGGCCAACTTCCTCGACGTCGGCGGCGGCGCCACCAAGGAACGCGTGACCGAGGCGTTCAAGCTGATCCTCAGCTCGGACAAGGTCAAGGCGATCTTCGTCAACATCTTCGGCGGCATCGTCCGCTGCGACATGATCGCCGACGGCATCATCGCCGCGGTCAAGGAAGTCGACGTCAAGGTGCCGGTGATCGTGCGCCTGGAAGGCACCAACGTCGAAGCCGGCAAGGAACTGCTGAAGAATTCGGGTCTGGCCATTACCCCGGCGGACGACATCAACGACGGCGCGAAGAAGGCGGTTGCCGCCGTCGCCGGCAAGTAAGGGGCCAATGACATGTCCGTTTTGATCAACAAGAACACCAAGGTCATCGTCCAGGGCTTCACCGGTACCCAGGGCAGCTTCCACGCCGAGCAGATGCTCGATTACGGCACCAAGGTCGTCGGTGGCGTGACCCCGGGCAAGGGCGGCACCCAGCACCTGGGCCTGCCGGTCTTCAACACCGTGCGCGACGCGGTCGCCGAAACCGGCGCCGACGCGTCGGTGATCTACGTGCCGCCGCCGTTCGCGGCCGACGCGATCCTGGAAGCGGCCGAGGCCGGCATCAAGGTCATCGTCTGCATCACCGAAGGCATCCCGGTGCTGGACATGCTGCGGGTCAAGAACACCCTTGCCGGCTACCCGGACGCGGTCCTGATCGGTCCGAACTGCCCGGGCGTGATCACGCCGGGCGAGTGCAAGATCGGCATCATGCCGGGCCACATCCACCTGCCGGGCAAGATCGGCATCGTCTCGCGTTCGGGCACGCTCACGTACGAAGCCGTCAAGCAGACCACCGACGCCGGCCTCGGCCAGTCGACCTGCATCGGCATCGGCGGCGACCCGATCAACGGCACCAACTTCATCGACGCGCTGAAGCTGTTCCAGGAAGATCCGCAGACCGAGGGCATCATCATGGTCGGCGAAATCGGCGGTTCGGCCGAGGAAGAAGCGTCCGAGTACATCGCCAAGCACGTGACCAAGCCGGTGGTCGGCTTCATCGCCGGCGCCTCGGCTCCGGCCGGCAAGCGCATGGGCCACGCCGGCGCGATCGCGTCCGGTGGCCAGGGCACGGCCGCGGGCAAGTTCGCGGCGATGGAAAAGGCCGGCATCACCACGGTCAAGTCGCCGGGCGACCTGGGTGCGGCGATCGCGAAGCGTCTGGCGAAGTAAGCCGGGACGCTACGCTGTTGTGGAAAGGCCGCCTTCGGGCGGCCTTTTCGCTTTCTGGGGGTGTGTCGGCGGGCGGCCCTCACCCCAACCCCTCTCCCGCGAGCGGGAGAGGGGCTCAGGGCGCTGGGCTTGGTTTTAGCGCATCGTCTGCCGCGCGCGCGCGCCGCCTTCCCGAAATCCCACCCACCGCTGCGGCTTAGCCCCTCTCCCGCTCGCGGGAGAGGGGTTGGGGTGAGGGTCGGCTTCTAGCGCATCGTCTGCCGTACATGCGCGCCGGCTTCCCGAAGCCCCCACCTATCGCTGCAGCTTAGCCCCTCTCCCGCTCGCGGGAGAGGGGTTGGGGTGAGGGTTGGCTTCTAGCGCATCGTCTGCTGTACATGCGCGTCGCCTTCCCAAATTCCTACCCACCGCTGCGGCTTAGCCCCTCTCCCGTTCGCGGGAGAGGGGTTGGGGTGAGGGCGGCCCTTTCCGATACAGCCCCAGCCCGCAAACCAAGAAGCTGTAACCCCAACCAGCCCCAAGGAGCGCAAGGATGCGCCCAGACCAGAAACGCGACTGCGCACGCCGCCTGCGCCGGAGCATGACCGACGCCGAGCATCGCCTGTGGTTCCATCTGCGCAACCGGGCGCTGATGGGCTGCAAGTTCCGCCGCCAGCACCCGGTCGGCCCCTACGTCGCCGATTTCGCCTGCATCGAACGCAGCGTGGTCGTCGAAGTCGATGGCGGCCTACACGCGGATTCCGGCGCCGACCCGGGGCGGACCCGCTTCCTCGCCGCCTGCGGCTACCGTGTCCTCAGATTCTGGAACAATGACGTCCTGGCGCGGACCGATGCGGTGCTGGAGCAGATCCACGCCGCTTTGAGCCACGCCGCTTTGAGCCGCGACGCCGTGAGCCCGCGCTGACCTTCCTGCCGACCGAGCCCCCATGTCCCAGATTCTCCGCATCGCCCTGGCCCAATTCGACTTTCCGGTCGGCGCCGTCGAGCGCAACGCCGAACGCATCGCGCAGATGATCGCGCAGGCGCGCGACGAGCATCGCGCCGACGTGGTGCTGTTCCCGGAACTGGCGATCAGCGGCTATCCGCCCGAAGACCTGCTGCTGCGCCCGAGCTTCCTGGCCGACTGCGAGGCCGCCTTGTTGCGCATCGCCGCCACCACCAACGGCATCACCGCCGTGATCGGCTGGCCGCAGGCGGCCGGTGCGGTGGTCTACAACGCCGCCAGCGTGCTGCGCGACGGACGCGTCCACGCCACCTACCGCAAGCGCGAGTTGCCCAACTACGCGGTGTTCGACGAGCGCCGGTACTTCGATGTCGACCCCGACGGCGAAAGCTGCGTATTCGAGGTCAAGGGCGTGCCGGTCGGGCTGGTGATCTGCGAGGACCTGTGGTTCCCCGAGCCGCTGGCCGCGACCGCCGCGGCCGGCGCCGAACTGGTGCTGGTGCCCAACGCTTCGCCGTTCGAGCGCGACAAGCACGCCCAGCGCGATGCCCTGATCGCCCAGCGCGTGCGCGAAAGCGGTTGCGCGCTGGCCTATCTCAACGTGGTCGGCGGCCAGGACGCGCTGGTGTTCGACGGCGCCTCGGTGCTCGCCGACGGCGGCGGACGCGTGCACAACGCTGCGCGCGCGTTCGAGGACCACTGGCTGGTCGCCGACTACGACGCCGCCACGCGCGCGTTCGCGCCGGTGGCCTGGCCGGAAGAGGGCGACGACGGCCGCGATTCCCTGGCCTGGCGCGCGGTGGTGCGCGGCACCCGCGACTACTGCCGCAAGAACGGCTTCGACTCGGTCTGGCTGGGCCTGTCCGGCGGCATCGACTCCTCGCTGGTGCTGGCGATCGCGGTCGACGCATTGGGCGCCGACAAGGTCACCGCGGTGCGCATGCCTTCGCGCTACACCGCCGGCCTGTCCAACGATCTCGCCGCCGAGCAGTGCCGGGCGCAGGGCGTACGCCTGATCGCGCTGCCGATCGAGAAGCCGTTCCAGGGCTATCTGGATGCCCTGGCCGAGGTATTCGCCGGCAAACCGGTCGATGTGACCGAGGAAAACCTGCAGTCGCGCACCCGCGGCGCGCTGCTGATGGCGCTGAGCAACAAGTTCGGCGGGCTGCTGCTGACCACCGGCAACAAGAGCGAGTACGCGGTCGGCTACGCCACCATCTACGGCGACATGTGCGGCGGATACGCGCCGATCAAGGATCTGTACAAGACCGAGATCTACGACCTGGCGCGCTGGCGCAATGCGGTCGCCGGCGAGCCGCTGATTCCGCCGGGCGTGATCGACCGTCCGCCCTCGGCCGAATTGCGCGACAACCAGAAGGATCAGGACTCGCTGCCGCCTTACGACGTGCTCGACGCGATCCTGCTGCGCCACGTCGACCAGGAGCAGTCGCGCGACGAGATCGTCGCCGCGGGTTTCGCCGCCGACACCGTCGATCGGGTGCTGCGTCTGGTGCGGATCAGCGAGTGGAAGCGGCACCAGGCCGCGCCCGGGCCCAAGGTCTCGCACCGCGCCTTCGGCCGCGAGCGCCGTTATCCGATCAGCAGCGGCTACCGCGGCTGAGACGCGGTCGGCGCAAACGCCTTAGCATTCCTGCTTTCCCCCCTGGCTCTCCCTACAGGATTCCGCCCATGTCCCGACAGATCGTCCACACCGACAAGGCTCCCGCCGCGATCGGCCCGTACTCGCAGGCCGTGCGCGTCGGCGACACCGTCTATCTCTCCGGCCAGATTCCGCTGGACCCGGCCACCGGCCTGGTCATCGAAGGCGACATCGAGGCGCAGGCGCACCGCGCCTTCAGCAACCTCAAGGCCGTCTGCGAAGCCGCCGGCGGTTCGCTCGAGAACGTCGTCCGCCTGGGCCTGTTCCTCACCGACCTGGGGCACTTCGGCCAGGTCAATGCGGTGATGGGCGAGTACTTCAACGCGCCGTACCCCGCGCGTTCGACCGTGCAGGTCTCGGCGCTGCCGCGCGGCGTCGGCTTCGAGGTCGACGCGATCATGGTGCTCGACTGAGCGACCGCCGCCGCGCCGCGCTCAGGCGGGCGGCAGCGCTTTGCGCGGCATCGCTTCGTCCAGCAGCCGCTCGCGCGCCTCGCGCGGCGTGCTGCCGGTCAGGCGCTTGAACGCGCGACGGAATTCGCGCGGGTCCTTGTAGCCGATCGCCGCGGCGACGCCGGCGATCGGCCGTTCGCGGTCGCGCAACAGCGCATAGGCCTGATCGATCCGTAGCCGGTCGTGCAGCGCGTTGTAACGCGTGCCCTCGGCGCTGAGCTGGCGGCGCAGGGTGCGCTCGCTGACGTGCAACTGCGCGGCGATGTCGGCCAGCTTGGGGTCGCTCGCCAGTTGCGCGCGCAGCAGGCGCTCGACCGCGGCGGTGGTTTCGCCGGGGGACTGGGTCGCCGGCATCTGTGCGCGCAGCAGCTCCAGCACCTGGCGTGCCGCGATCGGGTTGTGGGTGCTCAGCGGATGCGCCAGCCAGCGCTCGTCCAGCACCAAGCGGTCCTGCGGCTGGTCGAACGCGACCGGGCATTCGAACACCTGGGCGTAGCGCTCGGCGTAGTCGGGCGCCGGATAGTTGAACTCCAGGCGCAGCGGCCGTAGCTCCGCGCCGACCAGTCCGCGCGCCAAGGCCAGGCAGCTGGCGAAGAACTCCTCGCAGACGAAGCGATGGATCGCCGGGATCGCCACGATCATCTCGCCGGCCAGGGCGATCTCGCCCGGTGCGGCCGCGCTTTCGACGAAGCGCATCAGGCTGCCGACCACGGGCGTGAAGCGCAGGCCCAGCGCGATCGCCTCGCCGAAGGTGGCGGCGGTGGTCATCGCCAGGCCGAGCAGGCCGAAGTTGCCGACGTTCTGCTGCGCCCCCAGGTCCAGGCCGATCGACGGCGGCAGCACCCGCAGCGCGCGTTCGACCACGATCGCGGTCTGGCGGTCGGGCAGGCGCACGCCGGGGTCGTCGATCTGGGCGCGGCTGAGGCCGGTGCCCTGCAGCCAGTCGGCGCTGGACACGCCGAGTTCCTCCGCGCTGCGGAACAGCCCCCACAGCAGATTCGGCGACATCAGGGCGATGTCGGCGCGCGGCGTCTCCTGGATCCGATGCGGCATCGTTCTCGCAACTTGGCCGTTAATCCCCCCTTAGTGTGCCGCAACTGCCCTCACGCGTGCTCGCGACCGCGGCCGAGACTCGTGGATGGAGCGGCGGCGCCGGCATGGGGGATGCGGCGCAGCCCGAACGCAGCGGCGCGCGAGCGCGCCGGCCACGACCACACGGGGAGCGCAAGACTCGATGAGCAGACTGATCCTGGCATTGTCGATCGTGATCGTCCTGGCCGCCTGCGGCCGCGACGCCGGACCGGCGCACGTGCCCAGCGCACAGGTCGCGGCCGGCGATCCGGCCTTTGCCGACACCCTGCGCACCCGCCTGCTCGACGCCAAACCCGGCGACGTGATCGAAGTGCCGGCCGGCCGCTACAGCTTCGACCGCAGCCTCAGCCTGCGCGTGGACGGGGTGACCCTGCGCGGTGCGGGGCCGGACAAGTCGGTGTTGAGCTTCAAGGGCCAGAAGGCCGGCGCCGAAGGCCTGCTGGTCAACGCCAGCAACTTCACCATCGAGAACATCGCCATCGAGGACAGCAAGGGCGACGGCCTCAAGGTCAACGAAGGCGAGCACATCACCATCCGCAACGTGCGCGTGGAATGGACCGGCGGCCCCAGCACCAAGAACGGCGCCTACGGCCTGTACCCGGTCAAGACCCGCAACGTGCTGATCGAGAATTCGGTCGCGATCGGCGCTTCCGACGCCGGCATCTACGTCGGCCAGTCGCGCGACGTGATCGTGCGCAACAGCCGCGCCGAGTTCAACGTCGCCGGCATCGAGATCGAGAACACGATCAACGCCGACGTCTACGACAACGTCGCCACCAACAACACCGGCGGCATCCTGGTGTTCAACATGCCGGCGCTGTCGCAGCAGGGCGGGGCGATCCGGGTGTTCAAGAACAAGGTGTACAAGAACAACACCGCCAACTTCGGCGCAAAGGGCACGCCTGTGTCGAGCGTGCCGGCGGGCAGCGGCATGGTCGTCAACTCCAACGACGACGTCGAGATCTTCGGCAACGACATCAGCGACAACGCCACCGCCAACATCATCATCTCCAGCGTCTACTCCACCGGTTACAAGGACGAGCAGGCGGCCAAGGATTTCGACCCGTATCCGGAGCGCATCTCGGTCTACGGCAACCGCCTTTCCGGCGGCGGCGACGCGCCCGACGGCTTCGATCTCAAGGCCCTCAAGGTCGCCAGCTACGGCCTCAGCGGAAGCCTGCCCGACGTGCTCTGGGACGGTTACCGCAACCCCAAGCCGGCCAAGCCGGGCGATCCGCACCTGTGCCTGCGCGACGTGTCCGGCGTGCTCAACGCCGACGGTCCCGGCGGCTACAAGAATCCGAGCAAGGACATGGCGGGCTACGGCTGCACCCTGCCGAAGCTGCCGGCCATCGATCTCAAGCGCGGCTAAGCGATGACGGGATCGCGATCGCGCACCTGCTTGTTGTTGCTGCTGTTGTCGTGGCTGGCCGCCTGCGATCGCGCACCGGCGCCGGTGCGCTTCCACGCCCAGGGCCAGCCGGCCCTGCTCAGCGACTGGGGCGTGCTGCGCGTGGCCGACCACCATTTGCGTCTCAACGACGGCGTGGTGCCCTACGAACTCAACACGCCGCTGTTCAGCGACTACGCGCACAAGCTGCGCACGGTCTGGATGCCCAAGGGCGATGCGGCGCGCTATGTCGCCGACGGCGCTTTCGATTTCCCGGTCGGCACCGTGGTCAGCAAGACCTTCTACTACCCGCGCGTGCCCGGCGAGGCGGTCGATAGCGACGTGGTCGCGCGCAGCAACAGCGCCGATGGCGAGTTCCATGACGGCGCGCTGGACCTGGCGAAGGTGCGGCTGATCGAAACCCGGCTGCTGGTGCGCCGCCAGGAAGGCTGGGTTGCGCTGCCTTACGTCTGGAACGCCGAGCAGACCGAAGCCAGGCTGATGCGCGGCGGCGAACTGGTGGCGCTGAGCCTGCAGGCCGCCGACGGCAGCCGCGAAAGCGCGACCTACCAGGTGCCGGATCAGAACCAGTGCGGCGGCTGCCACGGCACCGACATCAAGAGCAAGACGCTGCAGCCGATCGGGCTGAAGGCGCGCCATCTCAATCGCGACTTCGACTACGCCGGCGGCCGCGCCAACCAGCTCGCCCATTGGCAGCAGCTGGGCTACCTGCGCGACGCACCGGCGCCGGACGCCGCGCCGCACGCGGCCGACTGGCGCGACAGCGCCCGCGCCAGCCTGGACGCGCGGGCGCGCGCCTACCTCGACATCAATTGCGGCCATTGCCACAGCCCCAAAGGACCGGGCAACACCTCGGGCCTGTGGCTGGACGCGGCGACCGACGAACCGCTGCGCCTGGGCCGCTGCAAGCTGCCGATCGCGGCGGGCAAGGGCACCGGCGACCGCCGCCACGACATCGTGCCGGGCGATCCGGATGGGTCGATCCTGGTCTACCGCATGGGCAGCGACGACCCGTCGGCGATGATGCCGGAGGTCGGCCGCAGCGTGGTGCATCGCGAAGGCGTGACGCTGATCCGGGAATGGATCGCGGCGCAGCAGGGAGATTGCGGCTAGCGCCCGGCGAGGGCGTGCGCTGCGTGGGGAGGGCGACGGGCGTGTTCGGGGGAACGCGTCGCCCATGTCGAAAACGAGCGTGAAGGAAGATCCCGATGCTCTTGCGTAAACACAAGCTGGTCACCGCGATCGCCGCACTCTGCGGCGGCGCCGTCCTCACCTTCGGCGCGCCCGCGCCGGCGCGCGCGCAGACCGCGCCCGAGCCGCAGCCGCGCGCCGAGGCCAAGGACCTCGACACCATCACCGTCACCGCGCAGAGCCGCGAGCAGGAACTGCAGGACGTGCCGATCGCGCTGCAGGTCGTGACCGAGCAGCTGATCGACGATGTCGCCGCCGAGGACCTGGGCGATATCGACAGCTTCGTGCCGGGACTGGTGGTCAACAGTCAGCAGCCGACCCAGCCCAGCTTCCAGTTGCGCGGCATCAGCACCGACGACTTCGGCATCGGCACCGATCCGGCGGTCGGCATCTACGTCGACGGCGTCTATGCCGGTCGCGGCGGCGGCGTGCTGCTGCCGTTCACCGACGTCGAGCGCATCGAAGTGCTGAAGGGCCCGCAGGGCACCTTGTTCGGCCGCAACACCGCCGCCGGCGCGGTATCGATCGTGACCCGTAAACCCGGCAGCGAAACCGAGGCGCGCGCGCGCCTGCGCCTGGGCAACGAAGGCAAGATCTACACCGACGCCATGGTCAACCTGCCCACCGGCGAGGACTCGGCGCTGCGCGTCAACGCGCTGTTCAACCACAGCGACGGCTGGATCCAGGACGCCAACACCGGCCGCGACCTGAACCCGGAGAACAACTGGGCCACGCGCGCCGCGTTCAAGCTCGGCCTGGGCGAGCGCACCAGCGCCCTGATCAGCTGGGACCACGAGAACCTCGACCAGCTCGGCCAGGCCACCACCGGCATCGTGCCGCTGCCGCCCGCACCGGGCCTGCCGACGCTGCCGGTGGACGAGGCCGGCTACCTCGATCCGCGCAAGATCCCGACCGCGGTCGATGTCGAAGGCAACGAAGAGTCGCGCCGTTTCGACGGCATCACCTTCATCCTCGACCACGGCTTCGACTGGGGTTCGTTGACCGCGACCACTTCCTGGCGCGACTACGATTCGGTCAACCGGGTCGAAGAGGACGGCACCGACCGCAAGTACCTCTACGTCGACTCGACCAACACCGAGAGCAACCGCAGCCTGTACCAGGAGTTCAAGTTCGCCGGCAGCACCGACCGCATCGACTGGGTCGCCGGCGCGAGCTACTTCGAGGAAGAGGCGCGCCAGACCAGCGAAGTCAACGCGATGACCGACTCGGTCGACACCATCGTCCACAATCTGGGCATGGCGCCGACGCCGACCGGTTACCTGTTCGGCTACGTCGATCAGCAGCTCGAAGCCTTCGGCATTCCTGTCCGTCTGCTCGGCCATCGCTGGAACGAGAAGTTCAACAACACGCTCGACACCAAGTCCTACGCGGTGTTCGGCGACGTGATCTGGCACGCCACCGATAAGCTCAACCTGACCTTCGGCCTGCGCTACACCCGCGACGAGAAGGAGTTCAGCTGGCGCAACGATCCGCGCTACGCGCCGACCCTGGACGCCGCGCTGGACCAGCTGGAGGCGATGGGTTTCTTCAGTCTGGCCGGCATTCCGCGCGAGGCCTTCGTTTTCGACGTCGCCTTCATCGACCCGCCGGCGCTGCTCAACAAGGGCGTGACCAACCGCACCAAGCGTGCCTGGACCGACTTGAGCCCGCGCTTCGTGGTCGACTACCACTTCAGCGACGACACCATGGCCTTCGCTTCCTTGGCCAAGGGCTACAAGGCCGGCGGCTTCAACTCGCTGCAGATCGGCAGCCGCTTCGACAACGAGGACGTCTGGAACCTGGAGGCCGGCATCAAGCAGGCCTTCCCCGACCAGCGCCTGCAGTTCAACGCCTCGGCCTACTACTACGTCTACGACAACCGCCAGGCGGTGCGTCTGGACACCACCACCAGCATCCCGCGTTTCGTGGTCGACACCTCCGATCTGGAGGCCTACGGCCTGGACTTCGACGCGCGCTGGCAGGCCACCGACGCGCTGGGCCTGGACTTCAACGCCTCGTACATCGATTCGACCTACAAGAACTACGTCACCCCCGAGGGCGTGGACCTGGGCGGCAAGCCCACCGGCGTGCCGCATTGGTCCTTCGCCGGCGGCTTGACCTACCAGTGGTACTTCCAGGACGCCGGCGATCTGCGCTTCTCGCTGCGTCATGCTTATCGCGGCAAGAACCGCTGCACCGCCGAATCGCAGTCGCAGGGCAGCTGCGGCATCAGCCCGGCGCTGGACCTGGGCGAGGCGCGCAACCGCACCGACCTGCGTCTGGCCTGGACCGCCAGCAGCGGCCATTGGGGCCTGGCGCTGTACGGCAACAACGTGTTCGACAATCAGTACATCAACGCGCTGGGCACCTACGGCATGGGCGTGCTCGGCACCGTCGGCGCGCGCGTGAGCGAACCGCGCACCTACGGTGTGGAGTTCAACGCGAAGTTCTGAGGGCGCCGCAGCCCGGCCGCGCGCCGGGCGACGACACCGGACCCCGACGCCGCGAGGCGCCGGGGTTTTGGTTTGCGCGCGTTACCGGCATGCTTAGCCGATGCCGAAGCGCAAGGGCGGGGCATCCGTCGATCTCCAATTGCTGCCGCTCTCCAGCCTGCCCGGGGTCGGCCCGCGCGTGGCCGAGAAACTCGCCGCGCGGGGTCTGACCACCCTGCAGGACCTGTGGCTGCAGCTGCCGCGTCAGTACGAGGACCGCACCTCGATCACCCCGATCCAGCTGTTGCAGCCGGGCGTGGCGGCGCAGGTCGAGGGCCGCGTCGAAGCGGTCGAGCGCGGCTTCCGTTATCGGCCGGTGCTGCGCGTGGCGATCGGCGACGACAGCCGCGGCACCCTGGTGCTGCGTTTCTTCCATTTCCGCGCCGCCCAGGTCGCGCAGTTCCGGGTCGGCGCACGCGTGCGCTGCTACGGCACGCCCAAGCCCGGGCAGATCGGGCTGGAGATCGTGCATCCCAGCTATCGCGTGCTCGACGATAACGACGGCAGCGCGCTCGGCGACCAGCTCGATCCGGTCTATCCCGCCGTCGAAGGCATCGGCCCGGTCTCGCTGCGCCGGCTGATCGGCCTGGCCCTGGACCGCCTGCCCGACGAGGACGCGCTGGAGCTGCTGCCGCACGAGCTGCGCGAGCGCCTGCAGCTGCCGACCCTGCGCGAGGCCCTGCTGACCGTACACCGGCCGCCGCAGGACGCCGACGTGGCCGCATTGATCTCCGGCACCCATCCCGCGCAGCGCCGGCTCGCGCTGGAGGAGTTGCTCGCGCATCACCTGAGCCTGCGCCGCCAGCGCATCGCCCAGCAGGCGCACAAGGCGCGTGCGCTGAAGGGGATGGTGCTGGCCGAGCGTCTGCGCAAGGCGCTGCCGTTCGCCCTGACCGGCGCCCAGCAGCGCGTGTTCGCGCAGATCCGTGCCGACCTCGCCAAGCCTTCGCCGATGCTGCGCCTGATCCAGGGCGACGTCGGCAGCGGCAAGACCGTGGTCGCGGCAATGGCGGCGATGATCGCCGTGCATGCCGGTCGCCAGGCCGCGCTGATGGCGCCGACCGAACTGCTGGCCGAGCAGCACCTCAACAATCTGCGCGCCTGGCTGGAACCGCTGGACGTGCGCGTGGCCTGGTTGGCCGGCAAGGTCACCGGCCGCGCCCGCGCCAAGGTGCTGGAGGAAGTCGCCAACGGACAGGCCCAGGTCGTGGTCGGCACCCATGCCTTGATGCAGGAGGGCGTGGCCTTCCGCGATCTGGCCCTGGCGATCGTCGACGAACAGCACCGCTTCGGCGTGCACCAGCGCCTGGCGCTGCGCGACAAGGGCGCCGGCGGCAGCGTCGGCGCCGACGCGATCGTGCCGCACCAACTGGTGATGACCGCGACGCCGATTCCGCGCACCCTGGCGATGGCGGCCTACGCCGACCTCGACGTCTCGGCGATCGACGAGCTGCCGCCCGGCCGCACGCCGGTGCAGACCGTGGCGCTCAGCGACGAGCGCCGGCCCGAGTTGGTGCAGCGTATCCGCAGCGCCTGCGCCGAGGGTCGCCAGGCGTATTGGGTCTGCACTTTGATCGACGACTCCGACGAGGTCGTGGCCCAGGCCGCGCAGACCACGTACGAGGAGCTGTCCCGGCAACTCACCGAGCTGCGCATCGGCCTGGTCCACGGCCGCATGAAGGCCAGCGAGAAGCAGGCGACGATGCGCGCATTCAAGGACGGCGCGGTCGATCTGCTGGTCGCGACCACCGTGATCGAAGTCGGCGTCGACGTGCCCAACGCCTCGCTGATGATCATCGAGAACGCCGAGCGCCTGGGCCTGGCGCAACTGCACCAGCTGCGCGGCCGGGTCGGCCGCGGCCGCGCGGCGTCGAGCTGCGTGCTGCTGTACCGCTCGCCCTTGTCGGGCCTGGCGCGGCAGCGCCTGGAGACCATGCGCCAGACTCACGACGGTTTCTTGATCGCCGAAAAGGACCTGGAACTGCGCGGTCCCGGCGAACTGCTGGGCACGCGCCAGACCGGTCTGGCCGGCTTCCGCGTCGCCGATCTCGCGCGCGACGCCGACCTGCTGCCGCTGGTGCAGGAGGTCGGCGAAAAACTGCTCGCGCAATCGCCCGAACTGGCCGAGCGCATCGTCGCCCGCTGGGTCGGCGGGGCGGTGCGGTACGCGTCGGCTTGATCGGGACGGGACGCGAGCGCGTGGTTGCGGGCTCGTTCCGGGCCCTCATTCGCCCTGCGGACGCCTTCCCCCGCAAGCGGGAGCAGGCAGGATCGCAGGCTTGAGGGTCTGAAGCCCTCTCCCTGGAGTATCGGTTAGGGGAAGCCCGGCCTGGCCTCGATCCGGAATCCCGCCGCGCGCCGCAAACGCCCCGGCCCTGACTTTCGCAAGCCCCGCCACACAAACCGCCGAAACTCTGGCTATAGTGTCCCGCCGCCAGGAGCGCACCCCCCGGATGCCGGGAGCCCCTCACAACGCGGCTACGCAATGGTTCGGCCCGGCTTTCGAGCGGCTGCACCCTCTGCTGCAAGCGCTGCACCGCAGCGGCGGCACTCTGAGCGGCGAAGTCGCGATCTCCCCGGTACCGGCCTGGCCGGGCGCCTCGGCAAGCGCCTGGCGCGACGCCTGGGCATTCCCCTGGATCGTCCGCAGCGCGGGTTCCAGGTCCGCATCGTCCACGACGGCGAAGCCATGCACTGGCGGCGCCGCTTCGACGACGGCAGCGAACTGGTCTCGGTCTTCCATCCCGTCGGCCGTTACCCCGACGGGCATTGGCTGGAAAGCACCGGCCCGGCGCGCCTGCGCCTGGGCGTGGACCTCGACGGCGGCGGCTGGCGCTGGCACCTGCTCTCGGTCGCGCTGCGCGGCCTGCCGCTGCCGCGCGTCCTGTTCCCGCGCACCGACGCCTACAAACGCATCGAGGACGGCGACCGCTATCGCTTTGCCGTCGCCTTCTCCCTGTTTCCCCTCGGCGAACTGCTGCGCTACGAAGGCGCGCTGCACGCCATCCCGGCCGATCCGGCCGTTACTGTCGAAAGAGTGGTTACATGACCGACCGCATTCCCCTGCTTATCGATACCGACCCGGGCGTGGACGACGCGCTCGCACTGCTGATGGCGTTCAACGATCCGCGCCATGAGCTGGTCGGTCTGACCATCGCCGCCGGCAACGTCGGCCTCAAGCACACCGTCGCCAATGCGCTGAAGCTGTGCGAAGTGTCCGGGGTCGACGTGCCGGTGTTCGCCGGCGCGGCCGCGCCGTTGCTGCATCCTTCGCCGGACGCGGGCTACGTGCACGGCCAGGACGGCTTCGGCGACGTCGGCTACGAAGCCGCCCGGCGCCAGGTCGAGGCCGAGCACGCCGCGCTGGCGATCCTGCGCCTGTCGCACGAGCATGCCGGCAAGCTCCTGCTGGTCGCGCTGGGCCCGCTGACCAACATCGCGCTGGCGCTCAAGCTCGATCCGACCCTGCCCGAGCGCGTCGCGCGCTTCGTGGTCATGGGCGGGGCGGTCACCTGCCGCGGCAACATCACCCCGGCGGCCGAGTTCAACATCTACTTCGACCCGGAGGCCGCGCACATCGTGTTCGAGGCCTTCCCGCGCATCGAACTGGCGGACTGGGAGGCGGTGATCGCGCACGGCTTCCTGCACGACGACGTGGTCCAGTGGCTGCGGGCCGACAGCCCGCGCGCGCGCTTCTACGAGCGCATCTCGGAGAAGACCCGGCTGTGGTCGGCCGACCGCCGCGGCGCCCACTGGCATGCCGCCGACGCCCTGGCGATGGCCTTCGCGCTGGAGCCCGAGGGCGCCGTCGAGGTCCTGGACCGGGCCCTGGCGATCGAGCTGGAGGGGCAGCACGGCCGCGGCGCGACCGTGGTCGACTGGCGCGGCGAGGGCGGGGCTCCGGCCCGGGTCGCGATCCTGATGCGCTACGACCAGGAGCGCTTCCAGGGCCTGATCCGGGCTGCCCTGGCGGCCGTTTAGCCCAGGACTTGCCTCGGGCGGGAAGGGGCCGCTATAATGCCGCTCTTTCCCGCATCAATTTGTGAGTGCCATGAAGGCAGGTATCCATCCCGAGTACCGCGACGTCGTTTTCCAGGACGTCACCACCGATTTCCAGATCGTGACCCGTTCGACCCTGTCGAGCAAGGAAACGGTCAAGGTCGACGGCACTGAGTACCCGCTGATCAAGGTCGATATCTCGTCGGCTTCGCACCCGTTCTACACGGGCAAGCACAAGATCATGGACACCAGCGGTCGCGTCGACAAGTTCCGCAAGCGTTACGCGCAGAAGTAATCGCGGCGCAAAGTTGCACGCAGAACGGCTGCCTTCCGAGGCGGCCGTTTTTGCGTTTGCGGTCCGCCGACAGGAACCGGCCTGAAGCGGCCGTTCGCTTCCGCCGGCTTGCGGGCATCCCGATGCGGCGGATCGTTCGCGTCGGTCCCG
Source organism: Lysobacter sp. Root76 (assembly GCF_001428685.1). GTDB lineage: Bacteria > Pseudomonadota > Gammaproteobacteria > Xanthomonadales > Xanthomonadaceae > Lysobacter. Next base: position 1,112,422 of record NZ_LMIK01000001.1, on the reverse strand, counting down.
ATGTTCTCCATCAATCGTCCTGACGGTCGTTCGCGATCGCGGCCGGCGCTTGCGCGGCCGATCGCCCGGCGGCCGCGTTCCATGCCGGTCGGCGCTCCGTTCGTCCTGCCCATCCACCGTATGCGCAGCGCGTCGCCGGCGCCGCATCGACCCCGTCAACGGAACAGCCCGGCCCGTCCCCGCGACCAAAGTCCGAGCCGGTGCTCCACGTCGGTATGCGATAATTCGTGGACGCGGCATGTCCGCGATTCCCTGTCCCCACCTCGCCCGCGGCCATCCCTGCGGTGCGCAGACATGAGGAGCTGTTCGTGTCCGCTTCTGATAAATCCGCTGCTGAGAAAGCTGTCCCGAATAAACCCGGCTTCGACCAGGTGACCCTGGCCGCCGGCGACAAGAGCGTGACCCTTCCGGTCCAGCACCCGGTGCTCGGCGCTTCCTGCATCGACATCGCCAAGATGCCGAAGGAAACCGGTCTGTTCACCTACGACCCGGGCTTCACCGCGACCGCCAGCTGCAAGTCGGCGATCACCTACATCGACGGCGACGAGGGCGTGCTGCTGTACCGCGGCTATCCGATCGAGCAGTTGGCCGAGAAGTCGAGCTTCCTCGAAGTCGCCTATCTGCTGATGAACGGCGAACTGCCGACCGCCAGCGAGTTCGACAAGTTCGAGCACGAGGTCACGCATCACACGATGATGCACGAGGCCTTCCGCACCTTCCTGTACGGCTTCCGCCACGACGCCCATCCGATGGCGATGCTGGTCGGCATGCTCGGCTCGATGGCGAGCTTCTATCACAACGAACTGGACCTGGACGATCCGGAGCAGCGCCGCCTGACCGCGATCCGCCTGATCGCCAAGGTGCCGACGATCGCCGCGGCCTGCCATCGTTATTCGATCGGCTGGCCGATGCGCTATCCGAAGAACAACCTCGACTACACCACGCGCTTCCTGCACATGCTGTTCGAAGTGCCGAGCGAGCCGCTGGAGCTGAGCCCGGTCGCGGCCAAGGCGATGGACCTGTTGTTCATCCTGCATGCCGACCACGAGCAGAACGCCTCGACCTCGACCGTGCGTCTGGTCGGTTCGACCGGCGCCAACCCCTACGTCAGCGTCGCCTCGGGCGTCGCGGCGCTGTGGGGCCCCGCGCACGGCGGCGCCAACGAAGCCGTGCTCAAGATGCTCAACGAGATCGGCCGTCCCGAGAACGTCAAGGCGGCGGTCGACAAGGCCAAGGACAAGGAATCGGGCTTCCGCCTGATGGGCTTCGGCCACCGCGTCTACAAGAACTACGACCCGCGTGCGGCGCTGGTGCGCAAGATGACCCACGACGTGCTCGGCGAGCTCGGCGTCAACGATCCGCTGCTGGAAGTGGCGATGAAGCTGGAGGAGGCGGCGCTGCAGGACGACTACTTCGTCCAGCGCAAGCTCTACCCGAACGTCGATTTCTACTCGGGCATCATCTACAAGGCGCTGGGCATTCCGGTGGAGATGTTCACCGTGATGTTCGCGATCGCGCGCACCGCGGGCTGGGTGTCGCATTGGCTGGAGCAGCAGAACGATCCGGAGAACAAGATCGGCCGGCCGCGCCAGATCTATACCGGCCACGGCGTGCGCGACTACGTGCCCACCGACAAGCGCTGAGCTGTCGTCACCGCATCACCGAACGCCCCGCCCAGTGCGGGGCGTTTTCGTTTCCGGCGGTCGGGCTCGAGTCGGGGGCTACGGCTGAGTCGCGGCCGTCGGATGCCGTCGGGACTGTGCCGACTGCGGGAGCGGCGTAAGCCGCGATCGCTCGCGCGGACATCTCCCGCCCGCGCCGCGGCTCATCGCCGCGCCCGCAATCAGCCGCCGCTTTCGTAACCGGCGATTTCCTCGTCCGCCAGCAGCTGCCGCAACTGCGCCGCCGAGGCGCGCTTCATCGGCTTCTCGTCGACGCCCGACAGAGGGGCCTGGCGCAGCACGTCCAGAGGCAGCACGGTCAGGTCGAAGCTCAGCTCCTCGGCGCTGAATATCCAGACCGGGAAGTCGTCGCTGCGTTCGCGGTCCAGGCGCAGGTGGCGGCTGCGGGCCTCGGCGGGAATGCCGTGCTGGTCGAGGAAGCGCGATGCGGCGTCGGGGTCGTCGCTGTACAGGTGCAGGGCGACCGGGCTGCGGGCATCGGCGGTGCCGTCCAGGACCGGGCCGACCAGGCGCGGCTCGAAGGCGCTGAAGAATTCCATCGCGCGCAATGCGGCTTCGCGGCGCTGGCGCAGGCCGACCAGGTTGTCGCGCTGGAACAGGCGCTGGTACTCGCGCAGCGCATCCTCGATCTCGCGGTTTCGCGGTAGCGAGGCGTCGTCGTAGATGCCCAGGCGTTCGGCGGCCTTGAGCTTGGCTTGGTGGTAGTCGCGGATGCCGCCTTCGGCCATCAGCCGTGCGGCCTCGTGGGCGAGGCGGTGGCGTCGTTCGCGGGTGCGGGTCTCGGCATGCTGCTGTGCGTGCTGACGGGCGTAGTGTGGCATGACGACCTCCGCGGCTGGCACGGCGACGGCGAGGGGACTCGCCGCGGCCGGCGGCCCGCGCCGGCGGTTTCAACGCTAACACGCCGATGCGGCTTTTCTCATCACATCGGCGCTGGAACGGCCGACGCCCGCGGTGAGGCGGGCGTCGGTGGGGTTCGAGGCCGGAAGCAACTCCGGCTCAGCGGGGGCTCCGGCTCAGTAGGGCTCGGCTCAGAAAATGTCGAACGAATCTTCCGTCGGCGCCGCTTCGGCCGGGCCGTAGTCGACGTAGGACTGCATCTTGTCCAGGTCCTCGGCCTTGACCCATTCGACGATACCGCCGCCGCCGTCCGGGATCAGCGCGCCGTTGGCGCCGACCGAGACCTTGACCATGCCCTGCGGCGGCTCGTTGGCGGCGATCGGCTTGTCCTTCAGCGCGACCCGCATGTAGTCGATCCAGATCGGCAGCGCGGCCTTGCCGCCGTATTCGCGGTAGCCCAGCGACTTGTAGTTGTCGCGGCCGACCCAGACCGTGGTCACCAGCGGGCCGCCGAAGCCGGAGAACCAGGCATCGCGGTGGTCGTTGGTGGAGCCGGTCTTGCCGCCGACGTCCTCGCGGCCGAGCACCTTGGCCGCGGTGCCGGTGCCGCGCAGGACCACGTCGCGCAGCATCGACACGATCTGGTAGGCGATGCGGTCGTCGATCGCGCGCGGCGCGACGACCAGGTCGGCAGGCGGCTTGGCCGCGGGTTTGGCCGGCTCGGAGGCGGTGGCGCCGGCCTTGGGATCGGGCTTGGCGCCGCCTTCCGGGCCGAAGTTGAAGCCGTCGACCAAGCCGCCGGAGCGCACCGTGGTACCCGGGCCGCGGCCGCCGCATTCGGGACAGGCGGTGGCCGGCTTTTCCTTGAACACCACCGCGCCGGCGCGGTCCTTGATCTCGTCGATGAACCAGGGCGTGATGCGGAAACCGCCGTTGGCGAAGGTGGCGTAGCCGCGCGCGACCGACAGCGGGGTCAGCGAGGCGGTGCCCAGAGACATCGACAGGTTCGGCGGCAGCTGCTCGATGTCGAAGCCGAAGTTGCTGATGTACTTGCGGGCGAAGTCCACGCCCATCGCGTCGAGCAGGCGCACCGAGACCAGGTTGCGCGACTGCACCATCGCCTCGCGCACCCGCATCGGGCCGGCGAAATTGCCGCTGTCGTTCTGCGGGCGCCAGATGTGGCCGCGGCGGTCGCGGAACACCACCGGCGCATCGAGCACGATCGAGGCCGGGTTGTAGCCGCGCTCGAACGAGGCCGCATACACGAACGGCTTGAAGCTGGAGCCGGGCTGGCGCCGGGCCTGGGTGGCGCGGTTGAACTTGGCGCCGGCGAAGCTGAAACCGCCGGACAGGGCGCGCAGGGCGCCGTTGGACGGTTCCAGCGAGACCAGCGCGGCCTGCGCCTGCGGCAGCTGCTCCAGGCGGTAGCCCAGCGGCGCGCCGACCATCGGCGGCGCCTCGGCGATCGGGGCGTCGGGCTTCTTCGGATCGGCCTTGGGCGCCGGCGGCTCGATCCGCTCGATCCGGACCAGGTCGCCGCGCTTGACCAGGCTGCCCGGGCTGCGGCCGCCCCAGCCCTGGCTGGCGTTGAGGCTGACTTCGCTGCCGTCGGCCAGGGCCAGGCGGGCACCGCCGCCGGCGTCGTTGCCGAGCACGATCGCCGGCAGCAGGCCGGCCTGGGCCGGGATCGAACGCAGGCGCTGCTTGGCGGTCGCGGCGTCTTCGTTGGCGGCCAGGTCGAAGTGCTGCTCGACGCCGTGCCAGCCATGGCGGCGGTCGTAGACCTTGAGGCCGTCGCGCACGGCCTTGTCGGCCGCCATCTGCAGGGTCGGGTCGATGGTGGTGGTGACGTGGTAGCCCTTGGTCAGGGCCTCGGCGCCGTAGCGCTCGATCATCTGCTGGCGGACCATCTCGGCCACGTACGGCGCGTAGACCTCGACCGGGCGCTCGTGCGGGGTGGCGTGCATCGGCACGGCCTTGGCCGCGGCGGCCTCGGCGGCGCTGATGAAGCGCTGTTCGGCCATGCGGTCGAGGATGTAGTCACGGCGGACCTTGGCGCGCTCCGGATTGCTCAGCGGGTTGCCGCTGGACGGGAACTTGGGAATGCCGGCCAAGGAAGCCATTTCGTCGAGCGCAAGCTCGTTCATCTTCTTGCCGTAGTAGAACTCGGCGGCGGCGCCGACGCCGTAGGCGCGGTTGCCGAAGAAGCTCTTGTTCAAGTACAGCTCGAAGATCTCTTCCTTGCTCAGCTCGCGCTCCATCCGCATCGCCAGCAGCATTTCGCCGAGCTTGCGCTTGTAGCTGTATTCCGAGCTCAGGAAGAACTGGCGCGCGACCTGCTGGGTGATGGTCGAGCCACCCGGGACGCGCTTGTCGTCGGTGGTCGCCAGCAGCCAGACCGCGCGCGCGACGCCCTTGTAGTCGATGCCGTGGTGCTTGTAGAAGCGGGCGTCCTCGATCGCGATGAAGGCCTGCTTGAGCCGGGTCGGCACGTCCTCGATCGCCACCGGGTAGCGCCGGGTCTCGCCGAACAGGGCCATCAGGCGGCCGTCGGCGGCATAGACGTACATCGGCTCCTGCAACTCGACGTTGCGCAGGGTTTCCACGTCCGGCAGTTTGGGGGCGATCAGGTAGTACAGGGTGCCGGCGGCGATCACCCCGAGCAGGGCCAGGCCGGCGAACGCATAGAGCGCCCAGCGCAAAAGACGGCGGAAACGGGGCATCGAAGCGGGTTCCGATTGCGGGTTGTAGTGGGCGTGGAGTATAGAGGAGCCGGGACAGGGACCGCCCCAGGGGGCGGGCGGCCGGTGGTTTCCGCTAAGGCCGTTACGCAAAAAAGGCGTTCTCGGTTGGCATTCCAGAAAGAAATGGTTGCCAGCCTGTGAAAAGTCCGTTATCTAAGGCGGGGCCACACGAAGTGCGCGTAAGCGCTTGTGGCATGGGGAGAAAACAGTGGGCGTCATCACAAAAAGCCAGCCGGCCCTCGTCGGCGTGGATATCAGTTCGACCGCAGTGAAGCTGTTGCAGCTCTCCCGAGCCGGCAACCGCTACCGGGTCGAGCATTACGCTGTCGAGCCGCTGCCGCCGAACGCCGTCGTCGAGAAGAACATCGTCGAGGTCGAGGCGGTGGGCGAGGCGATCAAGCGGGCGGTCGCACGGTCCGGCACCCGGTCCAAGCACGCCGCCGCGGCGGTCGCCGGGTCCTCGGTGATCACCAAGGTGATCCCGATGCCGGGAGACCTGGACGGCGAGGAACTCGAGTCGCAGGTCGAGCTGGAGGCGGTGAACTACGTGCCGTATCCGATCGAAGAAGTGAATCACGACTTCGAGGTGCTCGGCCCGATGCCCAACAGCCCGGACATGATCCAGGTGCTGCTGGCCGCGTCGCGCTCGGAAAACGTCGAAGTCCGCGCCTCGGCGCTGGAGCTCGGCGGCCTGACCCCCAAGGTCATGGACGTCGAGGCCTTCGCGATCGAGAACGCGTTCGCGCTGATCGCCGACCACCTCAGCACGCCGCGAGACGGCATCGTCGCCCTGATCGACTCGGGCGCGACCATGACCACGCTCAACGTGCTGCGTAACGGCCGCAGCCTCTACAGCCGCGAGCAGGTCTTCGGCGGCAAGCAGCTCACCGACGAGGTGATGCGCCGCTACGGCCTGAGCTACGAGGAGGCGGGCCTGGCCAAGCGCCAGGGCGGCCTGCCCGAGAGCTACTCGGCCGAAGTGCTGGAGCCGTTCAAGGAAGCGATGGTGCAGCAGGTCAGCCGCCTGCTGCAGTTCTTCTATGCCGGCAGCGAGTTCAACCGCGTCGACCAGATCGTGCTCGCCGGCGGCTGCGCCTCGATCCCCGGCATCGCCGAGATGGTCGAAGAGCAGTTGGGCGTGCCCACCATCATCGCCAACCCGCTGGCGCACATGACGCTCGGTCCGCGCGTGCAGGCGCACGCGCTCGCGCAGGATGCGCCGGCGTTGATGATCGCTTGCGGCCTCGCATTGAGGAGCTTCGACTGATGGCACGGATCAATCTGCTCCCGTGGCGAGCCGAACGCCGTAAACAGCGGCAGAAAGAATTCGTCACCATGATCGTGATGGCGGTTCTGGGCGCGCTCGTGCTGTCGGGCCTGATCGTGATGTTCTACAGCGGTCAGATCGACGGTCAGAACAAGCGCAACAACTTCCTCAAGGATCGCATCGCCGAGGTCGACCGGCAGATCAAGGAAATCGAGGAGCTCGACAAGAAGAAGTCGAAGCTTCTGGCTCGCAAGGAAGTGATCGAGCAGCTGCAGTCGAACCGTTCGCAGATGGTGCACCTGTTCGATTCGCTGGTGCGCACCATTCCCGACGGCGCGGTGCTGACGGCGATCAAGCAGGACGCCGACACCCTCACCTTGGAAGGCCGCGCGCAGTCCAACGCCCGCGTCAGTACCTATATGCGCAACCTGGAAGGCTCGGGCTGGATGACCAGCCCCGACCTGTCGATCATCGAGGCCAAGGGCACCGACAAGGGCCTGCCGTACGAGTTCAAGCTGCAGGTCAAGCTGGCCAACCCGAACGCGCCCAAGGACGAGGACGGCGACGGTCAGCCCGACGCGCCGGCCGCTGGCGCCGAGGCTGCAGTGGCCGAGGCCGCCGCCGCCAACGCCGCCGCTCCGGCCGCTGCTGCACCTGCGGCCGCCAACGCTCCGGCAGGCGCGACCGCTCCGGCCGCGATCGCTCCGGTGGCTCCGGCCGCGGCGCCCGCCGCCGCTCCGGCCGCACCGAAGCCCGCTACCACCCCGGGCAGCGTTCCGACGCCCGCCCAGGCTCCGCCGGAAACGGCGCCGGCCGCTGGCAACAACAAGGGGGCCGAATCGTGAGCCAGAAGAAGATGTCGCTCAAGGACCTCGACTTCAACAACATGGGGTCGTGGCCGCAGCAGGCCAAAATCGGCTTCTGCGTGATCGTCGGCCTGGTGATCGTGGGCCTGGCCTGGTACCTGTTCGTCAGCGACAAGCGCACCCAGCTCGAAGGCCTGGAGCGCACCGAGGCCGAACTGCGCACCGAGTTCGAGACCAAGCAGGGCCGCGCCGCCAATCTGGAGCCGCTGAAGCAGCAGCTCGTGCAGATGGAGCAGCAGTTGCAGCAGATGTTGCGCCAGCTGCCGAGCAAGACCGAAATGCCCGACCTGATCGTCGACATTTCGCAGACCGCGCTCGCCACCGGCATCACCAACGAACTGTTCCAGCCCGGTCCGGAACAGCCCAAGGACTTCTACGCCGAGAAGCCGATCGCGCTGCGCATGGTGGGTACCTATCACCAGTTCGGCGGTTTCGTCAGCGGCGTCGCCTCGCTGCCGCGCGTGGTCATCATGACCATGCACGACATCTCGCTGCGTCCGCGCGGCGCTGCGGCCGGCGACAAGTCCGCGGTCATCACGCCCAACAGTCCGCTGGAATTGGCCGGCACGGTCAAGACCTACCGTTACCTGGACGAAGAAGAAGTGTCGGCGCAGGAAAAGGCCAACGGCGATCCTAACGCCGCCGCGGCCGCGCCTGCCGCGCCCACTGGCGACAAGAAGGAGGGCGGCTGATGCGTACGACATTCAACGCAGGCGCTCGCGGTCGCGTCCTGATCGCCGCGACGATGCTGCTGGCGGCCACCGCCTGCTCGCGCGGCATCACCAGTACGCCGGGCGATGCGCCGAACCTGGAAAAGTGGGTCGCCGAAGTGAAGGCGCGTCCGGCTCCGCCGCTGGATCCGCTGCCGGTGATGCAGCAGTTCGAAACCTTCGAATACGCCGCGCAGGCGATGCGCGATCCGTTCAGCAACGCGTTCACCGACCAGGGCGGCGGCAACGGTCCGCGTCCGGACGCGACGCGTCGCAAGCAGACCTTGGAACAGTTCCCGCTCGACAGCCTGGACATGGTCGGCACGCTCGGCCGCGGTCCCGGTGTGATCGCCCTGGTGATGGCGCCCGACAAGGTGACCTACCGGGTGCGGCCAGGCGCGTACATGGGGCAGAACGACGGTCGGGTGACCAGCGTGTCCGAAGACCGGATCGAGTTGGTGGAACTGGTGCCGGACGGCGCCGGTGGCTGGCTGGAACGTCCCGCCACCGTGGCGTTAGAAGACAATTGATTGGGGGATAGCACGATGACCGTATTCAACGCCAAATGCTCGCGGCCGGCCCGGCGCCCCTTGGCTTTCAGCACGCGCAGCGCCGGCCTGGTGGTCGGTTTGCTCGCCGGACTCAGCGCCGCGCACGCCGCGACGCCGATGTCCGGGGCCGCGGCACCGGTCGCGGCTCCCGCCGCGCCTGTGGTCGCTCCCGCGCACAGCCTCGATCCGGCCAAGCAGCTGCCGGGCGCGATCTCGGTCGCGAACATCGATTTCAAGCGCGGCGACGGCGGCTCCGGCAAGCTGATCCTGAAGTTCAGCGGCGACGGTGCCGCGCCGGACCTGCGCAGCCAGGGCTCGAGCGTGATCATCAACGTCGGCAACGCCCAGTTGCCCGCTGCGCTGCAGCGTCCGCTGAACGTCACCGACTTCGCGACCCCGGTCCAGCGCATCGACGCGCGCGCCAGCGGTAACGGCACGCAGCTGGTGCTCAACACCAACGGCGGTTTCGAGTCGCTGGCCTACCAGACCGGTCGCGAGTACATCGTCGAGATCGTGCCCAAGGCCGCCTCGGCCGTCGGCAGCCGCGCAGTCGGCGCCGCCGGCGGCGGTGCGACCGACTCGGCCAAGCGCGGCTACAGCGGCCGCCCGGTGACCTTCAACTTCCAGGACGTGCCGGTGCGCACCGTGCTGCAACTGATCGCCGAGGAGTCCAATCTCAACGTGGTCGCCGCCGACACGGTCCAGGGCAACGTGACCCTGCGTCTGGTCAATGTGCCCTGGGATCAGGCGCTGGATCTGGTCCTGCAGGCCAAGGGCCTGGACAAGCGCCGCAGCGGCAACGTGGTGTGGATCGCGCCGCAGGCCGAAGTCGCCAAGTACGAGCAGGACAAGGAAGACGCGCGCATCGCGCTCGACAACCGCGTCGACCTGGTCACCGAGTACATCCAGATCAACTACCACAACGCGACGGCCATCTTCAAAGCGCTGACCGAGGCCAAGGGCGTCGGCAGCAGCGGCGGCGGTGGCGGTGGTAGCGGCGGCCAGAGCCAGAACGAGAACGGCTTCCTCTCGCAGCGCGGCCGACTGGTCGCCGACGAGCGCACCAACACGCTGATGATCAGCGACATCCCGAAGAAGGTTCAGCAGATGCGCGAACTGGTTCGGGTGATCGATCGCCCGGTCGACCAGGTCGTGATCGAGGCCCGCATCGTGATCGCGACCGAATCGGTCTCGCGCGAACTCGGCGCCAAGTTCGGCATCAGCGGCAACAAGGACAATTCCTACTTCAGCGGCAACCTCGACGCGAACACCGCGACCCGCAATTCGCAGGTCGCCGCCGACACCGCTTATGCCAACGCCTTCCGCGACTGGCTCAACGCCGGTTCGGTCGGCTCGCCGCCGGTGCGTACGCTGGGCACGATCACCCGCGGCCTGATGACCAACCTGGGCGTCGACAACCCGGCCGGCTCGCTGGCGCTGTCGATCCTCAACGCCGGTTACCTGCTCGATATCGAGCTCTCGGCGATCCAGGAAGAAGGCCGCGGCGAAGTCATCTCCAACCCGCGCGTCGTCACCAGCAACCAGCGCGAAGCGGTGATCAGCCAAGGTCAGGAAGTGGGCTACGTGACGATCTCCCCGCAGCAGGGCGGCAACAGCACGCCGATCCCGAACGTCCAGTTCAAGGACGTGCTGCTGGAGCTCAAGGTCACCCCGACCATCACCAACGACGGCCGCGTGTTCCTGAACATGGCGGTCAAGAAGGACGAGGTCGACGGCACCCTGAACACCTCGATCGGCCAGGTGCCGATCATCGCCAAGCGCTCGGTCAACACCGCGGTGCTGGTCGAGGACGGTCAGACCGTGGTGATCGGCGGCGTGTACGAGTTCCGCGATCGCAGCGACGTCACCAAGGTGCCGTTCCTGGGCGACATCCCCTTCCTGGGCAACCTGTTCAAGAAGAAGGGCCGCTCCAAGGAAAAGGCCGAGCTGCTGATCTTCGTGACGCCGAAAGTGCTCAAGGTCGCGCAGCGCTAAGCGCGGCCGATCCGGACGTAGTACGCAAGAGGGCCTTCGGGCCCTCTTCGCGTTTTCGGGGTCGGAAAGGGAGCGATGAGCTGAACGTGCCATTGGTTGGGTGAACCCCGGCCGCCAAGTTCGGTCAAAATCGGACCTCGCCCCGCGTCGGAACGCCGATGGAAACCCCCGAAATCCTCGCCGGCACCGCGCCGGTCCGTACGCCCGCCCTGCCGGATGCCGAACTGGCGCGTCTGCACGATGCCTTCCGCGGACTGCGCGAGGCGCTCTCGACCGAGATCGTCGGCCAGGCGGCGCTGATCGAGCGTCTGTTGATCGCCCTGCTCGGCGACGGCCATTTGCTGGTCGAAGGCGCGCCCGGCCTGGCCAAGACCAGCGCAGTGCGTGCGCTGGCGGCGCGCCTGGAGGCCGACTTCGCCCGCGTCCAGTTCACCCCCGACCTGCTGCCGGCCGATCTCACGGGTACCGAGGTCTGGCGTCCGCAGGACGGCCGCTTCGAGTTCCAGGCCGGGCCGATCTTCCATCCCATCCTGCTCGCCGACGAAATCAATCGCGCGCCGGCCAAGGTCCAGTCGGCGCTGCTGGAGGCGATGGGCGAACGCCAGGTCACGGTCGGCCGGGCTACGTATGCGCTGCCGCCGTTGTTCCTGGTCATGGCGACCCAGAACCCGATCGAGCAGGAGGGTACCTTCCCGCTGCCCGAGGCCCAGCTCGACCGTTTCCTGATGCACGTGCGCATCGGCTACCCGGAAGCGGCCGCGGAAGCCGAGATCCTGCGCCTGGCGCGCGAACGCGCACGCGACTCGCTGCGTACGGTGGCGCCGGTCGTGACCAAGATGCCGCTGGCCGACGTGTTCGCGGCGCGCGCCGCGGTGCTGTCGCTGCACGTCGCGCCCGCGGTCGAGCGCTATCTGATCGAACTGGTGCTGGCCTCGCGCGATGCCGCGCGCTACGACGCCGCGCTCGCGCGCCGGATCGCCTGGGGCGCCAGCCCGCGCGGCTCGATCGCGCTGGAGCGCTGCGCGCGCGCGCATGCCTGGCTGGCCGGTCGCGACTACGTGACCCCGGACGACGTGCGCGCGATCGCGCCCGAGGTGCTGCGCCATCGCATCCTGCCCAGCTACGAAGCCACCGCCGAGGGTTGGGACGGCGACCGCCTGGTCGCCGAACTGCTGCAGCGGGTGCCGCTGCCGTGAGCCGGCGCGACGCGTCGCCGCTGGTGGCGCGCGGCCCCGGTCCAGGATCGCCATGAGCGCTGCGTCCACCGAATCCAACGGCCTGCGTCCGCAACTGGCGGAACTGGTCGCGCTGCGCGCCGCCGTCGGCGGTCGCCGCAATGCGCGCCTGGGTCGGCACGGGGTCAGCGGCCATGCGCTGTCGCCCTTGCGCGGACGCGGCATGGAGTACGCCGAATCGCGCGAATACTCGAACGGCGACGATGCGCGCCACATCGACTGGCGCCTGACCGCGCGCACCGGCCGCGCCCACACCAAGTTGTTCCAGGCCGAACGCGAGCGCTTGAGCCTGATCGTCGCCGACACCTCGCCGGCGCTGTATTTCGGCACCCGCGTGCGCTTCAAGTCGGTCCAGGCCGCGCGTGCCGGCGCGATCGCGGCCTGGGCGGCGGCGCGCGACGGCGACCGCATCGCCGCGTTGCGCGGCAGCCTGCGCGAGGCGCCGGTGGCGCCGGCGTCGGGACCGCGCGGCGCCTTGCGCGCGCTCGACGCGCTGGTGCGCTGGTACGCGCAGCCGCCCGCGGACGACGCCGGTCTCGCGGTCGCGCTCGACCACGCCACGCGTCTGCTGCGGCCGGGCTCGCGCCTGGTCGTGCTGGCCGATCCGCGCAGCCTGGAGCAGGTGCCCGAGCGGCGCTGGCCGGCACTGGCCCAGCACCACGAAGTGATCGTGCTGCTGCTGACCGATCCCTTGGAAAACGCGCCGCCGCAATCCGCGCTGCCGTTCCGCAGCGGCGAGCGCCGGATCGAAGTCGATCTTGGCGTGCCCGCACAGCGCCGGCGCTGGGCTGAGGAATTCACCGCACCAGTCGCGGCCGCATTGGAAAAACTGCCCTCGCGCGGCGTGCGTGTGCAGGCCCTGTCCACCGATGCGCCCAGTGAATCCTGGTTGCCCTTGCTGGGCCGGGCACGGCCGCTGGTGGCGTGATGGCCGATCCGACCCTGCTCCTGCGCGACGTGCACGAGAGCGTGGCGCCGTCCTGGTGGCCACCGGCGCCGGGCTGGTGGATGGTGTTCGCGGCCGTGCTGCTGGTCGTGGCCGCGGTGTGGTTGTGGCGCGCGCGCCGGCAGCGCCGGCGGCGCGCGATCGAGCGCGTGTTCGACGATGCGCTGGCCGAAGCGGCTACGCCGTCGGCGCAGGTCGCGGCGATGTCGGAACTATTGCGCCGTGCCGCGCGCCGCCGCGACGCGACGGCGGACCGCCTGCAGGGCGAAGACTGGCTGGCCTTTCTCGATCGCAGCGCGAAGTCGCCGCAGTTCGTCGAGGCCGCGGGCCGTCTGCTGCTCGACGGCGGTTACCGCCGCGACGTCGATCCTCTGCAGGCGGAGGCCTTGCGCGAGCTGGTGCGCACGCGCTTCCTCGAACTGATGGGCGCAGGCCGATGATGGACGCGCTCGCCCGCGCCCTGGCCGATGCGCGCGACCTGTTCGCGTGGCCTTGGTGGCTGCTCGCGCTGCCCTTGCCGTGGCTGGCGCGCTGGCTGCTGCCGGCCGCGCGCGACGGCTCGGCGGCGTTGAAAGTACCGTTCGGCGAACGCCTGGATGCGGTCGCGGCCGTCGGCGGTCACGGCGTGCGCGGGCGCGGCCCGGGCTGGTTGATCTGGGCGGCGTGGATCCTGCTCTGCATCGCCGCCGCGCGGCCGCAACAGCTCGGCGACGCGGTGCAGCCGCCCCAGGTCGGCCGCGATCTGATGCTGGCGCTGGATCTATCGGGCAGCATGCGCGAGCCGGACATGGAACTCGGCGATCGCCCGGTGGATCGCCTGACCGCGGCCAAGGCGGTGCTCAACGACTTCCTCGAACGCCGGGTCGGCGACCGCGTCGGCCTGCTGGTGTTCGGCCGCCGCGCCTACGCGCTGGCACCGCTGACCCTGGACCGCGCGACCGTGCGCGACCAGCTCGCCGACAGCGTGGTCGGACTGGCCGGCCAGGAAACCGCGATCGGCGACGCGATCGCGCTGGCGGTGAAGCGCCTGCGCTCGCAGCCCGCCGAGCAGCGCGTGCTGATCCTGCTGACCGACGGCGTCAATACCGCCGGTGCGATCGAGCCCAAGAAGGCGGCAGAACTGGCCAGCGCCGATCACGTGCGCGTGCACACCATCGCCTTCGGCGGCGACGGCACGCTGTCGGTGCTCGGCATCAAGTTGCCGATACCCGGTGGCGGCGACGACATCGACGAGACCACCCTGCGCGCGGTGGCCAAGCAAACCGGCGGGCGTTTCTTCCGCGCCCGCGACACCTCCGAACTGGCCGGCATCTACGCCGAGATCGATCGGCTGGAGCCTATCCAGCGCCCAGGCGAGACCGTGCGCCCGCGCATCGAGCGCTACGTCTGGCCGCTCGCGGCCGCGTTCGTGCTGGCGCTGCTGGCGTTCGCCCTGCAAGGGAGGCGACGCGCATGAGCACCGATTGGATGGGGACGTTCTCGCAATTGCACCTGTTGCGTCCGCACTGGCTGTGGGCGCTGCTGGCCTTGCCCTTGATCGCGCTGTGGTGGCGCGCGCGCCGGCGTCGCGCCAGCGCCTGGCGCGATGCGGTCGATCCGCACCTGCTGCCGCATCTGCTCGAAGCCGGGCAGGACAAGCGCACGCGTTACGGCGCCTGGTTGGCGATGCTCGCCGGCGTGCTCGCGGTGTTCGCGCTGGCCGGCCCGAGTTGGCGCCAGACCGAGCAGGCCCTGTGGCAGAGCCGGGCGCCGCTGGTGATCGCGCTCGATCTGTCCAGCGCCGTGCTCGCCACCGACTTGCCTCCTACGCGCCTGGCGCAGGCGCGGGCCAAGATCGCGACCCTGCTGCGCGAGCGCGACGGCGGCCAGGTCGGGCTGGTGGCCTACGCCGGCGATGCGTTCACCGTCGCGCCGCTGACCGACGATGCGGCCAATGTCGCCTTGTTCCTGGACGCGCTCAATCCCGACGTGATGCCGGTCGACGGCCAGCGCGGCGATCGCGCCATCGTCTGGTCGACGCGGCTGCTGCGCCGCGCCGGCTTCGAACGCGGCGACATCCTGTTGCTGACCGATCATAGCGATGCGCGCACGCGCGCCGCGGCGGCCGCAGCCGCGGCCGACGGCTACCGCGTGTCCGCGCTGGGCCTGGGCAGCGCCGCCGGGGCCGCGATCCGCCGCAGCGACGGCAGCATCGTCGGAGTCAAGCTCGAACCGGCCACCTTGCGCGATCTCGCCGGCGCCGGCGGCGGCAGCTACGCGGCCATGAGCGGCGGCGACGAAGATCTGCGCGCGCTGGGCGTGCTCGAACCCAAGGCCACCGATGCCACCGCGGCCAAGGGCAGCAAGGGCCGTACCTGGCAGGACGAAGGCTATTGGCTGTTGCCGCCGCTGCTGCTGGTGGCGCTGTTCGCGTTCCGTCGCCGCAGCGGCGCGCTCGCCGCACTGCTGCTGTGCGCCTGGCTGCCCTGGCAACCCGCGCGGGCGGCCGAGCTATGGCGTCGTCCCGACCAGCTCGTCCACGAGCGCATGCAGGACGCGACCCAGGCCTACCGCCGCGGCGACTACCCGCGCGCCGCGCAGCTGTACCGCAGCTCGGACAGCGCCGATGCCCAATACAACCTCGGCAACGCGCTGGCCAAGGCCGGGCAGTACCCGCAGGCGATCGCCGCCTACGACCGCGCCTTGAGCCTGCAACCCGGCATGCCCGATGCGCTGGCCAACAAGCGCGCGGTCGAAGCGGCGATGAAGCGCAAGCCGCCGCCCAAGGACAAGTCGCAGCAGAACCAGTCGTCGCAGGGCGGGCAAGGCCAGCAGAACCAACCGCAGAAGCCGCAGCAGGGCCAGCAGAAACAGCAGAAGCCGGCCCAGGATCAGCCCAAGCCCGAGCGCGAGGAATCCGGTTCCAAATCCGAATCCGATCCCTCCGCCGCGGCCAAGGCGCAGGAACAGGCCGACCGCGCCCAGCGCGAGCGCATGCAGCGCGCCTTGCAGCAACAGCCGCGCACCGAGCAGCCGGCGCAGGCGCGCGCGCGCGGCAAGGAAACCGCGCAGCAGCGCGAAGTCCGGGTCGCCAACGAAGCCTGGCTCAGGCGCGTGCCGGACGATCCGGGCGGTCTGCTGCGCGAGAAATTCCGTATCGAGCACGAACGCCGCCAGGTTCTGGGCGAGCAAGGAGAATGACCGCGATGCCGCGCATGCCGTCCGTCCACGCCCGCACCGCCGGTCTGTTCGTCTTGTGGCTGGTGCTGTGCGCCGCCAGTTTCGGCGTGCTCGCGCAGCCGCGCGCGTGGCTGGACCGCGACGCCGTCAATGCCGGCGAAACCGTGACCCTCAACATCGAGACCACCTCGCTCAGCGGCGCCGGTCCCGACTACTCGCCGCTGGCCAAGGACTTCGAGGTCAGCAACAACACCAGCCGGCGTTCGTTCGAACGCAGCAACGGCCAGTTCGTCACCCGCTCGCTGTACGGCGTGGCCCTGCGCCCGCGCCGCGACGGACGCCTGACGGTGCCGTCGCTGAGCGTGGGCGGCGAACGCACGGCGGCGCTGACCCTGGTGGTCGCGCCGGTGGCCGCGCGCGCGCCGGCGCACGCCGGCGACGACGTCTTCATCGAGAGCGAAGCCGACGCGACCGATCCCTACGTGCAGCAGGCGGTGGGCTGGGTGGTGCGGCTGTATTCGGCGGTGCCGATCGTGGCCGGTCAGCTCGACCAGCCGGCGCCCGAAGGCGCCTCGTTCCAGCGCATCGGCGACGACGCGCAGTACACCCGCGAACTCGGCGGGCGCCGCTACAACGTGGTCGAGCGCCGCTACCTGCTGGTGCCCGAGCGCAGCGGCGTGGTGCAGGTGCCGGGCGCGCGTTTCGAAGGCCGCAGCGCGCCCAATTTCTTCGAGGACATGTTCGGCGGCAACGGCGACACCCTGCGCGTCGCGGCCACGCCGCGGCGCCTGCAGGTACGCGCGATGCCGGCCAACGCGCCGCAGCCCTGGCTGCCGCTGCGCGATCTGCAGCTGCGCTACCAGTCCGCGCCGCAGGACCTGCGCGCGGGCAGCGCCGCGACCCTGACCGTCGAGGTCACCGCCGACGGCGCCACCGCGGCGCAGATTCCGGAACTGCAGCTGCCGCCGATCGACGGCGTGCAGGTGTTCGCCGAACCGGTCCAATCCGACGAAAACTTCGCCAACGGCCGGCCGCGGGTCAAGCTCACGCGCAAGTTCTCGTTGGTGCCTTCGCGCACCGGCGAGGCGCGTCTGGACGGGCTGCGCCTGGGCTGGTGGGACGTGGGCTCGGGCACGGCGCGCAGCACCCAGCTACCAGCGCTGACCTGGAAGATCGCCGCCGCCGACGGATCGGCCCCGGCGCCGTTGCCGGCGCCCGCTGCGGACGAGGCCAAGGCCGGCGCGAACGCTTCGCCGATCGCGGCGATCGCGCAGGATCCGGCCGCGCGCTGGTGGGCGTTGGCGGCGCTGGTGTTCGCGGCGCTGTGGCTGGCGACCCTGGTCTGGGCGCTGCACCTGCGCGCGCATCCGGCGGCCGTCCGCGCCGGCGCAGCGCCGCCGCTGCCGGTGGCGGGCGAACTGCCGGCGGCGCCGCCGTCGGGCCGTCGCGGCGCGCTCAGGCAGGTGCTGGACAGCGGCGACTTCGGCGAGGTCGCGGCCGCGCTGTGCGCCCTGGCGAACCCGCCGGCAGCGGATATCGACGAGGTCATCGCGCGCCTGGACGACCCCGCCCAGCGCGAAGCCCTGCAGGCGATGCAGCGTGCACGCTGGGCCGGTGGCGATGGTCCGGCCGCGCGTGCGCAATTGCGCTCCGCGTTCGTGCAGGGCCCGCGCTGGCGCGCTGTCGCCGCTGTGGCGGCCTCGCCGCTGCCGCCGCTGTATCCGCCGGGCTAGCCGGCCCTGGGGTAGGAGCGGCGTAAGCCGCGACCGCGCAACTCCGATGGGCACACGGGTCGCGGCTTACGCCGCTCCTACCCCACAGCACGGCTGCTGCGGAGGCTTGGCGTGTTTACGGTAGCGATCCCCTTCGTTCAGCCTGGGGCGCAGGGCAGGCCGGATCGGGCAGGTTTGCTAAGCTCCGCGGGTTCAAGTCGGGGAGTACGCAAATGACCGAAGCGATGACCGGGGCCGACGGCGCCAAGCCCAAGAAGCTGCCGCTGCACTGGAAGATGGCGATCGGTTTCGCGGCCGGCATGGTGCTCGGCCTGCTCGTGCACTACCTGGTCGGCGGCGACGCGGGCTGGGTCAAGACCCTCACGACCTACGTCACCCAGCCGTTGGCGACGATCTTCCTGCGCCTGATCTTCATGCTGGTGATCCCGCTGCTGTTCTCGGCGCTGGTGATCGGCGTGTCGGAAATGGGCGACGTGCGCGCCTTCGGCCGCATCGGCTGGCGCACGCTGGCCTTCACGGTGCTGATGTCGGCGATCGCGGTCGCGATCGGCCTGGTGCTGGTGAACTGGATCCAGCCCGGCGCCGGCGTCGATCCGGCCTTGGCGAAGCAGTTGCTGGCCGAAAACGCCGAACGCGCCAAGGCCATCGTCAGCGACGTCGGCAGCCAGCCCAAGGGCATGGACATGCTGTTGTCGATCGTGCCCGACAACGTGGTCAAGGCCGCGGCCGAGAACACCATCCTGGCGGTGATGTTCTTCGCGCTGATGGTCGGTATCGGCATGGTGCTGACCCGCTCGGAGGCCGTGGACACGCTCAAGCGCGGCATCCAGGGCCTGTTCGAAGTGTCGATGACCCTGATCGGCCTGGTCATCCGCATGGCGCCGTACGCGGTGTTCTGCCTGATGTTCAACATGACCGTGGTGTTCGGCGCCGACTTGCTGGCCAAGCTCGCCAGCTACGTCGTGGTGGTGGTGCTGGCGCTGGCGCTGCACCTGTTCGTGACCTATTCGCTGGCGCTGCGCTTCCTCGGCGGCTGGTCGCCGCTGAAGTTCTTCCGCGGCGCGCAGGAACTGATGCTGCTGGCGTTCTCCACCGCCTCCAGCAACGCCAGCCTGCCCACCGCGCTGCGCGTGGCCGACGAGATCGGCCTGCCGCGACGGGTGTCGCGCTTCGTGCTGACCGTGGGCGCGACCGCCAACCAGAACGGCACCGCGTTGTTCGAGGGCGTGACGGTGATCTTCCTGGCGCAGTTCTTCGGCGTCGAGCTGAGCCTGGCGCAGCAGGTCACGGTGATGTTCGTCTGCATCCTCGGCGGCATCGGTACCGCCGGCGTGCCCTCGGGCTCGCTGCCGGTGATCGCGCTGATCTGCGGCATGGTCGGGGTGCCGCCGGAAGGCATCGGCCTGATCCTGGGCGTGAACCACTTCCTGGACATGTGCCGGACCACGCTCAACGTCACCGGCGACCTGGCCGTGGCCGCGGTGGTCTCGCGCGGCGAGAGCGACCCGCCCATCGAGCGCCTGGCCGACTGAGCCCGGCCCGTGGCGCCTGCGCGGCGCCCCGGCACGATCCGCAAAGCCCGCTACGGCGGGCTTTGCCGTTTCCGGGCACCGGACCAGCCGATCCGGCGCGACAGGGCGGCGCGCGGATGGGACAATGGCGAGTCCGCCCGGCTGGTCCAGCCGCTCGCGCGGCCGCCTCCCGCCTCCAGAAGACCCCGTGCCCGACGCCATGACGACGCCCAGCCGCCGCGACCTCGCCAACGCCATCCGATTCCTCGCCATCGACGCGGTGCAGGCCGCCAACTCCGGTCATCCGGGCATGCCGATGGGCATGGCCGACATCGCCGAAGTGCTCTGGAACGATTACCTCAACCACAATCCGAACAATCCGAAGTGGTTCAACCGCGACCGCTTCATCCTCTCCAACGGCCACGGCTCGATGCTGCAGTACGCGCTGCTGCACCTGACCGGCTACGACCTGTCGATCGAGGACCTCAAGCGCTTCCGCCAGCTCGAGTCCAAGACTCCGGGCCACCCCGAGAACTTCATGACCCCGGGCGTGGAAACCACCACCGGTCCGCTCGGGCAGGGCTTCGCCAACGCGATCGGCATGGCCCTGGCCGAGAAGCTGCTCGCGCAGCGCTTCAACCGTCCCGAACTGGCCGTGGTCGATCACCGCACCTGGGTGTTCATGGGCGACGGCTGCCTGATGGAAGGCATCTCGCACGAAGCCGCCTCGCTGGCCGGCACCTGGGGCCTGGGCAAGCTGGTCGCGTTCTGGGACGACAACAAGATCTCGATCGACGGCAACACCGACGGCTGGTTCACCGACGACACCCCGGCCCGCTTCGAGGCCTACGGCTGGCGCGTGATCCGCAACGTCGACGGCCACGATCCGGTCGAGATCAAGACCGCCATCGACACCGCGATGGCCAAGTCCGACAAGCCGACCTTGATCTGCTGCCGCACCACTATTGGCTTCGGCTCGCCGGCCAAGGCCGGCAAGGAATCCTCGCACGGCGCGCCGCTGGGCAAGGACGAAGTCGTCGCCACCCGCGAAGCGCTGCATTGGCCGCACCCGGCGTTCGAGATTCCGGAACCGATCTACGACGGCTGGCGTTCGCGCAGCACCGGCATGGTGCGCGAGGACCAGTGGAACCGCCTGTTCGACGCCTACGCCGCGCAGTACCCGGCCGAAGCCGCCGAACTGACCCGCCGCTCGCACGCCGATCTGCCGGAAACCTTCGCCGCCGACGCCGATGCCTACATCGCCAAGCTGCAGGCCGACGGCCAGACCATCGCCTCGCGCAAGGCCTCGCAGATGGCGATCGAGACCTTCGCGCCGCTGCTGCCGGAACTGATCGGCGGTTCGGCCGACCTCGCCCATTCCAACCTGACCCTGTGGAAGGGCAGCAAGTCGGTCGCCAGCGACGATCCGAACGCCAACTACATCTATTTCGGCGTGCGCGAATTCGCGATGACCGCGATCAGCAACGGCCTGAGCCTGCACGGCGGCTTCGTTCCCTACGACGCCACCTTCCTGGTGTTCAGCGACTACGCGCGCAACGCCGTGCGCATGAGCGCGCTGATGGGCGCCCACGCGATCCACGTCTACACCCACGATTCGATCGGCCTGGGCGAGGACGGCCCGACCCACCAGCCGATCGAGCACCTGGCCAGCCTGCGCTACATCCCGCACAACGACGTCTGGCGTCCCTGCGACGCGGTCGAGTCGGCGGTGTCCTGGCGCGCTGCGATCGAACGCAAGGACGGCCCCAGCTGCCTGATCTTCTCGCGCCAGAACCTGGCCCATCAGCCGCGCAGCGACGAGCAGCTCAAGCGGATCGGCCGCGGCGGCTACGTGCTGCGCGACAGCGACGGTACCCCGGAGTTGATCCTGATCGCGACCGGTTCCGAAGTCGGCCTGGCCACCCAGGCCGCCGACGCGCTCGCCGCCGAAGGCCTGAAGGTGCGCGTGGTGTCGATGCCGTCCAGCGACGTGTTCGACCGTCAGGACGCGGACTACCGCGAATCGGTGCTGCCCAACGCGGTGCGCAAGCGCGTCGCGATCGAAGCCGGCGTCAGCGATTTCTGGCGCAAGTACGTCGGCCTGGACGGCGCCGTGATCGGCATCGACGGCTTCGGCGCCTCGGCTCCGGCCGAAGCCCTGTTCCCGCACTTCGGCTTCACGGTCGAGCGCGTGGTCGCGGCGGCGAAGGTGCTCTGATTCCTAGGATGCCCGCGATGATCGGGGCCGCAACGCCGGAGCGCGACGGTTGATCGCGGGCCCGGCGCGGGAGCAGGCATCGCCGCCGCAAACCTTGCGGCGCAATGCCGTCCCGCTCTGGGCGCGGCTGTTGGGAGTGCGGCTGTTGGGAGCGACGCTGTCCGGGACGATGCTGTTGTGCATCGCGACCGGCAGCGCGCTGGCGGCCGCACCGCCCACGCGCTGCGACGCCAGCCCGACACCGCGACCGCTGCCGGATCCGGCGATCTGTCCGCGCCGGGTCGGTCTGGCCGAGGGCGCCGACCTGTCGACGGTCGCGCGCACCGGTGAAGCCCTGCTCGCGCAGGCGCGCAACGAAATCGGCAGCGGCCGCTTCGAGCAGGCCGAGCAGGCCTTGGATTGCGTCGAGGCCACGATCGGTCGCGATCCCGACTGGGAGTTGGGTTACGAACTGATGCGCCAGCGCGGCGTGCTCGCCTACCGCCGCGAACTGATACCCGAAGCGCTGGGACGTTTCGAATGCGCGCTACAGCTGTCGACCGCGCACGACGACAAAGAAGCGATCGCGCGCGACCTGAGGAACGTCGGCAGCGCACTGCGCCGGCTCGGCGATTTCCGCGGCGCCTTGCGCACGCTGACCGCGAGTCTGCAGATGCAGCGCGCCCGCGGCGAGGTCGGCGGCGCGGTGTTCAACAACATCGCCGACGTCTACCGCGAACTCGACGACCCCGATGAGGCCACCCGGCATTACCGCGAAGCGCTGACGGCGTTCCGCGCCCAGGGCAACCGGGTCGAAGCCGGGCACGTGCTCGAAAGCCTGAGCGAGCTGAGCCTGGATCGCGGCGACGCCGCCCAGGCCCAGCAGTGGCTGCAGGAGGCGCTGCAGACCTACCGCCAGGCCGGCAATCGCGCCTACGAGCTGCGCGTGTACGCGGGCCTGATGCGCGCCGCCCTGGCGCGCGCGGACATCGCGCAGGCGCGGCAATGGCGCCTGGCCGCGTTCGCGATCGCGGCCGAACACCGTTTGGCCTTGCCGGCGTCGCTGCAATTGCAGATCGCACGCAGCGAGCGCCTGGAAGGCCGCGCCGCCGCGGCGGCGACGCGCCTGCACGAAGCGATCGCGGCCCTGCCCGAAGGCGGCGTCGAACGCATCGCGTTGCTGCAGGAACTGTCGCTGGCGGAGGAGGCCGCAGGCGACCGTAGCGCCGCCATCGCCACCCTGCGTCGCAGCCACGAGCAGGAGCGTGTGCTCAGCCGGGCGCAGCAGGACCGGCAACTGGGCTGGCTACGCACGCGCTTCGAAACCGCCGAACGCGACCGCACCATCGCCGCGCTGGAAACCGAGAACCGTCTGCGCCGGGTCGAACTGCGCCAGCGCACCTTGCTGCTGTGGCTGACCCTGGCCGCCACGCTGGCCGCGGCCTTGGCGCTGGGCTTGCTGCTGATGCGCCGGCGTCAGCGCGCGCGTCTGCTCGAAGCCGAGCGCCAGGTGCGCCAGGAAGAAGCGCTGGCGCGCTACCGTCACGCCGCCGATGCCCTGGCCGAAGACCGCAGCCTGCTCCAGGCCCTGCTCGACAGCCGCCAGGATGCGGTCTGCCTGGTCGATGCCGAAGGCCAGGTGCTGGCCGCCAATCGCGCCGCCTGCGGCCTGCTCGACGCGGACGGGCTGTCGCCGGTCGCGCAGTCGCCGGTCGGGCAGGCGCTGGGCGACTACGTCGGCGAGGCCGATCGCGAGTCGCTGGCCGCGGCCTTGGAGCGGATGGAGGATGCGAGTGCGCAGACCTTCGAATTCGCCCGCCGCGACGGCGTCGTGCGCCTGCAGGCCCAGCTCACGCCTTGGGAACGCGGCGACGGCCTGATCGTGCTCGGATTGCGCGAGGCCTCCGCGGCCTCCACGCCGATGGCGACGCTCGCGGACGGGACCGCGGGCGACGCCGATCCCGCCCGCGACGAGCGCATGCGCGAAGACTTCCGGCGCACCCTGGTGGAACTGATGCTGGCGGTGGTCGACACCTGGGAACGCAGCACCGGCAGCAGCCGGCTGGAACTGGCCGAACGCAGCCGCATCTGGCGCGTGACCATCGACGAAGGCCGCTTGCGCGTGCGTGCGATGGAGCGCTATCTGGTCTTGTCCAAGCTGCCGCGGCAACCGCGCTGGCGCGATGTGCTGCGTTCGGCCTACTACGTGCTCGGACATTGCACGATGGCGCCGCAGGAGCGCGAGGAACTGCAGCGCCGGGTCGACGCGGCGCTGGCCTACACCCGCCGCCGCGCCCTGGTGTGAACGCCGCGCTCAGCTATCGGGCGCGAGCACTTCGCCCGGCACCCGGTTGTCGACGCAGACCACGCACACGCCGCGCAGGTCGCCGTCCTTGAAACGGTACAGGTCGTGGTGGCTGCCGTTGTCGGGATTGAAGTCGGCCGGCCCCTGGACGAAGGGCATGGCCTGCTGACTGGGGCTTTGCATCGACTTGTCGCCCAGCGCCGAGCACTGGTCGTGCGCAGCCTGGTTGGCCCAATACCACTCGTCGACGATGCCGCAGGTCTTTTCCGGAACGCAGTAGCCGGATGCCTCCTGGCCCAGCAGCGGGGCGTGCTCGGCGCGGTACTGCGCCAGCGCGGCCGGAGTGATGCTGAAAGTGCTGACGATCTGCGGCGAGGCGTTCGGGTCCAGGCACCAGTTCTTGCTCTTGGCCAGGGGGTCGTGGGCGTGGGCGCAGGTGGCGAACAGCAGGCTCAGGCCGAGCAGGCGGGGCAGGCAATGACGCGTCATGGCTCGATCACGGTGTGTGGATGACCCGGCCAGTGTAGGCGTCGGCCGCGCCGGGGCTCCAATGGTTTCGGGGGCGAAACGGGGCACGAATTCACGCCAAGCGATTGATTCTTCGAAACATCGCCGGGATTCGTTCCCGCCGCGGTCCGGTTTGGTCCCTGCTGCGTTCTGGTGGGCGGGCGGCGTCGACCCTAGCGTGATCCGGCCCGGTCGGCCCGCGATCGCGTCGCTGCCCGGGAACCCGCATCGTCCAACCGCCGTGCCACGGCGGTCCCACCTGGAGACCGATATGAAGCTCAAGCTGTTCAACCTGGCCCTGATGACGACCGTGCTGCTCGGCGCCGGCCTCGCCTCCGATCCCGCCAGCGCCGCCAACGGCGTGCCGGGCCGGGTCATCAACGACCGCGACCCGAGCGGCCCGCAGACCGGCACCTGGCGCGGCAGCTACTACACCGAATACACCGTGTGGGGCGACGGCATCGAGCACATCGGCGAGGTCGGCACCACCTTCCGCACCGGCCACGACGTCTACGGCACTTCGTACGCGAACTGCCACAGCGCCCTGATCGCCGAGATGAGCGCCGCCTACGCGTCCGGCTGGACCGACTGCTCGCCGATGTAAAGCGGTCCACGGCCGCGAGGGATCGCAGGCCGTCGCGTATCGGCATCGGCGCTCCGGACTCCCCCGGGGCGCCGATGTCTTTCCTTGAGGGCGCCGCAGGCTGGAACGCAGGCGGCGGATCGAACCGGCTGGCGCGGCCGTCAGCGGCGCGCGGGCTTGTCGGCGATGCTGATCACGCGTTGTTGCGCGGGTTTCGGCTCATCGGTTTCCAAGCGGCCCGGGTAGCGGTCGTATTCCGACATCGGGCTGTCCTGCGCGCAGCGCGCATCCGGGAAGCCGTAACGCTGGCGCAGGGCCAGGCCGCATTCGGCCATGGCTTCGAAGGCCTGGCCGACCTGCATGCACTGCTTGTCGAAGTCGCGCCGGAAGGCGTCGCGGCGGCGCATGAAGTCTTCGCCGCATTTGCGTCCGACCCGTATCCGGTCGAGGTCGTCCTGCGCGGCGTTGCTGCCGGCCAGGCCGTATTCCTTGAGTTCGGCTTCGCTGAGGATGCGCAGGTCGCGGTTGGCGACCGTCATCATCTGGTCGGCGACCGCGGTGGCGACGCCGTTGCGTTCCAAGTAATCGCGGACCTGGGTATTGATCGCCTTGAGCTCGGCGCTGAGCTCGGCGCGCGAGGTCGCGGTGGAACGGTCGCGGATCAGGCGGTGGATCCCGACCTTGCCCGAAATCGAGCGGGTGTCGCCGGCGGCCAGCACCAGCACGCAGGCGCTGTGGCACAGCGAGTCTTCGCGGATCCAGATCGCCCAATGCGATTCGGCGATCGAGTCGCCGGCGCGGATCGCTTCTTCGACGTGACCGCCGGTCGAATCCAGGTCGAGGATGCGGGTCGGGATTTCCATGCGGTCGGCCATCGCCGCCACGCGCTGGACCAGGGCGGTGAAGCCGGCGCCGATCTTGCCGCGGTAGCGGACCCGGACCATGCCGCGCGGCTGGCAGTCCCTGAGCGCGTCGACCAGGCTGAAGAATTCCAGCGAAGCCAGCGGTTCGCCGTCGCCATGCCGGGCGTAGTCGTATTCGCAACTGATCGAGGCTTCGCCGGCGTCGAGCCTGGCCGGCGGCCAGTAGGTGCCCTTGAGTGCGTCGGCCCGCGCCGGAGCGGCGTTGCCGGGCGCCGCAGAACGGTCGCCGGACTGGTCGCCGATGGTCACCGCCGCGGGCTGGGCGTCGTCGCTGGGCGCCCGCGGCTGGCAGGCCGCGGCCAGCAGGCACAGCGGTAACAGCCCCGATGCGAACGACCACCTCTTCGACATGCCTTGCCCGTCCTGGTTACGTTCCGGTCGCATCCGCGGCTGTGTTGCCACGGTAACCGGCGCTGGTTTCGACCTCGCCCGGCGCCGAGTTTCGTCCGCCGGTTGCAGCATGATCGCGGGTCGAGGATGAACGCGGGCGCGCTCGACGGTTTCCATGTCATGGATAACGGCATGGACGCCGCTGCCGGGACGCCGTCGTCGCGGGCGACGACGGCCGGGCATCGCGCTCAGGCCGCTGGGCGCGGCGTGTCGTGGCGCTTGAAGTAGCGGTGATGGCGCAGGTGGTCGTGCTGCTGTCCGATCGCGAAATAGGCCTTGCCGCCGCGCCGGCCGTCCTGCAGGCAGGGCAACTCGTACTGCGCGTCGGGATTGTTGGTGTAGTAGACCGGGACCTTGTCGATGAAACGGCTGAGCATGCCCGGCCCGCATTCGACGTCTTTGTAGCTGTCGAAGCCGAAGCGCGGGTTGCCGATGTTGAAGTCGTCGACGCAGACCACGCCGTTGTCGATCAGCGCCAGTTCGCGCTCCAGCGGCCAGGCGTCGTACCAGTGGGCGTCGAGGTAGTACAGCGGGCAGCGGAACTGGTCGCGGAATTTCGCGATCAGCTCGGGCGAATCGAGCTTTTCGACATGGGTATGCGGCATGAAACCGACCCGGCGCTTGACCAGGTCCACGTAACGGTCGACCACGTCGCAGGTGACGATGCTCAGGTGCGGGTAGGTGCGCGCCAGGTAGTCGGTGGTGTCGCCGACGTTGGAGCCCGTCTCGATGATCGCGTCGCACTGGTAGCGTTCGATCAGGTAGTCGAATTCCAGAGCAGTGGTGATGTCGAAGCCGAACGGCCCGCCGCCGTCGCTGAGTTCGGCCGCGCCCAGGCGCAGGGTGCGGTAGAAATGCTTGTAGACGTTCTCGGCGGACATCCGCGACGCGCTCCAGGGTTCGTAGCCGGGAAGTATAAGCGGCCGCCGTCCCGGTCATCGGGGCCGTGCCGTGCCCCCGAGGGAGCGATGCTGACCGCGGCCGCGGTCTCGCGATCCATGGCGCTGGCTCCGTTGCACCGAAGCGCCCAGCCTTCTGTGGGAGCGGCGTAAGCCGCGATCGCGGTCTCACGGCCCGTGGCGCTGGCTCCGTTGCACCGGAGCGCCCAGCTTTCTGTGGGAGCGGCGTAAGCCGCGATGGCTACCGGCGGGGGCGGCGCCGCGACTGGCGAATTCGCGATCGCGGCTTACGCCGCTCCCACAGGACGCAGGAGCGAGCCGGCTCAACTCCGCGTTTCGCGCAGCGCCAGCGCCAGCAGCCGGGCCTCCAGCCTGGCGCCCAGGCCGGACGGGGCGGCCAGGTCCATGCGCGCCAGCGCCTCGGCGTCGTCGCCGCTGCCGCCGAGCAGGGCGCGCGCGACCGTGCCCAGCTTGCCGGTTCGGGTCGCGGTGGCGGCCTTGAGCCAGCCCAGCGCCCGTACCAGGCGCTCCTCGACCGGGGTGAAGTCGCTGCCGAGCGGATAGTCGGGCAGCAGGCCCTCGCGGCGCAGCGGCGCCAGGGCCTGGCGCAGATGCTCGGGAGTGTTGCGGCGGGCCGCGGCGGTCAGGCTGAAGTCGGCGCGCAGCTTGCCTTCGCGGCGCGCGGTGTCCAGCAGGCCGCGGCCGTAGCGCGCGTCGGCGATGGCGGCCATCGCCTGCACGCAGTCCTCGTCGGCGCGGCCGCGCAGGTCGGCGATGCCGTACTCGCTGATGTAGATGTCGCGCAGATGGCGCGGGATGGTGGTGTGGCCGTAGTTCCACACCAGGTTGGAGCGGTTCTCGCCGCCGGCGTCGCGGGTCGCGCGCAGCATCAGCACCGAGCGCGCGTCGGGCAGGGCGTGGGCCATGGCGACGAAGTTGTACTGCCCGCCGACCCCCGACACGACCCGACCGTCGGCGAGGCCGTCCGACACCGCCGCGCCCAGCGCGGTCGCCATCATGCAGGTGTTGAAGAAGCGCGCGTCGCGGCGCTGCAAGCGTTCCAGCGCTTCGTGGCCGCCGTAGAGTTCGTTGACCTCGCTGATGCGGCGCATGCCGATGCCGCGGCGCTGGTCCTCGGGCAGGTGCCGCAACCACTCGTAGAACTCGGGCGAGCCCAGGTAGAAGCCGCCGTGCAGATATTCGCCGTCGCGTTCCAGGACGGCGCGATCGGCATCGTCGGCGCGGCCGTCGGCGATGCGGCGCATCAGGGCCTCGTCGTCGACCACCTTGCGCCGGATCACCCCGACTTCGACCAGGCGCCGGAAGCCCTCGTTGATCATTTCGCTGCAGCCGTACAGACCTTCGGCGAACGGCGCCAGGTCCGGGCGCGAGGCCAGGGCCGGGTCGAGCGCCGCGAGCACGCGCCGGTAGCCGGCGTTGTCGGCGTGGCGCAGCGCCAGCGCGTGGCAGAGCGCGTCGGCGAGCGCGCCGATGCCGATCTGCAGGGTGCCGCCGTCGCGCACCAGGGTGCTGGCGTAGAAGCCGATCGCGTAGTCGGCGTCGGTCACCGGCTGGCGCGGCAGGCCGAACAGTTTCGGATGCGGGCCGGGCGGGGTCACCACCGCATCGAAGTAATCCTCGGCGACCGTCGCGCTGCCGCCCAGCCAGGGCAGCTGCGGATCGACCTCGGCGATCAGCAGCGGCCGCGGCAGGCCGCGGGCGACGATCGCATCGACCGCGTCCTGGGTCAGGTCGGTATTGCACGACAGCGACAGCCGCGTGTCGCCGTCGCGGCGCGCGACCTTCTGCACGATCGCGTTGACGCCACGGTCGGCGAGCGCGCGGGCGACGTGGGTGTAGTTGAGGCTGGCGTAACGCTGCTGCGCCAGCGGCGAATTCAGCAGCGCGCCGGACTGCAGATAGAACTCTTCGATCTCGATATGCGCGGGCAGGGTGTTGCGCTTGAGCGCGTCCACGTAGGCCAGGCGCGGGAAGTCGTCGCCGAAGTGGCGGCGCGCGAACGGCCCGACGAAGCGGCCCTCCAGGCCCTTGCCGGCGCCGGGAGGATCCAGCGACAGCGCGGTGTACAGATGCAGCGCGCGCGAGGGATCGGCGGCGATCCGCGCGTACAGCGCATTCAACAGCCGGTGCGGCTTGCCCAGGCCGAGCGGGGCACCCACGTGCAGCGGGCCCTGGGTGCGGGCAAGCAGGAAGTCGACGGCGTCGTCGATGCGTTCGAAGCGGGCGGGTGCGGTCATGGCGGCAGTATCGCATCGGCCCGGCGGATCGCTTGACATCGTCGTTTACGGGTGTAATCTCAAGAAAAATTACGGATGTAATCGATGCAGATCAGCGAAGCCGAATCGGTGGTGATGGACGTGCTCTGGCGGCGGCATCCGCTCGCCGCCGAGGACGTGGTCGCGGCGCTGTCCGAGCGCCAGGACTGGCAGGAGGCGACCATCAAGACCCTGCTCAACCGGCTCTTGAACAAGGGCGCGGTGCGCGCCGAGAAGCAGGGCCGGCGTTATCTGTATGCGCCGGTGCTCAAGCGCGAGGACTGGGTGCTGGAGGAGAGCCAGGGCCTGCTGCAACGCCTGTTCGACGGCCGGGTCGCGCCGCTGGTCGCGCACTTCAGCGAGCAGCGCAAACTCAGCCGCAAGGACATCGCCGAACTGCGCAAGCTGCTGGAGGAGCTGGACGATGGACAGGCTTGAGCTGCTGACCGCGCTGATCGAAACCGCGCTCGCCGGCAGTGGCGCGATCGTGCTGGTGTTGTTGCTGCGCCATCCGTTGCGGCGCGGCTTCGGCGCCGGCGCGGCCTATGCGCTGTGGGCGCTGGTGCCGGCGGCGATGTTCGCGGTGTTGCTGCCGGCAGCATCGGCGCCGATGCTGCCGGTCGTGCCCGTCATGGCCGTGATCGCGTCGCCGTCGACTGCGGCGGCCTCGGGGTCGGCGCCGCTATCGCTGCCGACGCTGGCGCTGATGCTGTGGCTGGCCGGCACGCTCGCGACCGCGCTGGTCTTCGCCGTCCAGCAGCGCCGCTTCGTGCGCGCGCTGGGGCGGCTGCGCCTGCGCGCCGACGGACTGCATCAGGCCGATGCGGTCGCGGGCCTGCCGGCCGCGATCGGGGTGCTGCGGCCGGCGATCGTGCTGCCGCAGGACTTCGAACAGCGCTACAGCGAGCAGCAGCAGACGTTGCTGCGCGCCCACGAGCGTGAGCACATCGCGCGCGGCGACCTCTTGCTCAATGCCGCGGTGGCGCTGCTGCGCTGCCTGCACTGGTTCAATCCCTTGCTGCACTACGCCGCGCATCGCTTTCGCCACGATCAGGAACTGTCCTGCGACCAGCGCGTGATCCGGCGCCACCCGCAGGCGCGTCGCGCCTACGGCGAAGCCATGCTCAAGACCTCGTTGGCGTCGCGCCCCGCGCCTCTGGGGTGCCAATGGGGCCACGGTCATCCGCTCAAGGAGAGAATAGAAATGCTGAAGCGTCCCGATGTTTCGTCCCGGCGCTGGAAAGCCGGCGCCGTCCTGATCGCACTGCTCGCCGCCGCCACCGGCACCGCGGCCTGGTCGGCGCAGCCGCGGCGCGCGCCCGCCGCGCCGACGGACTTCGTGCGCGCCGACTTCGCGATCGCCCTCGATGGCGGGCAACCGGAAAACTTCTCGTTGATCCAGCGCCTCGGCGAGCCTTTCGAGGCGCGCGGTTCGTCCTGGCGCATCGAAGGCAAAGTGCTGCCCACGCGCGCAGGCCAGTTGAGCCTGGAAGCCTCGCTGCAGCGCGACGGCAAGACCCTGGGCGAGCCGCGTTTGCTGATGCGCAACGGCGAGCCCGCACGGATCACGCTGGGCAGCGTGCGCGGTTCCGGCCCGACCGAAACCCTGCAGGGCATCGACGTCACGGTGACGCTGACGGCGTCGGTGAAGCCGCCGCCGCCCCCACCGCCGGCACCTCCGGCGCCGCCGGTTCCGGTGTCAGCGTCTTCCGCCGCGACAGCGTCGACGCCGGTTGCGACCGTCGCCGCCGACCGCGCGATCGCGCAGTAGGGCGCGTTGTCGCCGCCGCCGTACCCGATCCAGGTCGGGCAGGGCTGATCCAAGCGCGGCTGTGGTGCGTTCCAGTGCAGGCTAGGCAGTGCGTTGCGATCCATCGCCGACGATGTGGACCTCGTCGGCGATCCGGCGCACTTCGTCCGGGTAGTGGCTGACGTAGATCATCGGCAGCGCGATCTCGTCGCGCACCCGCTGCAGGTACGGCAGCAGCTCGTCGCGGCGGTTCATGTCCAGCATCGACAGCGGTTCGTCCAGCAGCAAGATCTGCGGCTGCGACAGCAGCGCGCGGCCCAGGGCCACGCGCTGCATCTCACCGCCCGACAGGCCGGCGGTGGAACGCGACAGCAAGGCATCGATGCCCAGCAGGTCGACGACGGCGTCGAACTGGAACCGCGGCGCGGCCCGGGCGTCGCCGTGCAGGCCGTAGAGCAGGTTGCGGCGCACATCCAGGTGCGGGAACAGGCGCGCGTCCTGGAACACGTAGCCGATCCGGCGCCGATGCGCAGGCAGGTCGATGCCGGCGGCGGCATCGAACAGGCAGCGCCCGCCGATCTCGATGCGTCCGCGCTGCGGCCGCAGCAGGCCGGCGATGGCGTGCAGCAGCGAGGTCTTGCCGGCGCCCGAGTCGCCGACCAGGGCGATCACCCGGCGTTCGCTGCGGATGCTCACGCTGCGCTCGAACGCGCCGCGCCGCAGGCTGAAGTCGAGCAGATAGGTCGGCGCGGCGCTCATGCCTGCGTCTCGCGGCGCTGGCGCTGCACCAGCCATTCCGACAGCAGTACCGCGCCGAACGAGATCGCGACCGCGACCACGGTCAGCCGCCACAGCCCGGATTCGGCGCCGGGCACCTGCAGCAGGCCGTAGATCGCCGACGACAGGGTCTGGGTTTCGCCGGGGATGTTGGACACGAAGGTGATGGTGGCGCCGAACTCGCCCAATGCCTTGGCGAAACCGAGCACGGCGCCGGCGATCACGCCGGGCAGGGCCAGCGGCAGAGTCATGCCGAAGAACACCCGCCAGGGGTTCGCGCCCAGGGTCGCGGCGGCCTGCTCCAGGCGGCGGTCGACCGCTTCGATCGAGAGCCGGATCGCGCGCACCATCAGCGGGAAACCCATGATCGCGCAGGCCAGCGCCGCGCCGGTCCAGCGGAACGCGAAGCTCACGCCGAACCAATCGGACAGGAACCGCCCGATCGGCCCCTGCGAGCCGAACAGAATCAGCAGCACGTAGCCGGTCACCACCGGCGGCAGCACCAGCGGCAGATGCAGCAGCGCGTCGAGCAAGAGCTTGCCGGGAAAGCGTTTGCGCGCGAGCAGCCAGCCCATCGCCACGCCCAAGGGCAGGCTGGCCAGCACCGCCACGGTCGCGACCTTGAGGCTCAGTGCGATCGCCGTCAGTTCGGCTGGGCTGAAGTCGAACATGCGCCGGCCGCGCTCAGTCCAGGACCGCGAAGCCGTGGCGGCGGAACACCGTCGCCGCCGCCGGGGTCTTGAGCCAGCGCACGAACGCGGCCGTCTGCGCGCGCTTGCTGGCGCGGATGCGCGCGACCGGGTAGACGATGGCGGGGTGGGTGTCGGCCGGGAAGGTCGCGAGCACGCGCACGTTCGGCTCGGCGCGCGCGTCGCTGGCATAGACCACGCCCAGCGGCGCTTCGCCGCGCGCGACCAGCATCAAGGCCGCGCGCACGTTTTCGGCTTCGGCGACCCTGGGCTGCAACTGCCGCCACACGCCCAGCGATTCGAACGCGGCGCGCGCGTACTTGCCGGCCGGCACGCTCGCGGTCAGCGCCAAGGCCAGGCGGCCGTCGCCGAGCAAGGGGCGCAGATCGACGCCGGGTTTCAGCGTCAGCGCCTGTGCGCTGCTGGTCCTGGGCGCGATCAGCACCAGGCTGTTGCCGAGCAGGTTGCGGCGGCTGCCCTCATCGATCAGCTTGCGTTGCTGCAGGTAATCCATCCAGTCCAGGTCGGCGGACACGAACACGTCGGCCGGCGCGCCCTGTTCGATCTGCCGCGCCAGCGCCGAACTGGCGGCGTAGGACATCCGCAGTGGTTGACCGGTCTGGCCCTCGTAGACCACCGCGGCTTCGTCCAGCGCTTCCTTGAGGCTGGCCGCGGCGAACACGGTGATCGGCTCGGGTTTGGGCGGAGCGGCAGCGGCGCTGGCCGCCAGGGACAGGCCGAGGGCGCAGAACGCGGCGAGCCAGCGGCGACGCGACAGGATCATGAGGGGACAGCTCCAGGGGCCACGGCGCGAGCGTAGCGCGAAACCGCTGCAGCGCAGAGGCGTGGACGCGCTGCGGGAAAGATCAGGGCGCGTCGATCACGCGGATCGATTCGATCTGGCGGATCCAGCGCGCGGGCCGCGATTCGCCCGGCGCGATCAGGCGCCAGGGGCCGTCGTCCGCGCCGAGCGCGGCGCCGTCGCAACGGTCGGTCAGGACCACCTCCCGTGCGCCCAGGCTGGCGTCGAGTTCGGCCAGCGAGTAGGCGACGCGGTAGCCGTCGCGCGCCGACACCACCACCATGCGCGCCAGTTGCGGCCCGCGCAGCGGTTCCTCGGGCATGGCGCCGGACGCGCGCAGCAGCGCCGCCAGCGACACGCCTTCGCAGCTCAGGGTCTTGCCGTGCGCGTTGCCGGTGGCGACGACGCGCGGCAGGCCCGCGATCTTCGCCGCGTCCAGGGCCACGTCGATCGGCGCCATGCGCTGCGGCGGATCGGAAGCATGCGCGTGCGGGTTCTTCTCGGGCTCCGCGGCGACAGCGGCCGACACGGCCCCGATCAGCAGGCAGGCGATCGCGAGCGGCAGGCGTGTCGGACTCATGGCGGCCTCAGAGCTGATTGAGCGGAATCTTGAGGTAGCGCACGCCGTTGTCTTCGGCCTCGGGCAGGGCGCCCGCGCGCAGATTGACCTGCAAGGCCGGCAGGATTAGCGCAGGCACCGCCAGGGTCGCGTCGCGGGCCTCGCGCATGCGCACGAACTCGGCTTCGACGGTGTCGTCGCGGAGGTGGATGTTGGCGCGCTTCTGTTCGCCGATGCTGGTTTCGCAGCGCGGCGCGCGGCCGTCGGGGCCGTAGTCGTGGCAGACGAACACGCGGGTGGCGTCGGGCAGTTCGTACAGGTGCCGGATCGAGGCGTACAGCATGGCCGCGTCGCCGCCCGGGAAATCGCAGCGCGCGGTGCCGCTGTCGGGCATGAACAGCGAGTCGCCGGCGAACAAGGCGTCGTCGATCAGGTAGGCCAGGCTGTCGAGGGTGTGGCCGGGCACCGCGATGGCGCGTGCGCGCAGCTCGCCGATCGCGAACGTTTCCTCGTCCTCGAACAGGTGGTCGAACTGGCTGCCGTCGGCTTCGACCTTGGCGTCCAGGCCCAGCACCGGTACGAAGGTGCGCTGCACTTCGCGGATGCGGCGGCCGATCGCGATGCGCGCCTGCGGCAGGCGCTGCTTCAGCCAGTGCGCGGCGGTGAGGTGGTCGGCGTGGGCATGGGTTTCCAGCAGCCAGCGCACGTCCGCGCCGCAGGCTTGCGCAGCATCGAGGATCGCCTGCGCCGAGTTGCCGCCGGTGCGGCCGGAACGCGCGTCGTAGTCGAGCACCGGATCGACGATCGCGGCCTGCGACGTCGCCGGGTCCACGACCAGATAGCTCCAGGTCCCGGTGTCGGCATGATGGAAGGACTGCACCTGCGGGGACATCGGCTTCCTCTGACTGCGGCGTCCGTGCGATGGAGCCTGCGCGCGGTGTGCGGCGCGCGGCGTTTTGCGTCGCGCTCAGCGCTTGAGTGCGGCGTTGAGCAGGGCGGCGAGGCGGGTGCCGCCGCGGCGCAGCTGGGCTTCGGCTTCAGGTCGCCAAGTCTGCACGTATTCGTCGTCGATCGTCGCCCGCGGCGGATAGAAGCCTGGTTGCAGCGCGATCCGGCAGGAGGCCTCGGCCCAGCCCGCCGAATCCGGCGGCAGCGGCGGCTCCGACAGCGCCACCGCCAGCGGCAGCGCGCGCAGGCGTTGCAGCCAGGCGGCCTCGTCCAGGCCGGCGCGGTTGAGCATGCCGCTGTCCCACAGCGCGTGCAGGTTGGTGCCGCGCCCGCCGAGGTTGACCTGGACGTCGTTGCCGCCCTTGTCGCGGGCGTAGCCGGCATGCAGCGGCTGGTGCACGTCGCCGACGAAATGGACCACGAACTTCAATGCCTGCAGGCGTTCGGCACGCGGACGGTGGCGGTCGGCCAGGATCAGGCTCTGGTCGCGGATCGCCGCGACCACGCAGGCGTCGCCGGGGCAGTCGCGCTCGGGCTGGTAGACGCAGTCGTGCTCGGCGATGTTGACGTAGTGCCACTTCGCGCTCTTCTTGCCCAGGTCGGGGTCGTTGGCGCGCAGTTCGTCGGCCCAGTTGGCGACGCCGGGCAGGGTCGGGTCGGGTTCGCCGGCCAGCAGTTCGTCGATATCGCGGCGCACGGCCGGATCGAGTTCGTCCAGGGCCAGCAACGCGACCAGGCGGTGGCCGAGCGGGCCCCAGGCCAGGGCGTCGATCGGCAGCAGCAGAAGTAGGGCGAGGGAGAGGGCGCGGATCATGACGCCACTTTACCGGAGACGGCAGGGTTCCCGGCTGTAATCAGTGCACACGAATGGTGCCGCTCCTGTCGGTTCGCGCCCCGGCGCCGCGGTACCGCCGCAACGCCGGGGCTGCCGCCTTGGTCGGCGGGCTCAGAACCGGTAGATGTAGGCGACGCCGTAGGTCAGCGGATCGATCTGGGCGGTGCCGATCTTGACTCCGTCGACCTCGACATCGGTGTCGATGTCCATCCAGCGCACGTCGACCCGGATCGCGCCGCTCTCGCCGAGCATGAAGTCCACGCCCGCGTGCGCGGCCGGGCCCCAGGAGTCCTTGAGTTTGATCGTGGTGCCTTCGAGCGCGCCGCTGGTCTTCTCGCTGAAGAACAGGGTGTAGTTGATGCCGGCGCCGACGAACGGCGAGACCATGCCGCGGCTGTTGAAGTGGTACTGCAGGGTAACCGTCGGCGGCAGCTGCTTGGTCGTGGCGACCTGGCCGACGTCGACGATGTCGATGTCGTGCTCGAACGGGAGCGAGGCCAGCACCTCGATGCCCAGGTCGTTGCTGATGAAATACTCGAGCGTCACCGTCGGCTGGACGCTTTCGCTGACCTCCAGGTCGAACTCGCCGTCCAGGACGCTGCCGTTGTCGGAGGTCGGCGAGACCTGGTGGACCCCGACGCCGACGCTCCAGGTGCCGGCCGACTGGGCCAGGGCGGATTGCGACAGGCAGGCCAGGGCCAGGGCGGCGATCGCGCCACCGTAAGTACGCTTGTTCATTCCTTGAATCCCCTGTTGGATCGAGCTGATTTGATCGGGCTTGGCGTAGTTCGGTGCGTTACCGCATGGATCGCCACCCACTTTATGTGCGCCGAATCCTGCCCGTCCTTGACTTTGGTTGCAATATCGCCCGTCCGGAGGCCGCCCCGGGCGTCCAGGCCGCCTGGGCCGCCCCGAGGCCGGGGGCGGCGTCGGGGCGGGGTCGGGCCCGCGCTTGCTACAATGGCGGTTTCCCATCCCAGCCGCGTGTTGCGGGCCCAGGAGTTTCCAGAAATGGCGATCAAGGTAGGCATCAACGGCTTCGGCCGCATCGGACGCAACGTGCTGCGCTCGGCGGTGCAGAATTTCGGCGGCGAGATCGAGATCGTCGCGATCAACGACCTGCTCGAGCCGGACTACCTGGCCTACATGCTCCAGTACGACTCGGTCCACGGCCGCTTCAAGGGCGAGATCGCGGTCGAGGGCAACACCCTGATCGTCAACGGCCAGAAGATCCGCCTGACCCAGGAACGCGATCCGGCCAACCTCAAGTGGGACGAGGTCGGCGCCGAGGTGGTGATCGAATCGACCGGCCTGTTCCTGGACAAGGCCACCGCGCAGAAGCACCTCGACGCCGGCGCCAAGAAGGTCGTGCTGTCGGCGCCGTCCAAGGACGACACGCCGATGTTCGTTTACGGCGTCAACGACAAGACCTACAAGGGCGAGGCGATCATCTCCAACGCTTCGTGCACCACCAACTGCCTGGCCCCGCTGGCCAAGGTGCTGAACGACAAGTGGGGCATCAAGCGCGGCCTGATGACCACCGTGCACGCCGCCACCGCCACCCAGAAGACCGTCGACGGCCCGTCCAACAAGGACTGGCGTGGCGGCCGCGGCATCCTCGAGAACATCATCCCGTCCAGCACCGGCGCGGCCAAGGCGGTCGGCGTGGTGATCCCGGAGCTCAACAAGAAGCTCACCGGCATGTCGTTCCGCGTGCCGACCTCGGACGTCTCGGTGGTCGACCTGACCGTCGAACTGGTCAAGGACGCGACCTACGCCGAGATCTGCGCCGAAATGAAGGCGCAGAGCGAAGGCGCGCTCAAGGGCATCTTGGGCTACACCGAGGACAAGGTGGTCGCCACCGATTTCCGCGGCGACACCCGCACTTCGATCTTCGACGCCGACGCCGGCATTGCGCTCGACGGCACCTTCGTCAAGCTGGTGAGCTGGTACGACAACGAGTGGGGCTACTCGAACAAGTGCCTGGAAATGGTCAAGGTGGTCGCGGGCAAGTAAGCCGCGACGGTCCTGGCGATGCGAGAAAGCCCCGCGGTTGCGGGGCTTTTTCTTTGTGACGTCTTCTTCGGAAGGTCGAGCACGTAGCGGTCCCGAGTCTTCCCCAGCCCGCAGGAAGAGCCGTCGTCGGCTCAGGTCGCGGCCGTCGCTGAATCATGAGCTGGACTCGCAGCTCAACGACCTGCGCAAGTTCCTGCCGATCTCGACCAAGATGCTGATCGGCGCAGGCGCGTCAATCTTCCGGATACGGCGGCACCGGCGTCGGCACGCCCTCGCGATCCAGCGCGATCATGGTGAAACGGCCGCGCGTGGCCAGCTGCGACTCGCCGCTGAGCAGGTCTTCGCTGTGCATCTCCACCTCGACCTGCATCGAGGTGCGCCCCACCGAGACCACGCGCGCGATCAGTTCGACCAGCGCGCCTTTGGGCACGGCGGTATGGAAGTCGATCTGTTCCGAACGCGCGGTCACCACCGTGCGGCGCGCGTAGCGCGAGGCGGCGACGAACGCGGCCTTGTCCATCCACGCCAGCGCCTGGCCGCCGAACAGGGTGCCGAGGTGGTTGGTGTGGTCGGGGAAGACGATTTCGATGATGCGGGCTTCGGTCATGGGGCTTGTGTGTTGGAGATAAGCGACGAGAGTGGCGTCGCAGCGGCCCTCACCCCAACCCCTCTCAGCCTTGCACACCCTTCGGGCGCCGCAGGCGGGAGAGGGGCTTTAGCGATGAGAGTGGCGCCGCGGCGAACCGTTCCCTCTCCCGCTTGCGGGAGAGGGCTAGGGTGAGGGGGCTTTTGATCTTCAATAGGGGGAACGAGAGCAAAGGCATTCGCGCCTTTGGCGCTCATCCCCTCACCCCAACCCCTCTCCCGCAAGCGGGAGAGGGGCTTTATTCAGCGATGAGAGCGGCGCCGCGGCGAACTGTTCCCTCTCCCGCTTGCGGGAGAGGGCTAGGGTGAGGGGCTTTTGATCTTCGGGGGGCTTTGAGCGGAGAGGCGCACTTCGATGTCCTCAGAACGCCTCGTCGAACGCCACTTCGCCCTGCACGCCGACCTGGTAGGCCGAGACCCGGCGTTCGAAGAAGTTGGTCACTTCCTGCACGTCCTGCAGGTCCATGAAGCCGAAGGGGTTGGTCGAGCCGAAATGCTTGGGCATGCCGAGCTGCGCCATGCGCTGGTCGGCGCAGTACTCCAGGTACTGGCGCATGTCCTTCAGCGACAGGCCGACCACGCCGCCGGACAGCACGTCCTGGGCGAACTGCAGCTCGCAATCCACCGCATCCTCGAACATCTTCACCACCTGCGCGCGCAGATCGGCGTCGAACAGGTCGGGCTCCTCCTCGCGCGCGGTGCGGATGACTTCGAAGGCGAAGGCCATGTGGCAGCTTTCGTCGCGGAACACCCAGTTGGTGCCCGAGGCCAGGCCGTTGAGCAGGCCGCGCGAACGCAGATAGTAGACATAGGCGAAGGCGGCGAAGAAGAACAGGCCTTCGATGCAGCCGGCGAAGCAGATCAGGTTGAGCAGGAACTGGCGGCGCTGCTCGCGGGTCTCGATGCGCTTGAGGTCCTGCACCGAATCGATCCAGCGGAAACAGAACTCGGCCTTGGCCCGGATCGAAGGGATGTTCTCGACCGCGTCGAAGGCCTTGGCGCGCTCGTTCGGATCGGGCAGGTAGGTGTCGAGCAGGGTCAGGTAGAACTGCACGTGCAGCGCTTCTTCGTACAGCTGCCGCGACAGGTACATGCGCGCTTCCGGCGCGTTGATGTGCTGGTAGAGGTTCAGCACCAGGTTGTTGGCGACGATGCTGTCGCCGGTGGCGAAGAACGCGACCAGGCGCTCGACCAGATGGCGCTCGGCCGGGCCGAACTTGTGCTTGAGGTCGTTGACGTCCTGCGAGAAATCGACCTCTTCGACGGTCCAGGTGTTGCGGATCGCGTCGCGGTACATCTCGTAGAAATGCGGATAGCGCATCGGCCGCAGGGTGAGATCGAAACCGGGGTCCAGGAGCTTGGGAACTAGTAGGGAGGAATCAGTAACGGGAAGGGCTTTGGCTGACATGGACATGGGCGGTTTTCCGACATATGAAAGGCAGTGGTGCGGTCAAGCTTGAGGCGAACACGAAGCGACGGCATGCACTACCGGGGAGCATTGGTTTGGATCAAGTCCATGCGGCTGGCGGAGCTGGTTTGTATGAATGCGGCGAGATTGCCGGTGGAGGAGCGATACGGCGTGAGGCTGCAGATGACGAGGGCCGCAATCTCCGTTCCCAGCAACATCGCAGAAGGGTGGACGCGAGAGTCCCGCAAGGAAAAGGCTCAGTTCCTGGCGGTCGCGCATGGATCGCTTGCCGAAGTGCATACGCAAATGCTGCTTTGCGTGCGACTTGGTTGGCTCGACGGCCAGAAACTGGCGGAGGCCCTTGCCCTGGTCGACGAGGTCGGCCGAATGCTTACCTCGTTGCGCAGAACAGTGAGAGGTCCGCCAAGCATCGGCGGCCCTCCAGGCTCAGGCACTCGTTGCTAGTTCCTCTCCCTTCTAGTTCCCCCGCAACTACTGACAGGCTTCGCAGGACTCGGGGTTTTCCAGCGAGCAGGCGATCGCTTCGTCCGCGGTGTATTCCGGCTTCGGCGTTGCCGCCACCGGAGCGCTGACCGTGCTCTTGGCGATCTTGGTGGCCGGGCGCGAACGCAGGTAGTAGGTGGTCTTCAGGCCCTTCTTCCAGGCGTACATGTACATCGAGCTGAGCTGGCCGATGTTCGGGCTTTCGATGAACAGGTTCAGCGACTGGCTCTGGTCGATGTAGGCGCCGCGCTCGGCGGCCATGTCGATCAGCGAGCGCATCGGCAGTTCCCAGGCGGTGCGGTAGACCTGGCGCAGCGACTCGGGCACTTCGTGCACGGACTGGATCGAGCCTTCGGCCATCTTGATTCGGTCGCGCATCTCCGCCGTCCACAGGCCGAGCTTCTTGAGCTCCTCGACCAGGTATTTGTTGACCACCAGGAAGTCGCCGGACAGCGTTTCGCGCTTGAACAGGTTGGACACCTGCGGCTCGATGCATTCGTAGCAGCCGGCGATCGAGGCGATGGTCGCGGTCGGCGCGATCGCGATCAGCAGCGAGTTGCGCAGGCCGTGTTCGGCGATGCGCTGGCGCAGCGCGTCCCAGCGCTCGGGCTGCGACGGGGTCACGCCCCAGGCTTCGAACTGCAGCTCGCCGATGCTGGCGCGGGTGTCGTCGAAGCCGGGATGGCGGCCGTGTTCCAGCGCGAGTTCGTTCGAGGCCGACAGGGCGTGGAAGTAGATCGCCTCGGCGATGTCCTGCGACAGCTTGCGCGCGGCCTCGGAGTCGAACGCCAGGCGCAGCTTGAAGAACACGTCCTGCAGGCCCATCGAGCCCAGGCCGACCGGGCGCCACTTCAGATTGGCGCGGCGCGCGGTCTCGATCGGGTAGAAGTTCAGGTCGATCACGCGGTCGAGCTGGCGCACGGCCAGGCGCACGGTTTCGGCGAGCTTGTCGAAATCGAAAGCGCCCTTGCCGTCTTCGTACATCTCGACGTGGTGGGAGAGGTTGATCGAGCCCAGGTTGCACACCGCGGTCTCGTCCTGCGAGGTGACCTCGAGGATTTCGGTGCACAGGTTGGACAAGTGGATGACGTTGCCGTCGCGCAGGGTCTGGTTGGAGGCGCGGTTGGACTTGTCCTTGAAGTTCATCCAGCCGTTGCCGGTCTGCGCCAGGGTCCGCATCATGCGGCCGTAGATGTCGCGCGCCTTGACCTTCTTGACCGCCAGGCCGGCGGCTTCGGCCGCGGCATAGGCCTGCTCGAAAGCTTCGCCCCACAGGTCGGTCAGCTGCGGCACCTTGGCCGGATCGAACAGCGACCAGTCGGCGTCGGCCTCGACCCGGCGCATGAATTCGTCGGGAATCCAGTTGGCGAGATTGAGGTTGTGGGTGCGGCGCGCTTCGTCGCCGGTGTTGTCGCGCAGTTCCAGGAACTCTTCGACATCGGCATGCCACGGCTCCAGGTAGACGCAGGCCGCGCCCTTGCGCTTGCCG
The DNA here is from genome assembly GCF_001428685.1 of Lysobacter sp. Root76. GTDB lineage: Bacteria > Pseudomonadota > Gammaproteobacteria > Xanthomonadales > Xanthomonadaceae > Lysobacter. The sequence goes on along the minus strand of NZ_LMIK01000001.1, from coordinate 1,070,681 downwards.
CCCTGGTTGACCGCGGCCACCGAGGCGTCGAGCGTCTTCAGCCACGGCACGATGCCGTTGGACAGGCCGTTGGTGGAACGGATCAGCGAGCCGCGCGAACGGATGCGGGTGTAGCTCAGGCCGATGCCGCCGCTGAACTTGCTGAGCTTGGCCACGTCCATGTAGCGCTTGTAGATCGACTCCAGCGAATCCTCGGGCGAGTCGAGCAGGAAGCAGCTCGATAGCTGCTCGTGGGTGGTGCCGGCGTTGAACAGGGTCGGCGAGGACGGGATGTAGTCGAGCTGGGCCATGCGCCGGTACAGGGCCAGGGCGTCGCCGACGTCTTCGCTGAGCGCGCAGGCGATGCGCAGGAAGAACTGCTGCGGGGTTTCGATCACGGTGCGCGCGGTCGGGTGGCGCAGCAGGTAGCGGTCGTACAGGGTGCGCAGGCCGAAGTAGTCGAAGCGCGCGTCCAGGCTGCGGTCGATGGCGTCGTTGAGCTTGCGCGCGTTGGCCTGCACGAAGCTCAGCAGGCGGTCGTTGATCAGGCCCAGTTCGTGGCCGCGCACGACCGACTGCGAGAACGCATGGATCTCGATGCCGGCGACTTCCTTCTCGATCACGTTGCTGAGCAGGCGCGCGGCGAGGCGGCCGTACTCGGGCTCCTCGGCGGTGAGCAGGGCGGCGGTGCGGATCGACAGTTCGTCGAGCTCGCGCGTGGTCGCGCCGTCGTAGAGGCCGGAGATGGTGCGGGTGGCCACGCGCATCGGATCGACCGCGTAGAGGTCCTCGCTGCAGCGGGTGACCGCGCGCACGATCTTGTTGAGGTCGACCGGCTCGCGGCGTCCGCTGCGCTTGGTCACGCTCATGGTGAGGTTGGCGGCCGGCGGGGTCAGGGCGAAACCGGGGGCGGCGTCGGTATTGCGCGCGGGCGCTTCGGCGGGGGAGGGGGCGGAAGAGGAGGTGCTCGCTGCGGCGGGCGCTTCGGTGGTGGCGGTCATGGGGGCTCCGATGCGTGGGCGCACGGGTCGCCGGCCTCCCTCGAGGGCCGACGTGCGCGGACGCAGGACGCAACGCCGGGTGGAGTCGGCGTTGCGGCGTGCGCCCCCGCGGGCGCGAAGTGTTCGAGGATGACGACAGGGTGTCGCGCAGTCCGAGACGGGCTGCGGCCGCGACGGAAGACCGAGGCGGCGGAACGACACCGGCCGCCTTCCCCCGAAGACTCCTGAGCCGGTACCGCGCGGTGTGCGACGCGCGGCTGTCGGCAGGTCTTCGGGCTCGGGACTTGGAGCGAGGGGCGAGTTAAGAGCGGTGGTCGGCAGGCCTCGGCCCGCGTCTCACTCCTCTCTACTCGCTCCTCGGCTCCTCCTACTGGTGGCCGCTTCCCAGGCGCCGGGCGCCCAGTGCAATGACCACGTTCGTTTCCCATACCGCTGCGGGGCAGCGCCGGCTTTGTCGCCGTCCAGAAGGACGGGTCCGCACCGGCTTCCCTATTAAGCCGATCTCGCGATCGGCACCGACGGACACAACATATTAGGGGTCCTTCGATCCGTCAACACGATATGTGGTGAGCGACAGCAGATTCGAAATAAAATCCCGGCGCCCTCGCGGCGGCGCGCTTGGTGTTAACGTGCGGGGCGACAAGGACAGGGGGCGCGGCGCGATGGCAGGACTGGTGACGTTGCTGGTGCTGGTGCTGCTGGCGGTACCGGCGCTGCTGATCGCGGCGCTGGTGATGATCTCCGGCCTCAAGGGCCGGGTCGCGATGTTGGAGGCGAGGGTCGACGAGCTCGGCTCGCCAGCCGCCCGTGCGGCCGATGCCCCGGTCGATGCGCGCGAGGCCGCGATGGCCGCCGAGCCGACCCTGGACGAGCTGATGCGCAGCGCGCCCACACCCGTGGTGCCCGAAAGTCGCGTCGATGCCACGCCGATTGCGCCGCCACGGACGCCTGTGCCCGAATCGTCGGTTCCGCCGCCGGTCGCACCGCCGCCCCTGCCGTCGACGCCGCCGCGCGCGGTGTTCGACACGCCGCCACCGAGCCCGCAGGCCGCCACACCGGCGCGCGCCGCGCCTGCGGCGGTGCGCCGTCCGCCGCCGAATCCGGCCACCGTATTCGTGCGTGCGGTCAAACGCTGGTTCACTGAAGGCAACGTGCCGGTCAAGGTCGGCATGCTGGTGCTGTTCGCCGGCGTCGCGGCCCTGCTCAAGTACGCGACCGATCAGGGCTGGATGCGCTTTCCGATCGAACTGCGCCTGGCCGGCATCGCCCTGGCCGCGCTGGGCGGAGTGGTGTTCGGCTGGTACCAGCGCGAGCGCAAGCGCAGTTTCGCCCTGAGTCTGCAGGGCGGCGCGATCGGCGTGCTGCTGTTGGTGGTATTCGCGGCCTTCAAGCTGTACGGCCTGATCGAAGCGGGCCCGGCGTTCGGGCTGAGCATCGTGCTGGTCGCCGGCGCCGGCGTGCTGGCGGTGCGGCAGAACGCGATCGCGCTGGCCTTGCTCGGCATCCTCGCCGGTTTCATGGCGCCGATCTGGCTCTCGACCGGGCAGGGCAACCACGTCGCCCTGTTCGGCTATTACGCGGTGCTCAACGCGGCGATCTTCGCGATCGCCTGGTGGCGGCCGTGGCGTGCGCTCAACCTGCTCGGTTTCGTCTTCACCTTCGGCATCGGCACCGCTTGGGGCGTATTGAGTTACCGCGCGCAGGACTACGCGACCACCGAACCGTTCCTGCTGCTGTTCTTCGGGTTCTATCTGCTGATTCCGATCCTGTACGCCTGGCGCCGTCCGGCCGGCAAGCGCGATCTGATCGACGGCTGCCTGGTGTTCGGCACGCCGCTGATCGCGTTCATGCTGCAGGCCGGCCTGCTCGAAGGCGAGCGCATGCCGCTGGCGTTCTGCGCGCTGGGCCTGGCCGCGCTGTACGCGGCGCTGGCGTGGTGGCTGCAGCGGCGCGAGCACTTCGCCGCGCTGGCCACCCCGTACGCGCTGCTCGCGGTCGGCTTCGCGACCCTGGCGGTGCCGCTGGCGTTGTCGGCGCAGAGCACCGCCTGCGTGTTCGCGGTCGAAGGCGCGGCGCTGGTCTGGCTGGGGCTGCGTCAACAACGCATCCTGCCGCAGCTGGCCGGCTTCGCCCTGCAGCTGTTCGCCGCGGGCGGTTTCGCGATCGGCGTCAGCGACGGTCCCGAGCCGCTGACCGCGCTGCTCAACGCGCGTTTCATGGGCGCCTTGCTGATCGCGCTGGCCGCTTTCGCCAGCGCCTGGAGCTATCGCCGCGCCGAGCGGCGCGGTTTCGCCCTGGCCTATTACCTGTGGGGCCTGGCCTGGTGGTGCGGCAACGCGCTCGGCGAGATCGAGCGCTTTCTGATGTCGGACGTGCGCGCCGACGCGGTGCTCGCTTTCGCCGCGCTCAGCGCCTGGCTCGCGGCCGAGACCTATCGCCGTCTGCCGGCGCGCGCGCTGGCCTGGACGGTCGCGGCCGGTCTGGCCGCGGCGCTGCCGCTGGCGTTCGCGCAGGAGTCGGCGCACCTGCACCCGTTCGGCGGCTATGGCCTGGCGGCCTGGCTGGTCTACGCGATCGCCGGTGCGCGCGCCTTGCGCTGCCTGCGCGATCGGGCCGGCGGCGAGCTCGGTGTCGCGCATGCGGCCTGGCTGTGGGCCTGGCCGCTCGCGGCCAGTCTGTCGCTGCACGAGTTCGTCGGCCGCAACACGGTCGGCGACGGTTGGACCTGGGCTGCGCTGGCGCTGCCGTTCCTGGCGATGGCGGCGGCGCTGCAATGGCGTCCGGCCGCGATCGCGGCGCCGCTGAGCGAGCGTTTCGGGCAATGGCGCGGCGCGGTCCAGGGCACGTTCCTGTTCGCGCTGGTGCTGGGCGCGATCGTCGCCCTCGGCCAGCCCGGCGCGAGCGCGCCGCTGCCGTGGCTGCCGCTGCTCAATCCGCTCGACCTGAGCCAGCTCGCGGTGCTGGCGCTGTTTGCGTTCTGGCTGGCCTCGCCGGTGGGCCCGGACGATCTGCGCGCACGCCGGGTGCCGCTGCTGGCGACCGCCGGCTTCGCCCTGATCACCGTCGTCACCCTGCGCGCGACCCATCACTGGGGCGGCGTGCCCTGGGATGGCGCGATGTTCGGCACCGGCCTGGTTCAGACCAGCCTGACCGTGGTCTGGAGCCTGCTCGGCGTGCTCGGCTGGGTGATCGGTTCGCGCCGTGGCCAGCGCGCCTTGTGGCTGGCCGGCGCGGTGCTGATGGCGGTGGTGCTGGCCAAGCTGGTGTTGGTCGACCGCACCCACCTGGGCAACCTGCTCGGCATCGCCTCGTTCATCGCATACGGCTTGCTGTGCACGCTGGTCGGTTACCTCGCGCCGGCGCCGCCGAGCCGGGCCGCCGACGCCGAAGACCGCCAACCGGAGATCCCGGCATGAGCCTGGCCCGTACTGTCGCTGCGTTCGCTCTCGTACTTTTGCCCGCGTTGGCGAGCGCCGGGCCGCGCGACGATTACGCCCAGCAATGGCCGCTGCAACTGGGCAGCGAAGGCGCGGGCGCGTACCGGGTCGCGCTCGACGACAGCGTCTACCAACATGCGCGCCGCTCCGGCCTGCGCGATGTCGACGTGATCGACGGCGCCGGCAATCCGGTGCCGGCCGCGCTGTACCGGCCCGGTCCGGGCGAAGCGCGCGCGGCGGTCCGCGCCAGCCTGCCCTGGTTCGCCTTGCCGGCGCGTCCGGCCAGCGGCGCCCAGGAGTGGCAGTTGGTCAGCGAAGTCGAAGCCGACGGCCGCCTGCGCCGGGTCGAGGCGCGCGGCATCGGCCGCGGCGCTGCGATCGGGCCGCAGACCGCCTTGCTGATCGACGCCAGCACCTTGCGCGCGCCGATCCGCGCGCTGGAACTGGACTGGGCGCCGGGCACCGCGTTGGACGCCACCTACCGCGTCGAAGCCAGCGACGACCTCGAACATTGGCGGGATGTGGTCGCGCGCGGACGTCTGGTCGATCTGGAGCAGGGCGGCCGCCGCCTGCTGCAGCGCCGGATCGCGTTCGACCCCGACGGCCTGCGCGCGCGCTACCTGCGCCTGAGCCCGACCAACCCCGACGCGGTCGCGCCGATCCGCGCGGTCAGCGCCGAACTCGACGCCAGCGCCGATCCCTCGCCGCTGCGCTGGCGCCAGCTCAAGGGCCGCAGGGTCGCCGCCGAGCGCGCCGGCGAGAAGGGCGCGCGTTTCGAATTCGAACTCGACGGCCGCTTCCCGATCCAGCGCATCGACGTCGCGCTGCCCGGCAATTACGCGGTCGGCTGGAACCTGGAAAGCCGCGACCGCACCGACGCGCCCTGGCAGCGCCGGCTGGCGCCGTGGACCGCCTACCGCGTCGGCAGCGATGGCCGCTCCTCGTCGCGGGCGCTGCCGGTGCGCAGCGACGACCGCTATTGGCGCTTGAGCGCCGACGCGGCGGTGCCCGGCGAACCGAGCCTGCGCCTGGGCTACCAGCCCGAGATGATGGTGTTCATCGCCCAGGGCGCACCGCCCTACGCCCTGGTCGCCGGCAGTGCGCGCACGGCGCGCGAAGACCTGCCGCTGCCGCAGACGATGCTGGCGCTGCAGGCCGAGCGCGGCCCGACCTGGCGCCCGGCCGAGGCCGCGCTGGGCCCGATGCAGGCCCTGGCCGGCGCCGCCGCGCTGGTGCCGGACGAACCCGAGCGCAACTGGCGCACCTGGCTGTTGTGGGCGGTGCTGGTGGTCGGCGCCGTGGTGGTCGCCGGATTCGCCGTCGCCCTGCTGCGCGGCAGCGCGCCGCCGGCGGCGTAGACGGTCGGGATTCGTCGCAGCGATCAAGGCCTGCCATCGCGGGCCTTTCGCATTTTCGAATCCCAAATCCCGAATCCCAAATCCCGGCCTTTACAATGTCCGGCTCCGGCAGTCGGCCCCGCGTGCGCCGCCGCCTTCCCCCTTTGTCCGCGCCCAGGAGGCCTCCGTGTCCATCGTCCGCATGACCGATCTCGATCTCGCCGGTAAACGCGTGTTGATTCGAGAAGATCTCAACGTGCCGATCGATGCCGGCCGCATCACCTCCGAACAACGCATCCTGGCCGCGCTGCCGACCCTGAAGCTGGCGCTGGAAAAAGGCGCCGCAGTGATGGTGACCTCGCACCTGGGCCGGCCCAAGGAAGGCGTGTGGAGCGAAGCCGATTCGCTGGCGCCGGTGGCCGCGCGCCTGTCGCAGTTGCTGGGCATCGACGTGCCGCTGATCAAGGACTGGGTCGACGGCGTCGATGTGCAGCCCGGCCAGCTGGTCCTGCTCGAGAACTGCCGCATGAACCCCGGCGAGGGCAAGGACGACGACGCCCTGTCGAAGAAGTACGCCGCGCTGTGCGACGTGTTCGTCATGGACGCCTTCGGCACCGCCCATCGCGCCCAGGCCTCGACCCACGGCGCGATCCGCCATGCCAAGCTCGCCGCCGGCGGCCCGCTGCTGATGGCCGAACTCGATGCCTTGGCCAAGGCGCTGGAGCAGCCGGCGCGTCCGCTGCTGGCGATCGTCGCCGGCTCCAAAGTCTCGACCAAGCTGGAATTGCTGTCCTCGCTGGTCGGCAAGGTCGACCAACTGATCGTCGGCGGCGGCATCGCCAACACCTTCATCGCCGCGCTCGGCCACGGCGTCGGCAAGTCGCTGGTCGAAATCGACCTGATCGGCACCGCGAAGCAGATCATGGCCGACGCCAAGGCGCGAGGCGCCGACATTCCGGTGCCGACCGACGTGGTGGTCGCGCCGGCTTTCGCCGCCGACGCGCCGGCCACGGTCAAGGCCGTCGATGCGGTGGGCGCCGACGACATGATCCTCGACATCGGTCCGGACACCGCCGCGCGCTACGCCGAGCTGATCAAGAACGCCGGCACCGTGGTCTGGAACGGCCCGGTCGGCGTGTTCGAGTTCGACGCTTTCGGCCACGGCACCCAGGCCCTGGCGCGCGCGATCGCGGCGTCCAAGGCGTTCTCGATCGCCGGCGGCGGCGACACTTTGGCCGCGGTCGACAAGTACGGCATCGCCGACGACGTCAGCTACATTTCCACCGGCGGCGGCGCCTTCCTCGAATTCCTCGAAGGCAAGGAACTGCCGGCGGTCGCCGCGCTCAAGCAGGCGGGCGCGTGAGCGTGGCCACGGCCGCGCCGACGCTGTTCTTCGACCTAGACGGCACCCTGATCGACTCGGCGGTCGGCATCACCCGCTGCGTCGCCCATGCGCTGACCCAGATGCAGCATCCGGTGCCGCCGCAGGCCGAACTGCGGCGCTGGATCGGCCCCTCGCTACGCACCAGCTTCGGGCCGCTGTTCGCGCAGCCCGAGCAGGTCGAGCGCGCGGTCGAGCACTACCGCGAACGCTTCGAAACCCACGGCTGGGCCGAGCACGAGGTCTACGCCGGAATCGAGCGGACCGTGGAATCGCTGCATGCGGCCGGGCACCGGCTGGCGATCGTGACCGCCAAGAACGAGCCGCATGCGCGCAAGATCATCGATCACCTGCCGTTCGGCCACCGCTTCGAGGACGTGATCGGCTCGACTCTGGACGGCCGGCTCAGCGACAAGCCCGAGCTGATCGCCGAGGCGCTGCAGCGCCTGTCGTTGACCGCGCAGGACTGCTGGATGATCGGCGATCGGCGCATGGACATCGAAGGCGCGCGCCACCACGGCATGCGCAACATCGGCGTGCTCTGGGGCTTCGGCGGCGAAGAGGAACTGCGTCGGGCCGGTGCGCAACGCCTGGCGGACGCGCCCGAGCAACTGCCGGCACTGCTCGCGGCCTGAGCCTGCCGCACTGCCGCATCGCGCGGCGCCGCAAGCGCCGCACGTCGGTCGGTGCGCGTGCGGATGTGCCGGCGCGCCCAATTCGCGGCCTCCGCTCGGCCGCCTGTGAACCGGATCAAGGTTTGCGGCGGCGGCGGGGGGTAGCGTCCGGTTGCGGTCAGGAGACCGCGTCGAACCGGAGATCGCATCATGCGTCGCAAGGGATTTCTGCTGTCGAACACGCTGATCGCCGCGGCCCTGCTCGGGCTGCTGCTGGCCGGCGCTGCCGTCGCCGGACGCGCCGGCGAGGCTTATTCGGTGATCTATTTCGACGACGCCGGCAACGAGGTCGGCGGCGCCACCGCCAACTGCGGCGGCCAGTACCTGTCCTGGGGCATCCGCACCACCCATTACACCCGCAACACCTGGATCTGCGACTGAGCGCAGCCGGGTCCCGCATCGGCCTCCCCGACGTAGGATGCGGTGAGCGCAGCGAAACGCATCGCTGCGGATCACCGACACAGGCGCCGCGTAGCGAAGCATCGCGGCGAGGCGGTTCGCCCGTGGCTCATCGCATCCTGCGGTTCCACCGCTGTTCGCAAGCCGTCGCCGCGCGTTTCCTGCGCGGCGTCGCGTGCCGCCCGCGCCACCGTGAGCGCGGACGCCGCGACGATGCCGCGCTGTCCCGGTGCGCAAGCCCTTCAACGCAGGATTCGATGAGCGCGGCGACCCGCGTCCTTCAATCCGTCTGCGACCGCCACTCGCGCGCGAGCAGACCGTAGATCGCCGAATCCTGGCATTCGCCGGCGACGTTCCAGCGTTCGCGCAGCAGGCCCTCGCGGCGGAAACCCAGGCGTTCCACCAGCCGGCACGAGGGCAGGTTGCGCGGGTCGATGTCGGCCTCGATGCGGCGCAGCGACAATGTGGAATACGCGTAGTCCAGCACCAGCCGCAACGCTTCCTGGGCGTAGCCGCGGCTCCAATGCGCGGACCGCAGCGCATAGCCGATCTCGGCCCGGCCCTGGGCGCGCTGGATATCGAACAAGGTGGTCGCGCCGATCAGGCGGTCGTCGTCGCGCCCGACGACGGCCCAGCACAGCATCTCTTCGTTCGAGCGCGCCGCGATCGCCCGGGCCAGGTGGTCCTCGGCCTGGTGGCGCTGGGTCCAGGCCGGGAAGCTCCAGTAGCGCATCACCGCAGGATCGGCGTGCAGGGCGAAGAAGTCGCCGAGGTCGTCGCTGCGGAAGCCGCGCAGGCGCAGGCGTTCGCCGCGCAGCAGCGGCAGGTCGTCGCGCTCGACCGTTTCATCGTGGACAAGATTCATCGTGGACAAGAGAGGACATGGGCGCGAAACCGATCGAAGGACGCGGCAGCTGTGCTAGCGTGGCCCGCAGTCACGGAACCGCAGTCTGCCATGTCCGCCAATCCTCGTCGCACCAAGATCCTCGCCACCCTCGGCCCGGCCACCGATCCGCCGGGCGTGCTCGATGCGCTGCTGACCGCAGGCGTCGACGTGGTTCGCCTCAATTTCTCCCACGGCGATCCCTCCTCGCAGGTCGCCCGCGCGACCGCGGTGCGCGAAGCCGCGCAGCGGGTCGGCGTCGAGGTCGGCATCCTCGCCGACCTGCCGGGTCCGAAGATCCGCATCGAGCGTTTCGCCGAAGGCCGGGTGCTGCTCAAGGCCGGCGACCGCTTCGACCTGGTCGCCAGCACCGACGCGCCGCCGGGCAGCCTGCGCGAAGTCGGGGTCAGCTACCTGGGCCTGCCCAACGACGTGAAGCCCGGCGACGTGCTGTTGCTCGACGACGGCCTGCTGCAGCTGCGCGTGGACGCGGTCGAAGGCCAACGCATCGTCAACACCGTGCTCAACGACGGCGTGCTCTCGGACCGCAAGGGCCTGAACAAGCAGGGCGGCGGCCTGTCGCTGGGCGCGCTGACCGAGCGCGACAAGGAACTGATCGCGGTCGCCGCCGAACTCGGCGCCGACTTCATCGCGGTCTCGTTCTGCCGCAACGCCGCAGACATGAACGAGGCCCGCCGCATCGCCCGCGCCGCCGGCAGCGACGCCGCGCTGGTGTCCAAGATCGAGCGCGCCGAGGCGATCGAGAACCTCGCCGAAATCGTCGAGGCCAGCGACGTGGTCATGGTCGCGCGCGGCGACCTGGGCGTGGAGATCGGCGACGCCGAACTGCCCGGCCTGCAGAAGAAGATCATCCGCGAGTCGCTGGCCCGCAACCGCGTGGTCATCACCGCCACCCAGATGCTGCAGTCGATGGTCGACAGCCCGATTCCGACCCGCGCCGAAGTGCTGGACGTCGCCAACGCCGTGATCGACGGTACCGACGCGGTGATGCTGTCGCAGGAGTCCGCCGCCGGCCGCTATCCGATCAAGGCGGTGGAGGCGATGGCGCGCATCTGCCTGGGCGCCGAACGCCAGTTCGACCACGACACCGATTTCGAAGCCGCGCCGCGCAACCTCGAACGCGCCGACCAGGCGATCGCGATGGCGGCGATGTTCCTGTCCGAGCACATCGGCGTGCGCGCGATCGTGGCCCTGACCGAGTCCGGCGGCACCGCGCGCTTCCTGTCGCGGTTCCGCTCCAACTCGCCGATCTACGCCTTCTCGCGCCATCCCGGCGCGCGCCGGCGCATGGCCCTGATGCGCGACGTCTACCCGATCGACTTCGACAGCCGCGGCCTGGCCTCGCGCGACGCCGCCCGCAGCGCGGTCAAGCAGCTGTTCGACACCGGCAAGCTGGCGATCGAGGAACGGGTGATCTTCACCAGCGGCGACACCATGGAACAGCACGGCGCCACCAACACCCTGCGCCTGCTCCAGGTCGGCGCCGGCGGCTCCGCCGAGGGCCTGGGCGAGCTGTAAGCCTGTTCGTCGCGGCCTTATCCTCGGCCGATCAGCACAAGGCCCAGCTCACGCTGGGCCTTTCTTCTATCGGTCGTTGACGATACAGGGTTCGCGTCCGTGACCGTCGTCGTCAAAGTTTCATGACTAAAGTGCTTTCAGCGGCATCGCGCCACATATCGGCATCGTGTATCAAGCGAGTTATTAGTGGCATAGCCAGTAGATGCCACTCCGATGATGCCGTATCGAGCATTTGAGGGGCCCGAGGCCTCCAGCAACAGCACCGAATCCAGCGTCGCATCGGCCTGGTCCGGGCTGCGCGGCGGCACCGCGGCCATGGCGGTGGCGACCAGCAGGCGCTTGCCGCCGGCGAGGGCGAGCGCTTGCACGCGCAGGCCGCTGCGCTCTTCGGCGTCGTAAGGGCGCAGTGCCTTGTCGACGGCGGCGCGGTCCAGGCGCTGCCGGCCCAACGGGGCGCGCAGCTCGCGCTCGACCGCACGGCGCTCGACCGCACTCACTTTCCCGCGATGACAGGTGCCGGCGCCGAGGGTTTCGTCGCTGGCCAGACCGATCAGCTATTGGTCGCGCTCGGTCGCCACGGCGGTATATATCCCGGTCGGCCAATCCCCACCCGTCGGGATGGCACATCTCGCTTGTTGCGATGATCTCGGGTTACAACGGCGCTCGCGGCGGGCGAATGCGACCGCGGCGACTGGACCATCAAGGCAGGGGTTGGAATGAACAAGCGATTCAAATGGATATGGCGGGCGGCGCTGGCCACGTCGATGCTGGCTTCGGCGTCGGCCTGGGCGGCGGACGAGGACGCCTACGATTTCGGCGGCATGTTCGGCCTGTACCCGGAGGGCGGGGTGGTCAAGTACTACAACAATCCCGCGACCGGAGCGGCCAGCTGTCCCGCGGGTTACGACGCCAGGCAAGTATTCGGCACCGGCAACGTGGATTGGTCGATGTTCCTGTGTACGCGACCGCATGTCGCCGGTCGCGCGCCGCTGTACGACTTCGGCGGTATGGTCGGTCTGGCCAATGGCTCGGAAGAGGGCGCGTTGCCCTGGCGCGGCTACTATTACTTCGTTAATCCTTTCACGCATACCCATGAGTGCCCGAACGGCTACCAGGCCCGGCAGGTCTTGGGTACGCCGAGCGTCGATAACAACTTGTTCTATTGCTACCGGCCGCATGTCGAAGGCGGTCTGCGCATGGATTTCGGCGGCATGACCGGCCTCGGTGCGGTCGAATACCCGAACCCCGCGACCGGCGTCGCTCGCATTTGCCCCTCCGGTTACTCTCGCTACGCGGCATTGGGGAGTCCCAATGTCGATTATCAATTCTTCTACTGCGGCAATCCGCGCAATGCGAATCTTCAGGCGGCCGGCAAGGGCAGCCTGGGCCTGGGCGAGCCGATTGTGCCGAATGCGATTAGTCGGTATCCGTACGACACGGCGAAGCAGATCGAGGATGTCGACCGGCAAGTGCTGGTCGCCAAGGGGTTCCGGCCCCGTGTCTTTCGCATGTGGATGCTGAATACCCATCTGCTGGTCGACGAGAACACGTTCGGTCCCTATCTCGGTCTGCATCGGCGGGCAGTGGACGGACTGAGGGACGCCAACATCACCTTGGTGGGCGTCGACAATAGCTTCCCGCAATGGCTGACCGGCCATGCATCGCGAAATAATTCGTGGGTTTTACCGTGCGTCGATACGCCTCTGCAGCCCAGTGCGGCCTATCGGGCCTTCCTTGCCCGCTATGAGCGCAGCTGGACCACGATCGCACGCGAATTCCCGGAGATCGAGCTGTGGCAGATCGCCAATGAGACCAACGGCCCCACAGTCCTTGCGCCTCCTTTGGTAGGCCAGGCTGACGCTTGTTCGGACAGACGCGAGGAATTCACCGAGATGGATCGGGTCAACATCACCCTGGACCTCATGTTTGCGGCCCGGCGTGGAATCAAGGCAGGTAACCCGGCCGCCAAGGCGGTGATGCCGCCGCCGTCGCCGCTGGGGCATAACGACCTTGAGCCGATCAAGACGTTCATCAAAGCCCTCTACGAAGGTATCGCCAGCGGGCGGCGCGGTCCGCCGGATGCGCGCCAGTACTTCGATGTGGCGTCGTGGCATCCGTACATCTTTCGCGATGCCGACGACAGCACCTGGGTCGCCAAGAACGAAGCCATTCACGATGTGCTGGAAGGCTATAACGACGACACTTTGCCGGTGATCCTGTCCGAGGCTGGCAACTCGAGTACGCGTTGCACCGGTACGCCGGATGAAGTCACCGGCCAGTATCCGTCCTGCACCAAGGCCGATCCGGCAGAGCTGGCGCTGTGGATGAAGAACACGCTGTATCACACCCACAAGCTCGTGGAAACGGAGCCGGGCCAGTTCGAGGCTGCGCTACCTTGGCTGACCTATCTGATCTGGTTCCGCATGGCCGACGCACATGGCTTTGATCCCGACTTCCCCAGCCCGGAGCCGTTCTACGGACTGCTCAAGGTTGAAGGCGAGCCGTGGTCAGCATCGGCTGACGTGTTCTGCCGCCAGACCGGTTGCTACTGGCCGGAGAGCATCCCGTTCTGAAGGCGAGACGGCGGGCGGCATGGCCGCCCGCCGTCTCCGGCACGATTTCGCTCCAGTGCCTTCTTCGGGCCATGGCATCGGTATCGATCGACAAGGTGCCTCCCTGTAACCGATTACCGCGCAACGCGTCGCAAGTCACTGATTGAACAGGGTAAGGCTCAAGGCAAGGTTCACCGTCAGCGGCTATAATCGCGGGCTTCCCACCGCTGCCGCAGGATCTCCATGAGCATCGAACAGCTTGCCGAAACCGCCCAGGCCATGGTCGCCGCGGGCAAGGGCATCATCGCCATCGATGAGTCCAACAACACCATCGCCAAGCGCTTCGCCGGCGTGGGCATCGAGAACAGCGAAGAGAACCGCCGCGCCTACCGCGAGCTGCTGCTGAGCACGCCCAAGCTGGGCGACTACATCTCCGGCGCGATCCTGTACGACGAAACCATCCGCCAGTCGACCAAGTCCGGCGTGCCGTTCACCAAGCTGATGGCCGACAACGGCATCATTCCGGGCATCAAGGTCGACAAGGGCCCGCAGCCGCTCGCCGGCTTCCCGGGCGAAGTGGTCACCGAAGGCCTGGACGGCCTGCGCGCGCGCCTGGAGGAGTACTACAAGCTCGGCGCCCGCTTCGCCAAGTGGCGCGCGGTCATCAACATCGGCGACGACATCCCGTCGGGCACCTGCATCGAAGCCAACAGCCACGCCCTGGCGCGCTACGCCGCGCTCTGCCAGGAGCAGGGCCTGGTGCCGATGGTCGAGCCGGAAGTGATCATGGACGGCAGCCACGACATCGACGCCTGCTTCGAAGTCACCGAGGTCGTGCTGCGTTCGCTGTTCGGCGCGCTGTACGAGCAGAGCGTGATGCTCGAGGGCACGATCCTGAAGGCCTCGATGGTGCTGCCGGGCACCACCAGCGACGAGCAGGCCAGCGTCGAGGAAGTCGCCGCGGCGACCCTGCAGTGCCTGAAGTCGACCGTGCCGGCGATCCTGCCGGGCATCGTGTTCCTCTCGGGCGGCCAGTCCGACGAGGACGCGACCGCGCACCTGGATGCGATGAACCGCATGGGCCCGAATCCGTGGCCGCTGTCGTTCTCCTACGGCCGCGCCATGCAGTCGGCCGCGCTCAAGTTGTGGTCGCAGGACCTGGTCAACAACGTCGCGTCGGCGCAGCAGACCGTGTTCGCGCGCGCCCGCGACAACGGCCTTGCCGCGCTCGGCCAGTGGCAGTCGGCCGCGTAAATCGCGCAGCACGACTCGACTCAGCGGAAACGCCGGCCTTGCGCCGGCGTTTTCGTTTCCGGGGTTCGCGCCGGCCCTTAGCCGACCCCGCTCCCGCCGAGCGGAAGAGGGGTGGGGAGAGGGCAGCGTTTCGGCCTCCGGCTAACGCCATTTAGCTAGATCGGCGGCGCGCCAAAGCCGGGTAGACTGACCGCAGTCGATGCAGGAGGCAGCGAGCATGGCCGAGTCGAAGAAGGTCGCGATTTCCCCCGAGGCCGCTGCGGCGGTCGCGCGCGGCGATCTGATCGCGGCGATCAAACTGGTGCGCGACAGCAACGGCAAGATCGAGCTGCGTCTGGCCAAGGAAGCGGTGGAGGCCTGGCGCGACAGCCGGCCGCTGCCCAGCGCGAGCGTGATCAAGCCCGCGTCGAGCCCGGGGTCGGCGCCATCGGCGCACGGCGGCCTGCCCGCGGCCGCGTTGCTGGCGCTGTCGCAGGGCAAGACCATCGAGGCGATCAAGGTTCTGCACCAGTCCGGCATGGACCTGCGCACCGCCAAGGAGCGGGTCGAAGCGCACATCCATGGGCATGCGAAGGCCGCGGCGACGATGCGTTCGGGCAATGCCGCTACGACCCGCCCGATCACAGCTGCGACCGTACGCCCGCCGACCGTGCAGCACGACGACAGCGACCGCCGAGTGGTGGTGTTCGCGCTGCTGGCGGTGGCCCTCGCCCTGATCGTCTACGTTTGGGACGCGGGCTGGTTGTAACGTCTGCGTCGCTGCGCAACGGCGGCCGCAACCCTCGCCCTAGGATGCACTGAGCGCAGCGAACCGCATCTGGCCGCGAGGCACACCGTTATCGATGCGGCTCGTTGCGCTCACCGCACCCTATGAAGCGCGAGTTTGCGAAGTGCGGGGTCGCGAAGCGCAGATCCGTGCAGTGCGACCCGCGCTCACGTTTCCTCGTCGCCCGCCGCACTCGCGCAGCGACGGCATGCGTCGCCGCGCGTAGTAGCCGACGATCACGCTCTGGATCCAGTACGTCCACAGCAGCCTGCCCACGCTCCAGTGCAGCGCCAACGCTGCGACCAGGGGCGCGGCGTTGGACGGCAGCAGGTTGCGGGCCGACGGGCTCACGCGCTCAGGACAGGCCGGCCAGCCACTCGTCGTCGGAACCTTCGTTGACGCCTTCGAACAGCAGCGTGCTGAGATAGCGCTCGCCGGTGTCGGGCAGCATCGCCAGGATCACCGCGCCCGGGGCCGCGGTCTTGGCGACTTCCAGCGCCGCGGCCGCGGTCGCGCCTGCGGAAATGCCGACGAACACGCCTTCCTCGGCGGCGAGCCGGCGCGCGGTGTCGCGCGCGAGCATGTCCTCGACCGGCAGGATCGCGTCGGCGGCCTGAGGGTTGAGCACTTCCGGCACGAAGTCGGGGGTCCAGCCCTGGATCTTGTGCGGTTGCCACTCCTTGCCGCTGAGCAGGGCCGCGCCGGCCGGTTCGGACACGGTCACGCGCACCTCCGGCCGCGCCAGCTTGAGCATCTCGCCGACCCCGGTCAGGGTGCCGCCGGTGCCCCAACCGGTGACGAAATGGTCGAGCCTGCGGCCGGCGAAGTCCTGCAGGATTTCCGCGGCGGTGGTCTGGCGGTGGTAGGCCGGGTTGGCCGGATTCTGGAACTGGCGGGCCAGGAACCAGCCGTGCTGTTTGGCCAGTTCCTCGGCGCGCCGGACCATGCCGCTGCCGCGCTCGGCGGCCGGCGTCAGGATCACCTTGGCGCCGTAGGCGCGCATCAATTTGCGGCGCTCGACCGAGAAGGTTTCCGACATCGTCGCCACGAAGTGGTAACCGCGCGAGGCGCAGACCATCGCCAGGGCCACGCCGGTGTTGCCGGAGGTCGCTTCGATCACGGTGTCGCCGGGCTTGAGCAGGCCGCGCGCCTCGGCGTCGAGAATGATCGCGATGGCGAGGCGGTCCTTGACCGAGCCGCCGGGATTGAAGGATTCGACCTTGGCGTACAGGGTGACGTGGGCGGGGGCGATGCGATGCAGCCGCACGATCGGCGTGCGGCCTATCGTGTCGAGAATGCTGTCGTAAATCATGTTCGGCGGCTCCTGAGTGGGGGACGGGAGGAGGATGGGGGAGGCGAACGGGGCGGGCGACCGCCGCGGACGATCTCCGACCCGATGCGGGTCCGGCTCGCGACCCGCCACATTCGGCAAACCTTACACGCGCTGGGCGGCGCGGGCCGGCCACGCAGGCCCGCGGCGTCAACCAATGGCCCACGCGAACGTTAACGCAGGGCCGCTAGAATCGCCCGGCTGGGCCTTTGCGCGCCTGTCGCGGCCGCGCGTCCAGCCTCCCTTCCGTGTTTCCCGTTCAGAGAACCGCATGCGCCTTGCCCCCGGATTCCGTGCAGCTTGCTTCCGCGCCAGCTGCGCGCTCGTCGTCGTTCTGGCCGTAGCGGCCTGCAGCAAGGGCGAGGAACGCCAGCAGGGCGGCGGCGGCGACCGGCCGGTGCCGGTCACGATCCAGGCGGCCGCGCTGCGGCCGTGGAACGACACCGTGCAGGCGCTGGGCAACGTCAAGGCGCGCGAATCGGTGACCGTCACCGCCAAGGTCAGCGAGACCGTGCAGCGCGTGCATTTCGACAGCGGCGACGTGGTCGCCGCGGGCGCGCCGCTGATCACCCTGACCGGGCAAGTGCAGCAGGCTTCGCTGGAACAGGCGCAGGCCACCGCCAAGGAGGCCGAGAGCCTGTACCAGCGTCAGACCGAACTGGCTGCGCAGCAGTTGATCGCGCGCTCGGCGCTGGACACGCAGCGCGCCACCCGCGACGCGGCGCGCGCGCGCGTGGCGCAGATGGCCGCCGATCTCGACAACCGGGTGATCCGCGCACCGTTCAGCGGCGTGCTCGGCATCCGTCAGGTCAGCCCGGGTTCGCTGGTGACGCCGGGCACGCCGATCGCGACCCTGGACGACACCGCGCGCGTCTACGTCGATTTCCCGGTGCCGGAAACCCTGCTGGCCAACATCGCCGTCGGCCAGCGCGTGAGCGGCACCAGCGCCGCGTATCCGGGCCGCGCCTTCGAAGGCCAGGTCAGCACCGTCGACGCGCGCGTCGATCCGGCCACGCGCGCGATCACCGTGCGCGGCGACTTCGCCAACGGCGACCGCGCGCTGCGGCCGGGCATGCTGGTGCAGATCACCCTGGAACGTCCGCAGCGCCAGGCCTTGCTGATCCCGGAGATCGCCGTGGTCCAGGTCGGCAACGACTCGTTCGTGTATCGGGTCAAGCCCGACAGCACGGTCGAGCGCGCCGACGTCAAGATCGGCACCCGCCGCGAAGGCCTGGCCGAGATCGTCGAAGGCCTGAAGGCCGGCGACCGTGTCGTGATCGACGGCACCGGCAAGCTGCGCGCCGGCAGCAAGGTGGCCGAGGGCGGCGCCAAGCCGGCCGCGGCCGCGAAGGGCGGCGCCAATGGCTGAGCGCGCGCATCGGCTGTCCGCTAACGCCGCAGTGCAGGGCTGAGCGACGATGAATCTGTCCGATCTCTCGATCCGCCGTCCGGTGTTCGCCACCGTGATGAGCCTGCTGCTGATCACCCTGGGCGTGATGGCGTTCTCGCGCCTGACCCTGCGCGAACTGCCGGCGATCGATCCGCCCATCGTCTCGGTCGACGTGACCTATCCCGGCGCCTCGGCGGCGGTGGTCGAAACCCGCATCACCCAGGTGCTCGAGGATGCCCTGGCCGGCATCGAGGGCATCGAGACCATCGAGTCGCGCAGCGTCAACGGACGCGCCTCGATCAGCATCGAGTTCACCCTGCAGCGCGAGATCGAGGCCGCGGCCAACGATGTGCGCGACGCGGTCAGCCGCGTCACCAATCGCCTGCCCGAAGAAGCCGATCCGCCGCAGATCGAGAAGGTCGAGAGCGACGCCGACCCGATCATCTGGCTCAACATGAGCTCCAAGCAGATGGACACGCTGCAGCTGTCCGACTACGCGGAGCGCTACGTCGTCGATCGCCTGTCGTCGGTGGACGGCGTGGCCCAGGTCCGCATCGGCGGCCAGCAGCGCTACGCGATGCGGATCTGGCTGGACCGCGACGCCCTGGCCGCGCGCGACATCACCGTCAACGAGGTCGAGGCCGCGCTGCGCGCCGAGAACGTCGAGCTGCCGGCCGGCCGGATCGAATCCGAATCGCGCGACTTCACCCTGCGCGTGGCGCGCAGCTACCAGAAGCCCGAGGACTTCGCCCAGATTCCGCTGCGCAAAGGCGCCGACGGCTACGTGGTGCGCCTGGGCGACGTCGCCAAGATCCAGCTCGACTCGGCCGAGCGCCGCGCCTACTACCGCAGCAACGGCGAGCCCAACATCGGCCTGGGCATCGTCAAGACCTCGACCGCGAACAGCCTCGACGTGGCGCTGGCGGTGCGCAAGGCCGCCGACACCATCCGTCCGTCGCTGCCGCAGGGCACCGACATCTTCGTCGCCTTCGACACCACGGTGTTCATCGAATCGGCGGTGGAGCGCGTCTATCACACCCTGGCCGAAGCGATCGTGCTGGTGCTGATCGTGATCTGGCTGTTTCTGGGCAGTTTCCGCGCCGCGCTGATTCCGGCGGTGACGGTGCCGGTGTGCCTGATCGCCGCGTTCATTCCGCTGTACCTGTTCGGCTTCTCGATCAACCTGTTGACCCTGCTCGCGCTGGTGCTGTGCATCGGCCTGGTGGTCGACGACGCGATCGTGGTGCTGGAGAACATCCAGCGCCGCGCCGACCTGGGCGAACCCAAACTGGTCGCGGCCGCGCGCGGCACCAAGCAGGTCGCGTTCGCGGTGATCGCGACGACCGCGGTGCTGGTGGCGGTGTTCCTGCCGGTGGGCTTCATGGAAGGCAACACCGGGCGCCTGTTCCGCGAGTTGTCGGTGGCGCTGGCCGGCGCGGTCGCGATCTCGGCCTTCGTCGCCCTGACCCTGACGCCGATGATGTCGTCCAAGCTGGTGCGCCCGCACAAGGACGAGAAATCCAACCCGATCAACCGTTGGGTCAACGCGCGCCTGGACGGCGTCAGCGATCGCTACCGGCGCTGGCTCGACCGCAGCGTCGAGCGCCCCTGGCTGTTCGGCGTGCTGATGCTGGTCGCGATCGGCTTGAGCTACGGCCTGTTCCGTTACGTGCCCTCGGAACTGGCGCCGCCGGAAGACCGCGGCGCGTTCCAGATCTCGATCCTCGGCCCTGAGGGCGCCGGCTTCGATTACACGGTCAAGCAGGTGCAGCAGGTCGAGAAGATCGTCGCCGCGCACGTCGGCCCGGACAAGACCATCCAGCGCTACAACCCGCGCGTGCCCGGCGGCTTCGGCGCCAGCGAGGAAATGCACACCGGCCGCATCGCGGTGTTCCTGCAGGACTGGGACAAGCGCGACGTCAGCACCGCCGACGTCGCCGACAGCCTGCGCGCCGAGCTCGGCCAGCTCACCGGCGTGCGCGCGCTGCCGCAAGTCGGCGGCGGCCTGGTGCGCACGCGCGGCCAGCCGATCCAGATCGTGCTCGGCGGTCCCGAGTACGCCGAGCTGGCGCAGTGGCGCGACAAGCTGCTCGCGCGCATCGAGAAGAACCCCGGTTTCTTCTCCGCCGATTCGGACTACAAGGAAACCCGGCCGCAGATGCGGGTCGAGATCGACCGCCAGCGCGCCGCCGACCTCGGCGTCAGCGTGACCGATATCGGCCACGCGCTGGAAACCATGATGGGTTCGCGCCGCGTCACCACCTTCGTCCAGAACGGCGAGGAGTACGACGTGATCGTGCAGTCCGACAAGGCCCTGCGCGCTTCGCCGGCCGATCTGGCCGCGATCCAGGTGCGCGCGCGCGACGGCGCGCTGGTGCCGCTGTCGAACCTGGTCACGCTGCAGGAACTGGCCGAACCCGGCAGCCTCAACCGCTTCAACCGCCTGCGTTCGATCACGATCAGCGCGGGCCTGACGCCGGGCTATCGCATGGGCGAGGCCATCACCTGGCTCAACCAGGCCGTGCGCGAGGAGTTGCCGGACCAGGCCCAGATCGACTGGAAGGGCGAATCGCGCGAGTACCAGGCTGCCGGCGGCGCGGTGCTGCTGACTTTCGCCCTGGCCCTGCTGGTGGTGTATCTGGTGCTGGCCGCGCAGTTCGAGAGCTTCATCCACCCGTTCGTGATCATGCTGACCGTGCCCTTGGGCGTGCTCGGCGCATTGATCGGCCTGGCCGTCACCGGCGGCACGCTCAACCTGTTCAGCCAGATCGGCATCGTCATGCTGGTCGGCCTGGCGGCGAAGAACGGCATCCTGATCGTCGAGTTCGCCAACCAGTTGCGCGACGAGGGCCGCAAGATCCACGAGGCGATCGTCGAGTCCGCGGCGGTGCGCCTGCGTCCGATCCTGATGACCTCGATCGCGACCGTGGTCGGTGCGCTGCCGCTGGTGCTAGCCGGCGGTCCGGGCTCGGCCAGCCGCGCGACCATCGGCGTGGTGGTGATCTTCGGCGTGTCGTTCTCGACCCTGCTGTCGCTGTTCATCGTGCCCGCGTTCTACGTGCTGCTGGCCAAGTACACCCAGTCGCCGGAAGCGGTCGCGCACGAGTTGGAGAAGCTGGAGCGCGAGACCCCGCAGGCCGGCGGTCACGCCTGATCCGCTGCGCGGGAGCGGTTTGCGCCGCTCCCGCCGCCGCCGTCGCGTATTTCGATTTGCGCCGGAGCGCGGGCGTATTAGGCTAGCGGCATGAACCGCGCCTCCAGCCGCCATGGCCCGCCTCCGACGGGCGCGGGCTACATCCTGCGCCGGTGGCGCGGCGACGACCTCGACAGCCTGCTCGCGCACGCCGACGACGCCCAGGTCGCGCGCGGCGTCAGCGACCGCTTCCCGCACCCGTACACGCGCGACGACGGCGAACGTTTCCTGGCCGGCGAAGTGGTGAGCTTCGACGATCCGGTCTACGCCATCGAGGTCGGCGGCCGTGCCTGCGGCGGCATCGGCGTGCGGCCGGGGCAGGGCGAACGCGGCTACGGCGCCGAGCTGGGCTATTGGCTGGGCCGCGCGCACTGGAACGGCGGCTTGATGACGCGGGTAGTCGGCGCGTTCGCGCCCTGGGTGATGGGCGAGCTCGGCCTGCACCGCCTGTTCGCGACGGTGCTGGACAGCAATCCGGCCTCGGCGCGGGTGTTGCTGAAGAACGGTTTTATCGAAGAGGGCGCGCAACGCTGCGCCGTGGTCAAGTACGGCGAACTGCACGATCTGCGTGTGTTCGCCAAGGTGAGAAGGAGTCTGCAAGATGCGCCGTGATCCTCCCCGTGGTCCGCGCCCGCCCGGCGGCGGCGATCCCTGGCGGCGCGAAGGCGCAGGCGACGAACGCAGGCCCGGCCGCGAACGCACCGACGATCGCCCTGGCGAGCGTGCGAGACCCGAGCGTGCGACACCAGAACGTGGCCCGCGCGAACCGGGCAACGCCGGTCCCTGGGCCGGTCGCGGCGACGACCGCAACCCGCGCAACGAAGATCGCAACCGCGGCGGCGAGCCCGCGCGCGGCCGCGACACGCCCTGGCGCGAGCGCGCACCGCAGGCGCCGCGCGGCGCCGAGCGCAGCGGTGCCGTGCATCCGCGCAGCGAACACCCGCGCAGCGAGCATGCGCGGCCTTCGCGTCCGCCGCGCGACGACGCTCAGGGTTACCAGGTCGGCGAGCGCCTGGACGAAGCGCAGCTGCAGGCCGAGGCCGCGCCGCGTCGCGCGCGCGATCTGGAGCTGCGCCTGTACGGACTCAACGCGGTGCGCGCGGCGTTCGCGCGCCGTCCGCAGGCGATCCGCAAGCTGTATCTGACCGAAGCGCGCATTCCGGCCCTGCAGCCCTTGCTGGCCTGGTGCGTCGCCCATCGCGTCGGTTATCGCGTGGTCGAGGAGGGCGATCTCGACAAACTCGCCGCCAGCAGCCATCACGAAGGCGTGGTCGCCGACGTGCTGCGCGAGGAGGTCGGCTCGCTGTCGACCTGGCTGCGCGATCTGCCGGCCGGTCCGCAGGCCGCGCTGTGGCTGGACGGCGTCGGCAACCCGCACAACCTGGGCGCGATCCTGCGCGCCGCCGCGCATTTCGGCGTGTCGGCGGTGCTGCTGCCCAAGCATTCGCCCCTGGCCCTGTCCGGCGCCGCCGCGCGCGTCGCCGAGGGCGGCGCGGAGGCGGTGCCGATGGTGCGCCTGGGGCGCGAGGACAACGCGATCGCGCAACTGCACGGCGCCGGCTTCGCGCTGGCCGCGACCGTGGTCCACGGCGGCGGCGACCTGTTCGCGACCGCGCTGCCGGAGCGCTTGGTCTATGTGATCGGCGCAGAAGGCGAGGGCATGGATCGCGAACTGGCTGCGGCCTGCGACCTGCGCCTGTCGATCCCCGGCAGCGGCGCGGTCGAAAGCCTCAACGTCGCCTCGGCTACGGCGGTGTTCCTGGCGGCCTGGGCTGCGCGAAAGCGGGGTTGAGGGCGTTCGTAGGCGGCGGCGCGTCGCCGCAACACAGCAAGACCAAGTCCCCCCAGTCCTCTCGACAAAGGGGACTTGTGGGCAAGTTCAATACTGCCGATAGCTCGCTGGCCCCCTTAAAAAAGGGGGCAAACGTATGCGCAACGGGCGCTGGGGGATTTGCTGCGGCTGTTGTCCCAGCTCAGACGAACAGCCCCGCAGGTAGACGCCGAGCCGGCGCCGCGGCTCAGCTCAAGCGCCGGATCGCATCCATCACCACCGCATAGGCGTCGGCCTTGTCCGGGTCGGCGATCATCGCGCGCAGGCAGCTCGCGGTCGCGGCGAGTTTCACCGTGTCCAGCGCATCGTGGTGGGAGTTCTTGCTCATGTCGTCCAGCGCGGCCTGCATGGCCTGGGCCGCGCAGCGCACCGCGTAGGAAAAGTCGCCGGCGCTGTCGAGCACGCTGTGCAGGTTCATTTTCACCGCGTCGACGATCTGCGGATTGACGCCGCCCATGACCGCGTTCTTGAGTTCGGCCGCGCTTTGTTCGGCCTTGGCCTGCAGCTGTTGCGGGCCGTCCGGCGCCTGCGTGTCCGTGCTGTAGATCTGGATCGCGCCCTGAGCGGCCGCGGATTGCAGCAGGATGTTCATCTGCTGTTGCTGCATTACCGCGTTCTCGAACAGGATGCCGGTGGAGCGGGCCATGCTTTGGTAGATCGAGCCCATCGCGAACGCCGGCGCTTCGCCGATGACTTTGACGTTGGACTGGGTGATGGAGTCGGTGATCTGGTCGTTGACGGCGGTCGGGAAGGACATGGCGGCGTTCCTGGTCGGTGAGTGGGCGTTCCTTGCGCGATCAGTCTAAGGCCGCGCAACGACGCCAGGGGACGGCCGTGAACCGATGCGACGAATGGATTCGGCGCGAGCGACGAACGGTCGTTGCCGGGGCGACGGCGGGCTCGGCTAGGGCACGCCGCGGGCGATCAGCGGGCGATCAGCGGGCGATCAGCGGGCGAGGGCGCGATGACGCGCACGGCGACTTCGGCAAGGGAGCGCCGGCTGCAGCCGGCGCTCCGTGGTTGGAGCTTGCGCCTTGGAACTTACTCTTCGGAACTTACTCTTCAGGAACTGGGGCGGCCTTGGGCTGGCTGCCGAAATCGCCGTCGGCGGACGCGGCCAGGTAGGCGAACACCGCATAGGCCGCGACGTTCTGCGCCAGCGCCTGGGGATCGATCTTGTCGAAGGTGTCGTCGGGCGTGTGGTGCAGGTCGAAGTAGTCGCTGCCGTCCTGGGCCAGGCGCGCCCAGGCCATGCCGCGCTCGGCGATCGGGCCGATGTCCGGCCCCGGGCCGCCGCTGCCCGGCGTGTGCTCGATGCCCAGCGGCGCCAGCGCTTCGGCGATCTGCTTGTCGGCGGCCTGCGCGTGCGCGGGCGCCGAGCTGGAGTAGGCGTAGATGCGGCCGGCGCCGAAGTCGCTCTCGGCGCCGATCTGATGCTTGGCGACCGCATTGGCGTGCGCCGCCGCGTAGGCCTTGCCGCCGTACAGGCCCTGCTCTTCGTTGGCGTAGGCGATCACGCGGATGCTGCGCGCGGGGCGTTGTTTCATCTCGCCGATCAGCTTGCCGGCGGCCATGGTCAGGCCGACGCCGGCGCCGTCGTCGATCGCGCCGGTGCCCAGGTCCCAGGAATCCAGATGACCGCCGATCACCACGACCTCGTCGGGCTTCTTGCTGCCGCGGATTTCGCCGATCACGTTGTGCGAGCTCACCTGGCCGTTCCAGCCGCAGTCCAGGGCGACGCGGACCTCGACCGGGCCCTTGGCGACCAGGCGCGCGAGCTGGTCGGCGTCGGGCGCGGCCAGCGCGGCCGACGGGATCGGGGTCAGGCCTTCGTCGAAACGGGTGATGCCGGTGTGCGGCGCGCGGTGCGAGTCGGTGCCGGCCGAGCGCATCAGCATGGCGCTGGCGCCGGCGCGGATCGCCGCCGACGGCGCGCGGCTGCGCACGCGCGAACCGGGGCCGTAGCCGGCGCCGTCGCGGGCGCGCTGCATGCGGTAGTCGACGAAGGCGATCTTGCCGGCCAGCGAGCCGGCCGGCGCGGCTTCGAGCGCGGCCAGATCGGCGAAGCGCACGACTTCGGCCTCGACCGTGCCGCCCGGGCTGCCGCCCAGCGCGGTCAGGGTCAGCGGCTGGCGGTGCGCGCCCAGCACTTCGGCGCGCTCGCTGCGGCGTTCCCACTTCGGGAAGCTGACCGGCTCCAGCCAGACCTTGTCGAAGCCCAGTTCGCGGAACTTGGCTTCGGCCCAGGCGACCGCGCGCGCATCGGCTTCGCTGCCGGCCAGGCGCGGCCCGACTTCGGTGGTCAGCGATTCGGTGATGCGGTAGCCCAGGTCGCTGGCCAGCGCGCGCTCGCGCAATTGCGCGGCATTGGCGATCGCAGCTTCCGGAATGCGGGTTTCGCGCTCGGCGGCATAGGCCGGACCGATCAGCGACGAGACGGACAAGACGGCGACGATCGCCGCCCACAACGGTGCACGCATTCCCAACTCCCCGGCTGCAAAGACGAAGCGTCGAGCTTAGCAAGCCGGCGCGCTTCGCCTGCATGCCTCAAGTCACGCCGGACTTGAGCCTTATTTGTCGCTGCCTATCGCGGCGCTTGAGGCTGGCGCGAAAGTTTGCCGAAGCAGCGTTTTCGTTTCGGCGCGCGCCGCGCCTTTTCGCTTCGGGGCATCGGGGCTCCGAGCTTTCGTGGCTTCGGGCTTCGGGCCTCGTAGCTTCGGTCCTCGTGGCTTCGGGCCTGAGCGCTTTGGGGTAGGAGCGGCGTAAGCCGCGACCGCGCAATGGCCATGGATTCGCAATCGCGGCTCACGCCGCTCCCACATTGGCCCGGCGATTCCGCTGTGGGAGCGGCGTGAGCCGCGATTTCGCAGGCGCCGGAGCCGCGCGGTCGCGGCTGGCGCCGCCACTACCCCAAGCGGGACGCAGGACTCCGAAAAGCGCAACGGCCGCACTGGGCGGCCGTCATGGGCTCTTCGCGGAGGAGCGCTTACTTCTTCAGCGAATCGCGAATCTCGCGCAGCAGCGCGATGTCCTCGGGCGTGGCCGGGGCTTCGGCGGGCTTGCGCAGCTTGTTGTACGCCTTGAGGACCAGGAAGATCACCAGCGCGATCAGCAGGAAATCGATCGCCGTCTGCAGGAACAGGCCGTACTTGACCGCGACTTCGGCCGCGACTTCCTTGCCGGCCGCGTCCAGCTGCGAGGGCTTGAGCACGAATTTCCAGTCGCTGACGCTGACGCCGCCGCTGGCGTAGCCGATCAGCGGCATCACGATGCCGTCGACCAGTGCGGTGACGATCTTGCCGAACGCGGCGCCGATCACCACGCCGACCGCGAGGTCGACGACGTTGCCGCGCGAAATGAATTCCTTGAACTCGCTGATCATGCCCATAGCGGATCTCCCTGGAAGTGCGGCACGGGGGTGCCTGGCGCCCGACTATACCGTTGCGGGTGCGATACGGCCGCGCAACTCGGCCACGCCTTCGAGCACGGCGTGGTAGCGGTCGCCCGGTTGCAGCGCGGCGACCCCGGCCGGCGTGCCCATGAACACCAGGTCGCCGGCGCGCAACGCATACAGCCGCGACAACTCGTGCAGGATCTCGGGCACGTTCCACACCAGGTCGTCCAGCGAGCCGCGCTGGCGGATCTGGCCGTTGACCTCGAGGGTGAGCGCGCGTGCGCCGAGTTCGCCGACCTCGGCCGCGGGCACGATCGGGCTGATCGGCGCGGAATGGTCGAAGGCCTTGCCGGTGTCCCAGGGCAGGCCCTTGGCCTTGGCCGCGGTCTGCAGATCGCGGCGGGTCAGGTCCAGGCCGACCGCGTAGCCGAAGATCAGCGCCGTGGCGTCGGCCGGGTCGAGCTCGCCGGCGGGCGCGTCGCGGCCCAGCGCCACCACCAGTTCGACTTCGTGGTGCAGGTCCTGGGTGCCGCGCGGGTAGGGCACGGCCTCGTCGAGCACGATCGCGTCGGCGGGCTTGAGGAAGAACACCGGGTTGCCGCGGTCGGCGGCGGAGGTCGGTACGGCGGCGCCCATTTCGCGCGCATGCTCGGCGAAATTGCGGCCGACGCAGTAAATGCGGCGGACCGGGAACTGTCCGCCGCCGCGGACCGGAATACGGGGCTGCGGCGCGGCCGCGATCACGTCGGTCATTGCTGGCCTTACAGGGGACGGGTGGTATCGGCGCGCTCGACGCGCGCGGCATCGACGACGCGGAACTCGCCTTCGACGATGCGCGGGTCGCGCGCCGCCATCGGCTGGCCGCGGCGCTTCCACAGTTTGTAGACGATGCCGGCGGCGATCATGGCCGTGCCGATCACGACGCTGAACATCACCAGCAGCGCCAGCAGTCCCAGGCCGACGATGCCGACGGCGAAGCGCAGCAGCCGGTGGCGCGGCTTGCGCGGCTCGAAAGCGTGGCGCATGCGCTGCTGGAACTGGTGGTGGTCGAAGCGGAAGCTGTGGGCGAACATTTCTTGCGTCGTGACACAATGCGGCAACAAGGCCGGGCAGGCGAGTATCGGACCAGCGATGAACGAGGGTGTGAGAACTTCGTTAAACCATGCCGAAGCCGGCATTTCGGCGGCGCAGCCCTTGATTTCATTGGAGCGCATCGCCGTCGGCGGCTTTGCCGAGGCCGAGGCGACCATCGACGGAGACGCCGAATCGCTGCTGCTGTACCGCGACGGCGACGCCGTGCGCGCCTGGCTCAACATCTGCCCGCACGCCGGCCGCCGGCTGGACTGGGCGCCGGGCCAGTTCCTCAGGAGCAAGGACGGGTTGCTGGTGTGCGCCGCGCACGGCGCCAGTTTCGAGCTGGCCGGCGGCGAATGCGTGGCCGGCCCCTGCCGCGGCGAAGCGCTGCGCGCGATCGCGGTGGTGGTGCGCGATGGGGCGGTCTGGTTGGCCTGAGGGCAGGGATTTGCTCCCGCACGCTTACTTGCCCCAGAACAGCAGGTTGACCATCAGCACCGCGATCACGGTGTAGATCAGCGACAGCGGCGCGCCGATCTTCCACAATTCCTTACCGGTGTAACCGGCCGGGCCGGTGATCATCGAGATCACCGGGTTCGACGCGGTCATGAAATTGTTGGACGCCGACAGCGCCACGATCAGGGCGAACGCGGTCGGGTTGCCGCCCGCGGCCAGGGCCAGGTTGACCGCCAGCGGTACGACCACGATGGTCGCGCCGACATGGCTGATCACCAGGGAAAAGATCGTCGTCAGCAGGCCGATCAGCAGCTCCAGCAGCCACACCGGCGTGCCCGTGGGCAATCGCTCGATGGTGTGGCCGGCGATCCAGGCCGCCGCGCCGCTGGAATCCATGGCCCAGCCCAGCGGGATCAGGCAGGCCATCAGGAACACGGTCTTCCAATTGATCGCCGCGTAGGCCTCGTCGATGTTGATGACGCCGGCGATCAGCATGCCGGCCACACCGGTCATCAGCGCGATCGACACCGGCAGCCGCGACGACAGCGCCAGCAGCATGGCCACGGCGAAGATGGTCAGCGCCAGCTTGAGCTTGTGCGGACGCTGCTCGCCCTTGGGGTAGTCGGTAACGACGACCAGGTCCTTGCTCGCCGCGACATCGGCCAGGTCGGTCCAGATGCTGTGCAGTACCAGCATGTCGCCGGCGCGCAGCGGCACGTTGCGTACGTTCTCGCGCAGCACCTGCTTGTCGCGATTGACCGCGAGCAGGCTCAGGCCGGCCTGCTTGCGCAGGTGCAGGTCGCCGGCGGTCTTGCCGATGTAGCCCGAAGTGGCCGGGATCACCGCTTCGGAGATGCCGGCGCGGCTGGGATTGAACAGGTCGCCGAAGGTGCGCAGGCGCGAGGACAGGCGCAGGAAATGGTTCTGGGCGAAGTCGCTGACGTGCTGCTTGGATCCCATCGCGCCGAGCACGCTGCCGACCCAGATGCGGGTATCGGCCGGCGGCGACAGCCGCGATTCGTTGTCGCTCTTCAGCGCCAGCAGCAGCGGTGCGCCGCGCAGCGCTTCGGCCTCGCCCAGCGACATGCCGACCAGCGGGCTGTCGGCGGTGACGGTGAGCTCGTAGACGTCGCCTTCGATGCCGTAGGCCTTGGCGAAATAGCTCTGGGTGCGCGCCGGGGTCGCGCCCTTGTCGCTGTCGTCCTTGAGCAGCTTGTCGCCGAAGAAGTGGAAATACGCCAGCGAGGCGGCCAGCAGGGCCAGGCCGATCGGCAGCGGCGCGAACATCTTCAGCGGTTCGATCGTGGCCGCGCCCGAGGGCAGGTTGCTGTTGGCGTTGAGCAGCAAGTCGTTGAGCAGGATCAGCGGCGAGTTGCCGACCATGGTCAGGGCGCCGCCCATCACGATCGCCGCGGCGATAGGCAGCAGCAGGCGCGGCAGCGACAGGCCGGTGCGCGAGGACAGGCGCGAGGCGACCGGCATGTACAGCGCCATCACCGACGGGTTCTGCATGAACGAGGAATTGAGGCCGGCGACCGCGGTGGTCAGCAGCAGCAGGCGCTGCTCGACGCCGTGCGCGCGCCGCAGCAGCCAGCCGGCGAGCCGGTTGAGCGCGCCGGTGCGGTCCAGGCCGGCGCCCAGGATCATGGTCGCGATGATGCTGATCACCGCGTTGCCGGAGAAACCGTTGAACAGCTCGTCGGGTTCGACCAGGCCGGACAGGCCCAGCAACACCAGCACCACCAGCGCGACCACGTCGGCGCGGATGCGCTCGAACAGGAACATCGCCATCGTGAAGCCCACCAGCCCGAGTACGAGCTTCATGTCGGTGGTGAGCGTCAGCGCGGTGTCCATGCCGGATCGGTCAGGGCTCGTCAGGTGCGGTCGTAGAGCAGATCCCAGACGCCGTGTCCCAGCTTCTGGCCGCGGGTCTCGAAATGCGTTTGCGGGCGCCAGTCCGGGCGGGGCACCGCGCCGCGCGCTCCGGCGCGGTTGGCGAGGCCCTGGGTCGCGTCCAGAACGTCCCACATCTGTTCGGCATAGTCCTGCCAATCGGTGGCGAGGTGCAAGCGACCGTCGCCGGCGAGCTTGCGCACCAGCAGCTGCGCGAACTCAGGTTGGACCAGACGGCGCTTGTTGTGGCGCTTCTTGTGCCAGGGGTCCGGGAAGTAGATCCGGATCTCGTCCAGCGCGCCGTCGGCGACTTCGTTGTTGAGCACCTCGACCGCGTCGTGGTGATAGAGGCGGACGTGGTCGCTGGCGTCTTCGGCCAGCGCGTTCAACAGGCGGCCGACGCCGGGGGCGTGGACCTCGATGCCGATCAGGTCGCGGTCCCGGTCGTGCCGGGCCGCGAAACGCAGGGCGTCGCCGTTGCCGAAACCGATTTCCATGACGCGTTTGGCGCTGCGGCCGAAGATCGCGTCGTAGTCGCGCGGCGCGCCTTGGTAGTCGATGCCGAAGCGCGGCCACAGTTCGTCGAAGGCGCGCTGCTGGGCCGGGGTGAAGCGGCCCTGGCGCAGCACGAAGCTGCGCACCTGGCGCCGGCCTTCCTCGACCGTGAACGGCTTGGGCGGGGTCTTGGCGCCGTCGCTGGAAAACGGGTCGGTCATCAGCCGATCAAACCGTCGACCGGCGAGGACGCGCTGGCGTAGCGCTTGCGCGGGATGCGTCCGGCCTTGAACGCGGCGCGTCCGGCCTCGACCGCGAGCTTCATCGCATGGGCCATCAGGATCGGATCGCGGGCGCCGGCGATGGCGGTGTTCATCAGTACGCCGTCGCAACCCAGCTCCATCGCGATCGCCGCGTCCGAGGCGGTGCCGACGCCGGCGTCGACGATGATCGGCACCTTCGCGTTCTCGACGATTTCCAGCAGGTTGTACTTGTTCTGCACGCCCAGACCCGAGCCGATCGGCGCGGCCAGCGGCATCACCGCGACGCAGCCGATCTCTTCCAGGCGCTTGGCCAGGATCGGATCGTCGGAGGTGTAGACCATCACGTCGAAACCGTCGCGCACCAGGATCTCGGCCGCGGCCAGGGTCTGGACCACGTCCGGGAACAGGGTGCGCTGGTCGCCCAGCACCTCCAGTTTCACCAGCGTGTGGCCGTCGAGCAGCTCGCGCGCCAGGCGGCAGGTGCGCACCGCGTCGTCGACGTTGTAGCAGCCGGCGGTATTGGGCAGCAGGGTGTAGCGGTCCGGCGGCAGCACGTCGAGCAAGCTGGGCTCGCCGGGGTTCTGGCCGATGTTGGTGCGGCGGATCGCGACGGTGACGATCTCAGCGGCGGCGGCCTCGCTGGCCAGACGGGTTTCGGTCAGGTCTTTGAACTTGCCGGTGCCGGTCAGCAGGCGGGAACGGTAGGACTTGCCGGCGATGACCAGCGGATCTGCAGCGATGGGGGTCGTCATGTGCGGAATTATGAACGATAGCCCGGGGCGCAGGGTGATCGCGGAGCCACTGCGTCAGGGGTTTTTCAGGCCCGCGAGGTGAGCACGCTGGGCTTTGGGGTGGGAATGGCGTGAGTTGCGGCTGGGAGCAGGCGCGGCACGGGCGATCGCGTTGCCGCTTCATGTGGGAGCGGCGTGAGCCGCGATGGCGGGCGGTGTATTTGCCGCGCTTGCCGTGGCATGCGGTGGTAGCCGCGCGGTTTTGCGGAGGGGTGGGCGGGGGGCGATGCGATGCGTCTTAGGCTTGCCGCGTCCTTCGGGCCTTGGCTTTGGGGTAGGAGCGGCGTGAGCCGCGATCGGGGCTTGCGGGGCGCGACACGGGCGATCGCGTTGCCGATTCATGTGGGAGCGGCGTGAGCCGCGATGGGGGCTGCGCGGGCGATGTAGGTCTGGGTTGGGGCGTTGCGCTGTTTCCGGCGTCGTTTCGGTGAGTTGCGCGTTGCCGTCCATGGCGCTACTTACTTGGCTTCGGATCGTCCGGCCCGGCCATCCCTGGCCGGGCGTTCGCCCGGACTGCGCGGCAGTGCCGCGCAAAGCTCGTCCGGGCTCACCCCCCCCCCAACGCATGCACGATTTCGACCTTGTCCCCCGCGCCCAGCGCATGCGCGGCATGCGCGCCGCGCGGGACGATTTCGCCGTTGACCTCGACCGCGACCCGGCGTTCGCCCAGGCCCTCGTCCAGCAGCAGTTGCGCGACCGTGGTCGCGGCCGCGATCGCGCGCGGCTCGCCATTGAGAGTGATGTCCATGCCGGCTATTGTCCCGCGCCGCCCGGCGCTCGGCCAGGGCGGCTGCGGCCACTATGCCGAGGTGGGCCGTCGGCCTGGGGTTTTGCCGCACTGCGCCTTGTATGTCGCAGCGCCGCATGCTTCGATGCCGAGCCATCCGCGGGCGTACTGTCGCACCGCGGCAGACGTTGCGCCCCGATACCTAACGCTTACTCACGATCTCGCAGGGAATCCCATGATCAAACCCGTTCGCACCGTGCTCGCCGCCGCCCTGGCGCTGGCGACCGCGCCGGCCTTCGCCCAGACCTATTCGCAGACGGTCTTCTTCGGCGACAGCCTGACCGACTCCGGCCATTTCCGCCCCGCGCTGATCCAGGCGGTGGGTCCGAACGGCGCCTTGCTCGGTCGTTTCACCACCAACCCGGGCCTGGTCTGGTCGGAGTACCTGGCCGACTACTACGGCACCAATGCGGTCAGCGACAACCAGGGCGGCACCAATTACGCCGTCGGCGGCGCCCGCACCGGCACCAACACCAGCGGCGCACTGGGCCCGATCCCGTCGCTGAACACCCAGGTCACCGGCTACCTCGCCGCCAACGGCGGCCGCGCCGACGCGCGCGCGCTGTACACCGTCTGGGGCGGCGCCAACGACCTGTTCGCGGTCGCCGGCGGCGCCCCGGCCAGCACCATCGGCACCGCCGTCGCCTCGCAGATCGGCGTGGTCGGCGCGCTGACCAACGCCGGCGCCAAGTACATCCTGGTCCCGACCATCCCCGATCTGGGCCTGACCCCGCAGTTCCGCGCCGGCGGCGCCGCCCAACAGGCCGCGGGCACCCAGCTGTCGAGCACCTACAACACCGCCCTGTTCGGCGGCCTGGCCACGGCCGGCTACCGGGTGATCCCGCTCGACACCTTCAACCTGCTGCGCGAGATCACGTCCAACCCGGCGCCGTACGGCATCACCAACGTCACCGGCACCGCCTGCAATCCGCAGATCACGGCGTCCTCGCTGACCTGCAGCCCGCTCAACTACGCCGACCCGACCGCGCCGGACACCTACGCCTTCGCCGACGGCGTGCATCCGT
The DNA here is from genome assembly GCF_001428685.1 of Lysobacter sp. Root76. Classification (GTDB taxonomy): domain Bacteria; phylum Pseudomonadota; class Gammaproteobacteria; order Xanthomonadales; family Xanthomonadaceae; genus Lysobacter. The sequence continues at coordinate 1,037,557 of NZ_LMIK01000001.1, read as the reverse complement.
CATCGCGCGCGCACAAGATCCTCGGCGATTACGCCGTGTCGATCCTGGAGGCGCCGCGCCAGATCGCGCTGCTGCCCAATTCCGAAGCCATGGTCGGCCGCTCGCGCGCCGATCGCGTCGCCAATCACCTGGGCGCCAAGCCCGAGGGCGACGGCATGCGCTGGTGGGCCGACGCGCGCGGCGACTTCCAGCGCTACGGCAAGGGCGACAGCTACGACGGCGCCGGTCCCGGCCTCAGCGGCGGCGTCGACTGGACCCGCGGCGACTGGGTGTTCGGCGCATTCGCCGGCTACAGCCGACAGAGCCTGGACTGGGGCCGCAACGGCGGCGAGTTCGACCAGAACGACGCCACCCTGGGCGGCTTCGCGGCCTGGTACGGCGCCAACGCCTGGGTCAACGGCCAGCTGAGCTGGACCAAGGTCGACTACGACACCGACCGCCGCGTCGTGCTCGGTCCGACCAGCCGCGTCCACAGCGGCTCCACCGACGGCCGCAACCTGACCGCCGCGATCAACGCCGGCTGGGAGTTCGGCGAAGGCGCACTGCGCCACGGCCCGGTGATCGGCGTGACCGCCCAGCAGATCGACGTCGACGGCTTCAAGGAAAGCGATCCGGCCCTGGCCACCTCGCTGGCCTACGGCGATCAGAACTACGACTCGCTGATCGGCAGCGCCGGCTGGCAGGTGAGCTATGCGATCAACGACCACCTCAAGCCCTACGCCCGCCTGACCTACGACCACGAGTTCGAGGACGCCGACAAGGAAGTGTTCGCGCGCCTGCAGTCGATGCCCGGCACCGCGCCGTACGCGGTTCCCGGCCACGACTTCGACCAGAGCTACGGCACCTTGCTGATCGGCGCGCGCACCCAGCTGTTCGGGCTCGACGCCAACCTCGGCACCAGCGTCACCGTGGGCCAGGCCGGCGGCAACCACGCCACCGTGTTCGCGACCATCGGCGCCGGCTTCTAAGCATCGGCGCAGGCACCACGCCGCGCGGGCCCGCAACGGGTCCGCGCGGTTTGCCAACCCGCAAGGGCGCGCATAGACTTCGCCGCATGCGGGTGTAGTTCAATGGTAGAACTGCAGCTTCCCAAGCTGCTAGCGTGGGTTCGATTCCCATCACCCGCTCCATATCGAGACGGCGGCACGTCCCAGCGGACGGCCGCTGTTTTTTCTTGAGGGCGACCTCGGCGCAGCGGAGACGCGATGGCAGCTCGTATCGTGCTCGGTTGGCGGGAGTGGGTGGCGTTGCCCGGCCTGGGCGTCGCCGCGCTGCGCGCGAAGATCGACAGCGGCGCGCGCAGTTCGTCCCTGCACGTCGACGCGCAATGGCAGTTCAGCGACGCCGGGACGCCCTGGGTCGGCTTCCGGTTCAGCCCGGGTGCGGTCGGCGCCGGCACGGTCGAATGCCAGGCCCCGATTCACGACATCCGCGACGTCACCGACTCCGGCGGCCACCGCACCCAGCGCCTGTTCGTGCGCACCGGCCTGCGCCTGGCCGGGGTCGAACGCGAAATTGAAATAAACCTCACGGATCGTCGCGGCATGCGATTCCCGATGCTGCTCGGGCGCACCGCGATGGCGCGCGTGTTCACGGTCGACCCCGCACGCTCGTTCCTGCACGGCAAAGCCGCCCCTATTCCGGATACCCCCTCGCCATGAAGCTCGCGATCCTGTCGCGCAACACCAAGCTCTATTCGACCCGGCGTCTGGTCGAGGCCGCGCGCCAGCACGGCCACAGCGTGCGCGTGCTGGACCCGCTGCGCTGCTACATGCGCATCGCCTCCGACGGTTTCGAGATGCATTACAAGGGCCGTGAGATCTCCGGCTACCACGCGGTGATCCCGCGCGTCGGCGCCTCGATCACCCGCTACGGTTCGGCGGTGCTGCGCCAGTTCGAGCTGATGGGCACCTACACCCCGAATTCGTCCGACGCGATCCTGCGCGCGCGCGACAAGCTGCGCAGCCACCAGCTGCTCGCTGCCGAGGGCATCGGCCTGCCGGCGACGGTGTTCGGCGATAACCCCGACGACACCGCCGACCTGCTGTCGATGCTCGGCCCGCCGCCGCACGTGATCAAGCTCAACGAAGGCACCCAGGGCGCCGGGGTGATGCTGACCGAGAAGCTGTCGGCCTCGCGCGGCGTGATCGAGGCGCTGCGCGGCCTGTACGCCAACTTCCTGGTGCAGGAGTTCATCGAGGAAGCCAAGGGTGCCGATCTGCGCTGCTTCGTGGTCGGCGGCAAGGTGGTCGCGACGATGAAGCGGCAGGCGCCGAAGGGCGACTTCCGCTCCAACCTGCATCGCGGCGGCACCGCCAAGGGCGTCAAGGCCAGCTTCGCCGAACAGGACGTGGCGATCCGCGCCGCGCGCGTGCTCGGCCTGGGCGTGGCCGGCGTCGATCTGATCCGCTCCGATCGAGGGCCGCTGGTGCTGGAGGTCAACGCCTCGCCCGGCCTGGAGGGGATCGAGGAGGCCAGCGGCGTGGACGTGGCCGGCGAGGTCATCGCCTACGTCGCCGCCAGCATGAAGCGGCGTGCGGCCCGACGGGCGGCGGCGAAGAAATAGTGACGGACCGCTCATTTTGAGGATTTGCCACGATCTGCCGCGAACGCCCGCCAATCGGCAGATTCGTCGGCCATCGGGCCCTGCCGGACGTCCTGGGCTTTGCCAGCGGCGCCAGCGTGGACCTGAACAAACTGCGATTTCGAGTTGCTGTTAACAAAAACATAACAAGCGTTTTAACAGCTGTTTAATCGATTTCCGCGTAGCGTGTCCGGACCGCAGCACTGCCGCTCTTCCAAGTCAGCGATCTGGTCGAAGCAGGTTACGGTAATCGGGGCAATACCCTTTTGGCCCAGGCGCGGTGGCCCCGCGCTTGGGCCTTTGTTTGCCCGGTGCGGCCCGTCATGAACGAGTGAGAAGCGCATGGCGCGGGCTCTGGCAGAATCATGAACTACGCCGCCTCGTCTTCACTATCGCCGCCGCGGGTCGCCGCCACAGAGTCAGGAACCTTGCAGCGACTGCAGGGTCGAAGGCACAAACAGGAAGGTCCAATGCGCATACTCGTAATCGAAGACAATCAGGACATCGCCGCCAACCTGGGCGACTTTCTCGAAGACCGCGGCCATACCGTGGACTTCGCCGCCGACGGCATCACCGGATTGCACCTGGCGGTGGTGCACGACTTCGACGCGATCGTGCTCGATCTGAACCTGCCCGGCCTGGACGGCCTGGAGGTCTGCCGCAAGCTGCGCAACGAAGCGCGCAAGCAGACCCCGGTGCTGATGCTGACCGCGCGCGACAGCCTCGACAACAAGCTCGCCGGCTTCGATTCCGGCGCCGACGATTATCTGATCAAGCCGTTCGCGCTGCAGGAAGTCGAGGTGCGCCTGAACGCGCTCTCGCGCCGCGGCCGTGGCGTGCAGACGCGCGTGCTCAACGCCGCCGATCTGGAATACAACCTGGACACGTTGGAAGTGCGTCGCCAGGGCAAGCTGCTGCAGCTCAACCCGACCGCGCTGAAGATCCTGCAGGCGCTGATGGAAGCCTCGCCGGCGGTGGTCACGCGCCAGGAACTGGAAACCCGGGTCTGGGGCGAAGAGCTGCCGGACTCCGACAGCCTGCGCGTGCACATCCACGGCCTGCGCGCGGTGGTCGACAAGCCCTTCGAAACGCCGCTGATCCAGACCCGTCACGGCATCGGCTACCGCATCGCGGCCCCCGAGAACGGTTGATCGCGTGGCGACAGGGGAATCGCCCGCGCCCGAACGGCGCAAGAAGCGGGTTCGTTACCGGCGGCGCCTGCGCAGCCGCATCATCCTGTCTTTCGTCCTGCTCGGCTTCGGGCTGACGACCTTGTTCGCGTTCGCGACCAACTGGACCCGGACCCGGGTCGAGAACGCGCTGGTCGAAGACGTGATGAACCGCAACATCAGCCAGTTCGCGTTGCAGTTCGAGAAGGATCCGAAGAATCCTGAATTCGCGGTCGATCAGATCCGCGCGTTCGTCTACACCCAGGACAAGTTCGATTCGGTGCGGCTCAACCGGCCGGAGTGGTCCGAACTCAAGGACGGCATCCACGGCCTGCGCGGCCAGGACGAGAACGGCGAGTCGTTCGCCTACAAGCTCGCGGTGCGCAAGACCCCGAAGGCCTGGTTCTTCCTCGCCTACGACATGAGTTCGACCACGCGCGGCGAAATGCAGTTCAACCGCGCGATCTACGGCTCGGTGCTGGTGTTCACCCTGCTGTCGCTGCTGGTCGGCTGGTGGGCGGCCTCGCGCGTGATGAGCCCGGTGTCGGAACTGGCGCGGCGCCTGCGCCTGTCCGGCCGCGCCTCGCAGCCGGAAGGCCTGGCCACGCATTTCCCCGACGACGAGGTCGGCGAGCTGGCCAAGGCCCTGGACGACTACGCCGAGCGCCTGACCGACGTGGTCCAGCGCGACCGCGAGTTCAACGCCGACGTCAGCCACGAACTGCGCACGCCGCTGGCGGTGATCAAGGGCGCGGTCGAGCTGTTGCTGACGCGCTCGGACCTGGACGAGAAGACCCGCATCCGCCTGGCCCGCATCCAGCGCGCCGAACAGCAGTGCACCGATCTGATCAGCGCCTTGCTGCTGTTGTCGCGCAACGAACGCGGCCACGGCGCGACCGACATCGCGCGCCTGTCCGAGCAACTGCTGGAAGCGCACCGCGCCCAGCTGGCCGGCAAGCCGCTGGACCTGCGCGTGGAAGGCGAACGCGGCCTGACCGTAGATGCGCCGGAGGCCGCGGTCGCGGTCGCGCTGGGCAACCTGATCGGCAACGCGGTCAAGTACACGACCCAGGGCGAAGTGATCGTGCGCCTGCATCCGACCTGGGTGGAAGTGATCGATTCCGGTCCCGGCCTCAGCGCCGAGGACGCGGCCAAGCTGTTCGAGCGCGGTTACCGCGGCACCCACGCCGGCCATTCGCAGGGCGGCGGCATCGGTCTGTCGATCGTGCGCCGGCTGTGCGAGCTCTACGGATGGGACGTGCGGGTCAAGCCGGGCGAGCGCAAGGGCGTGGTGGCGACGCTGCGGTTCGACGGCTCGATGAACCGGTTGGGCTGACTGCCGCGTGGCGGCGCCGGCTGTGCGCTGGCGCCGCGGGTTCGTTCCTGCAATGGAATCTGTTTCCCCGCTTCATGCGTAGCGGGGAAACTCCGGCGCGGTCGCGCCGCGCGATCAATCGACGCGTTCGAGCCAGCCGTACTTGTCCGGCGTCTTGCCGTTGAACAGGCCGAAGAACAGCTCCTGCATGTGCTGGGTCACCGGGCCGGGCTTGCCGGCGCCGACCTGGCGGCCGTCGACCGAACGGATCGGGGTGATCTCGGCGGCGGTGCCGCACATGAACAACTCGTCGCACAGGTACAGGTATTCGCGCGGCAGGTCGCGCTCGACCACCGTGTAGCCGGCGTCGCGGGCCAGGGTGATGATGGTGTTGCGGGTGATGCCGTTGAGCAGGGCGGCGCTGACCGGGGTGGTGTGCAGGGCGCCGTCGAAGACCAGGAACAGGTTCTCGCCCGCGCCCTCGGACAGCAGGCCGGTCGAGGCCAGGGCGATGCCTTCGCCGAAGCCCAGGCGACGCGCTTCGCGCGCGACCAGCTGGCCCGACAGGTAGTTGCCGCCGGCCTTGGCGCCGGCCGGAATGGTGTTCGGAGCGAAGCGCTGCCAGCTCGACACGCAGGCGTCGATGCCCTGCTCGAGCACGCTCGCGCCCAGGTACTGACCCATCTTCCAGGTCGCCACCGCCATGTCGGTCGGGGTGTCGGCGGACAGGCCGAAACCGCCCAGGCCGCGATAGGCGACCGGACGCAGGTAGTCGGTGGTGTAGTCGTTGGCCTTGAGCACGTCGCGGCAGGCCCGGTTGACCTGGTCCAGCGTGTACGGCATCGGCATGTCGTAGATCTTGGCCGAGGCGAACAGACGCGTGTTGTGCTCGCTCAGGCGGAAGATCATCGGCCCGTTCGGGGTGTCGTAGCTGCGGATGCCTTCGAACACCGACGAACCGTAATGCAGCGCATGCGACATCACATGGGTGGTGGCTTCGGCCCAGCGCTTGATCGCGCCGTTGTGCCAGATCCATTCGGGGTAGTTCATGCCGGCTTCCGTGGGGGAGAAACCGCTATTGTGCCCTGAAGGCGCGACCGGACCCATCCGCACGTTCCGGCACGCTCCGGCCGCGGCGGTTCAGCCCTTGATCCACCAGCAGCCGAAATGCCGGATCAGCCCGAACACGGTGTGCGAGGGCGTGCTGCCGTTGGACAGGGTCTGCTCGACGCGCAGCGCCACCGGGGTGCGGCGGACGCTGGTCTGCGGGTAGTAGTCGGGATCGGGTGGGACGGGGGTGAGCTCCGAGCCGGGTTCGGCATCGGCCGGCGCCGCATCGTCGCTGGCGACGACCCAGGTGGGCTCGGATGGCGGGACAGGCGGCGTGGCCGGTGTCGACATCACCGGCACGATGTCGACCAGGGGCCGCCGGGCGATCGCGTCCAGCCGCTCCAGCACCGAATAACCGGTGCTGCCGGACATGCCGGTCCAGTGGTAGACCCCGGCCAGGCGATTGGCGTCGTGGCTCTCGATCGCGCTGGTCATCTGGAACACCAGGTCCTGCAGGTTGCGCGCGCAGCCGCCGCGGTAGCCGCGGTCGCTGCTCTTGGCGCCGGCCGCCGCGGCCGGGGTGCGCGGCAGGCTGTCGGCGCTGCCGATGTCCTCGCAGCGACGGTCGGTGAACACCGCCGCGCCGTCCGCTCCGACGCAGCGCCGGATCTGCGCCTGCGCCGCCCGCGGCCACAGCGACGCCGCGATCAGCAGCAGGACTAGGGCGCAGAAACGGACGTACCAAGGCATCGCCGCAGCGTAGCGCCGGTGCCGGGTGGGCGACAGTGCGAAGGTCGCAGTCCGTTCATCCGCCGTACGCGTAGCGCGCACGGCGGCGCATCAACCCAGGCGCGAGACCACGCTCAGCGTCGGCTTGGACAGATTCAGGGTGTAGAAATGCAGGCCCGGCGCGCCGCCTTCGATCAGGCGCCGGCACAGCTGCGCGACCACGTCGGCGCCGAACTCGCGCAGGCTGTCGGCGTCGTCGCCGTAGGCCATCATGCGCTGCTGGATCCAGCGCGGGATTTCGGCGCCGCACAGGTCGGAAAAACGGTGCAGCTGGCTGAAGTTGGCGATCGGCATGATGCCCGGCACGATCGGAATGTCGATCCCGGCCGCGCGCACGTCGTCGACGAAACGGAAGTAGGCGTCGGCGTTGTAGAAGTACTGGGTGATCGCGCCGTTGGCGCCGGCGCGGACCTTGCGCTTGAAATTTTCCAGGTCGCTGTGGGCGTCGCGCGCCTGCGGGTGCATTTCCGGATACGCCGCGACTTCGATGTGGAAGTGGTCGCCGGTTTCGGCGCGGATGAACTCGACCAGTTCGTTGGCGTAGCGCAGGTCGCCGGCGCTGGCCATGCCCGAGGGCAGATCGCCGCGCAGGGTGACCAGGCGGCGGCAGCCGATATCGCGGTACTGGCTCAGCAGCTGGCGGATTTCGGCGCGGGTGCCGCCGACGCAGGACAGGTGCGGCGCGGCGTCCAGGCTGTGGGTTTCGCGCAGGTGGCGCACGGTGTCCGGGGTGTAGCTCAGGGTCGAGCCGCCGGCGCCGAAGGTGCAGGACACGTAGTGCGGCTTGCGCGCCTTGAGCTTGGCCGCGGTCTTGTCCAGCTGCGCGCGCTGCTCGTCGGTCTTGGGCGGGTAGAACTCGAAACTGATCGGCAGCATGGGCGAGGGACGCGCGACGGAGTGGCGTCCATGGTATCGCTTCATCGCGATGAAATAAAACGTAATCCGTTCAGCCCTTGATCGCCGCGCCCGCCGGCCCAAACCTGCCCCTTAGACCCGTCTCAGCGCACACGGTGACCCCGCATGTCCGAACAAGTACTCGATAACCCGATCTGGGAATCCCTGGCCAGCCGGCACCGGCCGCTGGCCTTGCGCGAGGGGCAGGCCGCGCGTTATCCGGCGCAGGTGGCGCCGTTCCTGGGCGTGCCGCAGGCCGGCCTGGAGGCACATACCGCGCTGCAGGCGCTGGTCCCGGCCGGCGATACCGCGCTGGTGCTGGGGCGCGCGCCGACGGTGTCCGCGGCCTGGCAGCTGACCCATCTGGCCGATCTGGCGCAGATGATCTGCGACCGCCCGGTGGCTGCGGTCGAAGGCCCGGAGATCGTGCCGCTGGACGAGAGCCGGCGCGAGGACGTGCTGGCCCTGACCGCTCTGGTGTATCCGCATTATTTCCGCCCGCGCACCATGGACCTGGGCCGCTACTTCGGCATCTACCAGGACGGCCGGCTCGCGGCCATGATCGGCGAGCGCATGGGCACGGATGCGTACACCGAGATCAGCGCGGTCTGCACGCATCCGGATTTCAACGGCCGCGGCTACGCGCGCCGGCTGCTGGTGTTCCTGTCCAACGACAACCATGCGCGCGGGCGGATCCCGTTCCTGCACGTGAGCCAGGAGAATCCGCGTGCGATCGCCCTGTACGAGCAGAACGGCTATCGACTGCGGCGCGAGATACCGTTCTGGTCGCTGCGTCGCGCGGACGGGTAGGGCGCGATAGTCAGCGCATTGCCTTGATGCGACGGACGATGCGCCGCGCCGGTGCATCGCCGCATCCCACGGGACCGAGGCTTTGGGGTAGGAGCGGCGTAAGCCGCGACCGCGCCGCTATGCCACCTTCCGCAATCGCGGCTCACGCCGCTCCCACAGGAAGCCGGTGCGCCTGTCGTGCGCCCGTCGCCATCGCCTCGACGCCGCAGCCCGTCCGCAAAAGAAAACGGGCGCCGTAGCGCCCGTTCCCGTCTTGCATCGCAGCGGCCTGGCGGCCGCCGTCGATCAGTAGCGGTAGTGATCCGGCTTGTACGGACCGTCGGCCGAGACGCCGAGGTAGGCGGCCTGCTCGTCGGTCAGACGGGTCAGCTTCACGCCGATCTTTTCCAGGTGCAGACGCGCGACTTCCTCGTCCAGCTTCTTCGGCAGGATGTAGACCTTCGGCTCGTAGCTGTCCTTGTTCGCCCACAGGTCGATCTGGGCCAGGGTCTGGTTCGAGAACGAGTTCGACATCACGAAGCTCGGGTGGCCGGTGGCGCAACCCAGGTTGACCAGGCGGCCTTCGGCCAGCAGGAAGATCGAGTTGCCGTTCTTGAAGGTGTACTTGTCGACCTGCGGCTTGATGTTGAGCTTGGTCGCGCCCGAGGCGTTCAGCGCATCGACCTGGATCTCGTTGTCGAAGTGGCCGATGTTGCAGACGATGGCCTGATCCTTCATCTGCGACATGTGCTCGAGCGTCAGCACGTCCTTGTTGCCGGTGGTGGTGACGTAGATGTCGCCGCGGCCGAGGGTGCTCTCGACGGTGTTGACCTCGAAGCCTTCCATCGCCGCCTGCAGGGCGTTGATCGGGTCGATTTCGGTGACCACGACGCGGGCGCCGTAAGCGCGCAGCGAATGGGCCGAGCCCTTGCCGACGTCGCCGTAGCCGCACACGACCGCGACCTTGCCGGCCAGCATCACGTCCATCGCGCGCTTGAGGCCGTCGGCCAGCGACTCGCGGCAGCCGTACAGGTTGTCGAACTTGGACTTGGTGACCGAGTCATTGACGTTGATCGCCGGGACCAGCAGGGTGCCGGCTTCGGCCAGCTGGTACAGGCGGTGCACGCCGGTGGTGGTCTCTTCCGAGACGCCCTTCCAGTCCTTGACCACGGTATGCCAGAAGCCCGGACGTTCCTTGGCGACGCGCTTGAGCAGGTTCTTGATGATCTGCTCTTCGTGCGAGGACGCCGGCTCGTCGACCCACTTGGAGCCGTTCTCGAGCTCGTAGCCCTTGTGGATCAGCAGGGTCACGTCGCCGCCGTCGTCGACGACCAGCTCCGGGCCCTTGTTGCCCGGGAAGGTCAGCGCGTCGAGCGTGCAGTCCCAGTATTCCTCCAGGGTTTCGCCCTTCCAGGCGAACACCGGGGTGCCGGTGGCCGCGATCGCGGCGGCGGCGTGGTCCTGGGTCGAGAAGATGTTGCACGAGGCCCAGCGCACGTCGGCGCCGAGATCCTTCAGGGTCTCGATCAGGACCGCGGTCTGGATGGTCATGTGCAGCGAACCGGTCACGCGCACGCCCTTGAGCGACTGCGAGGCGGCGTACTTCTTGCGGATCGACATCAGGCCCGGCATTTCATGCTCGGCGATGTCGAGTTCCTTGCGGCCCCAATCGGCCAGCGAGATGTCGGCGACCTTGTAATCGCCGTCGGTGGAGAAGGTCTTGGCTACAGCGTTCATTGTTTAGCTCCGATTTTTGGGGTCTGCCGCGTCGAGACCGGCATGGGGCCGGAAAGCGCGGTGACCGCGGACATCGGGCGCCGTTACGTTTGGAATCCGCCAAGCCTGGCCGCGCTCTTGCGTCGCGGTCGCAGCGCCCCTCGGCGAACCGGCAGAATTGTACCGGTAGTCGCCGCCGGAAGCCGCTATCCTCGACCCTTGGGGAGGGCTCCGGCCCGGCCCCGTTCATCGACGGACCGCCGCCGGCAGGGGATCCACGCCGTGGCCGCGGCCGTTTCCGCCATCACTACGCAAGCGGATCGCCCATGAAGAAGCCCTTACGGCCTCGTTGTGTTTCCCTGGCCCTGGTTGCCAGCCTGATCGCCAGCCTGATCGCGGGCGTGTCGCTCGCGCCTGCCGCCGCGTTCGCGGCCGCGCCTGCCGCCGCGTTCGCGGCCGCGCCTGCCAAGCCCGCCGCTGCCGCCGACAGCGGCTACCGCCTGCCGCCGCCCGCGCTGCAGGCCCTGGTCGACGCCCCGCGCCCGCCGCAGCTGATGCTGAGCCCGCGCCGCGACCTGGCGGCGATGATGCAGGTGCCCAGCCTGCCCGGCATCGACGTGGTCGCGCAGCCCGAACTCAAGCTCGCCGGCCTGCGCATCAACCCGCGCACGTACGCGCAAAGCCGGTTCAGTTTCGGCACCGATCTGTGGCTGCTGGATATCGCGACCGGCAAGGACATCCGTCTGCAGGGTCTGCCGCAGCCGTTGGCCCTGGCCAGCGTCAGCTGGTCGCCGGACCAGAGCCAGATCGCGTTCAACCACATCGACGCCAAGACCGGCGCCAACGAACTGTGGGTGGTCGATGTGGCCGCGCGCAGCGCGCGCCGGCTGATCGCGCAACCGCTCAACACCGTCAGCGGCCGCGGTTACACCTGGATGCCCGACAGCCGCCGCCTGCTGGTGCAATTGCAGCCCGAAAACCAGGGCGCGCCGCCGGCGTCCGACGGCATCCCGACCGGCCCGGCCACGCAACAGACCCTGGGCGGCGGCACGGTGCGCCAACTGCGCACCTTCCAGGATCTGCTCAAGAACGAGAACGACGCGCGCCTGTTCGCGCATTACCTGCGCTCGCAGCCGGCCCTGATCGACCTGACCGGCAAGCTCGCCAAGGTCGGGCTGCCGGATCTCTACCAATCGCTGGCGCCGTCGCCGGACGGCAAGCTGCTGCTCGCGCAGCGGATCGAGCGGCCGTTCTCCTACGTGGTGCCGTCGTTCTATTTCCCGCGCCGGATCGAAGTGCTGGCGTTGGACGGCAAGCTGGTCTACGAAATCGCCAAGCTGCCGCTGTTCGAGGGCCTGCCCACCGGCAACGACGCCGTGCCCACCGGCGTGCGTTCCATCGGCTGGCGCGGCGACGCGCCGGCGACCCTGGTCTGGGCCGAGGCGCAGGACGGCGGCGATCCGGCCAAGCAGGTCGCGATTCGCGACGCGGTGCTGATGCAGGCCGCGCCGTTCGAGAAGCCGCCGGTGACCCTGGCGCAGCTGGGCACGCGCGTGTCCGACATCGAATGGGGCCGCGGCGACCTGGCGCTGATCAGCGAGTCCTGGTGGAAGACCCGCCAGACCAAGCAGTGGCGCGTGGCGCCGGACGACGTCGGCCGCGAGCCGCAGCTGGTGTTCGAAGGTTCCTATGAGGACCGCTACAACGACCCCGGCACGCCGGCCACCGAAAGCGACGCGGCCGGCAATCCGCGCCTGATCCTGGACGGCGACAGCGTGTTCCTGATCGGCGACGGCGCCTCGTCCGAGGGCGACCGTCCGTTCGTGGACAAGCTGAACCTGGCCGACGGCAAGAAGACCCGGCTGTTCCACTCGCAGGCGCCGTACTACGAGTACCCGCGCGCGCTGCTCGACAACACCGGCACGCGCGCCGTCACCACGCGCGAATCGCCGACCGAGCCGACCAACTACTACATCCGCGACCTGGCCCGGGCCGACGCCGCGCCGACCGCGCTGACCCGCTTCCCGCATCCCACGCCGCAGCTCAAGGACGTCAAGAAGGAGCAGATCCGCTACAGCCGCGCCGACGGCGTCGAACTTACCGGCACGCTCTATCTGCCGCCCAAGTACGAACCCAAGCGCGACGGCCCGCTGCCGCTGCTGATGTGGGCCTATCCGCAGGAATTCAAATCCGCCAGCGCCGCCAGCCAGGTCACCGACTCGCCGTACCGCTTCAACGCGGTCGGCTACTGGGGCCCGCAGGCGTTCCTGGCGATGGGCTACGCCGTGCTCGACGACCCCTCGATGCCGATCGTCGGCGAGGGCGACAAGGAACCCAACGACACCTATCTGCAGCAGCTCACCGCCAGCGCCCAGGCCGCGGTGGACGAAGTCGTGCGGCGCGGCGTCGCCGACCGCGAACGGATCGCGATCGGCGGTCATTCCTACGGCGCCTTCATGACCGCCAACCTGCTCGCGCATACGCGGCTGTTCAAGGCCGGCATCGCCCGCAGCGGCGCCTACAACCGCACCCTCACGCCGTTCGGTTTCCAGGCCGAGGAGCGCAACTACTGGCAGGCGCAGGGCACCTACGACACCATGTCGCCGTTCAACTTCGCCGACAAGATCAAGGATCCAATACTGCTGATCCACGGCGAACAGGACAACAACTCCGGCACCTACCCGATCCAGAGCGAACGCATGTACGCCGCGATCAAGGGTCTGGGCGGCAATGCGCGCCTGGTGATGCTGCCGAACGAAGCGCATGGCTACCGCGCGCGCGAGTCGATCCTGCACATGCTGGCCGAGTCGAACGACTGGCTGGAGCGGTATGTGAAGAATGTCCAGCCCGCGATAAGCCGTGAATGACATAGAACCGGGCGCCTTCACGGCGCCCGGTTCGCTTTGGGGCGTAGGCGACGGACGGCCGCACAGATCGCCGCGTACGCCGTGCGCTGGCGATGAGGTCGCGGTGAAGCAGCGTCAAGGTTCGTGGGCGGGATGGTGAGCCGTCACGGCGGCTTGCGTGAGCGGCATGGCTGGCGAAACGACTAGCGGAATGACGAACGGAATAGTCAGCGCGTCTTTCCAGGATCGTTGGGGTTGTGTGCTTGCTGTTGCGTTTGCGTGCGTTGGCGCTCCAGCTCCTGGTCGATCGTCTGGTTTGCGGCCGCGAGCTTCTGGTCGGACTGTTCCACCGGCGTCTTGAGCGCCTGTTCCGACGCAACGAACGCGCGTTTGTGGGCAGGGTCGTCGAGCTTGCCCTCGACCGCGAAGATATTGCCGTTGTTGGCGGCCACGACGTGATCCACGCGGCCGAGCGCATTGGCCGACGCCGACACGTTCGCACCCGGGTACCGGCCGCGAGGGTCCTTCGACTCGGCCAGCAAGGCGCGGCTGATCCGCTCGCTGCCTTCGTCGTAAGGCTTGCCGATCTGCGCATCGAGCTTGCGCACGCCATCGCGGATCTGCAGCAGCATCGAATGGTCGCGATGGCCGGGGTTGTCCGGACCCGCCGGCGCCGGCTTGGTAGCCGCTTGCGCCGGCGCCGGCGCGGTCAGTTGCGGGAACTCGGCGCGCACGGCGCGTTCCTGCGCTTGCACGCGCGAGGCCATGCTCGGCAGCACGGCTTCGGTCATCAGGTGGCGGGTGATGCCTTCTCCGCCCTGCGTATAAGCGCCGCGAGCGAAGCGCTCGGTCTGCACCAGGTCGCTCGGATTGAGGTGGCTCATCACGCCGGCCGCGCCGCCGGCGGCGGCGCCCGCGCCGGCGCCAAGCATCGGCGTGCGGCCGCCGGCATCCAAGGCCAGGTCCGCTGAAGCACCGGGCCCGGCGATGACCGAGCGCTGCGTATCTTCGACCACTGCCTGCACCCGCTCCAGATCGACCACGCGCGCGGACGCCGCGGCTCGGATCGAGCTCGCATCCTGAGTCGCCTCGGCGCGCGCCTGTGCGGCTTCGCCGCGATTGCGCGCGTGCGCCTCGACGCCGCCGCGCTTGATGCCGTCGGCGTGGTCGTGCGCCCAGCGCTGGACGTTGTCGGGCAGCACGTCCAAGCCGCTGATGTGGCGCAGCACGCCCGCCGCCGCTTGCGCGCCACGCAGTTGCGCCTGGCCCTGCGCCGTGTCGACGATCGCCTCGGCGTGGCCGGCCGCAAGCCGTACCTGCGCCGCGGCCTCGCCGCCGATGCGCACGCTGCCCTGCGCCGTCGCGTGCGAGACGTGGGACACGACATCGGCGAAATCGGCCGCGTTCGCGCTCGACATGCGCATGACGTTGCCGGCGCCGTCCAGGCCGTGCGCGGCGGCGCGCCCGGAGGTCGCCGTCAGTTCGCCGACTTCGCGGCCCGCGTGCGCGCCCAGCAAAGTGAGGTGTGCGGTTTCGAGCACCGGCTTGGCGAAGTTGGAGATTTCGGTGAGCGTCAATTGCTGCTCCCGATCGACCAGACGGCCGTTGTTCCATACCTTTACGTCGTCCAAGGGCACCACCTTGCCCGCTGCGAGCGGCAGGTCGCGCAGCATCTGGCGGGTGTCGCCCTCGGCGAGTTCCTTGACGAACTCGCGGGCCGCGGGACGGGCGTGCTCCGGCAGCATGGCGTAGAGCTTGGAACTCAGCAGCCGCTGGCCCTCGGGCACGCTCCGCAACAGGTCGCAACTTTCCTTGAGCACGCCGGCCAGCTGCGCGCGATGGTAGGCGTCGAGACGGTCGATATTGTGCTGGACACCGTCGTTGAGCAGCTCGCCGCGGATCTGGTAGGCGGTGACGGTGCGGTGGGTGTCGTGGACCTGCACACCGGGATGTTCGCGAGCGAAGCGCGCGGCGGTTTCCGGGTGCAGGCCGGCGGCGTTGAAGGTGGTGGCCGGACGACCGGTGACGGCCGACATGGCGGATGCGTTACCTCCGCCGAGGGAGTGTCCGGCGTATTCGGCGATGAGGCCGCTGTTTTCCACAAACAACGCCAACTGCATCGAGCGGTCGTAATAGTCGCTCCTTAATCCGATTGACTGCGGGAAATTGTTGGCGATGAAGTCCTCGGGGCCGGTGGCATGCAACTTGCCGTCCGGGCCCGCTACTTCGCCGGCCGAACCCTTCGGCACGATCACTGGTATGTAGCCTGGGCCCAGGATCTTCGGGTCGGGCAGGTAGATTTCGGCGCGAAAGCCGGAGTCGTCGGGCTTGAGATAGTCGAGCAACTGCCTGTCGGTCAGGTGCGCAAGATCCGGCGCAGCCTGCCGCAGCATATCGAGATTCTCGCTGGCGCGAGTCCATCCGGCCGGTGGATGCTTGCCTTCTTCTGGAGCCAAGCTCCCCATCGCCGACCAGTACGTGTCCTGGACCTGGAGCAGGTTAGGGTGCGGACCCGAGTGGCCGCTCCGTTCTTCCATGCAGCCAGGCCGGGGTCGCGCGCGATGCGTTGCCGAGCGCGTCCACGACGCAGCAGGCGGTGGCGCGCGGTCGCCAGGCGTAGCCGCGCGCATGCTGCCCGCTGCCTGGCGGAACCCCATAAAAAAAGGCCGCTTTCGCGGCCTTTTTTTATGATGCGGAGATGCTGGGCTTACTTCTTCAGCCCGGCGTCCTTACGCAGATCGTCGGCCCGGTCGGTCTTTTCCCACGAGAACGCGGTCGCGGTGTGCTTCTTGCCGGCGGCGTCGACGTAGCTGACTTCCTTGGGCTTGCGGCCGAAGTGGCCGTAGGCCGCGGTCAGCTGGTAGACCGGGTGGATCAGGTCGAGCATCTTGACGATGCCGTACGGGCGCAGGTCGAAGTGCTTGCGGATCAGCTTCTCGATCTTGTCGTCGCTGATCTTGCCGGTGCCGAAGGTGGTGACCGAGATCGAGGTCGGCTCGGCGACGCCGATCGCGTAGGACACCTGCACTTCGCAGCGATCGGCCAGGCCGGCGGCGACGATGTTCTTGGCGACGTAGCGCGCGGCGTACGCGGCCGAGCGGTCGACCTTGGACGGATCCTTACCCGAGAACGCGCCGCCGCCGTGACGGGCCATGCCGCCGTAGCTGTCGACGATGATCTTGCGGCCGGTCAGGCCGCAGTCGCCGACCGGGCCGCCGATCACGAAGATGCCGGTCGGGTTGATGTGGACCTTGTTCTTGGGCAGCTTCTCGAGCCACGCCTTGGGCAGCACCGGCTTGAGGATGTGCTCGTACACGCCCTCGACCAGGTCCTTCTGCTTCACGCCCGGATCGTGCTGGGTCGACAGGACCACGGCGTCGAGGCCGGCGACCTGGTGCTTGTCGTCGTAGCGCAGGGTGACCTGCGACTTGGCGTCCGGACGCAGCCACGGCAGCTTGGAATTCTTCTGCTTGCGGACCTTGGCCTGCTGCTCGACCAGACGGTGCGAGTAGTAGATCGGCGCCGGCATGAACTCCGGAGCTTCGTTGCAGGCGTAGCCGAACATCAGGCCCTGGTCGCCCGCGCCCTGTTCTTCCGGCTTCTTGCGGTCCACGCCGGCGGCGATGTCCGGCGACTGCTTGCCGAGCATGTTGATGATCGCGCAAGTGTGGCCGTCGAAGCCGACGTTGGAATTGTTGTAGCCGATGTCGTTGATCACCTTGCGCGCCAGCGACTCGATGTCGACCCAGGCCGAGGTGGTGACTTCGCCGGCGACGATCGCCGCGCCGGTCTTGACCATGGTCTCGCAGGCCACGCGCGCGCGCTTGTCCTGGGCCAGGATCGCGTCCAGCACCGCATCGGAAATCTGGTCGGCGATCTTGTCCGGATGGCCTTCGGACACGGACTCGGAAGTGAACAGGTAGCTGGACATCAGGCGAATATCCTTCGATTCGGATAAAAAGATGGCCGCCCATGATACAGGCTCGGGCGGTTCGGCGCATTGTGCCCATTTCCGATGTTGATGGGTCGTTAAGCGGCCGCCGCAGGAAACGGCTGTCACATGGCTGAAGCGTCGGCGCCATCGGACTGTCGCCGGGGCGGCCCAGGCTGCGCGGCATAACGCCGCCAGCGCGACGCCAGCCATGCTGCAACTCGAACGACGCCTGCAAGAACGCTTCCCGCAGTGGTTCCGGGGCCGCCGGGCACGGTTGGCCCGGCCGCTGCTGCGGACCATCGGCCGCTGGTCGAAGTTTGACGCCGTAGACGGCTTCCTGGCCGAGAACGGCCACCTACGCGGCTTCGCCTTCGTCAGCGCCGGCCTGGAGTTCCTGCAAGCCCGCTACACCGCCGACCCGGCCGAGAAGCAGCGCATCCCGGCCAGCGGCCGCCTGCTGGTGGTCGCCAACCACCCCTCCGGGGCGATCGACGCGCTGGCCCTGCTGGACCTTGTGGGCAGTGTGCGCAGCGACGTGCGCATCGTCGCCAACGACCTGCTGCAGGCGCTGGACGGCCTGGACGGGCTGATCCTGCCGGTGAAGATTCTCGGCGGCCGACCCAGCGCCGAGAGCCTGCAGGCGATCGAGGCGGCGCTGGAGGCCGAGCAGTGCGTGATCGTGTTCCCGGCCGGCGAAGTCGCGCGGCTGGGCCTGCGCGGCGTCACCGACGGGCGCTGGCGCCGCGGTTTCCTGCGTTTCGCCCGCAAGACCGGAGCGCCGGTGCTGCCGGTGCGGATCGAGGCGCGCAATTCGGCTTTGTTCTACGGCGCCTCGGCCCTGTTCAAGCCGGCCGGCACTGCGCTGCTGGCGCGCGAAATGTTCGCGCGCGGCGCACGCCGGATCGCCCTGCGCATCGGCCGCCCGCTGACCCTGCCGGCCGACGCCGATCCCAACCGCCTGCTGCGCGAGGTCCGGCGCGAGCTGCACGCGATCGGCACGGTGCGCGAACGGCCGGCGCCGGAAGGCCCGGAGCCGCTGATCGACGCGGTCGATGCGGACGCGCTGCGCGTCGAGGTCGCCGCGCTGACCTCGCTGGGCCAGACCTTCGACGGCAAGCAGATCCGGGTCGGCCGCCTCCAGGCCGGTTCCAAGCTGCTGCGCGAAATCGGCCGCCTGCGCGAACTGACCTTCCGCGCGGTCGGCGAGGGCACCGGGCGGCGCCTGGATGTGGACCTCTACGACAGCTGGTACGAGCACATCGTGCTGTGGGACGCGGCGGCTTCGAAGATCGCCGGCGCCTACCGCATCGCGCGCGGCGCTCAGGTGCTGGCCGAACGCGGCCTGGCCGGGCTCTACACCGCCTCGCTGTTTCGCTACGCCGACGACACCGTGCCGCGTCTGGCCCAGGGCATGGAGCTGGGCCGCAGCTTCGTCGCCCCCGATTACTGGGGCAGCCGCAGCATCGACTACCTGTGGCAGGGCATCGGCGCCTACCTCGCGCGCCATCGCAACGTGCGCTATCTGTACGGCCCGGTCTCGATCAGCGCCGCGCTGCCGCCGGCGGCGCGCGAGCAGATCGTCGCCTACTACGCGCGCTACTACGGCGCCGGCGAGGGCGCGGCGGTGTCCAGGCAGCCCTTCGCCTACCGCGCGGCGCCGCCGCAGTTCGACGAACTCGACGCCGGCACCGCGTTCCGGGTGCTGCGGGGCAACCTGGACGCGCTCGGCGCGACCCTGCCCATGCTCTACAAGCAATACACCGAACTGTGCGAGCCGGGCGGGGCACGGTTCCTCGCCTTCGGCGTGGACCCGGCCTTCAGCGACGCGGTCGACGGCCTGATCGAGGTCGATCTGGAACGCGTGCGGCCGAAGAAGCGCGAACGCTATCTGAGCGTGGTCGATCCGGCGGCCGAAGCGGCCGCGTCGCGCCACGACGATGCTTCCGTCGCCAGCGAGAGCCGCGTATGAGCCCGTCGATCGCACAACTGCCACCGCGCCGCCGTGCCGTGTTCCTGTCGGACGTGCACCTGGGCGCCAAACACTGCCACGCCGCGGAACTGGCCGAGTTCCTGGGCAACCTGCGCTGCGACCGTCTGTACCTGGTTGGCGATATCGTCGACCTGTGGTGGATGGCGCAGCGGCGCATGAGTTGGGGCGCGGCCCAGTACCGGGTGATCGAAGCCCTGCATGCGCTGCGCCGCGCCGGCACCGAACTGATCTACGTGCCCGGCAACCACGATCGCCCGATCCGCCGCTTCTGCGGCCTGGCGCTGCCGCGCATGTCGATCCGCCGCCGCACCATCCACGTCGCCGCCGACGGCCGCCGCCTGCTGGTCACCCACGGCGACGACTACGACGGCGTCACCCATTTCGGCGGCCTGCAAGAGCGCTTCGGCGACTGGCTCTACTACCGCATCCTCACCGGCAACCAGATGCTGAACCGGGTGCGCCGCCGCTTCGGGCTGCGCTACTGGTCGCTGTCGGAGTTCCTCAAGCGCCAGAGCGGCGCGGCCGAGCGCTACATCGCGCGCTTCGTCCAGGCCGGCATGGACGACGCACGCCGGCGCGGCCTGGACGGAGTGATCTGCGGCCATATCCACCGACCGGGCCTGTTCGAGCGCGATGGCTGCGTCTACGCCAACGACGGCGACTGGGTCGAAAACCTGACTGCGCTGGCCGAAGATCCCGACGGCAGCCTGCGCCTGCTCTCGCACACCGGCGAAACCCTGGCGATGCTGCCCTCGCGCGAACCGCGCCAGTTGCCGTCGGCGTTGCCGCAAGCGGCTTGAGCCGCAGCCGCCGGGCTTCGGTTCGGGAGCGACGCGAGTCGCAGTCGTCGATGTTCGCGAAGTCCGCGCGGCTACGAGCCGGTGGGTCCCAGCCATCTGCATGAACGCGCCCGCATTGCGTCCACTGCTGGCGAGAGCGCTCGCGCGCTATGGCTTCGAGCGGCGTGGCGCCTGTGGCCCGCATTCGCCATCCGCCCGCCTCGCCGAAGGGGAGGGAAGGCTGGCGGTGGCGAATGCGCCGCGGCTTACTTGGCCGCGACGTCGCGATCCTGGACGCCGCCCAGCGCGACCTGGCGGTCGCCGATCTGAATCGCCTTGCCGGCCATCAGGCGCTGATAGCGCTCGTTGCCGAGTTCGCGCTTGAACTGCGCGAGCGAGCGATCGTAACTGCGCGTGTATTCGGCAAAGGCCGTGCGGTTGCCGATGATCATCTGGACCTTGCGTTCGCTCAGCCCGGTTTCCTGGGACAGCGTACTCACCACTTCATTGGCGTAGACCGGTGCGGCCGCGGCCATGGCGACGACGAACAGTGCGGTTCTTGCGTTCATTGACGTTCTCCGGTCGGGCCTCCTGGCCCTGTGGCTGCGACGTCGCCGCAGGCCGGTGTGGGGTGACTCCGGCACTGACATCATTCGCGTCTAAGCGCTTGCGCGCGAGTGCCGTACTGCCCCATGACTGATGTCACGTCTGCGTAGAAACCGACGAACGGCAGCAACGTTTTTTTGCGTTGCGGCATCGGAATTCGGATGAGTCGATGTCGCGTGCGTGCGTGCGCGCTGCGCGCGCATCGCGGATAACGTGTGCAGTCGTTGCGATCCCGTCGACGATGCGCGGCTCAGGCCGCTGCCGGCAACTCCGGCGTCACGCCGGCGATCAGCGCGTCGAAGTAGTCGCGGGTCAGGCGCAGCTGCGCATCCGCGCTTTCGGCGCGGTTGACCACGGCGCGGAACGCGGCGTTCTCGGGCCGGTCCTTGGCGTACCAGCCCAGGTGCTTGCGCGCGATGCGCACGCCCGAGAGTTCGCCGTAGAACGCATGCAGATGTTCCAGATGGCCGAGCAGCCAACCGCGGATATCGGCCAGCGAAGGCTCCGGCAGCAATTCGCCGTGAGCCAGGTAGTGCGCCACTTCGCGGAAGATCCACGGCCGCCCCTGCGCGGCGCGGCCGATCATCACCGCATCGCAGCCGGTGCGCGCAAGCACCGCCGCGGCCTTCTGCGGCGAGTCGATGTCGCCGTTGGCCAGCACCGGGATGCGCAGTTCGGCCTTGACCGCGGCGATGGTGTCGTACTCGGCCGTGCCGGTGTACTGCTGGTCGCGGGTACGTCCGTGCACGGCCAGGGCCTGGATGCCGGCGTCCTGGGCGATCCGCGCGATGTTCAGCGCGTTGCGTTGGTCGTGGTCCCAACCGGTGCGGATCTTGAGCGTGACCGGCACGTCCACCGCCCGCACCACCGCCTCCAGGATGCGCGCCACCAGCGCCTCGTCGCGCATCAGCGCCGAGCCGGCCCAGGCGTTGCAGACCTTCTTGGCCGGGCAGCCCATGTTGATGTCGACGATCTGGGCGCCGTGATCGACGTTGTGGCGCGCCGCGTCGGCCATCACCTCGGGCACGGTGCCGGCGATCTGCACGCTGATCGGCGCGGGCTCGCCGCTGTGGTCCATGCGGTGGCGCGACTTGGCGGTGGCCCAGAAGCGCGCGTCGCTGGTGGTCATCTCCGACACGCACAGCCCTGCGCCCAGGCGCTTGCACAGCACCCGGAACGGTTTGTCGGTGACGCCGGCCATCGGCGCGAGCACCACGCGGGGATCGATGTCGTGGGGACCGATGCGCATGCGGCGATTGTACCGGGCCGCCGTGTCGGGCCGCGGTGGCAGGCCCGAATTGCCAGGCATCGAAGCCCGGCCGGCGCTGGCCGGCCGGGCGCGGAACTCAGCCGGTCTGGTCGTCGACCGTGGCGCCCGGGGCGTTCAGGGTTACCGAGGCGATGCCGTTTTCGCGGCCGCTCTCGTCGGCGTACATCTGGCTGGTACCGATCACCTGGCCGTTGGTCGCGGTCAGGTTGAAATAGAGCTTGGCGTTGCTGGCGGTCTTGCGGTCGTAGCGCTTCGGGTCCTGGCTGTTCTTGCGTACCGACTCGATGCCGGCGGTGCAGGATGCTTTGGCCGAATAGCCTTCGCTGGTCAGGATCACTTGGCCGTTGCCGGCCTTGAGCACGAACTGGGACTCGCCGTTGGAACGTTTGCTGATCTCGAACTTGCCGGCCATCGTGTTTCCTCTTGGGGAAGGGCAACTGCCCTAGTCAAGCACACTAGACCAGGCTGTGTTACCGATCCATTGACATTGAGCGGCCAGGACCGCTCAGTGGCGGGCGGTGCGGCGGCGCCAGAACAAGAAACCGGTGACCAACAGGAAGCCCGGCACCAGGCCGGTGAAGGCGACCAGCCATTGCCAGATGCGGCCGCCGACGAAACCGCCGTGCACCGGGTAGAAGGCCTCGCTGACGCGCGCGCCGGTGCCCTGGGCGGTGGCGTCGTGCACACCGAGCACGACGCCCTTGTAGGGATCCAGCCAGACCGCGCTGCGCCCGACCGGGTGCCATTCGCCGGCGGCGCGCATGCGGATCGTGACCAGGCCGCTGTCGGCCTTGGGCAGGCCGATCCGGCGCAGCTCGGCGCCCGCCAATTGGCCGTCGGCGACGCGCAGCAGGGCCGGCCAGTCGATCGCCGCCTCGCGCGCGCCGAGCTTGGGCGGCTTGCGCGCATCCGCGCCATCGCCGAATACGGCTCGCAAGACCGTGCGGGTGGGGCCGTCGTAGACCATGCCGACGCCGGTCAGCACCGCCAGCAGGGTCAGCGGCAGCCACAGCACGCCGGCGCCGCGGTGCCAGCTGAACCAGCGCCGGGTCGGCGGGCCGCGGTACCAGCGCAGGCTCGCGGCCAGCGCCGACCATCGCGGCCACCACAGGTAGAGACCGCTGAGCAGCAGGAGCAAGGCGATCAGGCCGACCACGCCCAGCACCTGTTCGCCGGCTTTGCCCGCGAGCAGATGGGTGTGCCAATCGCGCAGCCATAGCACGGCATCGTTGTGCTTGTTGCGGACCAGCAGCAGCTCGCCGCTGGCGCCGTCGAAGTAGCGCCGTTCGCCGTCGGGGAAATAGCCTTGCCAGACCGGCAGCTGAGCGGTCGGCAGGTCCAGCGAACTCATGCCCTGCGGCTGCCAGTCGGCGACGATGCGCGCGAGCGCGGCTTCGCGTTGCGCCGGCGACGGCAGCGCGCGTTCGACCAGGTCCGGCTGCGACCACGCCAACAGCTCGCGCTGGAACGCGAGCACCGTGCCCGACAGCGCGACCAGGGCGAACACCAGGCCCACGCTCAGCCCCAGCCACAGATGCAGCCACTTCAGCGCCGCCCGCAGGCGGCGCTTGATCGGATGAGATGCCTGGCGTGAGGTCATGCTGGGCTCGGACTAGTGAGTGGCCGCTTAGAACCGGTGCGACCAGCTCGCGCTGAACACCCGGCCGCGGCCGGCGACGTAGGTGTCGGCGCGCGGCGTGCTCTGCGAGTAGTAGGTGATGTACTGCTCGTCGAACAGGTTTTCGATGCCCAGGCTCAGGCTGCCCAGCGGCAGGGCGAAGCGCGCCTGCAGGTCGAAGGTGGTGTAACCGTCGGCGCTGGCGACCTGGACGCCGCGCAGGTCGAAGTCGCGGTCCAGCGAGCGGCTGCCCTGCAGGCGGGTGGAGATGCCGGGGGTCCAGGTCTGGTCCCAGAACGCGGTCACGCGGTCGGGGCTGATGTTGATGCCGGGCAGGTCGCTGTCGACGCGGTCGTCGCCGTTGCTGTCGTAGCGGCCCTTGGCGCCGGCGTAGCCCAGGCCGACGCGGCCGGCCTCGGAGAACTGGAACGCGACGTTGCCTTCGATGCCGCGGATCTCGGTGCGCTCGCGCACCACGTTGTAGCTTTGGGTGGCGGTGTCGAAGGCCAGGCGCGAGCCCAGGTCGGAGTCCGACCAGTACGCGGCCAGGTGCACCAACCAGCGGCCGTTGTCGAAGTCCAGGCCGATCTCGCGGTTGTCCGACACCACCGGCGACAGATCGACCAGCTGGTCGACGCGCTGGTTCGGCGCGGTGATGCCGCGCAGCACGCGGCCGATGTCGGCGACGGTGTAGCCCTCGGAGTAGGAGGCATAGAACTTGAGCGCGTCGGTGGCTTCGAACACCACGCCGAAGTTCGGCAGGGTTTCGCTGGTCTTGGGCGAGCCGCCTTCGACGAAACGGCTGCCGCCGGCGTTGGCGGGAATGGTGTTGAAGTCGTCGACCTTGAGCTTGCCGCGCTCGTATCGCAGGCCGCCGGTCAGCATGATCTTGTCGGTAAGCCACCACTCGGCCTGCACGAACGGCGACCAGGATTCGTACTGCGTTTCCGGCACCCAGTTCAGCCGCGCCACCACCAGTTCCTGGTAGGTCTTGTCGCGCGCCCAGTCCAGGCCCAGGGTGACGCGCAGGCGCTGGTCGAACAGGTTGTCGCGCGACCAGCTGAACTTGCCGCCGAGCTTTTCCGAGACGTTCTGCGACTGGTCCCACCAATGGAGGTCGCGGCCGTCGCGCCAGAAATCGCCCCAGTCGGTGGCGCCGTACAGGCCTTTGAAATCGACCCAGTACAACTGCGCCTGAAAATAGCCGCCGGCCAGCGATTTGTCGGTGTAGTCCAGCGCCAGCGAGGTCGAACGGTTGCGCGCGCCTTCGCCCTCGCGGCTGCCGCGCGTGGAGGTCGCAAGCTGGCCGGTGGCGAGGTTGCCGTTGACGGTGATGTAGTCGTTGTTGCCCCGCAGCTCGTAACGGCTGGCGGTGAGCTGGAGGCGGCGTTCGTCGTCGAGTTCCCAGCCGGCCTTGGCGAACAGGTTGTGGCTGCGTGCGTCCATCAGGTCGCCCTGGATGTCGTTGACCGCGATCGCGTCGCCGTTGCCGTCGTAGTACAGGCCCTCGCTGGCGTAGGACAGGCCGCCGACGAAATCGAAGGCGCCGCTGCGGGTGCCGAACAGATAGGACGCGCGGTAGCCGGTGCTGTCGCTCTGGTGTGGCAGCGCGGTGCTGGCGCCGATGCTGATGTCCTGGAAGGTCTCGCCGTCCTGGCGCGGGGCGCGCTTGGTGATGATGTTGATGATGCCGCCCGACGCGCCCAGGCCCTGCAGCGCGTTGGCGCCGTGGATCACTTCGATGCGCTCGATCATGGCCGGATCGACGGTGTGGCCGTCGCGTCCGCCTTCGCGCAGCGGCGTGGACTGCGGCACGCCGTCGACCAGGTACAGCGGCTTGCGTCCGCGCAGGGTCTCGCCGCCGTTGGTGAGCTTCTGGCGCGAGGGCGAGAACGAGGGGATCAGGTTGGCCAGCACCTGCGAGATGTCCTGGGTGACGGCGAGCTGCTGACGCAACTGCGCCTGGTCGATCACCGTGATGGTGTTCGGCAGCGCGGCCTCGGAGTCGGGGCTGCGGCTGGTGCTGGCCGACACGGTGACCCGATCGAGGTCGGTCGCCTCTTCGGCGTAGGCCACGGGCGCGGCGAGGACGGCCAGCAGGGCGCTGGCGAGCAGATGACGAGGGGGCATTACCGGGTCCGGGAACTGCAGGGGACCGCTATGATAATGCGAGTTATTCTCATTTGACAGCCGGGAGTGGGGTCGGCCGCCAGCCCGGAGTTGGAATCGTCGGCCCTGGGCCCCTCTTTACGCGCCGAAGCGGGCCCGCAGCTCGTGGTCGCGCGGCATCGCCGAAGCGGCCCCGGCGCGCTCGGTGGACAGGCCGGCGTAGCGATTGGCGTAGGCCACGTGGTCCGCGAACGGGGTCTGGGCGTGGCGCGCCAGTGAGGCGGCCAGGGCGCCGTTGAAGGCGTCGCCGGCGCCGGTGGTGTCGATTGCGCGCACCGGCGCGGCCGCGACCCGGTAATAGGCCTGCGCGTCGCCGTGCAGGCGGCCCTCGGCGTGGGACACGAAGCAGCCGGCCGAGCCCAGGGTCACCACCACGCTGCCGTGCGGCAGCAGGCGCCGACAGTCGGCGTGCAGCTCGTCGTCGGCCAGGGCGGCGAGCTGGTCGGGATCGACCACGGCGCCGGTGTGGCGCTTGAGCTGGGCGCAGAACTCGGTTTCGTTGGGCGTGACCACGTCGGCCAGCGCCCACAGTTCCGGCGTCGCCACGGCGTCGGCCGGCGCCGGGTTGAGCAGGGCCAGCGCGCCGGCACCGCGCGCATGCGCGAACGCGGCCGCGACCGAGGCCGGCGGCGATTCCAGTTGTCCCAGCACCACGCGGGCCTGGGCGATGGCCTCGCGCTGCAGGTCGACGAAAGCGGTCGACAGCTCGGCGTTGGCGCCCGGGCCGATCACGATGGAATTGCGGCCGTCGCGATCGACGTAGATGCCGGCGGTACCGGTCGGCGCGTCGCTGCGCAGGTCGCGCAGGTCGATGCCGTCGGCGGTCGCCAGCGCGCGTGCGAGCTGTCCGCCCGCGTCCTCGCCCAGCGCGCAGACGAAGCTGGTGCTGGCGCCGGCGCGCGCCGAGGCGGTGGCCTGGTTGAAGCCCTTGCCGCCGGGGCCGGTGTGGTACTGCCCGGCCAGGGTCTCGCCGGGCCGCGGCAGCGCCGCGACCGACCAGACGTGATCGACGTTGAAGGAACCGACGACGACGACCTTGCTCATGGTTCAGGACGAGAAGTGGGTGAGCACGCCGGCGATGGTCGCGGTCATGAAGGTCGCGATCGAACCGCCGAGCACCGCGCGCAGGCCGAAACGGGCCAGATCGGCGCGACGCTCGGGGGCCAGGCCGCCGATGCCGCCGATCTGGATCGCGATCGAGCTGAAGTTGGCGAAGCCGCACAGGGCGTAGGTCGCGATCAGGCGGCCTTCGTCGCTCAGGCTCACCCCGGCGGTCTTGCCGTTGACGATGTCGGCCAGCTGCAGATAGGCCACGAACTCGTTGATGACGACCTTCTGGCCGATCAGCGAACCGACCGTGGTCGCGTCCTGCCACGGCACGCCGATCACCCAGGCCAACGGCGCCAGCAGATTGCCGAGCAGCGACTGCAGCGACAGTTCCGGGCGCGTGCCGAACAGCGAGAACCAGCCGTCCTGCAGGCTCGGCGCCAGCCAATAGGTGAACTGGCTGTGGATGCTGTCGTAGCCGTTGGGGATCATCAGATGCGAAGCCCAGACTCCGCCGATCATGCCGTTGACCAGCGCGATCAGGGCGATGAAGGCCAGCAGCATCGCGCCGATGTTCAGCGCCAGGCGCAGACCGTCGCCGGCGCCGGCCGCGGCGGCGTCGATGATGTTGCTGGAGGTCTTCTCGACTTCCATCTTGACCGTGCCGCGGGTCAGCGGTTCGCCGACCTCGGGGATCAGGATCTTGGCGACCACCAGGGTCGCCGGCGCGGCCATGATCGAGGCCGCGAGCAGATGCTTGGCGTAGAACGCCTGCTGTTCCGGATCGCCGCCGCCGAGCATGCCGACATAGGCTGCGAGCACGCCGCCGGCGATATGGGCCATGCCGCCGATCATCATCGTGATCAGCTCGGACTCGGTCATCTTCGGGATGTAGGGGCGCACCGTCAGCGGCGCCTCGGTCTGGCCGATGAAGACGCTGGCGCAGACGCTGGTGGTCTCGGCGCCGGACACGCGCATGACCTTGGTAATTGCCCAGGCCATGCCGCGCACGATGCCCTGCATCACGCCCAGGTGGTACAGCACGCCCATCAGGGCGGCGAAGAAGATGATGGTCGGCAGCACCTGGAAGGCGAAGATGAAGCCGTAGGTGTTGATGTCCATCAGGCCGCCGAAGATGAACTTCGAGCCTTCGCCTACGAAACTCAGCACGGTCACGAAGCCATGGCCGATCCCGTCGAACACGTCCTTGCCGCCCGGCACCAGCAGCACCAGAGACGCGAACGCGATCTGCAGCGACACGCCGGTCGCCACCAGCTTCCAGTCGACCCGGCGCTTGTTGTTGGAGAACAGCCATGCGATGCCGACCAGCACCGCCAAACCAAACAGGCCGAATAACACCCGGACGATCGAATCCACTCAGTTCTCCCCGTGCCGTCCGGGATCCCGGCGGCTGAAATTATCGTTATTGGACCACGCCGGGCGCGGCCGCCGGCCTCTACGCGGGCCGGAGGCGCAGCCTAGTCCACCGGTCCGCGCCGCGGCAAGCCGCGGGGCCGGTTCAGGTATCGCGCGCGACCACGCGGTTGCGGCCGGTCTGCTTGGCCTGCTGCAGGCGGCGGTCGGCACGGCGCAGCAGCCGCGATAGGTCCGAGCCCTCCTGCGGGTAGCCGGCCAGGCCGGCGCTGAAGGTCAGGTGCAGCGGATCGGCGCCGCGGCCGGGCTCGAACGGGCGCTCGGCCAGGACCTGCCGGATCGCGTCGACCTGCTCCCAGGCCGTGCCCAGGGGTTTGCGCAGCAGCAGCACGAACTCCTCGCCGCCCAGCCGCACCAGCCATTCGGTCGAGCCGGACTGCTCGCGCAGCACCGCGACCACGTGGCGCAGGGCGCGGTCGCCGGCGTGGTGGCCGTTGTCGTCGTTGATGCGCTTGAAGTGGTCCAGGTCGATCAGGGCCAGGGTCAGGCTGCCGCCGTCGTGGCGCACCGCGTCGAACAGGCGCTGGATGCGGTGCACCAGCCAGGTCCGGTTGGGCAGCCGGGTCAGGCCGTCGGTGCCGGACATCTCGATCAGGCGCTGCATGCGGTACACGACCATGGACGTGATCAACGCGAACATCAGCAGCAGCAACACGCGCTGGCCCTGGCCGCCGGGGGCGACCGCGCCGTAGTCGCTGGAAATCAGCTGTTCGGGCGAGGAGGTCAGCGCGAACACCGCCAGCACCAGCACACCGTACTGGACGATCGCCATCGCGCCCGCGAACAGGGTGACGCGGCCGTCGCTGCGTAGCGCGGTCAGCACGATCGACAGCGGGTAGCCGCACCACACGATCAGACTGTTGAGGCCCGACGGCAGGTGCTGCAGCGCCAGCGCGATCAACACCAGGGTGGTCGCGGTGACGTCGAAGCCGGCGGTAGCGAACGGCAGCCAGCGGTAGCGTCGCGGCCGCCGCGCCAGCACCAGCCACAGCTGCGCGAACACGTTGACGAAGATCGCGCCGCCCAGGCCGATCAGGGTTTCCTGGATGGTGCCGCCGCCGATCGCGTTGACCAGCGGCAAAAGCAGCAGCATCGCCGCAAGCACGGCGCGCAGGCGCGCGACCATCAGCTCGCCGCCGGCGCCGATCTCGAGCATGATTTCGTCGGGTCGCGACGTCAGCGATACCGCGATGTCGCGCAAGCGTTCGCCCACTGCGTGCATGGTGTCTCCCCGTTGGGCCAGCCGAGCATAGCGCGCGTGCGTCGCCCAGGGCAGGGTGGCCCAACGGCGCCGGCGCCCGGGCTCAGATCCCGCGCACCGCCACCCACAGCGCCAGCACCGCGAACACCGCGGCGGCGACCAGGCGCGCGGCCTTCAGCGGCAGGCGGTCGGCGAAACGGCTGCCGAGCGCCACCACCGGCACATTGGCCAGCAGCATGCCGACGGTGGTCCCGGCGACCACCTCCCACAGCGGCGAATAGCGGGCCGCCAGCAGCACGGTCGCGACCTGGGTCTTGTCGCCGATTTCGGCGACGAAGAAGGCGATGGCGGTGGCGATGAAGGCGCCGCGCGCCGGCAGGCGCTCGCCTTCGCCGTCGAGCTGGTCCGGTTTCAGGGTCCACAGCGCCACCGCGAGGAAGCTGGCGGCGACGATCCAGCGCAGCACCGAGGGCTGCAGCCACTGGGCGGCCAGCGCGCCCAGCCAGGCGGCCAGGGCGTGATTGAGCAGGGTCGCGACCAGGATGCCGGCGACGATGGGCCAGGGCCGGCGGAAGCGTGCGGCCAGCAGCAGGGCCAGTAACTGGGTCTTGTCGCCGATTTCGGCGAGCGCGACCGTACCGGTCGAAAGGGCGGCCGTAGCCAGTGGGGGCGTGCCCATCAAAAGCGTGTCCATCGGAACTCCGGGGCCGGGCTTCGCGCGGAGGCGAAGGCAAACGCTGCACGGCCCGACCCGGGTGCGCGCAACGCCTGCCTTCGGTCTTGCCCGTGGTCGCTGGCGCGGACATGCGTCGCGCGCTGGCTGCCGCTCCTGCGCCATGGCCGGTGGGCCAAGTGTGTTGACGCAGGTCCCCGCGTGCCGGATCGGCGGCGGAGGGGCTACTCCCCGGAGGAGGAAGTGCGCGCATTGTAGCCCCGTGCGGCGGCGAGTGCGTTAATGCTAGGAACTAGTAGAGGCAGGAATTAGGAACTAGTGAGCTTCTACTAATTCCTGCCTCTACTAGTTCCTGCCCCGAGTTCCTACTATTTCCTAATTCCCGCTCCTTCTATTTCCTGCTATTTCCTGCCCCGAGTTCCTACAGTTCCCAATTCCTGCCCCCCTCCAATCCCGGTCCCGGTTAGCATGCGGGGGCGAACCTCTCGGAGCACCTCATGCAATACCGTCGCCTGGGTTCTTCCGGCCTGCAGCTGTCGGCGCTGTCCTTCGGCGCCTGGGTCACCTTCGGTGCCCAGATCGGCCGCAGCGCCGCACGCGAACTGATCGCCACCGCCTGGGACAACGGCGTTAATTTCTTCGACAACGCCGAGGGCTACGCCAACGGCGAAGCCGAGCGCGTGATGGGCGACGTGATCGCCGACCTGCGCCTGCCGCGCGACGGCTATTGCGTGTCGAGCAAGGTGATGTTCGGCGCCGCCGCGGATCCTCTGCCGACCCAGAAGGGCTTGTCGCGCAAGCACGTGACCGAGGCCTGCCACGGCGCCCTCAAGCGCCTGCGCGTCGATCATCTGGATCTGTACTACTGCCACCGCCCCGATCCGGAGGTGCCGATCGAGGAAACCGTGTGGGCGATGGATGCGCTCATCCGCCAAGGCAAGGTGCTGTACTGGGGGACCTCGGAATGGTCGGGGGCGCAGATCCGCGAGGCCCACAAGGTCGCCCGCAACCATCATCTGCATGCGCCGACCATGGAGCAGCCGCAGTACAACCTGCTGCATCGCGAGCGGGTCGAACTGGAATACGCCTCGCTCTACGCCGAACTCGGCCTGGGCACCACGATCTGGTCGCCGCTGGCCTCGGGCCTGCTGACCGGCAAGTACAACGACGGCGTGCCCGAAGGTTCGCGCCTGGACCACGACGACTATCGCTGGCTGCAGCGCAGCGTGCTCAGCCCCGAGCAGCGCCGGATCGAACGCGCTCGCGCCTACTCCGCGGTCGCGCGCGAGCTGGGCACGGAGCCGGCACCGCTGG
Source organism: Lysobacter sp. Root76 (assembly GCF_001428685.1). Taxonomy (GTDB): domain Bacteria; phylum Pseudomonadota; class Gammaproteobacteria; order Xanthomonadales; family Xanthomonadaceae; genus Lysobacter. The sequence goes on along the minus strand of NZ_LMIK01000001.1, from coordinate 1,006,370 downwards.
CGATCGCCTGGTGCTTGCGCAACCCGCACGTGTCCAGCGTGATCCTGGGCGCGACCCGGCCCGAGCAGCTGGTGCAGAACCTGCAGGCGCTGGACCTGCTGGACCGTTACTCCGAGCCGGACTGGGACCGGGTCGAGAAAGCCACCGCCTGAGCAGTCCCGGCTGAAGCGGCCCGATCCGAGGCCCGTGCCCGGGCCGGCCTGCGGATGGGCGCAGGTCCGGGGTGCCGGCTGCGTTCCGGCCAGCAGTGCAAACAGGTGTTGACTGGCAAATGAGAATCATTATCATCCAACTCGACCCCTGATCGAGTCACCTGCCATGTCCCTGCGCCAGCCGGTGTTGCAGCTCAAACCTCGTACTGACCGCTCCCTTCCCCCGGTAGTAACCGCCGTCGCCCCCGCGGCGAGCGCCGTGACGGCGGCCAACGTCTTGTTGGTCGAAAGCGTCGCCCTGTTGCGCGGCGCGCGCGAAATCCTGATCCGCCACGGTGGGGAGGTCTATCGCCTGCGCCACACCCGCAACGACAAGCTGATCCTGACCAAGTAAGCGCCGTAGCCCGCGACACCCGTTACGGCATGGCCGCGCCGCAATCCCAGGGAAGGGAGGCGGTGCGGCCATGCCATGACGGGCGCGGCGGGCTCGCTGAGCGGCTTCGCGGCAATTCCGGTAACGCCAATCGGCAACCCGACCCGCTCGGGTTCCGCGCCACGGACGGCGCTCCAAACCCTCCTCCAGGCCGCCAGCCAGCCGTTCGACGGCATGCCAGCCAGCCCGAATCCACCACTCGAGCTGACTCCATGCACCGCGTCGATCGCAACGCCGGCCTGCGCCGGTCCGTCCGTACTCCCCTCGTTCCCAGCGCGCTCGCGCTGGCCCTGATGCTGGCCCTGCCGGGCGTGGCGCTGGCCGCGCCCGCCGACGCCACGGCCGAATCGCCGGACGGTTCCGGCGCCGGCGCGCGCGAGCTCGAACGCATCGTCGTCACCGCCACCCGCACCGAGCGCGAACTGCAGGACGTGCCGGCCGTGGTCACCGCGATCGACCGCGAGCGCATGGACGAGGAGATCGTGCGCGATCTCAAGGATCTGTTCCGCTACGAGCCGGGCATCAGCGTGAGCAATGCGGTCGGTCGCTTCGGCCTCGGCGACATCCGCATCCGCGGCCTGGGCGGCAACCGCGTGCGCGTGGAGACCGATGGCATCCCGGTGTCGGATAGCTTCAGCATCGGCAGCTTCTCCAACGCCAACCGCAACTTCGTCGACCTCGACACCCTCAAGCGGGTCGAGATCGTGCGCGGCCCGAGCAGCGCGCTGTACGGTTCCGACGCGCTCGGCGGCGTGGTGTCCTTCGTCACCAAGGACCCATCCGACTACCTGCTCGACGGCAAGGACAGCTACTTCGGTTTCAAGCTCGGCTACCAGGGCGAGAACCGCGGCCTGTTCGGCGGCGCCACCGCGGCCTTCGGCGGCGAGCGCTGGTCGGGCCTGGTCGCGGTCGGCCACCGTCAGGGCAAGGAAACCGAAAGCATGGGCACGCGCCGCAGCGAGGACGCCACCCGCACCGCTGCCAATCCACAGGACAGCGACGGCCGCAGCCTGCTGGCCAAGCTGGTGTTCGCGCCCAGCGAGCACCAACGCTTCAAGCTGACCGTGGAAGGCAACGAGGATCAGACCGACACCGACGTGCTGAGCTCGCGCGGCAACGCCCTGGTCGCACCGGGCGCGCCGGCCGTGCGCACTCTGTCGCTGCTCGGCGACGATCATCAGACCCGCGCCCGGGTGTCGTTCGCGCACGAGATCGACGCGCTAGACGCCGCGTTCGCCGACTCGCTGCAGTGGCAGATCTTCCGTCAGGACAGCGAAACCACCCAGCGCACCAGCGAAGAACGCGTGACCATCGTCGGCGGCCGTCCGACCAACCCGACCCGGCGCGAGCGCGAGTTCAACTTCGACCAGCGTGCAACCGGCGCCGAGGCCACACTGCACAAGGGCTTCGTCACCGGTTCGGTCGAGCACACCCTGACCTACGGTTTCGAATACACCCGCACCGACATCCGCCAGAAGCGCGACGGCCAGGCCATCAATCTCACCACCGGCGCGGTCACCAAGAGCATCTCGCCGGACGTGTTTCCGGTGCGCGATTTCCCGGTCAGCCGGACCACGGTCGCGGCGCTGTTCGTGCAGGACGAGGTCGGCTTCGCCGACGGCGCGTTCCGTCTGGTGCCGGCGTTGCGCGTGGACCGTTACGAGCTCAAACCCGAAGTCGACGCGATCTTCGCCGGCGACAACCCCGGCGTGGCGGTGAGCGAACTCAGGGAAACCGCGGTGTCGCCGAAGCTGGGCGCGGTCTGGCATTTCGCCCAGGACTGGTCGCTGTTCGGCGGTTACCAGCACGGTTTCCGCGCGCCGCCGTACAACGACGTCAACCTGGGCTTCACCAACCTGCAGTTCGGCTACACCGCGATCCCCAACCCCGACCTCAAGCCCGAGACGAGCAACGGCGTCGAGCTGGGCCTGCGCTACTCGGGCGAGGCGGTCTACCTCGAAGCCTCGGCCTACTACAACCGCTACAACGACTTCATCGAATCGCAGCGCTACATCGGCAACAACGCCCAGGGCCTGATGGTGTTCCAGTCGCAGAACGTAGCCGAGGCCGAGATCCGCGGCGTCGAACTGCGCGGCGGCGTCGACTTCGCTGCGCTGTCGCCGGCGCTGGCCGGCTGGTCGCTGCGCGGCGCGGCGGCCTGGTCGAAGGGCGAGGACCGCAGCACCGGCGCAGCGCTGTCCTCGATCGACCCGCTGCGCGGCTCGCTGGGCCTGGCCTACGACCGCGACCGCTGGGGCATCGAGCTGGCCGGCCGTTTCGCGCGCCGCAAGAGCGATCTGCCGCAGACCGGATTGTTCGCGACGCCGGGCTACGGCGTGCTCGATCTGCTCGCGCACTTCAGCTTCGCGCCGGGCGCCAAGGTCGACATCGGCGTGTTCAACCTCGGCGACAAGAAGTACTGGGACGGCGGCGATCTGCCCAGCACCCTGGCGGTGACCAGCGGCACCGTCGACCGCTACAGCGCTTCGGGCCGCAATCTGGGCGTCAGCCTGGCGGTGAACTGGTAAGCGCATGCGCGCGTCGCGATCACGGCCGGGAGCGAACACGGACGCGGGCGCGCTGCCCGCGCCCGAGCGACTGGCCGCGGTCGCGACCGTGCTGTGCCTGTATCCGCGCCGCCACCACGATGCGCTGGCCGGCTGGCTGGACAGCGTCGACGCGCAGCGCTGCCTCGGCGAAGAGGTCGAGGCAGCGCGCGAGTCGATCCTGTTCCGCGACGCACGGGAACGCCCGTGCTGGCGCCTGTACCTGCTGCCCGACAGCGACTTCCTGGCCTGGGACCTCGCCGTCGGCGCCTTGCCCCACCATCGCTACGAACCGGCCGGCGGTCGCTTCGTCCGCGTTTGCCGTGGTCTGTGGCGCCGGCTGGGCAACGGTTGGAATGCGCAGGTGCTGCGCTTGCAACTGGCCCACGACGAAGCCGGCCGCCGCATCGTGGTCGCCGACAGCGCCACGCCTTCGGCGCTGGGCCTGGAGCATGCACGCCGCATCGCCGCGGCCGAAGGCGCGCTCCTGCGCACCGGGCCGGACACCTGTTGCTGCATGGCGCGTCGCGCCGCCGCATCCGGCTCGCAGCCGATCGCCTCGCATTGAGCTTCACCGAATCCGCCGAATTCAATTCGCCGCAACGAATCCGTTATCCATTCATCAACCGAGAACCGTACCCATGAATCTCCGACTGCTAGCCGCCTGCCTGACGCTCTCCTGCGCGGCAACGCCAGCCTTCGCCGCCGCGCCTGCCGCGGCCGACGCCGCGCGCGACCGCGCGTCGATCCTGGCCATGCAGGGCGAGTACATCGTCGATTTCGCGTTCGACGAAACCGTGCTGCTGCAACCCGGCTACGAGCGTGCGCCGGCCATGCGCAGCGGCGGCAACGAGACCGTGATCGTGGTCGAGGACACGCCGACCAAGATCGTCCTGCAGCACATCCTGGTAGATGAGAAGAGCGGCCACGTGACCAAACACTGGCGTCAGGATTGGACCTACGAGGCGCCGACGCGCTTCGAGTTCAGCGCCGACCAGACCTGGCAGGTGCGCGCGATCCCGGCCGAGCTGACCCGCGGCGCCTGGACCCAGTGCGTGTTCGAGGTCAGCGACGCGCCGCGCTACTGCGGCACCGGCCGTTGGGAATACCGCAACGGCGCGGCCACCTGGACCAGCGACCTGAGCTGGCGTCCGCTGCCTCGCCGCGAGTACACCAAGCGCAGCGACTACAACGCGGTCTCGGCGATCAACCGCCACACCCTGACCCCGGGCGGCTGGACCCACGAGCAGTTCAACACCAAGGTGCTGCGCAAGCCCGACGGCAGTCAGATCGAACTGGCGCGCGAGTTCGGCTTCAACGATTACCAGAAGACCAAGGACGTCGATTTCAAGCCGGCCTACAGCTACTGGGATGCGACCCGCGGCTACTGGGCCAAAGTGCGCCAGCGTTGGGACGGATTCCTGGGCAAGGCGCCGGGCGTGCACCTGAAGACCAAGATCGACGGCATGGCGATGATCGTTCCGCTGTTCGAGCAGGCCGGCGGCCTGGAGCAGGGCAAGGCGGTCGCCGACAGCGAGATCGATGCGGTGTTCGCCAAGTGGGTGGAGGCGGCGCCGCAGGAAAAGCGCTGAGCCGGCGCAGGCGGCGCGGACATTCGGCCGCGTCGTCGTGAAGCGCGGGGTTGGCGCGGATCGTCACTCGTATCGCGCCGCCTTGAACCGCGGTGTGAGATCGCGGCCGTGCGTCGCAAACGCGCTGCCGCCAATCCGCCGATGAACCGCTGCCGGCGCCCGATGCGGCGCCGGCTACGCGTACCGGATCAGACCAGGACCGGCGGGGGCGGCGGCGGAGGCGGTGCGGGAGGAGCCGGGGGCGCAGGCGGTGCCAGTGTCGGCGGTGCGTCCGGTGCCGCCGGCGGCCTCGGTGCGCGTGGCGCGGACGGCGGTGCGGGCGGCGCAGAGGGCGCCATCGCGTGCGGCGGTGCGGGCGGTGCCGGAGGAGCGGGCGGTGCTGGCGGCGTCGGCAGCAGCAGGCGCACGCTCTTGGGCACCTTGACCCGCGCGCTGGCTTCCTTGCGATCGCGCAGATAGGCGACCGCGACTTCGCTGCCTTCCGGACGCGCGCGCAGCGCTTCCATGGTGTCGCGCGGCGTGCTCACCGGCTTGCCGTCGATGCTGCGGATCACGTCGCCGGGTTCCAGGCCGGCCAGGTCGGCGCCGGCGCTGAGCACCAGCACGCCGCGGTCGGTGCCGAAGTAACGCCCCAGTCCGCGATCGACCGCGGCCAGGTTCAGGCCGTTCCAGCGGAACGCCTCGACCAGCGCCGGCGTCGGGCAGTCGCCGCCCTTGCAGGCGAAGATCGGGCCGGTCCGCGCGATGTCCGCACGCACGCGCTGCTTGATGGCCGGCAGCTGCTGCATGTCGAAGGCATAAGACTTGGCGTCTTCGGGATCGAAGGCGAATCGGCCCATGACCACGTTGCCGCCAGGCGTGACGATGCCGCCCTCGTCGCTGTCGAACACCAGCACGTGCTCGCCCAGCTGCGGCTTGATCTTGACCGTGGTCTTGCGGCCCTCGCGTTCGTAGCCGATCGTGATCGGCACATCCACGTCCAGCGAGTCGAGCGCGGAACGGGTCGCGGCCAGGCGGGTTTCGCTGTCGTCGCCGCGCACCGCGTCGCCGTTGACGGCGACGATGCGGTCGCCGCTGCGCAAGCCGGCCTTGGCCGCGGCGCTGTCGGGGGTGACGGCGACGATGCGCGCGCCGGCCTGCGGATCGGAATTCAGCACCACGCCCAGCAAGGGGCGCTGTTCGGTCTGGCGGATCACGATCTGGCGCTGCGCGTCGAGCGCCCCCAGCCGTGCGAGGCCGGCTTCGTCGCGGGCGATGTAAGCCTGGCCGCGCGCGCCTTCGGCGCGCGAGCGTGCCAGTTCGCTGACCCGGCGCTGGGCTTGGCGCAGCTGATCCAAGGCCGCCTTCATTTCGGCGTCGGTCTTGGCATCGGTCTTGGCGTCGCTGCGGGTCGTGACGGTGCGCGTGCGCACGGTCGCGTCCTGGGCGACCGCCACCGAAGCGACGGTCGCGGCGGTCGCGAGCGCGAGCGCGGTGATGCGGAGGCGGCGGGATGTCATACGGACCTCTGGAGGTGATGTGGACTGGACGGGCAGGAGATAAGGAGCGGCATGGCGGATCAGTCGACGCGCACCAGCGCGCCGTCGTAGCGCTCGCCGTGGGCGGCGAGCCAGCGTTGGGTGCTCTCGACGCCGGCCAGGTCGCGCAGCGTCTGCACCCGTTGTTCCCACAGAGAGGCGCGTTGCGCGGCCGGCAGGCCGTCCTGACGCAGGGCGGCGTCGATCACGCCGATCCGGCTGTCGAGGTCGGCGCTCATCAGGGTCGCGCCGGCGCTGCCGACGCGCTCGTCGCGGGCCAGCGCGACCAGGGCTTCCAATTGCGCCGACTCGGCCTGCCATTGCGCGATCGCGGCGGCTTCGGCGGTTTCGACATCGGTGGCATCGGCGGCGGCCAGCGCGGTCGCAGGTTCGGCGCTCGCCGATTCGATGACCGGCGCCGGGGCGCGGCGTTGCGGCTGACGCGCCTTCGGGTGCGGCTTGCGTTGTGTGCCGGCGATCTTGCCCGGCAGCTCGCGGGTCGCGATGGCGGGTGCGGACGCGACGAGGTCCGGCAAGGTGGCGGCGGACGGACGAGTGTCGGCGGCGATGCTCGGCGTCGGAGCCGGCTCGGCGCTGCGGTCGGACGCCGGAACGATCGTGGCAGGCGCGGTCTTGGCCGGCACGTTCGTGGCCGGTGCGTTCGCAGTCGCGATGCGGCCCGGCTCAGGCGTGTCGGTACCGCGCTGCAACGCGATCGGCACCAGCGCCATTACCGCCAAAGCCGCGGCGGCCGCGGTCCAGACCGGCCAGCGTCGACGCCGCGGCGAACGGGCGGCGCTCGGCGCGCTCGCACCGCCGCGCGCGTCCAGCGCTGCGGACAGGCGCGACCAGCCGTCGGCCGGTGGCGTCTCCGCCGGCAGGGCGGCGAAGGCGGTGGACCAGTCGCTCGGCGCGGGCACGCCGTGGCGGGAGCTGGCGTCAGGCATGGGTGGCCTCCATGGTCGGTTCCAGCAGTTCGCGCAGGCGGCGACCGCCGCGCGCGAGTTGGGATTTGGAGAAACTCGGCGTCCGCTGCATCAGCGCGGCGATTTCGTCGTGGGTGTAGCCCTCGGCGTGGTACAGCCACAGCACGCTGCGGGTCGCGGCCGGCAACTGCGCCAGCGCGCGCCCCAGCGCCGAGGCATCGGCGGCGGCCGGCGGCGGTGGCGCCTGTTCGTCGGCGTAGCGGTCGTCTTCCAGCACCAGGGCGTGCTCGTGGCGGCGTTGGCTGCGCAGGCGCATCAGGGCTTCGTTGATCGCGATCTGGCGCAACCAGCCCCAGAACGGGCTGTCGCCGCCGCCGCCCTGGCCGCGGAAGTCGCCGATCCGTCCCAGCACCTTGAGCATGGTGTCCTGCAGCACTTCGGCCGCCTCCTCGCGATCGCCGCCGCTGCCGCCCAGGATCCGCAGCGCCAGGGTGTAGACCGGGCGCTCGAACCAGCGATAGATCTGCTCGAACGCGGCCCGCTCGCCGGCGCGCGCACGGGCGAGCAGGGCGTCTGGCACATCGATCGCGAAGCTTGAGGTGGCTGGCATGTATTGGTCTGGATGCGGCCGGGCGGCAAACCGTCGCAGCGGCCGGCTGGGCCTATACTCCGCCTATCTAAAGGGAGGGGACACCATGGGACCGATTCTGGCCGTCGTGCTGCTGGTAGCCGGCGTGATTATCCTGTTCAAGACCGTGCGGATGGTGCCGCAGGGTTACGAATGGACGGTGGAGCGCTTCGGCAAATACACCCACACCATGACCCCGGGGCTGCACTTCCTGATCCCGGTGGTCTACGGCGTCGGCCGCAAGATCAACATGATGGAGCAGGTGTTGGACGTGCCCTCGCAGGACGTCATCACCAAGGACAACGCCGTGGTCAAGGTCGACGGCGTGGTCTATTTCCAGGTGCTGGACGCGGCCAAGGCCGCCTATGAGGTCGCGCAGCTGGAAATCGCCACGCTCAACCTGGTGATGACCAACATCCGTACCTCGATCGGTTCGATGGACCTGGACGAATCGCTGTCGCGTCGCGACGAGATCAACGCCAAGGTGCTGGTCGCGGTCGATCAGGCCACCCATCCCTGGGGCCTGAAGGTCAACCGCATCGAGCTCAAGGACATCCAGCCCCCGCGCGACCTGGTCGATTCGATGGCCCGGCAGATGAAGGCCGAGCGCGAGAAGCGCGCCAACATCCTGGAGGCCGAGGGCTTCCGCCAGGCCGCGATCCTCAAGGCCGAAGGCGAGAAGCAGTCGGTGATCCTGGAAGCCGAGGGCGAACGCGAAGCCGCGTTCCGTCACGCCGAGGCGCGCGAACGCCTGGCCCAGGCCGAAGCCAAGGCGACCGAGATGGTGTCCAACGCGATCGCCCAGGGCAACGTGCAGGCGATCAATTACTTTGTCGCGCAGAAGTACATCGAGGCCTTCAAGTCGCTGGCCGAAGCGCCGAACGCGAAGTTCGTGATGATGCCGATGGAGTCGGCCGGCGTGATCGGTTCGCTGGGCGGCATCGCCGAACTGGCCAAGGAAGCGCTGGACCGTCAGCCCGGTCGTCCCGCCGCTCCGCCGCCGCGTCTTCCGGGGGCCTGAGCGATGCAGCTGAACTGGCAGATGGTGACCTGGGCCGCGGTGGCCCTGCTGCTGTTCGCGGCCGAGGCCTTGGCGCCGGGGGCGTTCATGCTCTGGCTCGGCTTCGCCGCGGGCGCGGTGTTCGTGGTGGTGCTGGTGTTCCCCGACCTGCCGGTGCTCGCGCAGGTGACGATGTTCGTGGTGCTGAGCTTCCTGTCGATCCAGGTCTACCGGACCTGGTTCCGCGGCCGCGAGCGCAGCAGCGACCAGCCGGCGCTGAACCGCCGCGGCGAACAACTGGTCGGCCGCGTGCTCGTGTTGGACCGCGCCATCGTCCAGGGCCGCGGCCGGGTACAGATCGCCGACGCGTACTGGGAAGTGATCGGCCCGGAGCTGCCGACCGGCGCCTCGGTGCGCGTGGTCGCCTGCGAGGGCATGAGCCTGCGGGTCGAGGCGTTCGGGCAATAAAGGGTTCGCGATATTGCAAGGAAGGGATGCGATGAAGCGCCGTGAAAGCCTGTGGATCGGTGTCGCCCTGGTTGCGCTCGCAGCCGCAGCCGCTTCGCGCCCGGCGCTCGCCGGGCGGGCCGTGCCCGCGGCCGCACCGGCGCAGGCACCGGCACCGGCACCGGCACCGGCACCGGCACCCGCGGCCAGTTGGATCGGCCGCGTGGTGCCGCCGTATCCGGACGGCCTGAAGTCCAACACCGGCAGTTGCGTGGGTTCGGGCAGCTCGCCGGAACAGATCTGCGCGCGTTCGATCGGCACTCTCGACGACGCCGAGGACCATTCGGTCAAGTTCTACGCCGGCGAATTCGCCGGCCGCGAAGGCAACGAACCGCGTTGGAAGATCACCGACGTTATGCCTTATCCCAAGCTCAAGCGCGGCGAGTACGTTTCGGTCGCGACCTGCCAGCGCGACGGCGTCGACGACCCGGGCCTGGTCGCGATCGTCGATACCGCGGTACCCGATGCGGCTGCGCAGGAGATGTTCGAGGCCCGGCGCTGGGCGATGCGCCTGGACCGCGACAGCGGCAAGTTCGTCGAAGTGCCGCCGGCGAGCGTGCGCTGCTACAACGAAGGCTTCGGCGCCGAGTAAGGCTTGTCGTCCGGCCTGCTACCTGCGGCGACGACGTAGATCGCGGCCGGGTCTCCGGACGGCGGCGACGACCCGCATAGCGCATCGCGACTCGCGTCGCTTCCACCGTCGTGCCACCGTTGCCGCACCTGTCCGGCCCATGCGCCGGCGTACCGTGGGCCGGGGCGCATCGCGGTCGGTCTCCGTGGGATAATCCTGGGCTCCCCAACGTCCAGGCCCGCCGCTCATGACCCAGAAGACCATTCTTAACGACGCCCACCGCGCGCTCGGCGCCAAGATGGTCGACTTCGGCGGCTGGGACATGCCGATCAGCTACGGCTCGCAGATCGAAGAACATCACCAGGTCCGCCGCGATGCCGGCATGTTCGACGTCAGCCACATGACCGTGGTCGATCTGCGCGGCGCGCGCACCCGCGAGTTCCTGCGTCACCTGGTCGCCAACTCGGTCGACAAGCTGCAGAAATCCGGCAAGGCGCTCTACACCTGCATGCTCAACCCGCAGGGCGGCGTGATCGACGACCTGATCGTCTACTTCCTGGCCGAGGACTTCTTCCGCCTGGTGGTCAACGCCGCCACCCGCGAGAAGGACCTGGCCTGGATCGGCGAGCAGGCGCGCGCGTTCGACGTGCAGGTCACGGAGCGTCCGGACTACGCGATGATCGCGGTGCAGGGCCCGAACGCGCGCGACAAGGTGCTGAGCCTGCTGCGCGAGGAAGACCGCGCGCGCATCGGCAAGCTCGGCAAGTTCGTCGCCGGCGACGCACAGACCGCCGACGGCACCGCGCTGTTCGTCGCCCGCACCGGCTACACCGGCGAAGACGGCTTCGAAGTGGTAGTGCCGGAAACCGGCGCGGTCGCGCTGTGGAATGCGCTGCTGGCCGCGGGCGTGAAGCCGGCCGGCCTGGGCGCGCGCGACACCCTGCGCCTGGAAGCCGGCATGAATCTCTACGGCCAGGACATGGACGACCAGGTGTCGCCCTACGAGGCCGCGCTGGCCTGGACGGTCGCGCTCGACGAGGGCCGCGACTTCATCGGCCGCGCTCCGCTGGAGCAGCAGAAGGCCGCCGGTGCGCCGCGCCAGATGATCGGCCTGGTGATGGACGAGAAGGGCGTGCTGCGTCACGGCCAGAAGGTGCTGACCGCCAACGGCGACGGCGAAATCCTGTCGGGCACGTTCTCGCCGACCCTGAACAAGTCGATCGCGTTCGCGCGCGTGCCGGCCGGCGAGCCGGGCCAGGTGCGGGTCGACATCCGCGGCAGGGAAGTCCCGGTGCGCGTGGTCAAGTTCCCGTTCGTGCGCGACGGCCAGCCCCAGGACGGCGTGCTGGGCTGATCGCGACCATGGCCGCGCGCGTCGACTATTACTTCAGCCTGATCTCGCCCTACGCCTACTTCGGCCACGCCGCGTTCCTGGACGCGGTGCGCGAAGCGGGCGCCGAGGTGGCGTACCGGCCGTCGCGGATCTTCGACCTGTTCGCGGCCAACGGCGGTCTGCCGCTGGGCCAGCGCGCGCCGGCACGCCAGCGCTACCGCCTGATCGAGCTGCAGCGCTGGCGCGCCAAGCGCGGCTTGCCGCTGAACCTGGCGCCCAGGTACTTTCCGCTCGACCCCGGCCTGGCCGACCGCTGCGCGATCGCCCTGGTCGCGGCCGGCGCCGACCCGGCCGCATACATGGACGCCGCATTCCGCGCGCTGTGGGTGCACGACGCCGACATCGCCGCCCCGGCGGTCCTCGCAGAACTGTTGACGCGTCACGGTTTCGATGCCGCGCCGGTGCTCGCCGCGGCCGACGCGGCCGAGACCGTCGCCGCCTATCAGCGCAATACCGAGGCCGCGATCGCCGCCGATCTGCCGGGCCTGCCGGGCTACGTGCTCGACGGCGAGCCGTTCTGGGGCCAGGATCGCGTCGAGGATCTGCGCGAAGCCCTGATCAGCGGCCGCGCGCCCTTCCGGATCGGGCAGGACGACCGCGCATGAACACACCCTCTCGCATGTTGCTTCCGCGCCGCTAAACTAGGCGCAGTTCCCCAGCCGCCCCCGCAGAGTTTGAGGCCAGCCATGAGTGAAATCCCCGGCGATCTGAAGTTCATGAAATCCCACGAGTGGGCCCGCGTCGAAGGCGACGGCAAGGTCACGGTCGGCATCTCCGACCATGCCCAAGGCCTGCTCGGCGACCTGGTCTACGTCGAGCTACCGAACATCGGCGACCGTGTCGAAGCCGGCACCGCCTGTGCCGTGGTCGAGTCGGTGAAGGCCGCCTCCGACGTCTACGCGCCGATCAGCGGCACCGTCACCGCGGTCAACGCCGCGCTGGCCGACAAGCCGGAGACGATCAACGAAGACGCCTACGGCGAAGGCTGGATCTTCACCGTCGAGGTCGAGGAACCGGACCAGCTCAACGAACTGCTCGCACCGGACGACTACGCCGAGCTGCTCGAAGACGACGACCACTGAAGGCAGGCGTCGCCGGGCCCGCGCGGTCCGCGACGCAAGCCTGGCCGGACCGCAAGCGCGTCCGGCCTGTCCGCCACGGCCGCCTCGCGCGGCCGTTCGCTTTTGTGGAGGACGTCGGGCTCCGGCGCGCGGCCCGACGCGATGGCCTGGCTAAGAGGCTTCGCGCGGCGCAGGTGGTCCGGTGCCCTGCAGCCGGGTGAGCGGCGTGGGCGAGGGCGCGGAGCGAACTCGGAACTCGCGACATCCGTCCATGCGACGTCCGCGCGTGCGACGCGCGGACGTGCCGGGGCTGCGCGGCAGCAGGAGTGAGGCGCCGATCCGCGTCAGCTTCCGCTCTCGTTCGCCGGCTTCCGGCCGACGGCAACGCCCAGGCCGCGTCGTCGACGCTGGCCTGCCATCCACGCCAGTCCGGTATCTGCCGGTCGCATGCGGCGGCTGCAGCCAGACGCGCGCGGCGGCTATCGGTACCCGCCATAGCCGGTGCAGTGACGAAAGCGAGCAGGCGGCGCGCGCCTGTCGCTGACGTCAGCCTCTGACGACTTATGGCCGCGTACAGCGGGCGAAGCGGTTCGCGGACGCATATCGGTCGCCGCCGCGGTCGCCCGGTTTGCGGCCACGTACGGCGGGTGCAGCGCGTCGTCGGCGCGCATACGCCGTGCTCGGCGGCCCTTCGATTCGTGGCCGCTCGCTGCGAAATCCGTCCCGCGTTCGGCGTCGGCGCCGCCGCCGTTCGTACCGGCGCACACCCCGCGTAGGGCGCTCGGTCGCCGCGCGAGGCATGGAGTGGGCTCGCGATGCGAGGCCCGATCCGGTCGGCGACTCGCCCGCGGCGTCGGCGAACCGAGACGCTCCGCCGCGGCCGATGGGCGGCAGCGACCGTGGTCGCCGTGCCGCTTCACCCACTCCTCACGCGTCCGACGTCGCCGCGTCCATCCCTCGTGCGCCGCGCCGATGCCGTTCGGCGGTCGCGCCGGAGCGGCGGCATCGGTCGATCGGTTGCCGGTCCGATCGCCGACGAGGGCGAGCCGCCGCCTCCGCGATCTCCCTCCGCCGCCGACGATGGCCGCTGCCGCTGCCGCTGCCGCTGCCGACGCCCGATCGCGAACACGATTAAAAACCCCTTGTTTTCAGCATCCGCGTGGATGCTGCGCGAGCGCAGCGCCGGCGCCGGAACCGACGTTCGGCGGCACCACATCGAACGCTCACCAGCGCCGCGCGTGTGCCCACGCCGAGTGCGCGCAGCGTCGCCGCCGATGCCGTTCGCGGTGCGTCGCCGGTCGCCGGCGGCTTCGAAGGCGGCGGAAAAAGTTCGCGCACTTTTGCGCAAATCGGCTTGTGCGGCGCGAAACGCGGCGCCCGTCGGCGCCGTCGCCGACGGGCGCGAAACGACGCTCGGAACGACCGCGATCGCGCTGCGACGCAATGCGCGCATCGCAACGCGCACGCGCGATAAAAAAATAGCGATGCGCTGAAAGCCGCGCCAGATATGGCTTTCAGCGTAGTCGTTCGAACTCGATGCGATGCGCGACGCGCGATCGCCGCGTCGTCGCGTCGTCGTCGTGGTGGTTTTCCGTCAGGGTCGGCGGGAGCCGGTCCGAAAAAAAAGTTGCCGGAATTGTTGACAGTGCGAAAAAGCGTGATTAGGTTTCGCCCAGCAGACGTTTCCTGCGGAAGAGAGTGAGTACAACGAACGCGACAACGCGCAGCAAAAAACGAACCTCCGCCCGGACAGTCAAAACGGTGGACGCAGGATTCGTTTCCCTCGCGAAAACGCAATCGTTCTTCTCGGCCCCGTCGGCGTCGCGCCCCATACGACCCGGTTCGCCCTGTGCGGATCGGGTTTTTGTTTGGCCGCAGTACGCGGCCGGATGCGTTCCCGCCCCCGGGGAGCGTGTCGAAGAATCCGTTCCGGCGCGCTCTGCGCGTCGACGGCTGCTCGCGGGTCCGACTCCCGCGGCTCTGGTTCAACTGGGCTTTAAAACCTGCAATACCCCTGATCAATCGCTGATCAACCACTGACGAGGAGCCATAACATGGCCACGAAGAAAGCTGCGAAGAAGAAACCCGCCGCCAAGAAGGCTGCTAAGAAGGTCGCCAAGAAGCCGGCCGCCAAGAAGGCCGTGAAGAAGGTAGCCAAGAAGGCCGCTAAGAAGGTCGCCAAGAAGCCGGCCAAGAAGGCCGCCAAGAAGGCCGCCAAGAAGGTCGCCCGCAAGCCGGCGAAGAAGGCCGCCAAGAAGACTGCCAAGAAGGCCGTCAAGAAGGCTGCTAAGAAGGCCGTCAAGAAGGCTGCCAAGAAGGTCGCCAAGAAGCCCGCTAAGAAGGCTGCTAAGAAGGCCGCCAAGAAAGTAGCCAAGAAGCCCGCTAAGAAGGCTGCTAAGAAGGCTGCCAAGAAGCCTGCCAAGAAGGCGAAGAAGGCCGCGAAGAAGTCGGCTCGCAAGCCGGCCGCAGCGGCCATGCCGGCGACCCCGGCTCCGCTGATCTAATAAAGCCCCGAAAGCCGTAATCCCGCTCTCTCCCCGCAGCCCAGGCGGGGGGAGAGTTTTTTATTTGGGGCCCGCGAAATCTTCGGGGACCCGCCATCGTCGGTGGCCAGCGTCGCCGATCCTGGTTTCTGCGCCTGAGCCGTGGTGTTCGACGGCCGCCTCCCGCGCGAGCCCTAAGGCACAGCCAGTGTGCCGCCGCTGACCATGGCAGCCCTCTCACTCTGGGCTCGGGTCGTAACGGCCTCGCTCAGGAGGGCGCTGGTGCCCACACGCATTCGCGAACGCCGTAGGGTGTGGTGAGCCGAAGGCGAACCGCACCACCGCTCGGACCGGGAGGTCCGCGTCGATCGATTGCTGCCGCAACCGCGAGCTGCGCGCTGATCCCCGGGTAGGTGCGCCCAAGGACGCCAGCAGCTGGCCGCGCTCGATCCAAAGGACCATGGGCGCATAAAGGCGCAGGCACGCCTACAGACCGCCTGCGACGCGTGTGAGCGCGCAGGCTGGGGTTTGGATCGTCTTGAGTCGCTGCGCGCCGCTTAGCGCGGCGCGGCGGTCGCGGTCGCGGCTTCGCTGCCGGCCGGGTTGGCCGGATTGCGGCCGCTGTCGGCGTCGACGTACAGGGTCGGATCGTCGAAGTCGACGTCGAGCCAGCGCTCCGGCGGCATGCCGATGGCGCGGTCGAGTATGGTCGGCAGCAGGCCGGAGGGCAGGGCGCTCTCGCTGTTCCAGAGCACGGCGATGCCGAGGTCGCGCTCGGGCAGCAGCGCGACCAGGCCGCGGTAGCCCTGCACCGCGCCGCCATGGAACACCAACTGATGGCCGGCGTAGTCGTACACGCGCCAGCCCAGGGCGTAGCCGGCCGAGCTCACGCGCGAACGGCGCCAGGCCGAGCCGCGGGTTTCGCCCGGGGTATCGACCAGCGGCTGGTGCAGCGTCGCCAGCAGCGGCGCCGGCAGCACGTCGGGACGATGGCCGGTCTGTGCGAGCAGCCACTGCGCCATGTCGCTGGCGCTGGCGTTGACGCCGGCGGCCGGCGGCAACTGGTAGTAGGTCGGCTTGGGCGCGACCGAGGTCCAGCCGCCGCGCGCACGCACGTGCGGACGCGCCCAGCGCGCGCTGGCGGTGATGCCTTCCAGGCCGAGGCTGGCGTCGTTCATGCCCAGCGGCTTGAACAGACGGCGCTGCACTTCCTGGCTGTAGAAGTCGCCGGTGGCGGCGAAGACCACGTCGCCGATCAGGCTGAAAGCGATGTTCTGGTAGCCGTAGCAGGTGCCGGGCTGGCAGGACATCGGCGCGTACGCGAGCTTCTGCGTCAGCGTGCGGTAGTCGGTGTAGTTCTCGAGATCGCGGTCGTAGGTGTTGTGGGTCAGGCCGACGCGATGGCTGAGCAGGTCGGCGACGGTGATCTGCTGCGCCGCAGAAGGATCGACCAGCTGGAAGCCGGGCATGTAGTCGACCAGCTTGCTGTCCCAGCGCAGGGTGCCGTCGTTGACCAGCACGCCGGCCATGGTCGCGGCCACGCCTTTGGACAACGAAGCCAGGCGGAATACGGTGTGGGCATCGACCGGCTCGGCCGCGCGCACGTCGGTGATGCCGTAGCCGCGCGCGCTGAGGATGCGGCCGTTGTGCACGATCGCCATCGCCAGTCCCGGCACGCGCTGATTGGCGACCAACTGCTGGGCCATGGCTTCGAACTGCTGCACCTCGAAGCCCGCAGCCAGCGGCATGACCGCATTGCGGGTCGCGTAATTCGCCACGGGTTGCGGCAGGCCATGCGCCGGTTCGGCGGTGGCGACGCGCGCGCTCGACGTCGGCGGGTTCCAGCGCAACGAAGTCTGCGCGGCGGAACCCAGGGTCAAAGTAAGCAGGCCGGCGAGGCTCGCTACACGCCAGAACGTGCGTCGCGACCGCGGGATCGGCTCTTCTTTCATCGGTCGCAGCGCCTGCGTATGCTGGGTTGCGCTCGATAATAGCGCCGATCTAAGGGGATTGGGGAACAACCATGTTCAGCATTCTGATTTTGTTGGCTTTAGTGGCCATCGTCGCAGTTTGGATCGTGGGCATTTACAACGCCCTGGTGACGTCCCGGAACGCCTATAAAAATGCCTTCGCCCAGATCGACGTGCAGCTGCAGCGGCGCTTCGACCTGATCCCGAACCTGGTCGAGACGGTCAAAGGCTATCTGACCCATGAACGCGAGACCCTGGAAGCGGTGATCGCAGCCCGTGGCGCGGCGGTGTCGGGCCTGGCCGCGGCCAAAGCCAACCCGGGCGATCCGGCGGCCATGGAGCAATTGGCGGCGGGCCAGGGCCAGCTGAATGGGGCGCTGGGGCGGCTGCTCGCGGTCTCGGAGGCCTACCCGGACCTCAAGGCCAACCAGAACATGATGCAGCTCACCGAGGAGCTGACCAGCACCGAGAACAAGGTCGCGTTCGCGCGCCAGGCCTACAACGACTCGGTGATGGCCTACAACAATCGGCGCGAGATCTTCCCGTCCAGCGTGGTCGCCGGCATGTTCAGCTTCGGCGCCGCCGCGCTGCTGGAAATCCCGGCCGAGCGCGCGGAAATGCGCGAAGCGCCGAAGGTGAAGTTCTAACCGGCCCGGATCCGGAATCGGGGAGGCCGGATCCGCCCGGCGAGCGCCGGCGAGCCGGGCCACGAATCCCCGAATCCCGGGTCTCCCATCTCGGATTCCCTGCATGAATTTCTTCGAACGCCAGGCGCAGGCCCGGCGCACGTCGGCCCGGTTGGTGTTGCTGTTCGGGCTGGCCGTGGCCGGCATCGTGTTGGCAGTGGACCTGGCGGTGCTGGTGTTCGCCGGTGCCGATCCGGTAATGCTGGCCCTGGCCAGCTTGGGCACGATCGCCGTGATCGGCTTGGGTTCGTTGTTCCGCATCGCCTCGCTGCGCGGCGGCGGCGAATCGGTCGCCTTGCAGATGGGCGGCGTGCCGGTGCCGGAAGACACCCGCGATCTCAACCTGCGCCGCTTGCGCAACGTGGTCGAGGAGATCGCGATCGCGTCCGGCGTGCCGATGCCCAGGCTCTACGTGCTCGAACACGAGGCCGGCATCAACGCGTTCGCGGCCGGTTACTCGCCGTCGGACGCGGTGGTCGCGGTGACCCGCGGCGCGCTCGACCGGCTCAACCGCGACGAGCTGCAGGGCGTGATCGCGCACGAGTTCAGCCACATCCTCAACGGCGACATGCGCCTGAACATCCGCCTGATGGGGGTGCTGTTCGGGATCCTGATGCTGGCCATCATCGGCCGCAAGATCCTCGAGGGCGGCCGCCTCGGCGGGCGCAACAGCAAGGGCCTGGGCGCGATTCTGGTGGCGGCGCTGGTGGCGATGCTGGTCGGCTACATCGGTCTGTTCTTCGGCCGCATGATCAAGGCCAGCGTGAGCCGCAGCCGCGAGCGCCTGGCCGATGCCTCGGCGGTGCAGTTCACCCGCCAGACCGCGGGCCTGGCCGGCGCGCTGAAGAAGATCGGCGGCCTGCATGAAGGCGCCCAGCTCAACGACCGCGCCGATGCCGAGGAGGTCAGCCACATGCTGTTCGGCGACGGCGTCGGTTTCAGCGGCTTGTTCGCGACCCATCCGCCGCTGCTGGAGCGCATCCGCGCGCTGGAGCCGTCGTTCCGCGCCGATCAGCTGGAAAGCCTGAGCCGCCGCTGGTCGATCGAGCCGCCGCAAGGCCTGGCCGAGGACGTGGCGATGGGCTTCACCGATCCGGCGCCACCGCCGCCGCTGCCGCCGATCGAAAGCCTGCACGCGGTGACGCCGCCGATGGTCGCGGCCCAGGTCGCTCAACCCGGCGCCGACGATTACCGCCGCGCCGACCTCATCGCCGCGACTCTGCCCGATGGATTGCGCGCGCTGGCGGCGCAGCGCGACGCGGTGGTGCCGCTGTTGCTGGCCCTGCTGCTGGACGACGACGCCCAGATCGCCGCGCGTCAGCACTACGAGATCGCCGCGCGCCTGGGGCCGGAACTGGCCGACGAGGCGCGCCGTCTGCGCCTGCAAGCACTGGCCGACCTGCACCCGATGCTGCGCCTGCCGCTGGCGTCGCTGGCGTTCCCGGTGCTGCGCTTGCGCCCGCGTCCACAGCTGGACATGTTCATGGACGCGGTGCAGGCGGCGGTCAACGCCGACGGCCGGGTCTCGCTGTTCGAGTACTGCCTGGCGCGGTTGCTGACCGTGCAGGTGGTGGAGTCGCTGGATCCGTCGCGGCACGCGCGCTTCGGCCGGCGCAAGCCGCAGGCGGTGGCGGCGGAACTGGCGACCTTGCTGGCGGTGGTCGCGCAGAGCGGGCACGCCGATGCGGCGTCCGCGCAGCGCGCCTACCTTGCCGGCCTGCAGCGCGTACTGCCGCAGGAGCACCGTCCTTACGCGCCGCCGGCCGACGGCGTGCTGGCCCTGGATCGTGTGTGGGAGGCCTTGGATGCGCTGGATCCGCTGGCCAAGCAACTGCTGGTGGAAGCGGTGACCGCGGCGGGCAGCCACGACAACCGGATCGCGGTCGCGGAAGCGGAATTGCTGCGCACGATCTGCGCGGTGTTGCATTGTCCGTTGCCGCCGATGTTGGCGAAGGCCTAGCTGCGGGGCGCGCTGCTTTTTCGGGAGGGGCGCGGCATGCGGCGGTCGAGCTTCGAAGGTGTTCCGGCGGTGTGCATGGCCCGCTGCCGTCGCTTTGGGGTAGGAGCGGCGTAAGCCGCGACCGCGACCTTCGCCTGCCGGCGGGGCTTCGCGCCGGGTCCGCCGTCCGCTTTCTGCCTTGTGCTTTCTGTGGGAGCGGCGTGAGCCGCGATCACCAGTCCGGCGGCCGCGCCTGTTCCGCTCTGGCCTTGGGGTAGGAGCGGCGTGAGCCGCGACCGCGAACTTCGGCTGCTGGTGGGGTTTCGCTTCGGGTCCGCTTTCTGCTTTCTGTGGGAGCGGCGTGAGCCGCGATCGCCAGTTCGGCGGCCGCGCCTGTTCCGCTCTGGCCTTGGGGTAGGAGCGGCGTGAGCCGCGACCGCGAACTTCGGCTGCTGGCGGGGTTTCGCTTCGGGTCCGCTTTCTGCTTTCTGTGGGAGCGGCGTNGGCCTTGGGGTAGGAGCGGCGTGAGCCGCGACCGCGAACTTCGGCTGCTGGCGGGGTTTCGCTTCGGGTCCGCTTTCTGCTTTCTGTGGGAGCGGCGTGAGCCGCGATCGTCAGTTCGGCGGCCGCGCCTGTTCCGCTCTGGCCTTAGGGTAGAAGCGGCGTGAGCCGCGACCGCGAACTTCGGCTGCTAGCGGGGTTTCGCTTCGGGTCCGCTTTCTGCTTTCTGTGGGAGCGGCGTAAGCCGCGATCGCCAGTCCGGCGGCCGCGCCTGTTCCGCTCTGGCCTTGGGGTAGGAGCGGCGTGAGCCGCGACCGCGAACTTCGGCTGCTGGCGGGGTTTCGCTTCGGGTCCGCTTTCTGCTTTCTGTGGGAGCGGCGTNGGCCTTGGGGTAGGAGCGGCGTGAGCCGCGACCGCGAACTTCGGCTGCTGGCGGGGTTTCGCTTCGGGTCCGCTTTCTGCTTTCTGTGGGAGCGGCGTAAGCCGCGATCGCGAATTCCGTTTGCTGCGTTGGCTTCGTTCTTAAGCAACAGCTTCCGCCCGCTGCGCGTGCGGGTCACTTTCTCTTGCTAGCCCAAGAGAAAGTAACCAAAGAGAAGGGCTTACCTTGACAACTCTCCCGTGCGAGATCGGAGGTGGCGCGGGGATTTTTCGAAGGAACATCCTGTTCCTCGAAAAACGGCGCGCGTCCTGCGCGCCGCCCTTCGGGTCTGAGGCGCGGGGATTTTTCGAAGGAACATCCTGTTCCTCGAAAAACGGCGCGCGTCCTGCGCGCCGCCCTTCGGGTCTGAGTGGGGTTGGGCGAGTGCGGGGGCATTGGATTTCAATGCAACAGCAACAACAACGGCAACAGCAACAGCAACGGCAGTCGTGGGGCACCAGCACCAGCACCCGAAACAGGGCCGCACGTTCGCTGCATGCATCGCCAAGCCGGTCACGTCTCGGGAGTCGATCCGTACTTCAGCGCAGTATCTGCTAGCGTTGGCCCCGCCGTGCATCGAGAGGCCGCCGCCGCCTCCGTAAGCCGCTCGCCGTGGCTGTCGCGCTGGCAAGGCGAGCGCTTTCGTTGCCTGGAAAGGGACGACTTCCGGCGGTTTTCAATGGAGGAAAACGCAATGAAGAAATGGACTGCGAAAGGCGCTGTGTTGGCTCTGTTCGTCGGGATGGGTGCGACCGCTCCGGTCGCGGCGGAACCGACCTATGCCTGCACGGCGGAGACGGAAGGGCATATGTTCCTGGTGGCTTACGATCATCCGGTCGATCCGGGTTACTACTACCAGTGCCGCGGCGGCGCATGGCGTCTGGTCGGTATCTGCACGGCGGGCGGGGGCTGTCCTCCCGAGCCGGACCCGAATGGGCCGATCGTGGAAATGTAGCGCCTTAGGATGCGCTGAGCCGCAGGCGAACCGCATCGTCGCGCGAATCGGTGATTGGCGGTGGCGCGGTTGTCCGCACCCTGCGGCCTACTGGCTACGCTGCTCGATCCGCATGCGCATCCGCTCCCTCTCCCGCTTGCGGGAGAGGGTTGGGGTGAGGGGATGAGCGCCGCAGGCGCGAAGGCCGTTGCGCGAAACTCCGCAAATGGTTGCGTTAGCCGCAGCCTGCGACATGCCGCCGATGCTTACTGCGCGCGGCCGCGAATCAAATCCGCCGCGCGCTCGGCGATCATCATCGTCGGCGCATTGGTATTGCCGCCGATCAAGGTCGGCATCACCGAGGCGTCGACCACGCGCAGGCCTTCGACGCCGCGGACGCGCAGTTGCGGGTCGACCACCGATTCCTCGTCGCTGCCCATGCGGCAGGTGCCGATCGGGTGGTAGACGGTTTCGGCCTTTTCGCGGATGAACTCGATCAGCTCGGCGTCGCTGTAGTCGTTGCGGGGCGGGAAGATCGGCGCGCCGCGGTAGGCGTCGAAGGCCTTCTGCGCGAACAGTTCGCGCGAGAGCTTGGCGCATTCGAGCATCATCTTCAGATCGAAACCTTCCGGATCGCTCAGATAACGCGCTTCGATGCGGGCCTTGTCCGCGGCGCGCGCGCTGACCAGGCCGATGCGGCCACGGCTGCGCGGGCGCAGGAAGCAGGCGTGCAGGGTGTAGCCGTCGCCGACGAGGCGGCGGCGGCCGTGGTCGTCGAGCATGGCCGGCACGAAATGCAGCTGGATGTCGGCGCGCTCGTCGGGCGCCAGCGCCGAACGCACGAACGCGCCGGCCTCCGCGATATTGCTGCTGCCGGGGCCGCTGTGGCCGCGCAGGTAGTAGTCGAAGGCGATGCGCAGGTCGCTGACGCGGTCGTAGGTGACGCGTTGGGTCGAGTGCTGCAGGGTGCAGATGTCGAGGTGATCCTGCAGGTTCTCGCCGACCTGCGGCGCGTCGGCGACCACGTCGATACCGTGCTTGCGCAATTGCGCGGCCGGACCGACGCCGGACAGCATCAGCAGCTGTGGCGAGTTGATAGCGCCGCCGCTGAGCAGGATCTCGCGCGAGACTTCCTGGTGGTAGGGCTGGCCGTTGGCGACGTAGATCACGCCGTTGGCGCGGCCTTTGTCGAAGGTGATGCGGTTGACCTGGGCGCCGGTGACGATGGTCAGGTTGTGGCGTTCGCGCGCCGGGTCGAGGTAGGCGACCGCGCTGGAGCAGCGCGCGCCGTTCTTCTGGGTGACCTGGTAATAGCCGAAACCCTGCTGGGCGGCGCCGTTGAAGTCGCGGTTGACCGCATAGCCGGCTTCGCGGCCGGCCTCGATGAACACCTGCGACAGCGGGTTGGTGTAGCGCAGGTCGGAGACGTAGAGCGGGCCGTTGGCGCCGTGCAGGGCGTCGTCGCCGCGGCTGTTGCGCTCGGAGCGGCGGAAGTAGGGCAGCACCGTCTTCCAATCCCAGCCGGTCGCGCCTTGCGCGGACCAGTCGTCGTAGTCGCCGGACACGCCGCGGATGTAGCACATGGCATTGATCGAACTCGACCCGCCCAGCACCTTGCCGCGCGGCCACCACAGGGTGCGGCCGTTGAGCTCGTGCTCGGGTGCGGTGTCGTAGTCCCAGTTCACGCCCTTCTTGTTGACCAGCTTGGACAGGCCGGCGGGCATGTGGATAAAGGGATGGCGGTCGCGCGGCCCGGCTTCGAGCAGCAACACCTTGGTGTCCGGGTCTTCGCTGAGGCGGTTGGCGAGCACGCAGCCGGCCGAACCGGCACCGATGATGATGTAGTCGTACACGCCCACGCCCTGTCTGTGACCGGGCGACCGTAAGCCTGGCGATTAGAGCAAATGCTCCCAATAACGCGCGAGCGGCCGGCATGCGCCGCGGTGGCGGGGTGGGGCGGGTTCGGCTAACGTTCCGCCAGCACGTGCCGGCCAGCGCGCACGGGAGCGAGGACATGAGGCGCGATCCCAGCCAGCCGACACCGACCGCGGGACGCTGCGCGTGACCGATCCGATACGGACCGACGCCGAGCCCGCGCCCGCGCCCGCCACCGGTCGCTGGGGCCGTTTCCGCGCCGCGCTGGCCGAGTCGCCGCCGCTGTGGTGGTCGCTGCTGTACTTCTTCAGCCTGCTCTGCGGCTACTACGTGCTGCGCCCGGTGCGCGACGCGATGGGCGCCTCGGGCGATATCGAGACCGTGTTCCCGCCCGGGTTGATCGCCTGGGCCCTGAGCCACGGCGTGTCGCTGAAGGAGTTCACCCTGCAGGTGCTGTTCACCTGCACCTTCCTGAGCATGCTGGCCTTGCAGCCGGTGTACGGCGCGCTGGTGTCGCGCTTCCCGCGCCGGGTGTTCCTGCCGGTGGTGTACCTGATCTTCATCGCCTGCCTGCTCGGTTTCTACTGGGCCTTCCACCACGAACTGGCGGGGCGCGGCGCGCTGTTCTTCGTCTGGACCGCGGTGTTCAACCTGTTCGCGGTGACGGTGTTCTGGAGCTTCATGGCCGACGTGTTCGACCACGAGCATTCCAAGCGGGTATACGGCTACATCGGCGCCGGCGGCACGGTCGGCGCCCTGTTGGGCCCGCTGATCACCGGCCTGCTGGTCGGCCGTCTGGGCGTGGCCAATCTGCTGCTGGTGTCGGCCGCGTTCCTGGCGGTGTGCCTGCTGTGCATCCTGCGCCTGCGGGTGTGGGCGATCCGGCGCGAGCAGGTCAGCGGCGCGGCCAGCGGCGAAGTCGCGATGGGCGGTTCGGTGCTGGCCGGCCTGAAACTGGTCTGGCAGCGGCCGGTGCTGCGCGCGCTGGCGCTGGTGATGTTCTTCGGCGTCGGCGTGGGCACGCTGCTCTACAACGAGCAGGCGGCGATCGTGAAACAGTTCTACCCGAACGCGCAGGCGGCGGCGCGCTATTACTCGATCATCGACGGCTTCGTGAACGGCACCACCATCCTGGTGCAGCTGCTGCTCACGCGCTTCCTGCTGCGGCGCTGGGGCGTGGCGCCGACCCTGCTGGTGCCGGCGTTCGCGATCCTGTTCGGCTATGCGTTGCTGGCGCTGTCGCCGCTGCCGCTGCTGGTGGCGATCGTGCAGGTGGCCACGCGCGCGGGCGAGTTCTCGCTGGCCAAGCCCGGCCGCGAGACGATCTACACGCGGGTCGACCGCGAATCGCGCTACAAGGCCAAGGCGGTGATCGACACCGTGGTCTACCGCGCCGGCGATCTGACCTTCGTCTGGCTGCACAAGGCGCTGGCGATCTTCGGCACGCGCATGGTGTTCGTGGCTGGCATCGGCGTGGCCCTGGGCATGACCTTCGGCGCATGGCGGGTGATCCGTGCCCAGCGCACGCTGCCGGTCGACGCCGCCACGCCCGGGACCGACCGATGACCCACCGCCGCGATTTCCTCGCCGTCGGCCTCGCCGGCGCCGGCCTGCTGGTCCTACCGTCGTTCGCGCGCAGCAAGCCGCGGTCGAAGCCGCTGAAGATCCTGGTCATGGGCGGCACCGGTTTTCTCGGCCCGCATTTCGTCGAGGCCGCGCGCAAGGCCGGCCATACCCTGACCCTGTTCAACCGCGGCAAGACCAACCCGGAGCGTTTCGCGGGCGCGGACTACCGCGACGTCGAGCAACTGCACGGCGACCGCAAGACGGACATGAAGGCGCTGGAAGGCGAGCGCCGCTGGGACGCGGTGCTGGACACGTCCGCGTATCTGCCCGCCGACGTGACCCGTGCGGCCAAGCTGCTGGGCCCGCGGGTGGGCCAGTACCTGCTGGTGTCGACGATCTCGGTCTACGCCAAGACCGATACCCCGAACCAGGACGAGACCGCGCCGCTGGCGCAGCTGGCCGATCCCACCGTTACCGAGGTCACCGGCGAAACCTACGGCGGCCTCAAGGCGCTGTGCGAACGCGCCGCCGAAGCCGAACTGCCGGGCCGCACGACCGTGGTGCGGCCGGGCCTGATCGTCGGTCCCGGCGACACCACCGACCGCTTCACCTATTGGCCGGCGCGCGCGGACCGCGGCGGCGAGATCCTCGCCCCGGGCAGCGCTAAGGATCCGACCCAGTTCATCGACGTGCGCGATCTGGCCGCGTTCCTGCTGCGCACGCTGGAGCAACGCAGCTTCGGCATCTACAACGCCGACGCGCCGGCCGGAAAACTGAGCATGGGCGAGGTGCTGGGCGTCTGCCAGCAGGTCGCGGGCGCAATGAAGGCGCCGAAATCGACCCTGACCTGGGTGCCGGCCGCGTTCCTCGAAGCGCAGAAGGTCAGCCCTTGGCAGGACATGCCGATCTGGATTCCGGCCAGCGGCGACTACGCCGGCTTCGGCCGCATCAGCAGCGCCAAGGCGCAGGCGGCGGGCCTGACCTACCGGCCGCTGCGCGAGACCGTGCGCGACACCCTGGCGTATTGGCGCGGCCTGCCCGCCGAACGTCGCGCCAAGCCCAAGGCCGGCCTGTCCGCCGCGCGCGAAGCCGAAGTGCTCGCGGCCTGGCACGCGCAGGCCAAGCAAACCGCGGGATGAACCGGCCGGATCGGCGGCGGCGATGGTGGCGGCGCTGGAGCGCGCGCATCCTCGCTCTGCTGGTGCTGGTCTTCGCGGTCTGGGGCTGCGTGATCGAGCCCGGCTCCTTGACCGAGCGCGACTACGCGTTTTCCCTGCCGAACTGGTCGCCGGAGTGCGACGGTCTGCGCGTGGAACTGGTGTCGGACCTGCACGTGGGTTCGCCGCGCAACGGCCTGGCCCAGTTCGACCGGCTGGTCGCGCGGCTGGCCGTGAGCGATTCGCAGGCGGTGCTGATGGCCGGCGACTACGTGATCCTGAGCGTATTCCTGGGCACCTACATCCCCGCCGACACCATCGCCGAGCACCTCAAGCCGCTGACCGCGCGCAAGCCGGTGTATGCGGTGCTCGGCAACCACGACTGGTGGAAGGACGGCGTACGCGTGCGCCGCGCGCTGGAGTCGGTCGGCGTGGTGGTGCTGGAGGACCAGGCGCGCGAGGTGCAGCTCGGCCGCTGCCGGCTGTGGATGGTCGGCGTGGGCGATCTGCTGGAGGCGCCGCACGATGTCGGCCGCGCGTTTTCCGCAATCGACGACAAGGCGCCTGCCCTGGCGATCACGCACAATCCCTTGCTGTTCCGGCGGATGCCGGCGCGCGCTTCGCTGGTCGTGGCCGGGCATACCCACGGCGGCCAGATCGCGTTCCCGCTGCTGGGCCGGCCGGGTTTGTGGAAGGAAGTCGATGGCGCCTATCCGGTCGGCCGTTTCGAAGAGGACGGACGGCAGCTGTTCGTGACCCAGGGCATCGGCACCAGCATCCTGCCGATCCGGTTCGGCGTGCCGCCGGAGATTTCGCGACTGCATTTGTGCGGGCAGGGCGCGGGCCGCGACGCGGCCTGCCGTTGATACCGAGGAGCGAACGCATGGCCGCAGGACGGCGCGCGTGGCGACTGACGGTCCCGCTGTGGGGCCTGGCGTCGCTGTGCGCCGCGGCGGCGCCGGTCGAGACGCCGACCGCCGAGGTCAGCATCGAGGAGCGCATCGTCCGCTACCGCATCTTCGGCCGCAGCGCGCTGGAACTGGCCGGGCAGATGCGCCAGCACGGCCCCGAGCACGCCCTCGGCGGCCGCCGCCTCGCCGGCAGCACCGACTGGCACGTGACCTGGTCCTACCAGTCGCTGCCGCGCCACGGGCGCTGCGAGCTGATTTCGGTGACGGTCGGCGCCGAGATCGTGACCACCCTTCCGGAGTGGAGCGGCGCACGCGTCGAAAGCGACCTGGCGCGCGAATGGCGGCGCTTCTACGCCGGTCTGCAACGGCACGAGGCCGGCCACGTCCAGCATGGCCGCGAAGCCGCGCTGGCGGTGCGCGACGCGATGCTGACGGCGACCGCGCAGCCGGATTGCAAACTGCTGCGGCGTGCCCTGGACGACGCCGCGCGCGCGCAGCTGCGGCGTTACGCCAGCCTCACCCGCCGCTACGACGCCGAGACCGACTTCGGCCTCCAGCAGGGCGTGCAGTTGCGGCCGTGAGCGCGGCGCCGGTTCCGGCCCTAGACTAGGCCGAACGCACGTCCACTTTCGGAGTCGCCCATGTCCTTGCTCGCCGTCTCGCTGATCCTGCTGGTCGCCGCGCTGCATGCCGGCTTCCTGGTGCTGGAGATGTTCCTGTGGACCAAGCCCGCCGGCCTCAAGGTGTTCCGCCAGTCGCGCGACAAGGCCGAGCAGTCCAAGGTGCTCGCGGCCAATCAGGGCCTGTACAACGGCTTCCTCGCCGCCGGCCTGATCTGGGCCGCGGCCGGCGGGCGCCGCGACGTGGCGCTGTTCTTCCTGGGCTGCGTGGTGGTCGCCGGCGTTTACGGCGCGGCCACGGTCAACCGCCGCATCTTCTTCGTCCAGGCGGTGCCGGCGCTGCTTGCGATCGCCGCGGTCTGCCTGGCCGGTTAACAGGGACGGCCGTCAGGCCAGCAGCGGCATCGCGAACGCGATCGCACCGAGCACGAACAGTGCGGTCAGCGCGTGCACCAGCGGCCGATCGATGCGCAGGAACACGAACTGCTCGACGGTGCGTCCGATCCAGAACAGCGACATGCCGGCCAGCAGCGCGCGGCCCAGCGCGCTGCCGTGCAACTCGTCGGTGAATACGAAGCACAGCGCGGCCACGCCCAGCAGCACGTAGATCAGGCGCAGGTTGAGGATCTGCAGGATCGCGCGGTCGGCGACGGTCGCCGTCTTCAAACTCTCGCGCCAGCGGAACAGCTTCCAGAACGCCATATGGAACACGGCGAAGGCGAGGCTGTGCAGGCCGCAGAGCCAGATCCAGGTGTGCGCGCTCATGGCCCGCACTCTAGCCGATGCGGGCTGCATGGGTTGTGCGGGACCGTCCGCAAGACCTGTGCTTGCGCACGCAGCGCCCTCGGCCCGGGCCTAGGGTGCGGTGAGCCGAAGGCGACCATCGCACCGTCGCGTCGCGCCGATGCGGCGGTCGCCGCCTCCTACGAGCGATGTCTCGATCGCGGCATTCGTTGGGGCAAGCGCTTCAAGCCTTGCGCGGCGATACCCACATCGCGATGCGGGCGCGGAACACCGCTTCGCCGGCGTCGTTGTTGACCACCACGCTGACCGGCAGGTCGTAGCCGGCGGCGGCTTCGACCACCGGGATGTCGGGCGTGGCGATGCCGTGCATGGTGCCGGTCGCCTTCTTCAGGTATTCGACCGTCATACCCTTGGGGATCCAGCGCATGCTGCGCGGGATCGTGGCGTCGGTCATCACTCCAGCGGTGAGTTCGGCCAGGTTGCACAGCGCGATCGCGTGCACGGTGCCGAGATGATTGGTGACGCGGCGGCGATGGCGCAGGGTGGCGACGCAGCGGCCGGGCTCCAGCGACTGGAAACGCGGCGCGATGCTGGCGAAGTAGGGCGCCTTGTGGCAGACCGCGCGCGAGAACAGCCAGCGGCCCGCGGGCAGGCGCTCGAGTTTGCGGTAGGTGGCGAGGATGTTGGTGCTCATCGGTGGACTCCGCTGGAGGGTGGCGACGTCGCGGCGCGGGCCGACGGCGCGCGGCGGCGTATCGAATGGATCGGCTTTGCGCTGTCGGCGGGCGCGCGACGGCCGCATGCGAAAACGGCGGACCCGAAGGCCCGCCGTTTCAGTTCAAGCGTCGAGGCGGTGCACGCCGCGGTTACGCGTCAGGCCGCGGCGCGTGCGTCGTGGCCGTGGTCGCGCAGGTTGCGGTACCCGGCCGAACGCAGCTCCTCGGTGTCGAAGTCGTCGACGCTGATCGCGTCGATCGTCATCTCACGCAGTTCTTCCAGTTGCTTGCGTTCCTCGGCGGTGATCCAGCCCTCGCGCACGCCCTCGTCGAGCTGGCTGGGGAAATCCAGCGCTTCGATGTCGCTGTTCTTCAGGGCCTTGAGGAACTTGCGCTCGACCGGCTCGGCCAGGATCACCTTCTGCAGGTAGCTGTTGATGCGGCCGGCCGGGTTGTTGGCGCAGGGCGTGGTGAACACGCCCTGGGCGAGGCGGTCGCGGGCGTCGTTGGGCGACATCAGCAGCGCCGCGGCGCGATGGCCGAGGCGGTCGCTCGGGGCCTGGGCACGACGGCCCCAGGGGAAGATCAGCGCCCACAGCAGCCAGCCGACCGGACGGATCGGGAAGTTGCGCAACGCGCCCGACAGCGCCAGTTCGATCTTGTGCACGGCGTCGTGGAAGGCCCAGGCCAGCAGCGGCTGGTCGCCGACCGGACGGCCCTCGTCCTCGTAACGCTTGAGCATGCTGCTGGCGATGTAGAGCTGGCTGAGCACGTCGCCCAGGCGTCCGGACAGCGACTCCTTGAACTTGAGCTTGCCGCCCAGCAGCAGCATCGAGGTGTCGGCCATCACCGCCAGGGTCGCCGAGTAGCGGTTGAGCTTGCGGTAGTAGCGGCGCGTGTAGGTATCGCCCGGGGCGGCGCCGATGCGCGCGCCGGTGAAGCCGTACCACCAGCTGCGCACGGCGTTGGAGATCGCGAAGCCGATGTGGCCGAACAGGTTCTTGTCGAACTCGCGCAGCGCCTGCGCCTTGTCGGGCAGCATCGCCGCCTTCATTTCCTTGAGCACCCACGGGTGGCACAGGATCGCGCCCTGGCCGAAGATCATCAGCGAGCGCGTCATGATGTTCGCGCCTTCCACCGTGATCATGATCGGCAGCGCCTGCCAGTTGCGGCCGGCGTAGTTCTGCGGTCCCAGGATGATGCCCTTGCCGCCGTGGATGTCCATCACGTCCTTGGCGACTTCGCGCGCCATCTCGGTGCAGTGGTACTTGGCGATGGTCGAAGGCACGGCCGGGTTCTCGCCGCGGGCGACCGCGGCGGCGGTGGCCTGCGACAGCGCACTGACCGCGTAGGCGCGGCCGGCGATGCGCGCCAGCGCTTCCTCGACGCCTTCGAAGCGGCCGACCGAGAGGCCGAACTGCTTGCGGATGCGGGCGTAGGCGCCGGTGACGATCGCGCCCATCTTGGCGCCGCCGCTGCCGGTGGAGGGCAGGGTGATCGAGCGGCCGATCGACAGGCACTCGACCAGCATCTGCCAGCCCTTGCCGGCGTAGGCTTCGCCGCCGATCAGCTGGCTGAGCGGAATGAACACTTCGTGGCCGCGGATCGGGCCGTTCTGGAAGGTGCTGTTGAGCGGGAAGTGGCGGCGGCCGATTTCGACGCCGGCGGTATCCCGCGGCAGCAGCGCGATGGTGATGCCGATGTCGCGCTTGTCGCCGATCAGGCCGTCCGGGTCGTACATGCGGAAGGCCAGGCCGATCAGGGTCGCGACCGGCGCCAGGGTGATGTAGCGCTTGTCGAACGTCAGCTTGACGCCGACCACGCGCGCGCCGTTCCAGTCGCCCATGGTCACGATGCCGAAGTCCGGAATCGAAGTGGCGTCCGAACCGGCCCAGGGACCGGTCAGGCCGAAGCAGGGCACTTCGCGGCCGTCGGCCAGGCGTGGCAGGTAGTGGTCCTTCTGTTCCTGGGTGCCGTAGTGCATCAGCAGTTCGGCCGGGCCCAGCGAGTTGGGCACGCCGACGGTCGAGCTGACCACGCTCGAAACCGAGGCCAGCTTCTGGATCACCTTGTGGTTGGCCAGCGCGCTGAAACCCAGGCCGCCGTATTCCTTCGGGATGTTGAGGCCGAAGAATTTGTTTTGCTTGATGTAGGACCAGACTTCCGGCTGCAGATCGGCGTAGACGTGGGTGATTTCCCAGTCGTTGGTCATCTTGCACAGCTCTTCGACCGGGCCGTCGAGGAAGGCCTGTTCTTCGGCGCTGAGTACCGGCTTGGGCTGCGACAGCAGCGCGTCCCAGTCCGGCTTGCCCGAGAACAGCTCGCCCTCGAACCCGACCGTGCCGGCTTCCAGCGCGGTGCGCTCGGTTTCCGACAGCGGCGGCAGGATCTTGGTGTAGAAGCCCAGCAGCGGCTTGGTGATCAGCGGCAGGCGGATCTGCGGGATCAGCAGCGGCACCGCGATCAGGGCCACGATGGCCGCGGCGATGACGGTCGCGACCGGATTGGCGCCGAACAGCCAGCAAGCCACCAGCACGGTGGCGGTCAGCGCGGCCCAGACCGGCAAACGCAGCCGGTGGTAGGCGGCGATCGCACCAATAAGAAGGAAAGCGATAAAGGGAATGGCGATGCTCATGGCGACG
This sequence comes from Lysobacter sp. Root76, assembly GCF_001428685.1. GTDB lineage: Bacteria > Pseudomonadota > Gammaproteobacteria > Xanthomonadales > Xanthomonadaceae > Lysobacter. Next base: position 974,879 of record NZ_LMIK01000001.1, on the reverse strand, counting down.
CTCCAGCGGCGTTACGGCGTGTTGGCTAGGCTCAGGCTAGTCGGGCATGCGTGATGCTGGAGGAGTTTGCGTGGGCTTCCTGGCCGCACCGCCTTCAAACGCCAGCATCAAACGCTCAACATACGCACGAGTATGGTAAGGTTCCCGGGTCGCTGTCAACTGACGGATGCTGCACTGCATACTGTTCCCGTCGGTGGCGTATGGTTACACTTGTCATCCATGAGCCATCCCGTCCAGACCAAGCAAGAACGCAACGGCCGATTGAGCGCCGACGACTGGGCGCAGGCCGCCCTCGACCTGATCGCCGAACAGGGCGTGGCCGCGGTCGCGGTCGAACCCCTGGCCCGGCGGCTCGGGGTCACCAAAGGCAGCTTCTACTGGCACTTCCCTTCGCGCGACGCCCTGCTGGTCGCGGCGCTGGAGCGCTGGGAAAAGGTCGAGCAGGAGACCGTGTTCGGCCAGCTCGAACCGATCCCTGATCCGCGCCAGCGCCTGCGCTCGCTGTTCCACCTCGTCGCCCACGAGGTCAAGTCGCACATCATCTATTCCGAGCTGCTCAAGGCGCTGGACCATCCGGCGGTGCAGCCGGTGATCGGCCGCGTGTCCGAGCGGCGTCTGGACTATCTCACCGCTTCCTTCCGCCAGGCCGGGCTCAGCCGCACCGACGCGCAGCATCGCGCGCGACTGCTGTACGCCGCCTACGTCGGTTTCCTGCAGCTCAACCTGCAGTTGCACCAGACGCGGATGCAGCACGACGAATTCGAGGCCTATGTCGAGCACATGATGGCCACGCTCATTCCTAACTCTTAATCAATCCCCCCGGCTGGAGGCCCTTGCCGTGAACGCCCTTTCCAAAGACGTACCGACTGCTCCAGCGCCGGGGAGCGCCGGCAGCCGTTTGGCCGCATTGAACGAGTGGGTCGCGCAGGTCGCGACCCTGACCCGTCCCGACCATATCCATTGGTGCGACGGCAGCGACGCCGAGAACGCCGCCCTGATCGAGCGCATGCTCGCCGACGGCACCCTGGAGAAGCTCAACGGGGACACCCACCCGGGCAGCTACCTGCACCGTTCGCATCCCGACGACGTCGCCCGCGTCGAACACCTGACCTTCGTGTGCACGCACGAGCGCGACGATGCCGGTCCGAACAACCATTGGATGGAGCCGGCCGAGGCCCACGCCAAGATGGACGCGCTGTACGACGGCTGCATGCGCGGCCGCACCCTGTACGTGATCCCGTACTGCATGGGTCCGATCGATTCGCCGCTGTCGCGTTGCGGCGTGGAGATCACCGACAGCCCGTACGTGGTCGCCAACATGCGCATCATGACCCGCATGGGCGCGCCGGCGCTGGCCCGGATCGAGCGCGAGGGCGCTGAGAGAGCCGCTCGCGGCGAACGGAACGACACGTTCGTGCGCGGCCTGCATTCGATCGGCGAGCTCGACCCCGAGCGCCGTTTCATCATGCATTTCCCGGAAGAGCTGACGATCAAGTCGTTCGGCTCCGGCTACGGCGGCAACGCTTTGCTGGGCAAGAAGTGCCACGCCCTGCGCATCGCCTCGCACCAGGCGCGCAGCGAAGGCTGGCTGGCCGAGCACATGCTGATCCTGGGCATCGAGAATCCGCAGGGCGAGATCCACTACGTCGCCGCCGCGTTCCCCTCGGCGTGCGGCAAGACCAACCTGGCGATGCTGATCCCGCCGCAGGGCTATCGCGACGCCGGCTGGAAGGTCTGGACGGTCGGCGACGACATCTGCTGGATGCGTCCGGGCGCCGACGGCCGCCTGTACGCGATCAATCCGGAAGCCGGTTTCTTCGGTGTCGCCCCGGGCACGTCGAGCAAGTCGAACCCGAACGCGCTGGCGACGATCCAGCGCGACACCATCTTCACCAACGTCGGCGTCACCGCCGACGGCCAGCCGTGGTGGGAAGGCCTGGACAACGGCCAGACTCCGGTCACCGACTGGCGCGGCCATCCCTACGATCCGGCCAAGGGCCCGGCCGCGCACCCGAATTCGCGCTTCACCGTCTCGGCCAAGCAGTGCCCGAGCTATTCGGACAAGGCCGAGGACGCGCAGGGCGTGCCGATCTCGGCGATCGTGTTCGGCGGCCGCCGCGCCTCGCTGGTGCCGCTGGTGTTCGAGGCCCGCGACTGGACCCATGGCGTGCTGGTCGGCGCCGCGATGGGCTCGGAAACCACCGCCGCCGCGACCGGCGCGGTCGGCGTGATGCGCCGCGATCCGATGGCGATGAAGCCGTTCTGCGGCTACAACTTCGCCGACTACTTCAGCCACTGGCTGTCGTTCGACGGCGAACAGGTCCAGTTGCCCAAGGTCTTCCACGTCAACTGGTTCCGCAAGGGCGACGACGGCAAGTTCCTGTGGCCGGGCTTCGGCGACAACCTGCGCGTGCTCGAATGGATGATCGGCCGGGTCAAGGGCGAGGCGGGCGCGGTGGAAACGCCGATCGGCCACCTGCCGGCGACCACCGACCTCAATCTCGACGGCATCGGCCTGTCGGACGAAGCGCGCGCCAAGCTGTTCGGCTTCGACCACGCCGGCTGGAGCGCCGAGTTCGACAGTATCGGCGGCTACCTGGACGAGTACGGTCCGCGCATGCCGCAGGCGCTGAAGGACGAACAGCAGCGCATCGCCGCCGCACTGGCCCGCTGAGACCTCCATGTCCGTCGCACATCCTGCCGCGCTCGCGGCCAGTCGTGAAATCCTGATCGACGGCCGCCCGCTGCGGGTGTACGACGGCTTGCTGGGCAACGTCGGCGAGTACGTGCGCGGCCTGGCGCGGGCACCGTTCACCCGCACCGAAGTCGCGCGGCCGGAAACCAACGACTACAAGCACTGGGCCACCGAGGTGAAACTCGAAGCCCTGGTGCAGCAGCCGATCTTCGACCTGACCCGGCGCGCGGTGCTCGGCTTCACCGGCCCGAACTTCGGCTACAAGCCGTACCGCGCCTACACCAACGTCGCCAGCTTCGGCGACATGCTGTTCACCCATACCGACTGCCTGCCGGACCAGCACGACCTGACCGCGCTGTGGTACCTGTGCGAGCAGTGGGACCTGGAGTGGGGCGGCGAGACCATGTTCTACGACGCCGCCGACGAGGTCGCCTGCGCGGTCACGCCGCGCCCGGGCCGGCTGGTGATCTTCGACGGTGCGATCAAGCATGCCGGACGGCCGCCGAACCGGATCTGCTACGCGCCGCGCTACACCTTCGCGATCAAGTTCGAACGCGTGGCCGTCGCCGCCGGCCACGGCCCGGGATGAGCGCCGCCGGCGCGGCGCCGCCGTCGCCCGAACTGGGCGACGCGCGCTGGTTCCCGGTCGATCTGCACGTACCCGGACGGGTGTACGGTTTTCTGCGCCTGGACGAAGGCGTGCTGGAACGTTCCAGCTTCCTCGACACCCGCATCGACGCGCCGCTGGCGCAGGCGCGGCCGCTGCCGGCCGACGCCGTCGACGCCGCCGGCCTGGCGCAGGCGCCATTGGGCTGGCTGTTCCACACCTCGTTCTGCGGCTCGACCCTGCTGGCGCGCGCGCTGCACCTGCCGCCGTACCAGGTGGCGCTGAAGGAGCCGATGCTGCTGCGCCGGCTCGGCGATGCGCGTCACGAAGGCCAGGCGTTGGGCGATCTGGTCGCGACCAGCGTGCGGCTGCTGGCGCGGCCCTGGCACGCGGACGGCGCGGTCCTGGTCAAGCCGACCCATGCCGCGCTCAACCTCGCCCTGCCGCTGCTGGACGCCGCCCCGGCCAGCCGGGCGCTGGTGCTGAGCTCGTCGCTGGACGATTTCCTGGTCTCGAATCTGAAGAAGCGCCCCGAATCGCAGGCGCGGATACCCGAGCTGGCCGAACGCGCGCTGCGCGCGGGTGCGTTCCACCGGCGCCTGTCCGCGACCGCGCTGCAACCGCCGGACCTACTGTGCGCGGCCGGCCTGCAGTGGGCGGCGCAGCGCGAGCTGGTGCTGGACCTGGTCGAAAGCGCCGGCGTCGGGCGCGTGCGCCTGCTCGACATGCAGACCCTGCTCGACGATGTCGCCGGCACCGCCTGGGCCTGTGCGCAGTGGCTGGGCCTGCCGGCGCCGCGTGCGGCCCTGCTCGCGCAGGCCGAGGCGGTCGCCGGACGCAACGCCAAAGCGGTCGAAACCGCTTACGACGCGCAGCGCCGGGCCCGGGAAGCGGATATCGTGATCGGCATGTATGCCGACCCGCTGGCGCGCGCGCGCGACTGGCTGGGCGAACATGTGCTGCCGGCGATGCGTCCGGCGGCGCGGGCCACACCGCATTGGGAATCGCAGTGAACCGTCCACCGTCCAATATCCAACCGGCCGCGGCCGGCGAGTCCAAGCAGCAGCGCCTGTGGCGCAACGGCGAGGACTACATCACCCGCAAGCAGTGGCGCGAGGCCGCCGACTGTTTCGAGCAGATCGTCGCCCACGAGCCCGGCCACCTGCCGGCGCTGCTCAAGAGCTGCAGCACGCTGCTGCAGCTGGACCGCTATCGCGATGCGCGCGCGCGGTTGTTCGCGGCGCTGCCGCTGGCCAACGCGCATCCGGGCCTGGTGATGGAACTGGGCCGCAAGCTGCGCCAGTTCCACGAGGCGGCGATCCTGCTCGATCTGGTCCGGCATTCGGGTTTCCTGCGTTCGGCGTCGCCGCCGATGCTGACCGAGATGGCGCTGATCGTGAGCTCGGTCGGCGACCAGGAAATGGCCCTGGAGCTGGTCAGCCGCGCCGCCGCGCTCGACCCCAACGCGGCGCATCCGCACTATCTGCGCGGCACGGTGCTGATGTTCCTGGGCCGCATGGAAGAGGCCGAAACCGAGCTGGAAACCTGCATCCGGATCTCGCCCAGCTTCCCGCAGGCGCATTGGGTGCTGTCGCGGTTGCGCAAGTGGAGCGACGCCGACAACCACGTCGAACGGCTGCAGCGCGAAATCGCGCGCGTCCCGGCCGGCACCGAGGCCGAGGCCTATTTCGCCTACGCGCTGCACAACGAACTGCACGACCTCAAGCGCTACGAGGAATCGTTCCGGGCGCTGGAGCGCGGTTGCGCCGCCAAGCGCAAGCTCGACCCCTACAACGAGAGCAAGACCACCGAGCTGTTCGCCGCGATCAAGGCCCTGTGCACGCCCGAGTTCGTGCGCGCGCAGCCGCGCGAGCACGAGTACACGCCGATCTTCATCGTCGGCATGCACCGTTCCGGCACGACCTTGCTCGAACGCATCCTCGGCGGCCACAGCCTGGTATCCGACGGCGGCGAGACCTACGCCTTCACTGCGCAGATCAAGGTCGCGACCGACCACAAATGCTCGCAGGCGCTGGACCTGCTGTCGGTGCAGCGCCTGGCCGAGGCCGATTTCGAGGCGATCGGGCGCGGCTTCATCGCCGGCTCGCGCTGGCGCGCCAAGGGCAAGCCGTTCCTGACCGAGAAGCTGCCGCCCAATCTGACCAACGCCGGCTTCATCGCCAAGGCGCTGCCGAACGCGCGCATCCTGCACATGGTGCGCGACCCGGTCGATACCTGTTTCTCCAACCTGCGCACCTACTTTTCGAACGCGGCGCTGTATTCGTTCGACCAGAACGACCTGGGCAACTATTTCGGCCATTACAGCGGCCTGATGCAGCACTGGCGCCAGGTCATGCCGGACCGCATCCTGGACGTGTCCTACGACGCGCTGGTCAGCGATACCGAGGCCACCGCGCGGCGGGTGTTCGAGTTCTGCGGTCTGCCGTACGAGGCCGAAGCGCTGCAGGTGGAGCGTTCTTCGGGCGCGGTGTCTACCGCCAGCAGCGCGAGCGTGCGCCAGGGCATCCTGACCAACCGCGGCGCGGCCTGGAAGCCGTACGAGCCTTACCTGCAGCCTCTGCTGGAGCGTCTGGCCGCGCAGGGCCTGATCTGAGCGTCCCGTCCGCCCGCCGGCCGTCCGCGCCGTCGGGGCGGTATTTAAACCCGGAGCCATGGCCGGACATCCCATGGACATGCTGACCGCTTACGTGCCCCAAGACTGGACCACTCGCGACGCCAGGACCGAAACGGCCGGTGCCGACGGCGACCTCGCCCTGGTGCGCGCGGCGGCCGGCGGCGACGTCCGCGCCTTCGAGGCCCTGTACCGGCAGCATGCGGGCCGGGTCCACGGCGTGATCGCGCGGCTGGTCGGCCAGCACGGCGCCCGCGCCGAGGACCTCACCCAGGAGGCCTTCGTGCGGGCCTGGCAGGCGCTGCCGGCGTTCCGGTTCGAGTCGGCCTTCACGACCTGGCTGCATCGGCTGGCGGTCAATACCGCGCTGATGGAGCTGCGCAGCCGCCGCGGCAAGCCGCAGGAGGATGGCGACGACGAGGTGTTCGAACTGGTCGGCAGCGCCGACTCGGCCGGACACATCACCGCGCTGTCGATGGACCTGGAGCGTGCCGTCGCCAGCCTGCCGCCGCGTGCCCGCGCGGTGCTGGTGCTGTACGACGTGGAAGGCTGGAAGCATGAGGAGATCGCCGCCGAACTCGGCATGGCGGTCGGCAGCAGCAAGGCGCAATTGCACCGGGCGCGCGGATTGTTGCGCGAACGGCTAGGAGGACAGGCATGAACACCGAACATCGAGACCCCGCGGCGGACGGCGAACTGCCCGACGCCCTGCGCTTTCAGCTGCGCGCGCTGCGCCGCGACCAGCCGCCGGCCGCCGACCTGTGGCCCGGGATTGCCGCGCGCCTGCAGCCGCAGGCTGTAGCGCCGGTACGCGCGCCGCGTCCGCGCTGGCTGGCGCCGTTCGCGGTCGCCGCGACCCTGGCGCTCGCGATCGGCTTCACCGGCGTCTGGCGCGACCAGGCCGCGAACGACGCGCCGCAGGCGCAGGCCGAATCGCTGGTCCAGCGCGAAGCCGCCGGCATGACCCTGCAGTACCAGGCCGCGATGCACGAAATGCAGCGCACCGCGCCGGCCGCGACCGCGACCACCCTGCAGCCCACCTTCGACGAACTGGACCGCAACGCCGCCCTGATCCTGGATGCGCTGGCCCACGACCCCGATTCGCGCCTGCTGCTGGATCAGCTGCGCCGCACCTACGCACGACGCCTCGCGCTCGCCCAGCGCGTGGCCTATACCTGATTACCGGAGGACGACCATGACCCGCGCAACCCATCAAGCAAGCAAGCTCGGACTCGCCCTCGGCTTGGCTTTGGCCGTCGCCCCGGCGTTCGCCGCTACCCCCATCAACCAGACTCGCCCGCTGGATCCGCGCGGACGGGTCGAGATCGAAAACGTCAAAGGCCGCATCGACGTGCGCGCCTGGGACCGGCCGGAAGTGAAGATCGAAGGCAGCCTCGGCAACGGCGTCGAGAAGCTGGAGATCGAAGGCAACGGCGAGCGTCTGTCGATCAAGGTCAAGTACCCCAACCGCGGCAGCGGCATGGGCTTCCTGATGGGCGGCGACAAGAGCGAACCCACCGACCTGAAGGTGACCCTGCCGCTGCGTGCCGACATCGAGATCGACGGCGTCTCGGCCGACATCGACGTCACCGGCGTGGCCTCCTCGGTGCTGTCGATCGACAGCGTCAGCGGCGACGTCGCGGTGGCCGCGGCCCCGCGCGAGGCCCGGATCGACAGCGTCAGCGGCGATCTCACCCTCACGCTCAACAGCAGCAAGGTCAGCGCCGAGACGGTCAGCGGCGACATGCAGTTGCGCGGCCGCCTGGACGGCGATGTCGACGTGGAGACGGTGTCCGGCCGGGTCGACGTGACGGTGCGCGAATCGTCGCTGCACCGCTTCAGCGGCAATTCGGTGTCCGGCGACATCCGCCTGGCGACCGCGCTGACCGGCAACGGCGAGATCTCGGTGGAAACGGTCAGCGGCGATGTCCAGCTGACCCTGCCGCGCAATCTGTCGGCGACCGTGCACGGGCAGAGCTTCAGCGGCGACCTGTCGGCGCCGGATGCGCAGATCGTCAAGCCCAAGCACGGCCCGGGTTCGAGCTTCGAGCACCGCTACGGCAGCGGCAGCGGCGAAGTCCGGATCGAGACCTTCTCCGGCGACGCGACCCTGCAGCTCGACTGAGCCGCGCGCGCCTGCCGGGACGAAACGACGCCGCCGCTCAGGCGGCGTCTTTCATTCCGAACCAGCAATTGAAGGCGATGGTGATGCGCTCGTCGTTGCCGTAGAAGGGCAGGACTTCGTGCTGCAGCCAGGACGGGAACAGCACCAGCTGGCCGGGCTGGAGGCGGATGCTCCAGGTGCCGTGATGGTAGGGCTGCTGCTGACGCATGTTGCCGGCATCCATGAAGTAATTGCTGTAGTGGTGCGGGTTATGGAAGCGCAGCACGCCCGATTCGGGGCGGTCTTCCGGCATCTCGCCCGGGGTCACGCAGTACACGCCCGACCACGACGCCATCGGGTGGGTGTGCAGGATCGTGAAGCCGCCGTGGCGGGTCACGTGGTACCAGGTGTGCGAGAAGATCTGCAGGCGCTGCATTTCCTCGACGCTGTAGCCGTTGAGTTCCTGGATGGTGCGGCCCAGGACGGTCCAGCAGAACTGGCGCAGCTGCTGCACGCAGGCGTCCGGCCACGAGAACAGGTTGAAGTCGCTTTCGAACACGCCGGGCTGCTGCTTCAGCGACGGGTTCGGGTTGGCGTAGCCGCCCTGTTTCTCGCGGGTCAGCAGCAGCGATTTGAGCTGCGCGTTGAGACCCTCGGGACTGGGCACGAAGTCCTGCGCGAAGGGGACCGAAAAGGCGGGGTAGAGCTCGAAGGGCATGGTGCGGTTCCGGGATCGGAGGCCGCGCGCGCGGCCGCGTCGGGAGTGTAGCGCGGCGGGCCGGGCGCTGGCGCGCGGCCGGCGCCGCAAAGAACTACGGCCCCTTTCGGGGCCGTAGCGGGTGTTGCGTACAGCGGGTCGATCAGAACTTCTGCGCGTAGCGGAAGTAGATGAAGCGGCCCGGGACTTCGTACTGCGGGTCGAAGCTGTTGGCGAAGGCCGACACCGAACGCGGCGGATCCTTGTCGAACAGGTTGTTCACGCCGATGGTGACCTTGGAGTTCCACGGCGTGTTCCAGAAGACGCTGGCGTCGTGGTAGGTGGTCGCACCGATGTGGTTGCGGGCGTGCTGGACCGAGACCAGGGTATCGCCACCAGCGCCGGTGCCGTCCCAAACGCCGTTGCCGTTGGTGTCCTGCGGCTCAGCCGTGAAGCGGTTCGGATCCGAGCAGAGGAAGCTGTAGCCGTAGTCCACGAAGGTCTGGCAGTCCTCTTCCTGGCCCGAGAAGTAACGCACGTTCCAGGTCGCGCCGAAGTCGCCCTTCTCCCAGCGCATGGCCAGGTTGGAGCGGATACGCCAGGCGTTGGAGTTCTGCGCGTACAGGCCCGGAGCGTTGTTGGACTCGTCGATGCCCCAGGTTGCGACCGGAGCGCCGACAGCCGGCACGTCGTTCTTGCGCTCGTTGAAGCGGCCGTCGCCGTCCAGGTCGAAGTCCGACTTGGCCAGGTAGGTCGTATCCCAGCTGAAGCTGAACTTGCCCCACGAGTTTTCCGGAAGCTTGTAACCGATGGTCAGGTCGTAGCCTTCGGTCGTGATGCCGCCGACGTTGCCCGGTTGCGCGGTCAGGTTGAGGCTGCCACCCGGGTTGCGGGTGAACATGTTGCAGTAGAACTGGACGTTACCGACGATGCACTCGTCGACGATGAACTGACCGGTCGGCAGCGTCAGCGCGTTGTCGATCTCAATCTTCCACCAATCGAGGCTGACGTCGAAACCTTCGATCCAGCTCGGGCTGTAGACGAAGCCGAGGGTGGTCGATTCGCTGCTTTCCGGCTTCAGGTTCGGGTTGCCGCCCGAGTTGATACGGATCTGCGGGTTGCCCTGGTCGTAACCGCCGGCCGGGACGCCCTGCGCGATGCATCGGGCCTGGGCGTCGGGCGCCAGGTTGCCGAAGCCGGCGAGGGCGCAAGGATCGGCGATGGTCGGGAACGAGTCGCCGATACCGGTGAACAGCTCGCCGATGGACGGAGCGCGGAAGCCCTCCGACCAGTTGCCGCGGATCATCAGGTCGTCGATCGGCTTCCAGCGAAAACCGAATTTGCTGTTGAGCGTGTCGCCGACGTTGCTGTAATCCGAGTAGCGGGTGGCCACCGAGAAGTCGAGCAGCTTGGCGAACGGCATGTCGGCCAGGACCGGCACGGCCAGTTCGAGGTAGGCCTCGTCCAGGCTGTAGCCGCCGGCGGTCGGAGCCGTGGCGTTACCGGTGGTGTTGCCCGAGGCGATCAGCGCGTCCGGCTGCGAGAAGCCGTTTTCGCTGCGGTGCTCGAGGCCGAACGAGAAGGCCAGCGGGCCGCCCGGCAGATCGAACAGGTCGCCGCCGATGTTGGCGTAGTAGCTCTTCTGCTTGTAGCCGAGCTGGTCGTGGGCGACGAAGGTCGAGTAGGCCAGCATTTCCGGGGTGATCGTGCCGACGGCGCCGAGCAGGTTCAGCGGCACGCAGCCGGTGATGACCGCGGTCGGGGTGCCGCAACGGGCCACGCCGTTGGCATCGCGGAACGACGGGCCGAGCGCGTTACGCAGCGCCAGCACGTTGAACAGGCCTTCGGTGACGTTGTTCTGCTTGTTCTCGCCGTAGAAGTAGCCCGCTTCCCAGTCGAACGGCTTGCTGCCGACGTTCAGGGTGCCTTCGAGGCCGAAGTTGGCGGCGAAGGTGTCGACGTCCTGCTCGAAGGTGCGGAAGCCGGCTTCGATCGCGCGGCGCTGGATGCGCGACACGGTCTGGCCGAAGGGGTTGTAGATGCTCTGCGCCGAGATCGTGAGCTGCTTGGACTGGGCGTTGGCGCCCGGGCCGCTGCCGAGCACGATCGGCATCGCCGCCAGCAACTGTTCCGACTTGCGGTTGTTGTAGGTCAGCGTGGTCTTGAAGCGCAGGTTGTCGGTGATGTCCAACGAACCGGCCGCGAACAGCGACTTGCGCTCCTGCGGGGTCAGCAGGTAGTTGTCCGGGGCGAAGTTGTAGATGTCCGCGCCGGTGCGGTTACGCCAATTCAGGCCCGACTGGCCGTCGTTGTAGGTGAACTGACCGGCGGTGCCGTTGGGACGGGTCTCGCCGACCGAACAGGTGCCGGTGGCCGGATCGTAGGTGCCGCCGCAGAGGGCGAAGCGGCCGTTGGGCACGGTCGAGCTGCCGAAGGCGTTGCCGGTACCGGCGACGGGCTCCTTCGAGATCTTGCGATCGCCGGCCATGACCGGCTCTTCCTTGACGTAGCCGACGCCGAACATGGCGGTCCAGCGGTCGGAGGCTGCGCCGACGGTGAAGTCGTAGGCTTCGCGGAAGCCGTCGCCGTCGGAGTAGGTACCGAGGTAGGCGTTGGCTTCGGCGCCTTCGTAGTTCTGGCGCAGGATCACGTTGACGACGCCGGCGATGGCGTCGGAACCGTAGATGGTAGAGGCGCCGTCCTTCAGGACTTCGATGCGCTCGACGGCTGCGGTCGGGATGGTGTTGAGGTCGACCGCGCCGCCGAGGCCGGTGCCGCCGACCCAACGACGGCCGTTGACCAGCACCAGGGTGCGGTTCGAGCCGAGGTTGCGCAGGCTGACGCGGGTTTCGCCGTTGCCGCCGTTATTGAAGGTGCTGTTGAGGGTGGAGCCGTTGGCGGTGATGTTCTGGATCACATCGCCGACCGAGGTCAGGCCCTGGGCCTGGATGTCGTCGCGGCTCAGCGAGAACACCGGCTGCGAGGTTTCGATGTCGGTGCGCTTGATGCGCGAGCCGGTCACCTCGATGCGATCGAGGGTAGTGGCTTCCTTTTCGGTTTCCTGGGCAAAGGCTACGCCGGTGCCCGCCGCTGCGGTGGCGCCCACGGCGAGCGCGAAGGTAATCGCGTCGCGGAGCTGGGTGGTCTTCAAGGTCATCTCTCTCTCCAAGTCAGTCTTGGTGTCCCATGGGAGCCTGCCGGGTGGCGCAAAATGAATGGCCTAAATCGGCAAGGCTGCGGCCGATACTAGCTGCGTCCGCCAAGTAATTAAAGTGTTGTTAACTGACTGGGCTGTGGTCGCACGAGTTGGTGAGATGGCCCCCAAAAAGCTACGGCCCCGTATGGGGCCGTAGCGGTTTGCAGCATTTGCAGCGGGTCGATCAGAACTTCTGCGAGTAGCGGAAGTACAGGAAGCGGCCCGGGATTTCGTACTGCGGGTCGAAGCTGTTGGCGAAGGTCGACGCAGCGCGCGGCGGATCCTTGTCGAAGATGTTGTTCACGCCAACGGTGATGCGGGCGTTCCACGGCGCGTTGAAGAAGACGCTGGCGTCGTGATACGTGGTCGCGGCGATGCGGTTCTCCGGGCGGGCGCGCGGACCGTCCGGGGCGGTACCCGGGTCATTGCCGTCGAGGTTGGTGAAGCGGGTCGGATCCGAGCAGAGGTTCGCCCACTGGGTCGAATTGATCGTGGCGCACGATTCGTCCTGAGCCGAGAAGTAGCGCACGAACCAGGTCGCACCGAAGTCGCCCTTCTCCCAGTTGACGGCCAGGTTGGAACGGATACGCCAGTTGTTGTTGCGGCTGAAGTATTCGCCAACGGTGTCGCCGCCCTCGCCAGTCACCGGGTCTTCGGAGACGACGCCGTCGCCGTTGACGTCGGTGGTCGACTTGGCCAGGTAGGTCGTATCCCACACGAAGCGGAACTTGCCCCACGAGGTTTCCGGCAACTTGTAGCCGACGGTCAGGTCGTAGCCTTCGTTGAAGATCGTGCCGACGTTGGCCGGGGTCGCCTGCAGGCCCGAGATCTGGCCGTCAGCCGCGCGGCTGATCAGCGCGCAAGCGCTGGCCGTGCCGTTGCGGTAGCAGTTGTCCAGGATCGCCTGCGCGGTCTGGGTGAAGATCGCGTTCTCGATCTTGATCTCCCACCAGTCCAGCGAGATGTCCAGACCTTCCGCCCAGCTCGGGCTGTACACGAAGCCCAAGGTCTTGGAGGTGGAGTTCTCCGGGCCGAGCTGCGTGTTGCCGCCGGTGGTGGTACGGATCTGGTTGTTGGCCTGGACGTATGCCGGAATGCTGGCGCACGAAGCAGGACGATCCGGATTCGCATTACCCGGTGCGTTCGAGCCGAGGAAGCCGCGGCACGGATCGGTGACGTTCTGGAAGGTGTCGGAGACGCCGGTGAACAGCTCTGCAATCGACGGAGCGCGGAAGCCTTCCGACCAGTTGCCGCGGATCATCAGGTCGTCGATCGGCTTCCAGCGGAAACCGAACTTGCTGTTCAGCGTGTCGCCGAAGTTGCTGTAGTCCGAGTAGCGGGTCGCCAGCGAGAAGTCGAGCAGCTTGGCGAACGGCACGTCGGCCAGGACCGGCACGGCCAGTTCGAGGTAGGCCTCGTCCAGCGAGTAGCCGCCGGCGGTCGCCTTACGCGAGTTGCCGGTGGTGTCGCCGGTGTTGACGATCGCGTCGGGCTGGTCGAAGCCGCTTTCGCTGCGGTGTTCCATGCCGAACGAGAAGGCCAGCGGGCCGCCCGGCAGGTCGAACAGGTCGCCGCCGACGTTGGCGTAGTAGGTCTTCTGCTTGTAGCCACGGTTGTCGTGAGCCACGAAGCCGGAGTAGGACGCCATTTCCGGGGTGAAGCCGCCACCGCCGCTGAGCAGGTTCAGCGGCACGCAACCGGAGATGACCGCGGTCGGGGTACCGCAACGGGCCACGCCCTGGGCGTCGCGGAACGACGGGCCCAGCGCATTGCGCAGCGCGCTGATGTTGTACAGGCCAAAGGTCGTGTCGTAGCGCTTGTTCTCGCCGTAGAAATAGCCGGCTTCCCAATCGAAAGTGCGCTCACCGAGATCGAAGTTGCCTTCAAACGCGCCGTCGAAGGCGTAGGTGCTGACTTCCTGATTGAAGCTACGGCCACCCAGTTCCGTCGGACGGTACTGAATGCTGGTGACGTCGGCGCCGTAAGGATTGTAGATGCTCTGCGACGAGATGAAGATGTTGGCGCCGTTCGTGCCCGGCGCGATCGTGCCGAGGTTGATCGGGCTGGCGGCGAGCAACTGCTCCGACACGCGCTCGTTGTACGTCGTGGTGATCTTGAAGCGGACGTTGTCGGTGATGTCGAGGGTGCCCGACGCGAACAACGACTTGCGCTCCTGCGGCGTGATCAGATAGTTGTCCGGCGCAAAGTTGTAGGCGTCGGATGCAGGGTCGTAGGTGCGCGTGCTGGTCGGAGTGCCCGAGGTCGGCGTCGGCACGAAGAAGCGCGAGGTGCCGCGCAGCTGCATGCGGCCCTGAGGCGTGGTGCTGCTGTTGCCGAAGCCGGCGCTGGCGCCAAAGTTCGGCACCGCCGAGATCTTGCGATCGCCTGCACTGACCGGCTCTTCCTTCACGTAACCGACGCCGAGCATCGCGCTCCAGCGGTCGGACGAGGTGCCGATGGTGAAGTCGTAGGACTGACGTTCGCCGTCGCCCTTGTCGAACGCGCCGATATAGGCGTTGGCTTCGGCGCCTTCGAAGTTGCGGCGCAGGATCACGTTGACCACGCCGGCGATGGCGTCGGAACCGTAGATGGTCGAGGCGCCGTCCTTCAGGACTTCGATGCGCTCGACGGCTGCGGTCGGGATCGTGTTGAGGTCGACCGCGCCACCGAGACCGGTGCCACCGACCCAACGACGGCCGTTGACCAGCACCAGGGTGCGGTTCGAGCCAACGTTGCGCAGGTTGACGCGGGTTTCGCCGTTGCCGCCGTTGTTGTACGTGCTGTTCAGCGTCGAGCCGTTGGACGTGATGTTCTGGATCACGTCGCCGACCGAGGTCAGGCCCTGGGCGCTGATGTCTTCGCGGCTGAGCGAGAAGATCGGCTGCGAGGTTTCGATGTCGGCGCGCTTGATGCGCGAACCGGTTACTTCGATGCGATCGAGGGTGGTGGGATCTTTGCTCTCTTCTTGCGCAAAGGCCACACCCGTGCCGGCGGCGGCAGTGGCGCCCACGGCGAGCGCGAAGGTAATCGCGTCGCGGAGCTGGGTGGTCTTAAAGGTCATCTCTCTCTCCAGAAATCGGAATGGTGGTACCCATGGGACCAAGCCGGCGGAGTCAAGCAAGACGCCAATTCCAGCAAGGTGCGCTGGATCGTACCGATGAGATGGCAAAAATTAAAGTGTCGTTAAATGTCGAGTTTTGACAAATTCTTCACTTCATTCAGCTGGCGTTGCCCACAAGCGGCCCTATGCCGCATTCAGCCGCCTAAGTACGCAAACGTGTTGAAGTTTTAACCCGGATCGAAATGGCTGGGCGCTCTATGGAATTGCGCCGCGTGGGCGTCGGGCAGGGCAAGAAACGAGACGCGGAACCGGACTGGCGCATCGGCGACGGAGCCCTGTCCGGCTTGCCGGTCGCGGAACTACGGCACGGCGTCGGTCGCGGGCGGCCGAGGGCGTCGCCTGTGTTCACGAGGCTGGGTCGACTGCGCGAATGAGCATGCCGATCGTGACTGACGAGGCACGTTCAACGCGGCACCAAGATGCCCGGAAGCTGCGAAACGGAACGGAGAGGCACCGCGATCGCGGTGCCGGCGAGGAGCCTGCTTAGAGGTCCTGCTCGTAGCGGACGTAGGGCACGGTGCCTTCGTCCTTGTCGCTGTTGCCCGGCGCGAACGGGTTCTTGCCGCGGGTGATCACGTTCTCGGCGCCGACCGAGAGCTGTCCGCTCCACGGGGTGCGCCAGGTCAGGCCGACGCCCAGGCCTTCCCACTGACCCGGCTGGCCGGGGGTGTCGACCACGCGGCCGACGATGTTGGCGCCGAAGTTGCCGTAGCCGGCGCCGATGGTGAGGCTCTTGCTGTTCCAGCGGTCGGCGATGGTCGGCATTTCGCCGGCGGGAATCAGGCGCGCGCGCGCCCAGGTGCCGCCGATCGACACCGTGGCCTCGCGGCCGATGTTCTTCTGGCCGTAGACGGTCAGGGTGTGCTGGTCGAGCTTGCTGTTGCGGCCGTTCGGACTCAGCCAGGCGGGCAGATTGTCCTTGCCGGCGCCGACGGTGAGCCCGATCTTGCCGCCGGGGCGGCTCAATGCCGCACCCGCGGACACCTGACGCGCACCGCCGCGGTCGTCTTCATCGAGCGCGGCGAGCATGCAGTGATTGGCGAGGTTGCCGATCGCGCCGGCGAGGCCGGTCTTGCGATCGCAGACCAGCCCCAGGGTGTCGCCCGCATCGAGGCCGAATGCGGCATCGAGCGAATTGCTGCCGACACGCCAGCGCGCGCCGGCGACCGGGGCGTTGGTGGGTTCGAGTTGCAGCAGGTATTCGACCTTGCCGTTGGACTGGTTCCAGACCGGCAGATACGTCGTGTCGCCGCGCTTGGACGACTGCGCATGCGCGCCGGACGCCGCGCCGAAGGCGAGCATCAGGGCAAACGACAGGCGTAGCGAGCGCGTGAGCATGGTGACGATACGACCGGGTTGGGCCGGTCAAGTTCCCCTAGAACCTGGATGAAGACTATAGACGGTTTATGTTTATTTAACAAACCGAGACGACGGTGTGAAGGCCCTATTGCAGGCGGTCCGGGCCTGCCACTTCGGCGGCCGCGACCGCGAACAGGCGGCCGATCTGCTCAGCGCCGAAACGATAGCTCTGGCCACAGAACTCGCAACGGATATGGGCCTCGCCATCGGCCGCGGCGGCCGCCGCTTCGGCCTCCTGCTGGCCCAGCGAGACCAGCATGGCCTCGACCCGTTCGCGCGAACAGGAGCAGGCGAAGCTCAGGGCCTTGCCGCCCAGCAGCTGGATCCCTTCCTCGTGGAACAGGCGGGTCAACAGGGTGGCGGTATCCCAATCCAGCAGTTCGCCGGGCCGGAGGGTGTCGAACAGGGCCCCGACCCGGGCCCAGCCGTCCTCGTCGCCGCCGTCGCCGGGCAGCTTCTGCAGCATCAGGCCGGCGGCCTGGCGCTCGTCGGCGACCAGCAGCAGCCGGGTCGGCAGCTGTTCGGACTGGCGGAAATAGTCCTCGAAGGCGCCGCTGAGCGAATCCGAGTCCAGCGCCACCAGGCCCTGGTAGCGGGCCGGGTCGCGGTCGCCGCCGGCGCGGCTGCCGATCGGCGGGTTCTCGATGGTGATCGCCAGGACCGCGTCCGGGCCGAGCTGGCGCAGGTCGCGCGAGACCTCGCCGCCCTCCTCGGCCAGCTGGGCGATGCCGCGCAGGGTGCCGGCCGCGGTGCATTCGGCGAACAGGGTGCGCAGGGCGCCCTCGCCGCGCAGTTGCACGGACAGCCGGCCCTCGACCTTGGCATGGCCGGTGAACAGCGCAGCCGCGGCCGCGGCCTCGCCCAGCAGCTCGGCCGCCGCGGGCGGATACTCGGCGCGTTCGCGGATCTGGCGCCAGGTCTGGTCCAGGTGCACGCGCACGCCGCGCACGCCGGCGCCTTCGATCAGGAACCGGGTCAGGCGGTCGCGGTCGTCGCGGGCGGCGTCGGTGGGGGCGGGGGTGGCGTCGTTCATTGCGGGACTCGTGCGGCGCGGTGCGTGCTGCATTCTTATCCGATCGCGGATAATGCGGGCGACCGCGTGAAAGGGGAGACCGGGCTAGATGGGGATGGAGTGCAGGCAGTGCAAGTCGTGAATGAGTCCGTCCCTGCAGCGGCGGCGCCCCGCCGCCGACGCCGTTGGCTGCGCTGGCTGCTGGCGCTGCCTTTCCTGTTCCTGGCCGCCTCGATCCTGCAGGTCGCGGTGCTGCGCTTCATCGATCCGCCGCTCAGCGCCTTCATGGTCGCGCGCCAGTTCGAGGCCTGGGGCAGCGGCGATTTCGGCTTCCGCGTCGCCTACGACTGGCGCGACCTGGACGAGATCTCGTCCAACGTGCCGGTCGCGCTGGTCGCCTCGGAGGACCAGAACTTCGCCGAGCACTTCGGCTTCGACCTCAAGGCCATCGAGAAGGCGCGCAAGAGCAACGCGCGCGGCCGCAAGGTCCGCGGCGGCAGCACCATAAGCCAGCAGACCGCGAAGAACCTGTTCCTGTGGAGCGGCCGCAGCTGGGTGCGCAAGGGCATCGAGGCTTGGTACACCCTGCTGATCGAGCTGATGTGGCCCAAGCACCGCATCATCGAGGTCTACGCCAACATCGCCGAGTTCGGCGACGGCGTGTACGGCGCCCAGGCCGCCGCCCGCACCTATTACCGCAAGGACGCCTCGCGCCTGAGCCCGGCCGAAGCCGCGCGCATGGCCGCGGCACTGCCCAACCCCAGGCGCTACAGCATCGCCCGCCCCGGTCCTTACGTGCAGCGCCGCGCCAACGCGATCCAGCGCCAGATGCGCTACATCGGCGGCAACGGCTACCTCAAGCAGATCGACTGAGCGCGCCCGCGGGGGCTGGGCCGCGGCGCGATTCCGGCCAAGCCTGCGCACACCGCCGTCGCGCCCGGCGGCTATGATTGAACGCATGAATCGCGATCTGCTCACCGTCGTCGTCGCCGCCTACAACGAGGCCGACAGCCTGCCGCTGCTGCAACCGCGCATCGCCGCGGCGCTGGATGCGGTCGCCGCCGACGGCGTCGAGGGCCGCGTGCTCTACGTCGACGACGGCAGCCGCGACGGCACCTGGACGGTGCTGGAAGGTATCGCCGCCGCCGATCCGCGGGTCGCGCTGCTGCGCTTGTCGCGCAACTTCGGCAAGGAGCTGGCGCTGACCGCCGGCCTGGACCGGGTCGAGCGCGGCGCCGCCCTGATCCTGGACGCCGACGGCCAGGATCCGCCGGAACTGATCCCGGCCTTCATCGTCAAATGGCGCGAAGGCTACGACGACGTCTACGGCACCCGCATCGAACGCGAAGGCGAGGGCTGGATCAAGCGCACCACCGCGCACGCCTTCTATCGGGTGATCGGGCGGCTGTCCAAGACCCCGATCCCGGCCGACACCGGCGACTTCCGCCTGCTGTCGGAACGCGCCCTGGCCGGCCTGCACCAGCTGCGCGAACGTCACCGTTTCATGAAGGGCCTGTTCGGCTGGGTCGGCTACAACCGGGTCGCGCTGCCCTATCACCGCGAGGCGCGCGTGGCCGGCGCCAGCAAGTTCAATTTCTGGCGGCTGTGGAACCTTGCGCTGGAAGGCATCACCAGTTTCTCGACCGCGCCGCTGCGGCTGGCGACCTACCTGGGTCTGGCGACCGCGCTGTTCGCGTTCGGCTTCGGCGTCTGGGTCGTGGCCAAGGCGCTGCTGTGGGGCGACCCGGTCGCCGGTTGGCCGACCATGATGGCGGTGATCCTGTTCCTGGGCGGCGTGCAACTGATCGCGCTGGGCCTGATAGGCGAATACCTGGGTCGCTTGTACGAAGAATCCAAGCAGCGGCCGCTCTACCTCGTAGACACCTGGTGGCCGGCGGCAGGAGTATCCTCGGGTCAGGGCTCGCTGCCCCCGTCCCAGATCGCGGAAGGAGAAGGCCATGCGTACCGTACGGCAACTGCTCGAAGCGAAAGCGTCTGAAGTGTTCGCGATCGGTCCGGACGCGCCGGTCATCGACGCGATCCGGCTGATGGCCGAAAAGCGCATCGGCGCGGTATTGGTAATGGAAGGCCCGCGATTGGCCGGGATCCTGTCCGAGCGCGATTACGCGCGCAAGATCGTGCTGCAGGGCCGCTCATCGGCGGACACGCCGGTGCGCGACATCATGACCGTCGAAGTGCTCAGCGTCGGCCTGGACGACAGCGCCGAGCGCTGCATGCAGATCGTCACCGACCGCCGCATCCGCCACCTGCCGGTGGTGCAGGGCGGGCAGGTGGTGGGCGTGGTTTCGATCGGCGACCTGGTCAAGGCGGTGATCGAGGACCAGCAGCTCGAACTCGACCAGTTGCAGCGCTACATCGCCAGTTGAGCATCGCCAGCTGAGCGTTGCTGGCTGAGCGATCCGCGCCGGACCGACCCGCATCCAGCGGCGCCGATTAGCGTGCGTAATGGCCGCCGCAGGCCGCGTCCTTGCCCGGTCCCCATTCTATCGTCGCCAGCAAGGCCGCCGGCGGAGCGATCGTGGCCAGCGTCAGGGCCACCGCGCCGCGCAGGCCCACGCGCGCGTAGTCGGGCTTGGCGCTGGGATGCTTGAACGTGCCGCTGACCTTCAACGGCGAGCGCAGCGCCAGCAGGCTTCGGTCTTTCGGCCGCGCGCGGACGGTCAGGTCCAGGGTTTCGTCGCGCAGATTGATATCGCCTTCGCCGATCAGGATGGTGTCGCTGGTGTCGAACGCTAGCGCACGGCTGTGCATCAGGCCGTCGCGCACGTCGAAGTCGCCGAACGCGCAGCGGATCGGGATCTGGCGGTCGTGGCTGAGCTTGAATTTGACGATCTCGGCGATGTCGATGCCGGTGTATTCCATCAGCAGGTTGCTGATCCGTCCCGGACCCATGCCGATCGCGACGTCGCCGTCGCTGCTGCCGAGCATGGCGGCGATCGAATTGCCTTCGCCGTCGAGCACGACCCGGCCGCCGACCTTGCCGATCGCGTCGCGCGCCAGTTCCACCGTCGGCATCAGCTTGGCCAGGGTCAGGCCGCGCGCGTCGATCTCGGCGCGGGTCGCGATGGTCGGACGGCGCGCGTCCATGTGCACGGTCGAGCGGATGCGGCCGTCGGCGACGCCGAAATCCAGCGGCTGCAGCCGCAGGACTCCGCCTTCCAGCAGCAGGTTCGCGTCCATGTCGTCGATCGGCCAACCCGGGGCGTTGATGCGCTGCGCCTTCCAGCGCACGTCGGCGTCCATCGCGCGCAGCTTGTCCAGGCGGTAGGGCTTGTCGGGCAGCACGCGCGCGCTGGCACGTTCGCGCGCGGCTTGCGCCGCGAGTTCGGCATTGCTGGATTCGCCGCCGCCGGTCTGCGGCGCGGCGCCGACGAAGCCGGACAGGTCGTCGAAATCGAGCCGGCGCGAGTGCAGGTCGGCGCGCAGATAGGGACGGGCGCCGCCGCTCTCGACGCTGGCGCGGCCGGACAGGTCGCTGTCGCCGACCTTGCCGGTGAAGCCGTCGTAGTGCCAGGTGGTGTGGGTGCCGGCGATATCGCGGCGCAAGCGGCCGTCGAGCGCATAGGGCGGGGTCGGCGGGGTGGCCACGCCGATCAGCGGATACAGATCGGCCATGTCCTGACCCGACAAGGCCAGGCGCAGGTCGAAGTCGCGCAGCCGCAGCGGATCGAGCAAGCTGCCGCGCGCATGCGCGTGAGTCGCGCCGGCGCTGGCGCGCACGTCGACCTGGTACGGGCGTTCGCGATCGCGCAGTTCCAACGGCGATTCGGCGCGTCCCTGCAGAGTGAAACGGTTGCCTTTCCAGCGCCCGCTGCCGCGCGCGGCGATCGGCGCGGCGTCGTCGCCCGCGCGCGCTGCCTGGCTGGCGATCTCGAAGCGCATGTCGCTGCGGCTGGACGGGTCGAGGAAGCTCAACTCGCCGCGGTCGATCCAGATCCGGCGCAACTGCAGGGCATCGCCGCCGGATTCGCCGAACACCCAATTTCCGCCCTGCTTGGCATCGTTTTCCAGATACAGGCGCGGGCGGCTCAGGCGCAGTTCGGGGATACGCACTTCGCCGCGCAGCAGCGGCAACAGTTCGACTTTGAACTGCAGGCGGTCGGCGGCCGCCATGGTCGGTCGCTGCGACCACGCGGCATTGCCGAAGCGCAGCGCGTCGGCGCGGATGGTCGGGGTCCAGCCCAGGTCGACGTCGAGATCGCCGGCGATGTCGAAATCGCGGCCGGTGCGAGCCTGCACCTGGCGCTCGATCGGGCCGCGCAGCCAGTTCCAGTCCCACAGCGCCACCAGGAGCGCGATGGCCAGCAGGATCAGCGCGGCGGCGCTGCACCAGGGATGCCGCCGCAGCGCGATCGCCGCGCGCTGCGCAGGGCTCGGATGTGCGGCGATGTCGGGTCGGGTGTCGCCCCGGCCGGCGTGGGGGTCGTTGGCGCTCATGCGTGTGGGGCGGTTCCGGAGCGGTCCGGACTCGGTGCCGTCCGGAGTCGGCGCCGTCGTTCGCGCGCCGCCGCCTTCCTGATGCGGATGCCCCACGATCCGCAGTCGGCGGTCAAGCGCAGGTGAACGTGTTGCGCGGGGTTCAGGCAGATGAGCGCGGCGTCGGCTCAGCGCGTGGGAATCACCTGCGCCATGACCGCGACGTAGTGGCAGACGCTGCCGCCGATCACGAACATATGCCAGATCGCATGCGAGTAAGGCAGCGCGGGCCGGTGGTAGAACACGGTGCCCAGCGTGTAGCTCAGGCCGCCGGCGAGCAGCCAGCCCAGGGTCCAGGCGTCGAGCGCGCCGATCAGCGGCTTGATCGCCACGATCACCAGCCAACCCATCGCGATGTAGATCGCGGTCGACAGCAACTTGAAGCGGCCGGTGTAGAACAGCTTGAACACGATGCCGGCGAAGGCCAGCACCCAGATCGCGGTGAACAAGCCCCAGCCCCAAGGGCCGCGCAGGACCAGGGTGAACGGGGTGTAGGTGCCGGCGATCAGCAGGTAGATCGCGCAGTGGTCGAACACCTTCAACCGCGCCTTGGCGGTCGGGTGCTGGATCGCGTGGTACAGGGTCGAGGCGACGTACAGCAGCAGCAGGCTGACGCCGAACACGATCGCGCCGGCCAATTGCCAGGTGCTGCCGTACAGCGCCGCGAGGGTGATCAGGACCGCGCCGCCGGCGAGCGCGGCGGTCGCGCCCAGGCCGTGGGTGAGCGCGTTGGCGA
The DNA here is from genome assembly GCF_001428685.1 of Lysobacter sp. Root76. Taxonomy (GTDB): domain Bacteria; phylum Pseudomonadota; class Gammaproteobacteria; order Xanthomonadales; family Xanthomonadaceae; genus Lysobacter. The sequence goes on along the minus strand of NZ_LMIK01000001.1, from coordinate 952,223 downwards.
TCTCCTCGCGGACCGAGCCGTGGTGGGCGTGGGCGGTGGGCATACGACCAGCATCCTAGCGCGGACTGGAGCAATTACTCAGTGTGACGCCGGCGCCGGATTGCCTATGATCGGCGTACCGCTCCGCGACCACGCGCATGATCATTTCCCACCAGCACCGTTTCGTCTTCGCCGCGATCCCCAAAACCGGCACCCACTCGGTGCGCCAGGCCCTGCGCGCGCACATGAGCGCCGACGATCTGGAGCAGGTCGCGCTGTTCGTGAACAAGCGCTTCCCGTTCGAGGAACTGGCCGCGATCACCCACGGCCACATCAGCCTGCAGCAGGTGCGGCCGTTCCTCGGCGAGGACGCGTTCGGCGGTTATCTGAAGTTCGCCTTCGTGCGCAATCCCTACGACCGCTTCGTGTCCTACTGCGCGTTCATGACCCGCGCCAACGACGCGTTCTCGCGCAATCCCAAAGGGGTGATGCGGCACATTCTGTTCGAGGCGCGGCCGATGCAGCACATCCTGTTCGTGCCGCAGCACAGCTTCGTCACCGGCGCCGACGGCGAAATGCTGGCCGACACGGTCGGCCGGGTCGAGGACATGCAGGGCTCGTACGACGCGATCTGCGCGCGCCTGGGGCTGCCCACCACCGAACTGGGCGTGATCAACAGCTCGCGCCGCGGCCACTATCGCGACTACTACGATCCAGAACTGATCGACGGAGTGTCCGCGCTGTACCGGCGCGACCTGGAACTGTTCGGCTACGAGTTCTGAGCGGTCGCCGGGTTCCGGCGCGGATGGAATCAAGACGTCCGGCGCGGCCAGCGCGCCGGACGGTGCCGCTTCACGCCGCCGGCTGCGCGCCAGCGGCGATCTCCGACATCGACGGCATGCCCATGACCGTCAGCACGGCGCCGATCACGCAGATCAGCAGCGGGATCTTGTTCGCGGAGAAGTTCATGATCGCGAAGATCAACGCGACCAACGGGATCAACAGCGAACCCAGCCCCCACAGCAAGCTTTCACGGAACGCGTTGACGACGATCCACAGCCCGCCGACCACGCTCAAAATCAAACCCAATAGATACATTGCGCTCCCCTTGCGGTTGATGCCGCGGCCCCCTGCCGCGGTCGCGTGATCCTAGCCGATCTATTCAGATTTGTGATGGGGTGCGTAATTTGCGCGGCGGGGCGGGACTTCGCGCCCGGCGTTTCATTCCAGCTCGTTGAGCCGGCGCACCCGCCGCAGCCGGCGCTGGATCTTGTGCGGCCGCCCGAAGCGGTATTCCTCGACCTCGACCGCCAGGGCGCAGTCCGCGCCGAAGGCCTCGCGCATGGCATAGAGCCGGCCGTTGCCCTCGAACGCGAGCCAGCGCTCGCCGTCCTGGACGACCTTGATCTGCGAGACCGAGGGGATGATCTCGGTCAGGGCGGCCAGGTCGAGGCGGCCGTGGGCGAGCAGTTCCTCGCGCCGCGCCGCCAGGGCCTGGGCGCGGGCCCGGGTAGCCTGCTGCGCGGATTCGCGGTCGATGCGGTGGATCGGGTGCAGGGCGCGCAGCGGCACCATCGCCTGCGCCTTGTCGCTGCGCAGGCGGTGGATGTCCATGATCACCTTGGCCATGTAGGCGTCCTTGTAGTCGAGCGCGGCGACTTCGCTGCGCTTGCTCAACAAGTAGAGCCACCACTGCCGCAGCAGCGACATCAGTCGACGGCCACCGCGTGCGCATGCTCGCGCGTGGCCAGGAACTGCACGCCCGGCGCGCGCTCCTGCGCCAGTTGCAGGTTGACCCGGGTCGGGGCCAGGTAGACCAGTTCGCCGGCGGCGTCGAGGGCGAGGTTCATCGCGTTCTTGTCGCGGAACTCTTCCAGCTTCTTGGCGTCGCTGCAGCGGATCCAGCGCGCGGTGGCGACGCTGACCTGCTCGAAGCTGGCGTCGACGCTGTACTCGTCCTTGAGCCGATAGGCGACCACGTCGAACTGCAGCACGCCCACCGCACCCAGGATCAGGTCGTTGCTCATCAGCGGCCGGAAGAACTGGGTCGCGCCCTCTTCGGACAGCTGGGCCAGGCCCTTCTGCAACTGCTTGAGCTTGAGCGGGTCGCGCAGGCGCGCGCGCCGGAACAGTTCCGGCGCGAAGTTCGGGATGCCGGTGAACGACAGCGCCTCGCCCTCGGTGAAACTGTCGCCGATCGAAATCGTGCCGTGGTTGTGGATGCCGATGACGTCGCCGGAGTAGGCGGTTTCGGCGATCTCGCGGTCGGAAGCCATGAACGTCAGCGCATTGGCCAGCTTCACTTCCTTGCCGGTGCGCACCTGGAAAGCCTTCATGCCGGCACTGAACTTGCCCGAGCAGATGCGCATGAACGCCACGCGGTCGCGGTGCTGCGGATCCATGTTCGCCTGGATCTTGAACACGAAACCGGTGAGCTTGTTTTCCGTCGCCGCGACTTCGCGGCCGGTGGTCTCGCGCGGCTTCGGCGGCGGTGCGTGCTCGACGAAGAAATCCAGCAGCAGCTGCACGCCGAAGTTGTTGACCGCCGAGCCGAACGACACCGGCGTCTGCTTGCCGGCAAGGTAGGCCTGCTTGTCGAACGGGTGCGATGCGCCCTGCACGAGTTCGAGTTCGTCGCGCACTTCGCGCAGCGCGTCCGCGCCGATGCGCGCCTCCAGCGCCGGGTCGTCGATCGAGGCGAAAATAGTCGAATCCTGGCGGGTGAAGTTGCGGCCCTGTTCGAACAGATGCACTTCGCCGGTAAGCAGATGCACCACGCCCTTGAGGCGCTGGCCCATGCCGATCGGCCAGGTGATCGGCGCGCACTGGATGCCCAGCACCGATTCCACTTCATCCAGCAGGTCGATCGGGTTCTTGCCCTCGCGGTCGAGCTTGTTGATGAAGGTCATGATCGGCGTGTCGCGCAGGCGGCAGACCTCCATCAGCTTGATCGTGCGTTCCTCGACGCCCTTGGCGACGTCGATCACCATCAGCGCCGAGTCGACCGCGGTCAGCACGCGGTAGGTGTCCTCGCCGAAGTCGGCGTGGCCGGGGGTGTCGAGCAGGTTGACGATGCGGCCTTCGTACGGGAACTGCATCACCGACGAGGTCACCGAGATGCCGCGCTCTTTTTCCAGCGCCATCCAGTCCGAGGTCGCATGGCGCGCGGCCTTGCGGCCCTTGACCGAACCGGCCATCTGGATCGCGCCGCCGAACAGCAGCAGCTTCTCGGTCAGGGTGGTCTTGCCGGCGTCGGGGTGCGAAATGATCGCGAAGGTGCGGCGGCGGAGGGCTTCTAGGGAAACGTCGGACATGGCGACGGCGCGCACCGGGCGCGCCGGAAGGTAAGGAGTAGGCCGGCGATTATAGCCTCCTGGAAAAGCCCCATACCGACTCCCTTCCCCCGCCCGCGGGGGAAGCTGGCCCGCGGGGCCGGATGGGGGGTGCGAATCCCGCCTGCGTCGTCAGCCCCGAAGCACCGCTCCAGCCCTCAAGGCCCGCCCGAAATCCGCAACGGCCCCGCCGGCCCGTTCATCCGGAACGGAATCGACTCCAGGCGCATGCCGCGGTTGACCTGGATCGCGAAGTGCAGGTGCGGCCCGGTGGTGAAGCCGGTATTGCCGGACAGGCCGATCTGCTGGCCGGCGCGCACGCGCTGGCCGACCCGGACCAGGGCCCCGTCGGCCTTGAGGTGGGCGTACAGGGCCATGCTGCCGTCGTCGTGGACGATGCGGACGAAGTTGGCGCGGCCGCCGTACCGCTCCCGGTTGAGGCCGGCCTTGTCGAAATCCGACTCGACCTGCATCACCACGCCTTCGCGCGCGGCCAGCACCGGGGTGCCGATCTCGGCGGCGAAATCGACCGCGTAGCGGTTCTCGGGATCGCTGTGGCTGAACTGGCCGCCGTAGCCCTGGTCGATGCGGAAATTGTTCTGGCGCAGCGGCAGCAGATAGTCGACGTTGCGCGGACGCGCGCTGGGGTCGCCGGGCAGGCTTTCCATCTGCAGTTCCACGCCGCGCCCGGAATCCTCGCTGCTGAGCACCGCGACCAGGGCGCTGGCGCGCGCGGCCACCGTGGCCCGCGCCGGCAGGGTCGAAGTGCCGCCCACACCGCCGCCGTAGCTCTGGCTGTAGTCGACCTTGACCTCGATCGGTCCGGACAGGTTGTTGTCGGCCCAGGCCAGGTAGCGGCTGCCGTCGGACTCGATCCGCAGCCGCGCGATCGCGCCGGGCTCGCTGTGGACCGGGATCACCTTGACCTCGGACGGCGGCGCGGCGTCGGGGACGTGGTCGCCGTAGTGGGTGATGCCGCTGCGGTCGGTCCAGCGGTAGATCTTGGCGGCATGCGCCTGCGGCGCGGTGGCCAGGGCCGCCACGCACAGCGATACGGCTAAGGCGCGCGGCCCCCAAACCATGCGATTTCCTACTCGGTGCAGCCCGGTTTCAAGTTTAGCGCGTGGGCGACATCGGCGAGGTCGAACGCGGTCACGGCTTTATCGTCGTGTACGGCGAACAGCGCGCCGCTGGGGAAGGCCGCGGTGGCGGCGGCGTGCAGGGCGACGCCGTCGGTGTGCGAGGTGACCTTGCCTTCGAAGCTGCCCACAGGCGCCAGGGTGATGCGGTCGAACAGGTGGAACACGGTCAGCGGCGCGAGCTGGTCGACCGCGATCCAGTAGCCGCCGCCGTCCGGGCAGGTCCACAGCGCCACGCCCTCGGCCTCGGCGCCGAAGCTGCGGTCGGGCAGGCTGCGGCCGGTGTACTTGCCGCCGAAGGTGTACTCGCGCAGGGTCGATTCGTGGCGGCGGTCCTCGTCGGCGATCAGCATGCGGTCGTTGGCCGGGTCGCCGGCGATCGACTCGACCATGCGCAGGGCCGCGGCCTCGCTGGTGTCGCCGAAGGAGCCGCCGTAGTTGGCGCGCAGGCGGCCGTCCTGGTCGAACTGGACGCGGTAACGGCGCACGCGCTGGTCGAGTTCGGCCCACGGCGGCACTTCGTCGAACTTCTTGCCGTACATGAAGCTGTCGGTGACGTAGACCTCGAGCTCGCCCGGCTCGGTCTCGGTCAGCCAGATGCCGTAGGGGCTGCGCAGTTCCTGTTCGCCGAAGCTGCCCAGCGGGGTGAAGTCGGGCAGCGCGAACACCTGCACCCGGCGGTTGTCGCGTTCCACCACGAACACGTGGTCGGCGTAGACCGCGATGCCGTTGGGGCGGTCGAACTGGCCGATCGCCTTGCCTTCGCCGCCGACCGTGCGCAACGCGGCGCCGGTGTCGGCGTCGTAGACGTCCAGGCGGTGGGTCGATTTGGCGGTCGCGATCAGCCAGGTCTTGCCGTCCTCGGTCGGCCAGGTGGCGAGCGAATCCAGCTCTTCCTTCGGCGTCTCGGCCGAGACGTAGCGCTCGGCGATCGAGGTGACGCCCGGCGTGCGGACGGCGGGGGCGGGAGCGGTCCGCGTGGTCGCGCAGGCGGCGAGCAGGGCGGCGAGGCTGGCCGCGACAAGAAGGCGTGGGGTCATGGACGCGAAGTGTATGCGGCGGCCACCGGCTTTTGCGATGCCGGTTGTCGGCTTATGATTAATCGCTATATGCGGATGAAGCGATTGACAGGCCTCCGAGGCGCGGGCAGACTGGCCGCATCCATCGAGACCGGCTGAGGGACAGGCCCTTTGAAGCCGGGGCAACCCAACGCGACGCAAGTCGTGTGAAGGTGCCAATTCCTGCGGCCCGCTCTGCGTTGGTCGGAAGATGGTTGCGACGTGCGCCCTGGCGTACGTGCGACTTGCAAGCTCGATGGCCCCGTCACTTCGGATGCCCGCCATGAGCTTTGCCCCCGCTACCGCCTTCGCCGAAACCCACGCCCCCATCGCCTTCGAGCGCAGCGAGGCCTTCATCGCCGCCGCCAGCGAACGCGACGCCGTGCGCGGCGAGCTGCGGATCGAGCTGAACCTGCGCCACGCCGGCCGCCGCGATGTGGTCCTGCGTTACGAAGTCCAGGGCGACACCGCGCTGCCGGTGCTGTTCGTGGCCGGCGGCATCTCCGCGCACCGCCACCTTGCGCCCAGCCGCGCCCACCCCGAGGGCGGCTGGTGGGCAGCCCAGGTCGGCCCAGGCCGCGCGCTGGATCCGGGTCGCCACCGCCTGCTCTCGTTCGACTGGCTCGGCGCCGACGGCACGCTCGACGTGGCCCTGGACCCGGCCGACCAGGCCGACGCGATCGCCGCCTTGCTGGACGCGCTGCGCATCGAGCGCCTAGAAGCCTTCGTCGGCTATTCCTACGGCGCCATGGTCGGCCTGCAGTTCGCGGCGCGTCATCCGCAGCGGCTCGGCGCACTGGTCTCGATCAGCGGCACCCACCGCGCGCATCCCTATGCCGCCGCCTGGCGCGCCCTGCAGCGCCGCGCGGTCGCGCTGGGCGCGCTGCAGTGCGACGAAAGCCAGGGCCTGGCGCTGGCGCGCGAACTGGCCGTGCTCAGCTACCGCACCCCGGAAGAATTCGCCGAGCGCTTCGGCGCCGCCCAGGTGCGCGATGGCCGCGTCCGCGTCGATGCCGAGGACTACCTCGATCATTGCGGCGCCAAGTACGTCGCGCGCACCCCGACCACCGCGTTCCTGCGCCTGTCCGAGTCGATCGACCTGCAGCAACTCGACCCGAGCCTGATCCGCGCCCCGGTGACGGTGGTCGCGGTCAGCGAAGACCGCCTGATTCCGCTGTCCGAATCCTACGACCTGGTCGAGCGCCTGCGCGGCGAAACCCGCCTGCGCGTGCTGCGCTCGATCTACGGACACGACGCCTGCCTCAAGGAAGCCGGCGACATCGACACCATCCTGCGCGAAGCGCTGGCCGACTGTAGCCAGGCGGCGGCATGAGCACTCATAACAAAGGAACGACCGCCGTGACCCAGAACCGCACCCGCAACGCCTGCACCGCCGCCGTCCGTGCCGGCATCGACCGCGACGCGGCGTACGGAGCGGTCACGCCGCCGATCGTGCTGTCGTCCAACTTCAGCTTCGCCGGCTACAACGACAAGCGCCAGTACGACTACACCCGCAGCGGCAATCCCACCCGCGACCTGCTCGGCGAAGCCCTGGCCGAACTCGAAGGCGGCGCCGGCGGCGTCGTCACCAGCACCGGCATGGCCGCGATCACCCTGGTGCTGCATGCCTTCCTCAAGCCCGGCGACCGCATCGTGGTGCCGCACGACGGCTACGGCGGCAGCTGGCGCCTGTTCAACGCGCTGGCCGCCAAGGGCGCGTTCGAACTGATCACCGCCGACCTGACCGATCCGCGTTCGCTGACCGAAGCGCTGGCGGCCAAGCCGGCCGTGGTCTGGATCGAAACGCCGTCGAACCCGCTGCTGCGCATCACCGATCTGCGCTTCGTGATCGAGGCCGCGCACGCGCAGGGCGCGCTGACCGTGGTCGATAACACCTTTCTATCGCCGGCGCTGCAGCGTCCGATCGAATTCGGCGCCGACCTGGTCGTGCACTCGACCACCAAGTACGTCAACGGCCACAGCGACGTGGTCGGCGGCGCGGTCGTGGCCAAGAGCGCCGAGCACCACCAGCAGCTGACCTGGTGGGCCAACGCGCTGGGCCTGACCGGCTCGCCGTTCGACGCCTTCCTGACCTTGCGCGGCCTGCGCACCCTGGACGCGCGCCTGCGCGTGCACCAGGAGAACACCCACGCGATCGCGGCGCTGCTGGACGCGCACCCGGCGGTGCGCGTGGTCCATTACCCGGGCCTGGAATCGCATCCGGGCCATGCCCTGGCGGCACGCCAGCAGCGCGGCTTCGGCGCCATGCTCAGCGTCGAGATCGAAGGCGGCGAAGCGGCCGTGCGCGCCTTCGTCGACGGTCTGGAGTGCTTCACCCTGGCCGAATCGCTGGGCGGCGTGGAAAGCCTGATCGCGCATCCGGCGACCATGACCCATGCCGCCATGTCGCCGGAAGCGCGCGCCGCGGCCGGCATCGGCGACGGACTGCTGCGCCTGTCGGTCGGCATCGAGCACGTCGACGATCTGATCGCCGACCTCGAGGCCGCGCTGGAGCGCGCCGCCGACGCGGTGGCCACGGCGGCGCGCGCGAAACGATGAGCGCCGCGGCCGACGTCCTGCAGCAGGTGCAGGTTCAGCAGGCGCCCGCGTCGCATCCTTATCGCGCCCCGGCGCCGGCGCCGGCGCGGCTGGCGCTGCTGGGCACCGGCACCGTCGGCAGCGCCGTGCTGGCGCGCCTGCAAAGCTGGCAGGGCGCGCCGCTGGGCGAGCGTCTGGCGCTGGTGCATGTGGCCAATTCGCGTCGGGCCCTGGCCATTGCCGACGGTCTGGCGCCGGAACGCGTGGCTTCGCTGCTGGCCGATGCGCCGCAGGCCAGTTCGCTCGACGCCGTCGCCGCGGCGCTGGGCGAGGTCGGGTCGCGGGTGGTGATCGACGCCACCGCCAGCACCGCGGTCGCCGAGCATCATGCGCAGTGGCTGGCCCAGGGCATCCATGTCGTCACCGCCTGCAAGATCGGCCAGGGCACCTCGCTGGCGCGCTGGCGCGCGATCCGCGGCGCCTGCGCGGCCGGCGCCAGCGGCTACGGCGACAGCGCCACGGTCGGTGCGGGCCTGCCGCTGCTGCGTTCGCTGCGCGAATTGCAGGCCGGCGGCGACCGCATCCGCGCGATCGCCGGCGTGCTTTCGGGTTCGCTGGCTTGGCTGTTCAATCATTACGACGGCATGCGCCCGTTCTCGTCGCTGGTGCGGCAGGCGCGCGACGCCGGCTACACCGAGCCCGACCCGCGCGACGATCTGTCCGGCGATGACGTGCGGCGCAAGCTGCTGATCCTGGCGCGCGCGTCCGGCGTGGCGCTGGATGCGGACGAGGTCGCCGTCGCCTCGCTGGTGCCGCCGGAGCTGGCGATCCTCTCGCGCGACGGCGTCGACGCCGCCCTGCCGGCGCTGGACCTGCCGTTGCGCGAGCGCTACGCGCAGGCCTACAAGAACGGCGAGCGCCTGCGCTTCATCGCCCGCCTGGAAAACGGCACGGCGCGGGTAGGCCTGGAATCGCTACCGGCCGATCATCCGCTGGCCGGCGGCGCCGGCACCGACAACAAGGTCGCGATCTGGTCCGACCGTTACCGCGAACAGCCGCTGGTGATCCAGGGCCCGGGCGCGGGCGCTGAGGTCACCGCCGCCGGCCTGCTCGACGACGTGCTGCGCCTCGTCCGCTGAAGCGCGAACGCCGAGGCCGCGACCCGGCCTTCAGCCGGCGAGGCGCCGGGCGAAGAACGCGAGGATCTCATCGCGCGCGGCGATCGTGGGTTGCCCGGCTTCGTCGATCAGATGCGCCGTGACCACGCTGTGCGGCCCGGCGACCAAGTGCTCGAAGAACGGCGGCAGCTCGTCGCGTTTGGCCGCGCTGTCGGGCAGCACGCGTGCGACGAAGCGATCGCCTAGCGCCTGCGCATAGGCGGCGAAACGCTGTGCCTGGCAGAACCGATCGCCTTCGAAACGGTAGGCCAGCACGCTGAGATCGTCGCGCTCCAGGCGCTGCCGCACCGCCGACAGTTCCTCGGGCGCCATCTCGATACCGGCCGGGTCGTCCAGCGGCAGGCTCGGCTGCGACAGCACCGGCGCCAGCATCGCCGGTTCCAGCATCATCGTCAGGGCGAAGTTGCCGGTGAAGCACATGCCGATCGCGCCGATCCCGGGCCCGCCGCATTCGGCATGCGCCAGCCGCGCCAGCGCGCGCAGCCATTGCGTCACCGGGCTGGATCCCTTGTCCGCGAACGCGCGGAACTCGGCGCTGACGCAGGCGCGCTGGAAGACCGCCTTGCTCTCGTCCAGGTCCGGTATCGCGCCGTCGCGGCCGAACAGCGAGGGCAGATAGACGGTGAACCCGGCGTCGCGCACCCAGCGACTGAATCGCGCGACCTGCGGGCTGATGCCGGGCATTTCGGCCATCACGATCACCGCCGGCCCGCTGCCGGCGACGTAGACGCGCTTGAGGCTGCCGTCGAGGACGATCTGGCGGACGACGAAATCCTCCAGCGGATCGGGCTGAGTCTGGCTGCGGCTCGGCATCGCATGGTTCCTCGGTGGGCGTGACGGCATTGCACACCGCGCGGCGCTAGACTGGCAGTGTCTGTTTAGACATCTTTCGAGCGTTTTCGGCCATGCACGATTTCAGCGTCCTGGTGCTGCCCGGCGCCTATGCCAGCAGCGTCGCGAACACATTGGACATACTCGGCACCGCCGCCGTACTCGCGCCGCGCCTGCGTCTGCCGCGACCGCGCTGGCGCTTGCTGTCGCCGCAGGGCGGGGACGTGGCGCTGAGCAGCGGCATGCGGATCGGAACCCGGGCCTTGCCCGGCCGCGCCGGCGCCGACGTTTCGACCTGGATCGTTCCCGGCCTGGGCGTGGACAACCCGCCCGAACTCGCCGCGCGCCTGGCCCGCGACGACGCCGCGCTCGCGATCGCGGCGTTGCGCCGGCATGGCGCGCGCGGCGGCGCGGTGGCGGCCTCGTGCTCGGCGGTGTTCCTGCTGCAGGCCGGCGGGCTGCTGCGCGGCCGCCGCGTCACTACATCGTGGTGGCTGGCCTCGGAGTTGCGCCGGCTGCAACCCGATTGCGTGGTCGATGCCGATCGCATGGTCTGCGCGGACGGTCCGGTCAGCAGCGCCGGTGCGGCGTTCGCGCAGTCGGATCTGATGCTGCATCTGCTGCGCAGCCGCTTCGGGACCGCGCTCGCCGACGTGGTCGGCAAGGTGCTGCTGATCGACGGACGCCAGGCCCAGGCGCCGTTCGTGGTGCCCTCGATGCTGTCCAACGGTAACGAGTTGGTGCGGCGCCTGACCCAGCGCATCGAAGCCGCGTTGCCGCGGCCGCCCAGCGTCGCGGCCCTGGCCGAAGAGTTCGCGATGTCGCCGCGTACCCTGGCCCGGCACGTGCGCGCCGCGACCGGTACCGGCGCACTGGCCCTGGTGCAGAGCGTGCGCCTGAACCGGGCACGGGCCCTGATCGAGAGCAGTCGTATGACGATCGAGCAGGTCGCCGCGCAAGTCGGCTACGAGGACGCGACCGCGCTGCGCCGGCTGATGCGGCGCTCGGCGGGGGCGACGCCGAGCCGGTTCCGCTCCGGCTCGCGCAGCGTCTGAGTCGGACCTCGTGCGGCGTTCGCGTGCCGCGCATGCAAGACGGCCGCATGCAGGCATGCGGCCGTCGTCTTCATATCTCAGAGAAGTCATGCCCGGATAAATCCGGGGCGCCGACCCGAGGGGAGGCCGGCGCCCCGAGGCAAGCGCCGGACCGCGAACGGTCAGGCGCTGCACAAGCTCACTGCAGGCCGTCGCGGATCGCGGTGGCCAGGCTGCCCTGGGCGTCGTCGCCGCTGAACTCCCAGAAGAAAGCGCCGCCGAGGTTCTGCGCCTTCACGTAGCTCATCTTCTCGATGACCATGGCCGGCGTGTCGTAGCTCCAGAACGTGCTGCCGTCGTACTTCCAGGTCGCACGCGCATTGGCGTCGGTGTAGATCGTGCCGGGCCGGTTTTTGAGCACCTTGTAGTCCTCGTTGCCGGCCTCGTAGGTGCCGGGCGCCGCGCTGCCGTTCTGGTACAGGCCGTTGTTGACGTTGGCCACGCCGGTCCAGCCGCGGCCGTAGAAGCCGATGCCCAGGTTGAGCTTGGCCGCCGGCACGCCGCGCGACAGGAAGGCCTCGAGCGCATCGTTGGTGTTGTAGAACTTCTGGTCGCCGGTCGACGGATCGTTCGGCGAATTGAACAGCGCCGAGTGATGGTTGGTCTTCGCATCCCAGGTGCCGTGGAAGTCGTAGGTCATCACGTTGATGAAGTCGAGATACGGGTGATACGCGGCCGGGTTGGTGACGCGCACCTTGTCGACGCCCGCACCCGCGGCGATGGTCAGCAGCAGGCCGGGGCGCACCGCGTTGAGCTGGCTGCGGAACTCGGCCAGCAAGGCGGTGAAGTTGGCGTTGTCCTCCGGCGTGCCGCAGGTCAGGCCGCAGGCTGCGGGGTATTCCCAATCCAGATCGATGCCGTCGAACACGCCGGCTGCCGCGCCCACGCCGCCGGCACCGTCGGTGACCGGCAGGTTGCCGCGGATGTAGGCGTCGATGCACGAGGCGACGAAGGCCTGGCGGTTCTCCGGGCGTGCCGCGCTGGCGAAACCGCGCGACCAGGTCCAGCCGCCCAGCGAGATCAGCACCTTCAGGCCCGGGTACTTGGCCTTGAGCTGCTTGAGCTGGTTCCAGTTGCCGCGCAGCGGCTGGTCCCAGGTGTCGGCCGCGCCGCTCACGCTTTCGGCCGCGCCGAAGGCCTTGCTGTAATCGGCGAAGGCGTCGCCGCCGGCGCCGGTATTGGGATCGGAGGGCTGGATCACGCCGACTTCGCAACGGTTGTTGCGCACGTTGCCGAAGGCGTAGTTGATGTGGGTGATCTTGGCTGCCGAGCCGCTGGTGTCGATGTTCTTGACCCGGTAGTTGCGGCCGTAGATGCCCCACTGGGCGAAGTAGCCGATCACCCGCTTGTTGCCGCCGCCGCCGCCCTGGGTGGTGCTGGCGCTGATCTGCGCGCTCTGCGCGGAGGCGTTGCCGGCGTTGTCGCGGGCGCGCACGCGGAAGGCGTAGGCGGTGTTGGCGCTGAGGCCGGTGGCGGTGTAGCTGGTCGCGGTCGGCGAACCGACCAGGCTGCCGTCGCGGTACACGTCGTAGCCGGCCACGCCGCTGCCGCCGCTGTTGTCGGTCGACGCGTTCCAGGTCAGCGAGATGCTGCTGGAGGTCTGCGAGGGCGAGCTCAGGCCGCCGGGCACGCTTGGCGGGGTGGTGTCGGTGGACGGCGCGGTCACGGTGACCGTCGAAGTCGCCGAGGTCGTGCTGGCGCCCTGGTTGTCGGTCGCCACCGCCTTGAAGGCGTGGCTGCCGGCGCTGGCGTTGCTCCAGGTCACGCTATAGGGGGAGCTGGTGTCGACGCCCAGCGAAACGGTGCCGCGGAAGAACTCGACCTGGGCGACGCTGCCGTCGCTGTCGGAGGCGTTGGCGCTGACGGCGATATTGGCGCCGGTGGTGTAGCTGCCGCCGTTGGCCGGCGAGGTCAGGCTGACGCTGGGCGGCTGGTTGGTGCCGCCGCCGCTGCAGGCGCCGAGGTCCTGGTACCAGCCGCAGCTGGGGCAGTGGGTCGGCGGCGCGTTCCAGATCTGGATGTTGGCCTGGTAGAGCCGGTTCTGATAGACCAGCTTGTCGCCGGGGTTGTAGATGGTCGACGCGTTCCAGGCCGGAATGTTGGCGCAGCTGGCGCTTTGCGCCAACGCGTTCGAGCCCCAGGACGCTGCCAGCAGGCAGGTCCATAGCGCCAGTGTGGTCGATCTTGCGTGCTTCATGAGCGTCCTCTCCCTGTGCGAAGTCCGATGCGAAATCCCGGGCCGTCGCCGGCCGGTGCTGTCCCTCTGTGTTCGGAAAGGAGGCGCGTGGCCTCGGTGCTGCGCGGGAGGTTCGGACCTCCTCGTAGATCGCCGCAGTGCGGCGCGAAAGCGGAGCGGGCGCGGCCCGCGCGTGTTGCCTGCTGGTTCCTCCCCATGCCGTTGCGGCGGCGCGCGGGCCGTTTCAGCGGTCCCTGCGCCTGTTTCGGGGGTCGAGGCTGTTTTTTGCTGACAACGTTGTCAATCGCATCAGTATGGGTTTGCGGCGCAGTTCACAAATATTGATGACAACGTCGGTCAGCGGAGGCCCTGTTTGTTGCATCGCAACGAGTCAGAAATGACCGGAAGACAATCGCATCGCGCGCTGCGACGGCGCCTGTGGGGTATGGAGTCGACCAATAGCTTTTAGCTTTGGTAGGAGCGGCGTAAGCCGCGACCGTGATCTCACGACCGACCATGCGCCGCGGCCATGCGGATTGGTGCGGTCGCGGCTTACGCCGCTCCTACCCCAAAGCGGAGCGCGGGCCTGGGGCTCAGTGCGCGCGCTGGTCCTTGCGCAGCTTGGCGACAGCGTCGGCGTGCACCGGGGCGGCGCCACCGTGCGTGCGCAGCCAAGTCGCGAGCTTGGCGACCTCGGCATCGTCGAGATCCTGGGAGAAGCCCGGCATGGCCTGCATCCGCTCCAGCCCCGGCAGATCGTGTTCGGGGAAACCGTCCAGGATGGCGACTATCAGGTTGTGCGGATCGCTGTCGCGGACGCTGCTGTTGTCGCGCAGGCCCGGCGCGACGTGCGGGACGCCCTGGCGGTCGCTGCCGTGGCAGCCGGCGCAGAGATTGGCGTAGTCGAGACGGGCGGACTCGGAGGCCCCGGCCTTCGATGCGCTCGCGACCGACTTCGCTTTCGGCGTCGTATCGCCGAGCAGGTAGGCGGTCATCGCATCCAGGTCCGCAGACGTAAGCCGGCTGGTCGACAGATTCACCACGGTCAGCATCTCGTCGGAAGCCACCGCATGGGCGCTGAGCCCGGTGGCGAGGTAGCCGCGCAACTGCGCCGCGTTCCAGCCGCGCGCGACCAGGCCTTGCGGTGTGATGTCGGGCGCGGCGAAGCGCCCGAGCTCGTTGTTGCCGGCGAGCGGTTGCGCGCGTTTCAGTTGCCCCGCCCAGCCGCGCGGGCTGTGGCATTCGCCGCAATGGTCGAGGGTGTCGACCAGATAGCGCCCGCGCCGCCAGGCAGGCGACGATCCTTGCGAAGCCGGTGCCGCGTCGGCCCCGGCGCCGGCGAAGGCCAGATTCCACAGCGCGATGCCGCTGCGGATGTTGAACGGGAAACCGACGTCGTTCTTGCGATTGGCCTGCGCCACCGCGGGCTGGTTCATCAGATAGGCGTAGATCGCGTCCGAGTCTTCGCGCGCGATCGGGCTATACGACACGTAGGGCATCGCCGGATACAGCTGGTGACCGTCGCGCGCTTCGCCGCGCGTGAGCGCGTGGTGGAAGTCGTCGGCGTCGTAGCGGCCGATGCCGTGGTCGGGATCGGGGGTGATGTTGGTGCCGTGGATGGTGCCGAACGGCGAGGCCAGGGGCACGCCGCCCGCGAACGGCGCGCCGCCGGGCGCGGTGTGGCAGGCGGCGCAGTCGGCGGCGTCGGTCAGGTAGCGGCCGCGCGCGAGTTGCGCGGCCGTGGCGTCGACCTTCCGCACCGGGCCGCGACCGGCCCACCACTGCAGCAGCCAGCAGCCGATCAGCCAGATCGCGATCAGCAGCACCGCCCAGGCGACGATGCGCCGCCAGCCGATCCGAGTCATGGCGCGTTCTCCCGCACCAGGCCCGGCGTCGCCAGCACCAGCGCTTTCACCGCCTGGTAGTAGCGCACGTAGCCGGTGCAGCGGCACAGGTGCGAGTCCAGGGCTTCGGTGATCGCGGCTTCGACCTCGGCGGCGGCCACCGGTGTTTTCTTCAGCCGCTCCAGCAGCACCGTGGCGGCGTTGACGAAGCCCGGCGTGCAGTAGCCGCACTGGAAGCTGAAATGGTCGAGGAAGGCCTGCTGCACCGGCGAGAGCTCGACGATCGCGCCGGCGCCGTCGCGCTTGGCGTGGCCTTCGACGGTGCGGATGCGCTTGCCGGCGAAGTAGTGCGCGCCGGTGATGCAGCTGCGTACTTCGCGCGGACCGTTCTCGTCGTCGACGATGACGGTGCAGGCGCGGCACACGCCCTGGCCGCAGCCGAAGCGGGTGCCGGTGAGGCCGAGGTACTCGTGCAGCACGTCGACCAGCATCATGTCTTCGGGCACGTCGATCGGGCCGTGGGCGCGGCCGTTGACGTGCAGGGCCAGCGGTCGTTTGACGATGGGCGCGCTCATGCGGCGCTCTCCGAAGCATTGGTTTCCGTGGCCACGCCCGACAACGCCGCGCGCACCTTGTCCGGGGTGATCGGCAGCTCGCGGAAGCGGTGCCCGGTGGCGTGCGCGACCGCATTGGCGATCGCCGGCACCACCGCGATCATCACCACTTCGGCCATGCCCTTGGGCGGATCGGTGTCGGACAGCGCCGGCAGCACTTCGCCGCTCTGCTTCCATACCGCGACGTCGCGCGCGCGCGGCAGGCTGTAGCGGTTGAAGTTCCAGGTGCCGTTGCCGGGTCCGTCCTCGTACAGCGGCAGGAACTCGTGCAGGGCATGGCCGATGCCCATCGCCAGCCCGCCCTGCAACTGGCCGGACACCAGCTCGGGCACTATCTGATTGCCGCATTCGAGTATGGAATGGTGGTTCAGCAGTTCGACCGCACCGCTGGCGGTGTCGACCGCGACTTCGGCGAGGGTGCCGATCGCGCTGTAATAGACGACGCCGGCGTTGTTGCGCTGCGTCGGTGGGTAATGGGCGCGCGTGCGTTCGATCATGCGGTAGCCGTTCGCGGTCGGCGTACCGGCGCCCGCGCCGCTGCCGTCGCCCCAGCGCAGGGCGATGCCGTCCAGCGGCAGGCGCGCGTCGTCGCCGGGCAACGGGAACTCGGCTTCGGCCCATTGCCAGCGGTTGAAGGTGTGCACGATCGCGCCGGTCGCCAGCCCCAGCTCGTGCGCCTTCGCCGCCAATTGCGCCAGCGTCAGCGCCACCAGTCCGCCGGCGGTGAGCTTGCCTTCGACCCAGCGCGCGTCCTCGCGGCGCACCGCCAGCGGCGCCAGCTGGCCGCCGCCGTAGCCCTGGCCCCACAGCGCCAGCGCCGCCGGCCACAGGCCCTGGGTGAACAGCAGCCGCGAGGCTTCGCGGGTAGCGTGCCCGTAGAAATACGCGGAGTTGCTGGCGCTGCTCGGGATCACCCGGTTCGGAGTCCAGCGAGGATCGCCTTGGTGGCGGTCCTGGTCGGCCTGCGACATCAGCCAGGGATCGCCGGTCGCGACCATCGGCAGCTCCGGCCAGTCGCTCTCGCCGGTGCGCACGTCGTCGGCGGGACGGCCGAGCCACTGCACGCAGAGCGCGGCCTGGCTGGTGGTCATGCCGGTGCCCATTTCGACCGCGACATGGCGCAGCCCGACGCGGCCGTCGCGGGACAGCGTGACTTCGGCGAAAGCCGATTCGGCGCCGGTGCCGAAATCCTTCTGCACGCAGCCGAAGCCGACGCCATAGCGCTTGCCCGGATGCGCGGCTTCGTATTCGCGTTTGCGCTCGGCCCGTTCGCGCCACAGCGGATGCGCCTTGGCCTTGGCCAGCACTTCGTCGGCGCGCTGGGCGCCGCCCGGGATCGCGCCCTGGGTGTTCTTCATCCCGGACTTGAACACGTTGCGCTCGCGCAGTTCGATGGGGTCCAGCCCGAGTTCGGCCGCGACCTCGTCGACCAGCATCTCGGTCGCGCCCATGCTTTGCAGCGTGCCGTAGCCGCGCGCCGAACCGGCGTCGAGCGCGCGCGATGAGATCACGGTGCTGGCCAGGTCGCTGCGCGGGAAGTAGTAGATCGACTGCGCCGCGGTCGCCGCGACCAGGCATACCGAGGGCGAGAAGTTGCGCCGGCCGCCGCCGTCGCCGCGCATCTCGCCTTGCAGGATCTCGAAGCGGCCGCTCTTGCGATCCACCGCGATCCGATAGCGCATACGGAAACTGTGGCGCTTGAGGCTGGCCTGGAACTGTTCGTAACGGTCGTTGGCCAGGCGCACCGCGCGGCCGTCGCCGTACAGGCCCGCGACCAAGGCATAGAACGGATACGGATTGTGATCCTTGGAGCCGTAGCCGACGGTGTAGCAGGGATGCAGCACCAGCCGCTTCACGCCCAAGCCGCTGGCGGCGAGCGCGCGCGCGCCGTCCTCGGCGATTTCCTGCGGCGACTGTGTGGCCACGACCAGGTGCAAGGTGGCGCTGTCGCGGTCGAACCAGCCGTTGCCGTTGTCGGGCTCCAGCGCGGCGGTGTCGATGGATTGCGAGAAGTATTCGCGCTGCAACACCAGGCGCCCGTCGCCGGGCGCGTCCAGGCTGGCCGCGATCGCGCTTGCGTGGGCCATGCCCTGGGCGTCGATCGCGCCCGCCGCGTCGGCCTGCGGCCATTGCGGCTGGTTCTTGCGATAGCCGGCCGGGAACAGCGGCGTGTCTTTAAGACTGGAATAGGCGTCGTCGTCGAACGCGGTCGCGCCGCCGACGCGCACGTAGCGGAAGCTCGCCCAGGGCTCGCGTTCCAGCGGCCCGGTCTGCGCGCCCCAGCGGATCAGGTCGTCGCGGAACTTCAGCCGGGTCTTGGCCGCGCGGAAACGCGCGAAGTCGTGCCAGATCAGCAGCGCCACCGCGTGGCCCAGATAGGCCGGCGTCCGGCCTTCGGGCAGCAGCATGTGCTCGCCGTAGAACGGCGGGAACCCGAGCCCGTCGCGAGCGAGATCGGCGGCAGTGACGATGCGGTCGGGCTGCAGACCGTCGCCCAGCACCGACAGGTCGAAACCGGCGTAGGCACGGTCGGCGCGGGTCACCCGCAGCAGCATCGCGTGCGCCTGTTCCTGCGGCCAGCCCGGCAGGTCGCGCGCGCGCACGTCGAAGCTGAAGAGCTTTTCGCCGCAGACCTTGGCGGTGGCGTCGGTGCGGTAGCGGATCTTGCCGGTGGCCGCGTCCCAGGGCATCGGCCGCAGGCGGTCGCGTTCGAACAGGGCCGCCAGCGCGGCGCTGCCCGGCGCGGCGACGTAGACCGAGATGCCGGCCACCACGCTGCATTTGAGGAAATCGCGACGGCTGAGGCGGGCTGGCATGGAGGGCGTCCTAGCTGGCTCTGGCGAATAGTAACCACAAGTCCGGCGGGAAAAATCGCCTTGCGCCGCGTGGCCGGCGCCGGGCGCGCTTTCTCCTTCGGCGATGTGTAGGCATCGTGAGGACGAGGGCGACGGCCGCTCAGCCCGGCCGCTTCGAGGTCTCGTCCACGCCGGCGTAAGCATCGGACCGTTGCGGGCATCCGCGCCGCACCGGCCGCGCAAGGCAACGCGAACAGGGACGTCGGCCGTCGACGTGGCGCGCCTAGGTCGCGAACGCGCGCTTGATCGCGTCGGCGGCCTCGACGGCCTTCGCCTGCAGCAGGAAGTGCGGGCCGTCGAGTTCCACGTAGTTCGCCAGCGGCAGGATCGCGCGTATGTGCTCCCAGCTGCGCCGCGACACCAGCCGGTCGTGGCGGCCGCGCAGGTACAGCAGCGGGCAGGCGACCCGGGCCAGGGCCGCGGTTTCCTCGGCCGTGCTGCCCGCATGCATGCGCGCACGGATCACCGCCGGATCCAGCGTGGCCAGCACCTCGCGCGTGCGCGCCAGCCATTCCTCGCTGGCCCAGGCGCCGAGCATCGCCGCCGCCGTCAGTCGGGTCGGGAGTCGGTCGATCGGCAAGACGGTGCCGATCCGGCCCAGCCACGAGGCAGGCAACCGCCAGCCCGGCGGACTGGGTGCCCGCGCGAAGCTCGCGCACAACACCAGGCCGCGCAGACCGTCGGGACGCGATGCGGCGATGCGGATCGCGATCGGGCCGGAGAAGGATTCGCCCAGCAGCACGAAGGGCTGGTCGCGCGGCAGGCGTGCGCGCACGTAGTCGGTGAGTGGGTCGTAGCCCCAGGCCGCGTCGCGCGGATAGGCGACGACTTCGGGGCGGAACTGCGGCGCCAGCGCCGCGGCGAAATCGCCGAGCAGCGCGCCGGTGCCGTCCATGCCCGGGAGCAGCAGGCAGCGCATGCTCAGGCCTCGTCGGATGTCGACAGGCGCAGCTGCAGGCGATCCAGCATGCGCAATACGTAGCCGCGGTTGCGCGCGAGCTTGATCCAGGTCGGCAGGCGCGAAATCATCGAGCGGTTGGCCAGGACCCGCCGTTCGCGCTGCTGCGCGCCCACATAGCGGCGCAGCTCTTCGAGATGGGCGCGGTTGTACACCCACAGCGGGCCGGCGCTGGTCGTTTCGATCAGCCGCAGCGGCAGACCGAAGTGCGGATCGCGACCGTCGGCGACGTGCAGGCGCTGCGCCGATACCTCCACCATGCTGCTGCGCCCGCAGATCGGACAGGTTCGGGCGAGGCGGCCGAATCCGGGGCTCGAATACAGATCCGGCACCTGGGCCGAGCCTGCTTCGTCGTCGCACCGCTCGTTCACGTGCAGCCACTGATGGCCGCAGTAGCCGCAGGGTCGGCGGCCCCACAGGCGGACCGGACCCAGCCAGTCGTGGCGTTCGCTGCGCGCTTCCAGGCCGCAATGCGTGCACACGTAGCGGGCGGTCCAGCGCCGTTCGAGCCAACTGGCCGTCACCGCGCCGGGCCGGTCGCAACGCTTGCAGCGGACTTCGACGCGTTGCGCGAACGACCACAGGCCCAGGCCGGTATCGCGATGGCGGGCCGGTTCGACGGCGAGCTCCCGGGGCCGCGTCTCGTCGCTCATGCCGTGCTCCGCACGTTCTTCAGCACTCGATGACGTTGACCGCCAAACCGCCGCGCGAAGTTTCCTTGTACTTGTCCTGCATGTCGCGGCCGGTGTCGCGCATGGTCTTGATGACCTTGTCGAGGCTGACCTTGTGCTTGCCGTCGCCGCGTATGGCCATGCGGTAGGCGTTGATCGCCTTGACCGCGCCCATCGCGTTGCGCTCGATGCAGGGGATCTGGACCAGGCCGCCGATCGGGTCGCAGGTCAGGCCCAGGTTGTGTTCCATGCCGATCTCGGCCGCGTTCTCGATCTGGCTGGCGGTGCCGCCCAAAGCCGCGACCAGGCCGGCGGCGGCCATCGAGCAGGCCACGCCGACCTCGCCCTGGCAGCCGACTTCGGCGCCGCTGATCGAGGCGTTTTCCTTGTACAGGATGCCGACCGCGGCCGCGGTGAGCAGGAAGTTGCGGATGCCCTGGATGTTGGCGCCGGGGCAGAAGCGGTCGTAGTAGTGCAGCACCGAGGGGATGATGCCGGCCGCGCCGTTGGTGGGTGCGGTGACCACGCGACCGCCGGCGGCGTTCTCTTCGTTGACCGCGAGCGCGTACAGGTTGACCCAGTCCAGCACGGTCAGCGGGTCGCGCATCGCCGCCTCGGGCTTGCTCGACAGCTCGGCGAACAAGGCCGGCGCGCGCCGCGACACGTGCAGGCCGCCGGGCAGGGTGCCGGTCTGGCGGATGCCGCGCTCGACGCAGGCCTGCATCGCCTTCCAGATTTCGTCGAGGCCGGCGTTGATCTCTTCGGGCGTGCGCCAGGCCTGCTCGTTGGCGAACATCAGGTCGGCGATGCTCAGCCCGCTGCGCTGCGCCTGGGCCAGCAGTGCGTCGCCGGAGTGGAAGGGGTAGGGGAGGTCGGTGGTGTCGGCGACGATGCGGTCTTCGGCCGCTTCGTCCTGATTGACCACGAAACCGCCGCCGACCGAGTAATAGTCGCGCGTGGCGATGGTTTCGCCGTCGCTGTCGTAGGCGGTGAAGCGCATGCCGTTGGTGTGGAACGGCAGCTTCTGGCGCTTGTTCATGATCAGGTCGTGCTTCTCGTCGAAGCCGATCTCGCGCTGGCCGAACAGGCGCAGGCGCTTGCTGCTGCGGATACGCTCGAGCGCGTCGGGGATGATGTCGGGGTCGATCTGGTTCGGCCAATGGCCTTCCAGGCCCATCAGCACGGCCTTGTCGGTGCCGTGGCCGCGGCCGGTGAGGGCGAGCGAGCCGAACACTTCGGCGCGCACGCGCGTGCAGCGTTCGAGGTCGCTGCCGTTACCGGTGCCGCCTTCGATCAGCCAGCGTTCGACGAAACGCGCGGCGGCGCGCATCGGGCCGACGGTGTGCGAGGAGCTCGGCCCGATGCCGATTTTGAAAAGATCGAAGGTGCTGACGGCCATGGGCTGGGGGGTGCTCGGCTGGAGGGCGATGGGACGCGATCAGCGTCCGTTGGCGGTCTTGCGGTGGCGGGCGCCGCGGCGTTCTGCAGGTTCGCGCGGCGGCGGGGTTCGCCGGTCGCTCCGGCCCGCGGCGGGCGCCGGCAGCGGCGCGCCCGGGGTCGCGGTGCGGATCGAGCGGAGGACCATGAACCCGTCCCAAAATGGACTCCAGGTATTCTAGACGCTCGCGAACCCCGCCACCTCAGTACGCAAGCGCATGCACCTGATTCTCTACCAGCGCGACGATTGCCACCTCTGCGACCTGGCCCTGGAGGTGCTGGCGCAGGCGCGCGCGCCCGAGTTCGACAGCGTCTTCATCGACGAGGACCAGGCCTTGGAGGAGCGCTACGGTACGCGCGTGCCGGTGTTGCGCGACGAGGGCCGCGGGCGCGAGCTGGAATGGCCGTTCGATGCGGCGCGCCTGCAGGGTTTTCTGGGCGCCTGATTCGGCTCGGGGTGTTGCTGGAGCGCCGTGCGATGCGCCTTCGGCTTACCGCAGGCTAGGTGCGGTGGGTGCGGTGGGTGCGGTGGATGCGGCGGTAACTGCACCGCATCGCACCGCTGTCGCCGGCTTACTTCGCCGCCGGCACCAGGATTACCTTGGTGCTGACCGCGACTTCGTTCGGAATGATCGAGGTGTCGGCCCAATCGCCGCCGCCGACGCCGAAGTCCAGGCGCTTGACCGTGGCCTTGCCGCTGAGCACGGGCTTGGCGCCGCCGGTCCAGGTGAAGGTTAGGGTGACCGGCTTGCTCACGCCGCGCAGGGTCAGGCTGCCGTCGGCGGCGTAGTTGTTGCCGCCCATGCTGCGGAACTTGGTGGCGACGAAGCGCGCCTGCGGGAATTTGGCGATGCTGAAGAAATCGGTGCCCTTGAGGGTGTCGTCGCGCTCGGCGTTCTTGGTGTCGGCGCCGGCCAGGGGGATGGTCACATCGAACTTTGAGGTGTCCAGCCGGGCCGGATCGAAGCTGATCTTGCTGGTGAAGCCGGGCAGGCGGCCGCTGAACACCTCGCCCTGGTACTTGGTGGCGAAGGTCAGGGTCGAGCCGGGCGCCTGCACGTAGTCGGCGGCGTAGGCCGGTGCGGCGGCGAACAGCAGAGCGTAGGCGAGGGGCTTAAGGGACATCGGGGTTCTCCGGAGTGGGGGCGGGGGCGACGACGGCGGGCACGGCTTCGACCGCGACCGGCGCCTGGCGCAGGCGCATCGGCAGCATGCGTCGCAGGGTGTCGTCGTGCTGGAACAGGTGGTGGTAGAACGCGGCGCCCGCATGCGCGAGCACCAGCAGCAGGAGCAGCCAGAAGCCGTTCGCGTGCAGCGACTGGCTCAGGTCGGCCAGGCCGGGGTTCACCGCCGCGATCTTGGGCAGGTTGAACAGGCCGAAGTACTGCAGCGGGTAGCCGGAGCTGGAGTTGAACAGCCAGCCGGTGATGGGCAGGGCGAACATCAGCAGGTACAGCGCCCCGTGGGTGAGCGTAGCGATGCGCTCCTGCCAGTGCGGCGTGCCGGGCACCGGCCTGGGCGCGCCGGCGTAGTAGCGCCACAGCAGGCGCAGCACGACCAGGCTCAGCAGGGTCAGGCCCAGGGATTTGTGCAGGGCGTAGATCTTGATCTTCGACGGGCCGTTGGCCATGTCGGTCATGGTCAGGCCGAGGATCGCGATCGCCGTGATCAGCAGCACGATGGCCCAATGCAGCAACTGGCTGATCGCGCCCCAGCGTAGTTCGGTGTTCTTGATCGTCATGCGTGCGGTACCGGGACGGGTTCGTAGGGATCGTTGTCGGGTTTGCTCGGCGGACCCGGCGGCGCGGCTTCGGGTTCGGACGGCGCCGGCGCGGCGTCGTCGGGCTCGCCGGCGTTGCGCTCGCGCACCGCTTCGACCTCGATGCGCAACTCGACGCTGTCGCCGATCACCGACTTCCAGGCGTCGATGCCGAACTCGGCACGACTCAGGGTGGCGGTCGCGGAAAAGCCGGCGGTGCGGCGGAACGGCGGCAGCGGATGGCGCTTGAGCGCATTTAGGGTCACGTCCATGCACAGCGGCCGGGGCTGGCCGCGCAGGCTGAGCTGGCCGCAGACCCGGGCGTGGTCGGCGTCGACCGGTTCGATATGGTCGGAGACGAAACGCGCTTCGGGATGGTGCTCGCCGTCGAGCAGGCCGGCGGCGAGCGCGGCGGCGTTCCATTTGGCGTCGCCCAGGTCGAGCCTGGCGATCGGCACGCGCACGTCCAGGCGCGCGCTGCGCCAGTCGTCGCGGTCGAAGCTGAGCGTGCCGGTGCTGCCGGAGACGGTGCCCAGGGCCTTGGAGAAGCCGGCGTGCGAAATCGCGAACATCACCCGCGTGTGCACCGGATCCAGCGCGTAGGTGTCCGGGCCGGCGGCGCGCACGCCCGGCGCCAGCACGCAAAGCGCGAGCGCACAGACGAGCGGTCGGATGGGCTGGTTCGGCACGCGACGCTCCAAAGGCAGGGCCAGCCTGCATCGTCCGGGGATTCTATGGACCGCACGATGAACCCGTAGAGCCGTGTCCGCAACGGTCCGTTGCGGACCGGCCGCGGAACGCACCTATGAGTTGCGCGGGCGCGGCCCTTGCTTCGCCGGGGCCGGATCGGGGAGCCTAGCGTCCGTACTGCGAAGGAATCGGACCGGGGATGCTCAGGCCAGCGGTGGTGCACGGAAGCCCTGCTTGGGCGGGTTGGGCCTTGTGGCTGCTGCTCGCGGCGCTGGCCCTGCCGGTGCGCGCGGCGCTGCCGGAGACGCCGCAATTCCGCTACTACGGCGTCGCCGAGGGCATGCCGTCGAGCACCGTCGCCGCCCTGGCGCAGGACGCCGAAGGCTACATCTGGCTGGCCACCCACGACGGCCTGGCGCGCTACGACGGGATCAGTTTCAGGGTCTGGCGGCACGTGCCGGGCGATCCGGGTTCGCTGCCCAGCAACATGATCCAGGCCCTGCATGTGGACGCGCGCAACCGGGTCTGGGTCGGGCTCAGCGGCGGCGGTCTGCACATGCTCGACCGCGAGCGCCAGAACTTCGTCCACTACAGCCGCGACACCCATCCCGACATCGGCAGCGACGAGATCTACACGATCGCGTCCACGTCCGACGGCGCGATCTGGTTCGGTACCGACGGCGCCGGCGTGCACCGGCTCGACGCGGACGGCCGCATCACCCGCTACATGCCGAGCCGGGACGCGGGCCAGGACGGCCTGCCCGGCGAATACATCTGGACCTTGAAGACCGACAGCGCCGGCAGGCTCTGGGTCGGCACCACCACCGGCCTGGGCTATTGGGACGGCACGCGTTTCCGCACGGTCGCGCATCCGGGCATCAGCGGCGCCTGGGTCACCGCGCTGTCGCCGGCGGACGACGGTTCGCTGTGGATCGGCGCCGGCTTGCGCGCGTTTCGGCGCACGCCCGACGGCCGCATCGAGCAGAAGCCGTGGTTCGCGCCGGGCGACAAGACCGGCGTCTACGGCGTGGTCGGCGACGGCCCCGGCAACTACTGGGTCGCGACCCATCGCGGCCTGCGTCGCGTGCTGGGTGGACGGCTCACGCCGCTGGCGGGCGACGTCGCCATCGCGCAGATCAACACGCTCGATCTGCTCCAGGATCACGAAGGCGGCTGGTGGTTCGCGACCGAGGAGAAGGGCGTGGCCTACCTCGCGCCGAACTGGCGCCAGTTCACCGTGCTCAAGCCCGGCACCGGCCGCCCGGGTGCGCCGCGCGTGGCCTACATGCGCGATCTGGCCCCGGCCCGCGACGGCAATGTATGGATGGTCGGCGAGCGCGGCGTGATCGATCGCCTCGATCTGGGCGACGGCCGCTCGCATTCGCTGGCGGTGCCGCTGCTGGCCGACGCCGCCTTGTACTCGGTGATGGAAACGCGCCGGGGCGTGATGTGGTTCGGCAGCACGCTCGGACTGGCGCGCGTGCCCGAGGACGGCGGTCCGGTGCGCGACTGGACCGTCACTTCGCCGCGCGACGCCACCTTCAGCGATATTCCGGACCAACTGGTCGAGACCCCCGACGGCAACGTCTGGGTCTCTTACATGCCGCCGTCCCTGCAGATGCGCGACAGCGAAGGCCGGGTGCAACTGGCGGTGAAGCCGGAGGACGAGCGTGGCGTCAGCACGCTCTACATCGAGCAGATCGAGGTCGGCCCGGATGGCGCGCTGTGGATGGCCGGGCCCAACGGCCTGTCGCGCTGGAACGTCCGCACGCGCCGCTTCGACGCCTTGCCCGGCGGTCCCGAAGGCCGCGTGTTCGGCTTCGCCATGGCCGGCAAGGACCGGCTCTGGCTGCATCGGCTAGAAGCGCTGGAACAGTACGCCTGGGATGGCCGCGGGCTGCGCCTGCTCAAGCGCGTCAGCGGCGACGAAGGCCTGCCCGCGACCGAATCCGGCGGCGTGCTGGCCTGGGGCGACAACGTCTGGCTGACCACGCGCCGCGGCCTGATCTGCTGGAACCAGCGCCGCGAGCGGCTGCGCATCTACGGCATGCGCGACGGCCTGCCCAGCCAGGAGTTCACCGAACGCAATCCGCTGCTCACCCGTTCCGGCATCGCGGTCGCCAGCACCATGGACGGTGTGGTCCTGTTCGACGCCGGACGCGCGTTCGGCGAGGCCAAGGCGCCGCGGCTGGTGATCGAAACCCTGAGCTACCGCCGCGACGAGGACGAATTCAAGCTCGATCCCGACCGCCCGGTGGTGTTGGGACCGCAGGACCGCGACCTGCGCGTGTCGGCGCGCCTGCTGTCCTTCGTCGATCTGCAATCGCACCGCTACCGTTTCCGTCTGCACGGCTACGACCCGGACTGGGTGATCCAACCCGCCAACGGCGAGCGCGTGTTCTCGAAACTGGAACCGGGCAGCTACCGGATGGAAGTGCAGGCGGCCAACGCCGACGGCATCTGGTCGCAGTCGCGCCAGTTTTCGCTGACCGTGCAGCCGCCGTGGTGGCGCACGCCGCCGGCGCTGGCGGCGCTGGTCGGCCTGATCATCCTCGGCGCGTGGTGGGCGGCCGACCGCTACCGCCGGCGCCTGAAGCGCAGGCTGGACTGGCAGGCCGCCGAGCACGAACGCGAGATCGCCAAGCAGGCCTCGCTGGCCAAGACCCGGTTCCTGGCCACGCTCGGCCACGAAGTGCGCACGCCGATGACCGGCGTGCTCGGCATGAGCGAGCTGTTGCTGGATACGCCGCTGGATCAGCAGCAGCGCGGCTACACCGAATCGATCCAGCGCGCCGGCAAGCACCTGCTGCGCCTGGTCAACGACGCCCTGGATCTGGCCCGGATCGAATCGGGCAAGCTCGAACTGACCGACGAAGCCTTCGATCTGCGCGTGCTGGTCGAGGACGCGAGCGCGTTGATGGCGCCGCTGGCGCGCAAGCGCGGGCTCGAATTCGAACTGGATGTCGCGAAAGACGTGCCGCGCGGCCTGCGCGGCGATCCGCACCGGGTGCGGCAGATCCTGCTCAACCTGCTCGGCAACGCGATCAAGTTCACCGAGCGCGGCAAGGTCTGGCTGCGGGTGTCGGTGCTGGCGCCGCAGGGCGTGCGCTTCGAGGTCGCCGACACCGGGCCGGGCCTGGACGAGGAGCAGAAGTCGCGTTTGTTCCGCCGTTTCGAGCAGGCCGAAGGCGTGCGCACCGCGGTGCGCTATGGCGGCAGCGGCCTGGGCCTGGCGATCTGCCAGGAACTGGCGGCGGCAATGAATGGTCGGATCGTGGTCGAGAGCACCCTGGGCGAGGGCGCGCGCTTCTCGTTCGAACTGCCGCTGCCGGCGGCGATCGTCGGCGGCGGCGCGACCGCCCCCGACCGGGTCGGCGAATCGCGGCGCGCGCCGCTGGCGCTGCTGCTGGTCGAGGACGACCCGACCGTGGCCCAGGTCCTCGCCGGGCTGCTGCGCGTGCAGGGGCATCGGGTCACCCATGTCGGCAATGGCCTGGCCGCGCTGACCGAGATCGCCACCGCGAATTACGACGCCGCGCTGCTGGATCTGGACCTGCCCGGCCTGAATGGCCTGGACCTGGCGCGCCAGTTGCGCGCCCAGGGCTATGCGCGGCCGCTGATCGCGGTCACCGCGCGCGCCGATGCCGAGGCCGAGCCGCAGGCGGTCGCGGCCGGTTTCGACTGCTTCCTGCGTAAACCGGTGACCGGCTCGCTGCTGGCCGCGGTGCTCGATGTCGCGCTGCCGCCGGCGCGGTGAAGGCGGCGCGGTGGGCGGAATATCCTTCCGCGCCGCATGGACTGGCCGGCGGCGCGGAAGCGGCGCATGATCGCGATGGAACATCGCGACGGAATAGGGTTGGGGTCGGGTTGGAATAGGGTCGGGCGCGATGGCGTGCAGCGGAGTCGGGGTGGCGGCGATGATCGGTAAGCAAGTTCGCGCAGGTGCCTGCGCAGTGGCCGTCGGCTGGGCCTTGGCGCTCGCGTCGGCGCCGGGCGCGGCGATCGCTGCCGACACCACTACCGCGAGCGTGACGTCGAGCGCGCCCGCCGGCGCCGCCAAGGAACCGGCGATCCCGCTGTTGGGCGGCTTTCTGCGCGAGACCCGCGTGGTCTATCCGCTGCGCCTGGGCAAGTGGCAGGCGGTCGACGAACACCGCTTCGATCGGCAGGAGTTCGGCGTCTCGGTGCGCTACGCGCTGAGCAACCGCAGCGACCGCTGGATCGACGTCTATTTCTATCCCGCGGGCCTGCTGACGCCGAGCGAGTTCGAGCAGATCGCGCGCGAGGAGCGCGATGCGCTCGCGCAGATCGGCAAACAGTCCGGCGGCTACGAAGCGATGGAGATGGGCGAGCTGCGCGACTTCGCCTACGCGCGCCGCAACGGCGCCGCGCTGAGCGGGCGTTCGCTGGACCTGGGCTTCGACAGCCAGGGCGAACGCAAGAGTTCGGCGATGACCTTGCAGCTCGATCGCATGTACCTGATCAAGGGCCGCTACAGCGTCGCGGCCAAGGCGGCGTCGCGCGAGCAGGCGCGCGGTTCGCTGGAGGAGTTCATGGCCGATCTGTCCGCACGCTTGACCGTGGCCAGCACCGGCCGCTGCTGGAATCCGCTGCCGATCGAAAAGCTCGAAGCCGGCGCGCCCAAACCCAGCGGCGCGGTGTCGTCGGTATCCAAGGACGGCCGCGACAGCGCGTATCTGATGGGCGACCGGGTGCTCGCGCGCGAACCCCAGTCGGACGAGGCGCAGGCCTTGATGATGATCGGCATGGGCCTGGGCAAGCGCCTGCTCCCGGGCTGCGAGCCGCCCGAAGACATCGAGCAGTCGGTACCGAAGGACATGCGCGAGATCCGACTGGAATACAGCGTGCCCAGCGACGCGCCGGCGGATCCGTCGCGGCGGCTGCGCAGCAACAAGATCGACGTCGGCTGAGCGCCGCACGCGGGCGCTGGAAACGCGGACACGAAAAAGCCGGCGCATGCGCCGGCTTTTTTCTTTACCGCCCGGCGGCCAGGATCAGCGCGCGCTGAGTTCGTGCACCGCGCTGACCATGGCCGCGACGTGGTCGGGGCTCATGTCCGGCGACAGGCCGTGGCCGAGGTTGAACACGTGGCCCTCGCGCGAACCGCCGTTGCCGTCGCGGTAGTCGTCCAGGGCGCGGCCGACTTCGCTGCGGATCGCCGCGGGCGTGGCGTACAGGGTGACCGGATCCAGGTTGCCCTGGATCGCGACGCGGCCGCCGATGCGGCGCGCGGTGTCGCCCAGACCAATGGTCCAGTCGACGCCGACCGCTTCGGCGCCGCTGGCGGCGAGGTCTTCCAGATACGGATCGTTGCCCTTGCCGAACAGGATCAGCGGCGCGCGCGCCGCGCCTTCGCCGCGCGGCAGCTCGGCGGCGATGCGCTGCAGGTAGCGCAGCGAGAACTCGCGGTACATGGACGGCGACAGCACGCCGCCCCAGGTGTCGAACACCTGCAGCGCCTGCGCGCCGGCCGCGTGCTGGGCCTTGAGGTAGGCGATCACCGCGTCGGTGACCACGCCCAGCAGCTTGTGCATCGCCGCCGGCTCGTTGAGCGCCAGCGCCTTGACCTTGGAATAGTTGTCGCTGCCGCCGCCTTCGACCATGTAGCAGGCGATGGTCCAGGGGCTACCGGAGAAACCGATCAGCGGCACCGAGCCGTCGAGTTCGCGGCGGATCGTGCGCACGGCGTCCATCACATAGCGCAGCTCGCCTTCCATGTCCGGCACGGCCAGGCGGTCGATGTCGGCGGCGCTGCGGATCGGACGCTCGAACTTCGGGCCTTCGCCGTCGGCGAAGTACAGGCCCAGGCCCATCGCGTCGGGCACGGTGAGGATGTCGGAGAACAGGATCGCGGCGTCCAGCGGGAAGCGGCGCAGCGGTTGCAGGGTGACTTCGCAGGCCAGTTCGGGATTCTTGGCCAGGTTGAGGAAGCTGCCGGCCTGGGCGCGGGTGGCGCGGTACTCGGGCAGGTAGCGGCCGGCCTGGCGCATCAGCCACACCGGGGTGCGGTCGACCGGCTCGCGGCGCAGGGCGCGCAGGAATCGGTCGTTGGCGGGCGTGGTGTGGGGAGCGGTCATTCGGGGTCCTGGTGCGTGGGGCGTCGGTTCGGGGGCGCATTATCGCGGCCCGGCGGGGTGCGGCGCGAGCCGGACAGGGGTGTTGCTGTGTTCTGTTGCGGTGCCGACCCGGTCTGAAGACTCGCCGCCATGCCGTCGGCAGCGCTCAGGCGGCGGACGGAGCCTCCGTCGTTTCTGTTGCGCACGGTACTGCCCGATTCGGACGGCGGGGCGGGGCCGGCGCTTACTTGGGCGCTTCCGCGCCCTGCGCGAACATCAGATGGAAGCCGCGCTTCAACTGCTGGTCGCGCGCCTTTTCCAGCGCGGCCAAGGCGCTGTCGCGATCCATGAACTGCTCCCGGCGCAGCGTGCTGCGGCCGCCGATCTGGCCGGTTTCGCGCACCAGCGCCCAGCCGCCGAGCAGGTCGGGCTGCAGCATCAGTTGCACGAAGCGCGGGGCTTCGCGGCCGTCGGGGCGTTGTTGTAGGAGCAGGCGCACGGCCCGATTGTAGCTATATGTCGTAGCGGCAGGCGGCGTCGCGGCGGGGTTCAGGCGCCGCGGAAGTCGCGCCGGTAGGCCGAAGGCGAGGTCTTGAGCGCGGCGGCGAAGCGCTGGCGCAGCGACACCGCCGAGCCGAAGCCGGTGTCGGCGGCGATCGCCTCGACCGCGCGGTCGGTGGTTTCCAGCAGGCGTTGCGCCCGCGCCAGGCGCTGGCTCAGCAGCCACTGCGCGACCGTGGTGCCGGTGGTCTGGCGGAACCGGCGGGTGAAGCTGCGTCGGCTCATCAGCGCGCGTTCGGCCAGCGCGTCCAGGCTGTGCGGCTGGTCCAGATGCGCCAGCGCCCAGCTCAGCACGCCCGACAGGCGCTCGTCCTGGGCCGAGGCCGGCACCGGCTGTTCGATGTACTGGGCCTGCCCGCCCTGGCGGTGCGGGGCCACGACCAGGCGCCGCGCGACCCGGCTGGCGAGTTCGGCGCCGCAGCGCCGGCGCAGCAGGTGCAGGCAGCAGTCCAGCGCGGCCGCGGTCCCGGCCGAGGTGGTCAGCTCGCCGTCTTCGACATAGAGCACGTCCCACTGCAGCCCTACCTGCGGATAGCGGCGCGCGAAATGCTCGCTCCAATGCCAGTGGGTGGTGGCGCGGCGGCCGTCGAGCAGGCCGGCCTCGGCCAGCACGTAGGCGCCCAGGCACAGGCCGACGATCTGCGCGCCGCGTGCGTGGGCCCGGCGCAGGGCTTGCAGCAGCGGTTCGGGCGGGCGTTCGTCGGCGTTGCGCCAGGACGGCACGATCACCACCCCGGCATCGTCCAGGCCCTCCAGGCCGTGTTCGGGTCCGATGCTGAAACCGGCCTGGGTGCGCAGCGGCCCGGGTTCGGCCGCGCAGACCCGCAGCTCGAAGCGCGGCTGGCCGTCGAAACCGCGGTCCTCGAACACGATGCAGGGCACCGAGAGGTGGAAGGGGCTGATGCGGTCGAAGGCGACCACGGCGATGGTGTCGGGATTCATGGCCCGATTCTATCGAATATTGGCAGTCGGGCCACTGTCGGCGATTCCGGCCCAGGCGGAGCATAGGCGTCGTCAGCTTCTTCCCGTCCCGCACCTCTCATCACTTAGGAGTTCCGCCATGACCCGCAAGCGCGCCCTGATCGTCGTCGACGTCCAGAACGAATATTTCAGCGGCGGCCTGCTCATCGAGCACCCGCCGGTGAGCCAGACCCTGCCCAACATCGGCCGCGCCATGGACGCCGCCCGCGCCGCCGGCGTGCCGGTGGTGGTGGTGCAGAACACCGCGCGCCCGGATGCGCCGGTGTTCGTCAAAGGCACGCCGACCTGGGAGCTCAACGAGGTGGTCGCCTCGCGTCCGCGCGATCACTACATCGAAAAGAACCTGCCCAGCGTCTTCACCGGTACCGACCTCAAGGACTGGATCGCGCACAACGGCGTCGACACCCTGACGGTGGTCGGCTACATGACCCACAACTGCGACGCCTCGACCATCTTCGAAGCCGCGCACCTGGGCCTGAACGTCGAGTTCCTCAGCGACGCCAGCGGCTCGCTGTCGTACGAGAACAGCGCCGGCCGGGCCAGCGCCGAAGAGATCCATCGCGTGTTCTCGGTGGTGTTCCAGAGCCGCTTCGCCGCGGTGCTGGGCACCGACGAATGGATCGCCGCGCTCGCGAGCGACGCGGCGCCGTACCTCGACAATCCGTATGCGTCGAATCAAAGGGCGCTGGCGCGGGTGAAGGCGGCGGCGTAAGCGCGACGCTCGCAAGCGAGCCATGGGCTCGCGTGCACTGAACGCCCGACCGCTGTGCGGTCGGGTCAAGGCGCGGGCTGGGAGGCGAAGCGCACCACTCCCACCGTCCCCAAGCGCTCCGAACCCTACTGCGGCGGCAGTTCGACCGGACCGACCAGCGTCCCGAACAGATGCTCGAAGTGCACGACCTCGCCCAGCTGCGGCGGATTGCCGACCGCGGTCGCCGTCACCTGGACCGAGCCGTCGCGATACTCGTTGACCCGATAGACCGTGCCGCTGCCCTGCGAATAGCGTCCGGCGCTGACGAAGCGCATGTCGGTGAGGACGATGCGCCATTGCCGTTTTCCGGCGTCCAGCGTGGCCGTGCCGGCCGCGGATCCCGCGCCGCGATCCGAATAGGCGCGCACCACCTGGGCGATGGATTCGGTCCAGGCCTGCCAGTCGATGGCGTAGATCACCACGGCGGTGCGGGTGCGCGGGAAGGGACCGTAGCGCTCGAACGCGATTTGCGCCGCGACCTGGGCCGAGTCGGTCGCGCAGTGATGCTTGTCGAGAAATTCGAACTGCGAGTTCATGCGGTCGCCCCTGTGCGCCTGCAACGGATGGGGCCGCCGGTTGCGGCAGCGGCCCGCCGACCTCGCAGGCCGGTGGCGCACTGTGCGGCCCGGGCGTCGCTCAGGCAAGGCCGGATGCGCGGCGCTCGCCGCGGCAGCCCGCCTCAACCGCTGGCGAGTACGCGCAGTACCGTCTCGTCGGCCACGCCCGCGACGACCCGGGCCTGACCGGCGTGGTCCCAGAGGACGAAGCGCAGGCCGGCGGCGTCGGCTTTCTTGTCCAGGCGCATGCGCGCGAGCAGGGCTTCCGGCGTGAGCCCGGCCGGAATCGCAGTCGGCAGGCCGAAACGTTCGAGCAGGGCGCGCAGGCGTTGCGCATCGGCGGCGCTGGCCATGCCCAGCTCGGCCGACAGCCGTGCCGCCAGGACCATGCCGACCGCGACCGCTTCGCCGTGGTTGAGGCCGTCGCCGGTGGCGCCGGCATAGCCTTGTTCGGTTTCGATCGCATGGCCGAAGGTGTGGCCGAAGTTGAGCAGGGCGCGGTCGCCGCGCTCGTAGGGATCGCGCGCGACCACGTCGGCCTTGTAGACGCAGCTGCGTGCGATCGCCTGGGCCAGGGCCGCATCGTCGCCGGCCAGCAGCGCTTCGGCATGCGCTTCCAGCCAGTCCAGGAACGTGTCGTCGAAGATCGCGCCGTACTTCACCACTTCGGCCAGGCCGGCGCGCAGTTCGCGCGCGGGCAGGCTGCGCAGGGTCGAGGTGTCGGCGAAGACCGCGCGCGGTGCATGGAAGGCGCCGACCAGGTTCTTGCCGCTGGGCAGGTCGACCGCGGTCTTGCCGCCGACCGAGGAGTCGACCATCGCCAGCAGCGTGGTCGGCAGCTGCACCACGTCGACGCCGCGCATCCAGCAGGCCGCGGCGAAACCGGCCAGGTCGCCGACCACGCCGCCGCCCAGCGCCAGCACGGTGGCGTCGCGGGTCGCGCCGAGCTGGGCCAGCGCGGCCAGGCATTCGCCGAAGCGGGCCAGGGTCTTTTCGTGTTCGCCCGGCGGCAGCACGTAACGCGCCAGCGCCAGTTTCGGCTTGGCCGCGCGCAGCGCCGTTTCCAGCGCATCGGCGTACAGCGGCGCGACGTTGCCGTCGCTGACGATCAGCGCATGGCGGCCGCGCAGGTGCACGGCGATGCGCTCGGCCTGCGCGAGCAGGCCGGGGCCGATGTCGATCGCGTAGCTCGCGTCGCCGGAGACTTTGACGTGATGCAGGACGGGGGTGGACGCTGCGGTCATGCGGGGGCTCCGTGCGCGTGCGCAAGGCGGCGCCAGCGGATATCGAGTTGGTCGGCGAGCTTGTCCGCGGCCTCGGCCGCGGTCATGCGTTCGGTATCGAAGCGCAGGTCGGCGACGTCGGCGTACAGCGGCGCGCGTTGCGCGGACAGCGTGCGCAACACGTCCTCGCGGTCGTCGCGTGCGAGCAAGGGGCGAGTACGGTCACGCGCGAGGCGCTCCAACTGTGCCTCTACGCTCACTTGCAGGTGCACCACATAGCCGCGTTCGCGCAGCAGCGCGCGGCTGTCCGGGTCCAGCACCGCGCCGCCGCCGGTGGCCAGCAACAGCCCGTCCGCGGCCAGCAGTTCGGCCAGGGTGGCGCGCTCGCGGGCACGGAAGCCGGCCTCGCCCTCGCATTCGAAGATGGTCGCGACCGTGGTCCCGGTGCGCTGCTCGATCTCGCGGTCGGCGTCGGCCAGGCGCAGGCCGTAGCGCTCGGCCAGGCGGCGGCCGATACAGCTCTTGCCGGCCCCCATCGGGCCCACCAGGATCAGATTGCTCGCGGGATTCATGCGGCGATTGTAGCCAGCCGCGGCCCGGCATTGGCGCCCGGCAGTTGTTGCGTCGCCTTAACGCCGGCCGGCCTAGGCTCGCTGTTCCGGCCGCAAGCCCGCGCGCCGGCCAGACAGGAGCACGCCATGGCGATCGCCAAGATCATCGAACTCAACGCCTCCTCCAAGACCAGCATGGAGGACGCGGTCAAATCGGGACTGAAGAAGTGCGCCGAATCGGTGAAGAACATCAAGGGCGCCTGGGTCAACGAGATCAAGGTCGTGACCGACGACGACGGCACGGTCAGCGAGTGGCGGGTCAACCTGCGCGTGAGCTTCATCGTCGAATGACGCCGTCGCCGCACGGCGGCGCGGCGCTCTAGCCGAGCACGCGCCGGCGCGCGTCGACCGCCACCGTCCAGTCCGCGATCTCCGGCAGCCGCGCCAGCGCCTGCCGGCTCACGCGTTCGAACAGGCGCACGAAACGTTCGATCCCGGCGCGGTCCATGCCGACGCGTCCGGGGCTGGCGGCCTGCAACGAGCGCTCCTGTTGCCAGCGCCATTCCGGCACGTGCTCGAAGCCCGGCGGCTGCAGGAACAGCAGCCGGTCCAGGCGCGCCCACAGCGGCGGGTAGTCCTGCGCCAGGGCGCGGTTGCAATAGCCGCGCCAGAGGCCGTCGCGGTCTTCGTCGCGTTCCAGCGCGTTGACCGGCTCGATCAGTTCCTGCGCCGACTGCGCCGGGGTCTTGAGGAACCAACCCTCGAACAGGGTCAGATCGATGCCGCGCACCTGCGGCCAGCGC
Organism: Lysobacter sp. Root76; assembly: GCF_001428685.1. Classification (GTDB taxonomy): domain Bacteria; phylum Pseudomonadota; class Gammaproteobacteria; order Xanthomonadales; family Xanthomonadaceae; genus Lysobacter. The sequence continues at coordinate 916,566 of NZ_LMIK01000001.1, read as the reverse complement.
GACGGCGGCAGGCGCCGGTCGCCGAGTTTGTCGAAGCGCGGCAGCCGCACCGCGCCGCGCGTGCGCAGGGCGTCCAGGGTCGCGCAGGCCAGTTCGGGTTCGTGCGTGCCCGGCGGCCCGCGCGTGGCCAGCAAGGGATGCACGTCGCGGCCCAGGCGCGCGCGTTCGCGGCGGCCGAGGTAGCAGTCGTCGACCGACAGCACCGCCACCCGCAAGCCGCGTTCCAGGGCGCGCGCCGCGACCTGCGCGGCGAGGGTCGATTTGCCGCTGCCCTGCAGGCCGGCGATGGCATAGACGCGGGCGCCGTGGCTCAGCGCGTCGTCCAGCACGCGCTCGACGAAATCCGCACCGTAAGCGTCGGAGGCGGAGGGGTGCGCGGCGGACGGCATCGCGCCACAATAACCCAATGACCACACACACTCTGTTAGCCGAAGCCGTCGCCGGTTTCTCCGCCCTGTTCGAGGAAGCGCGTGTCGCCGGCGAGCCCGATCCCACCGCCATGACCGTCGCCACCGCCGGCCTGGACGCGCGGCCGTCGGCGCGCACCGTGCTGTTGAAAGCGCACGACGCGCGCGGTTTCGTGTTCTACACCCATCTGGACGGCCGCAAGGGCCGCGAGCTGCAGGCCAATCCGCACGCCGCGCTGCTGTTCCATTGGCCGCGCGTGCGCAACGGCGTGCAGGTGCGGGTCGAGGGCGCGGTCGAGATCGTCTCCGACGCCGAAGCCGACGCCTACTTCGCCTCGCGTCCGCGCGTGAGCCAGCTCGGCGCCTGGGCCTCGCTGCAGTCGGAGACGCTGGAGTCGCGCGAGACCTTCGAGCAGCGCCTGAGCCAGGTCGAGCAGCGCTTCGACGGCCGCGAGGTGCCGCGCCCGCCGCGCTGGACCGGCCTGCGCGTGCGCCCGGAAAAGATCGAGTTCTGGTACGGCGCCGATTTCCGCCTGCACGAGCGCTGGCTGTACGAATGCGACCGCGCCGGCGAATGGTCCAAGCGGATGCTGTATCCGTGAACGACGGCTGGCGGGTGCGGCCGGCGACCGAGGCCGATCTCGCGGCCTGGGCGCAGCTGCGCCGCGCCCTGTGGCCGGACGACGAGGGCGAGACGCCGTCCGGTCACGGCGACGACATGCACGGGCTGCTGTCGCGTCCGGATCGCAATGTCTGCCTGCTCGCCTTCGATGAGCGCGGCCAAGCCTGCGGTTTCGCCGAGGCCAGTCTGCGTACCGACTACGTCAACGGCACCGACGGCTCGCCGGTCGGCTTTCTCGAAGGCTGGTACGTGGTGCCCGAACTGCGCGGCAACGGCGTCGGTCGGGTTTTGATCGCCGCGGTCGAAGCTTGGACGAAGCAGCGCGGCTGCGCGGAACTCGCCTCCGATTCCCTGCTCGACAACCGCGACGCGCATCGCGCGCACGCGGCCTGCGGCTTCGAGGAAACCGAGCGCGTGGTGTATTTCCGCAAGTCGCTGCGCTGAGGCTCGTAACCACGATGGTGTGGTCACCGCCGCACCGCATCGGCGCATCGCGCGGCAGCCCGATGGCATGGATGCCGCCGCAACCAGCGCTCAATACTCGCGCTTGTACCAGAACGTGTGCTGCATCGGCGCCATGCCGGCGCGTTCGTAGAAGCCGACCGCGTCGGGCACCGAGGCCAGGATCAGGCTGACGCTGGGGCCAAGCTGGCGCCGCGCCTCGTCGAGCAGGCCTTTGCCGATCCCCAGCCCCTGCGCCGATTGCGACACCGCCAGTTCCGACAGATAGCAGCACCAGGCGAAGTCGGTCACGCAGCGCGCGATCCCGACCAGCTCGCCGTCGGGCCGGCGCGCGGTCACGATCAGGTTGGCCGCATCCAGCATCTGCTGCAGGCGCGGCTCGTCGCCGACCGGGCGGATCGCGCCCAGTCCGGAGTCGACCAATACCTGGCGGAAGTCGGCGACGGCGACGCTGGCCTCGCGCGCATAAATGATGGCAGGTTCCATGGACGCGAAGATCGCATCGCACGACGCGGATGGCAATCGCCGGCGCGCGCAAGCCGGTAATGCGACAATCCCGTCATGGGCCCCCAACGCATCGTCTGCCTCACCGAAGAACCCACCGAGACCCTGTATGCGCTCGGCGAGCAGCACCGCATCGTCGGCATCAGCGGCTTCACCGTGCGCCCGGCGATCGCGCGCAAGGAGAAGCCCAAGGTCAGCGCCTTCACCAGCGCCAAGATCGACGAGATCCTGAAGCTCGAACCTGACTTCGTGATCGGCTTCTCCGACATCCAGTCCGAGATCGCCGCCGCGCTGATCAAGCAGGGCATCGAGGTATGGATTAGCAATCACCGCAGCGTCGAAGGCATCCTCGACTACATCGTGCGCCTGGGCGCCCTGGTCGGCGCCGCCGATAAGGCCGTGGCCTACGCCGGCGAACTGCGCCGCGGGCTGGAGGAGATCGAACGCGAGACGCTCGCGTACCCGCGCCGCCCCAAGGTGTATTTCGAGGAGTGGGACGAGCCGCTGATCACCGGCATCCGCTGGGTCGCCGAGCTGGTCCGGATCGCCGGCGGCGACGACGTGTTCCCGCAGCACGCTGCGCAGTCGCTGGCCAAGCACCGCATCCTCGCCGACTCGGCCGAAGTGATCCCGCTAGCGCCGGACATCGTGTTCGGATCGTGGTGCGGCAAGAAATTCCGTCCGCAGCGGGTCGCTGCGCGCCCGGGCTGGGAGGCGATCCCGGCGGTGCGCGACGGCGAGCTGCACGAGATCAAATCGCCGCTGATCCTGCAGCCGGGGCCGGCCGCACTCAGCGACGGAGTGCGCGAAATCGCCGGCCATATCCGCGCCTGGGTGCAGCGCAACAATTAGCCGGCGCCGTCCCGGCCTCCTGCGGAGGGCGGCGCGATGGGCATCACAGTTCGCTCCCGTATGGTGCGCTGCGGCGTGCAGGTTCCATACGCATTCGTACAGTCGACCGGGCCGGCGCCGCCGGCCTCGCCAACGGTACGGCACGGTTTCTGGGAGGGAACATGTCGCGATCGAATCTGCGTCCGGGCGCGCTGCGCATCGGAGTCTGGGGCCGCGTGCTCGCGGTCCTGCTGTTGCTGGCGGCGGCCCTGCCGGCCAGCGCCGACGATTACACCAAGACCAAGAACCCGGTCGTGCTGGTGCACGGCCTGTTCGGCTTCGACGAACTCGGCGGCATCTACGACTACTGGTACGACATCCCCGGGCAACTGCGCGCGGGCGGGGCCAAGGTCTACGTCGCCAACGTGTCCTCGGCCAACTCCAGCGAACTGCGCGGCGAGCAGCTGATCGACTACCTGGAAACCCTGCAGGCGACCTACGGCTACAGCCGCTTCAACCTGATCGGCCACAGCCATGGCGGCCCGACCGTGCGGTATGTCGCCTCGGTGCGGCCGGACCTGGTCGCCTCGATCACCTCCATGGGCAGCCCGCACACCGGCAGCAAGGTCGCCGACGGTATCGGCACCGCGTTCCCGCCAGGATCGCCGGGGCGCGGTCTGGTCGCCGGCCTCGCCGACGCGCTGGGTTCGTTCCTGGAATTCCTGTCCGGCGACGACGATCCGCAGGATGCGCTGGCCGCCCTGGCCTCGCTCGACAGCGCCGGCGCGGCAGCGTTCAACGCCCGCTATCCGGAAGGCCTGCCGGCCAGCGCCTGCGGCCAGGGCGCGGCCAGCGTGCGCGGCGTGCGCTATTACTCGATGGGCGGCACCTCGCCGCTGAGCAACGCGTTCGACCCCAGCGATCTGCTGATGGGCGCGGGCGCGCTGTTCTTCGGTTTCGAAGCCAACGACGGTCTGGTCGGACGTTGTTCCTCGCACCTGGGCAGCGTGATCCGCGACGACTACGCCTGGAACCATCTCGACGAGGTCAATCAGGTCGCCGGCCTGCGCGGCCTGTTCACATCCAGCCCGCCCAGCGTCTATCGTGCCCACCTCAACAGACTGAAAAACGCCGGACTCTAGATGCTGCGTTTCACCCTCGCACTGATGTTGGCCGCCGCCGTGGCGCTGGTGCTGGGACTGTCGGGTTGGCGTCGCGACGCGGCGCCGACCCGCGCGGCCGGGCCATCGGCGGCGCGCGTGCAGGCGGCCCTGAATGCGCAGCGCGGGCGCGGGCAGGCCCCCGCCGGCGCCCAAGACGACTCCCTGCGCGACACCGCCGTCGACGGGGCGTTGACCCTGAATGCCGCGGGCAAGGCGGTGCCGGACCGCGCCATGCGACGCCTGTTCGACTATTTCCTCACCCGCCTGGGCGAGCGCTCGTCTGCGGAGATCCGCGACGACCTGCGCCGCCATCTGCAGCCGCGCGTCGGTGCGGCCGTGCTCGCGCAGGTACTGGCCTGGTTCGATGCCTATGTCGCGCTGGAGCGCGAAAGCGCAGCCCTGGACACGGGCAACGATCTGCGCGCCGATCTCGAACGCCGGCGCGAGCTGCGCCGGCGTCGCCTGGGCGCCACGGTCGCGCAGGCCTGGTACGGCGAGGAAGAGCGCCGCCTCGAGCACGCGATCGCGCGCCAGGCGCTGCTGCACGATCGCAGGCTCACGCCTGCGCAACGCGCCGTGCGCCTGCGGGAACTCGATGTTGCATACGGGCTGGACGCCGATCCGACCCGCACCGAAAGCGACGCCGTGGCCCTGGCGATGCGCCAGAGCGCGCAGTTCGAAGCGCAGGGCGCCGCGCCGGAACGCCGCTACGCCGAACGCGAGGCGACGTTCGGACCCGAGGCGGCGCAGCGACTGGCCGAGCTCGACCAGCGTCGCGCGCAATGGAATCGACGCGTGGCCGCGTATCGCGCCGGGCGCGAGCGAGTGCTGGCCGATCGCAGTCTGGATGCGGCGCAACGCCAGGTCCGGCTGGCCGCCTTGCTGGCGCCGTTCGATGCGCGCGAACGGCTGCGCATCGAAGCGCTGACCCGCGACGATCCGGGCAGATAAAGCGTTCGCCGACGCTCAGCGCGGATAGAACTCGCGGCTGAACTGCAGATTGGTGCCGACGCCGCTTTCCGGCACCACCGTCACGTCGAATCGCATGGTCTCGGGCAGGGCGATGTCGACCGTGCCGATGTAGTCCAGCAACTGCGCGCTGCCGGCTTCGCCGGTGCGCAGCTCGCGCAGTTCCAGGGTATGGCGTTGGCCGCGCAGGTCGGTCGCGGTGGCGCTGACGCGCGCCGGAACCGCGACGTCCTGGCCGTCGGGACCGCGCCGCACCGCCACCAGCAGCATCACCACCGCGTCGTCGCGCACGATCCCGTACTGCTGCGCGACCGCCGGCGACAGCGCCGACGTCTGCAGGACGCTGGCGTGCACGGTGACGTCGCCGCTGCGCGCGGTCGCCTCCTGCGGCGCGGCGCCGACGCTGCCGGAGCCGGTGGGCACCGCAGCCTCGCGGCCGCAAGCACTCAGCAGCGCGAGAGTGAGCAGGCAGAGGGCGAGAGTCGTGCGCATGGCGGCGGTTCCGGTGGTCGGGAGATCAATCGTTGGTGGCGGAGAGCTCGCGGCCGCGTTCGGTGGCGGCCTTGATCGCGGCCTCGACCAGGGCACGGAAGCCGCCCGTCTCGAAGGTTTCGATCGCGGCCTGGGTGGTGCCGCCGGGCGAGGTCACGCGCGCGCGCAGCTCCTGCGCGGCTTCGTCGCTGCGGGTCAGCATGGTCGCCGCGCCGAGCAGGGTCTGGTTGACCAGGGCGCGTGCGGCGTCCGGGGTCAGGCCCTGGCTCACGCCCGCGGCCTGCATCGCCTCGGCCAGCAGGAACACATAGGCCGGGCCGCTGCCGGACACCGCGGTGACCGCATCCATCTGCGCTTCCTGTTCGATCCACACCGTCGGCCCGACCGCGTCCAGCAGCGCCGCGGCGCGCGCGCGTTGCGGCGCGCCGGTGACGGCGTTGGCGTACAGCCCGGTGATGCCGGCGCCGAGCAGGGCCGGCGTATTCGGCATCGCCCGCACCACCGCCTGTCCGCCGCCCAGCCAATGCTCGAGCTGGCCGGCGGTGATGCCGGCCGCGATCGAGATCACCAGCGGCCGCTGCGCCTGCGCCAGCGGCGCCAGCGCCGCGCAGACGCTGCGCATTACCTGCGGCTTGACCGCGAGCAGCCACACGCTGGCACCGTCCGCGGCCTCGGCGGCGTTGCCGTAGCTGCGTACGCCGAAGTCGCGCTGCAGCGCTTCGCGCAGCACCTCCACCGGCTCGGCGACGCGGATCGCGTCGGCGTCGCCGCCGCGCGCGACCAGGCCGCCGATCAGGCTGCGCGCCATGTTGCCGCCGCCGATGAAGGCGACCGGGCTGAGCGGGGACAGGGCGGTATCGGCTACGGACATGAGGGCGGCGGCGCACGGTGTCGGAACGCCAGCATACCGAGGCGGCCGCACTCCCGCGCTAACCCGTCGCTCTCAGCCGCGGACAGGCCAAATCGTGGACGCAGGTTTCGAAGTGGGGATCGCCGATGCAGCGCAGGCGGCGCTCGCCGATCCGCTGCCCGCTCATGCCGATGCTTTCGGCGGCCTGGCCCCGAACAGCGCGGTGCCGATCCGGACCATGGTCGCGCCTTCCGCTATCGCGATGGCGTAGTCGTCGCTCATGCCCATCGACAGGGTATCGACGCCGGGATCGGCGCTGCGCAGGGCCTGGAACAGCGCAGCGCTGCGGCGGAACGCGGGCCGGCGCCGCTCCGGGTCCTCGTGCGGGGTCGGGATCACCATCAACCCGCGCAGCCGCAGGCGCGGTTCGGCCGCGATCGCCGCCGCCAGCGCCGGCACGTCTTCGGGGCGACAGCCGTGCTTGCTGGCCTCGTCGTCGATGTTGACCTGGATCAGCACCTGCAAGGGCGCGCGTGCCGGGTCCCGGTGGCGCGCCAGCGCAGCGACCAGCTTGGGCCGGTCCACGGTCTGCACCCAGTCGAACAAGTGCGCGGCCTGCTCGGCCTTGTTCGACTGCAGATGGCCGATCAGGTGCCACTGCAGTTCCAGGCCGGCCAGGGCCGCGGTTTTGGCCGCCGCTTCCTGAACATAGTTCTCGCCGAAGGCGCGCTGGCCGGCCGCCGCCAGTTCCGCGACGGCGGTCGCATCCTGGGTCTTGCTCACCGCCAACAACTGCGGTACTGGCCGCTGCGCAAGGCTCGCGGCGTTATCCAACTGGTGCAAGATGCCGTGCAGGGCGTGCGCGCGCACGTGGGGAATCCTGTGAAAGAGGGCTGGTTCGGCAATGCGGGTACGGGGCTATACTGCCTCGCAGGGGACGCTTCCCGCTACTTGCGGTTGGCCACATTCGTCGCTCGTTCGCGTTTTAGCGTTTCCGCTGTAGCTACGATACGTTTCGTCTGAAGTTTCCATCTGAAGTTCTGTTGCAGTGCGGGGGAGCACGCATGGATATCGCCGAACTGTTGGCGTTTTCGGTCAAGAACAAGGCATCCGACTTGCACCTGTCGGCTGGCCTGCCGCCGATGATCCGCGTCGACGGCGACGTGCGACGCATCAATATTCCGGCACTGGATCACAAACAGGTCCATTCGCTGGTCTACGACATCATGTCGGACAAGCAGCGTCGCGACTACGAAGAATTCCTCGAGGTCGACTTCTCGTTCGAGATTCCCGGCCTGGCCCGTTTCCGCGTCAACGCGTTCAACCAGAACCGCGGCGCCGGTGCAGTGTTCCGTACCATTCCTTCGGAAGTGCTGAGCCTGGAAGACCTGGGCTGCCCGCGCATCTTCAAGGAACTGATCGAGCAGCCGCAGGGCCTGATCCTGGTGACCGGACCGACCGGTTCGGGCAAGTCGACCACGCTCGCGGAGATGATCGACCACATCAACAAGAACGAGTACGCGCACATCCTCTCGGTCGAAGACCCGATCGAGTTCGTGCACACCTCGCAGAAGTGCCTGATCAACCAGCGCGAAGTCCACCGCGACACCCACGGCTTCAACGAGGCCCTGCGTTCGGCCTTGCGCGAAGACCCGGACTACATCCTGGTCGGCGAGTTGCGCGATCTCGAAACCATCCGCCTGGCGCTGACCGCGGCCGAAACCGGCCACTTGGTGTTCGGCACCCTGCATACCTCGTCCGCGGCCAAGACGGTGGACCGCATCATCGACGTGTTCCCGGCCGGCGAAAAGCCGATGGTGCGTTCGATGCTGTCGGAATCGCTGCGCGCGGTGATCTCGCAGGCGCTGCTGAAGAAGGTCGGCGGCGGCCGTACCGCGGCCTGGGAGATCATGGTCGGCATCCCGGCGGTGCGTAACCTGATCCGCGAGGACAAGGTCGCGCAGATGTATTCGGCGATCCAGACAGGCCAGAACCACGGCATGATGACCCTGGACCAGCACCTGCAGGACCTGGTGAAGCGCGGCATGATCCTGCGCCCGCAGGCCCGCGAGTACGCCAAGGACAAGCGTCTGTTCGACTAAGTGAAGCAGGTCCCGGTTGCCTGCGGTCGGTTGCTGGCACAGTGCCGGCGCCGACCCCTCAACCGCAGCGGCACGGCATCGTCTTTCAAGTTTCAGACCTCCCGAGGAGGCAGCCCCATGAGCACCATCGACTTCACCTCGTTCCTCAAGCTGATGGCGCACCAGAAGGCGTCGGACCTGTTCATCACCGCCGGCATGCCGCCGTCGATGAAGGTCCACGGCAAGATCTCGCCGATCACCCAGAATCCGCTGACGCCGCAACAGAGCCGCGATCTCGTGCTCAACGTCATGAACCCTCAGCAGCGCGAGGAGTTCGAGAAGACCCACGAGTGCAACTTCGCCATCGGCGTGACCGGCGTCGGCCGCTTCCGCGTCAGCTGCTTCTACCAGCGCAACCAGGTCGGCATGGTCCTGCGCCGCATCGAGACCAAGATCCCGACCGTCGAAGAGCTGAACCTGCCGCCGATCATCAAGACGCTGGCGATGACCAAGCGCGGCATCATCATCTTCGTCGGCGCGACCGGTACCGGTAAGTCGACCTCGCTGGCGGCGATGATCGGCTACCGCAACCTGAACTCGACCGGCCACATCATCACGATCGAGGACCCGATCGAGTTCGTGCACAAGCACGAGGGCTGCATCATCACCCAGCGCGAAGTCGGCATCGACACCGACAGCTGGGACGCCGCGCTCAAGAACACCCTGCGCCAGGCGCCGGACGTGATCATGATCGGCGAGGTGCGTACCCGCGAGGGCATGGACCACGCGATCGCCTTCGCCGAAACCGGTCACCTGGTGCTGTGCACCCTGCACGCCAACAACGCCAACCAGGCGATGGACCGCATCATCAACTTCTTCCCCGAGGACCGCCGCGGCCAGTTGCTGATGGACCTGTCGCTGAACCTCAAGGGCGTGGTCGCGCAGCAGCTGATCCCGACTCCGGACGGCAAGGGCCGCCGGGTGGCGATGGAAATCCTGCTGGGCACGCCGCTGATCCAGGACTACATCCGCGAGGGCGAGATCCACAAGCTCAAGGAAGTGATGAAGGAGTCGACCAACCTGGGCATGAAGACCTTCGACCAGGCCCTGTTCGAGCTCTATCAGGCCGGCGAGATCAGCTACGAAGACGCGCTGCGCTACGCCGACTCGCAGAACGAAGTGCGTCTGCGCATCAAGCTCGCCCAGGGCGGCGACGCGCGCACCCTGGCCCAGGGCCTGGACGGCGTCGAGGTTGCGGAAGTGCGCTGACGCCGCGCCGCGGTTTCCATCGCAACAAGAAGCCCGGCTGGTCCGGGCTTCTTGCCGTTTGGGCGCTGCGCAGGCGCTGGGCGAGCGGCGCCGCTAGCGTCCCGGATCTCGGCGCAACCTCGGCGCAAATCCCGGCGCAACGAACCCGCGCGCCGCCGGTTCCATCGGCATCGCCGGACGCGCCGGCTCGCCCGACGGCCGGCGCCGTGTCCTGTCGCGCGCATCTGTATCGTTAGCCGCTAGCAGGGATGTAGCCAACGACACGGAGCATGTCGCATGACCAGCACCGATCACGGACCCGCCGCGTCCGGCCCGGACCGCACGCCCACGCCTGCCGGTGCGCATGAGCGCGGCACGGGTCCGCAACACGCGAACGCCGATGCGAACGCGGACGCGATGGCCGCGGCGATCGACGCCGCCGAGCGCGCCGCGATCGACGCCCGTCGCGCAGTCGCCGGTGTCGCCGGCCCCGAAAGCGGTCCGACCAGCACCATCGGCCTGGCCTTGTCCGGCGGCGGCGTTCGTAGCGCGACCTTCTGCCTGGGCCTGATCCGCGGCCTGGCCCAGAACGGTCTGTTGCCGCGCTTCGACTACCTGTCCACGGTCTCCGGCGGCGGTTACGCGGGCGCGGCGCTGGGGCGGTTGATCGCGTCCGTCGGCGTGGTCCAGGCGCAGGAACTGCTGCGTCGCAGCGATACCCTGCTGCTGGGCTGGCTGCGCCGCTACGGCCGCTACCTGGTTCCGCGCGGTGCGCGCGACTACGGCGTCGCCATCGCCACCTATCTGCGCGCCGGCTTGGCGGTGCACCTGGAATTCGCGCTGCTGGCAATCGCGATCGGCGCGATCGTGGTCCTGCCGCACATGGTCCAGAGCCACACTTCGCTGCTTTCGCCGCAGGACTGGAGTGCGTGGCGCAGCGCGTGGTGGCCTCTGACGGCGTTGGTCTGGCTGTCGTTGGCGCCGGGCAATCTGATGGCCTACTGGGCGTTGCGCGATGTGGCGCCGAAGAACGCGGCCGTGCTCAGCGAGCGCGCGCGTTTCCGGCTTTGGGACATGGCCATGGTGCTGGGCCCGGCCGCCTTGGCGGTGCTGCTGTATCTGAGTCTGCCCAGCGCCGCGGTGCCGCTGCCCGGCTACTCGGGCAAGTTCCTCGCCTGCGTGGCGCTGGTCAGTATCGCCGCCTACGGCTTGTGGCTATGGCTGCGGATCGCGCGTGCGCGCGAGGATCGCGACACGGTCAACGCGCGCGAACGCGATCGACTGACCGCGCATCTGCGCTGGATCAATATCGCCGCCCTGTTGCCCGCGTTCGCGGGCCTGCTCGATTGGGCCAGCTGGAGCCTGCTCAAGACGCTGGAGTCCGGCGCGCTCTGGGTGTACGGCAGCGTCGGTCTGGGCAGCCTGCTGGTAATCGTGGTCCGCGCGTTCGGCGAGCCGATCCAGCGCCTGCTGTCGAGCGACGAGGGGCCGCGCCCCGGCCTGATGCCCTTGCTGATCAACGTGCTCGGCTTGGGCGCGACCCTGGTCTTGCTGGTGCTGTGGGTGACCGTGGTGCAGTGGTGGGTGTTCGGCGATCACGCCGGCGAGTCCGGCTGGCGCATCTGGGCGATGCAGCAGTCGACCCTGCAACGCGTGGGTTGGCTGATGCTGGGGCTGCTGGTCTGGTTCATCGGCACCGGCCTGCACACCGAAACCGTCAACACCACTTCGCTGCACGGTTTCTATCGCTCGCGTCTCACCCGTGCCTACCTGGCGGTGGGCAGCCGGCGCCGGTTCCCGGGCGAGGCCGTGCTCGGCGCGCGGCGCGCCAGTCCGGAAGAAGTGTCGAACATCGTCGAGACCGTGGACGACGACGATGTCGCCATGGCGCAGTACCGGCCCGACCTTCGTGGCGGCCCGCTGCATCTGGTCAACACCTGCCTCAACCAGACCCGCGGCGCCAGCAGCAAGCTCTACAACGCCGACCGCAAGGGCGTGCCGCTGGTGGCGAGCGCGTTCGGTCTGGAAGTCGGCCGCGACGGCGAACGCGCCCAGATCACGCCGCAGCGGCTGGACAAGCTCGGCCGCTGGATCGCGATCTCCGGCGCCGCGGCTTCGCCGGGCGCGGGCTCCAACACCACCACGGGTTGGGCGATGCTGCTGTTCCTGGTCGGGGCGCGTCTTGGATATTGGTTCGATACCGGCCGCGGCAACGCCCAGCTCGATCCGCCGATGGCCGGGGTCGGGCCGGCGCGCACTCACGGCCCCGGCAAATGGACGCTGGCGCTGGCGCGCAGCTGCCGCAATTCCAAGTTCGGGCGCCTGGTTTCGGAAGCCCTGGCTTCGTTCGACGGCGCCGCCGCGCGCGCCTGGTACCTGTCCGACGGCGGTCACTTCGACAACACCGGCGTGCACTCGCTGTTGCGGCGCCAGCTCGATTTCATCGTGCTGGCCGATTGCGGCGCCGACCCCCACTACGAGTACGCCGATCTGGAGAACCTGATCCGCAAGGCGCGCATCGACTTCGGCGCCGAGATCGAGTTCTACACCGAGGACAGTGCCTGCCACCTGCCGCTGATGCAGGACGAGCACATCTGCGTGCTGGCGCCGGAGAAGCTGCACGACAACTACACCGCGCGCGGGGTGATGCTGGCGCGCATCCGCTATCGTCCCGACCGGCAGGGCCGCAGCAAGCAGGGCACCTTGCTGGTGGTGAAGCCGAACCTGCATTTCGCGCTCGACAGCGATGTGCTGGCCTACGCGCGCCGCAATCCCGAATTCCCGCAGCAGCCGACCGCGGACCAGTTCTTCGACGAGGCGCAGTGGGAGAGCTACCACCGGCTCGGCGAGGACTTCGGCCGCGCCCTGAAGCCGGGTTGGCTGGAGCAACTGCCGGGATGGTCGGCACCGGTCGAGCCGCAGGACGCGCTGCCCTCGCTGCGCCGCCTGCGTCCGTCCACGGCGCAGGCCGACGAAGCGGTCAAGGCGTTCTGGCGGCCGGAGACCAAGGCCGCGGCGATCAGCGCAGGCCTCGGCGCGGGCCTGGTCGCGACCCTGCTGGTGCCGGCCTGGACCGCGTTCGACAAATTCTCCGAACAACGCCGGCAGGAGGCGACCGCCTCCGGCGTGCGCCTCAAGGAACTGCGTCAAAAGCTGCCGTCCTGGGCCAGCGCCGGTGCCCTGGCGCCGGCCGGCGAGGAAAACGCCGATATCGACGAGGATCTGCAGGCGCTGCTCAACGGCGTCTATCAGCAAGTGCGGCGCGAGCGCGACCAGGTCAGTGCCGGCGGCGGCTTGGTCAAGAAGGTGCAGGCCAGTTGCGGCCTGGCGCCGTCGCGGTCGGTGGCCAAGGCCTGTCCGGCGGTGCAAAGCGCGCATCGCACGCTGTGCGAGGCGGTCTGCGATCCGCCTGCGCGCGATCCGTATTGGGAGCGCAGCACTGCCGCGACCGCGTTGGCGGTGCCGCTCGGCGCCATCGCAGCCGCGACCGATGCCGGCCGACCCATGGTGCGCGGCGCCGCTGCGCAGGGCGGCGCTTTGCCGAGCGCGTCCGACTTGCCGGCGGGGGTGACTACCGCACCGCCTCAACAAACCGGCGCCAAGAAGCAGGTCGGTGCCGAGAAGCAGGCCAGCGCCGAGAAGCAGGCCAGCGCCGAGCCAGCGCGACCATCGCCGACACTGGCCGTGCAGCAGGCCTGCGGTGCCTATCCGGTGGTGGTCTACGTGCAGGTCTACGACGAGGCGACGCGCAAGCGCGCTGTGGCCTTGCCCTGGACCCAGCTGAAGCCCGCCGCGACCATGCCCGGGATCGAGAACGTGGTGCGTTCGGCGCGCGCGCGCAACGCCGATCCGCCCAAGTCCTACCTGCAGCCGACCCTGGTCGTGCATCGCATGGACGACCAGGGCGCTTGCGCGGCCGCGCTCAAGGACTGGCTGACGCCGAACATCGCAGCCTGGTACGCCGGCACGACCGAGATCGAGCTGCTCAAGCTGCCCGGCGCGTTCAAGCCCGAGGAGCGGGTGATCGAGCTGTGGTTGCCGAATGCGTCTCCGTAGCTACCGGCAGAGGCGCCGCTCGGACGCCGCCGTCTGCGGTGGATTTGGATTCCGTAGCCGTTGTGCCGCGAAGTCCGCAAGGACGCCTACGCACCAAAGCGGAGGTGTCCTTCGCTCGATCGGCCCGAAGGTGCTTGCCGGCCTACGGTAGCGTCCCTTCGTACCAACAGATCTCCCAGCTGTTCGGGTCGCCGCTGCCGCTGCAGCCGTGGTTGACGGAAATGTTGGGCAGTTGTCCATCCAGACTGCCGTATAGATTGGTGAGGAAGCCGGGCTCGACCTCGACCGGTTTGACATGGGTGCTGTCCAGTACCCGCGTCCACGTGCCGGTGAACGCATCTTCGCCTTCTGCGCGATAGACACAGACGGCCTTGGCGGTTCCCCATTCAGGGTGGTTGGGTCCGAACGGGCCATCGTTGTGGGTCTCGCAGACGTTGACCAGATAGTAGAAGTAATGGTCCTGATAGGCGCCCGGAGCGAATCCGATCGCAGAGTTGGCATGCGAGATGCCCGGCACGCCGTTGAGCGTGAGGCCTGCTTGGCTCAGTTCGCGCCGGGCTCCGAAATTGACGCCGTCGGCAGACTCTCGGTAGTAGTACTTAATGAGGCCGGCGCCGTCGACGAAGGTGTAGGTGGTGCGAACGCCGGCGCCGCCGCTTGCGCTCCATGCGACGGATTGACCGGTGCCATAGGTGCCGGTAATGCCTTCATCGATCACGGGTGCTTCGTGCTTGATCCAAAGCTTTCCGTCGTTCGAGAAAGCCACGCCGATCCTATTGTCGAGACCGGCGGTTCCGGGGCGCTCCGTGGTGTAGTAGAGCGCATAGGTGTAGGTCGTTCCGAAGTAGTTCCAGGTTCCGCGGGTCACGCTGGGGTCGCAAGTGTGGATGCCTTCCCACGGCAGGTCCGCACTGGGCAGGAAGCGATTGGATTGCAGGACCACCTGGGCGGGGCTCCAGGGGCCCGTCGCCGTGCGCTCCCGGTACTTGATGACGTCATGGCCGTCGAGATGTCCGCACCACCAGACCTTCTCCTTTCCGTCCAGGTCCAGCATGGCGCTGGGCGAATAGTCCCAGCCCGGCTGATCGAACAACAGTTCCCCGTCGTCGAAACTCGTTGCGTTGGCGTGTCCGTAAAACGCAGTGCATAGAACGGCGACGGCGAGGTAGAGGGTTTTGCTCACAGGAAGCTCCTTGAAGAAGAACGCGATCACCGAATAAAACCGGCGCGCGCCGAACGATGCCGATGCGTTCGAGCGCGACGGCGGAAACGATGGGCATTTTCGCCCGCCGTCGTCGCAGCCGGAGAGACGTTCGGTTGCGCAATTGGCAGCGGTCGGTTGCTTCTTCGGGCAGTTGTGCGGGGCGGCACAACCGCTGTGCTTGAATGCCGCAATTCGGCGCTTGGGCAGAACCCGGCTCGCTCAGCCCTTCGCCGCCCGTATCCACGGCGGCGGCGGCCGCAGCTTCGCCAGCGTGGCGTACACCGGGCAGGTCTCGCGGTGGCCGCCGGGCAGGTAGCCCAGGCTCATCAGGAATTCGTTGGTGATCTCGCCGCCGGTGAAGCGGAAGGTCTTCTTGAACAGCTTGACCCAGCCGGCCTTGTCGCGCGGGCGGTCGTCCAGGATCAGGTGTGCGTCCAGCCACTGCGCGAAACCGCCATGGCTGGCGCGCAGGGTCTGCACGACCTGGGCGTTGTGGATCGCCGCATCGACCTTGAGCCGGTTGCGGATGATGCCGGCGTCGGCCAGCAGGCGCTCGCGTTCGCGCTCGCCGTAGGCCGCCACGGTGTCGACGTCGAAACCGTCGTAGGCCAGGCGGAAACCCTCGCGCTTGCGCAGGATGGTTTCCCAGCTCAGGCCGGCCTGGTTGATCTCCAGGATCAGGCGCTCGAACAGCTCGGCCTCGGCGCGTTGCGGGAAGCCGTATTCGCGGTCGTGGTAAGGGCCGTGCAGAGGATGGCCCGGGGCGTAGTCGCAATAGCCGGACATGGTTCAGGAGCTTCCGCGAGGGCGCGAAACGGCGGTCGCGGCCGGCGCCGGGACACGGAGGGGCGACCGGGGCATGGCGCGGTTCCGAAGGGGCAAACCCCATGCTACGACGGATCGGCCGCGACCCGCGAGCGCGGCGCCCACGTTAGAATGGGCCCCATGTCCGTGATGCCCACGCCCCTGGCCAATCAGCTCCTGATCGCGCTGCCCGCGCTGTCGGACACCAATTTTTCGCGCAGCGTCGCTCTGATCTGCCAGCACGACGGCGACGGTGCCATGGGCATCGTGGTCAACCGCCCGTCCGAGTACACCCTGGGCGAGGTCTTCGGCCAGATGGGCGTGGACGGCGGCGACGATTCGCTGCGCTCGCAGGTCGTGCTCGCCGGCGGTCCGGTCCATCCGGAGCGCGGTTTCGTGCTGCACGACGGCGGTATGCAGTGGGATTCGACCCTGGCGATCGCCGATGCGCTGTTCCTGACCACTTCGCGCGACATCCTCGAAGCGATGGCGCGCGGCGAAGGTCCGGACAACGCGATCGTCGCGCTGGGCTGCGCCGGCTGGGGTTCGGGCCAGCTCGAACACGAACTGACCGAAAACGACTGGCTGACCGCGCCGGCCGACGCCGAATTGCTGTTCGATCTGCCGCTGGACGCGCGCTGGCAGGCCGCCGCAGGCCGCATCGGCGTCGATTTCGCGCACCTGGCCGATTACGCCGGCCACGCATGAACGCCGACGCCGACCAGCGCACAGGCATCCGGCGCGACGGCACGGTCCTGGGCTTCGATGTCGGCGCGCGCCGGATCGGCGTGGCCGTCGGCAGCGCCTTCGGCCATGGCGCGCGCGCGCTGGCGGTGGTCGATGTGCACGGCCACGGCCCGGACTGGAGCGCGCTCGACCGCCTGCGCGGCGAATGGCGCCCGGACGGGCTGATCGTCGGCGACCCGATGACCCTGGAAGGCGGCGATCAGCCCGCCCGCGTCCGCGCCCACGCCTTCGCGCGCGAGCTGCACGCACGCTACAAATTGCCGGTGGTGCTCGTCGACGAGCGCTCCAGCTCGATCGAGGCCGCGCAGCGTTTCGCCGCCGACCGCGCCGAGGGCCGCAAGCGCCGGCGCGACGCCGAGGCGCTGGATGCGGTCGCCGCGGCGGTGATCGTCGAGCGCTACCTGGCCGCCCCCGACGACGCCACCGACCTGAACCAACTGCCCATCGCATGAATTCTCCGCTTTCGCATCCGACGCCGGCTTCCCCGCCGCGCCATCTGCTGACCCTGGACGGGATGTCGCGCGACGCGCTGACCGCGTTGCTGATCCGCGCCCAGGCCTTCGCCGAAGGCCATTACGACCGCCGGGCGCTGGACGGGCTGGCGGTGTGCACGCTGTTCTTCGAGCCGTCCACGCGCACCCGCATGAGCTTCCAGCTCGCGGCCCAGCGCCTGGGCGCGCACACCATCAACTTCGACGCCTCGACCTCGTCCACGCGCAAGGGCGAGACCGCGCTGGACACGCTCAAGAACCTCGAAGCCATGGGCGTGCGCGGTTTCGTGATCCGCCACCACGAGGACGGCGCGGTCGCCGCGCTGGCCGAGCACGTCAATCCGGGCACGAGCCTGGTCAACGCCGGCGACGGCCGCAGCGCCCATCCGACCCAGGGCCTGCTCGACATGCTGACCCTGCGCCAGGCCAAGGGCGTCGATTTCTCGGCGTTGCGCGTGCTGATCGTCGGCGACGTGCGCCACTCGCGCGTCGCCCGTTCGGACCTGCATGCGCTGCGCGCGCTGGGCACGGGCGAGATCCGGGTCTGCGGCCCGGCCTCGCTGCTGCCCGACGACGGCACGCTGCGCGGCTGCACGGTCTCGCAGGACTTCGATGCGGCGCTGGAGGGCGTGGATGCGGTGATGATGCTGCGCCTGCAGCGCGAACGCATGGAAGAAGGGCTGGTGGCGTCGCTGGACGACTACCACCGCGACTACGGCCTGACCGCGACGCGCCTCAAGCGTGCCGCTGCGGACGCGGCGGTGATGCATCCGGGCCCGATCAATCGCGGCGTCGAGATTACCGACGAAGTCGCCGACGGCGCGCAATCGCTGATCCTGACCCAGGTCGCCAACGGCGTCGCCACGCGCATGGCGGTACTCGAAGCCCTGCTCAAGGGCTGATCCCACACTAAAGACGCCGCCCATCCCTGCGCGGCCGGAAGGATTGCAAGATGATCGTGAAAGACAGCAATGGCACCGCACTGGCCGACGGCGACTCGGTGCTGGTGATCAAGGACCTGAAGGTGAAGGGCACTTCGGTGACGCTCAAGCGCGGCACCCTGTGCAAGAACATCCGCCTGACCGACGACGAAGAGCTGATCGAATGCAACGTCGAAAAGGTCAAAGGGCTGGTGCTGCGGACCGAGTTCCTGAAGAAGGCTTGACCTGAAGAAGGCTGGATCGGCGGCGAGGGGCGCAATCCCCTAGTGCCGACGCTGCCGCCACAGCCACGCCCACAGTTCGGCGGTCGCGTACGCCGGGTCCCAGGCGTTGTGGTTGGCTTGCGCGAACTCCGTGTAGCGCACGTCGCCGCCGGCCTGCTTCAGGGCTTCGACCATGCGTCGCGACTGTTCGGGCGGCACGACATCGTCGCGCGCGCCGTGGAAGGCCCACACCGGAATGCGGTGCAGGCGCTGGGCGGCGATGGTGAACGGGTCGTCGGCCGTCGCCACCTCGTGCAGGTACAGATCGCCGATCGCGGCCGGCGCGGTGACGCCGCCGCAGATCGGAACCAGCGCGGCGAAGCGGTCGGGTTGCATCAGGGCCAGTTCGTAGACGCCGTAGCCGCCACGCGACAGACCGGTCAGCGCGACCCGGTCGGGGTCGCCGCCGAATTCGCCCATCGCCGCGTCCAGGGCGGCCAGCGCCATGCGCGCGGTCTCGCCGGTCCAGGAGGCGCCCTCGGGCGACTGCGGGAACACCGCGATCGCGGGGAAGTCGTCGCGCATGCGGCCGATGTAAGGGCCCAGCCCGGCCGCGAGCTGGCGCTGGTTGTCGTCGCCGCGCTCGCCCGAGCCGTGCAGGAACAGCACGACCGGCGGCCGCGCCCCGCCGGCGCTGCGCGAGGGCACGAACACCTGATAGCGATACGTCCTGCCGTCCAGGTCGAGGGCCCGGGCGACGAAGGCCCCGTGCTGGCGGCTCGCCGGCGTGTGCGTGCAGGAGCCCGCGGCCATCAGCGCGAATAACAGGAAGATCGCCCATTGGCGGGCGGGTAGTGCGCGCAGCATCGTGCTGTCCAGGGCATCCTTGTTGGTCGCATGATTCCGCGCGATTTCGGCGCTGTCCATGCGCGATTCGGCGATTTGACGCGACCGCCACATCGGGACAAGTCCGCGGTCACGTTCCGCCGCATGACCGAGCCGGGCGGCTCGATGGTACGGGCAGTGGGGCGATCGAATGGCGGCATCGGATTCGCTCGAAGGATGGCGCCGGCGATAAGCCAGCCCTGTGCGCCGCATTCAACGCAGCAGGATCAGCGTCGCCAGGCCGAGGAAGCTCAGGAAGCCCATCACATCGGTCAGCGTGGTCAGCACTACGCCGCCGGCCAGGGCCGGGTCGAAGCCCAGGCGCTTGAGCGTGACCGGCACCAGCACGCCGCCGGCGGCGGCGGTCAGCAGGTTGACGGTCAGGGCGACGCCGATCACCAGCGACAGCCCCGGCTGGCGGAACCACAGCAGCACGATCAGCCCCAGGCCGACGCCCAGCACCAGGCCGTTGATCAGCGCGACCGAGAGTTCCTTGCGCAGCAACACGCCGACGTTGGAAGCGCCGATCTGGCCCAGGGCCAGGCCCCGGATCATCAGCGCCAGCACCTGGGTGCCGGCGTTGCCGCCCATGCCGGCGACGATCGGCATCAGTGCGGCCAGCGCGACCAGCTTGGCGATGGAGTCCTCGAACTGGCCGACCACGCTGGCGGCCAGGAAGGCGGTGCACAGATTGACGCTGAGCCAGATCAGGCGGCGCCGGAACGCGCGCCGCACCGGGCTGAACAGGTCCTCGTCCTCGTCCAGGCCGGCCGCGCTCAAGGCCTGGTGCTCGGCCTGGTCGCGGATGATGTCGACCACGTCGTCGATGGTGATGCGGCCGAGCAGGATGTTGTTGTCGTCGACGACCGGGGCGCTGATCCAGTCGTGGTCGGAGAACTGGCGCGCGACTTCGGACGCGGTCTCGGTCATGTCGATCGCCGGCTGCTCGTCGTCGATCAGCTTGTTGATCGGGGTGCCGGGCTCGTGGGTCAGCAACGCGGCCAGGGCGATCCGGCCCAGGTACTGGTGGCGGCGGCTGACCACGTACAGGTGGTCGGTGTGTTCGGGCAGTTCGCCGCGCAGGCGCAGGTAACGCAGGACCACGTCGATGGTGGTGTCGGCGCGCACCGTGACCACATCCGGGTTCATCAGGCGGCCGGCGGTGTCCTCCGGGTACGACAGCACCTGCTCCAGGCGCTCGCGGTTCTCGCGGTCCATCGACTTGAGGACTTCGTCGATGACGGTGTCGGGCAGGTCTTCGACCAGGTCGGCGAGGTCGTCGATGTCGAGGTCTTCGACCGCGGCGACGATCTCGTCGGTGTCCATGTCCGCGAGCAGGCTTTCGCGCACTTCGTCGCCGACGTGGACCAGCACCTCGCCGTCGTCCTCGGGATCGACCAGGCCCCAGACCACCACGCGCTTGGCGGGCGGCAGCGATTCGAGCAGGTTGCCGATCTCGGCGGGCGAGAGGGTGTTGACCAGGCGGCGGACCGGCCCCAGACGGCCGCTGTCGAGCGCGTCGGAAAGCAGTCGCAGCTGACGTGCGGTCTTGTCGTGGCGGACGGCTTCGGCCATGCGGTACTTCCGTTGGCGCGTCGCGGCCACGAGGGCGGCGACTGGGTTAAGCGTTCATAGAGGCATTATCGCCCGCGTCGGCGGCAAAGCCCAGCAAAATCGGCGTTACGACGATGACTCGCGTCGCGTGCGGATGCGTGTTCGCAGGCCATGGGCCCGATGCGAACGCGCGCTGGCGACCGGCTCGCCGCACTTTCGCGGGACAGTCCGGTCCCGCATCGGGCCTGGCCGCGCATGTTGGCCACAATGCGCGTGCCGGCGAGATCGCGGCGTCTACGCATCAGGAGGATGCATGAACATCAGAACGCTGGTCCTGCTCGGACTGATCGTCGCGATCGGCGACGCCCACGCCGAGCAGGGTTGCCCGGACGGCCAATATCCGGGCGGCAATCCGACCGGGCAGCTGTGCATTCCGCTCCCCGGCTACGGCCTCAACGGCGACAGCAAACCCGCCGACGCGGCGCCCGACACGTCGCAGGCGATCGAGCGCGAGTACAAGGCCTGGGCCGCGATCGCCCACGACCCGGGCAAGCGCAGTCTGGGCATGGCCGGGCAGGACAACGGCATCAGCGAGAAAAAGGAGGCCGAGCAGGCCGCGCTCGAAGCCTGCCGCGACAACGGCGGCGGCACCGGCTGCGCGATCCTGCTGAGCTACCGCTCCGAATGCGCGGCGATCGCGGTGGGGATGGGCGCGGACGGCAACGCCGCGCTGTTCGCCGACAAGGGCCGCAGCGAAGCGCAGGCGCTGGCGACTGCGCTCGCGCGCTGCGCCAAGAGCGCGCAGATGTGCCAGAAGCTCAACAGCAACTGCGTGACCGGGAGTTTCCACTTCGACGGCTGGCGCTGAACGCCGCCGCGGCCCCGTTGCCGTGGGGCGCGGCGTGAGCCGCGCTAGCTCGCTTCGACTGCCGGTACGGTCGCGGCAGAGGCTGCTCCTGCATCGCTCATCGACGACGGATTTGGTCTCGCGGCCGCAACCGCCCGACTCAACACGAGCGCAACCAGGCCTCGATCGCCTTGCGGTCGCGCGCGCGCAGCAGGGCCGGCGCGCGCGCGCGCAGCGCGCCCAGGTCCAGTTCGCGGATCGCACGGCGCAGTTCCAGCAAGGTCGCCGGGTGCAGGCTGAATTCCTCCAGCCCCAGCGCCAGCAGCAGCGGCGCGAACGCCGGGTCGCCGGCCATCTCGCCGCATACCGCCACCGATTTGCCGCGCGCCTTGGACAGGCGGATCACGTCGCGGATCAGCCGCAGCACGGCCGGGTGCAGCGGCGTGTAGAGCTCGCCCAGGGCTTCGTTGTTGCGGTCGGCGGCGAGCAGGTACTGGATCAGGTCGTTGGTGCCGATCGACAGGAAGTCGATCGCGCCGATGAAGCTGGGCAGGGCGATGGCGGCCGCGGGCACCTCGATCATCGCGCCCAGCGGGACCTGCTCGGCGATGTCGTGGCCTTCGCGGCGCAGATCGACCGCGACCCGGTCGAGCATGCGGCGCACGCGCCGGACCTCCTCGCGCGAGCTCACCATCGGCACCAGCACCCGCAGCGGGCCGTAGTTTGAAGCCCGCAGCAGCGCGCGCAGCTGGGTTTCGAGCAGGCCGTCGCGGGCCAGCGACAGGCGCACGCCGCGCAGGCCCAGGGCCGGATTGGGTTCGTCGCGCAAGGCTAGGCCGGTGCGGTCGGCCTTGTCCGCGCCCAGGTCGAGCGTGCGGATGGTGACCGAGCGGCCGGTCATGCCCAGGACCACGTCGCGGTAGGCGCGGAACTGTTCTTCCTCGGTCGGCAGCTCGTTGCGCTGCAGAAACAGGAATTCGGTGCGGTACAGGCCGACGCCGGCCGCGCCCAGGGCGTGCGCTTCGGCCACGTCCTCGCGAGATTCGGCATTGGCGTAGAGACGGATGTCGACGCCGTCGACGGTGCGGGTCGGTTCGCGGCGCAGGCGGTGCAGCTGCTTGCGCTCGCGCGCGTGTTCGCGCATGCGGTCGCGGTGCGCTCGCAGGTCGTCGGCGTCGGGTTCCAGGATCACCGTGCCGCTGCTGCCGTCGACGGTCAGGGCATCGCCGTCGTTGATCTTGAGCAGGGCCTGGGCGGTGCCGACCACCAGCGGCAAGTGCAGGCTGCGCGCCAGGATGGCGCTGTGCGACAGCGCGCTGCCGGCGGAGGTGACGATCGCCAGCACGCCCTGGGCCTGCAGCTGCGCCAGTTCGGCCGGCGCGACGTTGTCGGTGACCAGGATTTCGCCGGCCACGCCCTGCATCTCGCCGGCGCGGCGGTGCAAGGCGGCGTGGATGCGGCCGATCACCTGGTCGATGTCGTCGACGCGGCTGCGGAAGTAGGCGTCGTCCATGGCCTCGAACACCGCGGCGATGCGGTCGCGTTGCAGGCGCAGGGCGTAGTCGGCGGCGTAGCGGCCGGTGCGGATCAGTTCGTCCAGGCCATGCAGCAGTTCGGGGTCGTCGAGCAGCAGGGTGTGCAGGTCGAGGAACTCGCCGACTTCGTGCGCGAGCGCGCCGTGCAGGCGGTCGCGCAGCGAGTGCATTTCCCCGCGCACGGTTTCGATGGCGGCGTGCAGGCGCGCCAGTTCGGCCTCGACCTGGGCCGGCTCGATCCGTTCCTCGGCGACTTCCAGCGCATGCGGCAGGCGGACCCGGGCACGGCCCAGGGCGCTGCCACGCGACGCGCCATGTCCGAAGAACGCTTGCCTCATCGAGTCTGCCTCACTGCCGCGCCCTCGCTCAGCTGTCTTCGTCGAAACGGCGATCGAACAGCGCGATCACCGCGTCGGCCGCGGAGGTTTCGTCTTCGCCCTCGACCCGCAGCTTGACCGAGGTGCCCTGGCCGGCGGCGAGCAGCATCACGCCCATGATGCTCTTGGCGTTGACCTCGCGGCCTTTGGCGGTAAGCGTGGCGGAGCTGCGGAAGCCGGAGAGCACCTGCACCAGCTTGGCGGTGGCGCGCGCATGCAGGCCCAGGCGGTTGGAGACGGTCAGTTCGCGTTCGATCATTGCGGGTTCCTCAAAAGCCGTCTCGTCGTTGCGGTGTCGCGGTGTGGTCTGGGGTAGGACATCAGGCCTCGTCGATGATCACGCCGTTGCGCGCGCCGGCCGCGGCGACCGCGGGCAGTTCGTCCAGTTCGAGGTCGGAATAGTTCAATACGCGCAGCAGCATCGGCAGGCTCAGCGCCGAGACCCGGCGCACCGGCGTGCCCAGGCGGGCGACGCGGGCGGCGAGGTTGCTCGGCGACGCGCCGTACAGGTCGGTCAGCACCAGCACGCCCTGGCCGCCGTCGACGCGGCGCAGCGCGGCGCTGGCCATCGGCAGCAGCAGGTCGTGATCGGCGTCGAACGGCACTTCCAGCGCTTCCACCTTCAGCGGCAGCGGGCGCAGCAAACGGCTCGCCACCGCGACCAGCGCGTTGCCGATGCCTTCGTGGGTGATGAGGAGGATGCCGACGCTCATGCAGCCAACTTAACAGACGCCGGTGACAGGCCGGAAGCGTCTGAAGCGCTGCGGATGCGATTTTGCGAGCGGCGTCGGCGACTGCTGCGGCACGGACAGCCCGGAGGCTGCCCGTGCATGGGGCGGACCGGCGGCGGGGCCGTCAGTGGGCCGGCTGCTTGGTGTCGGTCTTGGGCTCGTCCGGCGGGGTCTGGGTGGAGGTGCCTTCGACCGGAGGCGGTGTGCCGGTATCGGTGGCCGGCGGTGGCGGGGCGGTGGTGTCGGTCGGCGGGGCGGCCGTGTCCGCGGGCGGCGCGGTGGTATCGGCCGGTGCGGTGTCGGCGGCCGGCGGCGGCAGTTCCCCGGCCGGCGGTTCGGGCTTGTTGCAGGCACCGAGCGCAACGGTGGCCAGCAGCGCGCCCAGGGCCAGCGCCAACTTGCGATGAGCGAAAGTGTTCATGTGGGGCTCCTTGGTTTCGGGCCGGCCCGCGAGCGCAGTGCGCTCGCCGGCATCGGCTTACTTGCGTTTTTCGCCGTCGTGGCGGTCGCGCCCGGCGAGGTACTCGGCTTGGCTGAGCGCGCCGTCGCCGTCCTGATCGCGGGCGACGAACTCGGCGCTGAGCTTGCTGTCGATCGCAGCTTCGGCCTTGCTGATCTTGCCGTCGCTGTCGACGTCGTACTCGGCGAAGGTGGGAGTGATGCCGGCGGCGTCCTTCGACGGCAGGGGTTGCGAGACCTCGCCGCGGGCGGTCGGCGGCGGGTCCTGCGGCGAGTTGGATTGAGCGAGCGCCAGAGGCGTCGCCAATGCTGCGGACAGCGCGATCAACCACGGCAGCGGGGTGCGAATGGGTGAGGTCATCGTCGGTGCTCCGGTGTGGACGCAGTGCGCTGCGGACAGCGCAGCCTCACCGTACGGTCGCGCGTGTAGAAACGCGGTACGGATGCGCAAAAGTTTCGTAAGGATCTCCGCGCTTAGCGCCGATTCACCTGGTCGACGTGGCGGGGCGGGCGATGAATGCGCCGCGCCGCCGATCGCGCGATACGACGCTACGGAGGCGGCGCGGCCGCGTCGCTCAGTCCAACTCGCGATGGTGCACCGCGACTTCGTTCCAGCCGCGTTCGCGTGCGTGTTCGGCCAGGCGTTCGGCGAGGTAGACCGAGCGGTGACGTCCGCCGGTGCAGCCGAAGGCGACGGTGGCGTAGCTGCGCGTGCTGTCGGCCTGCAGGCGCGGCAGCCAGGTGTCGAGGAACTGGCCGATCTGCTCGACGAACTGCTGCACGTAAGGCTGCCCTTCGAGGTACTCGCGCACGCCGGCGTCGCGGCCGGACAGCGGCCGCAGGGTCGGGTCCCAGTGCGGATTCGGCAGGGCGCGCGCGTCGAACACGAAATCTGCATCGGCCGGCACGCCGCGCCGGTAGGCGAAGGATTCGAACAGCAGCGACATGCCGGTCTCGCCGCCCATGCCGAATTCGGTGATCACGTAGCGACGCAACTGGTGCACGTTGAGGTCGCTGGTATCGACCACGGCGTCGGCGATCTGGCGCAGCGGACGCAGCACCTGGTGTTCGAGCGCGATCGCGTCGGCCAGGGCCAGGCCGAGCTGGCTCAGCGGATGGCGGCGGCGGGTGTCGGCGTAGCGCTTGAGCAGCACCTCGTCGCGGGCATCGAAGAACACCAGCTTGGGATCGACCCCGAGCGCGCCCACCGTCGACAGCCAGCCCGGAATATTGGCCAGATCGCTATGGCGGTTGCGCACGTCGATGCTGACCGCGAGCTTGGCCGGGGCGCCGTCGCCGGCCTGGACCACGCTGCGCACGAATGCGGGCAGCAGCTCGGCGGGCAGGTTGTCGACGCAGTAGTAACCCAGATCCTCGAAGGTGTGCAGCGCCACCGACTTGCCCGAGCCGGACAGGCCGCTGACGATGATCAGGATCGGTTCGACGCTCTGGTTCATGATTCGCCGCGCTCGAGGAAATTGCTGTGGCGCGCGATGAAGGCCGCGGCCGGATCCAGGCCCTTCATGCGCAGGCTGTGCAGACGGGTCGCGGCTTCGGTCAGCACCGCGAGGTTGCGGCCGGGCATGACCGGCAGCGTGATCACCGGCACGTCCAGGTCGAGCACGCGGCGCAGGCCGGTGTCGCCGGTGAGGCGCTCGATGCCCGAGGGCAGGGGCTCGGTCATCGGCTTGGTCAGGTGCACGATCAGGCGCAGGTATTTGTTGTTCTTGACCGCGGTGTCGCCGAACATCTGGCGGATGTTGAGCACGCCCAGGCCGCGCACTTCGAGCAGGTCCTGCAACATCTCGGGGCAGGTGCCGTCGAGCACGTCGGGCGCGATCTGGGTGAACTCGGGCGCGTCGTCGGCGACCAGGCGGTGGCCGCGCGTGACCAGTTCCAGCGCCAGCTCGCTCTTGCCCGATCCGGACTCGCCGGTGATCAGCACGCCGATCGAGTAGATCTCCATGAACACGCCGTGCATGGTGATGCGCGGCGCCAGGGTGCGGGCCAGGTGGTACTGCAGATGGTTGAGCAGTTCGTGGCCGCGCCGCGGCGAGACCCACAGCGCGGTGCCGCTTTCCTCGGCGGCCTGGCGCAGGTCCTCGGGACAGGCCTGGTCCTTGCTGATCACCAGCGCCAGCGGGCGGAACTGGATGATCTTTTCGATGGTTTCCCAGCGCAGGCGCGAGTCCAGCCCGTCCAGCCAGGACAGTTCCTCGCTGCCGAGGATCTGCACCTTGTTGGGGTAGATCGCGTTGAGATAACCGGCCAGCGACGGCCGCCGCGCGACCGTCTCCACCGCTTCGACCACGCGGTCGTCGCCGCGTTGCCCGGCCAGCCAGCGCAGGCTCAGGCGTTCGCGTTGCTGTTCGAACAGTTCCCCGGCGCTGATGCTGGTGGTCATGCGCGCGCCCCGCTGCGCAGGGCGTCGCCGCCGAGCAGGCGCCGGCTCAGCTCGTCGACGTCGGCCGCGCCGCGCAGGGCGGCGCGGAATTCGGCGTCGCCGAAGTGCTCGGCCAGTTCGGCCAGCAGTTGCAGATGCTGTTGCACGTAGTGTTCGGGTACGGTCATGGCGAGCACCAGGTCGACCTTTTCGCCGTCGGCAGCGCCGAAGTCTACCGGTTGTTCGAGGCGCAGAAAGGCGCCGCGGCTGTCGCCGAACAGGGCGCTGCGGCCGTGCGGGATGGCCACGCCGTGGCCGATGGCGGTGCTGGCGAGGCGCTCGCGCGCGCGCAGGCTGTCGGCGACGGCGCCGGTCGCGGCCGGCGTGCCGTCGGCCAGCAGGCGCGCAGCGGCTTCCAGCACGGCGTCGCGATCGCTGGATTGCTCCAGGATCGCGACCCGTTGCGCGCTCAGCAGTTCATGAAGCGGCATCGTTCAACACAGCGTCGGGAGGCGCCGCATTATCCCCGAACGATCAGGTTAATTCGCCGTTCCGGGCGAGACTTTCTCCGCGGTGGTGGTCGACGAGCTTGCTCTTGTGCTTCATCAGCAGGCGGTCGAGCTTGTCTGCGAGCAGGTCGATGGCCGCGTACATGTCGATGGCGGCGGCGTCGCAGTGCAGGGTGCGGCCGGCGAGGTTCACGGTCGCTTCGGCGCGATGGTCGGGCTTGTCGAGGCTGAGTTGGGTGCGAATGTCGAAAGGCTGTTCGTAGTGACGTTGCAGCCGCGCCAGCTTGGATTCGACGTAGTCACGCAGCGCACTGGTGACTTCGAGCTGCTGGCCGTGGGTTTCGATACGCATCGGAGGCCTCCTTACACATCAACTAGGGAATGCGGCTCCGTAGCCGGAGCCACGAGCCCAGCATCGCACGCTGGCGACAAGGCGCAAGGGGTGGAAGACACGAAATCGGGCGGCTGGCGTGAAAAGCCTTGATCCGATGCGGATTTCGCGTGCACTACGACCGCGGATTGCGACCAAAGTCGGGTGCGGGAGTAAAAACGAGGTTAAGAGGCAAGGTGAAGGATGTTCCACGAAGCGGGGGCGATTGCTCCACGCGGTGAAGGCGGCCTTCGCTTCGATCTTTCTTCTTCCGCTTGCGGCAGACGTTGCCGGAGGGCGGATGAGGCAGTCGATGAGGCGGCGTGCGGCGTTCGCGGCCGGCCTCAGCCCATTCGCACCCGGTCCTGCGACGACGGAATGCTCATCGCCTCGCGGTACTTGGCGACGGTGCGGCGCGCCACCGGCACGCCGGTGGCCTTGAGGGTCTCGGCCAGGCGCGCGTCGGACAGCGGCTTGCGCGGGTTTTCGGCCTCGATCAGGCGCCGGATCATGGACTGGATCGCGGTGCTGGAGGCCTCGCCGCCGGCGCCGGTGTCGATGCCGGAGGCGAAGAAGGCGCGCAGCGGCACGGTCCCGCGCGGGGTGCGCGCGTACTTGCGCGAGATCGCGCGCGAGACCGTGGATTCGTGCAGGCCGATCTCGTTGGCGACTTCGCGCAGGGTCAGCGGGCGCAGCGCGCTGTCGCCGAATTCCAGGAACGCGGCCTGCTGCTTGAGCAGGCAGCGGGTGACCTTGAGCAGGGTGTCGCCGCGCGCTTCCAGGCTCTTGAGCAGCCAGCGCGCTTCCTGCAGGTGGCCGCGCAGGTAACTGGCGTCGGCCGCGCTGGCGTGGCGGATCATGCCCTCGTAGGCACGGTGGATCGACACCCGCGGGCGCATGCCGTCGGCCAGGGCGACCCGCCACAGGCCGTGCTGGCGCCAGATCACCACGTCCGGGGCGACGTAGGTATCGGCCGCGATCGCGCCGATCTGGGCGCCCGGGCGGGGGTCCAGCGAGCGCAGCAGCTGGACGGCGGTCTCGACCTCGGCCACTTCCAGCTTGAGTTCGCTGGCCAGCCCGGCCGCGCCGATCTTGGGCAGGCGCTCGAGCGGACCGTTGGCGAGGCGGCCGGCCAGTTCGCGGCCCGGCGTCTCCGCGGGCAGCTGGGCCAGCTGCAGGCTCAGGCATTCGCCCAGCGAGCGCGCGCCGACCCCGACCGGGTCGTAGCGCTGGATCTGGTGCAGGACCGTGGTCAGCTCGTCCACGCCGGCGTCGATGGCCGGCCCCAGCGAGGCGACGATCGCGTCCAGCGGCTCGCGCAGGTAGCCGTCGTCGTCGATGGCCTCGATCAGGGACACGCCGAGCAGGCGGTCGCGCGCGGTCAGCGGGCTCAGGTGCAGCTGCCACAGCAGGTGGTCGTGCAGGGTGTCGGCGTCGGCGACCTGTTCAGCGACCGGGCCGTCGTCGTCCTGGTCGGACGGGCCGATGCGCTGGTACCAGGGTTCGCCGTCGCTGGCGCCCCAGTCGGCTTCCGGCGGCAGGACTTCGCGGTCCTCGCCGGAGGATTCGGGAGATGAGCTTTCGCGCTCGTCGCCGCCGCTGTCGGCGCCGTTGCTGACGCTGATCGCGGTCTCGGTCCAGTCCAGCAGCGGATTGCTTTCCACCGCGGTGACCAGCTCGGCTTCCAGCTCCACCGCCGACAACTGCAACAGACGGATGGCCTGACGCAATTGCGGCGTCATCACCAGCTGTTGGCCTAGCGAGGCTTGGAGGCGGGGCTTCATGCTCGGTTTCTAACGCGACCTGATGGGGCGGGCGGCCGCAAGCGCGTTCCAGGGCTGGCGAAAAACGACGCCTGGAACCCTGCGCAATCGAGCTAAGGTTACAGACGGAAGGTTTCGCCCAGGTACACGCGACGGACGTCGGGATTGGCCAGCAGCGCGTCCGGAGCCCCCTGCGCGAGCACGCCGCCTTCGTTGAGGATATACGCCCGGTCGCAAATGCCCAAGGTCTCGCGCACGTTATGGTCGGTGATCAGCACGCCGATGCCGCGATTCTTGAGGTGGCGCACGATTCGCTGGATCTCGCCGACCGAAATCGGGTCGACGCCGGCGAAGGGTTCGTCCAGCAGCATCAGGCGGGGCTTGGCCGCCAGCGCGCGCGCGATCTCGACGCGGCGGCGCTCGCCGCCGGACAGGCTGGCGCCGATCTGGTCGGCGACGTGGGTCACCTGCAGTTCGTCCATCAGGTTGGCCAGCTCGCGCTCGCGGCCGTTGCGGTCGAGGTCGTCGCGCAGTTCCAGCACCAGGCGCAGGTTGTCGGCGACGCTGAGCTTGCGGAACACCGAGGGTTCCTGCGGCAGGTAGCCGACGCCGTACTTGGCGCGCGCGTACATCGGTTCGCTGGTGATGTCCTTGCCGTCGAGCACGATCTGGCCGGCGTCGGCCGGGACCAGTCCGACGATCATGTAGAAGCAGGTGGTCTTGCCGGCGCCGTTGGGACCGAGCAGGCCGACCACTTCGCCGGCGTCCAGCGTCAGGCCGAAATCGCGCACCACTTCACGCGAACGGTAGGCCTTGCGCAGGCCGCGGGCGACCAGCATCAGCGGCCTCCCTTGGGCGGCGCGGCGGGCTTGCTCTTGGGCTTGAGCGTCATGTTGACGCGGCCGCCGGTGCCGCCGCTTTCGATCTGGCCGGTCTTCATGTTGTAGACGATGCGGTCGCTCTTGATCGTATCGCCGCCCTTGTCGACGTAGGCGTTGCCGGTGAGGATCACGGTGTCCTTCGGCATGTCGTAGTCGACCTTGTTGGCGCGGCCGTTGAACGGCGAGCCGTCGTCCATTTCCTGCTTCAGCGTGACCTGCGAGCCGGTCAGGGTGACGTAGCTGATGTCGCCGTCGGCGCGCTTGATGTCGGCCTTGGCGGCGTTGATGACCAAGGTGCCCTGGACGATCTTGACGTTGCCGCTGAGCAGGCACGGACCGCTGTCGCTGCTGACCGAGCAGTTGCTCTGGTCGGCGCCGACGTCCATGGGCTGGTTGCGGTCCGAAGAACGCGCATGCGCCGCGGTGGCCGCCAGCAGGGCGACGACCAGGCACAGCACCTGCGGCTTAGCGGGCTTTCGCTTCATAGCGGACCTTGACGTTGGGGATGTTGACGTTCTTGGTATCGAGATCGGCCTGCAGTCCCGAGCCGGTCATTATAGTGCCCGGCTGAACCAGCTTAACCGGGGCCGCCGAAGTCGCCTTGTTCGTGTCCGGGAACACGTTCAGCTCCTCGGAGGTGATGGCGACCGGTTTGCCGGAGGCGTCGGTGCTGTCGGCCTGGACCGCGCCGCGCAGGCGCACCTCGTCGGCCTTGGCGCTGACCCAGGCGCTCTTGGAGCGCACTTCCCAGGCGCCGCCCTGGGTTTCGGCCCGAGGCGGGATCAGGAAGGTCGGAGTGGCGATGTCCATGGTCTTGATATTGGGATCGCGCACCAGCTTGGGTGCGCGCAGGGTGAAGGACTCCTTGCCCTGCTTGTCCAGCACGACCACTTCGAAGTCGTTGAGCACGTAGTCCGAGCGCCCGCCGCTGGCCGGAATGCCGCGGTCCTTGTGGCGCTGCGACCACAGCGCCCAGCCGCTGGAGAGCGCGCCGAGCAGCAGGATCGCGGTGATCAGGCCGCGCCAGCTCATGCCAGCACCTGCGCCAGCAGGCGCTCGGCGTGACCCTGCGCGGCCAGCAACAGGTCGCACAGTTCGCGTCCGGCGCCGGCGCCGCCCTGCGCGCCGGTGCGCCAGTGCGCGCGCTCGCGCACCCAGGGGTGGGCGTTGGCGGGCGCGACCGCCAGGCCGACGTGCGCCAGCACCTTCAGGTCGGGCAGGTCGTCGCCCATGAAGGCGACCTCGTCCAGGTCCAGGCCCAGCCGCTGCGCGATCTCGCGCACGCAGGCCAGCTTGTCGGCGACGCGGGTATGCGCCTCGACCCCGAGTTCGGCCGCGCGCTGCTCGGCGATGGTGCTGGCGCGCGCGGTGACGAAGGCCACGGCGATCCCGACCTTGCGCAGCAGCACCAGGCCCTGGCCGTCGTGGACGTGGAAGGCTTTGAGCTCGCGGCCATCGCTGTCGTAAATCAGGCGGCCGTCGGTCAGGGTGCCGTCGACGTCGAAGCAGGCCAGCCGGATCCGGGCGGCGCGTTCGCGGACTTCGGCGGGATAGTCGTTGAGGTGGCTGTAGGGCACGTGGGGATTCGGAATGGGAGGGAGCCGCGAGGCGGGTAGTGCGGGGAAAGGGATCGCGGATCCCGAATCCTGGCCTTTAAACCACTCTAGCGCGCAACAAGTCATGAATATTGAGCGCGCCGACCACGCGCTGTTCAGCGTCCACCACCAGCAGGCCGCTGATCTTGTGGGTTTCCATGAGCTGCGCGGCTTCCACCGCCAGCGCCTCGGGGCCGATGGTCTTGGGCGCGCGGGTCATGACTTCGACGATACGGGTCGAGCGCAGGTCCACGCCCGGGTCGTCGAGGGTGCGGCGCAGGTCGCCGTCGGTGTACAGGCCGAGCAGGCGGCCGGCCTCGTCGACCACCGCGGTCATGCCCAGCCGCTTGCGGCTCATTTCCACCAGCGCCTCGCTGACGCTGGCGTCGGCGGCGATCCTGGGCACGTCGTCGCCGGCGTGCATGATGTCGGTGATGTGCAGCAGCAGGCGCCGGCCGAGCGCGCCGGCCGGGTGCGAGCGGGCGAAATCGTCGGCGGTGAAGCCGCGCGCTTCCAGCAGCGCGACCGCGAGCGCGTCGCCCATCGCCAGCGAGGCGGTGGTGCTGGAGGTCGGCGCCAGCGCCAGCGGACAGGCCTCGGCGGGGACGCTGACGTCGAGGTGGACGTCGGCTTCGCGGGCCATGGTCGACTGGGCGCGGCCGGTCATCGAGATCAGCTTGTTGCCCTGGCGCTTGAGCACCGGCAGCAGCATCAGCACTTCGTCGCTCTCGCCCGAGTAGGACAGCGCCAGCACGATGTCGGCGTCGGTGATCATGCCCAGGTCGCCGTGGCCGGCTTCGCCCGGGTGTACGTAGAAGGCCGGGGTGCCGGTAGAAGCCAGGGTCGCGGCGATCTTGCGCGCGACGTGGCCGGACTTGCCCATGCCGGTGCAGACCACCCGCCCGTGCGCCGCCAGCATCAGCCGGCAGGCCGCGGTGAAGGCGCCGTCGATGCGCGCGGCGACCGCGGCCAGGGCCTGGCCCTCGATCTCGAACACGCGCCGGCCGCTGGCGGCCAGGCCGGCATCGGTGACCGGGTGCGGCGCGGACGCCGCGGTGAGGGGGGAGATCGTCATCGGCACAGGTCGCTCTGGGGACGAAGCGCCGGGCGCTCCGGGTCGGAAAGGGGCCGGCGGCCGGGGCCGCGTCGGCGGGCCTGGCTCGCCGCGCGTTGCCCGAATGCTGGGGCGGGGCGACCGCTGGGACGGGCCGTTCCTTTGCCGCCATTCCGGACCGCGGGGCTTTCCGCTAGGCTAATCCGTGAATTCTATGCGGTTCGTCCGCTGAATGCCCGTCCACCCGGGCGTTACCCCCACTCTCCACGGCTCGCCGTGCCGCGCGCGCAATCGCGCCGACCGGCGTACCGTCGTCCTCCGTCCGAATCCAAGGCTGTGCCCCGAACGTGAACGCCGAAACCATCCAATCCTTGATCGAACAGGGCCTGCCCGGCGCCCGCGCCGACGTGCGCGGCGACGACGGCGTGCATTTCGAAGCCACGGTCGTGGCCGAAGCCTTCCGCGGCAAGCTGCCGCTGGCCCGCCACCGCCTGGTCTACGCGACCCTGGGCGACCGCATGGGCGGCGAGATCCACGCCCTGGCCCTGAAGACCCTCACCCCCGACGAAGCCGCCGCGGCCTGAACCGAGTAGACATTCCATGCAGAAGATCGTGGTCGAGGGCGGGCCGGCACTGAACGGCGAAGTCCAGATTTCCGGCGCCAAGAACGCCGTGCTCCCTATCCTGTGCGCGACCTTGCTGGCCGATGCGCCGGTGACGATCCGCAACGTGCCGCACCTGCACGACGTGGTCACCACCGCCAAGCTGCTGGGCGAGCTCGGTGCCGGCGTGGTCACCGACGGCGCGACCATCACCGTCGATCCGACCACGGTCAACAGCCACGTCGCGCCCTACGAGCTGGTCAAGACCATGCGCGCCTCGGTGCTGGTGCTGGGCCCGCTGCTGGCCAAGTACGGCGAGGCCGAAGTCTCGCTGCCCGGCGGTTGCGCGATCGGTTCGCGTCCCGTCGATCAGCACATCAAGGGCCTGCAGGCGCTGGGTGCGGAGATCACGGTCGAGAACGGCTACATCAAGGCCCACCGCAACGGCCGCCTCAAAGGCGCGCGCTTCGTCTTCGACGTGGTCAGCGTGACCGGCACCGAGAACGTGCTGATGGCCGCGGTCCTGGCCGAAGGCACCAGCGTGCTCGAGAACGCGGCGATGGAACCGGAAGTGGTCGACCTGGCCGACTGCCTCAACGCCCTGGGCGCCAACATCGAACACGCCGGCAGCGGCCGCATCGTCGTCCACGGCGTCGAACGCCTGCACGGCGGCAGCCACGACGTGCTGCCCGACCGCATCGAGACCGGCACCTTCCTGGTCGCCGCCGCGATGACCGGCGGCCGCGTCACCACCACCAGCAGCCGCGCCGACACCCTCGACGCCGTGCTCGACAAGCTGCGCGACGCCGGCGCCAAGATCGAAGTCGACGGCGACCGCATCACCCTGGACATGCAGGGCCGCCGCCCGCGCTCGGTCGACCTGACCACCGCGCCGTACCCGGCGTTCCCGACCGACATGCAGGCGCAGTTCATGGCGCTGAACTGCATCGCCGAAGGCGCGGGCGTGATCAACGAAACGATCTTCGAAAACCGCTTCATGCACGTCAACGAGCTGCTGCGCCTGGGCGCCGACATCCGCGTCGACGGCCACACCTCGGTGGTGCGCGGCGTCGCCAAGCTCAGCGGTGCGCCGGTGATGGCCACCGACCTGCGCGCCTCGGCTTCGCTGATCCTGGCCGGCCTGGTCGCCGACGGCGAAACCACGATCGACCGCATCTACCACCTGGATCGCGGCTACGAGAACATCGAGGCCAAGCTGTCCAAGCTGGGCGCGAAGATCCGTCGCGTGAGTTGACCTTCGGGGCGGCGGTGCAGCGACCGAAAGCCCCGCTGCTGCGGGGCTCTTCTTTTGTCGGGCGCGATCGGGCCGACAGGACGGCCGTGCGGCGCCCGCGGGCCGAAACCTGCGCGGCCGGCGCATCGGCGCATAAAAAAAGCCCCGCGCTCGCGGGGCTCTTGTTTGGGTCGCGTCGCCGGCCGCGTCAGCGCATGCCGCGCACGCGCAGGTCGATCGCGTCCTGGCCCTTGTCGCGCTGCAGGATCCGCGCCGGTACCGGCATGCCGTCGACGACCCAGGCGATGGTCTGCTTGTCGCCGTTGGTGCTGGTGACCTTGGTCGCGGTCTGGCTCTTGCCGCCGACGTCGATGGTTTCCTTGCCGGCCACGGTGTAGGTCAGCTGCTTGACCCGTCCATCCTCGACCATGCGGTAGCTCATCGGCTTGCCGGCCAGCGCGTCGCGGACCAGGGCCAGGTTGATCAACAGCGCGTCCAGGTCGCCGCTCTGCAGCTTGATCGGGCCGGCGCGGTCGGGCTTGACGTCGCCGCCCCAGGTCGCCACGCCACGGCTCCAGTCGTAGGTCGCGGTTTTGTTCTTGCCGCGGGTCAGCACTTTGCTGCTGTCGTTGCCCGACAGGGGCCGCCACTGGCCGGCCTTTTCCTCGAACACGGTCGACTGGCTCAGATTGGCCAGGGCGCTGCTCACTTCCAGGCTGTACTTCCAGCGGCCGGGGCCGGCCGCGGCCAGGGTCATGCGGCCGTTGCCCTGCATGCCCATGTAGCTGGCGGTGTAGTCGGCGCTGAAGGGCTTGATCGCCAGCGCGGGCAGGCTGGCCGTCAGCAACGCGCCGGCCAGCAGCCAGGGCGACAGACGCAGCGACGGAACCTTGGGGGTAGGGGCCATCAGGGAACTCCTCGGTATTCGACCAGACGCAGGTCGTAGGTATCTTGACCGTTTTCGCGCTGCAGTATCCGAACGGGGGTCGGAACGCCCTCCACGACCCAGATCACGGTCTCTTCGTTGCCGCTCTGGACCCGGTTCACGCGCATCGCGCTGTAGCCCATATCGGCGACCGACACGCTTTCCAGCTCCTGCGCGACCACGTACTGGTGCGGGCGCGCGCGGCCGCCGTCGACGAAGCGGTAGCTCAGGGTCTTGCCGGGCTGGGCGTCGCGGATCACCGCCAGATTGATCAGCAGGCCGCTCATGTCGCCCTCCTGCAGGGCGATGGGCTTCTGGCGGGCTTCCTTGACGTAGCCGGTCCAGTGCGCGCTGAGCTTGTTCCAGTCGTAGACGCCGACCACTCGGCGCTTGGAGAACGCCACCTTGCGCAGCAGCGCCTGGCTGAGCGGACGGTAGGTCTCGCCGACCAGGTCGAATACGGTGCTCTGCTGCGCGGCGGCACCGGCTAGGCCCAGCATGCCGTGCTCGGCGCGGATATCCAGGTCGATGCGCCAGTGGCCGCCGGAGGGCACCACCTGCATGGTCGCGTCGCCCAGCACCTTGCCGCTGTTGTAGACCTGATAGTCGGCCACGAACGGTTCCAGCGCGGACGCGCGTGCGGGGAGCAGCGCGCCGAGCAGGGCGGCCGCGAGCAGGGGCAGGAGTGACTTCATAAGCGGAGCGAAGGTCCTTGGGGCGCGAGGCGTCGACGGACGGGGTGGATCGGTGTGAAGGCCCGGTGCGATGGGCGCGGAGCCCTCGACCAAGTGGTCCGCTTCCGGGTTCAGCGGCTCAGCGAATTCCCGGCGGAATCTAAACGCAGGGGGGTAAATAGCGGATGACCGTCCAGGGTCACGTTTGCGCCCTGTTCAGTAATCCGGCCCGCCACGACCAACTGCAAGGTGGCCAACAGCAGCGGGTGTTCCACCGAAAGCACGCGCGCGGCGAGGGTGTCGGCATCGTCGCCGGGAACGATCGGTACCACCGCCTGGGCGATCACCGAGCCGGCATCGAGCTCCGGGATCACGAAATGCACGCTGGCGCCGTGTTCGCGGTCGCCGGCGGCGATCGCGCGCGCATGCGTGCGCAGGCCGCGATGCAGCGGCAGCAGGGAGGGGTGGATGTTGAGCAGGCGGCCGCGGAAGCGGTCCACGAATCCGTTGCCGAGGATGCGCAGGTAGCCCGCGCACAGTACCCAGTCCGGCGCGGATGCGGCGACCGCGTCGGCGAGCGCCGCGTCGAAGTCCTCGCGCGAGGCGTAAGCGCGCGGATCGGCGCTCCAGCGCTGCGCGGCCGGCACCCGCTGCAGGGCGGCGGCCTCGGGCTTGTCCGAGTAGACCCCGACCACCTCGGCGGCCAGACGGCCGTCCGCGATCGCGTCCAGCACCGCCTGCAGGTTGCTGCCGCGTCCCGAGGCGAGGACGGCGATCCGGGGAAGCTGGGGCATGCGGGCGGGGATTCGGGAGCGGAGGCGCATTTTAGGCGATCCGCCGCGGCCGGCGGCGCACGGAGGGCTATCGGCCGACGCCGGTGCGCGGATCGAGTGCCGCCAGGCGTTGCGAAGCGTGCCCGCTCGCTGGGCTCGAATCCGGCCGGACGAATCCTGTCAGGCAAATCCGGTCGGACGAATCTGTTCAGAGCGGCGGCCGTCGCCCGGCCGCGCGGGGTTACGCGGTCAAATGCGAACGCAGGCGTCCGACGTCGGCGCGCCAGTCGTCGTAGTCCTCGGTTTCTTCCCAGAGCTCGCGCAGCTCCGATTCCGGCGCCAGGATCCGGTCGATCGCGCGCAGGGCTTCGCGCACCAGCGCCGTGTCGGCCTGCGGCTGCAGCCGCGCCAGCCAGGCCCGCAGATCGTCCTCGTCGGTGATCGCGGCGGTCGGGCGGCCCAGGGTCGCGGCCAGCACTTCGATCGCCGCCAGGGCCTCGACCGCGACATCCGAATCCAGATAGTCGTCGTCGGCCAGCACCTGCGTAATCGCCACGCGCAGCGGCGCGAGGTCCTCGCCGTCGATCAGGTCCAGCAGCCAGTCGCAGGCGTTGTCGTTGTCGAACGAACCGATGCCCCAGGCGCCCATGCATCCTCCATGAAGGTCGGCCGTGCGCCGCGCGGGTCCGCGCGGCCAGGCCGTCAGCGCGGCCAGTGTCGCAAGAAACCCAGGGCCGTGCGCGCCCGCGCTCAGTCCGGGCCGGGTTCCAGGCCCAGCAGGGCCTGATGGGCGGTGACCGCGTCGGCGCCGCCTTGCGCGGCGATGGCTTCCAGCACCGGGCGCAGGGCGCGCGCCTGCCGCGCCAGTTCGGCGGCGAGCGC
Organism: Lysobacter sp. Root76; assembly: GCF_001428685.1. GTDB lineage: Bacteria > Pseudomonadota > Gammaproteobacteria > Xanthomonadales > Xanthomonadaceae > Lysobacter. The sequence continues at coordinate 878,458 of NZ_LMIK01000001.1, read as the reverse complement.
CTGCTGGCCGGCGTCGGGCTCGAACGACAGGGCGAGGTCGACGAAGGCTTCCAGGGCCGTGCTGCGCGGCCAGCTGTCGCCGTGGCGCATCAGTTCGCCCAGGAACGGCAGCACCGCGACCGCGACCGCGCAGTAGCTGCCGGCGCGATCGTCGCCGACCGCCTGCAGCACGGCGCGATAGGCGCGCTCGCTGCTGCTGCGGTCGTGCGCGTGCAGGGCTTGCGCCAGGGCGTCGCGCACCGCCGCGGCGTCGATCCCGTCGGGACGGGCGTAGGCGTCCCAGTCGACCGCGGCGACGCGGCCTGCGAAGTCGTGCAGGGGCGAAGGCTCGCTCGCGCTCATGCCCGGCGGCGGCGCGGCCATGCCGCCAGCGCACCCAGGGTCGCCAGGAACATGTCGGTATGCGCGTCCCAGACATCGCCCTGCTGGCCGTTGTAGGACTCGGCTGCCTCAGGCGACATACCCAGCGCGATCGCCCATTCGATCCATTCGTAGATCAGGCTGGTGCACATGATCGCGGCGACCGCGAGCACGAACGCCTGGCGCGCGCTCAGGGCGGGCCAGCGCTGGCGGAAGTATTCGCGCACCGCCGGCGCGAAGCACACGCCGTAGAGGAAATGGATCAGGCGGTCGAAATGATTGCGTTCGAAGCCCAGCGCGCGATCCAGCGACCAGCCGCCGCTCAGCCACTGGATCCAGCGGTCGTAGGGCACGTAGGAATACAGCCAGCGCGCGGCGACGCAGTGCGCGATCATGAAGACGCAGATCGCGACGAAATGGCTGTCGCGCATCGGCCAGCGCCGGTTGTGCAGCCACAGCCAGGCCAGGCCGACCACCGTCAGCACGCTGTGCATGCCTTGTTCGAACGGGCTGGTCGGCGCGATCCAGCTGATCGCGAACACGACCAGCACCGCGCCCAGCGCGATCCCCTGGACCGTGCTCATGCGCCCTTGCGCGTACGTCACCCGCGGCTCAGCCGATATGCACGCGTTCGCCATCGGCACGCGCGACCACCTTGCCGATGCGCCAGTGGGCCAGCTCCATGCGCTGCAGCTCGGCTTCGATCGCGGCGGCGTCCTGCGGCGCCACGATCAGCACGAAACCGATGCCGCAGTTGAAGGTGCGCCACATTTCTTCCTGCGGCACCGCGCCTTCGCGCTGCAGCCACTGGAACACCGGCGGCAGTTCCCAGGACGCGGCATCGATGTCCAGGCCGAGGCCGTCGGGCACCACGCGGATGATGTTCTCGGTCAGGCCGCCACCGGTGATGTGGGCCATGCCGTGGATCGTGTGCTCGCCGCCGTTGCCGCGCAGCAGTTCCAGCACCGGCTTCACGTACAGACGGGTCGGCGCCATCAGCGCGTCGATCAGTTTGACCCCGCCCAGGTCGGTGTCGGCCGGGCGGCCGGCGCGGTCGTAGATGCGCCGGATCAGCGAGTAGCCGTTGGAATGCGGGCCGCTGGAGGCCAGGCCGATCAGCAGATCGCCCTCGCCGACACGGCTGCCGTCGAGCAACTGCGACTTCTCGACCGCGCCGACGGTGAAACCGGCCAGGTCGTACTCGCCCGGCGGATACATGTCGGGCATCTCGGCGGTTTCGCCGCCGATCAGCGCGCAGCCGGACTGCTCGCAGCCGCTCGCGATGCCGCCGACCACCGCCGCGGCGGTGTCCACGTCGAGCTTGCCGGTGGCGAAGTAGTCGAGGAAGAACAGCGGCTCGGCGCCCTGCACCAGGATGTCGTTCACGCACATGCCGACCAGATCGATGCCGATGCTGTCGTGGCGGCCGAGCTGCTGCGCCAGCTTGAGCTTGGTGCCGACGCCGTCGGTGCCGGAGACCAGCACCGGCTCGCGGAACTTGCCGGACAAGTCGAACAGCGCGCCGAAACCGCCCAGCCCGCCCATGACTTCGGGGCGGAAGCTGCGCTTGACCATCGGCTTGATGCGTTCGACCAGGGCATTGCCCGCGTCGATGTCGACACCGGCGTCGCGGTAGGTCAGGGGAGTGGGAGCGTCGGGGGTGGAAGCGGTCACGGCGGCTCCGGCGGGCGCGTTTGAAGAGGACGAGCCCGATATTTTAACAGTCGCGGAGCGTGTGAATGGACGTTGCGGCCCCACTACGGCACCATTTCCTCCATTACGCACCTATGTAGGGACAGCGATGGTTCGGGCAATCCGCGTTTTTCTGGTCGCGACCCTGCTGCTGGCGAGCTCTGCCGCCTTCGCGCAGCGTGTCGAAGGCGATCGTGCCAAGGCTGAGGGCGTCTATGCGGCCGAGGTGCCGGTCAACGGCCAGGGCGAAGCCGAGCGCAACGCCGGTTTCGCGCGCGCGCTGGCGCAGGTGCTGGGCAAGCTCTCCGGCGACCGCGGCGCGGCCGCGCGCCCGGGCGTGGGCCAGGAACTGCGCCGCGCCAAGGACTACGTGGCCGGCTACGACTACCGCCAGGACGAGGGCGTGGGCCCGACCGGGGCGCCCAGCTACCGCACGACTTTGGTGGTCAATTTCGACCAGTCCCAGGTCGACAGCCTGGCCTCGGTACTGGGCCTGCCGGTCTGGCCGACCCCGCGCCCCAAGCCGGTGCTGTGGCTGGCCATCGACGACGGCAGCGGCCCGCGCCTGGTCAGCCTGGCCCAGGCCAACGCCGCCCGTTCGACCCTGAACCGCGCGATCGAGCGCGGCTACCGGCTCGGCCTGCCCACCGGCAACGCCGCTGAACAGGCCACGGTCGGTGCGATCTGGCGCGGCGACAGCGCCGCGGTGGCGCGCGCTTCGGCCCGCTACAGCCCGCCGATGCAGCTGATCGGCAAGCTCTATCGCTCCAAGGCCGGCTGGAAGGCCGACTGGATTTTCGTCGACAGCGGCAAGGTGCTGTCGACCTGGTCCAGCGAAGAGCCCGACGCCCGCCGCGCCATGTCCGGCGGCGCCGACGGTGCCGCCGACGCCCTGATGCGCCGCTACGCCAAGCGCGGCACCGCCGCGGGCCCGCCGGGCATCTACCGCGTCACCTTCACCGGCCTCACCAGCAGCGACGACTTCATCCGCCTGTCCGGCTACCTGCAGCGGCTGGCCGTGGTGCGCCGGATCACCCCGGTGCGGGCGACCCCGGGCGGGGTCGAGTTCGAGCTGGATCTGATCTCCGGCCTGCAGGGCTTCAATCGCATGACCCAGGGCGACGACGTGCTCGAGGCGCAGGAAGGCCTGGAAGGCCAGCCGCCGGTGTACCGGCTGCGTTGATCGGCTGGGTTGATGGCTGATTAGCCCGCTGCGCTGAATCACGAACCGCGACGCGCCGCTCCACGGCGCGTCGCACGCTCGAACCGACAGGATCCCCGGATGGAAACCTCGCCCCTGCACGACATCGCCCAATTCCTGCGTCGCCTGCAATGGGCCGCGCTCGGCCTGGGCGCATGCTGGCTGCTGTGGCTGCTGGCGCCGATCCTGACCCCGTTCGTGGTCGCGGCCCTGCTGGGCTGGCTGGGCGATCCGCTGGTCGACCGGCTCGAACGCGCCGGACGCTCGCGCAACGTCGCCGTGACCCTGGTGTTCACGGCGATGGCATTGCTGGTGCTGCTGGTGCTGGTGATCCTGGTGCCGCTGATCGAACGCCAGATCACCACCCTGATCGCCTCGCTGCCCAGCTACCGCGACTGGTTCATGAACACCGCGCTGCCGTGGGTCGAAGCGCGCAGCGGTCTGGAAATCACCAACTGGCTGGACCTGGAACACATCACCCAGCTGCTGCGCAGCAACTGGGAGCGCGCCGGCGGCGTCGCCAGCACCCTGCTGGGCTACCTGTCGCGCTCGGGCTTCGCCCTGATCGGCATGGCCGCCAACATCGCCCTGCTGCCGGTGATCACCTTCTTCTTCCTGCGCGACTGGGACCTGATGGTCGCGCGCGTGGCTTCGCTGATTCCGCGCAACCACCTCGACATCGTCGGCCGCCTCGCGCGCGAGTCCAGCGACGTGCTCGGCGCGTTCCTGCGCGGCCAGTTCCTGGTCATGCTGATCCTGGGCGTGATGTACGGCCTGGGTCTGTGGGCGGTGGGTCTGGACCTGGGCATCCTGATCGGCCTGATCGCCGGCCTGCTGACCTTCGTGCCCTACCTGGGCCCGGCCAGCGGCATCATCCTGGGCACCATCGCCGCGCTGGTCCAGTACGGCGACTGGAAGTACGTCGCCGGCGTGCTGACGGTGTTCGGCATCGGCCAGCTGATCGAAGGCTATTGGCTCACGCCCAAGCTGGTCGGCGACCGCATCGGCCTGCATCCGGTGGCGGTGATCTTCGCCGTGCTCGCCGGCGGCCAGCTGTTCGGGTTCCTCGGCATGCTGCTGGCGCTGCCGGTGGCGGCGGTCGCCAACGTGCTGCTGCGCTACGCCCAGGAACGCTACACCCACAGCCGCCTGTACGCGGGCACGCCGTCAGCGATCCTGCTGGAGCCGGGTCCGCACATCGTGACGGCGCCGAGCGAGCGCGAAGCCGAGTGAATACGTCCGTATGAGCGCGAAGCAGCTGCCGCTGGCGCTGCGCTACCCGCCGGATCAGCGACTGGATACCTTCGTCGCCGCGCCGGCCGGGGCGATCGCGCAACTGCGCGCGCTGGCCGAGCAGCCCGGCGGCGACTGGCTGTACCTGGCCGGGCCCGCGGGCGTCGGCAAGACCCACCTGCTGCTCGCCGCCTGCGCCGCCGCCGAAGCGGCCGGACGCCGCGCTGCCTACCTGCCGCTGGTCGCGGCCGCTGGGCGCCTGCGCGACGCGCTCGACGCGCTGGAAGGCAACGACCTGCTCGCCCTGGACGGCCTGGACGTCATCGCCGGCACGCGCGAGGACGAGGTCGCCCTGTTCGACGCCCACAACCGCGCCCGCGCCGCCGGCGCCGCGGTGATCTACGCCGGTCGCGACGCCCCCGACGGCCTCGCCCTGAGCCTGCCGGACCTGCGCTCGCGGCTCTCGCAATGCGCACGCATCGCGCTGTCGCCGCTGGACGACGACGGCCGCGCCGAAGTGCTGCGCCAACGCGCGCAACGCCGCGGCCTGGTGCTGGAAGAGGCCGCGCTGGAATGGCTGCTCAAGCGCGTCGACCGTGACCTGGCCGGCCTGACCGCGCTGCTCGACCGCCTCGACCGCGCCTCGCTCGCGGCCCAGCGCCGGATCACGGTGCCGTTCCTGCGGCAGACGCTGGAGCAGCGCTGAATCTCCCGGGCTGTGGGAGCGGCGTGAGCCGCGATTGCAGTAGCGCGGAAACACTGGGCATCCGACGCAGGCCGGTGTCGCGGTCGCGGCTTACGCCGCTCCTACAGTGAAAGACGTTCGCTCGTGGTGCCAGATCCGGTGACCTTGCATCGCTTGGATCGTGTTGCGGTGGGGGGCTTCTCTGCAGGAGGGGCGCACCGCGGCCGCAACACCGGCCTGCGTCGAATGCATTCATGCGCCGACACGAATCGCGGCTTACGCCGTGCCTATGCGGGGCGTCTGTGCGGCTCGGGTTCGCCGGCCCGCAGCGCCGTCCGCAGCGCTTCGTCCCGCGTGTCGCCGCCCCAGACGTTGGCGTGCACCAGATCCGCTCAGCCCGACAAGGCCGCGTCGAGTTCGGCCAGCCGTTGCGGCGTGCCGACATCGGTCCAGCGGCCGCGGTGGTGTTCGCCGCTGATCAGGCCGCCGGCCATATGCGCACGCAGGATCGGCGCCAGGCGGAAGCGCGGCGGCGTTTCGTCGGCGCCGGCGTCGCGGCTGTGCGCGCGCCAACCGTCGAGCAGTTGCGGCCGGTAGATGCCCAGGCCGGCGTAGGTGAGGCGCTGCTCGCCGTCGCTGCGCACCAGGCCGTCGGCGTCGAGCGCGAAATCGCCCTGGGTCGCCTGCGGCGGCCGGTCCACCATCACCAGATGCGCCAGGCCGGCCGGCTCGCGCGGCAGGCGCGCGAAATCGGCGTCGGTCCAGACGTCGCCGTTGACCAGCAGGAACGGCGCATCGCCGAGTAAGGGCAGGGCGTGCAGCATGCCGCCGCCGGTTTCCAGCGGCGTGGCGCCTTCGTAGGAATAGACAATGCGCAGGCCCCAGCGCGCGCCGTCGCCGAGCGCCTGCGGGAACTGCTGCGCCAGCCACGAGGTGTTGACCACCACGTCGCGCACGCCGCAGGCCGCGAGTTTTTCCAGGTGCCATTCGATCAGCGGCTTGCCGGCGACGGCGAGCAGCGGCTTGGGCGTGGTGTCGGTCAGCGGGCGCATGCGCTCGCCCAGGCCGGCGGCGAAGATCAGCGCCTTCATGCCGGAATCCTCGCCAGCGCCGGGCGGATGCGGGCGTCCAGCAATTCCGCCAGCGGTTGCAGCTCGGCATAGCGCGGCAGCACTTCGTCCAGGTAGGCGATGAAGCGCGGCGCGTCGGGCAGGTACTTGGTCTTGCCGTCGCGGTAGTGCAGGCGGGCGAAGATGCCGAGGATCTTCAGGTGACGCTGCACGCCCAGCCAATCGGCGTCGCGGCGGAAACGCGCCAGCGGCGGCACCGGCACCCCGGCGGCCACGGCACGCTCGTGGTAGCGCGCCAGCCAGCCGTCGACGCGCTGCAGCGGCCAGCTCAGGAACGCGTCCTTGAACAGGCTGACCGCGTCGTAGGCCACCGGTCCACGCACGCAGTCCTGGAAATCCAGCACCGCCGGGCCCGGCTGCACCGGCATCAGGTTGCGCGGCATGAAGTCGCGATGGGTGAGCACCTGGGCCTGCGCCAGGGCGTTGTCCATCAGTCGGCGTTGCACCAGTTCCAGTCGATCGCTGTCGTCGCAGTCCAGTTCCAGGCCGAGGTGGCGGCGCAGGAACCATTCTTCGAACAATCCGGCATCGCGCTGCAGCAGGGCCTCGCCGAACTCGCCCATGCCTTCGGGCGGCGCGATCGCCTGCAGCTTCAGCAACTGGTCGATCGCGGCCTCGAAGTGGGTGTCGGCGTTGTCGGCATCGATCACCTGGGCCAGGGTCGGGCCGCCGAGGTCTTCGAGCAACAGGAAGCCGGCCTCCACGTCCTCGACCAGCACCCGCGGCACGCGCACGCCGCCGCGTTCCAGCAGTTCGCGCAGACCCAGCCAGGGGCGCACGTCCTCCAGCGCGGGCGGCGAGTCCATGACGATGACGCTGGCCGGCGTGCCGGCGGCCTCGGGCGCTGCGCGCCAGTAGCTGCGGAAACCGGCGTCGACCGAGGCGCGCTGCAGTTGCAGGCCCTCGTCGCCGGTGGCGGCGCGGGCCCAGTTCAGGCGCGCGTCGGCGCGGTCGGGTGATTCGGGGTGGGACATGGGGGCTCCGGGCGGGGGTGGGCCGCCAGGGGCACAGGGTAAACGTTGAGGTGGGGGCGGGGGTATGCGGGGGCGCTGGCGGTTCGCACTCTTCGCCTTTTTGGAGTTGATTGGCTGGGTGCGCTATGGCCTTGGGTTTAAGTCGAAGGCTGCAGTCCGATGGGCATGCGAGTCAGCCGCTCGCTTTGGGATGGGCGCGGCGTGAGCCGCGACCGCGACCTCCAGCTGCCGCGCGAGTTTCGATGCGGATCGGCTTCGCTTTCTGCCTTCTGTGGGAGCGGCGTAAGCCGCGATTGCAATTCCGTTTGCTGCGTTGGTTTACTTAAGTCAAAGGCTTCCGCCCGCTGCGCATGCGGGTCACTTTCTCTTGCCACTCGCTCTGGGGTAGGAGCGGCGTAAGCCGCGACCGAGACCTCCGGCTGCTGCGTGAGTTTCGGTGCGGACCGGCTTCGCTTTCTGCTTTCTGTGGGAGCGGCGTAAGCCGCGATTGCGAATCCCAGCTACTTCGTGGGTTTCGTTCTTAAGCAAAGGCTTCCGCCCGCTGCGCGTGCGGGTCACTTTCTCTTGCTAGCCCAAGAGAAAGTAACCAAAGAGAAGGGCTGTTTCTTGACAACCCTCCCTTGCGAGTAAACGGCGCGCGTCCTGCGCGCCGCCCTTCGGGTCTACGGTTGCTCGTCGTAGTGCGGCTCAATGGATTCCAATGCAACGGCAACGGCAACGGCAACGGCAACGGCAACGGCAACGGCAACGGCAATCGCAGCCGCAACCGCGATCGTTGAGCGGCATGGCGGTGAGGGCGCTAGGGAGGCCGCGACAGTGGGCTTACGGGCATCGTGGTGATGCCCGGTTTCCGTCACCCCGCGCAGGGCGGGGATACGCTGACTTCAGCGTGGTATTCGCGCCCGTGGTGAACGAAGGTGCGGAGGAGAGAACTACGTGCTGATGGCTCGCATCCAGCCGTAACGCGAACGCGCCGGTGTCAGGCTTCTACGGCTTCCCGTTCCAACGACGCCAGCCATTCGTCATCCGAGCCCTCGGCGACGCCCTCGAACAGGAACGTCGAGAGATAGCGCTCGCCGGTATCGGGCAGCATCGCCAGCAGCACCGTGCCGGCCGGTGCCTGCTCGGCGACCTGCAACGCCGCGGCGACGGTGGCGCCGGCGGAGATGCCGACGAACACGCCTTCTTCAGCGGCGAGGCGGCGCGAGGTGTCGCGGGCGAGCAGGTCGTCTACCGGGCGGATCTCGTCGGCGACGCCGCGGTCGAGCACGGCCGGTACGAAGTCCGGGGTCCAGCCCTGGATCTTGTGCGGCTGCCAGTCCTTGCCGCTCAGCAGCGAGGCGCCGGCGGGTTCGGAGGCGATGATCTTCAAGTCGGGGCGGGCCAGCTTGAGCACCTGGCCGGCGCCGCTGAGCGTGCCGCCGGTGCCCCAGCCGGTGACGAAGTAGTCCAGGCGCTTGCCGGCGAAATCGCGCAGGATTTCCGGACCGGTGGTGCTGCGGTGATACGCCGGATTGGCGGGATTCTCGAACTGGCGCGCCAGGAACCAGCCATGCTTGGCCGCCAGTTCCGCAGCCTTGCGCACCATGCCGCTGCCGCGTTCGGCGGCGGGCGTCAGGATCACCTTGGCGCCGTACGCGCGCATCAGCTTGCGCCGTTCGACCGAGAAGGTTTCGGTCATCACCGCTACGAACGGATACCCGCGCGCCGCGGCGACCATCGCCAGGGCGATGCCGGTGTTGCCCGAAGTCGCTTCGACGATGGTCTGGCCGGGCTTGAGCGCGCCGCTGCGTTCGGCGTCGAGCACGATCGCCAGCGCCAGGCGGTCCTTGACCGAGCCGCCGGGATTGAAGGATTCGACTTTGGCGTACAGCGATACGTGCGCCGGCGCGATCCGCTGCAGTTTGACGATGGGCGTGTTGCCGATGGTATCGAGGATGCTGTCGTACAGGGCCATGGCGGCGATCCGGAAAGAGCGGGGAGAAGGGTAGGGACGCAGTTCAGGCCGCCGCGGCCAGCGCCGGCGCATGGCGCAGCGGCGGTGCGCCGTGCCAGTGCAGGCGTTCGGCCAGGGCCGCGACTTCGCCCAGGATCAGCAGCGCCGGCGAACGCACGTCGTGAGCGAGCGCGGCATCGGGCAGTTCGGCCAGGCTGCCGACGACGGTGCGCTGGTTGGCGCGCGAGCCGTTCTCGATCAGCGCGAACGGCGTGTCGGGCGCGCGGCCGTGGGCGATGAGGCGGTCGCGCAGCTTGTCCAGGCCGGCCACGCCCATATAGACCGCGAGCGTCTGCCGCTCCTGCGCCAACGCGGCCCAGTCGAGCGTGTCGTCGGAATCCTTGCAGTGCGCGGTGACCAGGCGCACCGACTGCGCGTGCTCGCGATGGGTCAGCGGCACGCCGGCATAGGCCGCGCAGGCCAGCGCCGCGGTGATGCCGGGCACCACCTCGTAGGCGATGCCGTGGGCGCGCAGCACTTCGATTTCCTCGCCGCCGCGACCGAACACGAACGGGTCGCCGCCCTTGAGCCGGACCACGCGCTTGCCGGCGCGTGCGTGTTCCAGCATCAGTTCGTGGATGCGGTCCTGGGTGGTGTGGTGGTCGCCGGCTTGCTTGCCGACTTCGATGCGCTCGGCGTCGCGCCGGGCCAGACGCAACACGTCGGCGCTGACCAGGCGGTCGTGCAGAATCACGTCGGCTTCGTTGAGCGCGCGCAGGCCGCGCAGGGTCAGCAGGCCCGGGTCGCCGGGGCCGGCGCCGACCAGCACCACCGAACCCTTGCGCGCGCTCGGGTCGCGTTCTTCGAGCGCGGCGGCGAAGGCGCGTTCGGCCGCGCGTTCGCGACGCTGGCGCAGCAGGGCCGGCAGCGGGCCATCGAGCAGACGGTCGAAGAAGCGCCGGCGCGCGCCCAGTTCGGGATGGCGCGCGCGGATGCGCAGGCGCTCGCGGCCGAGCAACTCGGCCAGTTCGCCCAGCGAGGGATCGAGTTGGGTCTCCAGGCGTTCGCGCAGGTGCCGCGCCAGCATCGGCGCGCCGCCGCCGCTGGAAATCGCGATCTGCAGCGGTCCGCGCTCGACCCTGGCCGGCACGTGGAAGCTCGAGGCCTCGGCGTCGTCGACCACGTTGACCCAGACCCGGCGCGCTTCGCCGGCCGCGGCGACCGCGCGGTTGACCGCTACGTCGTCGGTGGCGGCGATCGCCAGCCAGACCTCGTCCAGCCAGTGCTCGGCGAATTCGCCGGGCAAGTGCTCGATGCGTCCCTGCGCGGCCAGTTCGGCCAGGGCCGGCTGCAGCGCGGGCGCGCCGACCCGCACCTGCGCGCCGGCCTCCAGCAAGGCCTCGGCCTTGCGCTGCGCGACCGCGCCGCCGCCCACCACGAGAACGGCGCGGCCGCGCAGGGCGGCGAACAAGGGAAAAAGACGGGTGCTCATGGGCTGGGTCAGGGCGCGACAGGCCGGGGACGATGGATCGAACCTACAAATCCCGGCCCGGCGGGGGAAATGACGCCCCCGCCTGTGCCCATGCCCTAACGGCATGAGCGCCGCGCCCCCGGCGGGCGGACACTACTGGACAGGAGCCATGGGGCGGCTTAGGCTATAAATCCTTTCATCCGAATAGAGAGATAAACGTGAACGCGAGGTCCTGCCGGATGCCCGGGTGTTGCCGCCGCGCCGCCGCCTGCCGTCGTCCCGTGATCTCCCTGCTTCGGATACCGCCGTTATGACCCTGACCCAACTCCGCTACCTCGTCGCGATCGCCGACTCCGGCCTCAACATCACCCTGGCCGCCGAGCGCGTGCACGCGACCCAGCCCGGTCTGTCCAAGCAGCTCAAGCAGCTGGAGGACGAGCTGGGCTTCCAGCTGTTCGTGCGCAAGGGCCGCAGCCTGGAAGCGATCGCCCCGGCCGGTGAACGCGTGCTCGCGCATGCGCGCCGCATCCTCGACGAGGCCGGCAACATCCGCGCCTACGCCGCCAACGAACGCGGCCAGCACGCCGGCCGCCTGGTCCTGGCGACCACCCACACCCAGGCCCGCTATGTGCTGCCGCCGGTGATCGCGAACGTGAAGCGCGGCTTCCCGGAGGTCAGCGTGCATCTGCAGGCGACCGCCGACGGCGAAGTCCTGGAGCATCTGTCGCACGGCAACGCCGATCTGGCGGTGATCAGCACCGCCGGCGCCGCGCCCGAGGGCGGCCTGGCGGTGCCGCTGTTCCGTTGGCGGCGGGTGGTGCTGGTGCCGCGCACGCATGCGCTGGCGTCGCTCAAGCGCGCTCCGGCCCTGGCCGAACTGGCCGCGCATCCGCTGATCAGCTACGAATCCTCGACCCGTCCGGAGTCCTCGCTGCGGCGCGCCTTCGCGGCTGGCGGTTTCGAGCCGCAGCTGGCGATGACCGCGCGCGATGCCGACCTGATCAAGACCTACGTGCGCGCCGGCCTCGGCGTCGGCGTGCTCGCCGAAATGGCCGTGACCGGCCGCGACGAGGACCTCAAGGCGCTGACCGCGCCCGACGCGCTGCCCGAATGCGTGACCTGGGCGGTGATCCCGCGTGCGCGCGTGCTGCGCGACTACGCGCTGGAACTGCTGCACGGCCTGGCCCCGCACATCGACCGTCGCGACCTGCGCCGGGTGCTCGAGGGCAACCTGGAAGCGCAGTGGCCGCTCGCGCCGAGCTGGGAAGAACTGATGCGCACGACCGCTGCCTGAGCGTAGCGTTCGGCTCAGGCCTTGCCGCGCAGCAATTGCACCGCCAGCGCGAGATTCCACGCCGCCGGCGCCGACAGGGCCAGGATCGCGCCGTGCAAGTCCAGGCGCAGTGCGCCCGCTGCGATCGCCAGCGCCGGCACACCGCCGGCCAACAGGCCGAACGCTGCTAGCACGCGATTGCGGCGCAAGTGCAGCAAGGCGCACGACCACAGCACCACGCCCAGCCCGCGTCCGATCTCGCCCAGGCCGGCCAAGGCCTGGTTGCCGCGCCAACACAGGCGCAGCAGGTGGCGCAGTTGCTCCAATGCGGCAGCGTCGGCGCCGACATAGCGCAGGCTCAGTTCGGGGGCGACGATGCCGTTGATCAGCGCCGCGCCGATGCTGGCGGCCACGCCGATGGCGTAGGCCAGCAAGGCGGCGCGCACCAGCGGCCGATCCATGCCGGCGCGCGCCGAGTATTCGCCGAAGCCGAACAGCAACGCCGCCAGCAAGGCGATCAGGCCGCCGTGGACGTAACGGTCGAGCGCGGCTTTACGTGCGATCTCGGCGACCACCTCGGGCATGCCGTGGGCGGACACGGTCGGGTGGTGTGCCATCATCAGGATCGCCAACACGGTGGCGATGCCGATGATCGAGCCGATCGCTCGATCGCTGGACGGGATGCGGACGGGGGCGTGCATGTCGGTAGGGAAATTCATCGGCGTCGGGGTTCCGGTCTGCGTTGCTGCGCAGCCTAGCCTTGGTCGCTGGTGCGGCGGACGCGGTCGCGGGCGTTTCCGGACGCATCCGCGCGATTGTCCGGAAAGCGCATGAGCGCCGCCCCCGACGACCCGCGCGTCGAGCGCACGCTCGCCGCCCTGCGCCAGGCCTTCGTCGCGCTGTTCTTCGCGCATGGCTACGACGAGATTTCGGTGGCCGACATCGCCGCGCGCGCCGGCGTCGGCCGCTCGACCCTGTACGAGCACTATCGGGGCAAGGAAGACCTGCTGCTGGATACCGTGCGTTACCCGTTCGAGGGCCTGGCCGTGGCGGTCGATGCCGACGCGGATCCGGCCCGGGTGCTGGCGACCTTGCAGCACTTCTGGGGCAATCGCGCCAACGCGCGCGCGTACCAGCGCGAGTCGTCGCGGCGTGCGATGGCGCGAGTGCTGGCGATACTGATCGAGCGGCAGCTGGCGCGCCTGCATCCGTCGGCGCCGGCACCACGCCGTCGCGCGGCGGCGGTTTACGTGGCCGAGGCGATGTTCGGCACGATCAGCGCATGGCTGGCCGGCGATCTGGTGCTGGGGGCGCCGGAACTGGCGCGCGTGCTGCGCGAGATGGCGCTGCGGGATTGCGCGGCTTTGCTAGGGCAGGAAGGGGGCTCTTGAAACCCGCGCGCCCTAAGCCGCCTGCTCCGCCGTCCCTTCATCGTCGAAGTGCAGGCCGCACTCGCGCTTGAGCCCGAAGAAGCGCGTGTCCTCCTCGCGCATGCCGGCTTCCAGCTTGCGGGTGGTGTGGACGTCGCCGATCGACACGTAGCCGTCGTGCCAGAGCGGGTGGTAGGGCAGGTCGTGCGTCTGCAGGTAATGCCAGACGTCGCGATCGGTCCAGTCGGCCAGCGGATGCAGTTTCCAGCGGCCGTCGCGCAGGCTCACGATGTCGAGGTTGGCGCGGGTGCTGGACTGGCTGCGGCGCAGGCCGGCGATCCAGGTGCGCACGCCGAGTTCGTTCAAGGCGCGCTGCATCGGTTCGACCTTGCGCAGGCGGTTGTAGCGCTCGATCCCGTCCACGCCCTGTTCCCAGATCCGGCCCATGCGCGCTTCCATCCAGGCGACGCCGATCTGCGGACGGTAGACCTTGAGGTTGAGGTCCAGACGCTGGCTCATCTCATCGACGAAGCGATAGGTCTCCGGAAACAGATAGCCGGTGTCGACCAGGATCACCGGAATCTTCGGCGCCTGCCGGGTGACCATGTGCAGTGATACCGCGGCTTGCGCACCGAAGCTGGACGAGAGCGCATGCTCGCCGGCGGTGTTCTCCAGCGCCCAGGCCACGCGGTCCTGCGCGCTCAGGCGTTCCAGCCAACGGTTGAGATCGGCCAGCGCGCGCGGCGATTCGGCGGCGGTGATCGGATCGGGAGGGCTCATGCACGGACCTCGGTGGCGACGACCGTGACGGGGATGCCCGGTCGGATGGCGTGGGGCGGAATCGCGACGGTTTCGCTGCGCAGCAGGTAGTCGCCGAAGCCTTCGTCGGGCTGGCGTTGCGCGGCGTAGCCGGCGAACAGCGGATCGAGCGCGGCCAGGATTTCCGGCTCGGCGATGTTCTCGCGGTACAGGGTGTTGAGGCGCTGGCCGCGGTGATCGGCGCCCAGCATCAGGTTGTAGCGGCCGGGCGCCTTGCCGACCAGGGCGATCTCGCCCAGGTAGGGACGTGAGCAACCGTTCGGGCAGCCGCTGATGCGCAGGTGGATCGGCGCATCGCCGATGCCATGGTCGTGCAACAGACCTTCGACCTTGCCGATCAGTTCCGGCAGGTAACGCTCGGCCTCGGCCATGGCCAGGCCGCAGGTCGGCAGGGCGACGCAGGCCAGGGCGTTGCGACGCAAGGAGCTGGCCTCGCGATAGCCGTCGAGCGCGTACTGCGCGATCAGCGCGTCGACGCGCTCGCGCAGGCTGGGCGCGACCCCGGCCACGGTCAGGTTCTGGTTGGGCGTCATGCGGAATTCCGCGGTCGCGCCGTCGTCGTGTCCGCTCAGCAATTGCGCGAGTTCGCGCAGGCCGCTGAGGTGGCGCACCTGGCTGCCGTCGGCCGATTCGCCGTCGACGATGCGGCCGGCGGGGATGCGCAGGGTCAGGTGCGCGCGCCCGTCTTCGCCCTCGACCCAGCCGAAGCGGTCGCCGTTGTGGATGAAGGCGAACGGCCGCGCCGGGGAGAGAGGGAACCCGGCGCGGCGTTCGACTTCGGCCTGGAACCAGTCCAGCCCATGGTCGTCGATGGTGTACTTGAGGCGCGCGCGCTTGCGCACCGCGCGGTTGCCGTGATCGCGCTGGGCGGTGACCACCGCTACGCCGACCGCGACGACCTGGTCGGGCGTGACGAAGCCGATTACGTTGCCCAGGCGCGGATAGGTCTCCGGATCGCCGTGGGTCGCGCCCATGCCGCCGCCGACGCTGACGTTGTAGCCGAGCAGTTCGCCGGCCTCGTCGAGCACCGCGATGTAGCCCAGGTCCTGGGCGAACACGTCGACGTCGTTGTAAGGCGGTATCGCGAAGCCGATCTTGAACTTGCGCGGCAGGTAGGCGTTGCCGTAGATCGGCTCTTCCTCGCCGCCGCTGCCGGCGACGCGCTCCTCGTCCAGCCAGATCTCGTAGTAGGCGCGGGTGTTGGGCAGCAGGTGTTCGGACAACGCGGCGGCCTGCGCGTACACCGCCGCGTGCGCCTGCGAGCGCTGCGGATTGGCGGCGACCGCGACGTTGCGGTTGACGTCGCCGCACGCAGCCAGGGTGTCGATCAGCGTGGCGTTGATCGCCTGCATGGTCAGCTTGAGTTCGGTCTTGATCACGCCGTGGAACTGGAACGCCTGGCGCGTAGTGATGCGCAGGCCGCGTTCGGCGTAGGTGGTCGCGATGGCGTCCAGCTTCAGCCACTGCGCCGGGCTGACCACGCCGCCCGGGGTGCGGGTACGGATCATGAAACTGTAGGCCGGTTCCAGCTTGGCCAGGCGGCGTTCCTCGCGGATGTCGCGGTCGTCCTGCTGGTAGCTGCCGTGGTACTTGATCAGGGTCTGGTCGTCCTCGCGCAGGCTGCCCGTGACCGGGTCGGCCAGGCTGTCGAGCAGGCTGCCGCGCAGTCGCAAGCTTCCGCGCTTGATGTCTTCGACCGAATGCGCGGCCATATCAGTACACGTCCCGGGCGTAGCGGCCCTGTTGCTGCAAGGTGTTGAGGTAGTCTTCGGCGTCTTCGGCGCTCTTGCCGCCGTGTTCGGCGATGACCGCCAGCAGCGCGGCGTGCACGTCGCGGGCCATGCGCGTGGCATCGCCGCAGACGTACAGGTGGGCGCCGCCTTCGAGCCAGTCGTAGAGATCGCGGCCGGCCTGGCGAAGCCGGTCCTGGACGTAGATCTTGTGGGCCTGGTCGCGCGAGAACGCCAGGTCCAGGCGATGCAGCTGGCCGGACTTGAGCGCCGCCTGCCATTCGGTCTGATAGAGGAAGTCGCTGCGGAAATGCGGATTGCCGAACAGCAGCCAGTTGCGGCCGTCGGCGCCGTCGGCGGCGCGTTCCTGGACGAAGCCGCGGAACGGCGCGACGCCGGTCCCGGGGCCGATCATGATCACGTCGCGAGCGCCGTCGCGGGGCAGGCGGAAGCGTTCGTTGTGTTCGACGAAAACCGGCAGGCGCGCGCCTTCTTCGCTGCGAGCGAGCAGGTGCGAGGCGGCGCCCCAGCGAGTGCCGCCGGCTCTGGCGTATTCGACATGGGCGACGGTCAGGTGGACTTCGTCGCCGACCAGCTTCTGGCTGGACGCGATCGAGTACAGGCGCGGCGTCAGTGGACGCAGCGCGGCGACCAGTTCCTCGCCGGACCAATGGCCTTCGTAGCGCTGCAGCAGGTCGATGACCTGACTGTCGGCGAGCAGGCGGGTGAATGCGGCGGCGTTGTCCGGCGCCAGCAGGCGGTTGAGTTCGTCGCTGCGCGCATGGGCGGCGTGACTGGCGACGAAGGGCCGCGCCAGCTTGGTCAGTTCGCGCTTCTCGCCCAGCCACCGGCGCAGCGGCAGGCGCTGGCCGCCGTGTTCGACCTCGCCGTCGCCGTCCAGCTCGAGGCTGCGCAGCACCGCTTCGACCAGCGCCGGCGGATTGCGCGGCCACAGGCCGAGCGCATCGCCGGGCGCGTAGCTGAGGCCGGAGCCTTCCAGCGACAGCTCGATGTGGCGCACGTCCTTGTCGCTGCCGCCCACGGTCAGACGCTGGTTGACCAGCAGCTCGGCCGCGTACGGCGCCTCGCGGCTGTAGACCGGCGTGGCCGCCAGCGGGCGCAACGGCGTCACCGTGGCGCGCGGCGCGCTCGGCTTCAGCGCTTCCTTGGCCGCGGCCAGAGCGCTCTGCACCCAGGGCGTGGCGACGGTTTCGATGTCGAGGTCGGCATCGGCGCGGGCCAGCAGCCGGGTCGCGCCCAGTTCGGCCAGGCGCGCGTCGAGCTTGAGCCCGATCGCGCAGAACTGCGGATAGCTGGAGTCGCCCAGGCCGAGCACCGCGTAATGCAGTTGCTTGAGCTCGGGGGCGCGCCTGCCGGCGATGAACTCGACCAGGCCGCGTGCGTCGTCGGAGGGATCGCCGTCGCCCTGGGTGCTGACGACCAGGTAGAGGTGGCGCTCGTTCTTGAGTTCGCGGGTCGGGTAGGCGTCGGCGCGCAGCAGGCGCACCGACAGGCCGGCCTGTTCGGCTTGGGCCGCGAGCTGTTCGGCCAGGCGCTTGGCATTGCCGGTCTGGCTGCCGTAGACCACGGTCAGGCGCTCGCCGGTGCGGGCCTCGGGCGCGAGCGGGGACGGCGCCGGAGCGCCGCCGGCAGTGCGCGCGGCCAGGCCGGCGGCGTAGCCGGACAACCACCACAGGCCGTCGCGGTCGAGGCCGTCGGTCAGGCGCAGCAGCGCAGACTGCCGGTCCTCGGTCAGCGGGGAGGCTGGGTTGGCGAGTAGCGCGGACGCGGGCGCGGGCATGGCGGGGGCGGGCTCGGGGCAGGGAACGGCAAGGTTCGGAGCCTGCAGGCTAGGACCCGGGCGGCGCGCGCGGAAAGGATGCTCGGTTATGCGTTCATGCCCTGCGCTCATTTCCGGCCCAGGGGGGCGCGACCGCCTAATGGCAGCCCGTTCGCTGGTACGTCGTCCTCTGGCATGTCTCCCGATTCCCTTCTGTGGTCAGATAGTCCCGGTCGCGCCGGGCCCCGGCGCGGCGACTTCGCACGTCCCACAGCCACGAGCCCGACCTTGGATCTGAGCCATCTCGACCGCCTGGAAGCCGAGAGCATCCACATTCTTCGAGAGGTAGCGGCCGAGTTCCGCAACCCGGTGATGCTGTATTCGGTCGGCAAGGACAGCTCGGTGCTGCTGCACCTGCTGCTCAAGGCCTTCTACCCGGCGCGCCCGCCGATCCCGCTGCTGCACGTGGACACCGGCTGGAAGTTCCGCGAGATGATCGCCTTCCGCGACCGCCGCGCCGCCGAAACCGGCGTCGATCTGCGCGTGCACACCAATCCCGACGGCCTGGCCCGCGGCATCGGCCCGATCAGCCACGGCGCCAACGTCCACACCGACGTGATGAAAACCCAGGGCCTGAAGCAAGCCCTGGACGCGGCGCGCCACGACGCCGCGATCGGCGGCGCCCGCCGCGACGAGGAGAAGTCGCGCGCCAAGGAGCGGATCTTTTCGTTCCGCAACGAACAGCACCGTTGGGACCCGAAGAACCAGCGCCCGGAACTGTGGAACCTCTACAACACCCGCATCCGCAGCGGCGAGAGCGTGCGCGTGTTCCCGATCTCGAACTGGACCGAACTCGACGTCTGGCTCTACATCTACCGCGAGAGCATCCCGGTGCCGTCGCTGTACTTCGCCGCCGAGCGTCCGGTGGTCGAACGCGACGGCGCGCTGATCCTGGTCGACGACGAACGCCTGCCGCTCGAGCCGGGTGAACGCCCGCAACTGCGCCGGGTGCGCTTCCGCACGCTGGGCTGCTATCCGCTGACCGGCGCCATCGAATCCGAGGCCGACAACCTGGAGAAGATCATCGCCGAGATGCTGGTCGCGACCACCTCCGAGCGCCAGGGCCGGGTGATCGACCACGATCCCTCCGCGTCGATGGAGAAGAAGAAGCAGGAGGGCTATTTCTGATGGCCGCCGCCGAAGACATCGCCGCCTACCTGCATCTGCACGAATCCAAGGGCCTGCTGCGCTTCATCACCTGCGGCAGCGTCGACGACGGCAAGAGCACCCTGATCGGACGCCTGCTGCACGACACCCGCCTGCTGTTCGACGACCAGCTCGCCGCGCTCAGCGCCGACAGCCGTCGTCACGGCACTCAGAACGGCGAGATCGACTACGCGCTGCTGGTCGACGGCCTGGCCGCCGAGCGCGAGCAGGGCATCACCATCGACGTCGCCTACCGTTACTTCGGCACCGAGCGGCGCAAGTTCATCGTCGCCGACTGCCCGGGCCACGAGCAGTACACCCGCAACATGGCCACCGGCGCCTCCACCGCCGACCTGGCCGTGGTCCTGGTCGATGCGCGCAAGGGCCTGCTCACCCAGACCCGTCGCCACACCTATATCGCGGCCCTGCTCGGTATCCGCCACGTCCTGCTCGCGGTCAACAAGATGGATCTGGTCGGCTACGACCAGGGCGTGTTCGAAACCATCGCCGGCGAGTACCGCGAACTCGCGGCCCAGCGCGGCATCACCCAGGTGACCGCGATTCCGCTGTCGGCGCTGCGCGGCGACAACCTGCTGCAGCGCTCGCAAGCCATGCCCTGGTACCGCGGGATCAGCGTGCTCGAGCACCTGGAAACCGTCGACGTCGGCCGCGACGAAGCCGACATCGGTTTCCGCCTGCCGGTGCAGTGGGTCAACCGGCCGAACCAGAACTTCCGCGGCTTCGCCGGCACCGTCGCCGCGGGCGAAGTGCGGCCCGGCGACGAGATCGCGGTGCTGCCCTCGGGCCGGCGCTCCAGGGTCGCGCGCATCGTCGCCGCCGACGGCGACCTCGCCGTGGCCGGCGTCGGCCAGGCGATCACCCTGACCCTGGACGACGAACTCGACATCAGCCGCGGCGACGTGATCGCCTCGGCGGCCGCGCCGGCCCAGGTCGCCGACCAGTTCGCCGCGCACCTGCTGTGGATGGGCGAGAGCCCGCTGCTGCCCGGGCGGCCGTACTGGCTGAAGATCGGCACGCGCACGGTCAGCGCCACGGTCACCGAGATCAAGCACAAGATCGACGTCAACACCCAGGCGCAGCTCGCCGCCAAGCATCTGGAACTCAATGAGGTCGCCTACTGCAACCTCAACCTCGACCAGCCGGTCGCGTTCGAGGCCTACGGCGACAACCGCGCGCTCGGCGGCTTCATCCTGATCGATCGCGAAGACAACGCCACCGTCGCCGCTGGTACCCTCGATTTCGCATTGCGTCGCGCCGGCAATATCCATTGGCAGCACGTCGACGTCGACAAGGCCGCACGCGCGCGCAGCAAGGCGCAGACGCCGCGCTGCGTGTGGTTCACCGGCCTGTCGGGCTCGGGCAAGTCGACCATCGCCAACCTGGTCGAGAAGCGTCTGCACGCGCTCGGCCACCACACCTACATCCTCGACGGCGACAACGTCCGCCACGGCCTCAACAAGGATCTGGGCTTCACCGACGAGGACCGGGTCGAAAACATCCGCCGCGTCGCCGAAGTCGCGCGCTTGATGACCGACGCCGGCCTGATCGTGCTGGTCAGCTTCATCTCGCCGTTCCGCGCCGAGCGGCGCATGGCGCGCGAACTGTTCGGTCCGGACGAGTTCGTCGAGGTCTACGTCGACACGCCGTTGGCGGTGGCCGAGCAACGCGACGTCAAGGGCCTGTACGCCAAGGCCCGCGCCGGGCAGATTCCCAATTTCACCGGCATCGATTCGGCTTACGAAGCGCCGGAGTCGCCGGAGCTGGTGCTGAGCACGGTGGAGCAGGATGCCGAGGCATTGGCGCAGCGGGTGATTGATCGGTTGCTGGGGTGAGCGGGCGGCGCATGGCTCCGCGAGCCCGAGCCTCGCTCACCGCCGACTCTGCAATCGCGTGCTCCCTCTCGAACGATTGCGCACCTGAGCCCCTCTCCCGCTTGCGGGAGAGGGGTTGGGGTGAGGGCAGCGCCGCAAGTGCGCAGATCAACCTCGCCCCACCACCCTCATCCGCCCTCCGGGCAGCTTCTCAGCCTTGCACACCCTTCGGGCGCCGCTAGCGGGAGAAGGGGGCGCTGCAGCAGCGCGATAACTCCCCCCAAAAACGCAAACGCCCCGACCAAAGCCGGGGCGCCCGTATCGCCGCGCGAACCGCCGTCAGCGTTTCGCGGTCTTGCTGCGGATGATCTCGTAGAGGAACAGCAACACGATCGCGCAGATGATCGAGACGATGAAGCCGATCAGTCCGGCGCCGCCATAGAGCAGGCTGCCGATGTAGGCGCCGGCGATGCCGAGCAGGATGGTCAGGATCCAACCCATCGGGTCGGCGCCCGGTTTGAAGAAACGAGCCAGCACACCAATGACCGCACCGATGATGATCGTATAAACGATACCGCCCATAGCCTTCCCCTCCTCAGGGTCGTGGTGATGCCAGGCGATCCTAGCAGTCAGGAGGGTGAGCGCGGTGTCGCGGCGCGGCGCTTCGGGGGCGCGATCTCCGTGCGGGCACTACAAGCGTGCCTGTCGCCGGCGAGCTGCCTGGCGATCGGCCGTTCATCGGCACCAACCTGATGCCGCCAACGCCGGCCGCGTCGTCTCGCTCCACGACCGCAGCGGCGGGCCCGTGCAGTGACCCCGGTGCGCCGCGATCCATCGCAAGCCGACGCATACCGTGCACCGCTTCATCCGACCGCGCCGGACCTGTCGGCTCCGGCACGGCGCATCGCGCCGATCGGTGGTCTCCGGATCGGCGCTGTCGCGATCAGCAGCAGCCGTGATCGCCGTGCTGCTCGCCGCCGGCCACCGCGGCCACGCCGCTGGTTTCGCCGCGCTGGCTGGCCGCATGGTGCTCGGCGACCACGCGCGCGACGCAGGCGGTCACGCGCTTGCCCATCGGGATGTGCAGGAACTCGTTCGGGCCGTGCGCATTGGAATGCGGGCCGAGCACGCCGGTGATCATGAACTGCGCGCCCGGGAACTTCTCGCCGAGCATGCCCATGAACGGAATCGTGCCGCCTTCGCCCATGTACATCGCCGGCTGGCCGAAGAACTCGCGGCTGGAGGCGTCGATGGCGCGCGTCAGCCAGCCCGATTGCGCCGGCGCGTTCCAGCCGGTCGAGGCCTTCTCCAGCTCCATCGTCACCTGCGCGCCGTACGGCGGGTCGCGTTCCAGCACTTCCTTGAGCAGCTCGCCGGCGCGCTTGCCGTCCAGGGTCGGCGGCAGGCGCAGGCTGAGCTTGACCGAGGTGTGCGGGCGCAGCACGTTGCCGGCCGACGACAGCGGCGGCATGCCGTCCACGCCGGTGACCGACAGCGCCGGGCGCCAGGTGCGGTTGAGCACCAGTTCCGACAGCTCACTGGCCATCGGCTTCATGCCGGGCAGGAACGGGAACTTGTCGTAGACCGCGTTGCCCAGCACCTTGGCAGCCTGGCGCGCCTGCTCCAGGCGTTCCTCGGGCACGTCCACGTACAGGCCTTCGACCAGGATCTTGCCGCTGGTCTCGTCTTCCAGGCGCGACAGCAGCTGGCGCAGCAGACGGAAGCTCGACGGCACGATGCCGGACGCGTCGCCGGAGTGCACACCTTCGCTGAGCACCTTGACCGTGAAGTTGCCGCCGGCCAGGCCGCGCAGCGAGGTCGTGCACCACAGCTGCTCGTAGTTGCCGCAGCCCGAATCCAGGCACACCACCAAGGAGGGCTTGCCGATACGGTCGGCGAGGTGATCGACATAGGCCGGCAGGTCGTAGCTGCCGGATTCCTCGCAAGCCTCGATCAGGATCACGCAGCGCGCGTGCGGCAGCTGCTGTTCCTGCAGGGCCATGATCGCGGCCAGCGAACCGAAGATCGCATAGCCGTCGTCGGCGCCGCCGCGGCCGTACAGGCGGTCGCCCTTGATGACCGGGTTCCAGGGGCCGAGGTCGGCGTCCCAGCCGGTCATTTCCGGCTGCTTGTCGAGGTGGCCGTACAGCAGCACGCAATCCTCGTTGCTGCCGCCCTGGGAGGCCGGGATGTCGATGAAGATCAGCGGCGTGCGGCCTTCCAGGCGCACCACCTCGATCTGCATGCCCGGGATGGTCTGGGCGCGCGCCCAGGACTCCATCAGCTTGACCGCGTCGTCCATGTAGCCGTGCTTGACCCAGTCCGCATCGAACATCGGCGATTTGTTGGGAATACGAATGTATTCAACCAGTTGCGGGACGATTTCGTCGTCCCATTTTTCGCTGACGTAGCGGTCGACCTTGCTGGCGTCCATGGATAGCCTCGAGCTGGGGATTAGACCGGCAAGTTTACGCCTCCGCGCCGTGTAGGACTTTTCCTACCCTGCGGTGCGGCTTTCACTGGCTTTTTCGCGGCCGGTGCGGCGATACGCTGGCCCCGTCGAGTTGCGGAGACTGTTTCCACCGGCGGACACCTACGGAAAGCCCCGCCGGCACCGGAACGGAATCCCACCTCAAGGAGCTGAACAATATGAAATCTTTCGCAATCGCCGCCCGCTCGCTGGTCCTGTCCCTGCTGCTCGCCGGCAGCGCCTATGCCGCCGAACAGGTGAACATCAATAGCGCCGACGCCGCCACTCTGGACCGCGTCCTGCTGAACGTCGGCGCCTCCAAGGCCGAGGCCATCGTCGCCTACCGCAAGGCCAACGGCGCCTTCCGCAGTCCGGAACAGCTGGCCGAGGTCAAGGGCATCGGCCTGAAGACCGTCGAGAAGAACCGCGACCGCATCGTGGTCGGCGGCGCCGGCCCCGCTCCCAAGCCGGCCGCGCCTGCCGCCGCCGGTGGCGGCAACGCCCAGCGCGCGGCCAGCCGCCGCTGACGGACCGTCGGCCCCGCATGGATGCGCGGACCGGCAACGCACGGGCAGGGACGCCCGACGAATGCAGGGGGAGACCCTGGACAAGGATGTGAGCCGCCCGTTCGCGGAAGGATCCGCGGGCGGCGGCGCTTTTTTTGGGCATAGACAAAGGCCTGCCCCGCCAGGCCCCGCGCTCCGGCCTGCTGCGCGTGGCCATCGCTGGTTAGACTCTGGCCATCCCGGCAGACGAAGCGCCATGGCACAGAGCAACGAAGCGGACGGCGGCAGCCGTTCCTGGGTGATCCCCGCCAACGAGTACCGGCGCGAGCGTTGGCGCAACCAGCTCGGCTGGACCCGCGAGATCCTGCGCCTGGACGCCGCCGCGCGGCCCGCGGCCGGCGACGACTGGGACTGGCGGCTGTCGATCGCCGAGATCGAGCAGGATGCCGCGTTCTCCGCGTTTCCCGGGATCGAGCGCGAACTGGTGCTGCTCAGCGGCAACGGCCTGCGCCTGCGCTTCGACGACGGCGAACTGCACGAGCTGCATCCGCCGCACGACAAGCTGCGCTTCGCCGGCGAACGCGGCGTGCACGGCGAACTGGTCGATGGCACCACCCACGACTTCAACCTGATGTGGCGGCGCGAGCGCGTGCAGGCGCAGCTCTGGCACCGGCCGTTGGTCGGGCCGATGGTGATCTTCGCCGAGCCCGGCCAGACCTGGGCCGTGCACCTGATGGCCGGCCATGCGCGTTTCGCCGACGACACCGGTCTGCCGCCGCTGGCGGCGGGCGACACCGCGGTGCTGGCTGCGGGCGGGGAACGCCTGCGCGCGGTGCTGGAAGGCGGTGGCGAGGTGTTGCTGGTGCGGGTGGCTGCGGTCGCCGAACAGGCGGGGCCTCTCTCCGGCTTGAATCCCTTGCCCGCTTAGGCCCGCTTAGGCCTGCTCCCGCTCGCGGCTGCGGGTGTGGGTGAGCGCACGTCGCACGCGTGCGGACTCACCGGAATCGTGCCGCTCTCATCCACTCTTTGGGATCCGCGCTTCGGGCGCTTTCTCCCGCCAGCGGAGATGGAAGTCGACGTTAGCCTGTTGCGGGCATCTTCAACCGGTCCCACAGCCCGCGCAAAGTGCTCGCTCAGTACACGTCGCGCCGGTAACGCCCGTCCAACGCCATCGCTTCCAGCATTTCCAGGCCCACGGTTTCGCGCAGCACCGCATCGACCCCCGGCGCCATGCCTTCCAGGCTGCCGCAGACGTAGACCGCCGCGCCGGCGTCCAGCCATTCGCGCAGGCGTGCGCTCTGCTCGCGCAGGCGCTGCTGCACGTACACGCGCTCGGCGCTGTCGCGCGAGAACGCCAGGTCGATGCGCTCGATGCGGCCTTCGCGCAGCCAGCCCTCGAGCTCGTCGCGGTAGTGGAAATCGTGGGCCGCGCTGCGCTCGCCGAACAGCAACCAGTTGCGCGTATGACCGGCGGCGGCGCGGGTCTTGAGCAATGCGCGCAGGCCGGCGATGCCGGTGCCATTGCCGATCAGGATCATCGGCCGGGCGTCGGCGGGCGCATGGAAGGACGGGTTGCGGCGGATGCGCAGGTCGATGCGTTCGCCGTAGCCGGCGTGCGCGCTCAGCCAGCCGCTGCCGCTGCCCAGGCGTCCATCGGGCTGACGCATCTGCCGCACCAGCAATTGCAGACTGCCGTCGGCCGGCAGCGATGCGATCGAATACTCGCGATGCGGTAGCGGCTGCAGCGCCGCGACGATGGCCTGCGGCGACGATGCGCGCATCGTCGCCGGATCGGGCAGGCGCGAGCGCCGCAGCAGCGCGGCGAGCGTGTCGGTTTCATTGCCGATGCCGACCGCGGCCGCGCCGTCCTGGTTCGCCGCGAGCAACCATGCCGCCACGTCCGCCTCGCCGTTGCGTGGGCCGATCTCGGCGATGTCGCCGGCCAACCACTGCGGATCGGCCGCGTCTTCCGGTGTGAGCGCGACATGGAACGCGGGGCCGCCGGCGCTGCCCGCGTTGAGGTGCACGCGCTCGCTCAGCCGCCACGGCCGGTACGAGGGCGAGCTCCAGTCGGGCAGTTCGGTATGCCCGGCGAGCAGGCCCAGGTGGTGCTGCCAATGGCGCAGCGCGCCGGCGTCGCCGTCGTCGACTTCGACCAGGTCGAACATCGATTCGGCGCCGGCATGGCGCAGCCAATGATCGAGGCGGTGGCCGAAGCTGCAGAACTGTTCGTACTGGCGGTCGCCCAATGCCAGCACGCCATAGCGCAGGCCGGGCAGGGCGGCCGAGGCGCCCAGCACGACGCGCACGAAACGCGCAGCCGAGTCCGGCGCGTCGCCCTCGCCGGTGGTGCTGACCACGAACAGGACTTGGCGGTAGCGCGCGAGCGCGTTTGCGTCCAGCGCGCCCAGCATGAGGAGGTCGGCGCCGACGCCGCTGTCGGCCAGGGTCTGCCAGCTGCGGCGCGCCAGGAATTCGGCGTGCCCGGTCTGGCTGGCGAACGCGACCAGCCATTGGTTGGCGCCGTCGGCGGCCACGCGCGGCAGCGCCTGCGCGCGTCTGCGGCGTGCGCGCACCCAGGCGACGCCGCCGACGAAGCCGGCGTAGGCCGTCGCCAGTCCCGTCGCCCACAGCAGACGGTCGCGTCCCGGCGCGAGCCAGCGCACCGGTTCGGCCTGCCAATGCAGCAGCAGGTAGGCGAGCGCGATCAGCGCGAGCAGCACCACTGCGTTGCCGACGGTGCCGGCGTCGATGCGCCGCATGGCGGAGGAGGATTCGGACGCTTGCATCTGCGACGGTGCTCGCGTGCTCAGGCCGCGCGCTGGCGCGCGATGAAGGCCGGCGTCATCCGGGTCAGGAAGCCGTCGCCGTCGTGCAGCACGAACATCGCCGCGAGCTGGCGGCGGTTGGCGTAGGCCATGCCGGCCTGCGGCCCGAGCACGGCCAGCACGGTGGCCAGCCCGTCGGCCTGCATGCATTGCGGGTGCAAGACGCTGACCGAAGCCAGCGCGTGCGTCACCGGGCGACCGCTGCGCGGATCGACGGTATGCGAATAACGCCGGCCGTCGTGATCGAAGTAACGCCGGTAGTCGCCCGAGGTCGCGATCGCATAACCGTCCAGCGCCAGCACCGCGGCGCCGTCGTCGTCGCGCGCATCGCCCGCGGGGCGTTCGACCGCGATCCGCCAGGCGCTGCCGTCGGGTTTGCGGCCGCGTCCGTAAAGTTCGCCGCCGACTTCGACCAGGAATGCAGCGACACCGCGTTCGCCCAGCCACTCGGCCACGCGGTCCACACCGTAACCCTTGGCGATCGAGGAAAAATCCAGATAGAGGCCGCCGCTCTGGGTCGCGGTACGCGCGAGCGGATCGAAGCCCACCCGTTGCCAGCCCACGCGCGACTGCGCCTGCGCGATGGCTGCGTCCGACGGGGCCGCAGCGCGCGCGCCGTCGGGGCCGAAGCCCCACAGATTGACCAGCGGCCCGATCGTGGGGTCGTAGGCGCCGCCACTGTCGGCGGCGAGTTTCAGCGCCGCGTCCAGCACCGCGTAGAAGCCGTCGGGGAGCGCCTGCACCGTGCCGGCCTCGGCGCGGTTGTAGCGGCTGATCTCGGAGTCGGCTTCCCAGGGGCTCATCTGGGCGACGACTTCGTCCAGGCGGGCCTGGATGCCGCGCTCCAGTTCCGGCAGCGCGGCCGCGTCGGCGACCAGCTTCACCGACCATTGCGTGCCCATGCTGCGCCCGGCCAGCGCATGCACGCCGGTCGTGGCCGTGGCCGCCTGGGCTGCGGCGGGCTGGGGCGCGACGCCCCAGCTCGTGCCGCTCCATGTCATGCGGATGGTGGGCGGTTGCACGGCGTGTCGCGGCTTACTGCGCCAGCACTTCGAACACGGCGACGTAGCTCAGGCGACGCTGCTTGGCGTCCGGCAGCGTGGTCTTGGCGTCTTCGCTGGCGGTTTCCAGCCAGTACATGCCGGCCTGCGGCCAGGTCAGTTCGAACTTGCCGTCGGCGCCGGTGGTGAGCTGCATGTCGTTCTGCTGATCGCGGTAGCGGGTCGCGCCCGGCACCACTTCGATCTTCAGGCCCGCGGCCGGCTTGCCGTCGACCAGCAACTGGAACGTCGCCTTCTCGCCCGCGAACAGATCGTTCGGGTGAGTGACCGGGACCAGCTCGATGCCCTTGCCGCTGGTCTTGAACACGGTGGTGGTCGGCGAGCCGACCGTGGCGAAGGTCTCGACCCGGCCCAGGCTTTCCGACGCGCTGACTTCGGTGGCGCCGGCCGGGATGCCGGTCCTGAAATCCTCGGCCTTGCCGCGCCAACGCTTGGCTTCGCCGCCGAGCTTGTAGCTGGCGAACATGCCTTCGTTGACCATCGCGATCTTGTAGGTGCCTTCCTGCGCCAGCTCGACGTCGAACACGCTGCGCAGCTTGCCGGTGGACGCGTTCTGCGGCTGCACCGCACTGCCGTCCGGCGCGGTGATGCGCAGGCGTTCCAGCGGCAGCGGCACGTGGTTGAAGTAGAACAGGTCGTTGGACACGGCCGCATCGACCGTGAGCCAGGCGCCCTTGTCGGAGAACACGGTCTGCGACGGCTGCAGCCAGGCCTTGTGCGCCTGCGCGGAGGTGGCGAAGCCGAGCGCGGCGAGCGCGACGGCGGCGAGTTTGATCTTCATGGCGCAGCTCCTGAAATGGTGATGGTTCGTCGTAAGCGAAACAGGTGCGAGGCGGCGGCGCGGGCGCGCGCTGCCTCGCTGCGGATCAGGGCTTCACCGCCAGGCGCACCGCGCCCAGCTCGGTCTTGCCTTGCGCCGACAAGGTCTGCGCGCCGCCCTTGGCCGGCCACTGGAACGGGATGCTGAGCAGTTCGCGGCCGCCGACTTCGCGCGCGGCTTCGACCACCAGGGTGTACTGACCCGGCGCCAGCCCGGCCAGCGGCTTGCTGCCGCCCTTGAAGTTCAGGCTGTGCTGGCCGACCGCGCGGGTCGCGCCGCTGACGCCGTCGACCGGCATCTTCAGGCTGCGGCCGCTGCGTCGCCACCACTGGCGGATGTCCTTCAGCCATTTACTGCCTTCGCCGTTCTTCATGTCGACGTCGTACCAGACCGCGAGGTCGGCGGCGACGCTGTTGTCGGGGCGCTCGATCCAGGCCGCGACGTAGGGGCGGTGGTACTCGGCGACTTTCAGGCGCGGGATCTCGATGCTGAGCTCGAGGTCGGCGGCGATCGCCGCCACCGGCATCGCCAGGGCGACGATCAGTGCGGTACGGGGCAACAACTTCATCGCAGGCTCCAAAGGGTCAATGCATGAAAAGGACGATCAGCAGCGCCGGCAGCGCCAGGCCGGCCGCGACCAGCGGCCAGGTCTTGCCGCGCTGGCGCGCATGCAACTGCAGCAGCCACAGACCGGTCAGCGCGAACAGCAGGCAGGCGACCGCGAACAGGTCGATGAACCAGCGCCAGACCGCGCCGGTGTTGCGGCCCTTGTGCAGGTCGTTCAACCAGGCGATCCAGCCGCGGCGGGTGACTTCGTACTCGATGGCGCCGCTCTCGCGGTCGATGCTGAGCCAGGCGTCGCCGCCGGGACGCGGCAGCGAGACGTAGACCTCGCCGTCCGACCATTCCACGCTGCGGCCTTCGGTGTTCACGCCCAACTGCGTCGTGAGCCAGTCGCGCGCGCCGGCCGGCAGCGGCGCATCCGTCGCACGTTCGCCCTGCAGGCTGCGCAGAGCGCTCGCGGGCAGGGTGTCCTTGACCGTGACCACCTGCGGCTCGGCTTCGATCTGCGCGGCGTGGTTGAGGGTGATGCCGGTCGCGGCGAACACCAGCAGCGCGAACAGGCTCAGCGCGGCGCTGATCCAATGCCAGCGGTGCAGGGTCTTGAGCCAGTACGCGCGCCGGTTCGGATCGCCGGCCTGGCTCGCGGATTCGCGCGCGCGCGCGGCGTCGCTGGCGTTCAAGGCTCGCTCCAGCGCCGCAGCAGGTTGTGGTAGACGCCGGTCAGCTGCACCAGCGCGGGGTGCTCGGGCACATCCGCGGTCAGGCGCCGGATCGACACGTCGAGTTCGAACATCAGCCGGCGTTGCGCATCCTCGCGCAGCAGGCTCTGGATCCAGAAGAACGAAGCCAGGCGCGCGCCGCGGGTGACCGGGGTGACCTTGTGCAGGCTGGTGCCGGGGTACAGCACCAGATCGCCGGCGGGCAGCTTGATGCTGTGGCTGCCGTAGGTGTCCTCGATGACCAGCTCGCCGCCGTCGTAATCCTCCGGCGCGCTCAGGAACAAGGTCGCCGACAGATCGGTGCGCACCGTGTCCATGCCGCCGCGGCTGCGGTCGTAGCGGATCGCGTTGTCGACGTGGAAGCCGAACGCCTGGCCGCCTTCATAGCGGTTGAACAGCGGCGGGAACACGCGCTGGGGCAAGGCCGCGGAGAAGAGGGTCGGGTTCTTGGCCAGGGCGTCGAGGATGATCGCCCCGAGCTCGCGCGCGACCGGATCGTTCTCGGGCAGCTGCGCGTTGTCCTTGGCCTTGGCCGACTGGTAGCCGGCGGTGATCCGGCCGTCGGCCCAACCGGCCTGCGCCAGCCGTTCGCGGCAATGCGCGACCTGTTCGACGCTGAGGACTTTGGGCACGTGCAGCAGCATGGTTTTCCTCAATGCGGCCGCCCGGGAGGTCCCGGGCGGCGCGCGCGGACGGTGGGTCCGAGAGTATGACGTCCGGGATTAGAACGTGAAGTTGGCGCTCAATACCACCTGGCGCGTTTCGCCCGGCGTCGCCCAGCCGTTGTTGCGGATGCGGGTGTAGTACTCCTCGTCGGCCAGGTTGCTGACGTTGAGCTGCAGGGCGGCATTGCGGTTGATCTTGTAATTGACCATCGCGCGGTGGGTCCAGTAGCTGTCGGCCGTGACCAGGGCGCCGTTGGGGTTGGTCGCGCTGTGCTGGGTCAGCCAGATCTTGCCCTGGTAGGTCGCGCCGTAGCCGATCTGCCACTTCGGCGACAGGTCGTAGGTGGTCCACAGGCTGAAGGAATGCTCCGGCACGTTCAGGAGGCGGTCGCCCTTGGCGTAGTCCAGACCCAGGCCGGCCTGGCGGTCGGACACGCCCTGCAGCACTTCGCTGTCCAGGTAGGCGTAGTTGGCGTAGACCGCCCAACGATCGGTGATCAGGCCGGACACGCCGAGCATCGCGCCGTCGACGCGCGCGCGGCCGTCGAGCTGCTGTGTGCCGGTCGGATTGCTCGGGTTGCCCGGATCGGAGACCTTGTAGTTCTTACGGTCGTTGCGGAACAGCGAACCGGTCAGCGCCAGACGGCCGTCGAACAGATCCCACTTGGTGCCGATTTCGTAGTTGACCGCAGTTTCCGGATCGACCGTGCAGTTGGCGGTGCCGGTGGTGCTGGTGAGCGTGCACGAACCGTTGACCGAAGCCTTGGACGGCGTCTTCGAGTTGCCGTAGGCGGCGTACACGCTCACGTTCTCGACCGGCTTGTAGACCAGGCCGGCGCGGTAGGAGAACAGGTCGTCGGTGTTCTTGGCCGGTACGCCGTAGCCGGTGACGGTGCCGATCGGCTGCGCCGGCAGCGGCGCGCCCACGGTGGTCGGCGCCAGCACGACGGTGGCGGTGTTGGTCTTGCCTTCGTTGTGCTCGTAGCGCGCGCCCAGGCTCAGCAGCCACTGCTCGCTGAACTTGATGGTGTCGAAGACGTAGAGGGCCTGGTTGTCCAGTTCGCCTTCGGTGCGGCCGGTCAGGGTGCGGTTGATCGGGCCGCGGTAGACGTTGTCCGGATTGAACATGTCCATCGTCGGCAGGCCGGCGATGTACGGGTTGGTGCCGTCGGCGTTGCGGAAATCGCTGGTGGTATCGAGGTCGAAGCTCTCGTGCATCACCGAGAAACCCGCGACCAAGGTGTGCTGCACCGCGCCGGTGTTGAACTCGGTGGTCAGGTCGGTCTGGGTGTAGAGCGTGGTGTTGCGGGTGTCGCGGCCGAAACCGCGCGGACCGCTGGGCAGGTAACGGCCCGGACCCACGCCGGCCGGGCAGGCGACGCCGAGCGGGGTCAGGCCGTTGGGCATGCACCAGGTGCCCTGGACCGCGTCCACCAGCGAGAACTGGTCGACCTGCTGCCAGCGCGTCAGGTTGCGCACCTTCATGGTGTCGCTGAAGTTGTGCTCCAGGATCGAGGTCAGCGAGTCGTACTCGATTTCCTGCTTGTCGATGTTCTTGTAGCCGTAGTAGGTCGACGGATCGATGCCCGGCAGCGGACCGCCGTTGAAGAAGGGCACGCCGTACTCGGGGATGTTGTCGTCTTCCTGGTGGACGTAGTTCAGGGTCCAGGTGGTGTTGCTGCCCAGGCCGAAGCTCAGCGAGGGCGCGATGCCCCAGCGCTCGTTGCGCTCGACGTCGCGTCCCGGGATGTCGTTCTGGTGCGCCATCACGTTGATGCGGAACGCGCTGCTGTCGCCGATCAGGAAGTTGCTGTCGGCGGTGACGCGGGCGTAGCTGTCGGTGCCGGCGGCGATGCTGGCGCGGTTGAACTCGGTCGCGCCGGCCATCTTGCTGACCAGATTGATGGTGCCGGCGACCGAGCCCGCGCCCGAGTACACCGAGTTGGCGCCGTTGATGACCTCGACCGATTCCAGGTTGAACGGATCGGTGCGGCTGTACAGACCGCTGTCGCGCACGCCGTCGACGGTGATGTCGTTGCTGGCGTCGAAGCCGCGCAGGTTGATCTTGTCGCCGAAACCGCCGCCGCCTTCGCCGGCGCCGAAGGTGATGCCCGGCAGGGTAGCCATGATGTCCTGCAGCGACAGCAGGTTCTGGCCGTCGATGGTGCTGCGGTCGATCACGGTGATCGTCTGCGGCGTGTCGCGCAGCGGCGCGGTGTACTTGCCCGAGCTGGCCTTCTGGACCTTCACGCCGCGGACTTCGACGCCGTCGAGGTCCTTGGCCTGGGGGTCGGGCGCCGGTGCAGCGGCGGCGGGAAGGCTGAGAGCGAGAGCAAGTGCGCCGGCGAGCGGCGACACGACGAACTTCGTGGTCGACATGGGGGATTTCCGTGAACCGAGGGGTGCGGCGGCCTGGGCCGCGTCAACCGGGAATATTAATGAGATCGATTCGCATTTGCAACGGAAAGTGAACAGGCGGATCGCAGCGAGCGGAGCGGAATAGCTCGGGGAGCCGCGGTCCGGCATGGGGCCGCATTGGGGAGGTGCTCTGCCGACTGTCGGAGAGCTATCGCGACGAAGCCATTCGGCGAGCGGCCGTGGCTAAAACCCGACCTTGCGCGGACGCACGGCCGGCCGGATTGCGCGCCGTCGCGCGCCTCGCGCGTGGGCTAAGCGAGGTCAGGGTGCGAGCGGGCAGCCGCCGATCGGGAGACGGTGCCGGGGCCCGGGGAACGCATCAGGCGCGGTCGTCGCGGGTCCAGATCCCGTCGTTCTCGACCTTGACCGGGAACTTGGTCACCGGGCTGTAGGCCGGCGCGCATAGCGGGCGACCGTCGCGGATGTCGAACTTGGCTCCGTGCAGCACGCACTCGACCGTGGCTTCCTCGCCGTCGTAGTTGCCAGCCGAGAGTTCGAAGTCCTCATGCGAGCACTTGTCCTCCAGCGCGTAGTAGTCGCCGTCGTAGTTGCAGACCAGGATCGGCGTGTCGCCGTCCCAGGCCACGGTGGACTCGCCCGGCAGCAGCTGCGAGGTGGCGCAAACGAAAACCCAGTCGCCCATGGCGTGCTCTCGAAAATTGGGGATTCGGGATCGGCGGCGGACTCGCTCGGCGAATCCCGGCTCCCGACGCTTAGAAGGTTTTTTCCAGAACCTCGAAACGCAGATCGTCGCGCTTGGGCAGGCCGAAGCGCGTATCGCCGTACGGGAACGGCTTGATCTGGCCGGTGCGGCGGTAACCGCGGCGCTCGTAGTAGGCGATCAGTTCGCTGCGGATGTCGATCACGGTCATGCGCATCGCCGGCAGCTTCCAGTCCTCGCGCGCGATGCGTTCGGCCTCGTTGATGACGATCTTGCCGATGCCGCCGCCCTGCAGGTTCGGGCGCACCGAGAACATGCCGAAATAGCCGGCGCCGTCCTCGATCGCGACATGCGCGCAGGCCAGCAGTTCCGGCGCAGCGCCGTCGGCTCCCGGGCGCTCGGCGATCAGCAGCACGCTCTGCGGGCGATCGATGCACTCGGCGATATCGTCGGCGCCGGTGCGGCGGCCGTCGAGGTAGTCGGCTTCGGTGGTCCAGCCGGCGCGGCTGCTGTCGCCGCGGTAGGCGGACTCGACCAGCGCGACCAGGGCGTCGGTGTCGGCGTGGGTGGCGGGACGGAAACTCAGGGTCGTGTCGTTCATGCGAGCAGTTTGCGGACTTTGTTCAAGGCGGCGACGAAGGCATCGACCTCGTCGAAGGTGTTGTAGTACGCCAGCGAGGCGCGGCAGGTCGCGGGCACGCCGAAATGATGCATCAGCGGATGCGCGCAATGATGGCCGGAGCGGATCGCGACGCCTTCCAGGTCGAGCAGGGTCGCCAGATCGTGCGCGTGCGCGCCCTCGACCAGAAAGCTGATCACCGCGGCCTTGTCCGGAGCCTGGCCGAAGATGCGCAGGCCGGGCACTTGGGACAACGCGCGGGTGGCGTGGTCGAGCAGGGCCTGCTCGCGCGCTTCGACGTGGTGCATGCCCAGCGCCGACAGATAGTCGACCGCCGCGCCGAGGCCGATGAAGCCGGCGATGTTGGGCGTTCCGGCTTCGAACTTGTGCGGGGCGTCGTTGAACACGGTGCCTTCGAAGCGCACTTCCTTGATCATCTCGCCGCCGCCGAGGAAGGGCGGCATCTCGGCCAGGTGCTCGCGGCGCGCCCACAGCGCGCCGGTGCCGGTCGGGCCGCTCATCTTGTGGCCGGTGATGGCGTAGAAATCGCAGCCGATCGCGGCGATGTCGAGTGCACGGTGCGGCGCGGCCTGCGAGCCGTCGACCACGCTGACGATGCCGCGCTTGCGCGCTTCGCGGCAGATCTCGCGCACCGGATTGACCGTGCCCAGCACGTTGGAGACGTGGGTCAGGGCGAGCAGCTTCACTTCCGGGGTCAGCAATGAATACAGCTGCGCCAGGTCCAGCCGGCCGAGCTCGTCGATCTCGGCGACCTTGATGATGGCGCCGGTGCGCTGGGCGACCAACTGCCAGGGCACGATGTTGGCATGGTGCTCCATGCGGGTGAGCACGATCGCGTCGCCCGGCCGCAGCCGCGGCAGCGCCCAGGAATAGGCGACCAGGTTCAGGGCGAAGGTGGTGCCGCTGCACAGCACCAGCTCGTCGGCGCGCACGTTGAGGAACCTGGCGAGCTTGCCGCGCGCACCCTCGTAGGCCTCGGTGGCTTCGGTGCCTAGCGCGTGCACCGCGCGGCTGACGTTGGCGTTGTGGTGGCGGTAGAAATCGTCGACCGCGGCGATCACGGCCTCGGGCTTCTGTCCGGTATTGGCCGAATCCAGATACACCAGCGGCTTGCCGTGGACTTCGCGGCTCAGCAGCGGGAAGTCGGCGCGGACCGCGGCCCAGTCGATTGCGGCGGCTGGGGCGTTCATGCGCTTGCGACCTCTTCCAGCGCCGTCAGTGCGGCGTCGAGGCGCGCTTCCAGGGTCGCGCGCAATTGCGGTTCTTCGAACACGGACAGGGTTTCGCGGCAGAACGCGGCGGTCAGCAGCGCGCGCGCCTGCTCGGCGGGCAGGCCGCGCGAACGCAGATAGAACAGGGCATTGCCGTCGAGCTGGCCGACGGTGGCGCCGTGCGCGGCCTGGACTTCGTCGGCGTGGATCTCCAGGACCGGCTGGGTGTCGATCTCCGCGCCTTCGGACAACAGCAGGTTCTTGTTCGACAGCATCGCGGCGGTGCCGTCGGCGCCTTCGCGGATGAGGATGCCGCCGTGGAACGCGGCGCGCGAGCGGCCCGCGCCCATACCGCGCCAGACCAGATCGCAGCGGCTATCGCGGCCGACGTGGTCGATGCCAAGGCGGGTGTCGAGGTGGCGCTTGCCGGTCGCCAGCAGCACGCCGTTGGCGTGCAACTGCGCGGCCTCGCCGTGCAGGGCGACGTTGAGCTCGTGCCGCGACAGCGCGGCGCCCAGTTCCAGGTCGAGGCGGCGGTAGACCGATTCGCGCGACAGCACCGCGTCGGTGCGCGCGATCGCGACGGCGCTCGCGGCCTCGTCCTGCACGCGTGCGTGCGAGAGCGTCGCGCGCGGCGCCAGGTGCACGTGGCTGAGGCTGTTGCCGAGATGGCTGTGGCTGCCGGCACCGAGCGTATGCTCGATCAGGGTCAGGGCCGCGCCTTCCTGCAGTTCGATCAGGTTGCGCAGGTGCCAGGCGATGTCGCCCGCGACCGGCGCGCCGACGAAGACCAGGTGCACGGTGCCGGCCTGCACGCCGGCCTCGACCCGCAGCACCGCGCCGTCGTCGACGAGGGCGGCGTTGATCCGGGCGAAGATCTCTTCGGGACGCTCGAAGCGGCGCTCCAGGAAATTGGACGCGCGCGCGTCGTCGCCGGCCAGCAGCTGCGACAGCGGCCGCAGCGAAACACCGGCGGCGAGGCCGCCTAGGTCGGAATGCGCGGCGTCGTAGCGACCGTTGTTGAACACCAGCCGCGGCGCCGGGATCGTCGCCAGCAGCGCATCGTCGAAGGCGCCGGCCTGCGGCTGCGCGTAGCTGCGTCGCTCCAGATTGCGCAGAGGGGTGTACTTCCAGGCTTCGCTGCGCGCATGCGGCAGGCCGGCCTGGAGCGCGCTTTCCATCGCCTGCACGCG
This sequence comes from Lysobacter sp. Root76, assembly GCF_001428685.1. Classification (GTDB taxonomy): domain Bacteria; phylum Pseudomonadota; class Gammaproteobacteria; order Xanthomonadales; family Xanthomonadaceae; genus Lysobacter. Next base: position 842,010 of record NZ_LMIK01000001.1, on the reverse strand, counting down.
CGCAGGGCCGTGCAGGGGCTGGCGTTGCAGCAGCGGGTTCAGCGCTTCGGAGAAGGAATCGAGCAGTGCGCTCATGTCAGGCCACCGCGGTCGGCGCGATGCGGTCCTTGAGCCAGGCGTAGCCGTGCGCTTCCAGCTCCAGCGCCAGCTCCGGCCCGCCGCTCTCGACGATGCGGCCGTCGGCGAGCACGTGCACCACGTCGGGCTTGATGTAGTCCAGCAGGCGCTGGTAGTGGGTGATCACCAGGAACGCGCGGTCGGGCGCACGCAGGGCGTTGACGCCCTCGGCGACGTTCTTCAGCGCGTCGATGTCGAGACCGGAGTCGGTCTCGTCGAGGATCGCCAGCTTGGGTTCGAGCACGGCCATCTGGAAGATCTCGTTGCGCTTCTTCTCGCCGCCGCTGAAGCCTTCGTTGACGCCGCGGTTGAGCAGTTCGTCCTTCAGGTGCAGCACCGCCAGTTTTTCGCGCACCAGCTTCAGGAACTGCATCGAGTCCAGCTCGGCCTGGCCGCGCGCCTTGCGCTGGGCGTTGAGCGCGGCGCGCAGGAAGTAGGTGTTGTTGACGCCGGCGATCTCGACCGGGTACTGGAAGGCCAGGAACACGCCTTCGGCGGCGCGTTCTTCCGGCTCCAGCGCGAGCAGGTCGCGGCCCTGGAACGTCACCGAGCCCTCGACCACCTCGTAGCCTTCGCGCCCGGCGATGACGTTGCCCAGGGTCGACTTGCCGGCGCCGTTGGGCCCCATGACCGCGTGCACCTGGCCCGGCTGCAGTTCCAGCGAGAGGCCCTTGAGGATGTCCTTGCCGGCGACTCGGACGTGGAGGTTTTCGATCTTGAGCATCTTCTTCGTATCCAGTGGTGGAGCGGCATCCCGGTTGCCGGGAGCCGCTTTTGGCCCCTCTCCCGCGTGCGGGAGAGGGGTTGGGGTGAGGGTCGCGGCGGTCCGCTTGCCCTCATCCGCCCTTCGGGCACCTTCTCAGCCTTGCACACCCTTCGGGCGCCGCTCGCGGGAGAAGGGCAAAGCAAACTCCTGCTCGCGGGAGCAGGCACAGCAGAATCGTCAGCCGACCGAACCTTCGAGGCTGACTTCCAGCAACTTCTTGGCCTCGACCGCGAACTCCATCGGCAGTTCCTTGAACACCGACTTGCAGAAGCCGTCGACGATCATCGACACCGCGTCTTCCTGGCCGATGCCGCGGCTGCGGCAATAGAACAACTGGTCGTCGCTGATCTTGGAGGTGGTGGCCTCGTGCTCGACGGTGGCGTTGGGGTGGCGGACTTCGATGTAGGGGAAGGTGTGGGCGCCGCACTTCTTGCCGATCAGCAGGCTGTCGCACTGGGTGTGGTTGCGCGCGCCTTCGGCGCTGCGCTCGACCTTGACCAGGCCGCGGTAGGTGTTCTGGCCGCGGCCGGCGCTGATGCCCTTGCTGACGATCTTGGACTTGGTGCGCTTGCCGACGTGGATCATCTTGGTGCCGGTGTCGGCCTGCTGGCGGTGGTGGGTCAGGGCCACCGAATAGAACTCGCCGCTGGAGTCGTCGCCGATCAGCACGCAGGACGGATACTTCCAGGTGATCGCCGAACCGGTTTCGACCTGGGTCCAGCTGATCTTGCTGCGCGCGCCGCGGCATTCGCCGCGCTTGGTGACGAAGTTGTAGATGCCGCCGACGCCGTTCTCGTCGCCGGGGTACCAGTTCTGCACGGTCGAATACTTGATCTCGGCGTCTTCCAGCGCGACCAGCTCGACCACCGCCGCGTGCAGCTGGTTCTCGTCGCGCATCGGCGCGGTGCAGCCTTCGAGGTAGCTGACGTAGCTCTTGTCCTCGGCCACGATCAGGGTGCGCTCGAACTGGCCGGTGTTGAGGGCGTTGATGCGGAAGTAGGTGCTCAGCTCCATCGGGCAGCGCACGCCCTTGGGGATGAACACGAAGCTGCCGTCGGAGAACACCGCCGAATTGAGCGCGGCGAAGTAATTGTCGTGGGTCGGCACCACGCTGCCGAGATACTTCTGCACCAATTCGGGGTGCTCGCGGATCGCCTCGGACATCGAGCAGAAGATCACGCCCTTCTCGGCCAGTTCCTTGCGGAAGGTGGTGCCGACCGAAACCGAGTCGAACACCGCGTCGACCGCGACGCCGGCGAGCTTGGCGCGTTCGTGCAGCGGCACGCCGAGCTTGTCGTAGGTGTCGATCAGTTCCTGCGGCACCTCGTCCAGCGAGGCGTACTTGGCCTTGGGCGCGGAGTAGTAGCTCACGCCCTGGAAGTCGATCGGGGCGATGTTGAGCTTGGCCCAGTGCGGCATCGGCATGGTCAGCCAATGCCGGTACGCGGCCAGGCGCCAGTCCAGCATCCACTGCGGCTCTTCCTTCTTGGCCGAAAGCGCACGGATGATGTCTTCGCTGAGCCCGGGCGGCAGGCTGTCGGATTCGATGTCGGTGACGAAGCCGGCCTCGTAGCGGCGGCCGAGCTGCTCGTGGATCGCCTCGTTCTGGAGCGGGCGGTCGGCGAGGTCGGTGGCGGGCGCGGCGATGGGGGCGGTCTTTTCGATGATGTCGGTGGCCATGGGGCTGCCTACTGTCTATGCGTTGGCCAGGTGCAGTGCGATGCGCCTGGTTTCGGGTTCGGGCGGCGACGCGGGAGGCGCCAGCATCTGCGCCAGGGTCACGCTGCGCAGGGCTTCGACCACGACGTCGTTGATGCGGCGCCAGTTGGCGCGCACGCCGCACTGCTGCTCGATGCCGCAGTTGCCGGCGTGGACGCTGCACTCGGTCATGCCGAGCGGACCCTCCATGGCCTCGACGATTTCGATCAGGCCGATCTCCTGGGCCGGGCGCGCCAGGCGATAGCCGCCGTTGGCGCCGCGGAAGCCCTCGACCAGGCCGGCCTGGGCCAGCGGCTTGAGCAGCTTGCTCACGGTCGGCGTTTCCAGGCCGGCGCGCTCGGCCAGTTCCGAGGCGCTGAGCACGGCATCGGGCACGCCTTCCAATTGGGCGGCGAGCACGGTCAGGACGACCGTCGCGTAGTCGGTGAGTTTGGTGACGCGGAGCATCGGCGTGGGGTCGGTTTAATCCGTACCGGAATTGTACGGTTTAAGGCCGGCCAGGGCCAGCACCCGCATTCAGGTAGGGCGGGGCTGGCGAGCCTGGGCTGCGGGATCGTCCCGCTCAGGCGGCAGGTTGGGGTGGCCGGGTGCCAGGGATTCTCCGGGGCGGGCGTTCGACCCGGCCGGGAGGGGGCCGGTGTCGGTCGTGGCCGGCACTTATTGCGTGACCCGAGCCGAGGCGTCTGCGAGCGATGGGTCTCCTGCACAGGATTGCGTGTGTGGCGTGGCCGAACGGTGCGGGCATCGGCCCTTGGGCGATGCCGTGCACAGCACAGGCCCGCGGAGCAGGCGAGTTGCGCCGAGCGTCGCGACGAAAGCGGAACAGTCGTCGCGGCCGGTGCATGCGGGCGATGGCCGCGGACCTGCATTTGCGGTCAAAATGCCGGCTCGTCTCTTCTGGATTACCGCATGCCGCGCAAGATCGCCGCCCGCCGTTCCGCCATCCACGGTAACGGCGTCTTCGCCGTCAATCCGATCGCCAAGGGCGAACGCGTAATCGAATACAAGGGTAGCCGCCGTACCCACGAAGAGGTCGATGCGGGCGATTCCGGCGACACCGACTCCGGTCATACCTTCCTGTTCACGCTCAACGACGAGTACGTGATCGACGCCAACTTCGAAGGCAACAGCGCGCGCTGGATCAACCACAGCTGCGCGCCGAACTGCGAAGCCGTGCTGGACGAGGACGAGGGCGACGACCGCCGCAAGGACCGGGTCTTCATCGAGGCGATTCGCGCCATCGCGCCGGGCGAGGAGCTGTCCTACAACTACGGCATCACCCTGGCCGAGAAGCACACCAAGCGTCTGAAGAAGATCTGGGAATGCCGCTGCGGCGCGGAAAACTGCACCGGCACCATGCTGCAGCCGAAGAAGGACAAGAAAGACAAGAAGAATAAGAAGAAGGACAAGGACAAGAAGAAAAAGAAGGACAAGAAGAAGTCCAAGAAGGATTGAGGCCTCGCGCCCGTTAGCACGGGCGCGGCGGCTGGGATCGGACGGCTTTGGGGTAGGAGCGGCGTGAGCCGCGACCGCGCCCTCCGCTTGCGACGCCCTCTCGATGTCGCGATCGCGGCTCACGCCGCTCCCACAGGAAGCGATCGCGGCTCACGCCGCTCCTACAGGAAGCGTCCGCGGCTCACGCTGCTTTTGCAGGGGGCCGCCCCAGGGCCGGCTGGTACCAATGGCCGATGGCCGCCGCGGCTGCGCCCGCGGGACACTGCGGTCCCGCGCCGCAACACCGCGATAACGCACGGCGGCGACAATGGCCGCCCACGCGTCCGCAGCGGCCGCGTCCCCCCATCCGCATCGCATCCCCAGGAGTCGCCATGAGTTCGATCCAAGGCCAGGTCGCCGTCGTCACCGGAGCCGCCAGCGGCATCGGCAAGGAAATCGCCCACGAACTGGCCCGCGCCGGCGCCGCGATCGCGATCGCCGATCTCAACCAGGCCGGTGCCCAGGCCGTGGCCGACGAGATCGTCGCCGCAGGGGGCCGAGCGATCGGCGTGGCCATGGACGTCACCGACGAGGCCGCGGTCGACGCCGGCATCGCGCGCGTGGTGGCCGAGCTCGGCGGCATCGACATCCTGGTGTCCAACGCCGGCATCCAGATCGTCAATCCGATCGAGAACTACGCCTTCGGCGATTGGAAGAAGATGCTGGCGATCCACCTCGACGGCGCCTTCCTGACCACCAAGGCGGCGTTGCCGCATATGTACAAGGACAACAAGGGCGGCACCGTGATCTACATGGGCTCGGTGCATTCGCACGAGGCCTCGCCGCTGAAGTCGGCCTACGTCACCGCCAAGCACGGCCTGCTGGGCCTGTCGCGGGTGCTGGCCAAGGAAGGCGCCAAGCACGGCGTGCGCAGCCACGTGGTCTGCCCGGGCTTCGTGCGCACCCCGCTGGTCGACAAGCAGATTCCGGAGCAGGCCAAGGAACTGGGCATCAGCGAGGACGAGGTGATCCGCAAGGTGATGCTGGGCAACACCGTCGACGGCGTGTTCACCACGGTCGAAGACGTGGCCAAGACCGTGCGCTTCCTGTCCGAGTTCCCGAGCGCGGCCCTGACCGGGCAGAGCATCGTGGTCAGCCACGGCTGGTACATGCAGTAAGGTCGGGGCATGGCGACGACTCCCGGCAAGCGTGCTTCCTCCGCGCCGCGCAAGCGCGCGGCCGCGAAACCCAGGCCCGCGAAACCCGATCCCGCGGCGGTGCCGCCGCAGCAGCGCCGGCCCGAGCGCACCGCCCTGGTCCTGCAGGGCGGCGGCGCGCTCGGCGCCTACCAGGCCGGCGTCTACCAGGGCCTGGACGAAGCGGGGATCGCGCCGGACTGGCTGGCCGGCATCTCGATCGGCGCCTTCAATACCGCGATCGTGGCCGGCAACGCGCCCGGGCGCCGGGTCGAGGCCCTGCGCGAGTTCTGGGACACGATCTCGCAGCCGACCCTGCTGCCGGCGACCACGCTGGGGCAGGAAGCGCGCTATGCCGGCCTCGGCGACGACCTGCGCGCCTGGCTCGACACCTGGGAGGCCTGGCGCGCCCTGGTCGAGGGCCAGCGCGGCTTCTACCGACCGCGCGGCCTGGAGTCGCTGGCGCCCGGCCCCGGCGACTCCAGCTGGTACGACACCTCGCCGATGATCGCGACCCTGGAGCGCATGGTCGATTTCGATCGCCTCAACGACGGCGGCATCCGGGTCTCGGTCGGCGCGGTCAATGTGCGTACCGGCAACCTCGAATACTTCGACAACACCCAGATGCGCCTGGACGCACGCCATATCCTCGCCTCCGGCGCGCTGCCGCCGGCGTTCCCGGCGGTCGAGATCGACGGCGAGTACTACTGGGACGGAGGTCTGGTCTCGAACACGCCGCTGTCGCAGGTGTTGGCCAGCGAGCCACGCCGCGACACCTTGGTGTTCCAGGTCGACCTGTGGAGCGCGCGGGGCGAGCTGCCGCAGACCCTGCTGGACGTCGCCGAGCGCCAGAAGGAGATCCAGTACTCCAGCCGCACCCGACTGATCACCGAGACCCAGCGCGTGGCCCAGCATTACCGCCGGCTGCTGCGCGAGCTGCTCGAGGAAATCCCCGAGGACGTGCGCCGCAGCAATCCCTGGGCGCAGTACGCGGCGCAGTTGGCCTGCGACCGCCGCTACAGCGTGATCCACCTGATCTACCGCGATCGCGCCCGGATCGGGCACTTCAAGGACTACCAGTTCGGCCGGGTCGCGATGCGCGAGCACTGGCTGTCGGGCCGGGCCGACATCGCACGCGCGCTGGCCCATCCGGAATGGCTGGAACTGCCGACCGGCGAGGCGGCCTTCGTTTCGCACGACGCGACCGCCTGAGTCCCTGGCCTGCAATCTTCCCCGCCCCCCGCGGGAGCAGGGCGCGCGCAGCGCCGGATGAGGGCGGGGATGAAATTCCCCTGAACGCGATGCCGCGGATTTCCCGATCATGCGCGCGCGAATGCGCGGCAAAAACCCTGCCTGCAGCGGATGCGCAACGACTGCGAAGGGTTGCCATGACTTTTGCCATTCGGTAACTGCGTGCGCGCCGTCTAGGCTTCGCCACGCTCGGGCGCCGCGACCGCCGGGGCCCGCTCCACACGCAACCTTTCGGTCGGCGTTCGCATCCCACCGATGCCGAACGTCCGCGCGGCGGTTCGTGCCGACATCCCCATAAGTACCGAGGCACCCGCGATGCGCGCACCCCTGACTCTGTCCATCCTCGCCGCGCTTGCCGCCGCACCGCTCGCGCAGGCGGTCGAAATCGACGGCCGCATCGACCCGGCCGAATGGGAAGGCGCGCAACGCATCACCGACTTCCGCCTGACCCAGCCGCTGTCGCGGGCGCCGGCGCCGCAGCCGACCGAGGCCTTGGTGCTGGCCACGCAGCAGGGCCTGGCGATCGGCTTCCGCAATACCCAGGCGCAGAGCATTCCGCGCACGCGCCAGTTCGCCCAGCGCGATGAGGGCGGCCCGGTCGACCGGGTCAACCTGTACGTCGATTTCGACGGCGACGGCCGCAACGGCTACAACTTCACCGTGTTGCTGTCCAACAGCATCAACGACACCACGATCGGCAACGAGAACCAGTTCAACGACGACTGGGACGGCGACTGGCGCCACGCCACCAGCGAGGACGAGACGGGCTGGTACGTCGAGATGCTGATTCCCTGGCATATAGCGCCGATGCGCGCGGCCAGCGCCGACGGCAAGCGCACGCTGGGACTGTCGCTGGACCGGGTGATCGGCGCCACCGGCGAGCGCGCCTCATGGCCGGCGGTGAGCTTCAACGAAAGCCGCTTCCTGACCGCGCTCGAGCGCATCCAGGTGCCGGCCTACAGCCAGTCGCTGCTCGCGATCACGCCCTACGTATCCGGCATCTACGACGCGGTCGGCCGGGGCAGCGACTTCGACGGCGGCGTCGACTTGTTCTGGAAGCCGAACGGCCGTTTCCAGCTCAGTGCCACGCTCAACCCGGATTTCGGTCAGGTCGAGAGCGACGAACTTACGGTCAACTTCAGCGCCACCGAAACCTTCTTCAGCGACAAGCGCCCGTTCTTCACCGAGAACCAGGGCTTCTTCGACGTGCCCTTCGGCGCGCTCAACAACAACAGCCGCCTGATCTACACCCGCCGCGTCGGCGGCAGGAACGACGATGGTGTCGGTTCCGGAGACGTCACCGCCGCGGTCAAGGTCAACGGCAGCGCCGCCGGTTTCAACTACGGCGTATTCGCGGCCACCGAAGCCGACGACATCGGCCGCGACTTCTATGCCGTGCGCGCCAGCCGCGACTTCGCCGCGCAGGGCGTGGGCGCGATGGTCACCCGGGTAAACCGGCCGTTCCTGGACCGCGAGGCGACGGTGTACGAGTTCGACCACCGCTGGACCCCGAATTCGCAGTGGTCGATCCGCAGCACCCTGGTCGGTTCCGACGTCGACCAGGCCGGCCGCAGCAGCCGCGACAGCGGCGCCCAACTGCGCATGGACTACGACATGGGCAAAGGCTGGCGCCAGCAACTGTACGCGCTGCACCTGGGGCGCGACCTGCAGCTCAACGACTTCGGCTACCTCGAGCGCAACAACTTCAACTACCTGCGCTACGACCTCGGCCACCGAGTCACCGATCTGCCGGCCGACTCGGCCTACGCCGGCAAGGATTTCCACTACGCGGTTTCGCGCCGCTACAACGATCAGGGCGTACACATCGCCGACGCCTTCGCGATCAACCGCCGCAGCGATCTGCGCGACGGCGGCAACGAATTCGCCGAAATCGCGGCCTGGAGTTCCGGCCACGACGACCTGATCACCCGCGGCAACGGCGTGGTCGACGTGCCGTCCAAGCTGTACCTGTACTACGAACGTTTCCGCCCGCGCCAGAACGGCGGGCGCTGGGCGTTCTACGGCGAAGCCCAGTATGCGGCCGAAGGCCTGGGCGGCATGGACGAGGGCAAGTCGCGGCTGTACTTCGAGCCGCGCTACCACGTCAGCGACCGTCTGAGCTTCTTCAGCGGCATGGAGGTCTCGCACAACCCGGACTGGCTGCTGTGGCGCGGCGGCAACCTGCTCGGCAGCTTCCGCTCCGACATGATCACGCTCAACGCCGGTTCGGTGTGGCTGATCGACGACAAGCAGGAGCTGCGCGTGCGGCTGGAGGCGATCGGCCTGGACGCGCACAGCCGCCAGGCCTACCGCGTCGCCGCCGACGGCCGGCCGCTGAAGGTCGCCGAGTCGATTCCGGACTTCAATCTGCGCAACCTCGGTTTCCAGATCCGCTACCGCTACGAGCTGGCGCCGCTGTCGCACCTGTACATCGCCTACGTGCGCGGCGGCGATCTGTTCGAAGAAGGCCTGAACCAGGAAGGCAGCGCCGGGCGCGAGTTCCGCGACGCGTTCGATCTGCGCGACAGCGAACAGCTGCTGGTCAAGCTGTCGTATCGCTTCGAGATCTGAGCCGGCGCCCGGCGTCGGCGCTCAAGGCGCCGGTGCGACCGGCACCGGTTTCACCCGCAGCGCCCACAGCACGCCGGCGATCAGCAGGCCGATGCCCAGGAACGTCAGCGGACGCGGCATCGCGCCGCGCAGCATGAAGGCGTAGGCCAGCGCGAACAGGGTCTCGAATACGATCAGCTGCCCGGCCAGCGCGGTCGGCAGCCGCTGGCTGGCTTCGTTCCAGCACAGCGTGCCGACCCAGGACGCGAGCAGGCCGATGGCGGCCATCAGGCCGATGAAGAAACCTGGCCTGGGGCCGAACGGCATCGCGAATTCGCTGTCGCTAGCGGCCATGCCGGTCCACAGCACGGCGTAGCCCAGCAAGGCCAGCGGCAAGGTCGCCAGGCCCTGCGAGGTGGCCCAGGTGCGCGGGTTGCGGCCGGGATGCGCGCGCAGCCAGTCGGCGTTGCGCAGCGGGTACCAGGTCCAGCAGGCCAGGGCGCCGAGCGCGAGCAGGCCGCCGCTGAGGTAACGCCGCAGATCCGCCCGGCCGTCGCTGAGCAGCGCGTCGAGTTCGACCTGGTTGACGCAGGCGATGCCGGCGGCGATCAGCAGCAGCGACGGCGCCAGCCGCGCCCACGGCAGGCGGCCGTCGCGCCGGGCGTTGCGGCGGTTGGCGGCGATCGCGATCACCACCGGCAAGGTGCCGATGATCATGGTCGGCAGCGGTCCGCCGGCGCGTTGGATCGCGCTGGCCAGGCACAGGTAATAAAGCAGGTTGCCGATCGCGCACAGCTTGAGCGCCTCGATCCAGTCGGCGCGGCTCAACTGGCGCAGCGCCGCGCGGTCCAGCCAGGCCAGCGGCAAGGCGATCAGGCCGAAGGCGAGGTAGCGCGCGACCGACTGCAGCGCGGCGGGGTATTCGGGCAGCAGCAGCGGGCCGACGAAGACCAGGCCCCAGATCAGGCCGGCCAACAGCGCGTAGAGGGTTCCGATCAGCATGGCCGCAGGGTGCCGCAAGCGCGGCCGCGGTTCTTGTACGAGATTGCGATGCCGGTTTGCGGCTTGCGGCTCGCGGACCTGCTCAGCCGCGCAGCTGCTTGCGATAGCGCGCCGGAGTGACGCCGTAGCGGCGGGCGAAGGCGCGGGTGAGGTGGGCCTGATCGGCCAGCCCGGTCTCGGCCGCGACCTGCGCCGGCGCCATGCCCTGGGCGAGCCGGCGCTTGGCCTGGTGCAGGCGCAGCGCCATCAGCATCTGCTGCGGGGTGACGTGGTAGTGATCGCGGAAGCGGCGCAGGAAGTGGAACGGGCTGAGGCCGGCGACGGCCGCCAGTTGCTCCAGGCTGAGCCGTTCGGCCAGGTGCGCGCGCAGGTAGTCGAGCACCGGGGCGAAGCGCGGCTTCGCCTCGGCGCGATTGCGTTGGGGCACGCGGGCGTGGTCGCGGAATTCGTCCAGCAGCGCGGCGAGCTGGCTGTCGAAGGCCAGCGGTTCGCGCGCCTGCCATAGCGCATCCAGGCGCGCGCTGATCCGGCGCGCGCGCGCCGGATCGTGGCGCACCGCATCGTCGAACCACCAGCCGGACTCGCCGGTGACTTCCGCGGCCAGATCGGGATCGACGTAGGCCATGCGGTAGCGCCAGCCGCCCTCGGTTTCGGCGCGGCCGGTGTGCAGCACGTCGGGATTCATCATCACCAGCGAATCCGGAGGCGCGAGGTGATCGCTGCCGCGGTAACGGAAGCGCTCGACGCCCGATTCGATCGCGCCCAGGCCGTAGGCTTCGTGGGTGTGCGGCTCGAAGGCGTGGCGGACGATATGCGCGCGGTAGAGCTCGATGCCGCCGCGATGCGCGGGCTGCCGGAACTCGGCGGCGTCGTGGACGTGGGCGAATTGCACGGGTACGCCTTGCATGGAATCGAGTATCGCATGCGCTGCCACATCGCCAGATCGGCGGCCGGCGCGGGGTTAGGGATTGCCGTTGCGGAGCGCTTCCACGCTGGCCCAGGCCTGCGGCGTCATGATCTCGAACAGGCCGGCGCGCGCGCTGCGCCGGCCGAGCATGGTCAGGGCATGATCGCGGCTGAGCAGGCAGCTCGCGTCGGCGGCGTAGGCGAGTTCCAGGAATTTCTGATCGTCCGGATCGGCGCAGCGCGGTAGCGCGGTCTGCGGCGGCGGGCGGCGCTCGGCTTCCGGCAATACCGGCACGAGGGCGTCGTAGGCCTGCAGCGCCTGGGCCTGCGCCTGCGGGTCCAGGCCGAGCTGCGGATAGGCGAGCACGCGCTGCCACTCGTCGCGGCAGTCGCTGTCGCTGACCGCCCGGTAGCGCCCGCTCGCGAGCGCGTCGGCGAGCGCGCTCGCGCGCGGGTCGCGGAACACGAACAGGTCGAGGCAGACGTTGGTGTCCAGCACCAGCCGCGGCGTCGTCATCGCAGGCTCCGCCGCTTACAGATCGTCTTCGCCCGGAAACGACGCCGACAGCTCCGAGATCACGATCCACTTGCCTTGCTCGGGGTACTTGGGATCGTCGCTGGAATAGGTGCCTTCGCCGACCGGCGTCTTGCCCTGCGGAATGCCCTGGCCACCGTTGTCGAGCAGTCCCAGGCTGGCGCTGCGGCCGACCTGTTCGTCCTTGCGCGCGTCGAGCTTGCCGCCGTGGTAATCGACGATGGTGCCGCCGTAGTCCCACTCCAGGCCGTAGAACGAAATCGGTTTGCCGTTGAGCTCGACCATCTCGGCCAGCGGCATGCCCATACGCAGGCCGTTGTCGAGGGTCCACCTGGATTCGCGGTCGAGCACGCGCACCAGCGACAGGCCCTGCAGGGTCTGATCGTTCTGGAAGTACAGATAGGCGCGCCGGGTCGGATCGTCGGGGAACAGGATCACGCCCGGGAACTCCTCGCCCTCGGCGCCCGGCACCTTGCCCAGGCGCACGTTGGCGGCGCCGTAGCGCTTGCGCAGTTCGTCGGGGCTGGTGTCGGGAGCGAAATCGCCGGGCAGCACCAAGGCGGCAGTCGCCGGTGCGGCGACGTTGTCCGTCGCGGCCGGCGCAGCGGGCGCTGGCGTCGCGTTCCGTGGCGCGGTCGCGGCGGAGGGCGCCGGCGCCGGCGTGTCCGCGGTCGACGCGGAAGGCTCGCAGGCGCCCAGCGCCACGACGATCAACGAGGACGACACCAGCGCGCGCAGCTTCATGGCTTCACTTCCCTCAGGTCGGCGCTGCCGATGCGCCAGGCGCGCTGTTCCGGCGTCGCGCCGTCGACCACGGCGCGGCGCAGCACGTAGGCGCCGATGTATTTGCGCTGGCTGCCGTCGCGCTGGGTCGCGGTCAGCGCCACCGGCACTTCCAGGTAACGCGAGCCGGCGCCGGCATCGACCCGGCCCGGCGGCAGGATCTCGGCCGAGACGCCGTTGATATCGGCGAAGCCGTCGGCGAACTGCTGCGACGACTGGCCGCTGGCGCGGCCGCCGTCGGACCATAGCGCGTAGGCGCGGGCATACTGGCGGGCGTTGATCGCGGCGTAGTAGTCGCGCACGACCGCGACCGCGTCCTCCGGCGTGGGTTCGTCGGCCGGGGCTTGGGTTCCGTCTTCGACCGGCGCGGTACCGTCCTGGACGAGCGCCGCCTCGGTGCCGTCCTCGGGCGTGGCCGGCAGGATCGGATTGCCGTTCTCGTCCAGCGTCACTTCCGTCGACAGCTCGGCGCCGCTGGGCGGGCCGACCTGACCGGGACCGGGCTGCGTAGGCATGCCGGTGACGCCGCCGCTGGCGCCCTGCGGCGCTGGCAGCAGTTCGCCGGGCTCGCCGTTGGCGGCGCGCGCCTGCGGGTCGTCGTCCTTGCCGCAGGCGGCGAGCGCGAGCGCGGCGGCGAGCAGCAGGCTGGCGTGACGGAGCGTGCGCATGTCAGCGGTCGAGATGGACGACGACGCGGCCGTGTTCGATCTGGGTGCTGCCGATGCGGCGCGAACCCAGCTTGTCGAGCAGGCTGTTGTCGAAGCGGTAGACGGGTTCCTGGCGCGCGTAGTCGCTGAGCCAGGCATTGAGCAGTTCGCGCGAGGCGCCGGTCATCATGCCGCCCAGTTGCGGCACGTCGACGTAGTCGATGCGCGGATCGAGCAGGTGCAGGCCCTGGGTGGTCGCGTCGTAGCGCAGCGCGCTGGTCAGGGTGAAGCGTCCGGACGGACGCTGCGAGGAGCCGGCGCCGAGCGCGGCCAAGGCGATGTCGAAGTCCAGGCGCAGGCGCTCGCCACCATCGGGGATCGACAGGCGCGGGTTCATCAGGGTCACCGCGACCAGGCCGCCGAGCTTCTCGTAGCGCTTGGGGAAGTTGCGGCTCAGCGACTGCTGCAACTGCGGCGCGGTGAACGCGACCTCGTTGCCGAGGTAGGCGCTGACCGCGTTGAGGGTCGAGCAGGCCGCCAGCGCCAGCAGGGCGGCGGCCAGCAGCAGGGAGCGCAGCAGGGTGGAGCGAAAGCGCGGTCGGGCGGGCATCGGCAGGTTCCGTGGTCGATTCGCGCACGATACCCGGACCGTGTGAACGGCGACACAGGGGCGACGGCTTGCGCTGCGGCAGGGCGGCGTATGCCGCGGCCACTCACCTTAAGTCGCCGACGCAAACGACGCCGGTTTGCGCGGCTTGCGGTCGCGGCTTACGCCGCTCCTACCCCAAGGCAGGTCGCCGTGGGACGGGGCTCAGCCCTCGCGAGCGCCCTGCAACTGCGCTTCCAGGCGCGCCTTGAGCGCATCGTCGATCTTGAGCTGGCGCGCGAGCTCGTCCAGGTAGGCGCGCTCCATGAAGCTCTGCTCGTCGGCGGCGAGCAGGCTGGCCAGATACATCTCGGAGGCCATTTCCGGGGTGCTCGCCGCGCGCGCGACTTCGGCCGGGTCCAGGGGCTTTTCCAGTTCCGCGTGCAGCCATTGGCGCAGGGCCGGGTCGTTGTCGATGCGGGTGAACTCGCCTTCGATCACCTCGCGTTCGCGCTGATCGATATGGCCGTCGGCCTTGGCCGCGGCGACCAGGGCCTTGAGGATGGCCTGGCTGTGCAGTTCGGCCTGCGGCGGCGGCAGGCGGTCGACGGTCTGCGGCTCGGCGGCGCTGCCGTCCTGCTGCTTGCGGTACTCGCCGTAAGCCTTGTAGGCCAGCACGCCGACCGCGGCGACGCCGCCGTACAGGGCGAGCTTGCCGCCCATCTTGCGCATCTTCTTGTTGCCCAGCAGCAGGCCGAGCGCACCGCCGGCCAGCGCGCCCTTACCGAAATCTCCTCCGGGAAAGCCGGCGTCGAGCAGGCCGCGCTTTTCCTCTTTGCCTTCGTAGCGCGCCGGCGGTTTGCCGCCGCCCAGCAGTCCCTCGAGCCCGCCGGCGCCGCCTAGGCTGTTCTGGGCGGTTTTCAGCAATTGGTCGAGCAAACCCTGGGTCTTCATGCGCGCAACTCCGTGGATTAGGTCGTGAATCCACGAGTTGAGGGCGCGCGTGCCGGGCTTCAAGCGCGCCGGGCGAATGCGGCGCGGCTTCGGTTCACTTCGACGGATGCGCTCAGCCGCGCTGCTGCACCGCCAGACGCAGGCCCAGGGCGATGAACACGCTGCCGGTCACGCGTTGTTTCCAGCGTCCGGCGCCGGACGAGAAATGCCGGCCGAAGCGCCGGCCGAAGCGGCCGACCGCGAAGCTCAGCATCAGGCTGTGGCTGAAGCCGATCAGCGACAGCAGCGCGCCCAGCACCAGGAACTGCAGCCAGACGTAGCCGCGCTCGGGATGCACGAACTGCGGCAGGAAAGCCAGGAAGAACAGCGCGACCTTGGGGTTGAGCACGCCGGTGATCACCGAGCGCAGGTAGACGTCGGACGTGGCAACGGCCGGCGCGTCGGTTTCGGCGGCGGTCGGCGCGGCGTCCTCCTTGCTGCGCCAGGCCTTGATGCCCAGCCAGATCAGATAGGCGGCGCCGGCGTACTTGAGCACCTCGAAGGCCATCGCCGAGGTTGCCAGCAGCGCCGACAGGCCCAGGCCCGCGGCCAGGGCGTGGATCAGGGTCGCGGTCTCCAGGCCGAACGCGGCGAGCACCCCGCGCGCGGTGCCGCCGGTCGCGGCCTGGGTCACGATCCAGGCCGTGCCCGGGCCCGGAATCAGCACCAGCACGGCGGCGGCGACCAGATAGGCGGCGAGGGTGGCGGTGTCGAACATGGCGGCGTGGTCGGGGTTGCGGACTTGCAGTCTGCGCCGCGCATCCATGGGCGCCAAGTGCGCGAGGCGCTCCGATGCGGGATGCAGCGTTGCGCGCACCGCATTGCCTTGGGGTAGGAGCGGCGTGAGCCGCGACCGTGAACCCTCGCATCCCGTCGAAACATCGTCGGCCCGCGCAGCCGGCGGTCGCGGCTCACGCCGCTCCTACCCCAAAGCGGGGCTGGCGGGTTCGGCGGCGCGTAGTTTCTCGATCGCGGCGACGAAGGCGTCGCTGCCCGGCCATTGGCCGATCCGGCCCAGCTTTCTGGAACCGCGGAACACCAGGAAGGCGGGGATGCCGTGCAGGCCGAAGCGGGTGCCCATCTGCGCGTCTTCGTAGACGTTGTCGTGCAGCCATTCGACATCGGGCCAACGGAAACGCTCGGGCGCGAGCAGGATCTGGCCCTTGGCGATATCGCAGTTCGGGCAGTCCTTGCCCCACAGGAACAGGATCCGCAGCAAGCCGTCGTCGGGCAAGGCCTCGTCCAGCCTCGTCTCGCGCACCAGCCGCATCGGGAAGGTCCAGAAAAAGCGCGGGATGGTGGTGTCGCTCACGCGGCCATCCTACTCCCGCATTCGGGTTGTGCGTGGCGCCCCGGCGGCGACGCGGCGCGCTCAGGCGCCGCTACGTCGCCGTAGTCGGGCGGATGCGCAGCCCCGCTGGAGCGACGGCGGGAATGCCCCAGCCGGCGCCGGCCGCGACGGCGACCGGCGCTGCGCTCCGCATCGTCCGGCCCCGGCGGTCCGGCGCGGCAGGCCGTACCGCGCCGGCGCTGCGCTCAGTCTTCCTCGGCGCGCGGCTTGAAGGCCTCGACCAGTTTCTGCTGCACGTTCGCCGGCACCGGCTCGTAATGGCTGAAATCCAGCGAATAGCGGCCGCGGCCGGCGGTCACCGATTTCAACTCGGCGGCGTAGCCTTCCAGTTCCGACAGCGGCACCTGCGCCTTGACCACGATCTCGTGGCCACGCGCCGCGTCGGTGCCGTTGATGCGCGCGCGCTTGCTGGCCAGACCGCCGCTGATGTCGCCCATGTGCTGCTCGGGCGCGTTGACCTCCAGGTCGACGATCGGTTCCAGCACTTGCGGGCGAGCCTTGCTGATCGCGTCCAGGAAGGCCTTCTTGCCGGCGGCGACGAACGCGACCTCCTTGCTGTCGACCGGATGGTGCTTGCCGTCGTAGACGATCACCCGCACGTCCTGCATCGGGTAGCCGGCCAGGGCGCCGTGGTGCAGCACCTGGCGCACGCCTTTCTCCACCGCCGGCAGGAACTGGCCGGGGATGGTGCCGCCCTTGACCTCGTCGACGAACTCGAAGCCGCTGCCGCGCGGCAGCGGTTCGACGCGCAGGAACACTTCGCCGAACTGGCCGGCGCCGCCGGTCTGCTTCTTGTGGCGATGGTGGCCCTCGGCCTTGCCGCTGACGGTTTCCCGATACGCGATGCGCGGCGGCCGCGACGTCACCTCGACCCCGTACTTGTCGCGCAGGCGATCGATGTTGATCCGCAGGTGCAGGTCGGACAGGCCGCGCACCACGGTTTCGTTGGTCTCGGTCTCGTGCTCGACATGGAAGCAGGGATCTTCCTCGGACAGTTTGTACAGCGAGGTCGCCAGCTTCTGCTCCTGGCCCTTGCTGGCCGCTTCCACCGCCAGGCCGAACATCGGCTTGGGGAAGTTCAGGGGCGCCAGATGGATCTGATCCTCGTCGTGGCTGTCGTGCAGCACCGCGTCGAAGTGCAGATCCTCGACCTTGGCCACCGCGGCGATGTCGCCGGGTATGGCCTGATCGATCTCGATGTGGTCCTTGCCCTTGAGCTTGAACAGGTGGCCGACCTTGAACGGTTTCTTGCCGTCGTCGACGAACAGCTGAGTGTCGCGTTTGAGCGTGCCCTGATAGACGCGGAACACGCCGAGCTTGCCGACGAAGGGGTCGTTGATGATCTTGAATACGTCGGCGATCACGTGCGCCGCGGGATCGGGCGCGGCCACGATCGGCTGCGCGTCCTCGCCCACGCCCTTCACGAATGGCGGCGGGTTGGCCTCGGCCGGGTTCGGGAACAAAGCCTCGGCCGCGTCCAGCAGTTCCTTGACCCCGACCCCGCTGCGCGCCGAGCAGAACAGCACCGGCACCAGGTGGCCTTCGCGCAGGCATTGCTCGAACGCATCGTGCAGCTCGGCGCCGGACAGGCCGCTTTCGCCCAGGTCGAGGTAGTGCTCCATCACCGTTTCGTTGATCTCCACGACCTGATCGATGATCTTCTGATGCCAGTCGGCGACCGCACCCAGATCGCTGGTCTCGCTGCTGCCGGCGGCGGAGGCGCCGAAACAGTCGGCCACGCGCTGGCCGCCATCGGCGGGCAGGTTCAGCGGCAGGCATTCGGGGCCGAAGGTCTCGCGCAGGTCGTCGAGTACGCGCGCCGCGTCGGCGCCTTCGTGGTCGATCTTGTTGACCACCAGCACCCGGCAGAGATTGCGCGCCTTGGCGTGCTCCATCATGCGGCGGGTGCCGTATTCGACCCCGGTGTCGGCATCGACCACGATCGCGACCGTTTCCACCGCCGCCAGCGCCGACAGGGTCGGGCCGCGGAAGTCGGGGTAGCCGGGGGTGTCGATCAGGTTGACGTGGACATGCTTATCGGAGCCCGCAGCACGATCGATGCTGGCGATGGCGGCGTCGAGGGAATGGCCGCGCTGTTTTTCGATCGGGTCGAAATCGGAAACGGTGCTGCCGCGTTCGATGCTGCCTGCCGTCTGGAGTGCGCCGCCGGCTTGCAGCAGGGCTTCGAAGAGCGTGGTTTTGCCGGCGCCGGGGTGGCCTGCCAAGGCCACGTTGCGGATGGATTGTGTGCTGTAGGACATGAGCGGACTTCTCCCTGGGTGAGGGTGGGAAGGCCGTCATGGCTGTCCGCGCTGCGCGCCCGAGCGTGGAGCGCTCGGCGGGCGGTCATGGCGGGTGCCGGCGTTCGGGGGGCCGGGAGGCAAGACTCCCGCAGGCGTGCGGACGGGTCAAGCCCGGCGCGTCCGGGTTGCGGTGCAGCATCGCGTAATCGGGACGGCTGCCCGTTCGCGATGTGGAACTAACGAACCCGCGGTTACCCTGGGCGCCCCTCATCCACCGGAGTCAGGCCATGGGCATTTCGCGTCACGCCACCGCGCATTGGGAAGGCGACCTCAAGAGCGGGCAGGGCCGCCTCAGCACGCCCCAGAGCGGTGTGCTGGAGAACACGCGTTACGCCTTCAACAGCCGCTTCGGCGACGAGAAGGGCACCAACCCGGAAGAACTGATCGCGGCCGCGCATGCGGGCTGCTTCACCATGGCGCTGTCGGCCAAGCTGACCGAGGCCGGCCACCCGCCGGCGCGGCTGGACACCCGCGCCGAGGTCGACCTGTCGATGGAGGGCGGGCCCAGCCTTTCGCAGATCCGGCTCAAGGTGAGCGCGGAGGTGCCCGGCATCGACGCGGCCAAGTTCCAGGCGATCGCCGAGGACGCCAAGGCCAACTGCCCGGTATCCAAGGCGCTGAGCGCGGTGCCGATCAGTCTGGAGGCGACGCTGGCCTGAGCCGGCGTCGGGTTCCTCAAGCGGCCTGCCCGCGCGACGTCGCGGGCGGGCAGGACCACCTCGATCCGCTGGACTGCCTAGGTTTGCCTCCCGAGCGCGATACCCCGATCCGCCACGTCCTGCTGATCCACGGCGCGGGCGGTGGCGGCTGGGAATGGAACCTGTGGTGCGAACTGCTGCGCGCGCGCGGGCTGGCTGCGCACGCGCCCGACCTGCAGCCGGTCGCCGCCGGACTGGCCGCGACCGGTTTCGACGACTACGCCGCCCAGGTGCGCGCCGCGCTCGCAGCGCTGCCGCGACCGCGCGCGCTGATCGGCGCCAGCCTCGGCGGCTTGCTCGCGCTGCATTGCGCCGCTGCCGCCGACGCCTTGGTGCTGGTCAATCCGCTGCCGCCCGCGCCTTGGTCGACGCGCTTGCCGGCGCGCGACTGGCCGGCGCTGGTCCCCTGGCGCCGCGATGCGCGCCTGGCCTCGACCCGACGCGCGCTGCCCGACGTCGACGCCGCGACCGCGCTGTACGCCTACCGCCGCTGGCGCGACGAGTCCGGCGCGGTGCTGCGCGCCGCCCAGGCCGGCATCGCCGTCGCCGCGCCGGCCTGTCCGACCCTATGCGTGGCTTCGGCCCAGGACGAGGATGTGCCGCCCCAACTCTGCGCAGAACTGGCGCAGGCCTGGGACGCAGAGCTGTTGCGGGCGCCGTCGCCCAGCCATGTCGGCCCGCTGCTCGGGCGCGGCGCGGCCGAATTGGCGGGCCGGGTGGCCGACTGGCTGTCGGCCAGGTAAACGCCGCCAGCTCCGGCACCGAAACCCCGTCCCGATTCAGCCAGCGTTGACCGCTGCGATCCGAGGATGCGATCCACGCCATCCCGGCGTGTGGAGCCCGCCATGAAGCGCCTGTCCGTTACCGCCCTGAGCCTGGTTCTCGCCGCCGCCACCGGCGTCGCCTCGGCGCAGTCCTACCCGCAGAACGGTTACGGCTCGGCCTATCCGGATTCGTACCCGTCCAGTTCGGGCTCGCAATACGACTACGCGCGCGTGCTGCGTGTGGATCCGGTGTTCGATTCCTACGCCAACAACCAGTACGGCGGTCAGCGTTGCTACGAGCGCCCGACCTACGTCAACGGCGGCGACGACGGCTACTACGACGATCGCGGCTACAGCGACGGCTACGGCAGCGCTCGCCGCGACGACGGTTACTACGACCAGTACGGCAGCTACCGCCGTTCGGCCGGCACCGAAACCGGACGCACCGTGGCGACCGTGATCGGCGGCATCCTCGGCGCCGCGGTCGGCAGCCAGGTCGGCGGCGGCAGCGCGCGCTACGCGACCTCGGCGATCGGCTCGATGGTCGGCGGCATGGCCGGCCGCAGCGTGTACGAGCAGAACAAGCGCAACAGCAGCCGCGACCGCGTCGGCACGGTGCGCGTCTGCGACCCGGTGCAGAACACCGGCTACGGCGGCGACGACCGTGCGGTCAGCGCCTACGACGTGACCTACGAGTACGCCGGCCGCAGCTACCGCACCCGCACCAACTACCACCCCGGCGACAAGATCCGCGTGCGCGTGGACGTGCGTCCGGAGTAAGGCCGCCGCGACGGTCGGATGCGGCGACGCAGCTGCGACCGTTAAATCAGCTACAGAGCGAGGGCCAGCGCGAGCTGGCCCTTTTTCGTCCGCGGCGCGGATCCGCTACGCCGCTGCGTGTGCCGCTGCCTCGGATCGGGCGACAGGTCAGGCACCATATCGAACGCCCAGGACCAGGGCGAGGGCTGCCGTCAGACCCAGCAACGCGCCTGTGGTCTCCACGCGCACCTGCCGCCAGCGCGAGCCGAAGCACATGCCAAGGGCCAAGGCTGCAGCGGCGACGAGTATGCAAACGGCCGCAGCCATGCCGGCGCTTCCGTAAGAACCGCCGTTGTTTTGTAGCACGGTGATGGTTCGATCGCTGATAACCACCCAACCGAAGGCTCCCAACAGCGCGCCGAGAAAGCCAGCGAGTTTGCCGGGGCTGCGATTGCGGATCACGGCAGCGCTCTGTGCAGCCGATCGGGTCGTCGGCGTCCCCTCGGATGACCGACGGGAGCCTTGCGCCGACTCACCAATCGATATGCCCGCTCACGATCGGATGCACCTGGCCGCCGGACCAGACGTCGCCCTCGCTATCCACGTGCAGTTGCAGGCGCGCATCGAAGCCGACCTCGCGGCCCTGGCTGACGGTGTAGCGGCCGTCGCGGCCGGGCAGGGCGCCGTTGTGCTGCAGCCAGGCGGCGAGGGTGGCGTTGGCCGCGCCGGAAGCGGCGTCCTCGAACTGCGCCGGTGCGCCGACGAAGGCGCGCACCACCAGGTCGTAGTCGCGGCCGGCGTCGGCCCGCGCGAATGCGCACAGGCCCATGCTTTCTGTGGATTCGGCGAGCGCGCCGATCGCGGCCCAGTCCGGGCTGGCGTTGCGCAGCGCGGTTTCGTCGCGCAGTTCGGCCAGCCACCAGCGCCGGCCGCCGTCCATCAGGGCCGGAGGCAGGGCGCCCAGGGGCAGATCGCGCAAGGCCGCGGCCAGGCGCGGGTCGGCCGCCGTGGCGGTTTCCAGCACCCGTGCGCGCGGCGTGCGCACGGCGATGGTGCGCGCGGCGCCCACGCCGTCCACCGCCAGCGGCAGCAGGCCGGCCACGCCTTCCTGCAGCAGACGGCCGTCGACCGGCGCGGCCAGGCCGGCGTCCAGCACCACGTGCGCGGTGCCGACGCTGGGATGTCCCGCGAACGGCACCTCGCGGCGCGGGCTGAACATGCGGATGCGGTAGCTCGCGCCCGGTGCGTCCGGTGCGAACACGAAGGTGGTCTCGGGCAGGCGGGTCCAGCGCGCGATCGCCTGCATCGCGGCGTCGTCCAGGCCTTCGGCATCCAGCACGACCGCGAGCGGGTTGCCGGCGCCAGGCCGGTCGGCGAATACGTCCAGTTGCAGGTAGCGGCGTTTCATCATGAGATCGCGTCGCGGCGTGGGGTCCGCTGGGCCGCGCAGCTTACCAATCGGCGCGGCCGCGGATAACCGCCTGCACCCGCCCGCCGATCCAGATCTCGCCGTCGTCGTCGAGCGCGACCTCGACCCGGCCGTCGCGGCCGAGTTCGCGGCCCTGGCTGGCGACATAGCGCGACCCGCCGCCGGGCAGGCCGCCGCTGGCCGCCAATTGCGCGCCGATCGAGGCGTTGACGCTGCCGGTGACCGGGTCCTCGGGGATGTTGTCGGCCGGGCAGAACGCGCGCACGGCGAGTTGGTGGTCGCTCGCGTCGGCGGTCGCGTACACCGCCAGGCCGACGGCGTTGCAGGCGCGGCTCAGGGTAGCGATCGCGGGCAGGTCGGGGCTCAGCGAGCGGACCGCGGCGGCGTCGCTCAGCTCCAGCACCCACCAGCGCGCGCCGTTGTCCCACAGCGCCGGCGGCCGCCCGCCCAGGGGCAGCGGCGCGGTCACCGTGGCCAGGGCGGCCTCGACCGCGGCCGGATCGGCGAGGTCGGCGAGCTCGATGCGCTGCGAGCGCGGCGCCCGCACCGAAACCAGGGCGCGCGGACCGGTGCCGGCGACCTTGACCGGCAGCAGGCCGGCGGCGCAGTCCTGCACCAGGGCGCCCTCGCGCGGCGTGGCCAGGCCGGCATCGATCGCGGCCCAGGCGGCGCCGACGCTGGGGTGGCCGGCGAAGGCCAGCTCCTGGCGCGGGGTGAAGATCCGCACCCGGTAGTCCGCGCCCTCGACCGGCGGCAGCAGGAAGATGGTTTCCGAGAGGTTGGTCCAGGCCGCGAAGGCCTGCATCGCGGCCGAGTCCAGGCCGTCGGCGTTCAGCACCACGCCCAGCGGGTTGCCGGCGCCGGGCCGGTCGGCGAACACGTCCAGTTGCAGATAGCGGCGCAGCGTCATCGTGGCCTCGGGCGTGGGATGGGCGGGTCAGTAGAACCGTTCCGCTGCGGTGGTTCCAGTGTGGCGTAAGCGTGGCCGGCCTGCGCCGGTGCGATCCCGTTTGGACAATCCGTTTAGAATCGCAGCTTCATGCCCGCGATGCGGGCGAGCGCGAACTTCCCGACTCCGACCCAGTACGGCTGCCCTGGCACGCCCGCGGGCCCGGTCGTCGCGCCCGCCGGCCGCGGCATGGTCCCCAAAACACGCCCGGCGACCGCCGGGCATCGATCAAGAGCGACAACAACCGAGGATAGTGGCGGTGGCGGAAGCAACTCGTTGGGTAGTACTCAAGTTCGGCGGCACTTCGGTGTCCCGCCGCAACCGTTGGGACACCATCGGACGCCTCGCCTCCAAACGCATGCACGAGGACGGCGTTCGCGTCGTCGTCGTGGTCTCGGCCTTGTCGGGCGTAACCAACGAACTTCAGGCGATCGCCAGCGCGCCGCCGGGCGCCGAGGCCGACATCGCCGCACGCGTGCAGGCGCTGGTCGAACGCCACCGCGCCTTCTGCGCCGAACTCGACCTCGATCCCGACGTCGTGCTGGGCGCGCGTCTGGCGGCGCTGCAGGCGCTGGGCACGGATGCGCGCGCCGCGAGCCGCGCGCTGGATTGGCAGGCCGAAGTGCTGGCGCAGGGCGAACTGCTGTCCTCGACCATCGGCACCGCCTACCTGCGCAGCCAGGGGTACGACTTCGGCTGGTGCGACGCACGCGACTGGCTGGATGCGGTGTCGCTGCCCAACCAGAGCGCATGGGCGCGACGCCTGTCGGTGAACTGCCGGCGCGAGCCCGACCCGGAATTCGCCGCGCGCTTCGCGCAACAGCCGGCGCGCATGCTGCTGACCCAGGGCTTCATCGCCCGCCATGGCGACGGTGGCACCGCCGTCCTGGGGCGCGGCGGCTCGGATACTTCGGCCGCGTACTTCGGTGCGCTGCTCAAGGCTCAGCGCGTGGAGATCTGGACCGACGTGCCCGGCATGTTCAGCGCCAATCCGCGCGAAGTGCCGGACGCGCGCCTGCTCGCCCGCCTGGACTACGCCGAAGCCCAGGAAATCGCCACCACCGGCGCCAAGGTGCTGCATCCGCGTTCGATCGCGCCCTGCCGCGACGCCGGCGTGCCGATGGCGATCCTCGACACCGAGCGCTTCGACCTGCCCGGTACCCGCATCGACGCCAGCGCGGCGACCGTGCCCGGGGTCAAGGCGATCAGCCGCCGCAACGGCATCGTGCTGGTGTCGATGGAAAGCATCGGCATGTGGCAGCAGGTCGGCTTCCTGGCCGACGTGTTCGAGCGTTTCAAGCGCCACGGCCTGTCGATCGACCTGATCGGTTCCTCGGAGACCAACGTCACCGTGTCGCTGGACCCGAGCGAGAACCTGGTCAACAGCAACGTGCTCGAAGCGCTGTCGGCCGACCTGGCCGAAGTCTGCCGGGTCAAGGTGATCGCGCCCTGCGCGGCGATCACCCTGGTCGGCCGCGGCATGCGTTCGCTGCTGCACCGCCTGTCCGACATATGGGCCGCGTTCGGGCGCGAGCGCGTGCACCTGATCTCGCAGTCCTCCAACGACCTCAACCTGACCTTCGTGATCGACGAGGCCGACGCCGACGGCCTGCTGCCGCACCTGCACCACGAGCTGATCCGCAGCGGCGCGATGCCGGTGCGCGACGGCAGCGTGTTCGGCCCGAGCTGGCGGGAGATCGCGCACGGCAAGCCCACGCGTGCGCCGGCCTGGTGGCGCGGCGCACGCGAGCGCCTGCTCGAAGCCGCCGCGGCGGGCACCCCGCGTTACGTCTACGACCTGGCGACGGTGCGCGAACGCGCGCGTGCGCTGCGCGAGACGCCGGCGATCGATCGCTGCTACTACGCGATCAAGGCCAATTCGCATCCCGAAGTGCTGCGTACGATCGCCGGCGAAGGCTTCGGCCTGGAATGCGTGTCGCTGGGCGAGATCGAACGCGTGTTCGAGTCTCTGCCGCAGATCGAACCGGCGCGGGTGCTGTTCACGCCCAGCTTCGCTCCTCGCCGCGAGTACGAGGCCGCGTTCGCGCGCGGCGTCACCGTCACCCTCGACAATATCGAGGCGCTGCAGCGCTGGCCGGAGGTATTCCGCGGCCGCGCGATCTGGTTGCGCATCGACCTGGGTCACGGCGAAGGCCATCACGAAAAGGTCCGCACCGGCGGCGTCGCGGCCAAGTTCGGCCTGCCGATGTCGCGTTTCGATGCCTTCGTCGACCAGGCGCGCTGCCTGGGCGTGCGCATCGCCGGTCTGCACGCGCACCTGGGCAGCGGCATCGACGATCCGCAGCACTGGCGCGGCGTGTATGCGCAGCTGGCCGGGCTCGCCGACGGCATCGGCACCATCGAGACCATCGATATCGGCGGCGGCCTGCCGATCGCCTACACCCCGGAGGCGGCGGAGTTCGACCTCGCCGCCTGGCGTGCCGGCCTGGCCGAGATCAAGGCCGCGTATCCGCGTTACGGGCTGATCGTCGAGCCGGGCCGCTACCTGGTCGCCGAAAGCGGCGTGCTGCTGCTGACCACGACCCAGGTGGTTGAAAAGGACGGCGTGCGCCGGGTCGGCGGCGACGCCGGCATGAACGCGCTGATGCGTCCGGCCATGTACGAGGCCTACCACGGCATCCACAACCTCAGCCGCCTGGACGACGCCGACAGCGCCGTCTTCGATGTGGTCGGCCCGATCTGCGAGAGCAGCGACGTGCTCGGCCGCGGCCGTCCGCTGCCGCGCGCGACCGCCGAGGGCGACGTGCTGCTGGTCGCCGACGCCGGCGCCTACGGCATGGCGATGGCGCACACCTACAACCAGCGGGCGCTGCCCGCCGAGCAAGTTCTGCAAGAAGGTGATCTGTAATGACTGATTGGCGTTTCCAGCGCGATGCGATCCGCGCATTCCGTTTCGTGCGTTGCGGTTTCGACGCGGCGAGCGGCGTGGCGCAGCTGGTGTACGCGTTCGACGACGGCCCGGAACTGATCGAGACGATCACCGTGCCCGGCGCGCCGTTCGCGCTCGACGACGCGCGCGCGGCCGCGGTCGAACGCGCGCTGCGGCTGCTGCATCTGATCGCAGGCGTGAGCTACTACAAGGCCGCGGTGCCGGAGCAGATCCGCATCGATTCCTACGCGATCGACGCCGACACCGCTGCGCTGCTGGAACTGATCTACGTCAACGGCCTGGGCGAGTTCGCCTATCGCAACGGCTTGAACCTGCACGGCAAGATCCGCTTCCCGGTCGACGCTGCGGCGGACGCCGCCGCGCCCGCGCTCGGCCTGCACGAGCATGCCCTGGTCGCGATCGGCGGCGGCAAGGATTCGTTGGTCAGCATCGAAGCCCTGCGCGCGCTCGACGTCGCGCAGACCGTGACCTGGATCGGCGGCTCGCAGCTGATCGCCGCCTGCGCTCAGCGCACCGGCCTGCCCACCTTGAACCTCGGCCGCGCGCTGGCGCCGCAATTGTTCGACTACAACCGCGAAGGCGCCTGGAACGGCCATATCCCGGTCACGGTGGTGAACTCGGCGATCATGGCGCTGGCCGCGTTGCTGCACGGCGTCGATCAAGTGGTGTTCTCGAACGAGCGCTCGGCCAGTTACGGCAGCCTCATCGAAGGCACCGGCGAGGTGAATCACCAATGGTCGAAGGGCTGGGCCTGCGAGCAGGCGTTCGGCGACCATCTGCAACGCTATGTCGCGGCCGACCTGCGTTACTACTCGCTGCTGCGTCCCTTGAGCGAGCTCGCGGTGGCGCGCCAGTTCGCGCGCAGCGACCGCTACGACGCCCACTTCAGCAGCTGCAACCGCAACTTCCATATCCTCGGCGAGCGCCCGGCCAACCGTTGGTGCGGCGTTTGTCCGAAGTGCCACTTCGTGTTTCTGGCGCTGGCGCCGTTCATGCCCAAGCCGCGTCTGGTCGGCATCTTCGGCCGCAACCTGCTCGACGACGCCGGCCAGATCGGCGGCTACGACGCCTTGCTGGAATACCAGGACCACAAGCCGTTCGAATGCGTGGGCGAAGGCCGCGAGTCGCGCGCCGCGATGGCGGCGCTGACCGAGCGCCCCGAATGGCGCGAAGACACCCTGGTCGAGCGTTTCGCGCGCGAGATCCGGCCTCAGCTCGACGCCGCCGAGCTGCGCATCGAACCGCTGCTGGTGATCGACGACGAGCAACGCATTCCGCTCAAACTGTGGGAGCGCCTGCGTGCGTATCTCGCAGCTTGAGGGACGCCGCACCGCGCTGTGGGGCTGGGGCCGCGAAGGCCGCGCCGCCTACCGCGCGCTGCGTTCGGCGCTGCCGGAACAGACCCTGACCCTGTTCTGTTCGCACGACGAGGCCGCCGATGCGCGCGGGCTGGGCGATGCGCGCCTGCTGATCGAGACCGCGGCCAACGCCGAGCGCCTGGCCGCGTTCGAGTTCGTGATCAAGTCGCCCGGGATCAGCCCGTATCGCGCCGAGGCCATGGCCGCGGCGGAGCAGGGCACGCGTTTCCTCGGCGGCACCGCGCTGTGGTTCGGCGAGCATCCCGATGCGCGCACGGTCTGCGTGACCGGCACCAAGGGCAAGAGCACCACCACTTCGCTGCTCGCCCATCTGCTGCGCGCGGCCGGGCATCGCACCGCGCTGGCCGGCAACATCGGCCTGCCCTTGCTGGAGCTGATGGCGCCGCCGCAGCCGCCCGAGTTCTGGGCGATCGAGCTGTCCAGCTATCAGACCGGCGATGTCGCCGCCGGCGGCGTGCGGCCCGAGGTCGCGATCGCGCTCAACGTGTTTCCCGAACATCTGGACTGGCACGGTTCGCACGCGCGCTACGTCGAGGACAAGCTGCGCCTGCTGACCGAGGCCGAGCCGCGCATCGCCGTGCTCAACGCCAACGACGCGACCCTGGCCGCGCTGACGCTGCCCGGCAGCGAAGTGCGCTGGTTCGGTCGCGAGGACGGCTGGCACCTGCGCGGCGATCTGCTGTATCGCGGCGACGCGCCGATCATGGACACCGCCGCGCTGCCGCTGCCGGGCCGCCACAACCGCGGCAACCTGTGCGCCGTGCTGACCGCGATCGAAGCCTTGGGCCTGGACGCCGCGCCGCTCGCGGCGCACGTCGCCAGCTTCCGGCCGCTGCCGCACCGCCTGCAGCTCTTGGGCACGCGCGACGGCATCACCTACGTCAACGATTCGATCAGCACCACGCCGCACGCGAGCCTGGCGGCGCTGGACTGCTACGACGGCCGCCGCATCGCGATCCTGGTCGGCGGTCACGACCGCGGCGTGGAGTGGGGCGCCTTCGCCGATGCGATCCGGCGCAAACCGCCGCTGGCGATCGCGACCATGGGCGAGAACGGCCCGCGCATCCACGAGCTGCTGGCGCCGCTGGCAGCGCAGTCCGATTTCCGCCTGAGCGCGGCGCAGGACCTGGCCGAAGCGATGGCGCAGGCGCGCGCGGCCCTGGCCGGCGACGGCGTCGTGCTGTTGTCGCCGGGCGCGCCCAGCTTCGGCCCGTACCGCGACTACGTCGCCCGCGGCCGTCATTTCGCCGAGTTGGCCGGGTTCGACCCGGACGCGATCAGCTCGATCCCGGGGCTGGGCATCGCCTGAGCCGGCCGCGACCGCCTTCACATCTCGGCGTCATTCCCGCGGGGTAGGCTGCGCGCTTACCTCAGGGAGAATCCGTCATGCGCCGTCGTCTCGTAGCCGCGATCGTTCTCGTACTATGCGCCTCGCCCGCGTTCGCGGCGATGCAGGCCAAGCCGGTCACGTGGAAGATCGGCAAGGAATCCTTCACCGGCGTGCTGGTCTACGACGACGTCAATGCGATCAAGCGCCCGGGCCTGGTGATGGTGCCGAACTGGAAAGGCGTGTCGCCGGCCGCCGTCGAACGCGCCAAGCACATCGCCGGCGACGACTACGTGGTCCTGGTCGCGGACGTCTACGGCAGCAAGATCCGTCCCAAGGACGACAAGGCAGCCGGCAAGGTCGCAGCCCCGCTGCGCGCCGACCGGCCCAAGCTGCGCGCGCGCATCGAGGAGGCGGTCAAGGTGCTCAAGGCGCAGGCGGGCAAGGCGCCGGTGGACGCGTCCAGGATCGGCGCGCTGGGCTACTGCTTCGGCGGCAGCACGGTACTGGAACTGGTGCGCGGCGGCAGCGAGCTGGCCGGCGTGGTGACCTTCCACGGCGGCCTCGCGACCGATCTGCCGGCCCAGGACGACGGCGTGCGCACGCCGGTGCTGGTGCTCAACGGCGCCGACGACCGCGGTATCACCGACCAGGACATCGCCGACTTCGAGAAGGAAATGGACGCCGCCGGCGCCGACTGGCAGTTCGTCAATTTCAGCGGCGCGGTGCACTGCTTCGCCGAGCCGGAAGCGGCCAATCCGCCGGGCTGCGTCTACAACGAGCGTGCGGCCAAGCGCGCCGAGCGCATGATGCGCGACTTCTTCGCGGAACGGTTCGCGAGCCCGTAACCTCGATGGACGCGGCGCAGGCGCAAAACGATTTGCGTGTTTCGATCCCCGGGTGGGCGGGCCGGTGAGCGTGATCGAGCACAGCGAAACGCTGCCCGGTTCGGCGGAGGCCTTGTTCGATCTGACCCAGGACTACGCGGTGCGTCTGCGCTGGGATCCGTTTCCGCAGAGCTACCGCTTCCTCGCGCCGGCCACCGGCCCGGAGGTCGGTGCGGTCGTGGTGGTGCGCGCACACAACGGCCAGTCCATGACGGTGCGCTATGTCAGCTACAACCGCCCGCGCGCCGCCGCGATCGACATGGTCGATGGTCCCTGGTTCATTGCGGCGTTCGCCGGCGCCTGGTCGTTCAAGCGCGTTTCGGAACAGGAGACGTGCGTGAGCTTCAAGTACCGCGTCGTCGCCCGGCCGCGTGCGCTGGCCTGGCTGATCCAGCCGCTGTTGAACCGGTCGTTCCTCCGGCATGCCCGCAGGCGCCTGGGGGCGCTGCGGGCGTATGTCGCAGCTGGCGGTCTGGAGCGGCCGGCTTAGCCGGGTGCGGCTAGCTAGTGCCGTCGCCGCAACGCGCCGCTGCGATCAGTGATCGCGACTGACCGCGTAATGGGCCAGGCCGCGCAGCGCGGCGGTGTAGTCGTTCTCTTCCAGCCCATCCAGCGCGGCTTCGGCGGCGTTGGCGTAGTCGTGCGCGCGCTTGCGGCTGTACTCGAGCCCGCCGGTGGCGTGGATCGCCGCCATCACTTCCGGCATGGCGTCGGTGTCGCCGTGCTCGACCGCCGCGCGCAGGCGTGCACGGGTGACGTCGTCGCTGTGGGCGATGGCATGGATCAGCGGTAGCGTGGCCTTGCCTTCGGCGAGGTCGTCGCCGAGATTCTTGCCCAGGGTCTGCGCGTCGGAGGCGTAGTCGAGCACGTCGTCGGCGATCTGGAAGGCGTAGCCCAGGTTGAGGCCGCAGTCGTGCAGGCGCTGCTGGGTCGCGGCGTCGGCGCCGGACAGCAGTGCGCCCAGTCGGGTCGCGGCCGCGAACAGCACGGCGGTCTTGCGCTCGATCACGCGCAGGTAGGCGGCCTCGTCGGTGTCCGGGTTGCGCACGTGCAGCAACTGCAGGACTTCGCCCTCGGCGATCTGGTTGGTGGTGTCGGCGAGGATCTTCATCACTTCCATGCGGTCCAGTTCGACCATCAGCTGGAAGCCGCGCGAATACAGGAAGTCGCCGACCAGCACGCTGGCGGCGTTGCCCCAGACCGCGTTGGCGGTCTTGCGGCCGCGGCGCAGGTCGGACTCGTCCACCACGTCGTCGTGGAGCAGGGTGGCGGTGTGGATGAACTCGACCACGGCCGCCAGCTGGTGCGCATCCGGGCCGCGGTGGCCGAGGGCGCCGGCGGCCAGCAACAGCAGCATCGGGCGCAGGCGCTTGCCGCCGGCGCCGACGATGTATTCAGCGACCTGGTTGACCAGGACCACGTCCGAGGCCAGCCGGCGTCGGATCAGGGCATCGACCGCCGCCATGTCGTCTCGGGCCAGGGATTGGATGGTCGCCAGGTCTGGGACGGACAGGGATGCTGCGCTGGAAGGCATGGGACGGCCGGTACGGTGGGGGAAGAAAGTATAGGGCGAGGCCGCGCCGAGCCGAACGACCGGGCCGCCATGGGCCCGTCGCGGGCCATGGTCCTACGGCCGGATTATGGGTTCTCTATGCGCTTTATATGTGCGATTGACGCCCGCGTGCTCTACGCAATCGGTGGGATATGGGGGTATTCCCTGATTCAACGGAACACAAAGGTGACGTACAAGGACCGCATGTGACCCGAAAGCTCCCGAACGGGGCGCGTTTCGATTTGGGGCCCAGTTCTGGTCGGTAGTGTGCTGTTGGTTGCGCAAGTAATGTGATGGATGGCACACTATTTGCAAGAGACCTCCGAAGCCAAGGCTGACGGGGTCACGCAGTGCGGAAGGGGATCGAGGGAAAGGTCGCTAGCAGCGTCCGCGCGCTCCGTAGCTCGAACACAGGGTCGGGCACGGCGTTGGCATATGTGGGGCACCGGGTTGGTGCTCAGGGGATCAAGCAAAGGTCACACAGCTCGAGTACGCGCGACGGGAAGTCGGGCGTGGTCGGCGTGATGGCGCGCAGGTTCGAAATCGTATGACCCATACAGTGCTCACCGGCGCCGTCGCTCGCGAACGCGCCTATCGCCGTATCCGCCGGTTGATCGCGCTGTGCGCGTCGTCGGCGTTGTTGCTCGTCGCCGGTGGCGTTTCGGCCGCGACCACCGGCACCTGGACCACCACCGGCACGACCGTCACTTCGCCTGCGGTCGGGGTCACGGTGACCTGGTCGGGCGCAATCGGCGGCGCCAATCCGTATAGCAACGGCACGTTCAACACCACCAACTTCTGGAACAACCCCTACACGGGCACGGTCGCCGGCGCCAACGCGCTGAACATGACGATCCCGCCCAACACTTACACCATCACCGTCACCTTCAGCAAAGCCGTGGACAACCCGGTGCTGCATTTGGACCGCGTCGGCGGTTCTTCGGGCGGTCAGAACAACTCCTCGCTTTGGACCTTGAGCGGCAGCGTCTCCACCGGCGGCAGCGTCGGTCTGACCCGGCTCAGCGGAAACTCGGTCTTCATCGTCTCCGGCAACACCTTTCAGCGCACGACCGGTGGCGCTGCCGCGGGCAGCACCGAATGCAGCACCACGGCCGCCAACGGCACCGGTTGCGGTTCGATCCGCTTCGACGGTACCGGCATCACCAGCCTGACCTTCACCGTGACCGCCATCGATCCGGGCGGCGGCAGCGCCGGCGACGGCCTGGAAGCGATCTGGTCGCTCGCTGGTTCCGACCTGCGCATCGTCAAGCAGACCCTGGCCAATACCGGCAGCTTCCCGTTCGCCGGCAGCAACGGAGTGGGCCCGGCGACGCTCAACACCGCGACCCTCAATCCGGCGACGTCCGCGTTTTTCCCGATCGCCAATCACAGCCAGGCGATCACCGTCACCGAATCCGCGGTCACCGGTTTCGCGCTGCAGTCGGCGATCTGCCGCGACCAGAGCAACGCCGTCGTGACCTCGTCGCTGGCCGGCAACGCGCTGACCATCGCCGCGGCCAACTACCGCGCCAATCAGAACATCACCTGCACCTTCGTCAATGCGACCACGTCCGATCTGACGATCGCCAAGAGCGACGTCGCCGCCAGCTACACACCGGGCGGCGGCACCAGCTACACGCTGATCGCGCGCAACTTCGGCGCGGTCACGATCAGCGCCGCGCAGATCAGCGACGCGCTGCCCGCCGGCGCGACCTTGTCGGGCCCGTGGAGCTGCCTGGCCAGTGCCGGCTCCAGCTGCAGCGCCGCCAACGGCGGCGCCGTCGGCGGCAACACCGTTTCGCTCACCGTGAACCTGCTGGCGAACGGCACGGCCACCATCACCGTACCGGTGGCGTTCAACGCCAACGCCGGCGCTTACTGACCCTGTCTGGGCTTACGCATGAAGACCGTCAACACCCATCCGACCGCCCGCCCGCAGCAGAACTGCCGCGAGGAGCATGCCGGATCGCGTTTGTCCCGGACCGTGTCGCGTATCGCGCTGGCCGCGATGCTGATGCTCGCCGCGCCGCTGGCGCTGGCCCAGACATTTCCGCCTTCGCTGAGCAATACCGCGAGCATCTCGCCGCCCAGCGGCGTCACCAACAGCGGCGCCTCGTGCACCGGCGCCGGCCGCGTCTTCAGCGCCGGCGTCTGCTCCTCGACCGACACCAACACCCTGGCCGCTTCGTCCGATCTGGCGATCAGCAAGACCGGTACCGCCACCGTCAACCAGGGCGGCACCGTCACCTACACGATCCGCGCCTGGAACAACGGCCTGAGCAGCTCGCTCGGCGCGACCATCACCGACACCGTGCCGGCCAACCTGACTTCGGTCAGCTGGACCTGCGCCGGCACCGGCGCGGGTTCGACCTGTAGCGCCGCCAGCGGCACCGGCAACAGCATCAGCCTGACCGCGAACCTGCCGGTCGACACCGGCGCGGCCACCACGGCCGATACCGCGTTCGTGACCGTGACCGTGACCGGCACGGCGACCACGCCGGGCGCGATCACCAACACCGCTTCGATCGCGGTGCCCGCCGGCGCGACCGATCCGACCCCGGGCAACAACAGCAGCTCGGCCAACACCGCGATCACCGCGCTGGCCGATCTGGCGATCGCCAAGACCGGCACCGCGACCGTCAACCAGGGCGGTGCCGTCAGCTACACGATCCGGGTTTGGAACAACGGCCCGAGCGCGGTCGCCGGCGCGAGCATCGCCGACACCGTGCCGGCCAACCTGACCGCGGTCAGCTGGACCTGCGCCGGCACCGGTGCGGGTTCGACCTGCAGCGCGCCCAGCGGCACCGGCAACAGCATCGGCCTGACCGCGAACCTGCCGGTCGATACCGGCGCGACCACCAGCGCCGACACCAGCTTCGTCACAATCACCGTCACCGGCACGGCGACCACGCCGGGTGCGATCACCAACACCGCGACCGTTGCGGCGCCGGCCGGCACGACCGATCCGACTCCGGCCAACAACAGCAGTTCGGCCAACACCACGATTGCGGCGCAGGCCGACCTGGCGATCACCAAGGGCGTGTCGAATGCGACCCCGGCGGTGGGCACCAACGTCACCTTCACCCTGACGGTCACCAACAACGGCCCGTCGACTGCGGCAGCCGTGTCGGTCGCCGACCTGCTGCCGAACGGCTACACCTATGTCTCGGACAACGGCGCGGGCGCCTATGTGTCCGGCACCGGTGTGTGGACCATCGGCAGCCTGGCCAATGGCGCTTCGGTTTCGCTGCAGATCGTCGCCACCGTGCGCGCGACGGGCACCTACGCGAACACGGCGACGGTCAGCTCGACCACCGGTGATCCGACGCCGGGCAACAACACCAGCACCTCGACCCCGACGCCGGTGGCTTCGGCGGATCTGTCGATCGTCAAGGGCGTGTCGAACAGCACCCCGACCGTCGGTACCAATGTCACCTTCACCTTGACGGTCACCAACAACGGTCCCTCGGCCTCGGCCGGTGTCTCGGTCAACGACCTGCTGCCCAACGGCTACACCTACGTNACCAATGTCACCTTCACCTTGACGGTCACCAACAACGGTCCCTCGGCCTCGGCCGGTGTCTCGGTCAACGACCTGCTGCCCAACGGCTACACCTACGTCTCCGACAACGCTGGCGGCGCTTACGTGCCCGGCACCGGCGTGTGGACCATCGGCGCGCTGGCCAACGGCGCCTCGACCGCACTGCAAATCGTCGCGACTGTGCGCGCCACGGGCACCTACGCCAACACGGCGACGGTGACCTCGACCACCACCGATCCGACCCCGGGCAACAACACTTCGACCTCGACCCCGACCCCGGTGGCTTCGGCGGATCTGTCGATCGTGAAGGGCGTGTCGAACAGCACCCCGACCGTCGGTACCAATGTCACCTTCACCTTGACGGTCACCAACAACGGTCCCTCGGCCTCGGCCGGTGTCTCGGTCAACGACCTGCTGCCCAACGGCTACACCTACGTTTCGGATAACGGGGCGGGCGCCTACGTGTCTGGTACCGGCGTGTGGACCATCGGTGCTCTGGCCAACGGCGCTTCGACCGCACTGCAGATCGTCGCCACCGTGCGTGCGACCGGCACCTATGCCAACACGGCGACGGTGACCTCGACCACCACCGATCCGACCCCGGGCAACAACACCTCGACCTCGACCCCGACGCCGGTGGCTTCGGCGGATCTGTCGATCGTGAAGGGCGTGTCGAACAGCACTCCGACCGTCGGCACCAATGTCACCTTCACTCTGACCGTCACCAACAACGGTCCGTCGGCCTCGGCCGGTGTTTCGGTCGCCGACCTGTTGCCCAACGGCTACACCTACGTCTCCGACAACGCTGGCGGCGCTTACGTGCCCGGCACCGGCGTGTGGACCATCGGCGCGCTGGCCAATGGCGCTTCGACCGCACTGCAGATCGTTGCGACTGTGCGTGCGACCGGTACCTACGCCAACACGGCGACCGTCACCTCGACCACCAATGACCCGACCCCGGGCAACAACACTTCGACCTCGACCCCGACGCCGGTGGCTTCGGCCGACCTGGCGATCGTCAAGAGCGTGTCCAACGCGACCCCGGTCGTTGGCACCAATGTCACCTTCACCCTGACGGTGACCAACAACGGTCCGTCGGCCTCGGCTGGTGTCTCGGTCAACGACCTGCTGCCCAACGGCTACACCTACGTTTCGGATAACGGGGCGGGCGCCTACGTGTCTGGTACCGGCGTGTGGACCATCGGCGTCGCCACCGTGCGTGCGACCGGCACCTACGCCAACACGGCGACGGTGACCTCGACCACCACCGATCCGACCCCAGGCAACAACACTTCGACCTCTACGCCGACGCCGGTGGCTTCGGCCGACCTGTCGATCGTGAAGGGCGTGTCGAACAGCACTCCGACCGTCGGCACCAATGTCACCTTCACTCTGACGGTCACCAATAACGGTCCGTCGGCCTCGGCCGGTGTCTCGGTCAACGACTTGCTGCCTAACGGCTACACCTACGTCTCCGATAACAGTGCCGGCGCTTACGTGCCGGGCACCGGCGTGTGGACCATCGGTGCGCTGGCCAACGGCGCCTCGACCGCGCTGCAGATCGTCGCGACCGTGCGCGCGACCGGCACCTACGCGAACACGGCGACCGTCACCTCGACGACCACCGACCCGACGCAGGGCAACAACACCTCGACCTCGACGCCGACGCCGGCGGCTTCCGCCGACCTGGCGATCGTCAAGAGCGTGTCCAACCCGACCCCGGTCGTCGGCGGCAATGTCACCTTCACTCTGACGGTCACCAACAACGGCCCGTCGGCCGCGGCCGCGGTGTCGGTCGCCGACCTGCTGCCGAATGGCTACACCTACGTTTCGGATAACGGCGCGGGCGCCTACGTGCCCGGTACCGGCGTGTGGACCATCGGCAACCTCGCCAACGCGGCCTCGACCTCGCTGCAGATCTCCGCGACCGTCAACGCCACCGGCACCTACCTCAACACCGCGACGGTCAGCTCGACCACCACCGATCCGACCCCAGGCAACAACACCGGTACCGCGACCACCACGCCGACCGCTTCGGCGGATTTGGCGATCCAGAAGACCGGCCCCGCGACCGTCAATCAGGGCGACGCCGTCACCTACACGATCCGGGTCTGGAACAACGGCCTGAGCGAAGTCGCCAACGCGAGCGTCGAAGACACCGTACCGACCAATATCACCTCGGTCAGCTGGACCTGCGTCG
Organism: Lysobacter sp. Root76; assembly: GCF_001428685.1. GTDB lineage: Bacteria > Pseudomonadota > Gammaproteobacteria > Xanthomonadales > Xanthomonadaceae > Lysobacter. The sequence continues at coordinate 805,475 of NZ_LMIK01000001.1, read as the reverse complement.
GCACCGGCGGCGCGAACTGCGTCGCACCCTCGGGCACCGGCAACCTCAACATTGGCGTCGATCTGCCGGTCGATACCGGCGCGAGCACCAGCGCCGACACCAGCTTCGTCACCATCACCGTGACCGGCACGGCGACCACGCCGGGCACGATCACCAACACCGCCACGGTCGCGGTGCCGGCTGGCGCGATCGACCCGACCCCGGGCAACGACAGCAGCTCGGCCATCACCAATATCGTGGCGCAGGCCGACCTGGCGATCGTCAAGGGCGTGTCGAACGCGACCCCGATTATCGGCACCAACGTCGTCTTTACCCTGACCGTCACCAACAACGGTCCGTCGGCCGCGGCGGCGGTGTCGGTCGCCGACCTGTTGCCCAACGGCTACACCTACGTCTCCGACGACGGCGCCGGCGCCTACGTGCCGGGCACCGGCGTGTGGACCATCGGCAGTCTCGCCGACGCGGCCTCGACCTCGTTGCAGATCACCGCCACGGTCAACGCGACGGGTACCTACGCCAACACCGCCACGGTGTCGTCGACCACGAACGACCCGACGCCGGGCAACAACACTTCGACGTCGACCCCGACCCCGGTGGCTTCGGCCGACCTGGCGATCGTCAAGGGCGTGTCGAACGCCAACCCGAATGTCGGCGACAGCATCACCTTCACCCTGACCGTGACCAACAACGGCCCGTCGGCCGCGGCCGGCGTGTCCGTCGCCGACCTGTTGCCGGCCGGTTACACCTACGTGTCCGACAACAGCGCGGGTGCGTACGTGCCCGGTACTGGCGCCTGGACCATCGGCAACCTCGCCAGCGGCGCCAGCACCGCGCTGGACATCGTGGTGACCGTCAACGCTGCCGGCCCGTATGCGAACACCGCAACGGTCGGCTCGACCACCAACGATCCGAACCCGGGCAACAACACCTCGACCTCGACGCCGGGCCCGGTCCCGACGGCCGACCTGGCCATCGTCAAGGGCGTGTCGAACGCGAATCCGGTGGTCGGTACGAACGTCGTGTTCACGCTGACGGTCACCAATAACGGCCCGTCACCGGCGGCTGCGGTGTCGGTCGCGGACCTGCTGCCGAACGGCTACACCTACGTCTCTGACAACGGTGCGGGCGCTTACGCCTCGGGCACCGGCGTGTGGACCATCGGCAGCCTGGCCAACGCGGCTTCGACCTCGTTGCAGATCACCGCAACGGTCAATGCCACCGGTACCTACCTCAATACTGCGACCGTTTCGTCCAGCACCAACGATCCGACTCCGGGCAACAACACCGGCACGGCGACCACGACTCCGGTGGCTTCGGCCGATCTGGTCATGGCTAAGTCGGTCGACAACGCTTCCCCGGTCGTCGGCACTAACGTCGTCTTCACCCTGACGGTGACCAACAACGGTCCGTCCGCCTCGGCCGGCGTCTCGGTCGCGGACCTGCTGCCGAACGGCTACACCTACGTGTCCGACAACGGCGCGGGCGCCTACGTGTCCGGTACCGGCGTGTGGACCATCGGCAGCCTCGCCAACGCGGCCTCGACGTCGCTGCAGATCACCGCAACCGTCAACGCTACGGGCACCTACCTCAACACCGCCACGGTCAGTTCGGCCTCGACGTCGCTGCAGATCACCGCAACCGTCAACGCTACGGGCACCTACCTCAACACCGCGACGGTCAGCTCGACCACCAACGATCCGACTCCGGCCAACAACACCAGCACCGCGACTACGACCCCGGTGGCTTCGGCCGACCTGGTCATGGCGAAGTCGGTCGACAACGCGACCCCGGTCGTCGGCACGAGCGTCGTCTTCACCCTGACGGTGACCAACAACGGTCCGTCGGCCTCGGCCGGCGTCTCGGTCGCCGATCTGCTGCCGAACGGCTACACCTACGTGTCCGACAACGGCGCGGGCGCCTACGTGTCCGGTACCGGCGTGTGGACCATCGGCAGCCTCGCCAACGCGGCACGTGTCCGACAACGGCGCGGGCGCCTACGTGTCCGGTACCGGCGTGTGGACCATCGGCAGCCTCGCCAACGCGGCCTCGACGTCGCTGCAGATCACCGCRACCGTCAACGCTACGGGCACCTACCTCAACACCGCGACGGTCAGCTCGACCACCAACGATCCGACTCCGGCCAACAACACCAGCACCGCGACTACGACCCCGGTGGCTTCGGCCGACCTGGTCATGGCGAAGTCGGTCGACAATGCGAATCCGGTCGTCGGCACGAACGTCGTGTTCACGCTGACCGTGACCAACAACGGTCCGTCGGCCTCGGCCGGCGTCTCGGTCGCCGACCTGCTGCCGAACGGCTACACCTACGTTTCGGATAACAGTGCAGGCGCCTACGTGCCCGGCACCGGCGTGTGGACCATTGGCAGCCTCGCCAACGCGGCCTCGACCTCGCTGCAGATCACCGCAACCGTCAACGCCACGGGCACCTACCTCAACACCGCCACGGTCAGTTCCACGACTAACGATCCGACCCCGGCCAACAACACCGGCACTGCGACCACCACGCCGACCGCTTCGGCCGACCTGTCGATCGACAAGGACGACGCCGGCGCCTCGGTCGTGCCGGGCAACAACCTGGTCTACACGATCATCGTCGCCAACGCCGGCCCGTCCGCGGCGTCGAACGTCGTGGTCAGCGATCCGATCCCGGCCGGCCTCAACTTCGTCAGCGCCGCCGGCGCCGGCTGGGCCTGCGTCAACAACGCCGGTACCGTCGAGTGCTCGCGTCCGACCTTGGCCGCCGGCAGCAACGCGGCGATCGCCCTGACCCTGGCCGTGCCGGCCAATTACGCAGGCGCGTCCTCGATCAGCAACACCGCCAGCGTCGGCAGCGCCACCGCCGACCCGAACAGCGGCAACGACAGCGATACCGAGACCACCCCGGTGTCGATCTCGATCGATGCCGTCGACGATGCGGCCACCGTGCTGCCGTTCGCCGGCGGCACCGTGCCCAACGTCACCGTCAACGACACCACCAACGGCGTCGCCGTGGTCATCGGCGTCAATGCCACCGCGCCCAGCATCGTCAGCAACGGCGGCCTGACCGGCCTGATCGCCAACCCGGACGGCAGCTTCACCGTGCCGGCCGGCACGGCTCCGGGCGCGTACACCGTCGGCTATCGCATCTGCACGCTGCCGGCCACCACGCCGGCGACCTGCGACGACGCCAACGTGCCGGTCGTGGTCGGCCCGAACGCCGACGACGACAACGAGACCACGCCGCAGAACGTGGCCTTGAACGGCAACGCGTCGACCAACGACACCGCGTCCGCCGGCTCGGTCTACTCCCTGGTGTCCGGCCCGGCCAGCGGCACGTTGACCTTCAATGCCGACGGCAGCTACGTCTACACGCCGAACACCAACTTCAACGGCAGCGACAGCTTCAACTACCGCGTCTGCCTGCCGGCGCCGAACGGCACGGTCTGCGACACCGCGACGGTGAACATCACCATCACGGCCGCGACCATCGTTGCCGTGGACGACACCGCGGCCACGAACTTCAACACCCCGGTCGCGACCAACGCCGTCGGCAACGACACCACCAGCGGCGGCGTCATCGATCCGGCCTCGGTGGTTGCGACCAGCGGCGCCAACGGCAACGTGACCTGCGCGGCCGGCAGCTGCACCTACTCGCCGAACCCCGGTTTCGCGGGCGTCGACAGCTACGACTACACCGTCTGCCTGGCGGCGCCGAACGGCACCGTCTGCGATACCGCGACCGTGAACGTCGTGGTCGGCCCGAACGCCGGCGACGACAGCGAGACCACGCCGCAGAACACCGCGCTCAACGCCACCGTGACCGGCAACGACAGCGCACCGGCGGGTGCGGCCTACACCCTGGTCGGTGGTACCGCCAACGGCACGCTGACCTTCAACAGCGACGGCAGCTACGTCTACACGCCGAACGCCAACTACAGCGGTCCGGACAGCTTCAACTACAGCGTCTGCCTGCCGGCGCCGAACGGCACCGTCTGCGACACCGCGACCGTGACCATCACCGTCGGCGGAAATACCGTCACCGCGGTCGACGACAGCGCCAGCACGCCGCAGAACACACCGGTGGGCATCAGCGTGATCGGCAACGACACCACCACCGGCGCTCCGCTCAATCCGGCCTCGGTCAGCGTCGTCACTCCGCCGACCAGCGGCAGCGTGAGCTGCGACAGCGCCGGCTTGTGCACCTACACGCCGACCGCTGGTTTCAGCGGCAACACCAGCTTCGTCTACCGCGTCTGCGACGTCTCCACGCCGACGCCGGTGTGCGCGAACGCCACCGTCACCATCACCGTGGCGCAGGCGGTGATCGTCGCCAACGACGACGACTACAGCGGCTCGCCGGTCAACGGCACCAACGGCTCGGCCAATGTCGGCAACGCCCTGACCAATGACAGCCTCAACGGTGGCGCGATCGATCTGGCGTTCGTGACCCTCACCGTCAACGATCCGAACCCAGGCGATGGCGTTGCGGTCGCGTCCGACGGTACGGTTTCGGTCGCCGCGGGCACTCCGGCCGGCAGCTACGTGATTCCGTACCAGCTGTGCGAGACCTTGCATCCCAGCAACTGCGATCCGGCTACGATCACCGTGGTGGTCAATGCCGCGCCGATCGATGCGGTCGACGACCCGGTCGCCACGCCGGTCAACGGCAGCACCGGCGGCACGGGCGTGATCAACGTGTTCGGCAACGACACCCTCAACGGTGCTGCGGCTACCACCACCAACGTCGTCCTGACGCCGGTCAGCAACGGCCCGCTCACGGTCAACGCCAACGGCACGGTCGATGTCGCGCCCAACACCCCGGCCGGCGTCTACACCGTCAGCTACCGGATCTGCGAAGTGCTCAACCCGAGCAACTGCGACACCGCCCTAGTCACGGTCACGGTCAACGCCGCACCGATCGACGCCGTCGACGACGTGGTCGCCACGCCAGTCAACGGCAGCACCGGCGCGACCGCCGTGGTCAACGTGCTCGGCAACGACACGCTCAACGGCAGCACCGTGAACCCGGCCGACGTCACCCTGACGCCGGTCACTAGCGGCCCGCTGACGGTGAATGCCAACGGTACGGTCGATGTCGCGCCGAACACTCCGGCTGGCACCTACACCGTCACCTACCAGATCTGCGAGATGCTGAACCCGAGCAACTGCGACACCGCAGTGGCGACGGTCACCGTGGTCGCTCCTGCGATCACCGCGGTCGACGACCCGGTCGGCGGCGGTAACGGCGTCACCCCGCAGAACACCCCGCTGGTCACCAGCGTGCTGGGCAACGACACCCTCAACGGTGCGCCGATCGACCCGACCCTGATCAACATCACCATCGCCAGCAACCCGGCGAACGGCACGGTCACGGTCAACAGCAACGGCACCATCGTCTATACGCCCAACCCGAACTTCAGCGGCAACGACAGCTACACCTACACGATCTGCGAGAAGCTCAACCCGGCCAACTGCGCCACCGCCACCGTTTCGGTGCTGGTCCAGCCCAACCTGGTCGTGGCCACCGACGACGTCACCACCACCAACCAGCAGGTGCCGGTGACGATCAGCGTGCTCGGCAACGACACCGTGACCAGCGCGCCGCTGGACCCCGCCTCGGTCTTCGTGACCGTCGCTCCGGCCAACGGCACCGTGAACTGCGCCGCGGGCGTGTGCACCTACACGCCGAACCAGTTCTTCGCCGGTACCGACAGCTTCACCTACCGCGTCTGCGACACCTCGGTGCCGACCCCGGTCTGCGACATCGCCGTGGTCACCATCACCGTGGCCGCCAACGCCCCGGTGCTGCGCCTGAGCAAGCAGTCGGCCCAGCGCTCGGTCAAGATCGGCGACCTGGTCCGCTACACCGTGATCGCCGAGAACGTCGGCGACTCGCCGGCGCGCAACGCGACCCTGGTCGACACGCCGCCCGCGGGCTTCACCTACGTCGACGGCTCGCTCAGCGTGGACGACGAGGACGACGCGGCCAGCATCGGCGGCACCAACCCGCTGCGCATCAACGGCATCGACGTCGCCATCGGCCAGCGCGCCACCATCGTCTACTTCCTGCGCGTCGGCGCCGGCGTGGGCAAGGGCGTGCACAGCAACAGCGTCACCGCGCTCGACAGCAACGGCAGTTCGATCGGCAACGTCGCCACCGCCGATGTCGACATGGCCGGCGATCCGCTGCTCGAGGACAGCCTGATCATGGGCTCGGTCTACGACGACCGCGACGGCGACGGCTGGCAGGACCCGGCCAAGGCCGGCGGCGTGCGCGTGCAGGGCGGCTTCGCCCCGGGTGCTTACGTCGCCGGTTCGACCACGGTCGACCGCGGCACCGGCCCGCAACCGGAGCCCGACACCAGCGCACCGCTGCTGCACGGCATCGCGATCGGCGACATCGTCGGCCGCAGCTCCAGCGCCGACGACGCCCAGCGTCATCAGGTCGTGGTGCGCCAGACCCTGCGCTCGCTCGACTTCAGCGACGACTTCGTCCTGACCACCGACGAGGGCAGCTCCGTCCGCATGAACGCCGCCGGCCAGACCACGGTCGACCGCGTCCGCGGCGACGCCGCCAAGGGCCTGACCGCGCAGGACCTGCAGGTCACGCGCCAGGTCAGCCAGGTCGCCGACGGCTACGAGGTGTCCTACACCATCCGTAACGAAGGCATCGACGAGCGCGGCATCCCCGGCGTGCGTATCGCCTCGGTGGAAGGTCTGATCATGCAGACCGACGCCTACGGCCGTTACCACCTCGAGGGCATCTCGGGCGGCGACGCCGCACGCGGCCGCAACTTCATCCTCAAGGTCGACCAGGCCACGCTGCCGCCGGGCTCGGTGTTCACCACCGAAAACCCGCGCGTCCGCCGCGTGACCCAGGGCGTGCCGACCCGCTTCGACTTCGGCGTCAAGCTGCCGGCCGGCGAGATCCGCGGCGGCAGCAGCGAGACCGACGTCGAACTGGGCGAGGTGATGTTCGAAGCCGGCAGCGACCAGGTGAAGAGCGATTACGCGCCGATGTTCGGCAAGATCGCCCAGCGCCTGCGCGACGCCGACGGCGGCAGCGTCACCATCGCCGCCCAGGCCGAAGCCGAGGCCCTGGCCTTCGCCCGCGCCCATGCGGTGCGCGCGGCGCTGAGCAAGGAACTGGAGCCGGCGCTGGCCGCCAAGGTTCGCATCGACGTGGTCGCCGGCACCGACGCTTCGGCGCTGGTCAGCCTCGACCAGGCGATCAAGCTCGGCGAACTGCTGTTCGACACCGACCAGGACACGATCCGCCCGCAGTACCGCGGCCTGATCTCGGAAATCGCCAAGACCCTCAACCGCGAAGGCCGCGGTGTGATCGGTATCGTCGGCCGCGCCGATCCGCGCGGCGCCAACGCCTACAACGTCCAGCTCGGCCTGCGCCGCGCCAAGGCCGTATTCGAGGCGATATCGGCCGAACTCGAGCCGAAGGTGAAACAGAAGGTGCGTGTGGACATAACTGACGATACCAACGCCCCCGTCGGCGTGGGCGGGCGCTGAGGACATGGCCATGAAGATGAAGATGAAGCTTCTGGACATGACCCTGATCGGCCTGCTCTCGGCCGGCGCCGGCTCCGCGCTGGCCCAGGACGCGACGCCGAAATCCGGCGAAGGCGAGGGCAATGCGGCGCGTTGCGACGGCGGCGAATGCCGCAGCGACGAAGGCCTGCTGTTCCGCATCCGCACCCGCGGCGAGGAACGCCCGATCGCGCAAGGCGAAGACAGCGACGCCCTGCAGCGCAACCGCCGCGTCGATGTGGTGCGCGAGGACGTGCTGCCCGGCAGCGCCAAGATCGCCGGCCGCTTCAGCATCGACCTGCCCAACGGCGGCGTGATCTGGGCGACCGAAGATCCCACCCTCGGCCGTCCCGTGCTGGACGTGCAGGGCGGTTCGACCGTGCCCTTCGAGAACGGCCGCATCGCCAAGCCGCTGCGCTTCCACGGCTACACCAACTACGCCTCGTTCATCGACAAGATCGAAGTCACCGTGTACCGCGGCAGCGATGCCGACCTGGTCACGCCGCTGGCCAGGATCGAGCTGCCGGTGGCCAACGTCACCGACCAGGCGTGGGACGGCGCTCTGCCGGCCGACCTCAACCTGCAGCCGGGCGACGAATTGATCTACGTCACCCGCGCCTACGGCAAGGACGGCGCCTTCGACGAAACCGTCGGCAAGCGCGTGCAGCTGGTGCGTCCGGAAGACTACGAACGCGGCATCCAGGTGCTGCGCGACGAGAACCAGCGCACGCTCGGCAAAGTGCTGGACGGCGACGAAGCCGAATCGCAGGGCATCGAGAACGCGATCTACGGCCGCAGCTCGCTGCGCATCCAGAACATCCCGATCTACGGCTCGCGGGTGCGCATCTACGGCCGCGACATCCCGCGCGACACCCAGCTGACCATCAACGGCGAAACCTTCCCGATCGACCTCGAACGCAAGTTCGTGGCCGAGTTCCTGGAGCCGATCGGCCGCCACGGCTACGACGTGGCGATCGAGCCCCGCGGCGGCGCGCCGCTGCAGCACCGCCTCGACGTCGACGTCACCGGCAAGTACGCCTTCCTGGTCGCCCTGGCCGACGTCACCGTGTCGCAGAACAACGTCAGCGGCAACATCGAACCGCTGGCCGGCGACGAGCGCTACGACAAGGACTTCATCAGCGAGGGCCGGCTGGCGTTCTATTTGAAGGGCAAGGTCAAGGGCAAGTACCTGATCACCGCCCAGGCCGACACCCGCGAGCGCGAGATCAAGCAGCTGTTCAACGGCTTCTTCGACGCGGACGCCCAGGACGTGTTCCGCCGCCTCGACCCGGATCTGTACTACCCGGTCTACGGCGACGACTCCAGCACCTACCGCGACGTCGATACCCAGGGCCGCTTGTACGTGCGCGTGGACTGGGACCAGAACCAGGCGCTGTGGGGCAACTTCAACACCGGCATCACCGGCACCGAGTACGGCCAGTACGACCGCTCGCTGTACGGCGCGGCGCTGTCCTGGCGTTCGCGCGCCACCACCCAGCTCGGCGATCCGAAGAGCGAGGTGCGCGCGTTCGGCTCCGAAGCGCAGAGCGCCTACGGCCACACCGAGTTCCTCGGCACCGGCGGCAGCCTGTACTACCTCAAGCACACCGATGTGCTGCCGGGCTCGGACAAGGTCACCCTGGAAATCCGCGACCGCACCACCGGCCGCACCGAGAGCCGCGTGGACCTGCAGCGCGGTGCCGACTACGAGATCGACGAACTCCAGGGCCGCCTGATCCTGACCCGTCCGCTGGCCCAGGTCACGCGCGAGAACGTGCGCACCTTGACCCGCGACCAGCCGCTCGACGGCTACACCCAGCTGCTGCTGGTCGACTACGAATACGTGCCGGTCGGCTTCGACGCCGACGACGTCAGCGCCGGCTTCCGCGGCAAGCAGTGGTTCGGTGAGCACGTCGCGGTCGGCGGTACCTATATCGACGAGAACCGCCGCGGCGACGACTACAGCCTCAAGGGCGTCGACCTGACCCTGCAGGCCGGTCGCGGCACCTACCTCAAGCTCGAACAGACCCGCAGCGAGTCCACCGTCGCCCCGATCTTCTATTCGGACAACGGCGGCCTCAGCTTCGTCCAGCGCAACCCGGCCACCGCCGCGCGCAGCGGCGATGCGCGCGCGGTCGAAGCCCGCGCCAACTTCAAGGAACTGGGCTGGACCGAGCGCGACTGGAGCGTCGGCGCCTGGTGGCGCGATGTCGATGCCGGCTTCTCGGTCGCGCGCGCCGACACCGGCCTGGACATCGAAGAGTACGGCGCCGAGTTCCTCGGCTACTTCACCGAAAACTTCAGCCTGTACGGCAAGTACTCGCGCGCCGAGCGTGGCGCCGAGGCCTTGGAGCAGAGCCAGCTGACCGCCGACTGGCGCATCACCAACGACGCCCAGCTCGGCGCTGAACTGCGCCGCGTGCGCGAAGAGCGCCTCAGCGGCAGCGCCGATGCCTTGTTGGCGGCTGTGAGCTACCGCCGCCGCTTCGGCACTTCGCTGGAGCTGTACGGCGTCGGCCAGTTCACCGCCGACGACGACGGCGGCGCCTACGACCGCAACAACCTGGTCACCCTCGGCGCCAAGTACCTGTTCGGCGACCGTTCCAGCGTCGGCGCGGAAGTCAGCAGCGGCAGCCGCGGCCACGGCGGCAAGGTCGAGGCCGAATACCGCCTCAAGCCCGATCACACGATCTACGGCGCCTACAGCTACAGCACCGACACCACCGCCACCGACCCGCTGTTCAACCGCGATCTGCAGAACGGCTGGACCCTCGGCCAGCGCTGGCGCCTGACCAACCAGGTCAACCTGTTCAACGAAAGCCAGTTCCTCAAGGACCCGAGCGACAACAGTCAGGGCATCGTCCACACCTACGGCATGGACTTCTATCCGGCCGAAGGCTGGAACATCGGCTTCACGCTGATGGACGGCGAACTCGACGCCAGCACCGGCCGGGTCGACCGCCGCGCCTACAGCGTCAGCGGCGGCCGCACCGACGAAGTCGCCCAGTGGAACAGCAAGCTGGAGTACCGCAAGGACACCGGCGCCGAACAGCGCGAGCAGTGGGTCACCACCAACCGCCTGTTCTACAAGGTCAACGAAGACCTGCGCCTGGCCCTGCGCGCCAACTACGCCGATACCCAGGACGAGCTCAACCCGGCCGAAAGCGCCAAGCTGGCCGAAGCCAACCTCGGCTTCGCTTACCGCCCGCACGACAACACCCGCTGGGGCCTGTTCGGCAAGTACACCTACCTGTACGACCTGGCCACCCTCGGCCAGGACGGCGGCGCCACCTACGACCAGCGCTCGCAGGTGCTGTCGTTCGAAGGCGTCTACCGCCTCGACGACAAGTGGGAAGTGGCCGGCAAGCTCGCCAGCCGCTGGGGCGACTACCGCATCGGCCGCGGCGAAGGTCAGTGGCTGGACAGCCGCGCCGACTTCGTCGCCGGCCAGTTGCGCTATCACCTGATCGCCAAATGGGAAGGCCTGGCCGAGTACCGCTGGCTGCAGGTCAAGGACGGCGGCGACAAGCGCGGCTGGCTGATCGGCCTGGACCGCCAGATCGGCGACAACTTCAAGGTCGGCGTGGGCTACAACTTCACCGACTTCAGCGACGACCTGACCGATCTGAAGTACGACAACAAGGGCTGGTTCTTGAATCTGGCGGGTTATTACTAAGCCGCCGGACCTTGGAACTCACGAAAACGCCGCGGATTCCGCGGCGTTTTTTGTTTTGGGCGGGGCGGCATGCAGGCTGGCTGTCGTTCATTGACAAGGCCCCTTGCGCGCCCGAACATCCGCCGCAACGCCCCGAACCTGTGGGCGATCTCGGGGCAGAGGTCGACCTTGGAATCTGTTGAGCCACTGTTGCAACAACTCAGCGCCATCAAGTGGTTGCTGGTTTTCATTGCGGCCGGCGTCTTTCTGCTCGTGATGACCTTCGCCGTCCTTGCGGTGAACATGATCGCCATGGTGAAAGAGACCCGGCGAAGCAACAGCAGCCAGTCCAAACAGGCCGAACTGGAGGATCTTCTCGCCTCGGGCCAGAGCACCGCGGCCAAGTTCACTGCAATGGAATGGGTGCAGACCCAGCCCAGGCGCGCGGAGGCGCATTGGGCCTTGGCCAAGGCGCACTACCAGTTGGGGGAATTGTCCGAAGCCAAGCAGGTGCTGAAAGGCCTGACCAAAGTCGCGCCCGAGGAACACTATCGGGTGGACGCATGGCTGGAACTGCTGGAGTCGGAGTTCGCTCAAAAGCGCCCGAAACCGGTGGACTAGGGCGGGCCGATGGATGCCCATCAACCCAGGAAGCATCGCGTCTGGGCTGAGCGGTTGTGGGAGGTGGTTGCTTCCACATGTGCGCCCAAGCCATAGGCAATGATCCGGAAGGGATGGATCGGGCGAGCGAGTACGAGGACAGGACAGCACAGGCATGCACAGGCCCGCGCTTCCGTCCGATGGAAAAAGAAAAAACCGCTGGCTCGGCAGTGTAGTTGGCGACCAGCCATGTAGGCTGCGGTGAGCGCAACGAACCGCGCCGTCACGACAGCGATCATGCCCGCGATGTATCCCGCGCAGCGGATGCCCGAGCCGCGATTGAAGGTGGAAGGCGGGGCGCAGAGGTTTCTGTGCCCCGCCGTTCGATCACTCTTTGATGGGCGTCGATGCCGTAACCGACTTGACGAGATCGATGCCGTCCTCGCAGTCCGACTTGTTGTTGTAGCCCTCGGCCGAGTCGGCAATCTTTTTGTGGTTGGCGGCGTGCAGCGTCCAGCGCCAGTCGCCCTGTTTGTCTTCGTAGAGCTTGAAGTACATCGCGGTAGTCCTTTGCCGAGCGCCTGATTGGCGCGTGTTTAGTTCACCACGAGAGCGTTGAGCCGTTCTTACCGTTCGTCACTAGGGTGGCTGGCCCCCCACGCAGGTTCGGCTTTGGGGTAAGAACGGCGCAAGCCGCGACCGCGACCCTGCGGCGGCCATGCGGCCTTTCGCTAGGCGGCTGGAGGTTTTCGCCCTGCGAGGACGCAACGCCTTGCGTTCGAGGCGATTTCGCTGGTCGGCCCGGGCGTCTGTGCTGCGCAGGGCGGGCAGAGCTGGGCCATGCACAAAGGCAGGCCGTTGACAGCGCCGAAGCGGCCGCCCGACACTCCATCGCGACGCCCGGCATGCGCGGGCGGTTCGCAAGCGCTCGGACATCCGGGCTTGGAGGCGGTATGTGCCGAAACATTCGTACCTTGTACAACTTCGAGCCCCCGGCGACGGGCGACGAGATCCGCGCGTCGGCCTTGCAGTTCGTCCGCAAGCTCAGCGGCTTCAACGCGCCGTCCAAGGCCAATGAGGCGGCCTTCAATCTGGCCGTGAAGCAGGTCAGCGATGCGGCGACCATGCTCATCAATTCGCTGACCACGTTCACGCCGCCGAAGAATCGCGAACTCGAGCGCGTCAAGGCCGCCGAGCTTTCCGCCAAGCGTTTCGGCAAGCCGGGCCCTGCACCCAAGCCGAAAGCGAAGGCGTCACGCGCCCCGGTCCGATAGAGGCTTGCGGCAATGACGGAGCTGATGACAACCCCGAAGACCTTCCTGAGCCGATTCGCAGCCATGTTGCTGCTGGCGCTTACGGTCATGCATCTGGTCCTTGCGCTCGATCTGATCTTCGGCCTGTTCCAGAACTCCGCGGAGCTCGATGCCCTGCGGGCCGTTGCGGCTGGGGTAAAGGGGCTGTGGCTGGGCCTGTGCGCAGTGGGCGGGGCCGCCGTAGTCGCTCTGTACCGCCGCCCATGGTTGGGCTTTCTGCTGTCCGTCGTCTTCTGCGCGTGCTTGTACGTCGCGAGCCATCAGCTATGGGGCGAGGTCAAGGGCGGATTCTGGCTGGCCGTCGCCGCCAGCCTAATCGCGGCCGCGGGCGCCAGCACATCCAGTTCGCCTTCCAGTCGGACGCTTTCCTGACGATGGCGGTCCTTACCGGTCTGGCGTACCGCGACGAGCTCGCCGGCTTGATCCGACGGTCCGATCGGATCGTGGTCACCGAGCATTCCTACCTGTACGACGCCTACGACGCCGACGCCGGTAAATCGCTGATCCAGAACGAAGTCGTATACGGCAGCCATCCGCTCAGCCCGTCGCAGAAGGATTTCTTCCTGTCGACCGTAGAGGCGCTGGACCCGACGACGCAGGACGCCTTCGCCGCCTGCATTTTCGAGCCGCACCACCGGATCGAGTTTTACGCCTCGGGCGAGCGGATCAGCGCCATGGCGATCTGCTTCAAGTGCTCGCAGGTGAAGTGGGACGCAACGAGCGCAATCCCTCCTTGGTCCCTGTATCCCGGTCTTGCCGCACTCATGGAAGAGGTCGGATTCTCGTCCGAGCGGGATTGGGTTGCCTTGGCCAAGCAGCATCTGGGGAACTGACGTGCGGCCGGCCCTGCCGTGCCAGGACCTGCCTATGCGCCTTGCTCATCGCGTTCGCGGTAGGGTGGACGAATCGCGACCGGCATGCGGATCGCTTCGGTCGGAGGGTGTTTTGGATGGCTAAGAATTTTCGATTGTCCGCAACCGAGATCAAGCCATTGGTCGGGGGTTACGGCAGCTGCATCGCCACGGATCGCATCGTCGTGGAGGGGTATCCCGTCCGCTTCATGTATCGCGAGGCACCGGACAACGAGATCGATAGCGGCTGGCGCTTCATGTCCGGCTATGAAGACGACGAGTACATGGGCGACCCGGACAATCTGGGCATCTACGATGTCAACACCATCGCCAACTACGACCCCGGGATCATCGCTTTCCTCGACGCGAAGGAGGGCAGCGCCTTCGAGAAGACCCCCGAGTCCGAGCGATTCCTCGAAATAGTGGGTTGGTCTTTGCCGGATGAGCCCGAGTAGCGCCGGTGAATATAGCGGCGCAGCTGCCCGCATTCTTCTACGCATGGACGGGTGCGCCAGACAGGTCGGCGGTGTTGCTTCCACGCGAGCGGCTATGGAGTCGGCACGATCTGCTGCTGCGCGAAGCCAGCCTTGGGGTAGGAGCGGCGTGAGCCGCGACAGCGTTCCTCCGGCGGGTTGCGCAATCGCGGCTTACATCGCTGCCACGACAGCCGACGCTAGCTCGCTGCAGCAGCCCTCCGCTCTCTGTGGGAGCGGCGTGAGCCGCGATCGCGGATCCTCGCTGTGCTGCGCGGGTCGCGACTTACGTCGCTCCTACCCCAAAGCGGGCGGCTGTCAGTTGTCGGCGCCGTCCGCCGCTGCTGCAGATGGCGCCAGCAACTTCGGCGCTATCCACAATGCGACACCCGCGCCGGCCAGCTGCGCCAGCACGAAACCGCCTACGTCCGTCGGGCGAATGCCGGCGAAGGTCTGGGTCAGCGAGCGCGCCAGCGTCACCGCCGGATTGGCGAACGAAGTGCTGGCGGTGAACCAGTAGGCGGCGAAAATGTAGCCGGCCACCAGGGCCGGCACCGCGACGGGGCGGTGGCGCGCGCCGAGCAGGATGGTGAGCAGCAGGCCGAAGGTCGCCACCGCTTCGCTCAGCCATTGCGCCGCGCCGCTGCGCACGCGGGTGCCGGGCTGCCACAGCGGCAGGTCGAACATGGCGTGCGCGAGCAGCACGCCGGCGACGGCGGCGACGATCTGCACGGCGATGTAGGCGATCGCCTCGCGGGTGTCCAGCTCGCCGCGCAGCCGCATCGCCAGGGTCACGGCCGGGTTGAAGTGCGCGCCGGACACCGGGCCGAGTACAGCGATCAATACGTACAGGATGCCCGCGGTCGCGGCGGCATTGGCGAGCAAAGCGATGCCGTCGTTGCCTCCCGACAGGGCCACGCCCATGACGCCGGAGCCGACCACGGTGGCCAACAGCAGGGCGGTACCGACGAACTCGGCCAGTAGTTTGCGGCCCAGGGTCATTGCAGCGAGGCCAGCAGTGCGCGCACCCGCGTCGAGATTTCGTCGCGCACGGCGCGGTAGGCGTCGTCGTCCAGGTGCTTGGGATCGGGCAGTGCCCAGTCCTCGCGCAGTTGCGCAGGCACCCAGGGGCAATTGTCGCCGCAGCCCATGGTGATGACGGCATCGAATGCGCCGTCGATCTCGTCCAGCGACTTGGATGCGTGCGTGCTCAGGTCGTAACCCAGTTCGGCCATGTACTGGATGGCCTTGGGGTTGATGCGGCCCGACGGCGCCGAGCCGGCGCTGTGGGCCTCGACGCGGTCGCCGCCGTGGATGCGCGCGAAGGCTTCGGCCATCTGGCTGCGGTTGGAGTTTTCGACGCAGACGAATAGGACGCGCTTCTTGGGGGGTGTGGATGTCATGGGGTCTGGCCGATCTGATGGAGGTGTTGTTCGCGGGCAAGGCGGTCCAGCTTGTCCAAGGGCAAGGCCAGCAGCAGTTCGATGCGGCGACGCAAGGCCAGCCAGGCCTGCTTGAAGGCATTCGGATCGTCCGGGGTGCGCGCCGGGTCCGCCACGCCCCAGTGGGCCAGCGCAGGATGTCCCGGCCATAGCGGGCAGGTTTCGCCCGCGGCGTTGTCGCAAACGGTGATGACGATATCCATGGCCGGAGCATCCGGGACGGCAAACTCGTCCCAGGATTTGGGGCGTAGGGTATCGGTCGGATAGCCAAGGTCCGCGATGAGTTGCGCGGCGAGCGGTTGCACGTTCGGCGCGGGGTGGCTACCGGCGCTGTAGGCGCGGATGCGTCCCTTGCCCATGTCGTTGAGCAGGGCTTCGGCCATCTGACTGCGCGCCGAGTTGCCGGTGCATAGGAACAGAACGTTGTAGCTGCGTGCGTTCATGGACGGGTCCAGAGATTTGGTCAGACAGGCAGCGGACGCCGGGCACAGCGACAAGAACTCGGCACTGTTTTGCACGGCGACCGGTGCCTGGGTGCGGTCGATCGTGCGATAGCCTCGGCTGGCGAAATAATCCGCCGCCGTTTGTGTCAGTAGTACGAGTTGTCGCAGGCTGAGTGCCTGCGCTTCGCGTTCGATCGCGGCGACCAGGCGGCTGCCGGTGCCGCTGCGGCGATACTCGGCGCGCACCGCCAGCGAGCGCAGCAGGCCGATGTCGCCGAATACCTGCAGGCCGACCACGCCGGCGATGGGGCCGCCGTCGTCGGCCACCAGGAAGGCGACGACGGCGCTGTCCAGGTCCTGCACGGGCAGGTCGTTATCCGTCAGCAGTGCGCGGATGGCGGCGTGTTCGGACGGCAGGGCCAGGCGGATCGGCATGGTGCGTGCCTCAGCAGCAGGTCGAAGACGTGGCGCAGCAGGACGATGCGGCCGTTGGCTTCGCGACGATCTGCGGGCTGGGCGCGCAGGCGGCGGCGCCTTCGCCGGCGCAGCCGATCTCGGCGTCGTAGTAGGTGGTGGCATCGCCGAAGGTGTGGAACGACTCCCAGCGCGTGCCCTGCGGGTCAGCGGTCCACAGCTTGTCGGACTGCGCGTAGCAGCACACGGCCGCTTCCTCCGGCGCCACGGTGCCGCCGGCGGCGTCGAGGCGTCGGCCCAGCGCGGTGAGCTCTTCGCGGCTGTCGACCTGCAATCCCAAATGATCGACGCCCGGTGCGCGGCCGGTGTTGGAGATGGCGAAGTTGATGCGCGGGTCGTCCAGCATCCACTTGGCGTAGTCGGCCTTCTGCACGGTGGGCGGCATGGCGAACAACTCGTTGTAGAAGCGGATGCTGGACGCCAGGTCGGCGACGTTCAGATGTACGTGGAAACGGTTCATCGGCGGGCTCCTTTCGGGCGTGGAGTGCAAGCGGCGGTCGGTGCGCAGGCTTCGGCGCCGGCGCAGCAGTTCTCAGTGAGATAGGCGAGCAGGGCGTTCATCTGCAGGTAGTTGGCGCGCACCCGGATCACCCGGCCCTCGCGCTGGTCGCTCACCAGTGCGGCGCTGCGCAGCACGTTGAGGTGGGCGCTGAGCGTGGCCGGCGGCAGGTCCAGCCGTTCGCGCAGTTCGCCGACCGACATGCCCTGCGGGCCGGCCTGCACGAGCTGGCGGAACGCGGCCAGGCGGGATTCGTGGCTGAGGGCGCTGAGCGCGCCCAGGGCGGTTGATGTTTCCATAATTCCAGTATTTTGGAATTATTGGACCTTGTCAAGCGTTGCGACGGACCGCTGCTCCGGAGTTGTTTGCTTCACGCGCCATTTGGCTCGGCACGCCGCCTAGCCGTCGCCCGCGATTGAGACCGCCCGGTTCTCGGGCATCGGGATCGCAGCGCAATCGGACCCAGGGTCCGGCGGAATACCGACGCTGCGACCGCCTAAACCAAACCCACCGGCCGCGCATCCTAGCTGGGTCTGATCTTTGCATCGCACATGCGGTGCAGGCGCGGCGCCAGGGGGTTGGCCGCGGGACCGCCTTACTCAATCGCGTCGTTTCGTGTCCGCGCAGGCATCGCTCTCGCGGAGCGTTGCGCCGTATCCAAAACTTTTCAGCCAAGCCAGGACGCCATGCGCAACGGACACTCCGGATACATTCTCAACGGCGCGGCCAGCGCCGCATCGATCAAGCCGCTCGCAGTGCTGGCGCTGATGGGCGCGATTACGGTCGGTGCACAGGCTTCGGCGGCCACTCCCGCGCCTGCGCCTCCGTTCGCTAAGGTCATCGAGCGCGAAGTACCGGCCATCATGAAAGAGGCCAAGGTTCAGGGCGCGGCCGTGGGACTGATCGTCGACGGCAAATTGGTCTACGCCCGTGGCTTCGGCTATGCCGACCACGCCGGCAAGGTGCCGGTGACGCCCGACACGGTGTTCGTCGCGGCCTCGCTGTCCAAGCCGATCGCGAGCTGGGTGACGATGCGCCTGGCCGAGCAGGGGCGTATCCAACTGGACCAGCCGGTGGCCGACATGGTGTCGCCGTGGCCGCTGGCGCAGAACCAGTTCGATTATCGCCAGATCACGATCCGACGTTTGCTCTCGCACACCGCGGGCACGACCTTGGGCGGATACCAGGGCTGGCTCGATTTCAAGGAGCTGCCGACCCTGGAGGAATCGCTGGCCGGCAAGACCAACGGGCGCGGCGCGGTCGAGCTGTTCGCGCCGGTCGGGGCCAAGTTCCAGTATTCCGGCGGCGGCTACACGCTGATGCAGTTGGCGATCGAGCGGACCACGAAGCGCAAGTACTCTGACTTGGCGCGTGAGTTGGTGTTCAAACCCTTGGGCATGAAACACACCAGCGTCGCCATGACGCCGAAGGTGCTGGCCGGCGCTGCGCAGGGCCATGGCGACGACGGCGGGCCGGTGCCGATGCGCTACTACGTCGAGCAGGCGCCTTCGACCCTGACCACCACCGTCAACGACTTCGCTCGCTGGATGATAGCCGGCATGGCGAGCAGCCCCGGCGCGCATCCGCTGACGCAGGCGCAACTGACTCTGATGTACACGCCGACGGAGCTGAGCACGCCGCGCGCACCCGAGGACGCTGTCTACGGTATGGGCCATTTCATCGAGCGCCTGGCCGACGGCAGCACCGCCGTGGGCCATGACGGCCGCAATCAGGCCGGGTTCCGCGCCAAGTTCCTGATGCGTCCGCAATCCGGGGACGGCATCGTGTTCTTCAGCAACTCCCGCACGGGTCTGGCGCTGGATCGGATCGTCTGCCTGTGGGGCGCAGACGCGGCCAAGGCCGATCCGGCGGCGATCTGCAAGAAATAAGCTTCCTCTTTGCCCTGGGGCCGCGACGCGCAGCGTATGTTGTGCGCACGAACGCGGTCATTGTCCGGCAAAACGTTCCATCGGCATCCTGGTCTCCGCCACGCTGCGGCCAGGGGCCGGATCGATTCAAGCCCCATCTTCCATCGCGTTTCCTGGAGATCTGCATGAAGAAACTCACCCTGCTGACGGGCGCCATGCTCGCGTTCGCTGCGTTGGCGGCCTCCGCTGCGCCGCCCACCGGCACCCCGGCGACTGGCGACACGCCTGCCGCCGATGCTTTGTTCGACACCATTTCGGCGCTGGATGCGGCGGTGTTCGACGCTTTCAACCATTGCGACGCGCCGGGTCAGCTGGACAAGCACGCCGGCTACTTCTCGCCCGACGTCGAGTTCTATCACGACACCGGCGGCGTGACCTGGTCGCGCGACGATATGATCGCGAACACCAAAAAGTACGTATGCGGAAACTTCCGTCGCGAGCTGATCCCCGGCAGCCTGCGGGTGTATCCAATCAAGGACTTCGGCGCCATCGCCCAGGGCTCGCACCGCTTCTGCCAGTTTGCCAGCGGCAAGTGCGAGGGGCTGGCCGATTTCGCGATCGTGTGGCGCCTGCAGAACGGCAGCTGGCAGATCACGCGGGTGCTCAGCTACGGCCATCGGCCCAGCCCCTGAGTATTGCTGCCCGGCCGATCTGTGCGTGGCTGCGACTGCACGGGCCGCATGGGAAACGCCGCGCGCGCCGCGGCTTTTTTTGTTCCGATTAACCGGCGCGGCGTCAGTAAGGCGTCGGCGTCAGTTTCAAAAGACGCGCGTTGCCGCTGTCTTCCAGCACCCAGATCGCGCCGTCGGGCCCTTGCTCGACCTCGCGGATGCGCGCGCCCATCGGATAGCGCTTGTACTCGCGCGCGCTGGTGCCGTCGAACTGGATCCGCACCAATGCCTGCGAGGCCAATCCGCCGATGAAGCCCTGGCCGCGGAAGTAGGGGAATAGGTCGCCGGTGTAGATGATGAAACCGGCCGGCGCGATCACCGGATTCCACCAGGCTTCCGGTGCGTTGAATTCCGGGCGCGTCGGATGATCGGGGATGGGCGTGCCGTCGTAGTGGTCGCCGTTGGAGACGATCGGCCAGCCGTAGTTGGTGCCGCGTTCGATCAGGTTGAGTTCGTCGCCGCCGGCCGGGCCCATCTCATGGGTCCACAGGCGCCCGGCCGGATCGAAGGCGATGCCCAGCAGATTGCGATGGCCCAGTGTCCAGACCTGCGCGGCGACACCGCCGACACCGACGAAGGGATTGTCGGCAGGTATCGTGCCGTCGTCGTTGAGGCGGATCAGCTTGCCCAGGTTCTGCTGCATGTCCTGGGCCGGGTCGAATTTTTGCCGGTCGCCGGAGGTGATCCACAACTTGCCGTCGCCGCCGAAGGCGATGCGGTGGCTGTAGTGGCCTTCGCCGGTGACCTTGGGCGTCTGCCGCCACACCACCTGCAGGCCCGACAGACTGCCGCCGTTGCCGTCGGCATTGAGCGTCAGTTGCGCGCGCGCGACGGCGGCGCCGCGCGTGCTGTTGGCGCCGGCCTCGGCGTAGCTGAGGTAAACGTAGCGGTTGCTGGAAAATTGCGGGTGCAGGACCACGTCGCCCAAGCCGCCTTGTCCGCCGTAGGCGACCGCCGGCACGCCACTGATTTCGCTGGTTTGCTTGGTGGCGGTGTTGAACAGCCGCAGACGGCGGTTTTTCTCGGTCACCAGCAAACGGCCGTCGGGCAGGAAGGTCATCGCCCATGGCTCGTTGAAACGTCCGAACTCGGTGGCGACGAAAGGCGGATCGGGTTCGGCGGCGGCGGGATTGGGGCCGCCGGTTTGCATCGGAGGATCGGCCAGCGGCTGCACCGAGGCGGTGGCCTGCGGCGGCGTCGGTTGCGCGGCGGTAGGCGCTTCCGGCGTCGTTTTCGAGACGACGATGAACGTAGCCGGCGCGTCCCGACTCTCCGAGTCGTTCGACTGAGCGCCGGTGAGCTGGCCGGCGCCCGGGGTGCAGGCGACCAGCAGCGTGAGCGCGGACAACGTCGTCAGTGACCTGTTCATGGAGCGCCTCCAGCGAATCCGTCTCGGGTTTTAACGCAAGGTGGGCTACGAAGACGTGACGGATACGGCGGTTCCGGTTCGACGTGCGGGGCGCGGATCGGCAAGGCCTTCGCGGGCTCCTCTAGCGAACGCCGGCGAACCGCTGCACGATGTGCCGCCCATCGGCATCGACGCTTCCCACCCGAGACGGACCCACCATGCAGAATCCGAACGTTCCGACCCTCTACGAATGGCTGGGCGGCATCGATGCGCTCAACCGCCTGACCGCACGCTTCTACCAGCACGTTCGCGGCGACGCGTTGCTGGGGCCGGTGTTCGCGCACATGGGCGACGACCATCCCGCGCATGTCGCAGCCTTCCTGGCGGAAGTGCTCGGCGGGCCGGACGACTACTCCCGCCGGCATGGCGGTCATCCGCAGATGATCCAGCACCACCTCAACCGCCACCTGTCGCAGGAGCAGCGGCGGCGCTGGGTGAGCCTGTTGCTGGAAACGGCGGATGAGCTCGGCATGCCGGACGACCCGGAATTCCGCTCCGCACTGGTCGGTTATCTGGAGTGGGGTTCGCGTCTGGCGGTGATCAATTCGCAGCCGGGTGCCACCGTCGACCAGGACGCGCCGATGCCGAAGTGGGGCTGGGGCGAGGTCAAGGGGCCGTACGCGGGTTGAATCGCGCTCGCGGGACAAGCCGGGGCGGGCGTGTTTGCTAGGCTCACATTGGACCTAATCCCGTCTCTGGAGGTCGCCGTGCTGAAGACCCCGCCCGCCGCCAATCCCGACGCCTACGTCGCCGCGCTGGACGGCTGGCGACGCGACCTGGTCGAACATCTGCGTGCGAGCGTACTCGGCGCAGCGAAGCTGGAGGAAGTGGTGAAGTGGGGCCATCTGGTTTACTTCAGCAACGGCCCCGTGCTGCTGATCCGCGCCGAAGCGCAGCGGGTGCTGTTCGGCTTCTGGCGCGGCAAGCGCCTGCTCGAGATCGAGCCCCGGCTCAAGCCTGGCGGCAAGTACGAGTTGGCGACGCTGGATCTGCGCGAAGGCATGACGATCTCCGCCGCGACCGCGCGCAAGCTGGTCAAACAGGCGGTGTCGCTCAACGCAAGCGTGGGCGACCCCACGCGTGCCAGTTAGCGGGCATACGCGCCGACCAAACAACGACATCGATCCTTGGACGCCCTGAACGATCTGTTCTTGCTCAATCTGCAGATCGAACTCGGCCGTTCGGAATGCCGCCGCATCTGGCCGGCGGATTCGTCGCCCTCTAGGCCGCGGCCGTCGATCACGAAGCGGCCTTGATCCAGGCGCCCGAGCGATACGGCAGGGCGACAGCAGCGGGCGCGGTAAACTGTGCCCGCCATTCGATCCTCCCGCCGTAGCCGGGCCGGACCCGGCAGCCATCGGACCAGCGGGTCGAATCAGCGGAGAGCAACGCAGTGCGTCTTACCAAAATACTTTTCGGCTTGTCCGACCTGTGCGCGTGGATGCTGTTGACGGTCGCCGTGCTGGCCGCGGTGGCGGTCCTGTTCGTCGGGCCCGGGCCGGACGGCGCACGCAGCGAGCAATTGTCCTCGACGGCGGCGATGGGCTTGGCGGTGTTCTGGATGCTGGTCGGCGTCGGCGCCTATCTGCTCACGCGGCGGCGGCCGATCGGCCTGGCGCTGGTAGTGCTTCCGGCGATCCTCTGGGCCGTGCAGGGCGCGTTCGCGATGGCGGCGATCTATGCGGCCTTCGCGCTGCTGGTGTTCGCGACGCCGCTGATTCTGGTTTGGCGGGAAGTCCGTCGGGGCGTCTGACGCAGCGCAGGATTCGACCCTCGGGGTCCGACCTTTGCGGCCCGTTCACAGGCGCTAGCCGTGGATAAGCAGTCGTCGGCCACGCTGCCGACGAGCGGTATCGTCGCTGGCTGCGTTCTATGCTTGCCTTGGACGGCCGATGCCGCCCGCGTCCTGAGGCGCGCACTCGTGCGTATCCGCCCACAAGGAGGTCAGGGATGAAGGCGCAGACGAAGTCGCGAGCGACGCTGGCGATCTGGATCGGACTGACGATGCTGCTGGCGATGCCGCCGGCCACGGCCCAGCGCAGTTGCGCGGAGCTGGTCGATTGCGCAGAGGGCGCGATCGTGACCGGCGAGCCGCCGAATTGCGCTTGCGAGAAGGTGACGCCGCGGGTGCCGTTGACCTGCGAGAGCAACTTCGGTTGCGCCGACGGCAACCAGATCGGGGTCGGCGAGTGGCCCGAATGCGGCTGTCGCGACCTGAGCACGCCCGAACCGGCGCCCGGACGCACGCCGCCGCGTCCCGATCGCGACTCGGGGCCCATAGACAGTCTGGGCGGCGTGGACACCTGCAAGCAGTTCCTGCAATGCGCGCCGGGCTTCGAAATGCTGTTGTGGAACGGACGCTGCGTGTGCGGCGAAACCATGTTGCCGCCGCCGGTGCGCTGATGCGCCGCGCGTCGTTCCGGCATGCGATGCGTTGTCGCACGCGGGCTTGGAGCCCGCTTCCTGTGGGAGCGGCGTGAGCCGCGATTGCGCCACCACGTCCACAATCTAGACTTCGTTACCGATCTTCCACGCGAAAACGAAAACGCCGCGATAGCTCGCGGCGTCCTCGTATCCAGGTCCGGGGCGGAGATGCGCGCCCCAGACGGCTTACTTGCGCCGCATCAGCAGGATCAGGATCAGCAGCACCAGCAGCGCGATCAGCCAGACCCACCACTGTTGCCAGATCGGCTTGTCGCCGGTGAGCTTGCCGTCGCTCTTGCCGCCGGTGCCGACCGCGTCGGGCAGGGTCAGGGTCTGGCCATCGATGCGCAGCACCGGCGGGGCCATGCCCTTCTTGTTGTAACCGATCACCAGGGTATAGCTGCCGTCGAGGTTGTCGGTGACGTCGCCGACGATGCCGCCCTCGAAGGGCTGCACCAACTGGAAGCTCGCCGACTTGCCGGGTCCTACGCGATTGCCCTTGGCGTCGACCGGGGTCAGGCTCAGCTGCACGCAGCCGCCTGCGAAGGTCGAGGGGCAGGGGCGCGCGGGCTCGTGCTTGATGGTCTTGGCGGTGGCCTCGGCATCCGGCGCCACTTGCACGTAGTGGTCGGTGGTGTAGACGCGGGTGAAGGCGCCGTTGTCCGAACTGGTGCTGTCGATCCGGTAGCTGACCTGGTACACGCCTTCGGCCAGCGTCGCCGGGTATTCGCCGGTGTAGACGCCCGGGCTGGTTTCCTTGAGTTCGATGCCCTTCTCGGCACCGAGTTCCAGGGCCTTGAGGATCTGGTCGCGTTGCGCCGGGTCGGCCAGCATCGCCTGCACCTTCAAGCCTGCGGCGCTGAGCGGGTCGCCCTGCGGCGCATCGCCCGCCTTGCCCTTACCGTCCGAGAGGATATTGCCCAGGCTCAGCTCGGGGCCGGAGATGAAGGCGCGCACCGTGCCGGCGGGCAATCCCGCCAGCGGCTTGCCGCCTTCGGTCAGCGTGGCCTTGAGTTGCAGCGGTTCGCCGATGCCGGACTTGGTCTGGCTCACGCTGTAGCGCGAGACGATGCTGGCGTTGTCGCCTATCACGAACAGGTTCCAGTGGCCCAGGCCGCGCGGCAGGGTGCGGGCGACCTGCATCTTCCAGTCGCCGTCGCTGGACACGCACTTGCCGTTGACGCCGCAGAACGGCGCGCGCAGGGTCAGGGCGAGGTGGTCCTGGCCGCCGCTGACGGTGAAGCGCGGGTTGTGCAGCGGATCGAAGTCGACGCCGTCCTTGCTCAGCTTGATGTTGGGGCGGCCGTCGGCCTGGAAGGCCTGGTCCCAGCCCAGCAGGATGGTGAAGGCGAGGTCCTTCTTGCTGGTCTTGAAGCTCATGTCCAGCGGCGCGGGCGGCGCACCGGTGCCGGCCCCCGCGGCTTGCTCGCCCTTGGCGGCCTGGATCAGCTCCAGCTTGTCGCCGATCAGGGTGTCGGCCAGCACCTGCAGGAAATACTGGATCGCGCCGGCGGGCGGATTGTCCAGCGTGGTCTCGATGTTGAGCGCGCCGCAGCCGCTGTAGTTGGCGATGTTCTGCAGCAGCGAGCTGGAGTCCGGATCGCTGGGATCGTCCAGGCGCAAGCGGAACGGGCACAGACTCAGTTGCTTGCCGGCCGGACGCACCAGGGTGCCGCCGATCGGGCTGTTGGCGGCATTGAGGCGCAGGTCGGCGCCGTCCCAGACCAGGAACTTACTGGTGTTCTGGGCGCCGTCGGTGAACAGCAGCATGGTGTTGTTGAAGTTGGCGTTGTCGCCGCCGGTGACCGCGCCTTGCAGGTTCTCGATGCCGTCGCCGATCGACGTGCCGCCACCGGGCTGATGAGCCGGCTTGTCGATCTCGGTCAGCACCGCGTCCAGCGTGGGAGTGGTCATCGCGGCGAGGCCGCCGGTATTGGTGGCGTCGTTATCGAAGAACACCACGCCCAATTGATCGCTGGGCAACTGATAGGCCTTGGCGACCGAGATCATCTGCCCGGTCGCGCGCCGCAGCACCTTCCAGCGCTGGCAGTCGGGATTGGGCGAGTACAGCGCACCGCAGACCGGATCGCCATTGAGCTTGGACGACCAGGCCATGCTGCCGGACTTGTCGAACACCAGCACCAGGCGTGCCGGCAGGCGCGACAGCGGCGGGCCCGCGGCCGGCGTCGGCTTCGAACCCGGGATCACGTTGTCGCTGTTGTAGTCATCGACGGTATTGCCGCCGCTGGCGGTGATGCCGGTGGCGGTAAGGGTGATGTCGCCTGAGAGCAGGCCGAGATGGAACACCTCCAGGGTGTCGATCTGGCCGGCGGTGTTGGTCATGCGGAAGGTGCAGCTGCCGCCGTTGGTGCCGCTGAGCACCGGCACGCCGGCGTTGAAGGTGCAGTTGATGGGCGTGCCGCTGGTCTTGGGCCGCAGTTGCACGGTCGCGCCCGCGCCGTTGAGCGGATATACGGCCAGATCGTCGGACAGATAGAAGACCTTGATCGACTTGCTCGAGTTGGGGAAACCCAGTGCGTTGCTGAAGGGCGCCCAGGCGTCGCCGGCGCCGTTGAGTTTGGGTTCGGAAGTGCTGGCGGCGGTGACGTTCGGCGTCGCCGTCGCCGCGACGGCGTCGGCGCCGACGAGCAGGGCGAGTGTCATCGCCCAGGCCCGCAGTAGCGAGTGTTCGCGTTTCATGAGGAGCTCCTTTCGCTCAGATGTGCTGGACCAGGCTGACCTGCTGCAACAGGGCGCCGTTCTGGATGTAGAGGCCGGCGTTGCCGGCGGCGTCGACCGCGAGAGTGGGGAAGCGCGCGGTCTGTTGCGGCGGCAGCAGTTCGCGGGTTTCGGTCACCCCGAGCACCAGCCGGCGCGCGCGCAGGGTGCTGAAGCCCGGTGCGCTGACCGTGGAATAGAACACCCACAGCGAACCGTCGGCGGTGTAGCCCGCCGCCAGGTCGATGAACGTGGTGACCGGAATGGTCAGGGTCGTGTCGGTGAAGTTGGCTTCCCAGGCATTGGCGATGAAACGCTTGGTGAACACGCTCCAGTTCGGCCCCGGGTTCGGATCCTGCGCATAGACCAGTTGCGGCGCGCCGGTGGGATCGATCGTGATCGCATGGTCGCCGGGGCGCACCATGACGCCGGCGGCGGTGACCGCACCGGGCGCGCCGACCAGCGGATACCGCACCGTCTGTGCAGTGAACACGCCTGCGGTGTCGCGCATCCAAGTGGCAATGATGGTGCCGGCGGGGTCGGTGACCGCGCTGACGCGGGTGTTCTGATCGACCGCGTCGACGGCTTCCTCCACGCCCCAGGCACCGGTGAACAGGCGGCTGAAGATGCGGTTGGTGCCCGACAACGCCGAGTAGAACACCCGGATCGAACCATTGGGCTGGGCCGCGGCGGCGATGCTGCTGACGCTGAGCACGCCGGTGAACTGGAAGGCGTCGGCGGGCGCGGTCCACACGCCGGCGATGCGGCGGCTGAAGGACAGGAAGCGATTCGGTCCGGACACGCGTACCCAGAACACCCAGGGCACACCGCTGGAGTCGATCACCGCGGCGGGCGTGTTGTAGGGCCCGGCGTTGAGCACCGTGGTCGGGCCGACTGCGGCCGGGCGTTCGCGCAGCATCGCGTTGATGACATCGCGCATCGGATAGGGCAGCTGCGGCACGCCGCTGCCGTTGACCGCGTAGCCGCCGCCGAAGGTGTCCGCCAGTACCTGGTTGAAATCCATCTGCGAGGGCAGCGAGATGCCGCGGCGGCGACGGTCGACCACGGCCGGCGCATCGATGATGCCGGCCGAGGTCTGGGTGATCGTCGCCAGCGCGGCGTAGCTGTGGCCGGCGATGAAATCGGGATCGCCGTTGACCGGCGGCGCAGCGCCGGTGCGCACGCGCACCGCCCATTCGCGGCGCAGGCGCGAGCAGGTTTCGGTGCCCAGGCCCGGCAGTACCAGCGCCGGATCTTCGGCCAGCGTGACCAGGCGCTCCCAGACGTCGAGGTAGACGGTGAGCGTGCGCGTGGCCGGCGCGACCGGCGGCGCCGGCAAGGCGGCGATCACCGGCACGCCCCAGCTCGCGGCCAGCGCGGCGGCGCCGGCCTGGCCGGCGTGCAAGGCCTGTGCGCTGAAGCCGATGTCGGCGGTGATGAAGGCTTCCAGTCCGTCGACCAGCATGCGGCCGGCCTGCAGGGGCTGCGGACCGCCGCCGGCGACGATGGTGAAGCTGGTCGCGGAATTGATCGCGGCGATGCGGAAACCGTCGTTGCCGACCGGCACGCCGTCGCCGACGAACCAGCGCAGGAAGGCGCGCAGCTCGTAGCGGCGCATGTCGTCGCCTTCGTTCCAGTCGGCATCGGCCAGGGGCACGCCCTGGGCCAGACGCACGCTGACGTAACGGCGGATCGGATCGAAAGTGTTGGGTGAGATGATGGCCATGGCGTGTCCCCGTCGTGTGGTCGTGTCAGAACACGAGCCAGATGGTGCGTTCGAGCGTGCTGGCCGGGTCTTTGGCGACCACCGGATGGCGCACGAGATTGATCTGCATCGGCGCGCCGCCGAGTTGGCCGATCAGGCCGAACTCGCGCAGGTTGCCGGTGGCGTGGCTGCCGTTGGGCCAGGGCGGTACGTTGGGCCCGAGCGTGGCGACGATTTGCAGGCGATTGGTCGGCGTGACCGAGGGCACCGGACCGTTCATGAAGCTAAAGGCCAGCGCCGCGGCAGGTACCACGAACGGCGACGGATCGGTGAGTCCGGTTTCGTTGCCGGTCGGAGGTGGCGGCGGCACCTGATCCCAAGCCGCGAGGCCGGCGCCGACCGCCAGCCCCTGGATGCCGAGCGTTCCGCCCGGCGTGCCGCCCATGAAGGCGGCGAGCAATCGTCGGCAGTCGGTGAGGATCGCGTTCTTGGCCCAGCCGCGGTCCCAGATCACGCGCCCGTCGGCGTCGCGCAGCACGTCGCGGTACATGCCTTGCGGCAGGGGCATCCGGGTGTCCGTGTCCATAGTTCGATTCCTTCGATGAGCGTGGTTCGGTGAAAGACGTGCGGGCGGGCGCCGATCAGATCGGCGGCGGGAAGTACGTGCGTCGGCGCAGCGTGTTCAAGTTGGTCGGATCGGCGCTGACGCCGGCGACCTGGTTGCTGATCAGCACCACCCAGTCCGGCAAGGCGGCAGCGCTGGAATCGGCCAGGTCGAGGAAGTTTTCGACGAAGGGGTAGTCGTCCAGATAGGAATCGCCGAGATCCGCGCCCGGGGCGTACAGCACTTCGGTGGTCAGCGACGGCGACAGCACGATCACCGCGCGCATGTTGATCGGCAGGAACTCGGCCAGCAGTTGCTTCAGGCGCGCGGCGTTGGTCGCGGTCAGGGCCTGGCCGAAACGGCCGCGGGTGACGTAGAGGCCGAGCGTGCCGCGGGTGAAGAACTCGTTCGGCGACAGCGGCGGTTCGTCGTCGCCGCCCAGCGGCCGGTGCGGGGTGTAGGCGAGCAGATCGCCCCATTGGTGATGGCGGCTGTTGCGCGCGGTTTCGGCCATGCGCGGCGTGATCGTGTTGCAGTGCCGGCGCAGGGTCGCGGCCTCGGGTACGCGCGTGGGCGCGGCGGTCGCGGCTGCGCCGGCGAGGATCGGCGCGAGCTGGTCGAGCGCGAGCGAGGCATCGCAACGATGCAGCAGGGTGAGCCCGGCGACGGGCAGGATCAGCGGCAGCGGAGCGATGCGCGCGGTTTCGTTCCAGGGCAGTCCGATCGGCGCCGCCGCGACCAGGGCCGCGTTCAAGGACACTTCCCATAAACCGCGGCCGCCGTTGCGGTCGCTGCTGAAGAACACGCGGGCGCCGCCGCCGCCCAAGGCCAGTGCGGACGGCTGCACATCGGCCGCACCCTGTGCGGGCGCGGTGGTGACGTTCACCGTCGCGCCCCAGCTCAATGCGACCGGATCGTAGCGCCGCGCGCGCAGGGCACGCCGGTCTTCGCCGGCCGCGCCGGCCAGCCAGCGCGACCACAGCAGCAGGATGCTGCCGCCGGCTTCGCGCAGCAGGCAGGGATCGCGGTCGCCGCGATCGCCGCTGGCGACGCCGCCGTCGCTGATCGCGATCGCGCCCGACCACGGCGACGACCAGGCGCTGACATCGTCGCTGGGCAGGCCTTGCGCAGCGCGAACCGCGATGACCGCGTCGTTGCGGTCGATGCGTGCGGCGCCGGCGGCGGTGGCGACCCAGGCATTGCCGGCGCCATCGACGCCGATACGGCGCGCGTCGACGCTGGGCAGGCCGTCGGCCAGGGTCCAACCGCGCCAGCTGCCGTCGCCGGCGCGACGCCAGACGCCGCTGGCGGCGGCGATCCACAGTGCGTTGTCGGCGTAGGCGAGGCCGCGCACATCGTTGCCGATCGGCAACGGCGAGGTCACGGTCGACCAGGTGCCGCCCGCGCTGCGTTCGGCGATGCCGGCGGCGGTGGCGGCCCAGATGCGGCCATCGGCGGCCAGCGCGACATCGCGCACGTCGTCGCTGGGCAGGGTCGGCGCGAGCGTATTAGCGAAGCTGCCATCGCGGTCGAGACGGCTGAGCCCGCCCGCGGTCGCGATCCACAGCGAGCCGTCGGCGGCCAGGGCCAGCGCGCGCACGTCGTCGTCTGCGAGACCGTCGCCGCTGTCGAGCACGGTGATGCTGCCATTGGCCGCGATCCGCGACAGGCCGGCCGCGGTGGCGACCCAGACGCCGGCGTCGGTGTATTGCAGCAGCTGGCGGCAGTCGTCGCTGGACAGGCCGTCGCCGATGTCGAAACTCTGCCAGGTCAGATCGCCGCGGCGGCGTGCGACGCCGGCATCGGTGGCGACCCAGAGCGCGCCCAGCGCGTCGACGTGCGCATGGCGGACGTCGTCGCTGGGCAGGCCGTCGCCGGAATCGAGCACGCTGATCGCACCGTTCTCGCCGCGCAGCGCCAGACCGGCGGCGGTCGCGATCGCGTCCACCGCGCCCAGCCAGGCGCTGGCGCGCAGGCGCCAGCGGCCGTTCTCGTGCTCGCTCCACGCGAGCAGCGCGCCGTTGCCGGAGGCGAGCGCGCTCAGTTCGGTCGGGCGGCCTGGCGTGAGCGCGGGAATGGTTTGCGCCGCGGTGAGGTCCAGGGTGTCGTCCCAACTGCCGAAGCTCGGTGCGGTGGCATGGACGAAGCCGAGCGCGCGCGCGGTGCTCGACAGCGCCAGATCCACCGACAGGCGCGCGGTCGGGCCGAGCGCAGTGCTGGTCAGGCGGATCGATCCGTCGCCGGCGGGGCTGGCGACGGCCTGAGTGAATTGCGCGTTCATCGCAGTCACGACTTCGGCGGTCGTGGCCTGCGCCGGGTTGACGTAGTCGACGGCGTTGACCTGGAACACGTCGTTGCCGCCGGCGGTGCGCAGTGTGAGCCGGGTGCCGACGAGCAGACGGAAGCGCGGCAACTGCCGGCCCTGCAGCACGGCCGGCAGACGCGGACGCGAACTGCCCAGGCTCCAGCGCACGCGCGCGTTCGGGCTCTCGGCGGCTTCGATGCGGGCCAGGAACACGCGACCGTCGGCGAGCGTGGCCGCGGCCGGATGCGCGACTGCGGCATCGTCGGCCGGCCGGGTCGCCAGCAGGCGGGTCGCCCCACGCCATTGGCCGGAATCCCAGGTCTTGCAGACCAGGCCGCCGTAGGGCGCGCGTTCGCCTTCGCGCTGGTCGGGATCGGGTGTGGAGAAGGCATCGCTGGCGAATACGCGCACGCGGCCGAGCGCATCGGCCGCGGCGGTGAGGCGATCGCTGCCGGCCGCGTCCAGGGTCAGCGGTTCGCTTTCGCGCGCGGCCACGCTGATCTGCGATTCCGGACCGACGCTGCGCGTGCGCAGCCGCACCTGGCCACCGACCGCGTCGGCGACGATGTCGTTGGCGACCGCCGCGATCGCGGCCGCGACTTCGGCCGCGGTGGCCGCCGCCGGATTGGCGAACGACGACGAGCCCAGGCGCACGCGGAATGCGGCGCCGCCGTCGACGGCGATGCTGAGCTCGGCGCCGGCGAAGATCGCGTACGGCCCGGCGATGTTGCCGACCAGGGTCGCCGGCGCCGGACCGACGCCGAAGGCTTCGTCGTTGCCGCTGCCGAAGCCGAGCAGCGCGGCAGCGTCCAGCGGCGAGCGCCAGCCCGCGCCGGCCGGCACGCTGGCGTGCAGTTGATAGCGCGGCGCATGGTTGCTGCGCGCCAGGTGCTGGACGAATTCGGCGGTGCGCGTGGTCCAGCCGGTGTAGCGCGTGACCAGCGCGCCGACTGCGGTCACCGTGCCCACCGATTCGTACAGGCGCGGGGTGGCCTTGAGTTCGTTGCGCGCCAGCGGCAGGGCATCGGCGTCGCCCAGGCGCCAGCCCAGCCAGCCGGCCAGCAGCGGCAGGCGGCGGCCGTCGACGCGGTCGACGTCGTGCAGGGTCCACAGGTTCTCGGCGGAACTGCGCGCGCCGTCCATGGCCGCGCCGTAGACGTCGAGCAGGCGCCGCAGCTGGCCCGAACGCGCGGCCATTTCCGGAATCGCCTCCGAGCCCTGCGTGACCGGGCGCAGGTTGACGTCGAACTGGCGATGCACCGCCGGCAGCAAGTCGTACATGCTGCGGTTGAGGCCGTGCGGCGCCGCCGGCGTGGCGATCGCGCGATAGCGTTGCGCTTCGACCGGATCGAAGGCCGCGCTGAACAATTGGTAGTAGCAGGCGTCGCCCGGCGTCAGCGACAAGGGCGCGTCGCCGCCGTCGACGATCTCGATCCGCCGCCGCAGCGGCTGGCCGTCGGCGCCGTAGGTCGTGGCGACGATGCGGCGCATGCGTTCCAGCGGCTGGCCGCCGACATCCTGGGCCACGCAGATCGCTTCATGGACGATGCGCTCGGCGCCGTCGCGCTCTTCCCACGGCGGCAGGTCGATCACGCTGATGCCGCCGCCGGGAATCGGCGGGAACGCGGCGCTGTCGTAGACCAGGTAAGGGTCGGGCGCGAGCGGCGGCTGCGGGAATTCGAAGTCGCGGGTCTTGCGCCGCAGCGTCTGGCGCGGCGCGTCGGCCAGGGTCTCGCCCGGACCCGGCGTCAGCGTCCAGGCCACCCGCACGCGGCGGGCGACCAGGTCGGCGTCTGCGATGAAGCGGTCGATGATCACTCGGGCCCCCTCAACCGATCTGCAGGCTGAGTTCGAGCTGCGACAGCACCGGCAGCTCGTAGGGACCGACATCGACGCGGCTGGCGACGGCGGTGCGCGACAACAGGGCGTTGCGGATGAAGTCCGGCAGATCGGCCATCGACGGCAGGTCGTAGCGGCGCAGGTCGTCGTCCAGTGTCGAGGCGGGCTGGTCGGCGCGGTTGAAACGGTAGATGTCCAGCGACAGCACGCCCGGGATGGCTTCGATCAGCGCGAACAGGTCGCTTGGGTACAGCGCCTGACCGAAATCGACCGCGTCGTAGGCGAGGTAGCGCGCGACCGCATCGGCGATCTGTTGACGCAGCGGATCGGCCTGGTAGCGCGCGTCGTAGCGCACCGTCATCGCGATCGCGACCGGTGCGGGGCTGGCGTCGAGCACGCGCAACTGCGTGCCGGCCATGCGCTTGTCCTCGAAATAGGCCAGCAGCGCGGTGCGCAGGGCTTCGGGCACCGGACGCCAGCTGTCTCCTTGCGGGGCGACGATCAGGTCGATCTGGTTCCAGTTGCGGCTGCGCGCGCGCGCCTTGGCCACGCCGCCGGCGTGATAGGCCAGGGCGACGCAGTCGTCGGGCGTGACCGCGCGACGGCCGCTGCGGTAGACCATGGGTCCGTTGCGGACCGCGATCTCGCTGCTCTCCGAAGCGCTGCCGCCCGCGGCCGGGGCCGGGTTGGTCACCGCCAGCAGGTTCGGCAGCACGGTCACCGCGCGGGTGATGGTGTTGGCCGAGACGTTGGCGCGGGTGCCGCCGCCGACCCGGCAGGTCGCGCGCACGTTGTTGGTTCCGCGCGGCGGAATGCGCCCGAACACGTTGTCGCCGAACAGGATGCTGCACGCGTCGTTCTCGTCGAACTGGCAGATGTAGTCGCGCGAGTCGCGGGTGGACAGCAGGGTGCGGCCGTCGGGGCCGGTGCTGTAGAGGAAGTTGTCGCGCCGGTCCCAGCGCACCCAGCCGGCGCCTTCGTCGACCTCCACCACCAGGCTTTCCAGGATCGGCGGCTTGTGCGGCAGGCGGAAGCTCTGGTTGGGTTCGCCGCTGGAAGAACCGAGCAGGGTCGGCGGCAGGCTGCGGCTGTGCGACACCGGCAGCACGAACTGGGCCTGGCCGGCGACCGCGCCAGGCAGGACCTGATCCGAATGCAGATCGATCGACAGCGCCGGGCCGAGGTATTCGAAGGTCGGCGGGTCGTCGCTGGGCTGGCTGGCGATGAACTGCGCGCCGCTGGGGATCACGATCACCGCCGGGCCGACCGGAACCGAGAAGGTCAGCAGCAGGTCCGCGCGCGCCGGCAGCGGCGGCGTGGGTTCGTAGCCGATCAGGCGTAGCAGCTGCAGCACGCTGCGGCGTTCGCGCGCGGTGCCCGGAAACAACTCGCTGGCGATGCGATCCTGGTAGTACAGGATCACGTCGCCGGTGTAGGCGACCATGTCGGTCAGCACCACGCCCAGGTCGGACGGAGTGTGGTCGGTCCATTCCGGCAGGCGCAGGCGCGCCAGATCGAGCATGGCGCGACGCAAGGACGCGTAGTCCTTGTTGGTGTAATCGATCGCCGGCGGCAACGGATCGGTGACGGCCATGACGGCGCTCCTTGCTCAGGCCAACGGGACCAGCAGCGAATCCGTGCTGGGTTCGCTGGTGTGGGTGTAGTCGAGGCGCACGTACAGCTCGGCCTCGCGGCGTTCGAAGGTGACGTTGGTGACCAGCACGCGCGGCTCCCAGGCCAGCATGCATTCCTGCAGCTGGCGCTTGACCAGGGTGGCCATCGCCTCGTCGTTGGGGTCGTGCACCAGCGAGTGGATGCGGGTGCCGTACTCGCGCAGCATCACGCGCTCGCCGAAACGCGTGGCCAGCAGCGCGCGGATGTTCTGGCGGATCTTGTCCTGGCCGCTGGCGCGCTGGACGCCGCCGTCGGAGAGGGAGAAGGGAAAGGCGAAACCCATGACGTTGTCCATGTCGCTAGTGCTCCTCAGCTCAGTCCGACTTCGCCGGTTTGGGTGGCGGTTCCTATCGGCACGTTGCCGTTATCACGTACTTGCGACTGCACACCGGTCACGCGCGCGCCGCTGACGTAGGCGTGGACCACGTCGGCGATGGCCTTGGCCATTTCGTCGGCGGCGCGCTCCTCGTCCCACTCTTCGTCCACGCCCTTCTTGAAGTTGGTGCGCAGCGTGGTCGCCAGGCTCGATTCCATCGTGTTGCGGTCCAGGGACATGGCGTCAGTCCAGCGGGCAGGGTGGAAGGGTGGGCAATGCGGGCAACGCGGGCAGCGCAGGCGGGATCGGCAAGGGCGGCAACGGCGGCAAGGTGATSGCGATCGGCAGGGTCGGCAGCGTCAGTCCGGGCAGCGACGGCAAGGCCGGCAGCTCGGGCATCGCCGGCAACGACGGTGGCACCGGCAGCGGCGGCAACGGCGGCAGCGATAGCGGGATCGGCAGCTCGGGGAAGGTGCAGCGGCTCATCTGCGCGCGCTCCTCACTTGACCAGCACGGAGGCGGTCTGGTGGGTGGGCAACATCGCCAACGCAGGCGCGATCGGAGTCGGACCGGTCGGTCCCATCGCACTGGGATGCACGTGGGTGATGAACTGCGTCCACAGCAGTTCGAACTGCTTGGCCAGCAGGGTCGGCTCGCTGGCGCCGCTGCCGACCGACACCGTGGTGCCTTCGAGCAGGATGTTGGCCGCGGTGATGCGCACGGTGTCGCCGGTGAGATCGAGGCTGGCGCCGTCCTTGTTCATCAGCACCACGCCGTCGGCGTTCATCGCCATCACGTGGCCTTGTTCGGACATCAGCGAGGCTTCGCCCTTGTCGGCGTTGAGATAGAGCGTGGAGCCGGTCTTGTTGGAGACCACCACGCTGCCTTTGTCGTCGATGGCCAGGAAGGAATTGTCCTTGTGGCGGATCACGATCCGCGCGCTGCCGTCGGTGTCGTCGAGCTCGATGGTGTGGCCGCTGACGGTCTGGATCACCCGGTTGTCGGGCGGCGAGACCCGGCTCTCCTGCGGGGTCGCGGTCTTCGGGTACCAGGCGCCGACCCAGATCGCGAACTCGGGATCGCCGCCTTCGAACTCGACCCAGACCTTGGCGCCCACCGGCGGCACGAAGAAGTGGCCGTAGGGAAAGCACGGACGCGCGTTGACCGCGAGCTCGGCGCCGAAGATCGCCGGCACGTTGACCTTGACGCAGCCCTGCTGTTCCGGGTCTTCGTTGTCGGTGACGGTGCCGCTGTACTTTCCGTACCAGCGTTCGGCGTGGCGGTGGATGGCGTTCATGGCGTCCTAGCGGGTGAGTTCGAATTCGGAGGTGTAGCCCGGCGACATGCCGCCGCCGGAGGCGGTGCGCACCGTGTGCTTGACTTTGCGCACGTACCAGCGCCCGGCGCCCCAGCCGCTGATGCCGGTGACGTCGACCGCGCCCTTGGCGCGCAACATCACCGTGCCCACGCAGGCGCCGCGGGCGGTGAAGCCCAGCGCCATGGTCGGGTCCTGGGCGGCATCGCTGGTCGCGCGCGCGGGGCTGGAGGGCGTGCCCGGGGTGAAGGTCTCCGGGCGTTGGCTTTGCGGCGTTTCGGTGGCTTCGCCGGCGACGGCGAGCGCGCTGTCCAGCGGCGCGCCGCCGGCTTCGGCGACGGTCTCGCTGGGCGCGTGCGCGGGCTCGGCCGGTGCCGGCGGCGGCGTGGTGGTCACGGTGTCGCCGCTGATCGGATCCACCGTGGCGGTACTGCGTCGCGGCGAGGCGGCGCTGGCGGTGCGTTCGTAGGAGAAGCGGGTAATGCGTCCGGCCATGCCGGTGGCGGCCAGTGTGCCCATGGCCTCGCCCTCGGTCAGGCGCGCGAGCGGAATGAAGTAGAACTTCGAGGCGCCGCCGTTGTATTCGACGAAGGCGCGGCAGGAATAGCGCCGCGCCAGCAGCACGATGAAGTCCCAATCGTTCTGGGTGGTCTGGCGCAACGGCGCCGCCTCGGTGAACTCCGGGTCCGGGCTGGGTTCGATCTGGCCGACTTCGATGCCGGTGGTGGGCTCGCGGGTGACGATGCTGCGCAGGATCGTGCTCAGAGTGCCGACGTGGTGGGTGGCGCGGAACGGGCGCTTGCGGATCCGGTACGACAGGTCCAGCGCGGTGATGGTCAGTTGCTTGGGATTGCAGCCCGCCGCCGCGTTCGCGATCTGAGTGACTTCGCCCTCGAACAGCACCGCGTGGTTCTCGCCCCAGCCCAGGTCGACCAGCAGGGTGTTGCCCTCGCGCGGCGCTTCGCTGCCGCTGCCGCTGGGGTCGTTGAGAACCACCACCGCCTTGTCGATCAGGCGATCGTTGTCCTCGACCTCGGCACTGCGCACGTTGGCGCTGATGTCGATGCCCTGCAGGTGCACGCGCTTGTACGGCTGGCGGCTGTCGCTCATGGCGCGTCCTCAGAAGCGCCGGTCGCGCTCGACCAGGCCGGGAGCGCCGGTGCCGGAAGCGATGTCGAGTTTGTCGCCCGGGCGCCATTCCAGCGGAAAGCGCAGCGGGTTGGCGTCGGCCAGGCGCCACCAGGCTTCGCTGGAACCCTGATAGCGCCAGGCCAGGTATTCCAGCGATTCGGCGCCGGTGACCAGGTGCGCGTAACGCGCCGAGCTCGCCGGCACGCCCTCGTGGCGGCGGATCGGCAGCGCGGTGCGCACCACTCCGTCGGCGTCGGGGGCCTGCATCGGCGCCAGGCGGGCGTATCGCGATCGTGCGGAAACGGACATGCGCGCGGTGCTCCTAGAGATCGAAGATGTGTTTGATGACCGACGCGCCTGGCAGCACGTTGACGTAGTCCATGCCGTAGCCGGAGCGGCCCATGGTCCGGGCGACGTTGACGTAGCGCTCGATGGTTTCGACCAGCGGCGAGATCGCCTTGGTCTGCTGCTTCAGGCTGACGCTGATCTCCGCCCGCGAGGGCGAGGTGTCGGCGTTGAAGCGGGTGATCTTGATGCTGAGGTTCTCCATCACGCAGTCGGTGTTGATGCCGCCGTAAATCAGCGTGCACAGCGGCGGCGCGAAGGTCTTCTCGAAACCGCTGCTGATCCACTCGACCAAGCTGCCCACGTCGACGCCGGGATTGACGAAAGAACGCAGCAGGGCGAGATCGGGCGAGATGTCGCCGTCGTAAAGGTTGCCGACGTCGGCGGTGGCGCCTTCCGGACGCACCAGGCCGTCGAGCACGAAATCCAGGGCGAAGGTGCGCGGCTCGCCGCAGCCGGCTTCCAAGGGATGGGTGCGCACCAGCTGCGGGCCGAACTCCTTGAGGTCCTCGAGTGCGCCGGCCGGCGCGGTCGCCAGCTTCACGTACCAGGGCTGGCTGGCGCTCAGCGCCGCCGAAGTCTTGTCGAAGGCCCAATTACCGAAATTCTCGACGTCGGTGTACTTGTAGCCGCGCTTCTCGGTCAGCGACTCGGGATTGAACTGGAAGCGGAACACCAGCGGCGGCAGACTGTTCCAGCAGGCGAGGTATCCGTAGGCGGGCATGTCTCGTCTCCTGTCAGGCCGGCAGCAAGGTGGAATCGTCGGAACCGCGCTGGGCCAGTTCGCGCTGGTAGGCGAGCAGTTGCGCGTACATCAGTTCCGGCGACATCGGCATGGGTGCGCCACCGGGCGCGCCTTCTTCCGTCGCAGGCGGCGTGAGGTCGATGATCACTTCCTGGATCTCGATCGAAGCGCGCGGCCGGTCCACGGTCTCGCCGACGATGGCGCCAGGAATGGAGTCGGTGGCGGTGGGCGGGGTGGCGCGGAACAGGTCGGTGATCCGGCCCAGCAGGCCGCTGAGTCCGTCGCCGGACAGCCATTGTTCGTAGGCCTGCGCGATCGCCTCCAGGCCGGTGGCGGGGCGTTCGCGCACCGCGCGTTCGGCCTCGGCGAAGGCATTGGCGAATTCGGCCGAGCGCTCGCGCACCGCCTGCAAGTTGGCTGCGTAGTCGCTGCGGCTGCGATCCAGTTCGGTCGAGATCATCGAATCGAAGCGCGCCGAGAGCTGGGCGAAACCGGTGGCCACGCTGTTGCTGAGGTCGCCGACGCCGCGGACCAGTCCGTCGCGCAGGCTGTCCATCTGCGTGCGCAGGGTCGCCAGCGCCGAGGCCGGCATGGCCAGGTCGGCGACATCGGGCATGGCCGGCAGCAGCGACGAGGGCAGGGCTCCGGACGGGAACGCCGGGCCCGGCAGGGCCAGCGCGGCGGCATTGTCCAGCGCGGTCTGTTGCGTTGCGGTCAGCGGCGGGCTGCTGCCGCGGATCAGCTCGTACAGCGGCGGCAGCACCGCCGGCAATACCTGGATCAAGTGGGTGATCAGGCGGAAGATGCGCAGGTCGCCGAAGCGGGCCAGCACCACGAACAAGGTGTCCACCAGCCAGCGCAGCATGCCGTTGACCACGCGTTGCAATCCGCCGGCGAGGAATTGGAACACCGCCAGCGCGCCCTGCAGGACGGTGCCGGCGATGTCGAACAGGCTGGTCAGCAGGCCCTGCACCATCTGTCCCACCACTTGCACCAGGCCCGCGGCCAGGCGCGCGGCCACGCCGAGCAGGTCGAACACGGTGACCAGGACTACGCCGCGCAACAGCATCACGTTGCGCAGGATGAACTGGATCATCTCGACGAAGGCCAGCTTGATCGAATCCAGCTTGTCGATCAGCAGGGCCAGGCTGCCGATCAGCATGGGTACGAGAATGATCAAACCCTTGACGATCTGGGTGACGCCGCCGACCACGTTTTCGACCGAGCGCAGCATGCTCATCCAGCGCTCGTGTTGCGGCGTCACCGAACTCTCGAGGCGCTCCGGCGCGGGGCTGCCGTTGCCGGAGGCCTCGAACAGGCCGGTGATCAGGCTCAGGATCTCGCGGAACTCGCCGATCTGGTCGGTCAGCGACTGGCCGGCGACCGAGGCGGTAGGCGAGTCTTCGGGCTCGCGCGTGGCGCCGGGCTGAGCGGGCGTGGCGCCGCCGATGCCGAGCCGGTCGAGAATATTGCGCAGCGTGGTGACGATGGAGTCGACCTTCCAGATCATCACCGGCAAGGCGACGCCGGCAATGGTGCCGCCGATCAATCCGCCGAACAGGCCGCCGAAGAATCGGCCGATGCCGCCGAGCAGGCCTTCGAAGAAGCCGGCGATGCCACTGCTGGCGACCAGGTCGCGCAGGTTGTTGACGTGCACCAGCAGGGCGCCGCCGCGCATCGGCGGCGCGCCGAAACGGCCGCCGGGGGTGAACGCCTCGGCGAAGGCGAAGCCGGCGTAGCGTGCGGTCGCCTGCGCGACTTGGTCCAGCGTGCTGCGCACGCCGCGGATCTGGGTAAGCAGCAGGCCCATCTGGGTGACGATCTCTTCGCTCATGGCTCAGGCCGCTCCCGCGATCTGCGCCAGCTCGCGCTGGCCGTCGGAGTACGCCGTGCGTACGGCGTCGTGGAAATGCTGCGCCAGCTCGCGCACCAGCGCTTCGTCGTGGGCGCGGCCGTTGGCGCGCAGAGTCAGGCGCGGCACCCGCACCCGGCCCAGGCGCACGCGCCTGGCCAGGATGTGCGGCGAGGTCGGAGTGATCTCGACCATGGACTCTTCGCCCGCGCGCGCTTGCTCGCGCCACCAGGTGCGCATCTCGGCGATGTACAGCGGAATCGCGGCCTGGATGATGCGGAAGCCGTCGCCGGCCAGCCAGCGTTCGAACGCGCCGATCGGCTGCGCCTGGATGCGCTCGCCCAGGGTGCGGATCTGGTCGTCGTAGAGTTGGTTGGCGAGCCCGGCGGCGTCGCGGCCGAAACTCTCCATGCGTCCTGCCGGGCCGGTGCGGGCCAGGTCGGCGGCGGTACGCGAGAACACCTCGCCGAGATTGTGCAGCGTGCCCGATATGCGCTCGAACAGACCGCGCACGCTCAGGCCGAGGGCGCGGCCGAATCCGCGCACCTCGTTGGCCAGGTCGGCCGGCGGCGCGCCGAACAACTGGTCGTAGAGGTTCGGCATGGGCGTGATCGTCGGCCCTGCGGTTTCGACCATGGGCCCGCCGGTATCGCGGAACAGCGCGTCGACGATCTGCTCGACCAGGCCCAGCGCCCATAGCGCCTTGCGCCGGGCGCTGTTGATGTCGGATCCGACGAAGGGAATGAAGCGGCTGGGACCGGCAGCGCGCAGGGCGTTGCGTGCGGCGAAGATAGCGGTCTTGAGCGAGGCGTACAGGACGAAGTTGACCGTGCCGGTGCCGACGTCGATGAGGTCGTTGACGGTGAAGCGGATGCCGATCATGTCGATGACCATGCCGGCGACGCCCATGAACGGCTTGATCAGATCGAGAATGTCGAAGTTGAGGATGCTGTCGACCATCGCCAACACCCGGTTGATGGTGGCGATGAAGTCGTTGATGTAGGTGTAGATGCCGCGCACGAAGCGGGTCAGCGCGTCCACCGCGACCTCGAAGTAGATCCGCGCGACCAGCGCGAAGTACTGGATGCTCCACTGCAGCATGGTGGCGACCGCCGAGACCAGGGCGGGCACCTCGCGGAGCAGGCCGGGCAGGGTCTGCAGCATGAATTCCAGCACTTGCCGGCGCAGCTCGAACACGCGCCGCTCGAAGCCCTGGAAGGTATCCAGCAGCCAGTCGCGCCCGCGCAGCCAGGCTGCGTCGAACAGCGTGGAGATCCAATCGGGCAGAGTCGGCAGCAAGGCGATGGCCGCGGTCAGATAGCGCCCGACATCGCCCAGCGTGTCGCCGCCGCCCGACGCGGCAACGGCGTCGCCGCCGGGCGCGGCCGGGGCAGGGGTCACGGCGCTCGCGCCGCCGGGCGTGGCGAAGCGGTCGCGGGCCAGGCCGATGTCGCGCGCCAGCAGGCGCAACTGGCCGGTGCTGGTGGTCAGCCCGCGCCAGGCCATCGCCAGCAGGCCGAACACATCGGAGAAACGCGCGGTGTCGGGGTTGAAGGTGCTCGCGCGCGGCTCGATCAGGCGGTCGACAGAGTCGCGGACCAGGTCGAACACGCCTTCGATCGCGCCGATCAGGTTGGGCAGGATCAGTTCGTCCTCGACCGCCTGCGGAATGCGGGTGAAGCCGCGGCCGAAGGCGACGAACGGCGCCGCCCAGGCGGAACCGGCATTGGCGTAGGCGCGCAGCGCGCCGTGCTGCTGCGGGTCGATCGCCACCGACAACGCGCGGCCTTCGAAGGCGAAGATCGGAAACGCGCGGGTGCGGCGTTCCAGCTCGGCCATGCGGTCGTGGCGCTCGGTCAGCCAACGTTCGAGCAGGCCGGCCATGCCGATGATGCGGCGGCGGTGGACTTCGAAGGCGGTCAGCCAGGTGGCGGTGATCGGGAGCAGATCGATGGGCATGATCGTCAGCCCGCCGGCGCCAGGTAGGTCTGCTCGCGCAGCAGACGGGTCAGATCGGTGGCGATGTTGCGCAGCGAAACCTCGTCGCCGCCACCGGCCGAACGCACCACCAGCCGGCGCACCACCGGACGCAGGCGGCCGTTGTCGGGCAGGTCGCGGACCGGGAACTCGGGCATCCCCTCGGGCGTGTCGCTGCGATCGTAGACGTAGCGGTCGAGCGCGTTGAAAGCGCCCAGCAATTCCGGAATGCGCACGCGCGCCTGCGCCGGCAGCACACGCCCGACGATCGCATAGAGCAGATCGCGGTAGCGCAGCTCGTGGGTGCGCAACGCATCCAGCCCGGCTTCTACCGTGCGCCCGCCCAGCTCCTCGGAGATCGCGCGGCGCTCGCCGGCGAATACGCTGGTCGGCGGCTGGATCAGCTGGCGCGCGAGATCCGCGGTGGCCGGATCCAGTTCGAACGGCGCCGCCATCGCGGTGGTGTAGTCCGGGCCCCAGGGGCTGGTGATCGGCGCGCCGCCGGCGCGCGCTGCGGCGACCATGGCCTCGGCCGCGGCCAGGCTCGGTGGCGGCGGCTCGTTGAGCAGGCTGACGGCGAGCCCGGCCGGCGCCAGCGCGCTGGCGATGGCGCCACCGCTGGAACTGGGCGGCGGAGCCGGCGGTGCCACCGCGCTGGCGCCGCCGCTGAAGATCGAGCGGACCGCGGTCACCATGGCCGCGGCGCCCTGGAACATGCGGATCAGCGGGATATTGCCGATCAGCGCACTGGCGGCGCTGGCGACATGGCGCACATGGCCGGTGGCGGTATTGGAGATGCGCGTCAGCCCCTCGCTGAGCTGGCGACCGACCTCCGACAGCACCGCGTGCGCGCCGGCGACCATGGCCCCGGCCATGGCCATCACGTGGTCCAGCATCGACAACACGATCGCCCACGGCGAGGCGCGCTGGCCCTCGTCGCTGCGCCACAGCTGCGCCAGCGCGTCGAACGCGCCGTGCGCGATGCGCCCGATCAGATCGAAAGCGAACTCGCCCAATCGCTGCATCGCCTGGAATTCGATCGCGTTGCGCAGGATCAGCGGCCCGATCCGGGTCAAGATCCAGGCCGCCGCGCCGATCAGCTGGGCGAACAGAGCCACGACGGTGTCGAGCAGACGCAGGATGCCGCGCAACAGCGGATTGCGGATCGCCTCGCGCGGGCCGGTGAGCAGGTTGATGAAACGGGTCAGGCCCTGGATCACGCGGGCGAGGTCGCCGACCAGCTCGAACACCAGGACCATGCTGCTGTTGGGCCCGCCGGCCGCGGCGATGATCGCGGCTATGAAGCCGCCGATCAGCACGATCGGAAATGCGATCACCGCCACCGCCGTGCCCAGTCCGGTGATCTCGGCCAGAAAGATCGGGCTGTACAGCACGGTCAGCACGCTGGACAGGATCGCGCCCAGCGATTCGCGCAGGCACGCATACAGATACATGATCGCGCCG
Organism: Lysobacter sp. Root76; assembly: GCF_001428685.1. GTDB lineage: Bacteria > Pseudomonadota > Gammaproteobacteria > Xanthomonadales > Xanthomonadaceae > Lysobacter. Next base: position 761,762 of record NZ_LMIK01000001.1, on the reverse strand, counting down.
CTGGGGCTGATGAACATGCCGGCGGCCATGCCGGCCAGCCCCGCCACCGGTTCGAGCAGGTTGGGGCCGGTCTGGCCGCCCTTGGATTGGGCGCGCGCCTCGCGATAGCGCTCGCCCAGAGCGACGATATTGCTGATCACCACGCGCAGGCGGCCATCCAGGCGCGGCAGGCGCACGCCGAACCATTCCACCAGGAATGCACCGCGCGCGCGGTCCATCACCACGGCTTCCAGCCGCAGTACCGCGTTCCACCGCTCGAACGCCGTGGCCAGACCGGCCAACGGCGCAGAGAGCGATGTGAGTAGCAGCCCGATGGGCATTCAACGGCTCCAGTTTAACGACCTGCGATTCGACGGTCCGCGGTTCAACGGCCTCGGGACGATTCGATTTCGGCGTTTTCCCGCTCGATCTGCTCGATCAGCAGACGCGCGAAGCTGCGTCGGTCCTCGGTGGGCATGTCCATCAGCTCGCCGTGCGGCCAGTGAAGGTGGTACGCCAGAAAGAACACCTCGCGACGCAAATCCTCGAGCGTCAGTCCAATGCCAAAAAATGGGACAGATCCAGGCTGGCCTTGAACTCGTGGCCGCAGGCCGGGCATTCCAGCGCGCGGATCAGATCGACGCCGGGAGCGGCCGAATTGAGCGCCCGGTCGATCAGGCGCCGGTCGGTCATGGTCAGCTCGGCCAGCAGCTTCGGTCCGATCGCGTTGAGCCGGTGCTGCGGCACGTCGCCCAGCGACTTCATGCAGCGCGCAAGCAACGCGTTCTTGCCCAGCGAGGCGTTCTTGCGCATCTGCGGGGCGACCGCCGACTCGTCGGCGCCGGTCGGCAGACGCATCACCATCGCGTGGTGAGCCACGCCCTGGTTGTCGATGTAGCCATCCTCCAGGCGGATCCGGATTTCGCCGGCCGATTCCTCTTCGCCCATGCGCCGTACCGGCAGTGCGTCGAGTTCCTCGGTGACCTCGTGGCTGTGGCCGCAGGACGGGCACTTGTAGGTCGCCTGCAGTTCGTTGCCGAAGGTCGCGCCGCGCAGCCGCAGCAACAGATAGTTGCGGTCGGCCGAATACATCTCCGAGACCAGCGAAGGGCCGGTGGACTTGAGTTCGCCCAGGCCGACGATGCAGCTGGCCAGCAGTTCGGTGACCAGCTTGCCGCCGTTACGCTGGTTCTGCGGATCGGCCAGGATCGCCTCGTCGCGGCCGGTCATCTTGCGCAGCATGCCGTGGCGGTGCAGGCGGCCCTCGTCGTCGTAGACGCCGATAGGCAGTTCGAACTCGTAGGTGCGGTGGGTCGTCGACGCGGCCGGGGCCGGCATCGGGACCTCGCGCAGTGCGGTGGCTTCGGTTCTCATTCGACACGCTCCAGTCCTTCGTGTTCGAGGACGATGGTCTGCTTGAAGTGATTGGTGGACCCGGCTTCCAGGTCGGTGAATTTCGACGACTTCACCCAGGCACCGTAGAAGGCGAAGGTCAGCACGTCGGCGCCGTTATGGCGCTTGACGATCATCCCGTCGCGACGCGGCGTGGATGCGCCCTGGTCGTCGCGATTGAGCTTGAAGCACTCCTGGAACCAGTCCTTGAAGCGCTGGTCCTCGGGGCTGCCGTCGACGTAGCGCTCGATCGTGAGCGAGTCGAACTTGACCTTGCCGCCGGCGGTCTTGAACACGCGGAACGAGCCGCCGTGCGGCTGCTCCACGGTTTCCAGCTCGCCTTCGCTGAGCCCGCCGATCTTGCTGACCCCGGGGCTTTCGCGCCCGTCGATGATCAGCACGAACTCGCCGGCGCGATAGCTTTCCCAAATGTCTCCTACTTGTGGCATGACGCCCTCCTGCGTGCGCTAGTGATGAGTTCAGGCTTCGGCCGCCGAAGCCCCGGAGGGCTGCTGGCCGACGGTGATGACGATGGTTTCCGCCGGCTTGGACGGGTAGAAATAGACTTCGACGTTGAGCAGGCCCTGATCGACCTGGTCCGGCGGATTGTTCGAGGCGTCGCAGATGACGGTGAACACTTCCTCCGGCGAGCCGGTGCCGAACGCGCCCTGTCGCCACAGCCCGAGCAGGAACGGGTTCACCGCGTTGAACTTGACCGAGTTCCACAGCGACTGCCGGTTCGGTTCCTGACGCACCCAGCGCAGGCCGTTCTTCAGGCTGCTCTTGACGAAGTTGAAGAGCAGGCGCACGCCGACGTACATCCAGCGCGGGTCGGTGCTGAGCGTGCGCGAGGAATCGATCACGATGCCGGCGCGCGGAATCGCACGGATGCCGTTCACGCTGCCGTCCTTGACCAGCTGGGTGTGTTCGGCGTCGGTGAGGCGGTAAGTGACGTCGAGCACGCCGGCCAGGTTGGCCTCGTCGCCCGCGGGCGCCTTCCACACGCCGCGCGAGCGCTCGACGCGCGCGAACACGCCCAGCACGTGCCCGACCGGCGGCAGGTTGCGGCGCGGGTTGTCGCCGACGCCGGCCGGGTCGGCGATGGTGATCCACGGTGCGTACAAGGCACCGTAGGCTTTCTTGGCCTGGAACGACTGGCCGTAGGCGAGCGCCTGCCCGGCTTCGGTGAAGCCTTCCGGCACCGCGCCGACGTACATGCAGTCGCCGCGGTTCTCGCAGTAGGCCAGGGCGCCGGCGACGATCGCCGGATCGGTGCGTTCGCAGGTCAGCAGCTGGACGTCGTGCGGATCGAAAGCGAAGAAACCGCTGCGCGTCGAGGAGTCGCCGTTGAACTGGGCCGAAGTCGGAGTGCCGTCGCGTCCGGCCGCGAGCGGCGTCCAGGCCAGCACCGCGGGTCGGTCGAGGCCGACCAGGCTGGCGCTGAGCATGTCTTCGGCGACGATGTAGCGCGAGCCGCGGATCGTGTCGTTGATGCGCGCCGGCGCGTAGTTCGGCGTGTCGGCTTCCATCGACAGGTCGGACCAGGTCTCGCGCACGTTCTCGACTTCGGTGCCGCCCTCGGCGACGGTCACGGTGAAGCGCAGGTTGCGCACGCGGATGTTCTGCGCGGTCCAGCCGGCGATGCCGGCGATGGCCGGCGTCCAGGTCACCGCACCGGTCAGCGGGTTGCGCGACAGCAGCTTGACTGTGGCGGTGTTGGCCGGCACGGTCGGATCGAACACTTCGATCGCATCGCCGAGGTCGAAGTCCTCGGTGCGGCGCAGGGTCGCGCCGGTGGTGGCGACCGCGGTCGCGGTGCCCGGCACCGCCGCGGCGATGGCGAAGCCCAGGATGGCGTTGGCGGCGATGACCTGGATCGAGGTCCAGCCGTCGCTCATGCGCGCCACTTCGCCGGTCGAGGTCAACACCAGGTTGCCGGGGCCGGTCAGCGAGGCGACCACGCGGCTCTGGCGGCCGTTGACCGCATCGCGGATCTGTTGCGGAGTGGCATTCGCGGCGCCGCCGGGGAAGTCCGCCGGCAGGAAAGTGATCACGGTGTTGTCGGGCGAGCCGTCCACGCGCAGCGTCAGGCTGGGCAGGGTGCTCATGTCGACCGGTGCGACCATGGCCACCGTGCCGGTGATGGTCGCGGCCGCGGCTTCGCGCAGGCGGGTCGTGGTCGGCGTGGTGCGCGCCACCCTCACCTGCAGACCGTTGCCCCAACTGCCCGGATCTTCGGTGCCGCGGAAGCCGGCCGATACCCGCAGCGTGTCCGCCGGGCTGCCGTCGCGCAGCACCAGCGTTCCGGGTGCATGGCCGGTGGCGGGATCGTTGGAGATCACGCGGTTGACGTAGGCGACCTGGCCGCCGTTGTCGAAATAGCCTTTGACGAGATACGCGCCCAGGCCCCCGGGGAAGTAGCCGCCGAAGCGCTCGACGAAGCGAGCGTAGGAATCGACCATCACGGCCTGATTCGGCGTGCCGCGCCGAGTCAGCACGTTGAAACCCGCGATGGACGTGGGTGCGGCGGCCAGTACCGGCGCGCCCGTTCCGTCGACTTCCCGCACATTGATGCCGATGAAGCTCATGATCCTTTCTTCCTCTTGGGTGGTTGCGGGGGCCGCGCGGATGCTTGGGCGGCTCCCTGGCCGCGCCTGCGCGGAGTAATTGCGGTGCCGGAGGCGATCTCCGCCTCCGACGGCGTGACGGCTCGCAGCGCGAGCGCTTTGCGATCGAGCAGATAAGCCAGTTGCGGGGATGCAAGCTGCGCGGCGTCGAGCTCGATGCCCTGTCCGGCCGCGAGCACGTGCACCGACGAGCCCAGGTGCAGCTCGACCGGCTGCGAGCGCGTATTGATGAGGCGGACGCGGTCGCTCGCCTTGTCTTCAGCCATGGCCGGACTCCTTCCAGTCGATTTGGGTCACCAGTCCCTGCACCGGCCGCACCGACGACGGCGCGTCGTGGTCCTGCCAGGCGTACACGCGGCAATACAGCCGTTGACGCGGCGCGGGATGGAGGTTGGGGTCGTACTCGGATGCGGGCGCGCCGTGGGTCTCGATCGACCACGGCTGCGCCGCCACGCGCAGCGCGCCGCGCGGGCCGATCTGGCGCAGCAGGAAATCCATCAATGCGCCCTGGTCGATGCGGTCGGCGGCGACGGCTTCGATGGCGTAGCAGGCCTCGAACGCGGTCGGCGCCGGGCGCACGCGGTAGCCGTCGGCGACGAAATCGCAACGCTGCGCCGCGCCGGTGCTGCGTTCGGCGAGGTCGCGCACTTCCATCGGCACGATCGCGATGCAGGGCGTGGCGGCGGGCCAGGGCCCGCCGGCGGTCACCAGTTCGGCCGGGACCGGATTGCCGGCCAGGCTGGTCTGTTGGTGCAATCGCGCCAGCAGCGCCTGTTCGAGGTCGGCGAGCATGCTCGGCCGCACCGCCAGCACCTCATCGATGGCCAGGTGGAAGCCTTCGCCGGCGTCGATGCAGTGCAGTTGCGCGACCGTGACCGCGCCGCGCACCGCCGCCGGCAGGTCGGCGAGCGAGAACCGGACCACGTCCCAGCCGCTGCCGCCGGTCACCGGTACGCGCCGGTGCCAGGTGTTGCCGGGCGCGCCGATCGGCAGCGCGACGCTGCCCAGGCGAAGTTCGAGATAGAAGCCCGGCGCGGAGTTGCGATCGCCGCGCAGCACCAGGCGCAGTTCGTCGAAGTCGTCCAGGTCGGTGGCGGCCAGCGGGCGGCGCGCGATGTGGTCCTGCGAAGCCTGCGAATACGCCAGCGTGAGGCTGTGGCCGTCGCCGCTGGGCGTATCGCTGAGCACGTCCTCGCCGATCGCGATCGCCGCCGACGGCGTCACGCCGTCGGCCTGCAGCGCCTGCCAGCCGGCGAGTTGGGTGAAGGCGGCGAGCGTCAGCGACGGCACGAGCGATTCCCCTGCATCCTTGCGTGAGCGGGCGTCATGTCAGACGGCGCCTCGACAGTTCCTGCAGCACGCCGTCGAGTTCGTCCGGGCCGGCGATGCATCGGTAGCGATCGCCGGTGCTGCTGGCGCTGAGCATTTCGACCAGGCCGCGCTCGCGCATCCAATCCAGCGCGTCGAGCAGTGCGCGGCCGTCGACCACGGTCTGTTCGCGGAACCACCACATGGCGATTCCGTCAGCGGTATCTGAACTGTTCGGATTCGCCCGCAGGTAGCGGGCGAGCGCTCTTACGATCGCTAGCATTTCGGGGTAGTCGTCCATGCGTCCCAGCCTTGGACTGAAGAGCGCAAGTCGCATGCCAAGTGCGGATCTGTTGCAAGTGCTTGATTTGGTTGGCTCTAGCAAGCGTGCTTGACTACGCGACTGCTGTGCTTTGTCCTGCGCGCGCACGGCGGATACGGCGCGCGAGCCTGCTGCAACGCGCTGTGCGCGGCCGGGTGTTTTTGTCCATGCGCGCGGACGATTCCGACCGTGCGCGTCGCCGCCGGCCGCGTCCGTATGCGTCGCGAACGCGTGCGGGCCTTGCGCGGGGCGCAGCGCGATGCCGGCGCTGAGCGCCGTGAGGGTGTCGGAGGAGGTCATCAGGGGGCGTCGCTGAAGCGGCGGGTGTCGATATGGTGCTTGCGCACCAGCTCGAAGAACGCGCGCCGGTTTTTCTTGGCTGCGTGCGCGGCATGGGTGAGGTTGCCGTGGTGCAGGGCCAGCAGGGTCTCGATGTACTGGCGTTCGAAGCGGTCGACCACGCGCTTCTTGGCCGATTGGAACGATTCTGTGGACGGGTCGAGGCTATCGGCGCAGGCGCCCGGATCGGCGTCGAGGTCGGCATCGATGGCGATATCGTCGGCCTCGATGCGCTCGCCGACGGCCAGCAGCACCGAGCGCTCGATCACGTGGCGCAGTTCACGCACATTGCCGGGCCAGTCGTGCGCCAGCAGCTTCTGCAGTGCTTCGGCGGTGAGCCGGCGGCCGCTTCCGCCGCAGGCGCGACCCTGGTCGAACAACTGGACGAAATGGCCGGCCAGCAGGGCGATGTCCTCGCGCCGCTCGCGCAGCGGCGGCAGGCTGATCGGCAATACGTTCAGACGGAAATACAGATCCTGGCGGAAGCTGTTCTGGCGGGCCATGACGCGCAGATCGCGATTGCTGGCTGCGATCACGCGCACGTTCGAGCGCTGCACGGTATTGCAGCCGACCGGGCGGTATTCCTGCTGTTGCAGGAAGCGCAGCAGCTTGCCCTGCGCAAGCAGGGGCAGGCAGTCGATGTCGTCCAGGAACATCGTTCCGCCTTCGGCCTCCTTGACCAGACCGTGGCGCGAACTGTGGGCGGTGGTGAACGCGCCTTTGACGTGGCCGAACAGCTCGCTTTCGATCAGTTCGACCGGCACCGCCGCGCAATTCACCGCGACCCAGGGCCCGGCCGAACGCCGCGACAGGTAATGCAGCGCCTGGGCGCAGATTTCCTTGCCGGTGCCGGTTTCGCCGACGATCAGCACGCTGGAATCGCTGCCGGCGATCACCGGTAGGCGCTCGGCGATCTTCGCGCAGGCGTCGCTGGCGTAGATGAAGCCGCGTATGTGGGCTGATCGTCCTGTCGCTTCGCCGTGAGGCATGCGTAATTCCTTCCTTGGGATCGGCGAACGGGCCTGGCGCTGTCGCGGCGGCCTGCCTGGCCATCCGTGGCTCGGGGTACTGGGAGAAGAACGGCGATGGAACGCGTGACCGGACAGCGGATGCGATTTTTTCGCCGCGGCCGGTGCTTCGCACGGCTTGCGTTCCCGCGCGGCATGCGCACGCGAGGTCGCGCGTGAGACTCGCGTTGGCTTGAGATACGTGCGGCGCTGTCCGCTAACCTGTTAGCGTGCCGACGCGGAAACTCAGGCGCGAGCGGTGTCGCGGCCTGAGCGATGCCGTCGCGCGATTCGCCGCGACGCATGGTTCGCGCGACGGTGTCTTGCGCCGCGATGCTGTCGCTCTGCCTTGGGCTGTCGCGGCGCTAGCCGCGACACCATCGCCGCAAGCAGCGGACTCCCGCGCCCCTGCGCTGGCTTCGTTACCGTCGCGCTTCAGTACGACGAATGCGCGCAGCCCGTTCTTGCCGCATTCACTTCACCCGCGTCCAACGGATGTCCAGACCTTCGCGTCGATCCACGAAACCGACGATCCTGCCTTGCGCGTCGCGCTGGAATATCCGCCGCGTGCGCGGCTGTCCGGGCGCGAAGAAAACGTCGGCAATCTCGGCGCGGTAGCTGGTCGGCGCTCGGCCCTCGCGTTCGCCGATCAACACGCCGGTGTCGCAGCGCAGCGTGGCACGGATCTTGTCGGTCAGCCGATAGGTCCCGTTGTAGCCGCACAACTGCGCCGAAGTCAGCGCGACCGTCGGCGGGTCGGTCTGCAGCGCCAATACCTGTTCGCCGACCAGTTTCCAACCGTCGCCGCCGCGGACCCAGGTGTCGGTCTGGCGCCAGCGGCTGCGCAGGGTCTGGCCGTGGTAGTCCAGGGTTTCCAGATCCTCGTGGGTGACCGCCGCGGTGTCGCCCAGGTCGGTCACGGCGAAGCGGTCGATCGCCAGCGAGCCGCCCGGACCGGCCGGCAGCGGCTTGAGTTCCGCCAGGAAATCGGCCTTGTTGCGGGCGATGCCGTTCTCGTCGACGTGCACCAGGCGTTCGTGGGCGTTGCGCTGCCAGACCTCGACCCGGCCCGGCGCGATTGCGTCCAGGTTCTCCTGGGTCAGGCGGCGCAGTTCGGTTTCGGTGGATGTCTGCGCCGCGGCCGGGCTCAGGACGGTGGCGCAGGCGAGGGCGGCGAGCAGGCGCGGGGCGACGGGCATGGCGGGGCTCCGGAGCGGCGCGACGGCGCCGGCCAGCGATGATCGACGCGCCGCTCCTGGCCCAGCAGTGCGGAAGGCCACCCCGGGGCGGCGGGCCGACGGGCGGCGCGCCGCAGGGGCGTCGGATCGGGACGGAAGCGGCTGGCTGAACCGAATCGGAGCCAGTTGGAGCGCGCGAGCGCCCGCCGCGGTGTCGGGCGGCATCGCGCAAAGCCCGTCGCAGCAAGGTTTCCGGCTTTAACGTCCGCGGATCCGGCCCTACCCGCGGCAGCGGCATTCCCTGACAGGGGCCAGGGTCTTGGCCTGACGGTCCCGGACCGACGGGTATACTTAACTACCTATCGCCCGCTTTCGGCGACAACTTCAAGGACCCGCATCCTCATGGCACGTGGCATCAATAAGGTCATCCTGGTCGGCAACCTCGGCAACGACCCCGAAACCAAGTACACCCAGGGCGGCATGGCCGTGACCACGCTCAGCCTGGCCACGACCAGCGTGCGCAAGGACAAGGACGGCAACACCCAGGAGCGCACCGAGTGGCACCGGGTCAAGCTGTTCGGCAAGCTCGGCGAGATCGCCGGCGAGTACCTGCGCAAGGGCCGCCAGGTCTACATCGAAGGCTCGATCCGCTACGACAAATTCACCGGCCAGGACGGCGTCGAGAAGTACTTCACCGATATCGTCGCCGACGACATGCAGATGCTCGGCGGTCCGGGTGGCGAGGGCGGCGGCGGTGGTGGTGGTCGCGAATTCCGCGGCGGCGGTGGCGGTGGCGGCGGCGAGCGCGCCCCGCGTCAGGCCGGTGGTGGCGGTGGCGGGTACGGTGGTGGCGGCGGCCGCCAGGAATCGGCGCCGCGCCGCGATGCGCCCCCGGCCAAGTCCAACGATTTCGGCGACGACTTCGCCGACGACGACATCCCGTTCTAATATCGACCACAGACAAAAAACTTGGATTTAGTAAAAAAAGGCCCGCTTTTGCGGGCCTTTTCCTTTGCCAAGAAGTTGTTGCATGCAACGAGCAGGGCGTAGAGTTCCTGCTGCCACCTGAAGTGTTGGTACATATCCATGAGCCAGAAGTCGGGCCGTAGGATTTCGAGCATCCTGTTCGCGGACGGCGAGCGATATTATGAGCTGGCAGATCCTGACGTGCTCAATGGGAAAGCAGGGTCGGAACCGAAGCGTGCTCCATCAGGAAACGGGTCGCTCCTCCCAGCACTTGTTCCCGCAGTCGCGAATGGCTGTAGCCGCCCGCGACCAACAGATCCGCTCCGACTTCTTGCGCATGGATATCGATGATGGCCCCGACCTGCGCGGCCGGGGCCGAGCGTCTCACCAACTGCGCGCCGACTTGGTTCCGCTCCAGGTGCCCGATCAACATCGCATCCAGCGATTGTGCGTAGGACGATCGAGCGCCCTCGTCGACGATGAGCAGGTCGACCGAACTCATGCGCTGCAGCCAGGGCATCGCATCGTGCAACGCACGCGCCGACTCGCGGGACGACTTCCAGGCGATGACCGCCTTGCCGAACCCGGGCGCGGAATTGTACGACGCCGGGACCACTAACATCGGGCGGCCGGATGAGACCAGTACGCTCGAAGCCAGCCGCTCTCGGGCCTCGCGTTGGTCCCCAGCGATGGCACCGATGACGACGAGGTCGCTCTGTCGCGCCGGCTCGATGCAGATTTCCGCGGGTGTCGACCAGAATTCCTGCGACTGCCGGATCTGGAACGGCACCGATTCGGACTTGAGGCAGTCCGCGGTTGCGTCGGCCATCGCCTGGGTGGTGGCAGCCGCACAATCGCGCATGCTCTCGTAAACGCCCGCGGGATAGTACGCCCAGGTTTCGGCGATGGGCACGGTCTGGCTCACGCCCACGAGCGCGGTGACGTGCCCGCCGCTGATTCGGGCGAGGGCGCAGCCGGCGCGCAGCGCCGCGGACGGAATGTCGCCCATGAGCAGGGGCACGAGGATGTCTTTGAACACAGTGTCGTCCTCGGGTATCGGGTGTCGTGGATCGATACTGACGTGCGCGTCGGCGTCGGTGTTGACGCCGATCAAGAACCCGTGCGGACGGCGGCGCCGGGCTTGATATGGATCAAGGGGCGGAACATCCGAGCGCTTAGCCTGCAGTCGACATCCTCCCAGGAGCCCGCCATGAGGACCCCGTCGATGGCCTCATCCGCCTCGACGCCAGCCCGATCCCTGCGCTGGTCGCAGACGCTGCGCGATCGCAGCCAAGTTCTGATCCGGACGATCGTCCCGCAGGACCGGGCCGCCGAGCGCGCCTTCCTGGAAACGCTTTCGTCGGAGGCTCGGTGTTTCCGTTTTTTCGGCCAGGTCAGAAGCCCCAGCGAGCAGTTGATAGATCGCCTGACGGACCTTGATCCGCATAGCGAGGCTGCGTTCGTGGCGGTAATACCGGAAGGCAGCGCGGAACGCATCGTCGGCGCCGCTCGATACGGCGCTTCGGCCGACGGCGCCGCTTGCGAATGCGCGGTGACGGTGATCGATGAATGGCAGAACAAGGGTTTGGGCGGTGCGTTGATGAAGCATCTGATCGAGCTTGCGCGCGAGCGCGGCATCCATCGGATGTACTCGGTGGATCTGGCCGAAAATCTGCAGATGCGCGATCTGGCCCGCCACCTGGGCTTCCACGTGCGGGTAGATCCGGACGATGACCGCCAGGTCATTCACGAGCTGTCGCTGTAATGCCGCAAGCTTGCCTTCAGTGCCGCCTTTCGATGCCAGGACCGGGGAAAAATGCCGTGAACTCAGCACAAGCCTTCGATCGCTTCTCCAAGCTCGCGGCCCGCTTTGCCGGTCGTTCTGCGGCCTTCATCGCGGCGGTCGCGATCATCGCCGCCTGGCTGGTCAGCGGTCCTCTGTTCGGTTTCAGCGATACTTGGCAGTTGGTGATCAATACCGCGACCACGGTGATCACGTTTCTGATGGTGTTCCTGATTCAGAACACCCAGGGCCGCGATACCGAGGCGATCCAGATCAAGCTCGACGAGCTGATCCGTTCGTCGGGATCGGCCAGTAATGCGCTGATGGACGTAGAGGAACTGGACGACGCGACCCTCGACAGCCATCGCGCGCGTTACGAGCTGTTGGCGCGACAGTCGCGCGAGTCGTGACTGCCGTCGCCGCGACGACGCCCTCTCAGCCGAGCGAAGCGACCACCGCGAACGTCGCGGCCATCGCCAGGATTTCCGCAATCAACCGCTACGCAAAACCACGGCTGCCCTTGAAAGCGGCCGTCAGGCATATGACCAGCGAGTTTGCGATGAAGGAGCCGATCGGGCCTTGTTCGGCCAAGGCCATGTCGCTGGGCGCGCATCGCCGATTGTGCGGATGACGCCGCGCCGGCATGGACGTCGACCAGGCCCGAAGCGGCCAGCACCCAGGGCAGGCTGGCCTCGCCCAGATAGGTTTTGGCGATGGCCGTGGCCAACATGACTGTGGTGAGCAGCGCAACGAACCTTAGCGCAGAGATCGGCTCGAAGGGGCGTTTCGGCACGAGTTTTCGGGCCCTCGATCTGCAACGGCAACGGCCGCGGCAGCGACTGCGACGACGAGGCCCGACGCGATCAGCGCCGGGGCGAGCTTGCAGCATCGCAGGCGACAATGCTCCGATCACCACCGCGAGCCGCACCACCGTGGCTATGTTCGACATCAGCGCGGCGCTGCGCGCCGGGGCGACCAACTCGGGCACCGCGTGGGCGCGGTCAGCCATCGCCGCGACCATCGCCGTGACCAGCGCACTCAGAAATGAGCCGGCAGCCAACAGCGCCATCTGACCGAGGCTGGCCGCGACCGAACCGCTCAGGCCGTACAGGATGAAGCTGCGCACGCCGCCAGGCTCGCGCAAAGGCCGCCGCTCTTGGTGCGCTAGCGTTCCAGGCCGACTGACAGGCCGATGCCCAACGCGACGATCATTCCATTGACCTCGCGTGGGAACAGGTTCATGGCGGTGGACGTCCTCGACAAGACGTCATCTCAGGCCACCAGACTCATATCCAGCACGGCACGCCCTTCGACCTCGCCGACTCGCAGGCGGTCCAATACCACGTTGACCTGGTCCAGCGGATACGGCTCCACCATGGCCTGCACCTTGCCGCTGGCGGCTATCGCGATCGCTTCGGCCAGGTCCTGCCGGTTGCCGACGATCGAACCGCGCAGGGTGATGCGCTTGAGCACCACATCGAAGATCGGGGTCGCGAATTCTCCGGGCGGAAGTCCCACCATGCTGATGGTGCCCTTGCGCCGCACCATGCCCAGTGCCTGGGCGAAGGCGCCGGGCGAGACGGCGGTGACCAGCACGCCTTGCGCCCCGCCGCCGGTGCCGCTGCGTACGTCTTCCAGCGCGCCGAGGTCGTTGGAGTTGACGACGATCTCGGCGCCGAGCGAACGCGCCAGTTCGAGTTTGCTTTCGCGCACGTCGATCGCCGCCACGTGCAGCCCCATCGCCTGGGCGTACTGGATCGCCAGATGACCCAGTCCGCCTATGCCGGAAATGACGATCCACTCTCCAGGACGCACCTCGGTCTCGCGAATGCCCTTGTAGCTGGTGACGCCGGCGCAGAGAATCGGCGCCAAGCCGACGAAGTCGCAGCGGTCAGGCAGGGCAGCGACGTACGCCGCATCGGCGATCGCGTACTCGCCGAAAGTGCCATTTACGCTGTAGCCGCTGTTGCGCTGCTGCTCGCATAGCGTTTCCCAGCCGGTGATGCAATATTCGCAGCGGCCGCAAGCATGGTGGAGCCAAACGATACCGACCGAATCGCCCGGACGCAGGTGCTTCACTCCGGCGCCGATCTCGGCGACCGTACCCGCGCCTTCGTGCCCGGGAATGAAAGGCAACGCGGGCTTGACCGGCCAGTCGCCCTGCACCGCATGCAGGTCGGTGTGACAGACGCCGCTCGCGCGGATCCTGACGAGAATCTCGCCGGGGCCGGGCGTGGGAATGGGCAGGCGATCGACCATCAGCGGAACGCCCAGGCGGTGGGCGACCGCCGCTCGCATCGTGCCGTCCATCGAACGCACCTCGGACTGATTCGTTCTCGACTCTGGGCCTGGCGCGCCATCGGCGCCTTGATATGGATCAATCGACGCCAACCGAGCTTGCGGGCGGCGCCGGATCGGCCCATTCTTTCCCCGTTTCCTACGAGTCCAATGACCGCCATGCCATCGGAAGCAAAGGACGCGACCTCCACGGCGGGTCCCCTGCCCAGGCTGCTGATAATCGACGACGATGCCGACATCGTCGCTTTGTTGTCGCGATACTTCGGCGCGAACGGCTATCGGGTGGTCGGCGCTTCGAGCGCGGCCCGGGCGCGCGCGTTGGTCGCTTCGGAAACGATCGAGCTGATCCTGCTGGATCTCGGCCTTCCCGACGAGGACGGCCTGTCGCTTCTGCGGCACCTGCAGACCGAGTGGCGCGGTCCGGTCATCGTGATCACCGGGCGCGGCGAGGCGGTCGAACGCGTCGTGGGGTTGGAACTGGGCGCCGACGACTATGTGACCAAGCCGTTCGACCTGCGCGAACTGCTCGCGCGGATCAGGTCGGTGTTGCGCCGCTCCACCGCCCAGGCGCCCGCGATGGCGGCATCTGCCGGCCTGGCTTTCGAGGGGTTTCGCCTGGACCTGGGGGCGAGACGCTTGACCGATGCCGCCGGGGTCGAGGTGGCCTTGACCACCGGCGAGTTCGAGTTGCTCAAGGCTCTGCTGGAAAAGCCGCGGCAAGTGCTCAGCCGCGACGAGCTCATGACCCGAATGCACGGCCGGCAGGCCGGCCCGTTCGACCGCAGCATCGATGTGAGCATCGGCCGGCTGCGACGCAAGATCGAACACGACCCCGCCGAGCCGCGATTGATACGCTCGGTCCGGGGGGCGGGTTATCTGTTTGCGGCCGAGGTTCGCAACGCATGAGCGAAAGCGCGCTGTTTCCGGGGTTGTTCGAAGCCGTTCCGGACGCGCTGATCGTCGTCGACGGCGACGGGCGGATCGTGCAGGCCAATGCGCAGGCCGAACGCCTGTTCGGTTATCGACAAGGCGGCCTGGAGCAAGTCGCGATCGAGCAACTCATTCCCGCGTCAGCGCGCGATCGCCATCGCGATCACCGTGCGCGTTACATGAGACAGCCGCATGTGCGGCCGATGGGGGTCACCGGTCAGAGCCTGATCGGTCAACGGCTCGATGGTGCGCAATTTCCGGTGGAGATCGCGCTCAGTCCGATCGAAAGCGACCAGGGGCCGCGCTACTTGGCCTCGGTCCGCGACGTCTCCGAGACCCAACGGGCCCGCCAGGCCCTGGTCCGCGCCCGTTACGATGCGCTGGCCGCCCGAATCGGCCAACTCGCGCTCGAGGCCCAGGACGAATCCGGCGTGGTCGATCACGTCCCGGCGCTGTTGGCGGCTGCACTCGATACCCCGATGGTCGCCGTCGTGTTCGTCACGGATGACCGCCAAAGCGTGGCGACACGGGCCTCGACCGGGCTCGACGAAGCCGCCGCGGCTTCGCGTTCGCCGATCGGTTTCGACCGCGAAGCCCTGCTAGCGCGCATTGCCGAGGGCGAGACCCTGGTCGTGGACGACCTTGCCGGCGATACCGACGGCCGTTTTCCGCTCGTCGTCGCGGGCTCCGGCAGCGCGGTACTGCTGCCGCTGCTGGACCGCGGCCGTCCGATGGGTGCGCTGTTGGTGGTGTCGTCGCAGCCGCGCCATTTCGATCACGACGCGCTGCATCTGCTGCAGTCGGTGGCCAACCTGATCGCCGCGTTCGTGCAGCGGCGACGTACGGAGGAACAACTGGCCCATTCGCAACGGCTCGACGCGATCGGTCAGCTGACCGGGGGCATCGCTCACGATTTCAACAACCTGTTGACGGTCTTGTCCGGCAGCCTTCAGTTGCTGGAGATGGAGCACGAGCAAAGGCCGGAGGCGAGCGAGCTGATCGGCAGCGCCTTGCGCTCGGTGGGCCGGGGCGCGGAGCTCACCGGGAAATTATTGGCCTTTGCGCGCCGGCAACGGTTGATGCCGCAGGCCGTGGCCGTGCCCGCGCTACTGCACGACGTCGAATCGATGTTGCAACGCACCTTGGGCGACAGCGTGCGCCTCTATGTGCGCTGCGAGGACGATCTGCCGCCGGCTTACGTCGATCCAACCCAGTTGGACGCAGCGCTGGTCAATCTGGCCCTGAACGCTCGCGACGCCATGCCGCGCGGCGGCGAAATCACCGTCGAGGCAGGAGTGCATCAGGTCGGGGATCATGCCGGCAGCGGAGAGCTCGCCGCCGGCCGCTATGTGCGCATCAGCGTGACCGATACCGGGCGCGGCATGGCGCCGGAAATCCTGGCCCGCGCGATGGAGCCGTTCTTCACCACCAAGGAAGCCGGGCGCGGCAGCGGACTGGGACTCAGCATGGCCTATGGTTTCGCCAAGCAGAGTGGCGGTCATCTGCGCATCGACAGCACGCTGGGCTACGGCACTCGCGTGGCGTTGTTTCTTCCTGCCGCACAGGCGGTCGCGGCCGCCGCGTCGCCGGTCGCGGCGACCCGCGCTCAAGGCAAGGGAGAGACCGTGCTGGTCGTGGAGGACGATGGGGCGGTGCGCGATATCGCAGTGGCCTTCCTACGTTCGTCCGGCTATCAGGTATCGGCGGTGGCAAGTGCTGAAGATGCGCTTCGGCGGTTGTCGGACGACGAATCGATCGCGTTGTTGTTCAGCGATGTCATGCTCGGCGAAGGCATGAACGGCAAAGAGCTGGCCATCGCCGCGCGCGGGTTGCGGCCGCGATTGCCCATATTGTTGACTTCGGGCTACGAAACCGACGCGACTGGGCCGGCGGTGACAGCGGAAGCCTTCGAGTTGCTGCGAAAGCCTTACCGACGCGAGCAATTGGCCGCGGCGGTCGCGCGGGCGCTCGACCCGCTGGCCGATGAGCGTGCCGCGCCTCAGTGATAGGCCGTGTTGTCGCGCAGCACGGTCTGCAGGCCGTTGCGGTCCTTGATGCAAATCTCCCGGCCGGCGACGCCGATCAGGCCCCGGGCCTGCAGCCTCGAAAGCACGCGGGTGACGGTTTCCAGAGTCAGCGATAGGAAGTTGCCGAGTTCGGCCCGCGTCATGCGTAGTTGCAGGCGGTTCGGACTGAACCCTAATTGTTCCAGGCGCGAAGCCAGGTCGAACAAGAAGGTAACCACGCGTTGATCGGCGCCGAGCGTGCCCAGAGTCAGCATCCAGCTCCAGTCGCGACGGATCTCGCTGGCGAGCAGCGCGGTGACGCGTTCCTGGAACTGCGGCAGTTCGTCGCGCAAGCGGGTATACGGCAGTTCCCAGAGCTCCCCGGTGTCCAGCGCCATGACGTCGCAAGCGTAGGTCGGCATGTCCAAGGCGTCCAGGCCGAGCAGGTCGCCGCGCATGCGGAATCCGGTGATCTTCTCGCGCCCGTCTTCGCTGACCACGGCGGTCTTGAAGAAGCCGGCGTGCACCAGGTACAAGGCGTGCCGGGCCTGGCCCGCGCGGAATACGTACTGTTTCGCGCAAACCCGGCGGCGCTGTAATGGCCAAGCCTGCAACAACCGCTCCAGGCTGTGCGTCTCGTGGACGCGTCCGCTCGCGGATGCGCCGAAGCAGGATTCGCTGGAGGGCTCTGCGTGTTGGAGGACATCGAGCAACATGGCGGCATTCCGCGACGGGGTTGAGGCAAGGCTAGCCGCGCGGGCGTAGCGGACGATTCCAAACCGGTAACTGCCGGTAACCGTTTGTAACAGCCTCGCGAGCCTGGCAATGCGCGAGCGCGGCGAAGCGGCAAGCTTGATCCCGGTCAAGGCGGACCTGCCCGGCAAGGGCACAGTGACAGAGCAGACAATCCGGCCTCGAGCCGTCAGGAACTACCTTGACTCTTCTCACGCGATTCACAGACCCGCAAGCGGTCGATCTCTGGGACAGCCGCTTTCGTTGGCGCAGCGGCGATCGACTGTGCGACCGGACCATCGATGCGACCTGGCAAAGGGTCGCCGAGGCGCTGGCCGCGCCCGAAGGCAATGACGGCGCATATTGGCGCAGCCGCTACGCGTTCGCGTTCGGAAGTTGGCAGATACTGCCCGACCCACGGCTGCTGCGCCACGCAGGTACCGACACACCGGTACCGCTGCTGACCGAACCACGGGCGGTGGTCAACGCCGGACTCTTCGTCTCCGATCCGCATACGCGCCAGGCCCGCTTCGATCACAAGCGCTTCGGCTCGGCGGCCGCCCTGGCGGTGCGCATGCTCGACGATGCGGCGATGGCCTACGGTCCCAGCGGCGATCAGCCGCTGCGATTCGGCATCGGCGTGATCGGCGTCGGCGATGCATTGGATCGTCTCGGCCTGGCGTATACCTCGGGCCGCTCTCCATCAGTGGCGCAAGCGATCGCGCGGAGTCTGGCGTTTGGCTGCCTGCATGGGGCGCTGCAATTGGCCGAGGAGCGCGGCAGCCCTGCCAGCGGCGTCGGGCTTGCCAGCCTGTGGATGCATCGGGGTTTGCCGGCTTCGCTGGCGGAAGCGGCAGAGCGAGACCGGCGCCACCAATCCTTGACCCGGATCGAGCCGCAGCCCGAACTGGCCTGCCTGGCCAACGGTGCGAGCGATGCACTGGAGCCGGCGCGGACTCCGGAGACGACCGCGCTGGAACGCGAAGGGTCGGGGCTGCAACTGGCGACACGCGCGATTCGTGCTGCCGTCCAGCCGTGGATCGATGCGCCGGTTTGCGCATCGACGCAAGCCCGTGGGGCGGTCCAGGGCGTGGGCTGAGCGAAGCCCCGCGCGGATGCCGCAGGACGCGCCCTGGATGGGCCTCAGGGCCTTCGCAACAACCTCCGCAGCAATGCGGCCGACCGATCGCGCAGACGCGCAAGCATGGTATGCGCGCCCGGCGCTGCCGCGATGTCTGGGCGCTGCTCGCCCGCGTCCGCAGGTGCCGCGGCCGGACCGGGCTCCGGGCCGAGCAGGGCGGTTGTGACATCGTCTTCGATCCATCGCAACTGGCGCCGCAGCGCCGCTTCGAGATCGGCGGATTCTTGAGAAGGCGGATCAACGCGATGCATGCTGGACACCTCAGAAGGACGAGCGGTCGACTGCCTCACGGTCGGCTGTCGAAGCGGGCAAAGGCCTGTTGGCCAAGTCCGCCCAGGCGCGCCGCGATGCCTGCGGAAAATCCTCGCAGCCACGGGGAACCGCTGCCGGACCGAGGCGAGGGCGGCAGGGTGTCGATCGCGAAGGCTTTGTATATGCCGGCCAGATCGAGGTGGCGCAATTTCAGGCGGCGCGCCTCGCCGTGCACGCTTGGCCGGCGTTCTCGCTGCAATGGCAAGCTGTCCTTGCAGACCTGCCGGCGCAGCGCTCGGATCGTGGCGGCAGCATGCGCCAGGGCGGCACGCGCATGTCCGCGTACGCGTTCGGTGGCGCACATGGGCGGAGGCCACGGGAAAGTGAACGCATGGCCGGCCATGTCAGTGCCCGAACAGGACGGGAAGATCGGACGCGATCAGCAGCTCGCGCGTGACGCCGCCCAGCGCCCATTCGCGCAAGCGCGAATGCCCGTAGCCGCCCGCTACCAGCAGGTCCGCACGAATTTCGCGCGAGTAATGCAGCAACGCGGTGGCGACGGTCTGGCCGAGGGCCGGCCGTACGAGGCGCGACACCTGGACTCCGTGGCGCTCCAGATGCTCGACGATGCGGCGTGCGGACGGTTCGCTGTCCTGGCCGGGGTCGGTTTCCACCGTAAGCACCGCCACACTCTCGGCGGCGATCAACAACGGCAGCGCGTCATGAACCGCGCGCGTGATTTCGCGGGTAGGTTGCCAGGCGATCACCACGCGGCGCGGCGGCACCGTCAAGACGCAGTGTGGGGGGACCATCAGCACCGGCCGCCCGGATTCGAATAGCAAGGCGACGAAATAGTCGTGCGGCAGTATCGAATCGACCGTGTCGCCGACGGCTCCGGTGACGATCGAGAGGTCGGCGTCGTAGGCCTGCTTGGCGGCCAGGCGAGGCGCCTCGGAGTACAAGGCCTCCACCAGTCGGGCTTCCGCCGAAATGCGTTCGCCCGCCAACCTAAGTTCGAGCTTCGTCAGGTTGATCCGGCCGCGCTCTCGCAAAGCGGCGTGAAGGTCGGCCGTCGCCGCATCGGGCGTCAGGCCCCATGGATGGGTCATCGGCATGGGCAGGTCGACCATTTCCAGCGCGGTCAGGCGGGCACCGCTCGATTTCGCGAGCGCCATGGCGAAGGTCAGCGCGTCGTCGTCGCCGTCGCTGCCGGTCATCGGGATCATCAGGTCCTTGTACATGAGCGTTCTCCGCAGCCGCGATCGGCATCACGCTCATTCCAATCCGGCGCCGGCCGCGCGTATTGATCTGGGTCAACGCTCGGTGTCGGAGCGCGCATGGTGCGGCCCCCATCTAACCCGGGCAGGCCGGATCACCGCCATGCGGCGGGCACTTGATCTGGATCAACCCGACCGGTCGCCGGCTTGGGCGTAATGCCCTCGGGTTTATCCGGAGTAGGCCATGAACAGCGAGCGGTTGCGTAAGTACGTCCTGGAAGAATTGGCATTCGATCCCCGAGTCGATGCTTCGGGCATCGGAGTGAGCATCGACGAGCGCATCGTCAAGCTGACCGGCCATGTCCACAGCCTCGCCGACAAGATCGCAGTCGCCGAGGCCGTGGAACGGGTCAAGGGCGTGCGCGGAATCGTGCTCGACGTCGAGGTGCGTTGCCCGGACTCGCCTGTCTCCGATGAGGTTCTGGTCAAGCGCGCGACCGATGTACTCGATTGGGACACCACGCTGCCACGCGGGGCGGTGAAGGTCAGCGTCGATCAAGGATGCCTGACCTTGAGCGGCACCGTCGATTGGCAGTTCCAGCGCAGCGAGATCGAGAAGGATCTTCGCTGCCTTGCCGGCGTGGTCGACATCGACAACAAGATCGCGATCCGCAGCATTTCCTGCAAGCAGGACGTCAAGCGCTCGATCAAGGACGCGATGCACAGGCGGGCCGACGTGCAAGCCTCGAACATCCGGGTCGACGTGGACGAAAACGGCAAGGTCACCCTCAAAGGCAAGGTCGAGGACTGGCAGGCGCGAAATACCGTGGAGGACGCGGCCTGGCTGATCGCCGGGGTCAAGGATGTCGACAATCTGGTGCGCGTGCGGTGATCGAATCCGGCCCGCGGTGCGGATCGACGCGCGGGCTGGATGCGCCGCCGCGGCTCAAGCGTGCGCTGGCGCGTCGCGTCGCCGCGACGATCGCGGCGAAGCTGGCGCTGCTGATCGTGCTGTATCTGCTGTTCTTCTCGCCGTCGAGCCGCCCGCATATTGACGATGCGGCGATCGATCGGCACCTCTTGCCAACTAGGTGAACCGCCATGCCGGACTTACACGTCGTCGACCTGTCCAGATTGCAATTCGCGCTCACTGCGCTGTATCACTTTCTGTTCGTTCCGCTGACCATCGGCTTGGCCGTCATGATTGCGATCATGGAAAGCGTTTACGTGATGACCAACCGGCCGATCTGGAAGCAGATGACGCGCTTCTGGGGCTTGCTGTTCGGCATCAACTTCGCCATGGGCGTGGCCACCGGCATCACCATGGAATTCCAGTTCGGAACCAACTGGGCGTACTACTCGCATTACGTCGGCGACATCTTCGGCGCTCCGCTGGCGATCGAAGGGCTGATGGCATTTTTTCTCGAAAGTACCTTTGTCGGCTTGTTCTTCTTCGGTTGGGACCGATTGAGCAAACTGCAGCACCTGACCGTGACCTGGCTGACCGCCTTGGGCGCGAATCTTTCGGCATTGTGGATACTGATCGCCAACGGCTGGATGCAGAACCCGGTTGGGTCGGAGTTCAATTTTAAGACGATGCGCATGGAGATCACCGATTTCGCCGCGGTGGTGTTCAACCCGGTCGCGCAGGCCAAGTTCGTGCACACGGTCAGCGCGGGCTACGTCACCGGTGCGATGTTCGTGCTGTCGATCAGCGCCTGGTACCTGCTGCGCGGACGTAACGTCGAGATCGCGCGTCGCTCGATGGCTGTTGCGGCCAGCTTCGGCCTGGCCGCTGCGCTGTCGGTGGCGGTACTCGGCGACGAGAGCGGGTACACCGCCTCGGAAAATCAGAAGATGAAGGTCGCCGCGATCGAAGCCGAATGGCGGACCCATCCGGCGCCGGCCGCATTCACGGTGTTCGGCCTGCCCGACATGAAGCGTCGCGAGACGGCCCATGCGCTGCGCGTTCCCTGGGCGCTGGGCCTGATCGCGACGCGGTCGCTGGACAAGGAGGTTCCCGGCATCCACGAGTTGGTCGAAAGCAATCGAGAGCGCATTCGTCGCGGCATTTCCGCCTATGCCGCCTTGCGCGAGCTTCGCGCCGACCGGAACGATCCGGACAAGGC
Organism: Lysobacter sp. Root76; assembly: GCF_001428685.1. Taxonomy (GTDB): domain Bacteria; phylum Pseudomonadota; class Gammaproteobacteria; order Xanthomonadales; family Xanthomonadaceae; genus Lysobacter. The sequence goes on along the minus strand of NZ_LMIK01000001.1, from coordinate 740,156 downwards.
AGCCGCCTTCATGGCATTGCGCGAGGATCTCGGCTTCGGCTTGTTGACCCTGCGCTACACCTCCGATCCGACCACCGCCGACGAGTCCATCATCGACCGCGCGGCCTGGAGCACGGTGCCGAACGTGCCAGTACTGTTCTGGTCGTTCCGGATCATGGTCGGCTTGGGCATCTTCTTCATCGCGCTGTTCGCCGCCGCCTTCTATCTGTCGGCGCGCGGACGGTTGGAGCGGCCGCTATTCCTGCGGGTGGCGTTGTGGAGCCTGCCGCTGCCATGGGTCGCGGCAGAACTGGGCTGGATCGTAGCCGAGTACGGCCGCCAGCCGTGGGCGATCGACGGGGTGCTGCCGACCTTTCTCGGCGTGTCCTCGACCAGCTCCACGCAAGTGCTCGCGAGCCTGGTCGGGTTCGTCGTGCTCTACACCGGCTTGGCCGTGGTCGACGTGATGCTGATGCTGCGGGCGATCCGTTCCGGGCCCGACCGGCTTAATTTCTGGCCGGCGTCGCGAAACGACGCCGAACGCCGCCTGCCGCTGAGTACCGCGCCATGATCGACCTTATCGACTACTCGCTGCTACGCGAGATCTGGTGGGTTCTGCTCGGCGTGCTGCTGATCGGTTTCGCCTTGACCGACGGCTACGACCTGGGCCTGGGCGCGATTCTGCGCTTGATAGGCCGAGACGACATCGAACGCCGCATGGCGCTGGAATCGATCGAACCCAATTGGGAAGGCAACCAGGTCTGGTTCGTTCTCGGCGGCGGCGCCGTGTTCGCCGCCTGGCCATTGCTGTACGCGGCGTCGTTTTCGTCCTTCTATTTCGCCATGCTGCTGCTGTTGGTGGCCCTGATTCTGCGGCCGGTGGGCTTTGCCTTCCGTAACCGTCTGCCACAGGCGAAATGGCGCGAAGCCTGGGACTGGGCGCTGACGATCGCCGGCGCGGTGCCGTCGCTGGTGTTCGGCGTCGCATTCGGCAATCTGCTGCTCGGCGTGCCGTTCCATTTCACTCCTGAGCTGCTGCCGATCTACGACGGCGACTTCATCGGCCTGTTCCGCCCGTTCGCGCTGTTGGCCGGTCTGATCAGCCTGGCCATGCTGGTGATGCATGGCGCGTGTTTCGCCGCTATGCGGGTCGAAGACCCGGTCGGCGCCCGTGCCAGGCGGATCGCGCGTATCGCCGCCGCCGTCGCTGCCGCAGCCTTCGTCGGGGCCGGCGTGTGGCTGCGCTCCCTGCCGGCACCGGCCATCGTCGGCGGCATGCGCGTCGACGCACCGTCGGATCCCCTCGTCAAGCACGTGTTGATGATCGACGGCGGATGGTTCGCGAACTACGCCCTGAACCCCTGGATGATTGCGGTGCCGGTGGTGACGGTGGCGGCATTGATCGCCGTGGTGTTGATCGGCAAGCGATGGATGGCTTTCCTGGCCAGCGGAACCGCGGTGGCCGGCATCGTCCTGACCGCGGGCCTGGCGATGTTTCCGTTCCTGATGCCGTCCTCCACGTATCCGGCGCACAGTCTGACCGTCTGGGACGCCTCTTCGAGCGAGCGCACCCTGGGGATCATGCTGGTTGCCGCGGCGATCTTCCTGCCGCTGATCCTTGCGTACACCGGCTGGGCCTTCAGGGTCATGCGCGGTACGGTGACGCGCGCCCATGTGGAATCGCAAGACGACGCCGGAGACGCCTACTGATGTGGTACTTCGCCTGGATACTGGGTTTGGCCCTGGCCTGCAGTTTTGGCGTGCTCAACGCCATGTGGTTCGAGTTGCGCAGCGACGAAGAGCGCGATCGCCGCGAAGTGCTGGAGGACGACTGATGGCGCGCGCCGTATCGCTGCTGCTGGCATCGGCCCTGGCTTTGGCATTGCTGTTCGTGCCGGCGATGCGCGGCGGGGAGATGACGGCGGCGGCGCACGGGTGGCTGAGCCCGTTGATGCTGTCGATCTGTGCGGGCTTCGTCCATGGCGTGGGCTACCGACCCACGCGTCCATGGGCAAGGGCGTTGCTGCACCCGCTGTTGTTGTGGCCGGCGATGGCGGCGCTGGCGGTGATGTGGGCGCGCAGTTTCTAGGCCAACCGCGGGGGGCGATGCAACCGCGCGGCGGTCGGACCGGTCATGCCGGACTCCGGCCGGGCCGACGGCGAGCGCTTGCGTTGATCTCGATCAAGACACAGGACGGGCGCCGGTCGGATCCTGTGGGCATTCAAACCTCGAGGAGAACCGTCATGCGCATCCTGGTCGCGATCGACGGCAGCGAGGCCGCGCTGCGCGCCGTCCGCCATGCGATAAGGCTCGCGGGCGAGCTCGCAGAACCGCCCGAGATGCACTTGCTGTATGCCGACGAGCCGCTCATGCGCAGCGTCGCGCTCAGTCTGGGACTGCAGGAGACCGCCCGCTACCACGCCGACAACGGCAAAGCCGCAACCCAAAAGGCCAGGGCCATGCTCAAACGGGCCAAGGCCGTTTGCGAGGAGCATCTGCTGGTCGGCGATCCAGCAGCCACCATTCTCAAGCTCGCCAAGGCGAATCGATGCGACCTGGTGATCATGGGATCGCACGGCCGTTCGGCGCTGAAGAGTCTGTTTCTCGGTTCCGTGACCAGCAAAGTGCTGGTCAGTTGCTCGGTCCCGCTGACGATCGTGCGCTGACCGGCCTGCGGCCAGGCTTGCGCTGCAGCGATACTACGAGGAGCCCTCGCGCATGTGGGAGACGCTGATCGCCAGCCATGACCTCGGCCGCTTGCACGGCTTAGGCGCCATCCTGGTGCGATACGGGTTCGGCGATCTGGTGCGTCGGCTGGGGCTCGCGCAAACGCTCGCGCGCGCGGGCAAGGTCTTGCCACTCGCGCACCTCGAGGAACTGGTAGCGCTGCCGCCGCATGTGCGGGTGCGCTGCGCGCTCGAGGAAATGGGGCCGACGTTCGTCAAGCTCGGCCAAGTCCTGGCGACGCGGGTGGATCTGTTTCCTCCGCAATGGATCGCCGAGTTCAGTCGTCTGCAGAATGGCGTCCCGCCGGTGCCTTTCGAGGCGATCCGCTCGGAGATGTCGGCGGCGCTGGGGCAGGTCCCCGAGTTGGCATTCGCCTGGCTCGATCCCTCGCCGTTGGCGGCGGCGTCGATCGCTCAGGTGCACCGGGCGCGCTTGCCGGACGGCCGCGACGTCGTCGTCAAGGTTCGGCGTCCTGGCATCCGTCCGCTCATCGAGGCCGACCTGCGGCTGTTGCAGTACGTGGCAGGCAAGATCGAGGCGAAATTCCCGGATATGCGCCGTTACCATCCCGCCGGCATGGTGCGGCAGTTCCATGCATCGCTGCTGGGAGAGCTAGATCTCGCCGCCGAGTGCCGGCATGCCGAGCGTATCGCCGCCCATCTTTCCGGCGATGAACGCCTGGTCGTTCCGGCGGTGCACTGGCCTTATACCAGTGAACGGATGAACGTGCAGGACTTCGTCGACGGCATTGCCGTAGCCGATGTGGTCGCACTCGACATCGCCGGACTGGATCGCGCTCGGGTGGCGCGTGTCGGCGCGCAGATCGTCTTGAAAATGATGCTCGACGACGGTTTCTTCCATGCCGATCCCCATCCGGGCAACGTGTTCGTGTTGCGCGACGGGCGCATCGCCTTGATAGATTTCGGTATGGTGGGGCGGCTGTCGCCGGCGCGCCGCGCAGAAGTGGTGAGCCTGCTGTTCGGGTTGGTCGAGCGAGATCCCGAGCGCGTCACCGAGGTATTGCTCGACTGGACCGGACGGGCCGATGTGGACGAGGCGCAACTGGCCATCGACATCGACGCGTTCATCGACCGCTATCACGGAGTCCCGTTGGGGCAGCTCGACCTGGCAGGGATGTTGCTCGAAGTGGTGAGCTTGCTCCGATCGCATCGTTTGGCCTTGCCTTCCGACCTGGCTCTGCTGATCAAGGTCTGCCTTACCCTGGAAGGAATGGGGCGCAGTCTCGATCCGCAATTCGATATGGCGCTTCAGGCGCGGCCGTTCCTGCGCCGCGCCATGACGGCGCGTTTCCATCCTCGCCGGGTCGCGCGGCGCGGCGTGCGGTCGCTGGCCGATACCGTTGAGGTGCTGGCGACCTTGCCTCAGGACCTTCGGCGCGTGCTGCGTGCGATGCGCACCGGCGGAGCCCGGCTGCATATCGGGATGGACGAACTGCGCGATTTCGGCAGCCAGATGGCGCACTCGGCCAATCGTCTGGCGGGTAGCATGGTGATCGCCGCGCTGATCGTCGGTTCGTCCATCGCGATGACGGTCGAGGGCGGCCCCACCCTGTTCGGCCTGCCTTTATTCGGTCTGGTCGGCTTTGCCGGGGCCTCGCTCGCCGGCATCTGGCTGCTGCTGTCGATATTCCGTAGCGGCGGTGGACGCTAGCCCCTGTCGGTCTGCCAAGGCGACAGCGCAGCGCCGCGACAGCCCACCGGCGGGATATCGACGCTGCCCGCGGCGGCGATATCGCGATCCCATGCCTCCCGCTTGATCTGGATCAGCCCTGGCCCATGACGGCGGACTTAGCCTTGGGACATCTGCCCGAGTTCCCATCGGCGCCGACAGCCTCCAAGTCGTTCTATCGCGGCGGCGAACGCGCTCCGCGCGGCCATCCAGGAGTATCGATCATGAACAGGCTGTTGTTTCCCGCGTTGGCGGCCTTGTTGACTGGCTGCGCATCGCAGATATTCCTCGACGGAAGCCCCAGTGGCGATACGCACATCGCGGGCACTGCAGTCGAGAAGCGCGTTTATGCGATATCCAGCGATATGTGCGGTCGGCAGGAGCCCGTCCTACCGTACCAATTGGTCGAACGGAGCCGGGACGGTTGGGTGCGCTCGTGCGCGCAAGTCGAAGGTTTCGCATTCCGACCCGGTAACGATTATTACCTGCGGGTCACCGAACATCGGGCAGCGGGCGAATCCCCGCTCGTTCGCCTGATACTGAAGAGTGTGATCGAGCAGCGTCCGCATACGCGGAATTGACCTGACGGCGCGGGCGGGGCGGGAACGTCATGGCGGCCGACGCTCGTTGCCCGCACCGCCCTGCATTGATCGAGATCAATGCCGACTGGCGCAACCGCTCTAGGGTGGGATCGGGCTTTCCCGGGATCCCGGCATGCGATCGACCCAATGCGACGACCGCTCCGACGTCGAGCAGCCGAGTGCCAGGCTGCCCGTGCGGCGAGCCGGTATCGACACCTATCGGCAGCCGGTTCTGTATCTGCACCGCGATTGCACCGTGTCCCGCGCCGAGGGGTTCGCGGCTTTGACCCGGGTCAGCGTGAAGTGCGGCGGGCAGGAGGTCGTCGCCGTCCTGAACATCGTCACCGGCGACTGGCTGGGCAAGGACGAGGCCGCGCTGTCCGATGCCGCGTGGCAAATGCTCGCCCCGGAGCCCGGCGCCATCGCCACCCTGGCCCACGCCGAACCGCCCGGGTCGGCCAGCGTGCTGCGCGCCAAGGTATTCGGGAAGCGTTTGAACGAGGCCCAGTTCGAGGCGGTGCTGCGCGACACCCTCACCGCCCGATTGTCGGATATCGAGCTGGCGGCATTCGTGACGGTCTGCGCCGGCGACCGGCTGGACCTCGACGAATCGGTCGCGTTGACGCGCGCGATGGTATCGGTAGGGGACCGGATCGATTGGGGCGCGGGACCGGTGCTCGACAAACATTGCGTCGGCGGCCTGCCTGGCAACCGGACCACCCCGATCGTGGTATCGATCGTCGCCGCGCTTGGCCATCGCATTCCGAAAACCTCGTCGCGGGCGATCACTTCGCCCGCCGGAACGGCCGACGTCATGGCGACCATGACCGACGTCGATCTGGACATCGGCGCGCTGCGGGACGTCGTGGATCGGGAGGGAGGCTGCATGGCCTCCGGTGGGCGCATGCGCTTGAGTCCCGCCGACGACATTCTGATCCAGATAGAACGCCCCCTGGACCTGGATGGCGACGGCCAGATGGTCGCGAGCATCCTGTCGAAGAAGGCCGCGGCGGGTTCCACCCATGTATTGATCGACATCCCGGTGGGCGCGACCGCCAAGGTGCGCACCATGGCCGCCGCCGACGCGGTCGCCCGGCGCCTGTTTTTCGTCGGGGAGGCCCTCGGCTTACGTCTGGGCGTGCACATTTCCGACGGCCGCCAGCCGGTCGGGCGCGGGATCGGCCCGGCGCTCGAAGCGCACGACGTGCTCGAGGTCCTGCGTAATTCGCCGCAGGCGCCGAACGAGCTGCGCGAGCGAGCGCTCGATGTCGCCGGAGCGGTGCTTGAACTGTTGCCCGGCATCGCCCCGGGGAGTGGGCGAATACAGGCTGCCGGCGCGCTCGCATCGGGCGCCGCGATGAGGAAGTTCTTCGCCATCTGCATGGCCCAGGGCGGCTTCCGCGAGCCCGGCAAGGCGCGCTTCGTCGAACCTTTCGTTGCGTCGTTCGACGGACAACTGGGCTGCATCGATAATCGCCAATTGGCGCGCATAGCCAAGCTGGCGGGCGCGCCCCGCACCCCGACGGCCGGCGTCGTATGCACCCTGCGCGAAGGCGATTCGATCCGCCGCGGAATGCCCTTGTTCCTGGTGCACGCCGGGTCGAAAGGCGAGCTGGCCTACGCGCTGGATTACGCCAGGGCGCACCCGGACACGTTGAGCGTGCGGGGGGCGCGATCATGATGCCGATGGTGCTGCCCTTTCCCGAGGATGGCGCGCTTGCGGGTTCGGTGAGCCGGGACTTGCGCGCCCGGGTGGGGCTCCTCGAGTGGCGGCATTTCCCCGATGGCGAATCGCTGATCAGGATCGACGACGATATCGAAGGCGCAGATGTCGTCGTCTTCGCGGGCCTGTCCGATCCGGACCGGAAGGCATTGCCTGTGCGGTTCGTCGCTCAGACCGCGAAAGAGCTCGGCGCGCGCAGCGTCGGCCTGGTGGCTCCGTATCTCGCCTACATGCGCCAGGACGCTCGTTTTCGTCCGGGCGAAGCCGTGGCGGCGAGCGTGTTCGCCCGGTTCCTCGATCAATGCCTCGACTGGCTAGTGACCGTAGACCCTCATCTGCATCGCATCGCCAGGCTCGACGAGCTCTACCGGATTCCGGTCTCGTGCGTCGATTCGGCGCCGGAGTTGGCGAACTGGATACGACACGAGGTGAGTAACCCGATCCTGATCGGACCCGATGAGGAGAGCGCGCAATGGGTCGCGGAAATCGCCCGGGAGGCACATATACCCTGTGAGGTGCTGCACAAGCGACGCCGCGGCGATCACGAGGTCGAAGTGAGCGCGCCCGATCCGGACCGTCTGCGCGGGTTCACCCCGGTGCTGGTCGACGACATCGTCTCGACCGGGCGAACCCTGGCCGCCGCCGCGGACCATCTGCGAAGACTCGACCTGCCGCCGCCGGTATGCGTGGTCATCCATCCTCTGTTCAGCGGCAATGCGCATGAGCTGCTGAAGCGGGCCGGGGTGGAACGCATCGTAAGCACCGACAGCATTCGCCATTCCAGCAACGCCATCGGTCTGGCCAAGCCCATCGCACATGCCGTCGCCGAACACCTGGCACGGATTCAGAGAGGAACCGGTCCATGATCTACGACGAAACGCCGGAAGAGCTGGTTCTCGCCTGCGGCACGAGCGAAGAATTGGACGCCCCGCTGCGGCGCCGGATCGAAGCCGAAGCGGCGGATCGACGCGCGAAGAATTCCGATTTCGCTTATTGGGCCGCAGGGTACGGTGCGATCGTTCACGATGCGCTTACCCAGGTGCGAATTCACGCATTGATCGGTGCTTTGACCGGGCAGGGCATCCTCCCCGACGCAGCCACGGGCTATCGCCGCTTGGCGGCGGCCGATCGAGTCGCCAGCGCCGCGATGTGGCTGGTCGTTCACATGACCTATGCCCAGACGGTTCGTCTGGACGGCCGGCCCTTGAACGCGGAGGACTTCAAACTGCATCCCGAAGGGCATACCGGCGGCTCGTTGAATATGGTGCCGGCCTACGCCGGCTATCTCGCGATCAATGCGCTGACCGGACATACGCGCGCGTGGTTGATGGGGCAAGGGCATTGCGTCGCCGCCGTGGATGCGCTGAACCTGCTGACGGCGAACATGACGCCCGAGCACGCCGGCCGGTACGGGCTGGACGACCAGCGCTTATCGGACTTCGTCGGTGATTTCTATTCGTACGGCGTGACCTGCGACGGCTACCCGACTTCGCTACTGGGTTCGCACGTGAATGCCTTTACCGCCGGCAGCCTGCAGGAAGGCGGCTACCTCGGTTTCGCGGAGCTGCACTACGTGCACGCGCCGCTCCCGGGAGAACGCCTGGTGGCCTTTCTCAGCGATGGCGCCTTCGAGGAACAGCGCGGCAGCGACTGGGCGCCGCGATGGTGGCGTCCGCAGGACTGCGGTTTGGTGGCGCCGATCATGGTGCTCAACGGGCGCCGGATCGAGCAGCGCAGCCAGATCGCACAGGAGGGTGGAGAGCGCTGGCTGCATACGCATTTGCGGCTCAACGGCTTCCAACCGATCGGGCTCGATGGCCGCGACCCGGCCAGCATCGCCTGGGGCATCCACGCGATCGAGCTGCGCGAACAGACCCGTATCGACGCCTGCGCCTCCGCCGGTTTCGATACCGGCGCGCCGTTGCGCTATGGGGTCGCACAAGCGCCCAAGGGCTATGGCTTCCCCGGCGCCGGCAGCAACCGGGCTCATAACTTGCCGTTACCGGGAAATCCCGCGAGCGATGAGGACTCGCGCAACCAGTTCAACCTCGCCTGCAAGACATTGCATGTCGCCGAACCGGAGTTGCGGGACGCGATCTCCGCCCTGGCCACCCACCGCCAGCAGCGGCGCCCGATGGAGCGGGACCACGCGCTGGCCACGCGCCAGATTCACCCACCCATCTCGCCTGGGCCTCAATGGCGCGCCCCGGGAGAGTCGGTCTCGCCCATGTCGGCCCTGGACGAATACTTCGTCGCGACGCTGGCGGCCAACCCCGGGCTGCGCGTGCGCGTCGGAAATCCCGATGAGCTGCGCAGCAATCGCCTGGACCGTACCCTGGACCTGCTCAAGCATCGCGTGCAATCGCCCGAGCCGGGCGTGGCCGAATCCCACGTCGGCAGCGTCATCACCGCCCTCAACGAGGAAGCGGTGGTATGCGCGGCCCTGGCCAACAAGGGCGGCATCAACCTCGTCGTCACCTACGAGGCGTTCGCGGCGAAAATGCTCGGCGCGCTGCGACAGGAATTGACCTTCGCCCGTCAGCTTCGCCACGCCGGGCGGGCGCCCGGCTGGTTGTCGGTTCCGATCGTGTTGACCTCGCACACCTGGGAGAACGCCAAGAACGAGCAATCGCATCAGGATCCGACCGTGGTCGAAGCGCTGATGGGAGAAATGCAGGACTCGGTGCGGATCGTCTTCCCAGCGGACGCGAACAGCGCTTGCGCCGCCCTGCAGACGGTCTATGCCGATCGCGGCAGGCTGTTCGCCCTGGTGGTGCCGAAGCGGGAACTGCCGGTGGTGCTGGAGGCCGAGCAAGCGATGGCCTTGCAACACGACGGGGCTATTTTCCTGGCGAACGCGGTCGACGCGGAGATCGATGTGGTGGCCACCGGGGCCTACCAATTGGCCGCCGCGCGCAAGGCCTGGCGTCGGCTCGGCTCGCACGGCATAGCCGCCAACCTGATCTATCTTGCCGAGCCCGGCCGGTTCAGGACGCCTCGCGACGAGGAAGAGGCCGAATACGTACACGATGATGAGGCCGTCGGGCGCTGGTTCGCGCCGGGCCGGCCGAGAATCTTCCTGACCCATACGCGCCCGGAGCCGTTCCTGGGAGCGCTGCGCAGGCTGGACAACGGCCCCGGTCTTACCGCTGCCTTGGGCTATCGGAATCGCGGCGGGACCCTCGACGTCGACGGCTTGATGTTCGCCAATCGTTGCACCTGGGCGCACGTTCTGTTGGCCGCCGCCACGCTCCTGAAACGCAGCGCCGGCGCCTGGCTGACGTCCGAAGAGTACGATGCCGCCCTGGGCCGGCGCGCGCCGGCGGTGTTGTGGCAAGGCGCATGCGATGAGTGAGCCCGGCCATCGGACGTTGTTGGTGCTCAACCTGGGGTCGGCCACGCTTAAGGCGGCGCGATATGAAAGGAGCGGCTCATCGGTAACGCGGCTCTCGCAGCGGGTAGAGATCGCATTGAGCCATCCGGCCCCGGACCTGGACGCCGCGTTGGCCCAGGTCGTCGACACTCTGGGTTTGGCCGCGGCCCCGGCGCTGGTCGGACACCGCATCGTTCACGGCGGCGATGCCGAGCAAGCGCGGGCCCTCGATGCCGCGGAGCTCGAGCGATTGCGCGCGCTGTCGGGCTTTGCGCCGCTGCATCAGCGGGCGGCCCTCGGACTGGTGTCTGCGGTGCAAGGCCGCTGGCCGCAGACCCGGCAGTACGCCAGCTTCGATACCTTGTGGCATGCCCGTCTTCCCGCGAACACCCGGCGGCTCGCGGTGCCGAAAACATGGCATGCGCTCGGCATCAGGCGTTACGGTTTCCATGGGTTGGCCTTCGCCTCGGCGATGCGTCAGGCGCGGGAGGCTCATCCCCCTGTGGGCCGTGAGAGAGTCGTGTTGGCTCACTTGGGCAGCGGTTGCAGCCTTTGCGCCGTGCGCGACTCGCAAAGCCTCGATACCACCATGACGAGTACTCCGCTCGACGGGCTGCCGATGGCGACGCGCAGCGGGGCGCTCGATCCCGGCGCGGTGCTCTATCTGTTGCGGGCCGACGAGCTCAGCGTGGACGCGCTCGAAGAGGCGCTGTACCACGAGTGCGGTCTGCGCGGGCTATCCGGGCTGAGCGGCGACGTGCGGGATCTGCTCGCCGCGGGCAGCGCCGAGGCGGCCTTGGCCTTGGACATCTTCGCTTTGCGCATCGCACAGGGCATCGCATCCATGGCGACCCGGTTGGGCGGCATCGACCATCTGATATTTTCCGGCGGCATCGGAGCCAATGCCCCGCGAGTGCGCACCGCGATCGCCGTCTACCTGGGCTGGCTCGGCATCGGACTGGACGGGGCCGCCAACGACCGCGGCGACGTCCGGCTCGAAAGCCCGGAAAGCCGGGCGAGGGTGTGGCGCGTGGACGTGGACGAAGAAGCCGAGATCGCAGCGGCCTGCGTCGTTGCGACTGCCTTGCCCCGGTCCTGAACGTTTCATCCCGGTTGACTGCGATGCCGTCGCTTCGTTCCGAGCGCCCTGCGGGCGAGCTCGATGGCGCCCAATGCCGCCAGCGGCATCAGCAAGGCCAGGCAGGAAAGGCCGATCGGCGGCGGCGTAAAGCGGAACCAGACGCCGGGGCCTTCGAATCGCGTGATCAGAAACAGCATGCCGAGCGCAGACAAGACCAAAACCCAGAATGCCTTGCTGGTTCGGCCGAGCCAATGCGCTTGGGTGAAGCCGCGGTTCACTACGATCAGCCCGAGGTTCCCCGCTATCAGCGCAGTGAAGGAAAGCGCCGCGACCTGTTCGGTGGGCATAACCGCGCCCAGCCCGATGAAGTAAACAGCCGCGACCGCGCCCAGGACGACCGCGCCCTGGCCCAGGCTCCCCAACAGCGTCGGCATGTCCAGCAAGCGCTGCGAAGGCGGCCTCGGAGGCCGGCGCATGATATCGGCGGACGCGGGCTCTCGCTCGAATACCAGCGCGGACGCGGGATCGATGATCAACTCCAGAAACACGATGTGCAAGGGCATCAGCAGCAACGGGGCGCCGAGGACGAGCGGTAACAGGGCCAGGCCGGTGATGGGCACATGGACGGCCAAAATGTAGCGGACCGCGCGCAGTATGTTGTCGTAGATGACTCGCCCCTGACGCACGGCCCTCACTACGGTCACGAAATTGTCGTCGAGCAGGACGATGGATGCGGCCTCGCGTGCGACATCGGTGCCGCGCTTTCCCATCGCGATGCCGACGTGGGCCGCCATCAGCGCGGGGGCGTCGTTGACGCCATCGCCGGTCATGGCCACGATCTCGTCGTTTCGCTTCAATGCGTCGATCAATCGCAGTTTATGTTCGGGCTTTACCCGCGCGAACACGTCGGTGTCGCGCACGCGTCGGGTCAAGGCTGCCGCATCCAGCGCCTCCAGCTCGGTCCCCAGCATGGCGGCCTGCGGACGCTCCAGCCCGGCCTGCGCGGCGATAGTTCGCGCGGTATCCGGATGATCGCCGGTCAGCATGATCACCCTGATGCCGGCGGCCTTCGCCTCGGCGACCGCATCGCGAACGCCCGAGCGCAGCGGGTCCGCGAATCCGAGCAGGCCGCGCCACTCGAAGCGAAATCCGCGCGGGGTGGCCGGAAGCGCCTGGTGGCCGTCGGTCCATACGGCCGAGGCCGCGGCGAGAACCCGCAAGCCTCGACCCGCCATTTCCTTGGCGAGCTGCATGACCGCGGTGCGTTCGTCGCAGGGCAGATCGCACAGATCCGCGATGGTTTCCGGAGCGCCCTTGCTGGCGATTTCCAACCCGGGCTCGTCCCGGATCCGCCAGGCCTGGGCGACGGCGAGCAGGTCTTTGGACAGAGGGTATTCGCGTACCGGCTTCGTACCGGGCTGCGCGTGCGCCGCGGACGAGCCCGCGATCGCGGTACGGATCGCCTTGTCGATGGGGTCGAACGAGTGCTCCGGGCAAGCGCGCTCGGCGCAATGCAGCAGCGATTCGAGCGCGGGAGAATGCAGTTCCGCCGGCTCCGAACGCTCACTGCCCAACGCCAGTTCGACCAGGGACATCTCGTTGGCGGTCAAGGTGCCGGTCTTGTCGGTGCACAGAACGGTGACCGAGCCCAGTGCTTCGATTGCCGGCGAGCGGCGAATCAGAGCGTTGTGACGGGCCATGCGCCAGCTGCCCAAAGCCAGGAATACCGTCAACACGACCGGAAATTCCTCGGGAATATTGGCCATCGCGAGCGTGACCCCGGCGAGTACTCCTTGCAGCCAATCGCCCCGAGTCCAGCCATACCACAATGCGACCAACAGGCTGACGCTCAGGCCGAGCACGGCGAAGATCAACACCGCATAGCGGATTTCCCTCTGCATGGGCGTGGCCGGCGCTCGCAGCGTATGCAGCGCCTCGCCTATCCTGCCCACGGCCGTGGCGGCTCCGATGGCGACCACCCGTGCGGCGGCATGGCCGCGCACGACCAATGTACCGGCATGAACGAGATCTGTGTCCGGCCCGGAGACCGCAGCCGCGCCCCGCTGCACCGGCATTGATTCGCCGGTGAGCATGGACTCGTCGAGCATCACGTCGCCGTCGTCCAGCACCCGCGCATCCGCCGGAATGCGGTCGCCTTCGGCGATCAGAATCACGTCGCCGACCACGAGTTCCGACGAGGGAACCGATCGGGCCTGGCCGTCCCGGATCACCCGCGCCTGCGGTGTGCTCAGGTCCCGCAGAGCCTGCAACGCGCTCTCCGAGCGGTAGTCCTGGTACACGGTCAAGCCGACCACGAGCGTGACCGAGGCGGCCAGCGCCGCTGCTTCCCGAGGATCGCCCAACAGCAGGTAGACGGTCGAGGCGAAGATCAGCAGGAGCAGCATCGGCTCGCGTAGCACTCCCGACGCGATGCGCAGCCAATTGCGCCGATCCGGTTCCGGTAGCCGGTTCGGTCCGTCGACACGCAGGCGGTGCGCGGCCTGATCGCTCGACAGTCCTGTCGGGTGGGCTGGGGCGTCCTGGCTGGACTCCATATCGTTCGTCCTCGGGTGGTACGACGGCGCTCGTGCGGAAGGCAGACCGAAATCGCGGAACCATCGGCGCATCAAGGCGCTGCGCCCCGTGCATGCGGCCCGGAGCCATGCAACGTCGAAGCCCGGCCCACGCGCCGTGCGCGGCCGGGCCGCCCCGATCCGCTCTGCCTCAGAAGTACGGGGTATGCCGGACGAAGCGAAGCACCAGGTAAGGAACGATGATGAGCATCCATATGGCGATCTTGTACAGCCCGAACAGGAGATAGGCGGTCGCATCGAATCGGGCCGCCGATAACTTGAACCAGCGGCGATGCAGTCGATACATCGGTTCGTGAAACATCACGAACGCAACGAATCCGAGCAGCAACAGGCCGTAGTTGAAGATCGCGCACCACTTCAGGAAGGCGGGCCACAGTGCCGGGTCCATGGCGCAGCCTCACAAAGTCAGTTCATGGATGACTTGGCTGGTGTCGTCGGGATCCGTTCGAGTGCGGAAGCCCAGATGCGCGGCGAGTTCCTGCATGCGGTGATTCTCGGCTGAATCGAACGAATGCATCTTGTGGATGTCGCGCTGCCGCGCGACCTGGATCAGGTGCTTCATCAATGCCGTTCCAAGGCCCCTGTTCTGCCATTCGTCATCGACAGTGACGGCGCATTCGCATTGCGCGCCGTCGCTCGTAGTGCTGTACCGGCTGACGCCGACGAGCCGGTCGTCGTCGGCACCGTCGAAGGCGCCAAAAGCTACGTCGTGGCTGTAGTCGATATCGGTCAGTCGACGGATGAGATCATCGCTGGGATGACGGGTTTGCCCGAGGAAGCGAAAGCGCCTGCTCTGGTCGGACAGTCCTTCGATGAATGCCCGCTCGGCCGCGCCGTCGCTCGCTCTGATGCAGCGAATCGCCACTTGGCTGCCATCGTGCAGGGTTTCCGACCAGCGCGGCGTGTCGGGGCCGATAATGAATGAGGCGGACAAGGACTGGGTGGTCATGGCGTTCTCCTGGGATGCCCGCTCAGAGTAGGTCGGAGGCACCGGACTTCATTGATCGAGGTCAAGTCTTTTGGCCTGCAAGCTGATCCAGATCAGTATGGATCGATGGACCGGACGGCAATCTGGCCGCTTATGGAGGCCGCCATGTTCAAGGACATTCTGGTTCCCCAACTGTGGGGCGATATCTCGATGGCGGCTCTGCGGGTCGCCTGCTCGATCGCGGTTCCATTGCAAGGGCATGTCACCGCACTGGTGGGCGGCAGCGTCGCTTCGTCCATTGCGGACGCTCGCGAGTACCGTCCCGCGGGCGACTATCGGTCCATGTGCGACAGCCTCGAGGTGACGGCCGACGAGGTGGCTCGCGGGATCGAAGACGAGCTCAAGTTCTCCGGCGTTTCCTGGGGCATCCGCAGGAACTCGGCGTATTGGCTGACCGCCTCGGAGATCGCGATCCGCCACGCGCGCTATGCGGATCTGCTCGTTATCGAGCAACCCCAGGCCGGCTTGAGCCCCAGGCGCCGGTTCTTCTCCGAGGTGCTTTCCGGTGCGGGGCGCCCGGTGCTGCTGGTGCCGGACTCGACCGTTACCTCGGCGGTTGCACCGCACGTCATGGTCGCCTGGAACGACTCCCGCGAGGGCACGCGTGCGCTGCACGATGCGATGCCGCTGCTTCGTTCAGCCGGTTCAGTCGAGGTGTTGATGGTCGATGAAGGTCTGGAAGAACGGACGGACGCCGGTCATTCGGCGGCCGAACTCATGGCGCATCTCGCGCGCCACGGTGTGAACGTCGAAATTGTTCGGCGTATGCGCTCCGGCGCGTCGGTCGGCCAGATCATCGTCGAGCGGGCACGGGAGGCCGGCGCGGATCTCGTCGTCGCCGGCGGATATAGCCATCCGCACTTGATGGAGCAAAGGTTCGGCGGGGTCACCCAATATCTGTTGGAGAACACCCGCGTTCCGGTGTTCTTTTCGCATTGACTCGATCTGCGTGTCTGTGGATACGCGTGACATAGGGGTAAGCGCCATGGGCATCGTGTCGTCGAAACCGCCGGTATTTCGTTTGACGTTCCTGGGTGCGACGGGAACCGTCACCGGATCCCGGTATCTTGTGGAGGCCGGCGACAAACGGCTGCTGGTGGATTGCGGATTGTTCCAAGGGTACAAGGCGCTGCGCTTGCGCAATTGGGCGGTGTTTCCGGTGGATCCCGCATCGATCGACGCGGTGGTTCTGACGCATGCGCATCTGGACCACAGTGGTTACCTTCCCAAATTGGTGGATGAGGGATTCGAAGGGGTAGTCTGGTGCACGCCGGCCACGCGGCGACTGTGCGGGATCTTGCTTCCGGATTCCGCTCATTTGCTGGAGGAGGAGGCCGGATACGCCAACCGAACCGGCACGTCCAAGCACCATCCGGCCGAGCCGCTTTACCGGGTGGCCAGCGCTCACGAAGCCGTGCGGCGGATGCGCAACTGGGATTTCGACGCGCCATTCGAACCCGTACCCGGCGTGACCGCGCGCTTCAGAAGCCAGGGGCATATCCTCGGTGCGGCTGCCGTTACCCTGAGTTACCGAGGCGTGAGCGTGACTTTCAGCGGCGATATCGGTCGTTATCATGACCCGGTAATGCAAGCGCCGAACCGACCCGCGGCCAGCGAGTGGATCGTCACCGAGTCGACCTACGGCGATCGCGAGCATCCGCCGGGCGGCATGAAACAGGAGCTGTGCGACGCTCTCAAGCCAGTGTTACAGCGAGGCGGCGTGGCGGTCATCCCCGCATTCGCGGTAGGCCGGGCCCAGTCCTTGCTGCATGTGATCGCGCAATTGCAGGAAGAGGGAGAGCTTCCCGCCGCTCCTGTCTATCTGAACAGCCCAATGGCGACCGACGTCACTTCCCTGTACCGCCAGTATTCTGGCCAGCTGCGCCTCGACGAGGCGGCTTTGGAAAAGATGTACCGCAACACGCGGATCATCAACAGCCCGGAAGAATCCAAAGAGCTCAATCGGCGCAAGGGCCCGATGGTGATCGTATCGGCCAGCGGCATGGTGACCGGCGGGCGAGTGCTCCATCACCTGATCGCGTTCGCTCCCGATCCGCTCAACGCGATCATTCTGTGCGGCTTCCAGGCCGGCGGCACGCGGGGAGCGCTGCTGGCCGGCGGGGCCGGCCATGTGCGCATCTACGGGGAGGACATTGCGATCGGAGCGCAGGTCAAACAGCTGGCATCGGCATCCGCGCACGCCGACGCTACCGAGATCATCGCCTGGTTGAGATCCGCAGAGACCCGCCCGCGTGGGGTATTCGTCACGCATGGTGAACCGCATGCGGCGGACAGGTTGCGAGTTCGGATCGAGCACGAATTGGGTTGGTCCGCCTTTGTCCCGGAGTTCGGCGCGACATTCGATCTCATGTCAGGGGGCTTGGATGTCGGATTGATGGCTCGCGGTCCCCTGGGGATCGAGAAGTTCAATACGTCGTAATCTTACGAATTGCATGCGTTATCCTTTACAGCACACCGGAGACCTCCAGCATTGGGCATTTAACGCCGGGCACAGCCGAGGCGATCCTGTAGCAACTGGAGCCGCAGACTCAGGTGCTGCACTCGGTTGGATGCGTTGAAGCCAGCCAACGATTGGTCAGCGCTGTCGGCGACGTCAGTTTCCAGGTGCTCGTAGCCTAGGACGCCGCCTTGGATGGGCAGATCATGGCCGAGGATCCGGGTAATGAGATTGGGATTCAGCCGGCCTTGGCGGGGTTCGGCCGAGCTGGCTCACGCTTGTACGACTGCGCTAGCGCATGCGCACAATTGACCTTACGCCCACTTTCTCCGTCACCTGCCACTGGGCTCCGTCGCGAACAATCAGCCCCCTCTCCTCCAGGCTGCGCGTTATGTCATCCGTCAGCGCATCCCGCTCCCACTTGAACAATGGTCGCCGATTCAAAAGCATGTATAGCGCAGCACGTTCAATCGGACTAAGAGCAAGCCTATGCACGGTTCTCGACCTCGCAGATGGTCTCAAGAACGCCTCCCGCATGCGCGTCGCGGACTACCCGAGCGCTTGGAGGACTGGCAAGCAGGGCAGACATAGAGCCAAAGCCCGTCGCATTGCCCCGACGGCAGCAGTTCATTGCGGTCGATTCGCCCATCAAACGAGCACCTGGCGCGTCTGCCTAAGGAATCGAAACACTTCGTCCTCGGTCTTCGTATCCACCATGTACACCGGGCGCCGACCATTGGGACACAGCAGCCGCGGGGTCGTACCGAACAGGCGACATATCAAGGGGCGCTCGCTGTAGACCTCGCAACCATGCGCGCCCAAGTGCGGACAATTGAGCTCGGCCAGTGCCGCCTCGTGTTCGGCCTCGGTCTTGATGGGAAGCCGAGCCACCTCTTCCGACGAGGCGGTAACCGGTCCGCAACAGTCATGGCAACCCACGACGCAGGTGAATGACGGAATGCGCCGGCGCAGATCCTCGATTATGTGATCGTTGCGAGTCATCAATATCGCCTTCTTCTCCGCATCGAGACCCTCCGCGCCGTCCCGTTCCAACCGGCCGGCCAGGACAGCTCCAGTGCCCTGTGCTACTGATCGCTCGAGCGTTCTTTGACGAGATTCCGCATTTTTCTGTCGAACTGCGTCAGATAGCTGGGGACCGCATTTCGGTACTCGTCAATGTCCCGCGATCCAACAGGCTCGATTTCCAGCTTACGGCGAATCTCCTGAAGTTCCAGGAACAGCAATACGCACATCCGCTTGAGTTCGTCGATGTCTGCATCAGTCGCCACGTCGCCTCCGTTTACATCGCCCTGGGTTCCCAAGGCGAGAGCCGCGTCGGGATCAGAGGGGGCTGGGGGTCTTGAGCCGAACTCCCCGCCCTGTGCCCTGACTCGGTGCGTTCTCGCCGATCAATTCGATTCCGGCCGCGTCGAGTGCCGCGATGATCTTCGTCAGCGTCTCGACCACGCCGCGGACGTTGCCGGTACTGGCCTCCATGCGCTGGATGGTCGGCAACGACACGCCCGCCTTCTCCGCCAGCGTCTTCTGATCCATCCCGGCCAAGGCACGGGCCGCCCGGAGTTGGGCTGCGGTGATCATGGCCGGCACCCCGACAAACCTTTCAGCCAAGAGGTGCAGAGCATTTCATTTGATGCGTGGGGCATCACCTACTTCCGTTTGTCACCGGCCTAAGCGGCCTGGACGCGCATCATCTTGAAGCGCCGCGAAAAAAGCCACTCCTGTTAATGTTAAGACATGTATTTTGATGCACAATGCATCATATAGAGCGCATGAGACATCATCTCGTGATGCTTTTCAAGCCTCTTCCTGATTGGACGTTTGCAGGCAAATGACACATTCCACGGCACCACGTGCATCCCGATCCCGCCCGGCGGTCAGAGCCCAGAAGCCGCAGGTCTCGCGCATTGCATTCCTGGGTTCCGCACGCGTATCGACCGATGCCGGCGAAACGGTCTTTGTGCAATCGCTGTGCTGGCCCGCCTTGCCAACGGCCTGGATTGACCTCACGCACGCGTTGCATGCCCTGTGGACGGGCCGAGGCAATCCCGGTCCGCATGTGCCAGGTCTCGACCGGCCACCGACATGGGTCAGGACGTGCGCTCCGCAATTGGCCGCTCCGTTCGCCGGCACCGTAGCGGCCGAGGAAAGCTCGATTGCCACGCTACTGGCCCGCACGCCGATGCGGGCCGCCATTTCTGTCTTCGATTCCCGCGACCGCAAAGCGACCCATGGAACGTCCCAGCAGGCGCTGTCCCAATGCCTGTCGGTCTATGACCAGTTCCTCAGGACGCCGCTGCAACAATCCTGCACCCTGCTGGTGTCCCGCAGTCAAACGGAAGCGGTCGACCAGCAGTGTCTGGAGGAGCTGGGGCGTTACCGGACGCTGATGCCGGAGGCGTCTTGGCTGCGCGACCTGCAACTGCAGTTCTGGAACGAGACGCTCGAACCGTTGCCTCTGGAACTGGCCCAGGTGGTGGCCGCCTCCGCCGCCAGGCACGTGCTGGCCGAAGACACCGGCAACGATCCGCTCTTTGAAGCAATATTGACGAAGTTGGCGCATAACCCGATCCAGCGAAGGCGCTCTGCACCCAAGCGCCGTTGACCGACGCGTTGCCCACTGACCGGGGGAGTCATGGCATCCCACACCGTCAAGCAGTACGCGCATCAGTTCGAACCCAAGCTCCTGACGGTACTGCGGGAGGGATATTCGCTCTCCGACCTGCGAAGGGACGCAATCGCCGGGCTCACCGTCGCCATCGTGGCTCTGCCGCTGGCCATGGCACTCGCCATCGCCAGCGGGACGGCCCCGCAGACGGGCCTGTACACGGCGATCGTGTCGGGCTTCCTGATCTCGGTGTTCGGCGGCTCGCGCGTGCAGATCGGCGGGCCCACCGCGGCGTTCATCCCAGTGGTATTCGTAGTGATCCAGAAGTTCGGCTTCGGCGGACTTGTGCTTTGCACACTGTTGGCGGGTCTAATGCTGATCGCCGCAGGGCTGATGCGGCTCGGCACGCTGATGAAGTACATGCCGCAGCCGGTGATCACGGGATTCACGGCCGGCATTGCCGTGAGCATCGTTTCCAGCCAGATCAAAGACCTTTTCGGCCTGCAGATGGGCAGCGTCCCGGCCGAATTCCTGGCGCGTTGGGCCGCCTACGCAGATCACGCGACGACGGCCAACCCGGCTGCCGCGTCCCTGGCACTGGTGTCCATCGCCATCATCGTGACACTGCGCCGGGGCTGGCCGCACTGGCCGGCGTTCCTCGTCGCGCTGGTCCTCTGCACGCTGGCTTCCAGCGCGTTCATGCTGCCGGTGGAGACCATCGGCAGCCGTTTTGGCAGTCTCCCCACATCGTTGCCAAGCTTCGAGTTTCCGAACATTCCGTTCGAGCGAACCGCGGAGCTTCTGCCAAGTTCGTTCACCATCGCCTTTCTCGCAGGCGTCGAGTCATTGCTATCGGCCGTGGTGGCCGATGGGATGACCGGCGGCCGCCATCGGTCCAACGGCGAACTCGTTGCGCAGGGCCTCGCCAACGTCGGCGCGGCGCTGTTCGGGGGGCTTCCGGCCACGGGCGCCATTGCGCGGACGGCCACCAACATCCGCGCAGGCGGGCGTTCGCCGATCGCCGGCATACTGCACGCGCTGTTCCTGCTCGTGTTCCTCGTGTCGCTCGCCCCGCTGATGCGCTACGTGCCTTTGGCCGCATTGGCGGCCGTGCTCCTGGTCGTGGCATGGAACATCTGCGAGTACGAGCACTTTCGACACACTCTGTCGGCCCCGAAGGGAGATCGATTGGTGTTGCTGCTGACCTTCTTCCTGACCGTGCTGTTCGACCTGACGCTCGCGATAGAAGTCGGCCTTGTCGTGGCCGCATTCGTCTTCATGTTCCGCATGGCCGACGCCGTGGAAGTGACGTCGGGCATCCGGCTCATTGAGGAGAACGGTGAGGTGTCCGCCGACTTGACCCAGCGCGATCATCTGCCTGCCGGCGTCGAAGCCTTCATGATCAATGGGCCGCTGTTCTTTGGCGCTGCCAATCGGCTCGACAACCTCCTCGATCAGTTCCGAGACCCGCCGAAGGTCTTCATCCTGCGGATGCGGCTGGTGCCAATCATTGACGCCAGTGGCGTACATGCGCTCAAGGCCCTGCTCGAGCGGTGCCGGCGCCGCGGGATTGTGCTGATTATTTCCGGCCTTCAGTCGCAACCCCGCCGAGTGATCGATGGCATGCATCTGCGCCCCAAGCACGGCGAACTTCATTTCGTTGGCGATTTCGAGTCCGCGCTGGGCCTTGCGCGAAGGCTCGTTGGGGATGCTCCCGATGTGCTGGCCTGATCCGGCCGCGTAAGCAAGCCTGCGGCTTGGGTGGCCCAGGCGCCATGGCATTTAGCTACATGCCGCCCACTCGAGCACAAGCAGCCGTGGATAAGCCTCACCAGACCGTTCAGAGCCAAGCGGCACTGGCGCCAATTGAAACGGAATCCGCACCTCGGCGCCGTTGAATATTTACGGATCGAAGTAGCGGTTCTGTCTTTGCGAACGTCCGTACTCTGCTGGGGTCGATCGACCGGGTCGGGTGACTAGCCCCTCGCTGCTCGCCCAACGGTGCGGTCAGGGTCAACGCACGCCTTCATGCGCTGAAACTTCGCGTTTGGCGGGGTGCCTTGAAGAGTCGATGCAGGACCCCGCTCGGCAGCGCTAGGGATCGAGCTTCCCAACCACACCATACTCAGTTGGCAGCTTCGCGTAGAACAGGTGCAGGCCCTCAGTCTCAAGCAGTTCCAGAAACTGCAGCGCCTGAGTGTCGGTGACGATGAACTCCACCAGGACCGGTTCTTCACCGGCCAGCTCGAAAAAGTGCGCCTCATGCAGGCGGCCGTGTCGGCCGAATCCTGCCATGGCGCGAAACGCCGAGCCGCCGTGGATGCCCATGCGCTTGGCCTGATCCAGCAGCCATTGATAAACGAGTTGGCCGTCGTGCCGGCGGATCTCGTAGGTGTAGAGCCGCAAGTGAATGCCGATCATGGAGTGCCTCCCAGCGTCCGGAGTATGGCTTGGCTGACGAACATCCCGGCGAACGTCGCCGCGAGGGACGCGCCGACGTGCGCGGTGATGTGCAGGGTCGCCCAGCCGTACTCGCCACGTACCAGCAAGGTTACGGCCTCGGCCGAATAGGTCGAGAATGTCGTCAACCCGCCCAGAAAGCCGGTGGCAATGGCCAGCCTCCATGCTGGCGAGAGCGCATCGAACTGGGTGAACAAAGCTAAAGCGACGCCCATCAACAGGCCGCCGATGACGTTGGCGGCCAACGTGCCCAGCGGCAGCCACGGCACGATGGGGTTGAGCGCGAGGCTCAGCCCCCATCGCGCCAAGGCCCCAAGGCCAGCGCCACAGAAGATCAGCAAGGCAGGCAGTATCGGCACGTGCGCACTCCCAATTGGGGTGACACGGGGCGCACGAAGTGGCGGTGATGCCCACAGCCTGCGCCCCGGAGCGGGGTCAGCAGGCATCATCAGCCAAGGCGGCGGTTTGCCCCGGTGGGGACAGGAGGAATGCCATCTCCTGCACCGATGCTACGGCGCCGGTTCGGCGCGCGCAAATGCGGATGCGCTGGGTCTGCTGCGCCTGGTCCAAATCGCCCGTGAGGTCACAAATGTCGCCCTTCCCAAGGCAACGATCCAGGCAGAGGGCGTTAAGGCCCGCATCCCGGGCTCGCGCAAGCGCTCGCCATCGTCAAATGGGGCCTCATCGTCGCGTCGATTTACGCTGGGTCGATGTGTGTCCAGTGGAATAGCTTCGGCTGGTTGATTCATTAGGGGCGCGAGAGGGTGTCGTGAGCCGGGCGGCTATCGTCAAGGTGCGACAATGTGTCGCTCCCAAGATCTGGACCGCCCGTGACCCTGATCATTATTTGCGTCGTGGCGTTTCTTGCGTCGGGCTTGACGTTCTTCAGCGGCTTCGGCCTCGGGACCTTGCTGTTGCCGGCGTTCGCCTTGTTCTTCCCGATCGAGCAGGCAGTTGCGCTTACAGGCGTCGTGCACCTCCTCAATGGCTTGTTCAAGCTCGGGCTGGTGGGGCGAAAAGCCGACAAGGGGGTCCTGATTCGGTTCGGGCTGCCGGCATTCGTCGCCTCATTCGTCGGCGCGCTGGTATTGAGCCGACTGGCCGACGTGCCGCCGATCGCGTCGTATGTGATTTTCGGCAAGCTGGCGGTCGTGACCCCCGTGAAGCTGGCCATCGGCGGACTGTTGCTCGCGTTCGCAGGGCTTGAGGTCTCCGAGCGCTTCGGCAGGGTCGCGCTCCCTCCCAGATATCTTCCCGTTGGGGGCGTGCTCAGCGGCTTCTTCGGCGGCCTGGCCGGCATGCAGGGCGCCCTGCGCTCCGCATTTCTAGTTCGAGCTGGCCTTACCAAGGAGGCATTTATCGGAACCGGCGTTGCCATCGCCGCGCTCATCGACCTCTCGCGGATTGGCGTGTACTCGGCTGAGCTGGGGAGCCAGGCCGGTGAACTCGACTATCTGCTGCTAGCTGGCGCCGTGTTGTCCGCGTTCGCGGGCGCGTTCTTGGGGAACCGCTACCTCACCAAGCTCACCATGCAGCACGTTCAACGCATCGTGGCTGGCCTGCTGTTTGCGGTCGGTCTGGGCTTGGTCTTCGGAGTTCTCTGATCCGCCCGTGACGGCCGACGCCCTAGGTTCAAGGCTGTCGCGGCGAGTTATTCAACGTAATAGCTCGGAAGCAGCCATTGATACGCACGCCGCCAACCAAGTTCTAGAGGCCAGAGAAAAACTTGCTATGCCATTGACATGATGGTGGCTAGAGCCGTTCTGAAAGACCTCCGGGAAATAACCGGTTTATAAGCGAAAAGCCCTGCTTTCGCAGGGCTTTTCGCTTTTCGACCGGCGATGGCCTGCGGGAACCGCGGTCAGGCGCGCACCGCCGGCCTGCGTCCGTCCGCCGCCGCGCGGCGCAACAGGGGAAGCCAGGCATCCGACGTCGCGCGTGCGCGACCGACGTGCACCTGCAGCGCCGTGGCGCCGTCGTCGCCCTCGGCATTGCGCACGACAGCTGCGGCCTGGGTTCGAAGGCGGTCGACCATCGCGTCCACGGCTGCGTCCGATCGGTGGAGCACGACGCTGGCCAAGCCGGCATCGGAGGTTCGGCCGGCGAAATCGCCAGCGCCGTCCAGCTCGGCGTGCATGAGTTTCGCGAGGCGCGCCAGCAGCACGGCGGCTTCGAGTTCTCCTGCGCGCGCGCGGTATCGCTCGAAGCCGGAGAACTCCAGGCTGATCACGGCCAGCGGCTCGCTGGTGTCGGCCGCATGCGCGATGGCGCCGCGGAGGCGATGCAGGAAGCGTCTCCGCGACAACAGGCCGGTGACGCCGTCGAGGTGCGCGCGGTCGGTGCTCCGGCGCAGATCGACGACGAGGGAAACGGCGCCCAGTACGACGACCGCTACGACCGCGGCCGACGGTCCCCACCACGTCTGGGCCGCGGATACGGCCAGCAGGCTCACGGCGACCAGGCCCATGACGACGACCGCATTGACCAGCAGGCGCGCACGAAGCGCAGGTTGTAGCGCCAGGCCCGCCGCCAGCGTCGTGGCGAGGAAGGCGAGCAGCGCGCACGTCGCCGGGTCCAGTGCATGAACCTGGGCGCGTTGCGCGAGCGTTTCGGTCGCATTCGCCAGGTACTCGAGCGTCGACATCCGACCGCCGGGCATCGGCGTGGCGATCACGTGACCCAGTCCCGCCGCCGTTGCGCCGACGATGATGCGACGGCCGCGGAATGCATCGTCCGGAACCCGGCCGTCGAGCACGTCGGCATACGAATACTGCGGATACGTACCGGCCGGGCCCGAGAAGCGCAACAGCACGCGATCCGCTCGCTCCCAGGCCCGCGATGCATTCCGCCCGGGCTTGGGAGGCGCGGCGAGGTCGTTGCGCTCGACGCCCAGCAGCGCGCGCGGCAGAGCGGGCCAGCGGGGCGCGCCTATGCCGGCCTTGAGGTACAGCGCCGACGCCGAATCCCGTCCCGATTCCAGATCGGTGTGGCCCAAGGCCCGGGCCGCGTCGCCCAGCGGCGCGACCGGCACCAGTTCCTCCGCCGGAGCGCCGGCCGCCGCGGTGCCGGCGTTGACCGGCAGCACCACGCGCCCGCTCGTCCGCATCGCCTGGGCGAGGGCGTCGTCGCTGCCGGGATCCCGGTCGCGTTCGGGCATCAACAGGTCGAGCGCGACGCTGCGCGCACCGGCCGCATCGAGCAGATTCACCAGGCGAGCGTGAGTGCGCCGCGGCCATGGCCATTGCCCCAGCGCCTGCAGGCTGCGATCGTCGATTGCGATCAGGACGGTCTCGCCGTCGCGCGCCAAAGGTGCGTTGCGGACATACGCTGCGTACAGGGCGTCGTCGACCGGCGCCATCGCGCCGGATGCGCTCAGCATCATTGCGCACAGGCCGGCGACCAAGGCGGCCGCCCATCGATACCACCCCGGGCCGAGGCGCCTCATAGCACCAGCAACAGCAGCGCGACCGACGCGGCGCCGCCTGCGTAGCAAAGCATGCAGGGCAGACGTATCTCCTGGACGCTCCCCAGCTCCATGGCCGCACCGTCCTCGTCCAGCGCGTGGACGCGCACGTACCAGCGGCCGCCGCGCGGCTTCTTCATGTGCAGTTCCGGCGTTTCGACGGTCGTATCGATCAGCGGTTCGCGCAGATCGGCATGGCGCGACACCTCGACGCGGTAGCGCGTGATCTCCGGCACGCTGCGCCAGCGCAGCACGAGTTCGCCTTCCTTCACCGAGGGCGCCGCGATCTGCGCATCGGACGGCATCGCGCGCACGTCGAACGGAAGCGCGCCGCCGAAGAGCCCGAGGCGCCCGCGTGCATCGCGTGAGGCGACGCGCCACCAGTACGTGCCGGGAGGCAGCGACACGGTCGGACGAGCGCGGGTCGAGGCGGAATCGATCTCCTGCACGAGGTCGCCCATCGACGCATCGCGCGCGATCTGGATGTGCGCGCCTTCGGCCCCTTCGCTGCGAGACCATTCGAATCGCGGCTTGGGCAGGTAGGACACCTCGGCATTGGCCGGACGGATCGTCAGCGGCGGCGCCGGTCCCTCGGGGACCTCGATCGGCAGGTTCGCGTCCAGGCCCGCGACGCCCTCGGCATCGACGGCGCGCACGCGGATCAGATGATGGCCCGGCGGGAGTGTGCCGATGCCGGCTTTCGGCGCCGCCGCCGCCGCTTCGAACAGCTGTACTTCGGGCGCATCGGCGCGGAC
Organism: Lysobacter sp. Root76; assembly: GCF_001428685.1. Classification (GTDB taxonomy): domain Bacteria; phylum Pseudomonadota; class Gammaproteobacteria; order Xanthomonadales; family Xanthomonadaceae; genus Lysobacter. The sequence goes on along the minus strand of NZ_LMIK01000001.1, from coordinate 713,658 downwards.
CACGTCGATCTGATAGCCGCTCGCGCCCGGCACCGACGGCCATTCGAGCACGATGGGCAGGCTGTCGAAGGCCCTGGCGGGCAGCGCGGGCGCGGGCAGCAGGGCGCGTGCGCGCACGCTGCCGTCGTTGCGGCTGCCGTAGCCGGCCCGGAGCTCCGCGGAGCCCGATCCACCGCCGACACCGACGTGGCCTTCGACGACTTCGGTGGTTTCCCGCCCGTCCTCGTACGCAACGCGGAACCGGGTGCCGCGCACGCTCGATGTCGCCGACGGCGTCGAGACCTCGTAGCGCGCCGCCGGGCCGTTCTGCGGCGCGACCCGGTGCGTCGCCCGTCCGCGCTGGAGCCGGACCTCGCTGTCGACCATGCCCGTCCGCCCGAAGCTGCTGAGCCGGTCGAACACGACGCGGCTGCGGCTGGCGAGCAGTAAGCGCGAACCGTCGGCGAACTCCACCGTCGCACTGGCGTTCTCGCCGGTTTCGACCCAGCCATCCGTAGCGATCCGCATGTCCACCGTTGCCGCGCGCGCCGGCGCGCGACCGTCCATTGCGATCTGGACCGCACCGCGCACGGCGACGATGCGCACGCGCTCGGGCTGCACGCGCAGCCATTCGACCGGAAACCGCAACCGCTGCCCGGGGGGAAGATGTTTCGGATGCGGCACGCGGTTGTAAGCCTGCAGGCGCGACCAGGGTATGTCGGCCTTCAGGTGTGCCGAGGCCAGATCCCACAGATTGTCGCCGGGCCGCACCCGATAGACCCAGTCCGCGGCCGACGCGTTGCCGAATCCAGCGCACGCAATAGCCGCGATCAGCAAGGCGCGCCGCCAGGCGGCTCCGATGTTCCTCACACCCATTACTGCACCCCTAGTTGATCCATCGTCGCGACGTTGCGCGTCGGCTCGACGTGCTCGACGGGCGCTGCGGGCACCGTCAAGACGAACGTCGATCCCGCCAGGTCCGTCTGTTCGATCGTGATGTCGCCACCGTGGAGCCTGGCGATCTCCTGGGCCAGATGCAGGCCCAGTCCGGCGCCGCCCCGACCGCTGCTCGCCGACCCGCGCACGTAACGCTGAAAGATGCGCTCCCGTTCGGACTCGGTCACGCCCGTGCCCTCATCGGCCACGCGGAAGTACAGCATGCCCGTTTCCCAAGTCGTCGTGACCCGCACTGGGGCGGGGGCGACGGAGTACTTGAGGGCGTTGTCGATCAGATTGGCAAGCGCCACCGTGAGCAGGCCCAGGTCGCCATCGATGTCGGGCGCGTCTTCGGCCGTGGCGAGCCTGATACGCGAATCGGCGTTGCCGCCGTGGTGTTCGACGGCGGCCGACACGAGCGCGGCCGCGGGGAATCGGCTGGTCCGACGCTCGCGCTCGGGCGCGCGCATCCGGTCGTCCGCCAGATACGTCTCCATCATCGCCGTCATCCGCGTGGTCGCGCGATCTACCCGGCCCAGGCGGTTCTGGAGATCGTCGTCCTGCAGCGCCGAATGCGACCGCAGGCGCTGCGCCACCGCCTTGATCACCGCCAGCGGCGTGCGGAATTCGTGCGACACCATCGCGACGAAATCGCGCTGTGCGTCCAGCATCTTGCGCTCGGACTTCAGCGAGCTAGCCAGTTCCGTCTGGGCGGCCCGGCGCTCGGCGATCTCCGACATCAGGCGACGGTTGGCGTCGGCCAGTTCGGAGGTGCGTTCGCCGACCTTGCGGTCCAGGCGCTCCTCCGATTCCCTGGCGAGCAGCAGCGCACGCCGCTCCGAGTCGCGCACCCGGCGCATGAGCGCCAGGCTCAGCACCACCATATGCACGATGCCCGTCGCTTCCAGCGCATGCGACGACCAGAAACCGGCGGGCACCGCGCCGACATGCCGCAGCACCGCGATCGCCAGGCCCACCATTTGCGGCGCGAACGCGACGATCACCGGTCGCAGGTCCGGCCGGCGATGCCATTGATAGCGAAGCAACACGAAGAAGATGGGCTGCCATGCGAGCGCCGCGACCAGCGCTGTTCGCAGCACCACGCCGTCGTTCACGAACAGGATGGCGAGCGCACCGCCGGCCTGCGCCAGCGACAGCGCGGCCGCGATGTGGTGGAGCAGCGGGAATCTGCGCTCCAGTTCCAGCAGCTTCAGGCTGAACCACAGGGTGTAGCCCATCGCGACCAGGGCGATGGCCCTGGTCAGATAGATCGCGGTCTCCGGCGAATCGGGCAACAGCCATTGCGCACCGAAACCTTCCAGCAGCCAGAGCACCGCGAAGAACGCGCCGAGGTAGAGCGAGTAGCGCAGGTACGCGGCGGAGCGGAATTCCAGCCAGAAGAACAAGGTGAACGTGATCAACAGCATGAGGATGCCGAAATACGCGCCCCATAGCGCGTAATCGCGCTCGGCCATGGCCACGAAGGCCGCCGGCCGCCACATCACCGGTTCGACCTCATGCGTCGTGCTTCGCCCGGAAACACGCAGATAAAGCGTGCGCGCGTCCGGCGTTGCCGCGAGCCGCAACGGAAACACCGGTAGCCGGAAACGTACCGGGCGACCCGCGAACGGTGTCGACGCGCCGAGTTCGCGCATGGTCAGGCGACCCGATGCATCCGGCGCGTACAAGGTGACGGAGGTGACCGTCGCCGGGCCCACCGAAAGCCACCACTCGCCGCCGGCGACCTGGCGCGGGACATCCAGGCGGATCCAGGCCGCACTGTCGCGCGCGCTCAATCCGAGCGAGGTACCGAACCCGCGGGCCGCGCCGAAATCCGCGCGCGCGAGCCGGCGCACGGTGGCGATATCGAAATCGCCTTCGGGGTCGTAGAGGTAGACGGCACCCGCCGACAGATCGACCGGCGCGTCCGTCGCGTCATCGGAGGAGTGCGCTGGGACCGGGCCCGCCAGAGCGACGGACATGGACAGCACCAACAACAAAAGCACGAGCCGCCTCATCTGGGACAGGATGCTGAACGGGGGCGCGCGCTTGCGGCGAGGTTACGCCGTCCCCCGGAGCCGTATACTCCCCGCGGTGTGCGCGCAGGGGGCGCGTACGCGCAGGGGGAGCGACGATGGAGCAAGGGATGCAGGGGCGCGGGCCTCGAGAGCGGGTGGCTGTGATCGAAGACGATCCGGATCTTCTCGAAGAACTCGCAGCCGGACTGGAAGAACATGGTTTTCGCGTCATCGCCTGCCCCAGCGCCGAAGCGTTCTGGCGCGCCAGCGCACAAATGGAATTCGACCTCGTGGTGCTCGACGTCGGGCTGCCCGGCGAAGACGGCTATTCCGTCCTGCGGCGCCTGAGCGATCGCATGGACATCGGAAAGGTCATGCTGACCGCGCGTGCGCTGCCGGCCGAGCAGGCGCTCGGTCTGAGCAGCGGCGCCGACGCGTATCTGCCCAAGCCCACGGATCTGATCGTACTTGCGGCCACCCTGCGCAGCGTGGCGCGTCGCATGCGAAACGCAGCGCCGACGCAGGCGCAGACATGGCGGCTCGCCGACGGCGGTTGGTCGCTGCGGGCGCCCGATGGCCAAGCGTTCGAACTCTCGGGCAGCGAGAAGATCTTGCTGGAAAGTCTCATGGAACGGCCCGGCGAGGCGATCGCGCGCGATGCGCTGATCGAACGCCTGTCGGATGGCACGTCGGATTTCGATCCCCATCGTCTGGACGTTCTCGTACACCGTTTGCGGAAAAAACTGTCGAACAGGCAGCTGCGCCTCCCCGTGCGCGCAATCTACCGCGGGGGCTTCGTGTTTTCCACCGAAGAAGAAACCGCGCCGACCCCGGCGTGAAGATTTGAAAGTTTTCTTGAAGATCGGTCATTGAGTTGAACCCGATCGGCCTCTACGGTGCCGCCACTGGGCGTCGCTGATCGCATCGCGCGCCGTACATCGCGAAGGGGATTTCACCGGTTACCGGTGAATCAGATAAGGGCAGGGCGCCGCACTCGCTGACGCGATGCGGCCATGCCTGCGTTCGCGCCAAAGCTGTGCATATCGACGACCTGCGGTTACCGGGCGGATTGGGGATTCGAAACATGAAATGGACGATGTGGTCGCGCCGTGCCGGCGCGAAAGCTGCGGCTTGCAATGACGCCGATAGCGGCCTGGAAGGCGGATCCTCGCCCCGCTACGCACGCCGCTGCGGTCATGCCATGCGCGCCGCCGGCGCGGTGCTGGTATTGATGCTCGTCGGCTGGGCGCCCGCTGCGCTCGCCGTCGATCTGCAGATCACCGATCTCTCCGACGGCGCGTCCGACCCGACGCCCGCCGGCGGCATCGTCACCTACGACTACACGATCCAGAACGGCGCGGCTGATACGGCGGCGAACGTCGTCGCGCTGTTCGACATTCCCGCGGGCACGACGGCGGTGAACCTGCCTGCGTTCTGCGCCGCGGACGTCGGCACGCCGACGCGCATCCGCTGCAACGTCGGCACGCTCGTCGGAACGCTCGGCGGCGGCGCGCCAATGAGCTTCCAGTTGCAGGTCTCGACGGTCGGCCTGAGTCCCGGGGTCATTACGGTGCGCAGCGCCATCGGCCGCGCGCCGGTGCCGCCGGCGTCCACGCCGCTCGCAGGCCTGAGCCCGGCCGATCCGTTTTTCGCCGGCGACACCAACGCCGCGAACAACAGCGCGGTACAGGTCACGACCTTGACCAACGCGGGCAATCTTTCGATCGCCAAGACCGCCAACCCCGATCCCGTAGTCGCCGGCGCCGAGATCACCTACACGATCCAGGTCCGCAACAACGGGCCGTCCGCCTCGACCAATTTCAACGTCGTCGACACGCTGCCCTCGGGCACGACGTTCGTGGCGGGTAGCGCGACGGGCGCCGGCTGGACGTTCTCGGGCGCCAACGGCACGTTCGCGGGCACGCTGGCGGTCAACGCCACGGCCAGCTACACGTTCCGCGCACGGGTGACGGCCAGCGGCGGCACGATCGTCAACAGCGCGACCGTCAACGCCAGCGGCACCCCCGATCCGATTCCGGGCGACAACACCGACGATGTCGGCACAGCCGTCGTCCCGGGCGCGGACCTGGACATCGCCAAGACGGCGGCGCCGGCCCCGGCGATTTCCGGTCAGGCGATCACCTTCACCCTGACCACGCACAACAGCGGCCCGAACGCGGCGGCCAACGTCAGCTTCTCCGACACGATGCCGGCGGGCTTCCTGATCACCGGCCATGTCGCACCGGCGGGCTGGACTTGCGCGGTCTCGTCGGGCGACACCGTCATCACCTGCAGCCGTGCGAGCAACTACGCCAGCGGCGCCACCGATACCTTCACCGTGCAGGCCTTGGTGCCGGCCAGCGGCCCCGGCAGCAGCGGCAATCAGACCAATACCGCGACCATCACCTCCACGACCGCCGATCCGAACCCCGCGAACAATACCGGCAGCGCGACGTTCACCGTGCTTACCGACGGTGCCGATCTGCAGCTCAGCGGCAAGACCAAAGTGCCGGGCGTGGTCGCGGTGTGGAACGGCATCGGCTCCGATGCCGACAGCCGCATGACCTCGACGATCAACCTGCGCAATATCGGCCCGCGTCCCAGCACCGGGCAGGTGGACATCGTCGACACGCTGGCGCCCGGCGAGGAATTCGTCAGCGCCTCCGGCCCTTGGACCTGTTCGGCGAACGCCTATGGCGGCCCGCCCGCGCAGCAGATCGTGACCTGTTCGCTCAATGCGTCCGCGTTGCCGCTGGTAGCCGGAGCCAATGCGCCGGCACTTGCGCTGGTGACCCGGGCTCGCGCGCCCGGCACGCTCACCAACAATGCCTGCACGGGTGGCTCCGGCGGCTCGCGCGAGCCGTTGACCGGCGGCGGTCTGGATATCGATCCGAACACCTCGAACGACTGCGCCGGCGCCGGCGTCCGCACCACCGATGCGCGCGCCGATCTCTCGATCACGAAGCAGACCAACGGCCCGGGCGACGCCGACAACACCTTGCCGACGACGTACACGACGATGAGCTACACGCTCGTCGTCTCGAACGCCGGCCCCGATGCGACTGCCGGTGTGGTCGTCAACGATCCGGCCATTCCGGGCTGGATCAACGGGCGCTCCAGCGCCACGGTGAGCGGGCCGGCGGGTTGGACCTGCGGCGTCACCGCCGGCGGCAGCGTGACCTGCCGCTCGGGCGCCAACGCGCTTGCCGCGGGCGCGAGCGCGACCATCACGGTCGACGTTACCGGGCCGCTGACCGACAGCGTCGGCCAGAATCCGAACTGCAATGGCGCGATCCGCACCGGCGCGCGCTGCAACACGGCGGGCGTGGGTGTGGACGCTGCGGTGGCCGGCTCGGTCGGCGAAATCGACGCCAGCAACAACAGCGCGCAGGACTTCGTGCGGATTCCGCGCGTGGCCAACGTGCAGACGACGGCCAAGGTCATCACCTCCGGTGCGGTCGGCCAGGAAGGCGTGAACTCGACCTATCGCATCGACTATCGCAACGCCGGTCCGTCCGCGGCCAACGGCGTCGTCTATCGCGACATCATCACCCTGCCAGCGACCGATGCGGGCTTCGTGCTGATTTCCGCGACGCGCACGCCCGGTACCACCGCGTGCACGGTCGCTGCCGATGCGGGCGTGAGCACCGCGCCGGCCGCCGGCGGCACCTCGTATTTCACCTCCGGCGCCAGCGGCACCGTGACGGTGACGTGCCCGGCGCTGAATATGGCCAGCGGCAACACCCAGAGCCTCAACCTGGTCATCCGGCCGAACAACAATCCCGGCGGCAGCGCGGGCCGGCAGTTCACCAACGTCGCCGATTTCGCGTTCTCGGGCCCGAGCAGCGGCACCGACGCCTCGGGCGACTTCGAATACAACGCGGTCGCGACGGCGGCCGACGACCAGAAGTCGGCCACGCTGACCTTCTCGGGCAATGCGGTCGACCTGTTGACCAACAAGGTCGACACCGGTTTCGCCGGCGGTCTCGATCCGCTCGGTTTCGATCCGAACGACCTGAGCCGCAACGCCCTCACGTACCGGGTGCGCGTCACCAACAACGGCCCCTCGGTCGCCAACGGCGTGGCCATCACCGACACGATGACCCCGCCGGTCGGTCGCACGGTGCGCTTCATCGGCGCCTCCGCCACCCCGGGCGGCCCGTTCTCCGTGGCCGCTTGCACCATCACCGCCGGCACCAACCCCATGGTCGGCGCGCCGCTGACCGTGGTGTGTCCCGTGCCGGGCGCGGGTTTCGCCAGCAACGTGGAAGGCGTGGTCGCCGCGGGCGCGACCGGCGCACTGTACCTGCGCTACCAGTACGAAACGCCGCCGGGCGCGGCGGGCGACACGCTGCAGAACATCGCGGTCGCGTCTTCCGTCGAATCGGACACCAACCCGGCCAACAACGAAGAGGGCGAGTCGACCACGATCCGCTCGCGTTCGGACCTGCGTATCGCCAAGCGCATCGTGCTGGCGGCGCCTGCGCCGAGCAACGACCCCACCGTCGCATTGCCGGCTCAGGTCGCCACGGTCACCGTGCGCCAGCCCTTCGTCTATGTGGTGGAAGGCGCCAACGCCGGGCCGGGCTCGAGCCTTTCGCTCGACCGCTCCGGTTCGAGCCCGCTCAACGGCACCGGCACGGTGATCGCCGATACGCTGCCGGCGGGTCTGGTGGTGACCGGCCCGATTACCTGGCAGAAGGTCGGTCCGAGCCTGGGCGGCGACGAGGTGCCCAACGGCACCGGCACCTGCGTGCTGGCGGGCAGCACCGTCACCTGCAACCTGGGCGATCTCACCTTCACCCCGGGCGACCTCGGCCGCGTGCGCGTCCTGGTGCCGTCGCGTTGGGACGTGGTCCCGGCCGGTGGAACGGCGAACAACACGGCCACGGTCACGACCGAGCAGGTCGAAGAAGATCCGAGCAACAACACGACCACCGTGCCGCTCGCGGTCACGGGCTCTTCGCTCGCCGGCACCGTATTCAACGACCGCGACCGCGCGGGCAGCAACGGCGGCACGCCGCAGGCCGCTGCGGGCGAGCCGCGCCTGGCCGGTGTAGCCATCGCACTGACCGGCGTCGACGCTTACGGCAACCCGGTCAACCTGACCGCCACCACCGATGCGGACGGCAACTATCGCTTCGACAATCTGGCGCCGTCTGGCGGCGCCGGCTACACGATCACCCAGTCGCAGCCGACCGGCTATAACAACGGCCCGGTCGATCCCCCTAGCGCGGGCCCGGATGCGCCGTCGCTCGGCGGCAGCTACGCCGCCGGCACGCCGAATTCGGCCTACACCGGCATCGTGGTCGGCGCCGACGTCGACGGCGTGCGCTACAACTTCCCCGAGTTGCGGCGCGCGAGCCTGTCGGGCTTCGTCTATGTCGACAACGACTTCAACAACGTGCGCAACGCCGGCACCGACAGCCCGATCGCCAGCACCCCCGTCGAGCTGCTCAACGCCGCCACCGGTGCGGTGATCACCACCGCCGTCACCGATGCGAACGGCTTCTACCAGTTCAGCGATCTCGATCCGACGATCGTCTACACGCTGCGGGAAACGCTGCCGGCCGGGAATTACATCAATCGTCCGACCGCGGTGAATCCGGGCCTGATCGACGGCGTCGCCTGCGCCACAGGCTGCGCGCCCGGCACCGGCGTGTCGCCGGACGCGGCCACCACCGACCGCATTTCGCAGATCGACCTGAGCACCGGCGCCAGCGCCACCGAATTCAACTTCGGCGAGACGCCGAGCGGCTCGTCGCTGGCCGGCCGCGTATGGCTGGATCCCGACAACGACGGCGTCATCGACGCCAGCGAGGCGGGCATCGCCGGGGTGACGATCGTCCTCAGCGGCACCGACCAGGACGGCAACCCGGTCAACCGCACCACGACGACGGCGCCGGACGGTTCCTACAGCTTCACCGGCCTGCTGCCGGGCAGCTACGTGGTGACCGAGCCGAGCCAGCCGACCGGCACGCTCAATGGCCGCACCGTGGCGGGCAGCGTCGGCGGCGCCGCGACCGTGCCGTCGGTGACTCCGTCGGCGATCACCGCGATCGCGCTCGGCGTCAACCAGGCTGCGGTGGACTACAACTTCGGCGAGATCATGCCCGCGAGCCTCAGCGGCCGCGTGTACTTCGACCACGACGACGACGGCACGATCGACAGCGGCGAAACCGGTATCGCGGGCGTCACCGTCACGCTGACCGGCACCGATGCCGATGGCGCCGCGGTCAGCCTCACCACCACCACCGACGCCGACGGCGCCTACGTCTTCTCGGGCCTGCGCCCCGGCACCTACACCGTGACCGAGCCGACCCAACCGCCGGCGACCTCCAACGGCCTCGCCACGGCGGGCACGGTAGGCGGCGCCACCAGCGGCACTGCGACGCCGCGCGGCACCCTGCCGTCCGCGATCAGCGCGATCGTGCTGCCTGCGGGGCAGTCGTCCATCGACAACAATTTCGGCGAGATCGCCGATTCCCCCGACCTGCGCGTGACCAAGGCCGCCACTCCGGGGACCTTCACCGTCGGTACCGAGAGCCACTACACGGTGCGCGTGCGCAACGCCGGCAACGCGGCGACCGTCGGCTCGTATACCGTCGACGATCGCCTGCCTGCGGGCGTCGTGCTCGCCGCCACGCCCGGCGGCACGGGCTGGACCTGCACGGGCGCCGCCGGTGCGGTGAGCTTCCAGTGCGCCAGCACCCAGGCGCTCGCCGCGGGCGACACGCATCCGGGCGACATCGACGTGCGCGTGGACGTCACCGCCGCCGCGGCCGCCGCTTCGCCGCTCATCAATGCGGTGATCGTGCGCGGCGGCGGCGAATCGCCGGCGCGCCTGCCCACGCCGACGGAACAGACCGATTTCGACGGCAACGTCGGCGGCCTGCCCGTGTGCGATCCGGCGATCACCCAGAACGCCTGCCGCATCGAGACCCCGGTGCAGGCGTCCAGCGCCATCAGCGGCCGCGTGTACTTCGACAACGACAACGACGGCGTGATCGACAGCGACGAGACCGGCATCCCGAACGTGACCGTGGTGTTGACGGGCACGGACGACCTGGGCGCCGCCGTCAATCTGACCGCGACTACCGATGCCGACGGCCGCTACGCATTCCCGACCCTGCGTCCGGGCACGTATATCGTCACCGAACCGACGCAGCCGCCGGGCAGCACCAACGGCATCACCACGCCGGGCACGATCGGCGGCGCCTCCACCGGCACCTCGACCCCGCAAAGCACCACGCCCTCGGCCATCAGCGGCATCGTGCTGGCGCCGGGCGCGCATTCGATCGACAACAACTTCGGCGAGGTCGCCGATTCGCCGGACCTGGTGGTCGGCAAGACCGCCGACCCGGCGCGCTTCACCGCCAACAACGCGGCGCGTTACACCATCACGGTGCGCAACGTCGGTCCGAAGGCCAGCTCGGGCGACTACACTGTCGAGGACCGTCTGCCGCCGGGCGTCACCTTGACCGCGACGCCGGTCGGCAGCGGCTGGACCTGCACCGGCGCCGCCGGCGCGGACCGCTTCGCCTGCACCAGCGCGGTCGTGATCGCCAGCGGCGCCACCCGCGCCGATCGCATCGATGTTCCGGTGCTGGTCGGCGCGAACGCCGGCGCGAATGGGACGATTCACAACGCCGTGCTGGTCGAAGGCGGCGGAGAAGACGCTGCGCACCGTCCGACCGCCGTGGAACGCGGCGGCTTCGAGGGCGATGTCGCCACGCTGCCCGTTTGCGACCCCGCGATCACGCAGAACGCCTGCCGCCTGCCGACGCAGGTGCAGGTCGCCGCTGCGGTGTCGGGTACCGTGTGGTACGACATCGGCGGCGACGACACGCTGCTGGACGGCGGCGACCGCCGTCTCGACGGGTGGACCGTGGAACTGGTCGACCCGGCAACCGGCATCGTGGCGAAAACCACGACCACCGGCGCCGGCGGCCGCTACCGTTTCGCCGACGTCGTGCCCGGCGTGCGCTGGACCATCCGCTTCCGCGATCCCGACACGCGCGCGGTCTGGGGCCTGCCCGTCAGCGGCGAGACCGCCGCGGGCCCGGCCGCGCCTTGCGATGCGGCCGCGGCGATCGCCGGCGGCACCCAGAGCAGCTGCCGCATCACCGATGGCAACCTGACCCAGCTCGAGGTCGTGCTCGCGCCCGGCCGGGAACTGCCGCAGCAGAGTCTGCCAGTGGATCCGAACGGCGTGGTCTACGATGCGGTCACGCGCGACCCGGTTCCGGGCTCGATCGTGACGCTGACGCCGGTCGGCACCTGCGCCGGCTACGACCCGGCCACGAGCATCCTCAATGCGGCCGGCGGTGGTTACACGCTCAACGGCGCGTCGATCTCGATGACCGTCGGCAGCCAGGGCTTCTACCAGTTCCTGTTCGCGCCCGGCGCGCCGAGCCGCTGCGAGTTCCTGCTCGCGGTGACGCCGCCAGCGGGCTACACGTTCCGCTCGACGCTGATTCCGGTCGAGACCACAACACTGTCGCCGCCAGGTGCGCCCGGCACGACCTACCAGGTGCAGCCGAACCCGACCGCGCCGACCGCTCCGGTGGGCACGGGCACGACCTACTACCTCACCCTGAGCACCGGGTCGGGCACCGCGGGCGTGGTCCACAACCACATTCCGCTGGACCCGGCGATCGCACCGGGCCTGGTGATCGTCAAGACCGGCGACCGCCGCATCGCGGAAGTGGGCGACACCGTGCTCTACACGATCACCATCCGCCAGACCGCGGGCGCCGCCGTGCAGACCGTCAACGTCCTCGACCGCCTGCCGCCGGGCTTCACCTACATCGCCGGCACTGCGCGGGCCAACGGCGCGGCGATCGCCGAACCGCTCGGCCGTCCGGGCCCGACCTTGTCGTTCGATACCGGTCCGCTGGCCGTCGGCGGCCAGACCGTACTGACCTACCGCGTCCGCGTCGGCGTGGGCAGTCAGCAGGGCGACGGCATCAACCGCGCGCAGGCCTTCGGCTGCTCGATCGCCGGCGGCTGCGTGGACCCGGCGACGCTGCAACCCAGGCCGTCGGTGATCCCGTCCAACCGTGCGGAGTACCGCGTGCGCGTCACCGGCGGCGTGTTCTCCGACGAGACGCTCGTGCTCGGCAAGATCTTCGTCGACTGCAACGCCAACCACGTGCAGGACCGCGAGGAACTGGGCATCCCCGGTGTGCGCCTCTACTTCAGCGACGGCACCTGGATGATCAGCGACTCGGAAGGCAAGTACAGCTACGCGGGCCTGCCGCCGATGAGCCACACGCTGAAGGTCGACGCGGCCACGCTGCCGGTCGGCGCGCGCCTGACCACCAGCAGCAACCGCAACCTGGGCGATGCGGACAGCCTGTTCCTCGACCTGAAGAACGGCGAACTGCATCGCGCCGACTTCGTCGAGGGCAGTTGTTCGAACCCTGTGCTCGAGCAGGTCAAGGCCCGGCGCACGCAGGGCGAAGTGAGCGCACCGGAAACCGAGACCAGAACGCGCCCGCTGCGCCTGGAAAGCAAGCCCGCGCGCAGTCCGCAGCAGGGCACCGATTCCGCCAACCAGCACCCCATCGTCGACCCGAGGCCGACGCCGCCGCGGGATGCGACGCACGAGGAGGGCCGCCCATGAGCCGCATGAACCCGGGCCGCGCCGCCGCGCGCGCACACGCCCTTCCGCTGCCGCGCGCCACCGCGCTCGCACTCGCCCTGACGCTGGCCCTGCCGGCGTTCGCCCAGGACGTGGCGGACGGTCGCCGCTTCACTCCGGTGCTGGGCACGGCCGATTCCCTGCACCCCGCGACGGAATCCAGCCGGAACCTGCCGCCGCAAGTCACGCCGGTGCGTTCGGGCGCCGTGGACTACGCCGCCAACGGCGTCGTCGATCGCATCGAGGTCGAACTCGACCGCGCTGCGGCGCCGGCCGATGGCCAGACGCCCGTGCACGTCCGTGTCCGGCTGCTCGACGCAGCCGGCCGGCCGATAGCGGGCCAGGCTTACGCCACCATCGAACACAGCGGCGGGCGCGTCCGTCTTGAGCGCGCGGGCACCGACGAGTTCGGCCCCGCGCGCCTGGACGCCGATCGCGCCACCCCCGGCGTGCAGCTTCCGCTGCGCGACGGCGTGGCTGCGTTCGACCTGCTGGCGCCCAACGACGCGCAGGACGTCACCCTGCGCATCACCGCCGGGGCCGAGACGGTGGAGGGCGTGGTGAGCTTCGTGCCGGAAATGCGCGAACTGATCGCCACCGGCCTGATCGAAGGCATCGTCAATTTCCGCAGCGGAAGCGGTTCCGGCGTGATCGATCCCGCGCGCCGCGACGACGGCTTCGAGCGCGACCTGCGCCGCTGGGAGCGCCAGTTCAACAACGGCAAGGCCAATGCGGCCGCGCGTACGGCGTTCTTCGTCAAGGGCCGGATCAAGGGCGAATACCTGCTCACCGCCGCCTACGACTCCGACAAGGACACCCGCGAGCGCCTGCTGCGCGACATCCGCCCGGACGAGTTCTATCCGGTCTACGGCGACAGTTCGCTCACCGGCTTCGACGCGCGTTCGGCCGAGCGCCTGTACGTGCGCGTGGACAAGGGCCGCAGCTATGTCCTCTACGGCGATTTCCAGACCGGCGACACGCTGGCGACGTCGACGGGCGTCGGCGCCCGCGGGCCCGTGCCGCAGCGCAGCCTAGGTGTCTACAACCGTACCGCGACCGGCCTGGGCTGGCATTTCGAGAACGCAGGTGTGCGCGGCAACGTGTTCGCCGTTGAGGACTCGCTGCGCCAGGTAGTGGAAGAGTTCCCCTCCCAGGGCAGCGGCCCGTACGGCCTGCGCAACAACGCGGTCCTGGAAGGCAGCGAGCGGGTGGAAGTCGTCGTGCGCGATCGCAACCAGCCGTCCCGCATCGTCTCGGTGCGGCCGCTCGGCCGCCTCGTCGACTACAGCTTCGAGCCGTTCTCCGGCCGGATCCTGCTCAACACCTTCCTGCCGGGATTCGACAGCGACCTCAACCCGGTGTCGCTGCGCATCACCTACGAGGTGGACCAGGGCACCGAGAAGTTCCTGGTGCTGGGCGCCGATGCGCAGATGAAGCTGGGCGAGCGCTTCGAGATCGGCGGTGCCTATGTCGACGACCGCAATCCGTTCGCCGGCTTCGAGATGGGCAGCGTGAACGCGGGTCTGCGCTTCGGCCCGAATACCTATCTGGTCGCCGAGTTCGCGCGTACGCGCAGCGAGGTCAACACCAATCCGGTCAACCAGTATGCCACTCCGGCGCTGCAGGGATTCAGTGGCGAAGCCGAAGGCGACGCCTGGCGCGTCGAGTTCGGCCACGACGGCGAGCGATTCGATGCCAGCATCTTCGCGGCGCGCACGGATCCCGCGTTCAACAACGCTGCCTCGCCGCTGTACGGCGGACGCGGCGAGTACAACGTCGAACTCGGTTGGCGCGCTGGAGAGCGCGTCGAACTGTACGCCGAGGCGATCCGCAGCGAGGACCGGAATCCCAACGGCGGCGAACGCGACGCGGCCTCCGCGGGCGTCAAGCTGCAGGCCACGCCGCGTCTGAGCCTGGACTTCGGTTACCGCGCCATCCGCGAGACGGTCGGAGCGTATTCGCCATGGTCGAGCGGGTCCCCGTTCGGCGACACGCTCGGCCTCGGCGGCTCCCTCGGCAGCGGGGCGGGCGGCGGGGCGCTCGGTTACGGACAGCAGCCGCTCGATCCCCTGACCGGTCTGCCGATCATCCGCAGCGGCGGCACCGTTCCCACCAGCGATCTGCCGGTGGGAACCGAACTGTCCAGCGACACGGTGCGCATCGGCGCGGGCTACAAGGCCGGCGAGCGCCTGGTGGTAGGCGGCGAGATCGAGCAGGACGTGAGCGGTGAAGAGCGCAACCGGATCGCACTCGGCGCGGACTACCAATGGCGCGAGCGCAGCCGGCTGTACGGCCGTTACGAGCGCCAGACCGGCCTGACCAGCGCGTTCGGAGTGACCACCCGCGACCGCGAGGCCGACGCGCTCGTGCTGGGCGTGGATACGACCTTCCTCAAGGACACGCAAGCGTTCACCGAGTACCGCATGCGCGATGCCATCGCCGGTCGCGACCTGCAGGCCGCTTCCGGCATCCGCAACACCTGGGATGTCGCCGAAGGTGTCCGCCTCACCAGTTCGGTCGAGCACGTGAACGTGATCGACGGTGCCACGGGCGATGCCACGGGGCTCGCCTTCGGCCTGGACTATAGCGCCAGCCCGCTGTGGCGCGGGGCGATCCGCCTGGAGCACCGGATATCCGGCGATGTCGAGCGCACCGCCGGCGACGAGGCCTTCGACACGACGCTGCTGCAGTTCATGGCGGCGCGCAAGATGAGCCGCGACTGGACCCTGCTGTTGCGGAATTACCTGCTGCGCACCGACTACGCTGCGCGCGGCGACGTGCTGCAGGATCGGTTCCAGATCGGCGTCGCCTATCGCGACACCGACCGCAACCGCGTCAACGCCCTCGCACGCTACGAATACAAGCTCGAGCGCGACGAGAGCGGCACGGGCCTGGTGCAGGCCGGGGACGACCTGGAAATGCGCGCGCACATCGTGTCCGCCCATGCCGACTGGCATCCGAGCCGTCCCTGGTGGCTCACCGGCCGGGTGGCGGGCAAGTGGCAGGAAGATCGCTTCGCCTATGCCGACGGCGGCACGGTCGAAAGCCGCTTCCGCGGCGTGCTGTTGTCCGGGCGCGTCGTGTACGACGTGACCGAAAACTGGGACGTCGGGGTGATGGGCGCGACCTTCCGCGGCGACTTCGGCGCGAATCAGTACGCCTACGGCATCGAGGTCGGCCGTCTGCTGCGGCAGAACCTCTGGCTGTCGGCCGGCTACAACTGGGCCGGCTTCGCAGGCGACCCGGACCTCAATGGCTACGAATACACCCGCGACGGCGTCTATCTGCGTCTGCGGTTCAAATTCGACGAAGATCTTTTCCGGCGGGATGACGTGCGCTACCGCGATCCGGTGCGCTGACGGAGCATGACGATGAAACCCATTCTTACCTACACCCTTCCTCTTCTCGCGGCTCTGCTGCCGGCGGCCCAGGCGCAGACGCCCGTCCTGGCGCCACCGGCCGAGCGCATCAGCGACGAAGCGATCTATCGCGATCATTCGGTCTACGAGGGCACGCAGGACCGCATCCGTGCGCTCAACGACAGCGGCCGCCCCGTTCGCGACTATCACCTCGCCAAGGCGCAGTGCTGGCTCGACGTGTCGTTCCACGAATACTCGCGCAACGACCGTAGCGCCTTCCCGCAGGCCGCGCTCGAACAATCCGCGCGGCTGATCGGGCTGATGGAGCAGGGCGCATCGCCGTTGCCGACCGACACGCCGCTGGTGAACGACGCCGCACGCGTCCGCGAGGACCTGTGGAAGCGCCTGGGCGCGATCCACGGCACGCCCGGCTTCGCCTGCGCGCAGCAGGCGGTGGCCTGCGGCGAGGTCGAACTGGTGCACGCCGGCAACGAACTGAACCAGCAGCAATGGCGCCACGCCAAGCCCTACATCCAGATCGCGGAGGATCTCGTCGGGGATGCCGAGGCGCTGGCGCGGACCTGCGGCATGCCCGCGCAGGCCGTCCCGAACGCGCAGAACATGGACCTGACCGCCAACATTCTGTTCGAGTTCGACCGCGACGGCCGCGGCGATATCCGCGGCTACGCGCTGCAGAGCCTCGACCGTGCGTTCGCACGCATCCGCGAAGAGGGCCTGCGCATCGATTCGGTAGCGCTGGAAGGCCATGCCGACCGTCTGCAGGGCCGCGGCGCGCAGTACAACGTCGACCTGTCCAAGCGTCGCGCCGAGACGGTGCGCGCGCTATTGATCGAACGCGGTGTGCCTGCCGACTCGATCCGCTACCAGTACAAGGGCGACACCGAGCAGGTGCAGGACTGCTCCGGCGTGAGGCAGCCGGAGGCGCTGCGTGAATGCCTGCTGCCGAATCGCCGCGTCGCGGTGGTCTTCCAGGTGTCGCCAGCCCCTTGAACGGGCGGCGGCAGGGATTCAGGCCGCTGCAGCGACACGAACGACGCCCCGGAGCGCGAGCCACGGGGCGTCGGTTTTTGTGGCGTCGATTCGCAACGACGAGCAGCGACGCCCGCGCCGACCCCGAACTCAGCCCGTGCCGTCGCCCGTCGTCGCAGCGCGCTCGCGTCCGGCCACCACGCCGGTCGCGGCGATGTCGCCGGTGACGTTGCCCAGGGTCGCGAACACGTCGGGCAGGGTGTCGACCGCGAGCAGCAAGCCCAGCGGCTCCACCGGCAGGCTCGCGGCCTGCACCACCGGCATGTTGGTCGCCATGAAGCTGACCTGGCCGGGCAGGCCCACCGACCCCAGACTGATCACCACCGCCAGCGCGGCGCAGCCGGCCAGTTGCGCCGCGCCCAGGTCGATGCCGTAGATCCAGGCCACGAACGCGGTCACGCCGATGTACTGGATCGGGCTGGTGATGCGGAACAGCGATACCGCCATCGGCAGCACCAATGAAGCGATCTCCAGCGGATAGCCGAGCCGCATCCGCGCGCTGTCCACCATCGCCGGCAACGAGGCTAGCGAAGATTGGGTGCTGGCGGCGATGGTCTGCGCCGGCAGCACGCCGGCGGCGAAGCGCCGCAACGGCGTGCCCGAGGCCGCGGCGACCAGATACAGCATCAGCGTGACCGAGATATACAGCGTGCACTGCAGCGCGATGTAGTAGCCGACCGCGCCCAGCATGCCCACGCCGACGTGGGCGCAGACCGCGAACATCAGCGCGAACACGCCCAGCGGCGCGATCCACAGCAGCCAGCGCACGATCACGATCATGGTGTCGGCGATGGCCTGGAACAGTTCGACCAGGCGCGCGCGCCGGGCCGGATCGATGCGGGTCAGGGCGAAACCGAAGAACAGCGCGAACACCACCAGCGGCAGCATCGCGCTGGCCGCGGCGGCCGCGATCACGTTGCTGGGAATCACCGCCGACAACCAGTCGCCCAGCGCCGGCGGCGCGGCCGTCGGTACCGACGTGGCGGTGCGGAACGACTGCACCAGCGCCTCGTCGCGCGGCAGCAGCGACAGCAGGGCCGGCGCGGCGATCGCGGCGAAGGCGGCGCCCAGGCTCAGCAGCACGATGAAGACCACGATCGCGCGCCGCGCCGTGCGTCCGGAGGCCGCCGCATCGCTGGCCGAGGTCACCCCGATCACCACCAGCGACACCACCAGCGGCACTACCGTCATCTGCAGGGCATTGAGCCAGAGCTTGCCGATCGGCTGCATCACCGCCGCGGTACTTTGCGCGACCTCGGGCGCTAGCGCGACCAGGATCAGGCCGGCGGCGGCGCCGGCGATCAGCGCGAGCAGGACGCGGGTGGTCATCGACATGCGGGGCGGGGCTCTGTGTGGTGGTGGACGGAGGGCGGCTCAGGGCGCCGGCAGATGCCAATCCTGCCGCAGACGGCGCAGTTCCGCCTGCGGCAGCAGCACGAATACCGGATGCTGCTGCGGGCGCAGCCAGGCCAGCAGGGCTTCCATCGCCGGATCGGCCATCGCGGTGCAGCCTGCGGTGGGCTCGCCGGGTGCCTTCCACAGGTGGGCGAAGATGCAGCTGCCGGCGCCGGGAACGCGCTGCGGGTTGTGATCGATCACCAAGCCCAGCCGGTAGCGCTGGTCGCCGCCGGCGTGCAGGTCCCGGCGCATGGGTTCGGTGGATTCGGCGACGGCGGCCTGGCCGACCTCGCCGGCATCGACGATGCGGTTGTACAGCGGCGAGGCGTTGACGTCGATGCAGTAGTCGTCGGCGCCCATGGCCTGGTAGGGCATCGGCGTCGCCGCGCTGGCGCCGTAGCCGAACGCGGTGCCGAGCGCGAACACGCCGGCCGGCGCGCGGCCGTCGCCTTCGCGCTTCTGCGGCCCGTCGGTCTGGCTGGGATGCAGGCCCAGGCCCCAGGCACTGCCGTTACGCCCGACCGTGACCGAGCTCGCCGAGCCGACCTCGCGCCAGCCGCCGCCGTCGCGTTGGTAGCGGCGCAGGCGGCCCTCGCTCGCGTCCCAGCCGTCGGTGGTCACCAGCACGAGCTGGCGCGCGTTGCCCCAGGGCGTCGATGCGCTCGGCGCGGACATGCCGGCACAGGCGGCCAGAGCGAGGGCAGGCATCAGCAGGGCGGTGCGGAGCAGGGTGCGCATGCGGTCTCGTCCCGGCGGTCAGCTGTCGAGCAGATCCTGCATGCGCTCGAGGTTGAGGTCGAGCTGGCGGCGCCGGGCTTCGCTGGCGTCGCACAGCAGCACGAAGATCAGGTCGAGCAGGTGCTGCAGCGCCGATTGGTACAGCAGCGGCTCGATATGCCGGCGCTCGTCGTGCGCCGACACCACCAGGGCCGCGTCGGCATGCGCGCGCAGCGGGTTGGGAGTGTGACGGGTCACGGTGATGACCTTGCCCACGCGCTCGCGGAAGCGCCGGCCGATCTGGCACAGCGCCGGCTGGCGGCCGTGCTCGGAGAACACCAGCAGCACATCGCCGGCCGCGGCGCTGGAGATGCCGGCCTGCATCAGCATCGCATCGACGTAGTGCACGGTGACGATGCCCAGCATCGACAGCCGGGTCGCGAACGCGCGCGCCGGGATGCCGTCCTCGCCGAGGCCGATGATGTAGACCTTGCCGGCCTGCTCGATCGCCGCGGCGATCGCGTCGATGCGGTCGGCCGGATTGATCAGCCGGGTCTCGGCCTCGGCCAGGGCCTTGAGGTGCCACAAGTCCTCGGCCAGCGCGGTGTGCGGATCGTCCGCGGCCGCGGCGGTCGGCAGGTGGTCCTCGCCGTTGCCGTTGCCGCGCGCGACCGCTTCGCCGATCGAATACTTGAGGTCCGGGTAGCCCTTGAAGCCCAGCTTCTGGCTGAACTTGACCACGCTGGACTGGCTGATCCCCAGCGCGTTGGCCAGCTGCTGCGAGGAGTAGTCGCGCAGCAGATGGGCGTTGTCGAGCAGGAAATCGGCGATGCGGCGCTCGATCGCCGACATGCGATCGCGCTCGGCGCGGATTTTGAGTAGCGGCGACATGTCCTGACGGTCCTGGGCTCAGCCGGGCAGGGCTTCGAGGCCGCGGATCTCGCGGATGCCCAGGCCGGGCGCATCGGCGACCGAGATCTCCGACTCGTTGAAATTCACCCCGCCGTCGACCGGGTTGAACGCGCACAGCGACGGCCCGTCCAGATCGACCTTGGTAATGACGTTGGACTTGGCCACCGCCACGTGCACGGCCGCGGCCACACTGATGCTGGTCTCGATCATGCAGCCGATCATGCATTCCACCCCGTACAGCGCGGCGATGTCGGCGATGCGGATGGCATTGGAGATCCCGCCGGTCTTCATCAGCTTTATGTTGATGATGTCGGCGGCGCGCATGCGGATCAGATCGATGACCTCGGTGGGGCCGAACACGCTCTCGTCGGCCATGATCGGAGTATGCACGCGCTCGGTCACGTACTTCATGCCGTCAAGGTCCTGCGCCTTGACCGGTTGCTCGACCAGCTCCAGGCGCACCCCGGCGTCCTCCAGTTGCTGGATCGCGTACACCGCCTGCTTGGCGGTCCAGCCCTGATTGGCGTCCAGGCGCAGCAGGGCACGGCCCTCGACCGCGGCGTAGATCGCCTTGACCCGCTCGATGTCGACGCCGATGTCCTTGCCGACCTTGATCTTCAGCGATTCGAAGCCGCGTTCGACCGCGCTCATCGAGTCGGCCACCATCTTGTCGATGTAGTCGACGCTGATGGTGATGTCGGTGGCGATGACCGGGTCGCCGCCGCCGAGCATCTTGTACAGCGGTGCCCCGTACAGCTGGCCCCACAGGTCGTAGATCGCGATCTCGACCGCGGCCTTGGCGCTGGTGTTCTTCTCCAGCGCGCTCTGGATCAGCTGGGTCAGGCGGTTGAGGTCGGCGATGTCCTCGCCGATCAGGCGCGGCGCGATGAACTTGCGGATCGCCTCGACGATGGAGCCGTGGGTGTCGCCGGTGATCACCGCGGTCGCCGCGGCCTCGCCGTAGCCGACCTGGCCGCTGTCGGTATGCACCGACACGACGATGTCCTCGACCGTGTCGACGGTGCGCAGCGCGGTCTTGAACGGCGTCTTCAGCGGGACGCGCAGCATGCCGAACCGGATATCGGTAATTTTCATGGAGCTCCGATCGCTTCGTAAGTAGTGGGGCGCTCAGGGGCGGATGCGCTGGATGCTGGTGATGCGGTCGACGTAGCTATGCGCCTCGTCGAACAGCAGCGGAGTCAGCGGCGACACCGATACCCCGTTGAGATGGGCGCGGGCCATGCGGCCCTCGGCGTCGCGATAGCTGATGCCGGTGGTGTCGTGGATCACGTAGGGCTCGCCGTGCTGATCGCCGATCACCATCATCACGTGACCGGGGATATAGATCAGGTCGCCGACTTGCAGCTCGCGCACCGCTTTCATGCGCGCCGCGCGGTCGTCCCGATCGCCGAAGGCGATACGGTTCAGCGCCGGGCTCACCGCCTGGTCGCGGGTATTGCGCGGCAGCGTCACTCCGAAGCTGCGGTAGACGTCGGACACGAAGCCGCTGCAGTCGCGCGCGTTGTAGGAATGGCCCCAGCCGTAGCGCTCGCCGAGGAACTTGAAACCCTGGCGCAGCAGGTTGGCCTTGGTCAGCGGCAGGTAGCGCTCGGCGGTGTCCTGATTCTTGGGCAGCAGCGCCGGCGCGAAGCTCAGGCGGCCGTCGTCGCCGCGCACCGGCAGTTCGATCACGTGCGCGGTGTAGGGATGCTGGCCGTTGACCGGACGGTCGGCCGGCCAGTCGGCCAGCAGGGGCGCGCGTACGCCCATGTCGAGCTGCAACTGCGACAGCTTCGGCTGCTCCGGCGTGTACACGGTGCGCGCGGTCGCCCCGGTGACGATCAGTTGCGGCGTGCGCTGCCCGTAACCGAACACCGCCGCCGCATCGCCCTGGGCGACGTAGCGCTTCTCGACCCAGGCCGTATACAGCGGGCTGACCACGAACCACCACTGGCGGTCGCGGCTCTCGTGGGCGATCGCGACCGGATCGCCGGGGAACAGGCCGCTCTCCTGGAAACGGTCGATGTCGTGATCGTCGGGCGAATTGAACACGCGCAGCGGCGTCGGAAACGCGCGCAGATCGGCGCGGTGCACGATCAGGCCGTAGCGCAGCGGCTGCCGCTCCGGGATCGCGCCCAGGTCGAGCGCGTCCTGAAGATCGTCGAGCACGCCGCTGGCGATGGGCCGGCCGCGCTCGTCGTACAGCGCCTGGGTCGGGCGCTCCGACACCGACGCTATCCAGCTTCGGATCTGCTCGCGGGTCACCGTTTCCGGCAGGGCCTGCAGATCGTGCACCGACGCGTCCAGTTCGCGCAGCTTGGCGTTCTGCGCCGCGATCGCGGCTGTGTTCAATATCACGCGATCCGCGCGCGCCTGGCGCTGGATCCAGAATTCCGCATTCAATTGGCGTTCCTCCACGCCGATTACGCCGTGGGCGGGGATGGGGAGCGCAGCGGGCGGAGCCGCCGCGAGCGGCTGCAGCGCGGCGCCGAACAGGCCGGCGGCGGCGAGCAGGACGAGGAGCGGACGCATCGGATCAGCCTCCCGTGGGCGAAAGGCCGGACAGCACGCCGGCCATGAACAAACCGATGCCGGTGCCCAGCACCAGGCCCAGCATCGCCAACAACACCGCCGCCGGCACCAGCGCGCGCGAGTAGGTCGCCGCCAGCACCGGTGCGGTGGCCATGCCGCCGATCTGGGCCAGCGAAGAGATCCCGCACAGGTACAGGTCGAAACGGAACGCCCGCGCCGCCAGCGCGAACAGGCCGACGTGCAGCACCAGCACGGTGAAGCCGACCAGCACGAACAGCGGTGCGGCCGACATTCCGGCGAAGTTGCTCTGCGAGGCCAGCACTGCGACCAGGCAAGCCAACAGCGCGCCGGCCAGCGGCGCCGGCACCGGCGATGCCGCCAGCGGCGTGCGCGCGAGTGCCAGCCCGGCGACGGTCGCGATCAGCACGGTCCACGCGGTGACGGTCAAGAAACCTTGCGTCGGTAGCAAAGCGGCCAGCGCCATGGCGCCATTGCCGACCAGCAGGGCGATGCCCAGCCACAGCAGCACGCCGCCAGCGCCGGCTTCGCTGTTCGCGCGCGGAGCGGCCGCGACCGGCAGCGCGCGCTCGTTGGCGCGGGTCCAGCGATTGAACGCGGGCGCGAAGCGCACCGCCGAGAACAGCAGCACCACCCACACCGAATAGCACAGCGCGTCGGCCAGCAGCACCGGCGGCAGCAGGTTGTCGGGCAGGCCGATCGATTGCTTGACCGCGACCAGGTTGGCCGAACCGCCGGTCCAGGTCGCGCTGAGCGCGGCCAGCATCTTCCAGCCGTCGGCGGGCAGGGCGTTCCGGTAGATCAGGTAGGCCAGCACGATCGCGGCCAGGATGCTGGCCATCGCACAGACGAATACCGCCAGCATGCGCGGCCCCAGCGCCAGGATCGCGCGCAGGTCGCAGCCGACCATCAACAGGAACAGCAGCGCCGGCAGCAGCTGCGAGGTCAGGTGGCGCTGGGCGGCGGCGATCTCCGTCGTGCTCTGCCACAGGCCCGCCACCGCCAGCGCGGTCACCAGCAGATAGGTCAGCACGATCGGCGGCAGCACCGAGAACAGCCGCCAGCCGTAGCGCCGCTCCAGCGACGGAAACAGCCCGGCCGCCAGCAGCACCACCGCCAGATAAGGCCAGACCGTTTCGATCATCGCGTCCCCTCGTTCGCGCCGGCGATCATCGCGACCGGCTCAGTGGGAATACATACTTCACAACGAGAATTTGTCAAGAATAAATTATTGACCAGCCCGTCCGGCCATGTTACACAGCCGTGACTCGGTCCTCAGATGGTCGGCTGCGACGTGGAACGTTCCGTGCTTCCGCTCGATTCGGCGATGCCCCGCGCTTGGCGCCGGGCTGCGCGCAGCCTGTGCCTGGCCGGGCTGATGCTCGCGCTGCCCGCGGTCTGGGCCGGCTACGACCGCGGTCCCAGCGACATCGTCGCCATGATCGACGCCGGTCATTTCCGCGACGCCGGCCTGGCGATCGACGCCGCGCTTGCGCAGCCGGGCTTGAGCGCGGACCAGCGCGCGGCCCTGGAATTCCAGCGCGAGCGCATGCGCCGCATCCGTCTCGACTTCCCGCTGACCGAAGCCGACGCCCGGCGCAAGCTCGGCGAACTGGTGCCCGATCTGCGCGACGACGAGTTCGTGGCCTGGAAGCGCGCGAACCTGCTCGAACACCTGGTCATCGACGGCCAGCCGTATTACTTCAGCCGCGCCGTCTCCAACCTGTTCCTGCTCGATCCCGTCGCCGATGCGCGCCGGCGTCCGCCGCGCAAGCCCAGCAGCGGGCCGATGGAAAGCGCCAACGCCTATCACGACGAAGCGCTGCGCGAGGCGCGCGCGAGCGGCAAGACCAGCGTCGCCCCGCGCCGGGTGCGCGTGACCCAGTCCATCGTCGTCGATGCCGATGCGGTGCCGGCCGGCGAAACCCTGCGCGCGTGGATCCCGTACCCGCGCCTGCGGCCGGGCCAGCAGGAGGGCCTCGTCTTTCTGGCCAGCACGCCCGCCACGCACCGGATCGCGCCCGAATCCACCCAGCAGCGCACGGTCTACCTGGAGCAGGCCGCGAAAGCCGGACAGCCGACTACGTTTTCGATCAGCTACGAACTCACCGTCTACGGCCAGGTCCATCGCATCGACCCGGACCGGGTCCAGGCGCTGGGCGACCGTCCCGACCTCGCGCCCTACCTGGGCGAGCGCGCGCCGCACATCGTCTACACCGACGCGCTGCGCCGCTATTCGCGCGAAGTCGTCGGCGACGAGACCAATCCGGCGCGCATCGCGCAGAAGCTGTACGCCGCCGTCGACCGCATTCCCTGGGCCGGCGCGCGCGAGTACTCGACGCTGTCCAACATCAGCGACTACGCCCTGCACGCCGGCCACGCCGATTGCGGCCAGCAGACCTTGCTGCTGATGGCCCTGCTGCGTTTGAACGGTATTCCCGCGCGCTGGCAGTCGGGCATGGTCTATTCCGACGGCGACTACGACAACCTGCACGACTGGGGCTGGCTGTACCTGGCGCCCTACGGCTGGGTCCCGATGGACGTCACCACGGGACGGTTCCAAGACGCCAAGGATCCCGGCGTCGAGTGGTTCTATCTCGGCGGACTCGATGCCTACCGCATCGCGTTCAACGACGACTACGGGACCGACCTGGTCCCGGCGAAACGGCACTTCCGATCGGAAACCGTGGATTCGCAGCGCGGCGAAGTGGAGTGGGCGGGGGGCAACCTCTACTTCGACCGGTGGGATTACCGCTTCAAAGCACAAGTACTGCCGCTGCCCGGCCACGCGCCGTAGCGGCAGCTCACACGGCCATGCTCTAGGGGAAATGGAAACATGCGCGCAACAACGATGAGGAAGACCGCGCTCTGCATCGCGATGGGGCTCTGCTTCGGTTCGATGTCCATGAGCGCGCTGGCGGCCAACAACGACGGCTCGCTGGCCGGCCGTACCACGCCCGGCGCCGAAGTCACGATCCGCAGCCCGGACACCGGCTTCACCCGCACGGTCAAGGCCGACGAACAGGGCAACTACCGCTTCCCGTTCCTGCCGGTGGGGCAGTACACCTTGCAGACCAGCGTCGGCGGCGCGGCGAGCGAGCCTACGCCGGTGAGAGTTCTGCTGGGTACGACGACCAACGTGAATGCGGGTTCGCAAGCCGCGACCGACCTTGCGGCGGTGCAGGTCGTGGGGACGCGCGGGATCAGTCCGGTGGACGTGTCCTCGACGGAGTCGGCGACCAACGTTACCCGTGAGGAAATGGCGCGACTGCCTGTGCCGCGGGACATCACTGACGTTGCGACCTTGGCTCCCGGTGTAAACCGCGGTGAGTTCGGCGGTGTGTCGTTCGGTGGTTCGTCCGTGGCCGAGAATTCGGTCTACGTCAACGGTCTGAACGTCACGGACTTCTACAACCGGGTCGGCTTCTCCTCGATGCCGTTCTCCTTCCTCCAGGAATTCCAGGTCAAGACCGGCGGCTATTCGGTCGAGTTCGGGCGCACCACCGGCGGTGTGATCAACGCCGTGACCCGCAAGGGTTCCAACGAATTCCACGGCGGTGTCGATCTGCTGTTCGACAATCTGGCGCAATCGGATGCGAAGAATCACCCAGGACGCGTCGCCAAGTACGACGAAAACGAACAGAACAACTACGCGGCATGGGGTTCGGGCGCGCTGGTTCAGGACCGTCTTTTCTTCTTCGGCATTTACGAAAAGCGCGATCTCGACGGCCAGAGCACCGACGACGGCGGCAGGAACCTGTTCATCGACAGCGGGAACAACGATTTCTGGGGCGCCAAGCTGGACTGGCAGATCAACGACAAGAACTTGCTGGAGCTGCTCGCGTTCTCCGACAAGAGCGAAACGGTCCAGGACAACTATGTGTTCGATCCGATCACCGGTAAACGCACTTCGGGTCGCGAGAATCGAACATTTACCAAGAACGGCGGCGACAACTGGGCGCTTACCTACACGGGTTACTTGACCAACGACCTTTCGATGAAGGCAATGTACGGCGAGAACGAACGGGCTGCTTCAGTCAGTAGCCTGAACGACGCCGCCTGCAATCTCGTTCAGGACCGCCGTGTAGGGAGCAGTTTCATCGGCTGCTCCAGCAATACCGCGGTGATTGACCGAAACGACAAGCGCAAAGCCATGCGCCTGGACTTCGAGTGGACGCTGGGCAATCACTACCTGCGCTTCGGCGCGGATCACGAGAACAACACGTCGGACTATTCCAGTCACTACCCAGGTAATGGCCTGCGCTACGAGGTCAGCAACGTACCTCTCAGTCGACGCGTAAACGGCGTTCGCGTGCGCGACGGGTTAGATGCCTACGTACGTACGCGCCAAGTTGCCAACCAGGGTACGTTCGAAACCGAGAACGAAGCCTATTACATCGAAGACAACTGGTCGGTTACCCCCAACCTGGTGCTCAACCTGGGTGTGCGTTGGGAGGCTTTCGACAACAAGGACGCCGACGGACGCAGCTACATCAAGATGGACGACATGGTCGCCCCACGTTTCGGGTTTTCCTGGGACGTCAACGGCGACGGCCGCACCAAGCTGTACGGCAATGTGGGCCGCTACTACCTGCCGGTGGCCAACGTCATCAACATCAAGCAGGCCGGACCGTTCCTGGATGCGCGCACCTTTTACGAATTCAACGGCTTTGGCACCTTCACCAACCCGGCCACCGGCCAGGTCTATCCTGATCCGATCCTGGGCCCGCAGATCGGTGCGGTGGACGACTCGCAGGGCAACGGCCAGGTCGGCGACCTGAGCGGCGAAGTCGACAGGGATATGGATCCGGTCTATCAGGACGAGGTGATACTCGGGTTCCAGTCGATGTTCGGGGACAATTGGTCCTGGGGCGTGCGCGGCATATATCGGCGGCTGCACGAAGCCATCGATGACATGCAGATCACCCACAACGGCCATTGCGAGATCGATACTTTCGTGATGGGCAATCCCGGCAAGAATCTGACCTTCTTCACCGACACCGATCCGACCTGCGACGGTGTGAACGATGCCTTCGTCACCATCGACACTTCGAAGGAAGGCTGGGCTTTGTACGACGATGACGGCAATCTGGTCGGCCAGCGCGGCTGGGGCAAAGCCAAGCGCACCTATCGCGCCCTGGAGTTCATGATCGACCGCGCCTGGGACGAGAAGTGGGCATTCAATGCTTCGTATACGCTGTCTTACAGCAAGGGCAATGCCGAAGGCCCGGTCAACTCGGACACCGATTTCTCCGATAGCGGTCGTACCGAGGCTTTCGACAATCCCTTCGTCGAGATTGGCAGCTACGGCTTTCTGCCGAACGATCACCGCCATCAATTCAAGTTCCGAGGCGCGTATGCGTTCGACGACCATTGGTCGGTCGGTGCGACCCTGGACGTGCAGTCCGGACGTCCGGTCAGCGAGTTCGGTACCGGCAATCCCTACGACGCCACGGAGTTTCTCAGCTACTACATCTGCGAGAGGAACTGCTCGGAAGACTTCGCCCCATCCGAGCGCGTCTATCGGCTGTCTCGCCGCGGCGCTTACGATCGGCTGCCCTGGACCTATTCCCTGGGCGCCAGCGTGTCCTACAACGCGACCTTCGGCCGGGCCAAACTCAATGCCAAGTTGGCCGTCTATAACTTGACCAACGAGCAGCGAGTGACCGAGGTGAACGAGGTGCGCGAGGCGCAGAACAGCATCGGCACTCCGAATCCGTTCTTCGGCGACGGAACGGACTATCAATCGCCACGCTACGTCCAGTTCATTCTCTCGGTTGCGTTCTAACCCCCTCGGCGGACTGCAGGCGCAGTCCGCCTCTTTTGGCGGGTAAATCGTCAGACCCGATCCAGGCGCCGAATGATCGAAGAATATGCTGTTTTCGGTGGCGTCGATCTGCGGGCTCTGGCCGAGCAGATCGCCACGCCTTGCTACGTGTATTCCGCCACTGCGATCCGCGAGCGTGTTCAGGGCCTGCAAGCGGCACTACTGGGGCTGGACGCGCGCATCTGCTACGCAGTCAAAGCCAATTCCAATCTCGCCATCCTGCAGCTGATGGCCGAGCAGGGCGTCGGCGCGGATATCGTGTCGGCCGGCGAGCTCAGACGAGCGTTGCGGGCCGGCATTTCGGCAGAGCGCATCGTGTTCTCGGGCGTGGGCAAGACCGCCGACGAGATCGCCGAGGCCTTGGACGCCGGCGTTTGGCGCTTCAATGTCGAATCCCGCGACGAACTGCAAACCATGCAGCGCGTCGCGGCCGGCCGGGGCGCGATCGCCCGCGCCTCGGTCCGCATCAATCCGGACGTGGATGCGGGCACCCACGCCAAGATCTCCACCGGAAAGTCGGAGAACAAGTTCGGAGTGTCCATCGAAGAGGCCCGGAGTTGGTTCGCCGACTCCGCGCAGTACGCGAACGTCCGCCTCGATGGCCTGCACGCGCATATCGGTTCGCAGATCCTGAGCCTGGAGCCGTTCCGGCTGGCCCTACAGCGCGTGGCGGCGTTCGCTCGAGAGCTGGCCGGGCATGGCCACGCCCTGGCCTGTATCGACGTCGGCGGCGGTCTCGGAGTGCGTTACCGGCAGGATCAGGATCCGCCGCTGACCGCCGGCGAGTACGCAGCCATGCTGCGCGAGATCTTCTCGGGATTCGCCGGCACCTTGATCCTGGAGCCCGGTCGTTACCTGGTCGCCGAGGCCGGGCTGCTGCTGACCCGGGTAATCCGGATCAAGCCCGGCCAGCAGCGCGATTTCCTGATCGTCGACGCGGCGATGAACGATTTGCAGCGGCCGGCGCTGTACGACGCCTGGCACGACATCCTGCCCCTGCACGGTCGCGCAGCCGAGTCGGTCGCCTACGACGTGGTCGGACCGGTCTGCGAAACCGGCGATACCTTCGCGGTGCAGCGGCGAATGCCGGCCTGCCGGGCCGGCGACCTGATCGCGATCGCGGGCGCCGGCGCTTACGGCGCGGCCATGGCTTCGACCTACAATTCGCGGCCGCTGGCCGCCGAGGTCATGCTCGACCGCGGCCGCTATGCGGTGGTGCGGCAACGCCAGGATTTCGATGCCATGATCGCCGACGAGCGCCCGGCGCAGGAGTGGCTGACCGCATGAAACGTATTGGGTGGCTTCTGGTTGCGGCGGTCGGCTTCGCGACCCCCGCTTTCGCGCAGACGGCGACGGCGTCGCGGCCCGAGCTCGATGCCATCGTCGACGAGGTGGTCGCGCGCTACCGATTGCCCGGGCTCGCGATCGGTGTGATCGAGCACGGCGAGGTTGTGTACCGGCGCGGCGTGGGCGAGCTGGTCGCCGGCAGCGGTGAACCGGTCACGCCCGAGACCCTGTTCAAGATCGCTTCCAACAGCAAGTCCATGACCACCGCACTGCTCGCGCGCCTGGTCGACGCCGGCAAGCTGCGCTGGGACGACCCGGTCACCAAGCACTTGCCGCAGTTCCGCATGTACGACGACTGGGTCACGCGCGAGATGCAGGTGCGCGACCTGCTGATCCACGACAGCGGTCTGCGCGCGGGCGCCGGCGACCTGATGCTGTGGCCCGAGCCCAACAGCTTCAGCCGCGCCGACGTGATCCACGGCCTGCGCTATCTCAAGCCGGTGCACAGCTTCCGCTCGCGCTACGACTACGACAACCTGATGTACATCGTCGCCGGCGAAGTCGCGGCCGCGGCGGGCGGCGCACCCTACGAAATCCTGCTGCAGCGCGAGGTATTCGAGCCGCTGGGGCTGCAGCGCTGCCGGATCGGCGAGTGGAATCGCGACAGCGTCGGCAACGTCGCCCAGCCGCACCGGCGCGAAGGCGACCGCAACCTTCCGGTGCGCGAGGACGGCGCCGTCGTCGCCAATACCACCATGGCCGCGGCCGGCGGCGTGCGCTGCAGTCTGGACGACATGCTGACTTGGGTCCGCACCTGGTTGCGCCCTGACAACGCCGCCGCGCCCTGGCTGTCGGCAGAACAGCGCCGCGCGCTATGGTCGGCGCAGATGTCGATGCCGGTCTCGCAGCGCCAGCGCGATTGGGACGGCAGTCATTACAGCGCCTATGGCTACGGCTGGCGCCTGGCCGACGTCGACGGCACTTTCAAGGTCTCGCACACCGGCACCCTGATGGGCATGTACTCGGTGGTAACCATGCTGCCGGAGCGCGACGTCGGCTTCGTGGTCCTGATCAACGGCGAGGCCGAGGAAGCGCGGACGGTGCTGAACCAGGTGCTGGTCAAGCGCTACAGCGCGCCCGCACAGCGCCGCGATGTCGCTTACTACGCGCAGGCATTGGAGCGCGAGCGCGCCGCGACCCCGCCCGCGCAGCGCGCGCCCGACACCTCGGCGCGCAAACCGGCCACGACCGACGCCATGCGCCCCTGGCTCGGCCGCTATGGCGACCCCTGGTTCGGCGAAGTCTCGCTGTGCGCCCAGGGCGCACGGGTGCGTTTCGTTTCGCGGAAGTCGCCGATGCTCAGCGGCACCGTGCAGCGCGTCGACGCGCGCTGGCTGGTCGACTGGGACGACGTCAGCGTCGACGCCGAAGCCTGGCTGGACTTCGGCGCCGCACCGGATACGGGAACCATGAAGATGGCCAAGGTCGATCCAGAGGCCGACTTCAGTTACGACTACGAGGACCTGGCCTTCGTTCGCGTGGGCGGCTGCGACTGAGCGTCGTGCCTGCCGCGCTGCAACGGCCTTGATTCGACGAGATTTTTGCAGCAGCGCCGATGCAGGGCGATGCAGGAATAGAAACAAAACCTATCGTTTGAACATGCCTGCCCTGTGCGTCCGCTATCTTTGCCTTGGCGCACACTTCGGGCCATGACCCAGACGACCCAGGCCCGGCCGCTCCATGCGTAGCAAACTGTTCGTGCCCGGGACGCGGCCGGAGCTGTTCGCCAAGGCGCTGGCCGGCGAGGCCGATGCGCTGTCGTTCGATCTGGAGGACGCGGTCGCCGCCGAACGCAAGGGCGCCGCGCGTGCCGCGGTCGCCGAGTTCGTCGGCTCCGACGCGGTGGCGGCCAGCGCCAAACTCGCGATCGTGCGCGTCAACGCGCCGGACTCGCCCTGGTTCGCCGCCGACCTGGCCGCGGTCGCGCGCCCGGGCGTGGACTTGCTCAACCTGCCCAAGATCGAATCGGGCGTAGCCTTGCTGGCCGCGGTCGCGCAGATCGAAGTCGCCGAGGCCGGCAATGGCGTCGAACGCCCGATCGGCCTGCTGATCAATATCGAAACCCCGCGCGCGCTCGCCGCCGCGGCCGGGATCGCGGCCGCGCATCCGCGCGTGGCCGGGCTGCAGTTGGGCCTGGGCGATCTGTTCGAGCCTGAAGGCGTGGAGCGGAGCGACCGGGCCAACGTGCACGCGGCGATGTTCGCCCTGCGCATGGCCGCGGCTCAGGCCGGAGTGTTCGCACTGGACGGCGCGTACGCCGATCTCCACGACGACGACGGCTACCGCGCCGAGGCCGCGATGGCGCGGCGGTTGGGCTTCCTCGGCAAGACCTGCGTGCATCCGCGCCAGGTCGCCCTGGCCAACGCCGCCTTCGCCGCGACCGAGGCCGAGCTGGAAGCGGCGCGGCGCATCGTCGAAGCTGCGGCGCGGGCGCCGGAACGCGGGGTGTTCGTGGTAGATGGACGCATGGTCGATCTGCCGTTCCTGAAACGCGCGCAGGCGCTGCTCGCCACGGCGGGCCGCCGATGAGCGCGCGTCCGTTGTCTGGCCCTCGGGTCTCCGCGTTCGCGACGCTGGCCTCATGGCGCGCTCTGTTGTTCCTGTTGCTGTTGAGCGTGATCGGGCCATTGCAGGCCGAGGCCCTGACGCCGATGCGTCCGGACCGCTTGCCGGCTCTGGCCGGCACCAACTCGCTGACCGGCATCGCCCGCATCGATGGTCGCGCGGTCGCGATCTCGGCCGACGGCGCCTGGTCGCTGGAAGAGGGCGGTCGGGCCTGGTCGCCGCTGCGGTGGCCGGCGGATGTCGTCCCGACCCAGATCGTCGCCGTGGTTCAGGACGGTCAGCGCGCTTATCTGCTGCTGAGCCAGGGCGAGGATCGCGCGGCGATGCGGGTCGGGCAGCTGAGCGTGAACGAGGGCGCGCTCGCCATGCAACCGCTGCCGTCCCTGCCGGTCGCGTTGCAGGAGCCGCGCGGTGCTTTGTCGGCGGAGGCCTTCTATATCGCCGGCAAGGCCGGCGACGGCACGACCCGTCTACTGCAACTGCGCTTCGACGACGAGCGCCCGCATTGGGCGCCGCTGACGGTATGGCCGGGCGGTGCGCCCGCGAGTTCGCTGGTCGCACAGACCAGGGCGCTGTTCGCGGTGGTGCCGGAAGCCGGCGGCAACGACCGCATGCTGCGCTGGTCGACCGACCAAGGTTGGACCGAAGCGGGCCGCGCTCCGGGCCGCGTCGTCGCCGGCTCGGGCCGCGCGACGGGACAGGCGCACATCCTCTATCTGGTGGGCGACGGTGCCGATGCGCGTGCGCCAGCGAAGTTCATGACCTACCAGACCATCACCGCCGGTTGGGCGACGCTGCCCGGCGCGCAGACCGGCGCCACGATCGCCACGGCCGCCTGGCCCGACGGCCTGGTATGGGCTCAGGCCGGCACCGGAGGCCGCGGCATCGCCTTCGCCACCGCGCAGGTTCAGTCCAGCAAGCTGCGCCTGCACTGGCTGGACTGGGTGGTGATCGTGTTCTACCTGGCCGGCATGATCGGCATCGGCCTGTACTTCTATCTGCGCGAGAAACGCAACTCGACCAGCAACTTCTTCGTCGGCGGCCGCACCATTCCGTTCTGGGCCGCCGGCATCAGCCTGTACGCGGCCAATACCAGCTCGATCAGCTTCATCGCGATTCCGGCCAAGGCTTTCGAGACCAATTGGCAGTACATGGCCAACAATGTCATCGCGGTGTTCGGCCTGATGTTCGTGGCGGTGTGGATCGTACCGCTGCTGCGGCGCCTGGACCTGATGTCGGTGTTCTCCTACCTGGAAACGCGTTTCCATCCCTCGATCCGCATGCTCGCCAGCGCCTTGTGCGTGTTCGTGCAGATCGGCAGCCGGATGAGCGTGATCCTGTTCCTGCCCGCGCTGGCGATCGCCACCATCACCGGCATCAGCGTGTTCTGGAGCGTGATCCTGATGGGCGGCTTCACCATCGTCTACACCGCGATGGGCGGCATGAAGGCGGTGATCTGGACCGATTTCGTCCAGGTGATCGTCAAGATGGGCGGCGCGATCTTCGCCATCGGCTTCATGATCTGGAGCCTGCGCGGCGGATTCGGCGAGTTCTGGTCCACGGCCATGGCCCAGGACAAGATGCACACCTTCGATTTCAGCTTCGACCTGACCAAGGCCACGGTCTGGGGCTTCATCTTCCTGGTCCTGTTCGAAGTCGTGCTGACCTTCCCCAAGGACCAGGTGCTGATGCAGCGCACCCTGTCGACCAAGTCCGACCGCGAGGCCGGGCGCTCGATCTGGGCCTTCGCCGCGATCATGATTCCCGGCGGCATCATCTTCTACACCATCGGCACCGCGCTGTTCGTCTACTACAAGGCCAACCCGGAGCGGATGAACCCGCTGCTGCCGATAGACGCAACCTTTCCGATGTTCATCGCCGCCGAACTGCCGGTCGGCGTGACCGGACTGATCATCGCCGGCATCTTCGCCGCGGCCATGGCGACTTTGTCGGGGATCATGAACTCGGTGGCGACCCTGATCTCGGTCGACTTCTACGAGAAGCTGGCCAAGAACCGCACGCCGAAGAAGAGCGTGTTTTTCGCCGAGCTGATGACGGTGGTGGTGGGCCTGGTCGGCATCGGCACCGCGCTGCTGCTGTCGCGCTTCGACATCCATTCGCTGTTCGACGTCTCGATCGAACTGGCCGGCCTGCTCGGCGGCGGTTTCGCCGGGGCCTACACCCTGGGCATGTTCACGCGCCGGGCCAATTCGCCGGGCGTGGCGATCGGCATCGGCGCCAGCATCGTGCTGACCCTGGTGATCTGGTCGTTCCATCTGGTCCATCCGTACTTCTACCTGGCGATATCGATCCTGCTGTGCATCGTGATCGGCTACCTGGCCAGTCTGATGTTCCCGGCACCGACCCGTTCGCTGGAAGGGCTGACGATCTACGGCCGCAAGCAAGCGGCCGCGGCCGCGGCGGCCGCCGCAGCTGCCGCCGAAGCCGAGGCGTCGCGGCCCTGAGCGCACTCGCGCCTGCGCGAGCCCTCGTGTAGCCTGCCGGACAGCAGCAGCGAGCCGCCGTGGAAACCCAGTTCCTCAACACTTTCGTGACCGTCGTCGACCAGGGCTCCATGGCCGCGGCGGCGCGCGTGCTGGGCATTACTCCGGCCGCGGTCGCGCAGCAGATCCGGACCCTGGAGCGCGAGATCGGCGCCCCGCTGATCGCCCGCGTCGGCCGCACGGTCAGTGTCACCGAGGAGGGTTCGCGGATCCTGCCGCGCACGCGCGAACTGCTGCGCAGCGTCGCCGACCTGCGCAGCGTGGCCAACGAAAGCGGGGTCTCCGGCGAGCTGCGCCTGGGCGCCTGTCCGACCGCGCTGGCCGGCATGCTGCCCGACGTGCTCGCGCGCATGGTCGAGACCTTTCCGCAGATCAACGTGTTCATCAAGCCGGGCTATTCGGCCGATCTCTATCATGCGGTGGAAAAGGGCGACCTCGACGCTGCGGTGGTGTTGCAGGCGCCGTTCCCGCTGCCCAAGACCTGCGAATGGCAGCTGCTGCGCGAGGAGCCGCTGATCGTGCTGGCGCCGCAGAGCATGGCCGAGCGCGACCCGCACGAACTGCTCGCGACCCAGCCGCTGATCCGTTACGACCGCCACCAGTGGGGCGGGCGCCAGGCCGACGAGTACCTGCGCGCGGCCAACATCGTTCCGCGCGAGCGCTTCGAACTCAATGCGCTCAACGCGATCGCGGTGATGGTCGATCGCGGCCTGGGCGTGTCGCTGGTTCCGGACTGGGCCAAGCCCTGGCCGGAAGGCCTCAAGCTCGCGCGCATCCCGCTGCCCGACGCTTCGGCCACGCGCCGTATCGGCATCGTATGGTCGCGCTCGAGCGTGCGGGTGCGGCTGGTGACGGTGTTCCTGCAGGAAAGCCGAAAGGCGATGCAGGTGCAGAAGGGCTGATCCCGCGCAGCGGTCGTGCGTGTCGCGCCGAACGCGGTCCGCGTGGAAATGTTGCAATGCGACATTTTTCCTGCGCACTCAAGCAACAAAACCTAGTCTCTGAACATAGCCCGCAGCGGTTCTATGCCCGCGGCCTAGCGCATACGCTCGCTTGCACTACAACGGACTGCCGGGACGTCGGGGGGCGTCGCCAGAGCGAAGCGCGGCCAGCGCGGTTCCAACGCATTACCGATCACGCAGCATCGATCACGGACAACGCCGCGACGGCGCGATCCGTCGCCATCCGAACCCATTACGAGACACGACATGGTCAAGCCACTCAGCGCCGCGATCGGCAGCATCCTGCTGCTCTCCGTCATCTCCGGACAAGCCCGTGCGCAGGACGCCGAAACGGCCGCCGACAGCGAAAGCAAGGACAGCTCCGCGGTCGACCTGGACAGCGTCGTCGTCACCGGTACGCGCAGCCCGAAGGCGGTCGACAAGATCCCGGGCGCGATCACCCTGGTGTCGAAGGAAGAAGTGCAGCGCAGCCTGGTCCTGACCGAGGACGCGACCGCGGTGCTGGCGCGCTCGGTGCCGGGCTACGCCGAATCCTCGCAGGCGATGAGCAACACCGGCGAGAACCTGCGCGGCCGCGTCGCGCTGCGTCTGTTCGACGGCGTGCCGCAGGGCTCGCCGCTGCGTGAGGGCACCCGCAACGCCACCTTCACCGATATGGGCATCGTCGGTCGGATCGAGGTCATCAACGGTCCCTCGGCCTCCGAAGGCATCGGCGCGGCCGGCGGCATCATCAACTATCTGTCGGCGGCGCCGACCAAAGAAGGCAACGAGGTCACCCTGATCTCGCGCTACTCGACCCAGTTCGGCGACGACAGCGACGGCTGGAAGCTGGGCCTGAACTTCGCCCGCAAGGACGGCGAGTTCGACATGCTCGCCAGCGCCTCGATCATCGACCGCGGCATCAGCTACGACGCCGACGGCCGCCGCGTTGGCATGAACACCAGCGGCTCGGTCGCCGACTCCGAAGCGCGCAACCTGTTTCTCAAGGCCGGCTACAACTTCGGCGCCGACGGCTCGCAGCGCATCGAAGGTTCGGTCAGTCACTTCAAGATCGAAGGCAAGGCCAACTACATCCAGGTGCTGGGCTGCCGGCCCGAAGAGTTCGCGATCTGCGGCGAGACCCGCACCAACACGTCCGAGCCCGGGCAGATCTTCGGCTCCAAGGCCGCGTTCAACGATTTCAAGCAGTATCAGCTGACCTACAGCCACTTCGATCTCGGCGGCGGCACCCTGCTGGTCAACGCCTACAAGGCCGATCAGGCGATGCGTTACCTGGTCGAGAATTCGTCCGACCGCCAGGACCCGCTGATCGCGCCGATCGGCACGATCTACGATCAGTCCGAAATCGTGACAAACAAGAAGGGCCTGCGCACGTCCTGGACCCGGCCGTCGCTGTTCTCGGTCGCCGGGCTGGAACTGCGCGTCGGCCTGGACCTGGTCGAGGACACCGCCGAGCAGCGCCTGGCCCTGACCAACCGGGTCTGGGTGCCGCCGATGGAATACAAGAGCCGGGCGCCGTGGATGCAGCTGTCCTGGGACGTCGGCCCGCTGACCTTCAGCGGCGGCATCCGCCGCGAGGACGGCGAGCTGCACGTCGACGACTACACCACCACCTGGTTCCGCGACCGTCGCTTCGTCAAGGGAGGCACCCTCGACTACCAGGAAAACCTGGTCAACGGCGGCGTGGTCTGGCGCATCAACGAGGGCTTCTCGGTGTTCGGCTCTTACGGCGAGGGCTTCACCCTGGCCAATGTCGGCATCCCGCTGCGCAACATCCAGTGCTCCAACGACAACCCGGACGGCACCCAGCCCGACGGCTGCCCGAACGATCCGCAGATCAGCGTCGGCGACCTGCTCGACCTCAACGCGATCGTGGTCGACAACACCGAGTTCGGCTTCAACTGGCGCGGCAGCCGCGGCTCGCTGAGCGCCTCGCACTACGATTCCAAGTCCGACTTCGGCCAGTCGCTGTCGATCGATCCCATCACCAACGACTTCGTGCTGCTGCGTGCGCCGGTGCGGATCAAGGGCTACGAGCTGGCCGGCGATTACCGTTTCTCCGAGGCCTGGAAGTTCAGCGCGGTCTATTCGCATACCCGCGGCAAGACCTCGTTCTGGTCCGCCGACGCGGCCGGCCGTTATCCGGCGGGCGGCCTGAACCGGCCCATGGGCGTGCTCGACATCAATCCCGACAAGTTCGCCTGGTCGGTGACCTGGAACTTCGTCCCGCACGGCGACATCACCCTGGGCGCGACCACGTTGTTCTCGCGCAAGTTGTCGGGTACCGACGTGCGGGCGTTCGACGGCCAGAACTTCAGCTTCACCGAGAAGACCAACGGCTACACCTTGTTCGACCTGGGCATGAACTACGAGACCGAACGCTGGGGCCGTTTCTCGCTGGGCATCGAGAATCTGCTCGACAAGCAGTACATCCTGAGCTGGTCGCAGCCGCCGGGCGGCTTCCAGAACTACTGGGCCGGTCGCGGCCGCATGGTCTCGCTCACTCACACGATCAAGTTCTGACACAGAAAGTGGCGCGACACCTTCGAATCGCCGCCGTCGGGTCCCCGTCCCGCGGCGGCTCTTTTTTCCGCGTTGCCGGGCGCCGCGGGATGGCGATGGGCATGGCGGCGTGGTGCGCGTTCGCCATGGCGTCCGGGCATGCGGCGGAGCTTGCGGCCCTACCACAGGTGGCACCGGCCAGCGAGGGCTATTCGGCGCCACGCCTGGAGCGGTTGCACGAGTTTATGGCTCAGGCCACCGACGAGCGCGGCTATCTCGGCGGCGTGACCCTGATCGCTCGCAACGGCCGCATCGTCGATTGGCGCGCCTACGGCTATCGCGATCTGGCACGCAGCCAGCCGATGCGGCGCGACGACATCTTTCGCATCTACTCCATGACCAAGACCGTCACTTCGGTCGCGGTGCTGATGCTGATGGAGGAGGGCAGGATCTCGCTGGACGATCCGATCTCGCGCTATCTGCCGGATTTCGATGCATCGCAGGTGGTCGCCGGCGGCAGCGCCGACGCGCCGCAGCTGCGCCCCGCAGCCCGGCCGATCACGATCGAGCACTTGCTCACCCACACCGCCGGCTTCGCCGCCGGGCGTCCCGGCGACGATATCGCCTTGCAACTATTGCGGCGCGCCGATCCGCACGCGGCCGGCGATCTGCGCGGCTTCGTCGAGCGCCTGAGCCGGGTGCCGCTGGCTGCCGACCCGGGCACCCGCTTCGGCTACGACGGCGCGGCGCTGGAAACCGCGGCGCGCCTGGTCGAGGTCGTGAGCGGTCAGCCGTTCGACGTGTTCCTGCAGCAACGCGTCTTCAGCCCTTTGCGAATGCGCGACACCGGCTTCCAGGTGCCGATGGCGCAGCGGGCACGCGTGGTCGATATCAGCACGATGGGCGACGACGGCCGTTTGCGCCTGGACGACGGGCCCAGCGCGCGCGAACCCGGGGCGCCGCTCAATGCCTACAGCAGCGGCGCCGGCGGCCTGTATTCGACCGCCGGCGACTACGCGCGCTTCTGCCAGATGCTGCTCGACGGCGGCACGCTGGACGGCGAAACCCTGCTCGGCCGCAAGACCGTCGAGCTGATGCTGCGCAATCATCTGACCATGCTCGATCCGCCGGTGACCCAGTTCAGCGATGCCGAGGGCTTCGGCCTGGGCGGCTATGTGGTGCTGGATCCGGCGCGGCGCGGCCAGGCGGGATCGGTGGGGCAATTCGGCTGGTCGGGTGCGGCCTCCACCAGCTACACCCTCGATCCGCAGGAGAAGCTGGTCGCTATCCTGATGCTGCAACATTTGCCGCGCGAGGACCGCGTCGATCTGCCGCGGATCGCGCGACGCTTCTATGCGCTGGTCTATCAAGGACTGGCGCCATGAGCGGTACCGTGCTGGTGGCCGGCTCGGCCAATCTGGACTTCGTGGTCCGCGCCGCGCATGTGCCCGCACCGGGCGAGACCGTACTCGGGCGCGATTTCGCGACCTATCCCGGCGGCAAGGGCGCGAACCAGGCCGTGGCCTGCGCGCGCGCGGGCGCGCCTACCCGCATGCTGGCTGCGTTCGGCGACGACGACCACGCCGCAGTGATCGAACGTTCGCTGCAGGCGGCCGGGGTGAACCTGCACGCACTGCGCATGGCCGGCTGCGCGACCGGCACCGCCTTCATCTGCGTGTCCGACGACGCCGAGAACGCGATCACCGTGGCGCCGGGTGCGAACGCCGCGCTGCGTCCCGAGCACCTGCCGAACCTGGGTGGGGTCAGCCACCTGCTGCTGCAGTTGGAAACGCCGCTGGCGACGGTCGAAGCCTGGGCTCGGGCCGCGCGTGCCGCCGGGACGACGGTGATCTTGAACGCGGCGCCTGCCGGCGCCCTGCCTCCCGGTCTTCTGCAAGCGGTCGACGTACTGGTGGTCAACGAAGGCGAACTCGCTGCGATCACCGGCGTGCGCGGCGATCTGGAAGCCGCGCTGGCGCGCCTGGACATACCGTGCGTGATCGTCACCCTGGGCGCGCGCGGCTGCTGCGCGCGTGTCGGCGGCGAGTTTCTGCATCAGGCTGCGTACCCGGTCGCGGCGGTGGATACGACCGCCGCCGGCGACACGTTCTGCGGCACACTGGCAGCGGCGCTGGCCGCGGGCGAGGACTACGCCGCCGCGCTGCGCCGGGCCAGCGCAGCGTCGGCGCTCGCCTGCACGCGCGCGGGCGCACAATCCAGCGTGCCCGCGCGCGCCGAGGTCGATGCCTTGCTCGCAGGCGAACAGGCGGTGCCGGCAGCTGCCGCCGCGCCGCCCTGATCCCGATTCGTATCGTCCCCCTTTCCGTTCTTTCGATGCCGCCCGAACCGATGAATCCCAGCCCCGACCAACCCGCATCCGACCCCAACGGCACAGACAGCGACGAGCGCCGCCCGGTGCGCAGCGAGTACAAGTTCTCGCACGTCACCACCCAGCGCTACCTGCCGCTGCCGGGCAAGGCGCCGGGCTGGCCATTCGCCGAGATCGGGCATTGGAAGATGGATGTCGACGGCTCGGTCGACGACTGGATCGCCGAGCTGATCGACTGGCGCCGCGAGCACCTGACCCGGATCGGCTACGACGACGCCAATTACCGCCGCCCCGAGCTGCAATGGGCCCAGCGCAACTTCGTCCATGCCCAGATGATGGCCGAGGACCGCTACTTCTACGATCCGGTCGAAGGCCGCTATACCGTCGAGCGTTACCTCGACGACCTCAAGCGCCGCTACGGCGGCATCGACAGCGTGCTGATCTGGCACGTGTATCCGAACATCGGCGTCGACGATCGCAACCAGTTCGACCTGGCCGGCGACCTGCCGGGCGGCATCGAGGGCCTGCGCGGCGCCATCGCCGAATTCCATCGCCATGGCGTGCGCGTGCTGCTGCCGACCATGCCCTGGGACAACGGCACCCGCGACGACGGCCGCAACGACTGGGAGTCGATGGCCGAGCTGGTCAAGGCGGTCGGCGCCGACGGCATCAACGGCGACACCTACAACGGCGTGCCGCGCGCCTTCTTCGACGCCTGCGATGCGCTCGGTCACCCCGTGGTACTGCAACCGGAATCGACCATCAGCGCCGAGGAGGCGTTGATCTGGAACGTGCAGAGCTGGGGCAAGAAGGCGCCGAACGAAGTCGTGCCGCCGGTGGCCAAGTTCAAGTGGCTGGAACCGCGCCACATGATCAACTACGAGAACCGCTGGGGCCGCGACCGCAACCACGACCTGCAATACATCTTCTTCAACGGCGTGGGTTACAACGCCTGGGAAAACATCTGGGGCCTGTGGAACCAGCTCACCCCGCGCGACGCCGAGGCATTGCGCGGCATCGCCGCGATCGAGCGCCGCTTCGCCGACTGCATGGTCAGCCTGGACTGGCGCCCGTACGAGCGCACCTTGCAGGCAGGCGTGTTCGCCAGCCGCTTCCCGCGCGACGGCGTGACCCTGTGGACGCTGGTCAACCGTAACGAGTACGAAGTCGCGGGCGAGCAGTTGGCGGTGCCGCACATCGAAGGAACGCGTTACTACGATGCCTGGAACGGTGTCGCTCTGGCGCCGCGGATCGATGGCGGCCGCGCCGTGTTCGAGTTCGCGATCGAAGGCCGCGGCTTCGGTGCGGTCGCGGCGCTGGCGCCCGGTGCCGAAGTCGAGGGGCTCGGCGCCTTCCTCGCCGGCATGGCCGAACGCGCGGCCACGCCCTTGCGCGACTATTCGAACCAGTGGCGCGCGTTGGCTCAGGTGCTGGTGCCGATCGAGTCGACCGCGCCGGCGCAGACGCCGCCGCCGGGCATGATCGCGATCCCCGCCGGCGACTTCGACTTCGTGGTCGGCGGCGTCGAGATCGAGGGCCAGACCTGGGAAGGCGTGGACGTGCAATACCCCTGGGAGTCCAGCGCGCGTCGCGGTCATCGTCAGCGCATGCGCATGCGGCCGTTCCATATCGACCGCACGCCGGTGACCAACGCTGAATACCGGCGCTTCGTCGAGGCCAGCGGCTATCGCCCGCGCGATTCCCACAATTACCTGCGCGACTGGATCGACGGTGCGCCGCCGCCGGGCTGGGAACGCAAGCCGGTGACCTGGGTCGGGCTCGAAGACGCACGCGCCTACGCGCACTGGGCCGGCAAACGCCTGCCGCACGAATGGGAGTGGCAGTACGCAGCGCAGGGCGGCGACGGCCGTCGCTACCCCTGGGGCGATGCCTGGCGCGAGGATGCGGTGCCTGCTACGAACCGCGGCCGACATCTGCGTGCGCCCGACGATGTCGACGCGCATCCGGCCGGGGCCAGTCCTTTCGGCGTGCTCGACCTGGTCGGCAACGTCTGGCAATGGACCGACGAGTACCAGGACGAACACACGCGCGCGGCGATCCTGCGCGGCGGCAGCTCCTACCAGCCGCAGACCTCGCATTGGTATTTCCCGCAAGCGCACCGGCTGGACCAGCACGGAAAATATCTGTTGATGGCGCCGAGCAAGGACCGCTCGGGCTGCATCGGTTTCCGCTGCGTCGTCGATGCGGCCTGACGCGATGAGCCGGATTCCCGCCAGCAACGCGGCGATCGCCGTCCACCTCGACGGCTTGCTCGGCGACGCGCTCGACGCCAACCTCGCCGGGCGCCTGTCGCGTTTCATCGTCGACGAACATAGCCCCGCGATCGCGATCTTCGCCCCGGAGCTGCGCGCGCAGAACCGCGAAGGCGACTGGTACGGCGAACACGCGGGCAAGTGGATGGTCGCCGCCGCCAAGGCCGCGGCGCGCTCTGGCGATGCCGACCTGCTGGCGCGGCTGCGGCGCGTGGCCGATTTCCTGGTCGCGAGCCAGGAGGCCGATGGCTATCTCGGCACCTATGCGCCCGAGCGACGCTTCATGCGCAAGCAGCCGCCCAAGCCGATCAGCTGGGACGGCGCGCCCAGCGTTCGCACCTGGGACATCTGGACCCACGCTTATCTGATCCTGGGGCTGCTGGAAATCAACCGCCATTTCCCGGAGGCGCGTTATCTGGAGGCCGCGCGCCGCATCGGCGACTTGTGCGCGCGCACGCTGGGCGAGGGCGGCATCGACATCACCGAACTGGGCAACCACCACGGCATGTCGGCGACGGTGCTGATGGACCCCGCCACCGAGCTCTACTTCGCGACCGGCGAGCGCCGCTATCTAGACCTGGCGACGACGGTGCTGGAGCAGGCCGACCGGCATCCGCAACTGGCACTGCTCAGCCGTGCCCTGGCCGGCGCCGATGCGGCCGAGATCGCGACCGGCAAGGCCTATCAGCTGGCCTGGAACCTGGTCGGCCTGGCCAAGCTGCATCGCGCCACCGGCATTTCCGCCTATCGCGAAGCGGTCGAGCGCCTGTGGCGCAGCATCCGCGAACAGCATCTGACTCTGGGCGGCGGTCCCTGGGGCGGCGTCGCGCATCGCTCGCGCGAAGTGTTCAACGCGCCGGGCGCATTCAGTCCGCACGGCTACGTCGAGACCTGTTCGACCCTGGCCTGGATTCAGTTGAACCGCGAGCTGCTCGCGATCGACGGCGACCCGCGCTACGCCGAGGAGATCGAGCGTTCGGCCTATAACGACCTGCTCGGCGCGCAGGCGCCCAACGGCGAGGACTGGTGCTATTACGTGTACCCGAACGGGCGCCGCGTGCATACCACCTATTGGCGCTGCTGCAAGTCCAGCGGCGCGATGGCGCTGGAGGAACTGCCGGCGATCGCCTATGCGCGCATCGACGAGGCCACCCTCGCGGTGAATCTGTACGGGCCGGGCCGGGCCGAGATCGAGCTGGGCCCGGCGGGCCGCGTGCGCCTGGAGCAGGCGACCGGCTACCCGTTCGAGGGCGACGTGCAGCTGCGCGTCAGCGTCGAGCGCGAGGCGCAGTTCACTTTGAAGTTGCGTGTGCCGTCCTGGGCCGAAGGCGCGACCGTGCGCGTCGACGGCGAAACGGCCAGCGCCGCGGTCGAGCAGGGCGCCTATGCCGTGCTCGACCGCGTCTGGCGCGACGGCGACGTGGTGAGCCTGCATTTTCCGATGGCGCCGCGCAGTCATCGCGCGATCAACCGCAACGTGCAGGAATCGCGCGCGCCCGACGGCAGCCCGGTGCGCCAGGAAGTGCTGCATTTCGAATACCTGGGCATCAGCCGCGGACCGCTGGTCTACGCATCCGGCTTGATCGACGGCTTCAAGACCGAGGAAACGCTGCGGCTGCCCTCGACGCCGGAGGAGAACTGGCTGTTGCCGGCGCAGGACAGGGACGGCGAGCCGACCATCGAGCTGCGCCTGGGCTACCGCTCGCCGCTGGTGTTCGCGCCTTATTACCGCGCCGGCGGCCGCGTCGACGGCGCCTGGCGGCTGACCTGGATGTCGCTGGCGCCGGAGCCGACGCCATGAGCGCAGGCGCGCGAATCGCCAAGCAAGATTTTGTGGCGCCAGAACATATGCGGCCTGTCTGGTTCGGTTCGCGCCCAAGGCGCAAAGTGCATCGGGCACCACGTCAGGAGTTTCATGGATACGCAGCGTATGGACGCATTCCCACCTGATCCGGGCGCCGC
The DNA here is from genome assembly GCF_001428685.1 of Lysobacter sp. Root76. Classification (GTDB taxonomy): domain Bacteria; phylum Pseudomonadota; class Gammaproteobacteria; order Xanthomonadales; family Xanthomonadaceae; genus Lysobacter. The sequence goes on along the minus strand of NZ_LMIK01000001.1, from coordinate 668,822 downwards.
GCGCGCCAATCCGTCCGGTCCGCTCGCCGGCGTGCGCGTGCTCGACCTGAGCGCCTATATCGCCGGTCCCTACGGTTGCGCCTTGTTGGCCGACCAGGGTGCGGACGTGATCAAGATCGAGCCGCCCGACGGCGACAACCTGCGCCAGTACCCGTCGACGCTGCCCAGCGAAAGCCGCGCCTTTCTCGGCGTGAACCGCAGCAAGCGCGGCATCGTGCTCGACCTCAAGCAGGCTGCCGACCATGCCGTCCTGCTCAAGCTGGTGCGCGACGCCGACGTGCTGGTGCATAACTTCCGCCCGAGCGTGCCGCAGCGGCTGGGGATCGATTTCGAGCGCCTGAGCCTGATCAATCCGCGCCTGATCTATTGCGCGGTGACCGGCTATGGCGAGACCGGTCCGATGAAGGACAAGGCCGGCTACGACCAGGTGCTGCAGACCATGACCGGCATGTGCGCGCTGCAAGGCCGGCGCGGCGGGCCGCCGGAAATCATCTACGGCTCGGTCGTCGACTACTACACCGCGGCCTTGCTGGCCGCCGGCGTATCCTCGGCGCTGTTCGAGCGCGAGCGCAGCGGTCAGGGCCAGTTCGTCGGCGTGTCCTTGCTGCGCAGCGCCCTGACCATGCAGTCGGCACGGATGATCTGGGCCGAGGGCGAGTCCCTGGACATCGGTCGCGACATGCGTTCCGGCGGCGTCACCGGCATTCATCCCACCCGCGACGGCCACATCTACATCTCCGCCAACACCCCGCGCTTCTGGAAGGCGCTATGCGAGAAGACCGGGCTGGACGACTTTGCGGCGCAGGCGCGCTACGACAGCGTGCGCAAACGCGCCGAACATGCGGCCGAGATCGTGCCGCGCCTGCACGAAGCACTGGCGCAGCGCGGGGCGATGGAATGGGAGACGCTGTTCGGCGATGAGGTGCCGTGCGCGGCGGCGCGCCGCATCGAAGACATGTTCGAGCATCCGCAGGTGCTGGCCGAGGGCATCGTCGGCACCATCGAGCACCCGCGCGTCGGCCGCTACCGCGCGGTCGCGCAGTCGATCAAGTTCGGCCGCACGCCGGGGCCGGCGCCGTTCGCCGCGCCGATGCTGGGGCAGGACACCGAGGCTGTGCGGGCGGCGGTCGAGGCCGGTACGGACGCCGACTGAGCGCTGCCCGCTGCGGCGGCAGCGCATCCCGCCGAATCGTCGGCCCCGGAAACGCGAGCGCCGTCGCAAAGCCTGCATTCCGTCGGCGGGCAGGGGCCCAGGCCACAGCTTCAGCACCGAATCGCCATATTTTCCGTGGGTTGGCGCCTGAATTCGCGTACCCGCAGCGTGCATGGGTGTCCGAGTCCTTCGTTCAGGCAGGCCCGTCCCTGGCTGCCGGATCCTCGTCCCCGGGCCTTGCCGCGCAAGGCTTTGCCCCCGTGGCGATGCCTGAACGAGCCCGCTGGCCGGCCCGCGGGGCGCGCGCCGAAACGGCGCCCAGGCCGGCCCTGCGCGGCATCGGCCGTAAAAAGAAAGTATTAGAATCATTCGCTTGCATGACTCGGGCGCTGCCGGACCCCGGCTGCTCACCGGTGTGATGGGTCCTTTCAGGTCGCCTGCCGTATCGTTCCGGCGGTTTCCGATCCGGCCCGGTCCGCGCCATAGGGGTGGGCCGGTCACGGCGGGGACGTACGGTCTAATTTTCTTGAGCAGGGAGTGGTTGAGTGTCTACTTGGTTGGTGACCGGCGGCGCCGGGTTCATTGGCGGTAATTTCGTACTCGAAGCGGTGCAGCGCGGCGTCAAGGTCGTGAACCTGGACGCGCTGACCTATGCGGGCAACCTCGACACTCTGGGCCCGCTGGACGGCGACGAGCGCCATGTGTTCGTGCAGGGCGACATCGGCGATGCCGAACTGGTCGCACGCCTGCTGCGCGAGCACCGTCCCGACGCAGTGATCAACTTCGCCGCCGAGAGCCACGTCGATCGTTCGATCGACGGCCCGGCCGCGTTCGTGCATACCAACGTGGTCGGCACCCTGAGCCTGCTGGAGCAGAGCCGCGACTACTGGAAATCGCTGGATGCGCCGGGCCGCGACGCGTTCCGTTTCCTGCACGTGTCCACCGACGAGGTGTACGGCACCCTCGGCGATACCGGCAAATTCACCGAGACCACGCCTTACGCGCCGAATTCGCCGTACTCGGCGTCCAAGGCCGCGTCCGATCATCTGGTGCGGGCCTTCCACCACACCTACGGCCTGCCGGTGCTGACCACCAACTGCTCGAACAACTACGGTCCGTACCAGTTCCCGGAAAAGCTCATTCCGCTGATCATCGCCAAGGCGCTGGCCGGCGAGCCGCTGCCGGTCTATGGCGACGGCCTCAACGTGCGCGACTGGCTGTACGTCGGCGACCACTGCGCCGCGATCCGGCGCGTGCTCGAAGCCGGTCGCCTGGGCGAGACCTACAACGTCGGCGGCGACGCCGAGCGCCAGAACATCGTCGTGGTCAAGACCGTCTGCGCCTTGCTCGACCAGCGTCGCCCGCTCGCCGACGGCCGCAAGCGCGAGTCGCTGATCACCTACGTCAAGGATCGCCCGGGTCACGACCGCCGCTACGCGATCGACGCTTCCAAGCTGCAGGGCGAACTGGGCTGGGCGCCGACCGTGACCTTCGAGGAGGGCATGGCGCGCACCGTCGACTGGTACCTCGAGCAGCAGCCGTGGGTGCAGCGCGTGCTCGACGGCAGCTACCGACTCGAACGCATCGGCCAGGCTTGAGGACGACCATGAATCGTAAGGGCATCATCCTCGCCGGCGGCTCCGGCACCCGGCTGTATCCGATCACCCAGGCGATCAGCAAGCAGCTGCTGCCGGTGTACGACAAGCCGATGATCTATTACCCGCTCAGCGTGCTGATGCTGGCGGGCATTCGCGACGTGCTGATCATCAACACCCCGCACGAGCAGGCGCTGTTCCGCCACTTGCTCGGCGACGGTTCGCGCTGGGGCATGAACATCGAATACGCCGCGCAGCCCAGCCCCGACGGCCTGGCGCAGGCGTTCCTGATCGGCCGCGAGTTCCTGGCCGGCGGTCCCAGCTGTCTGGTCCTGGGCGACAACATCTTCCACGGCCCGGGCCTGACCGCGATGCTCAAGCGCGCCGACCAGCGCGAACAGGGCGCAACCGTATTCGGCTACTGGGTCAACGATCCGGAGCGCTACGGCGTGGCCGAGTTCGATGGCGAGGGCCGGGTGATCGGCTTGGAAGAAAAGCCGGAGCAGCCGCGTTCCAACTATGCGGTGACCGGCCTGTACTTCTACGATGGCCGCGCCAGCGACTTCGCCGCCGATCTCAAGCCTTCGCCGCGCGGCGAGCTGGAAATCACCGATCTCAACCGCCGCTATCTCGAAGAAGGCTCCTTGCATCTGGAGCAGCTCGGCCGCGGTTATGCCTGGCTCGACACCGGTACCCACCAGTCGCTGCTGGAAGCGTCCAACTTCATCGAGACCATCGAAGCGCGCCAGGGGCTGCGCATCTGCTGTCCCGAGGAGATCGCCTGGAACAACGGCTGGATCGACGGCGACCGCCTGATCGAACTGGCCGCGCCGCTGGCCAAGAACGGCTACGGCCAATATCTGCTGGGCCTGGCCAAGCGGGGGTTCGTGCCGTGAAAGTGATCGAAACCGATCTGCCGGGCTGCGTGGTCATCGAACCGCAGGTGTTCGGCGACGCGCGCGGCTATTTCTTCGAATCGTTCAACCGCGACAAGCTCGCCGAGCACGGTCTGTCGCCGAACTTCGTCCAGGGCAACATGTCCTCGTCGGCGCGCGGCGTGCTGCGCGGCCTGCACTACCAGTGGCCCAATCCGCAGGGCAAGTACGTGTCGGTGATCGAAGGCGAAGTCTGGGACGTCGCGGTCGACATCCGCCGCGGCTCGCCGCACTACGGCCGTTGGGCCGCGGTGCTGCTGAGCGCCGAGAACAAGCGCCACTTCTGGATACCGGAAGGCTTCGCCCACGGTTTCGCCGTGCTCAGCGAGCGCGCGGTGTTCACCTACCTGTGCACCGCGACCTACGATGCCAAGGCCGACGCCGGCATCCGCTGGGACGACCCGGCGCTGGCGATCGACTGGCCGATCAGCGAGCCGAGCCTGTCGGACAAGGACGCGCGCGCGCCCTTGCTGGCCGAGGTCCCGGCGGACCGCCTGCCTGTCTATTCCGCATGAAGATCCTGCTGCTGGGCGGCAACGGCCAGGTCGGCCAGGAACTGCGGCGCAGCCTGGCCCCGTTGGGCGAGGTCGTGGTCACCACGCGCAGCGGCGAGCTGCCCGACGGCGGCCGCTGCGAGGCCTTGGACCTGGCCGAACTCGACGCGATCGCGCCGTTGTTCCAGCGGGTCGCGCCCGACATCGTGGTCAATGCGACCGCGCATACCGCAGTCGACCGTGCCGAGGACGAACCCGAGCTGGCGTTTCGCATCAACGCCGAGGCGCCGGGGCGCATCGCGCGGGCCTGCGCGATGCGCGGCGCGCCGCTGCTGCATTACTCGACGGACTATGTGTTCGACGGCAGCGGCACGCGCCCTTATCGCGAAGACGACGCCACCGCGCCGCTGGGCGTGTACGGCGCCAGCAAGCTCGCCGGCGAGCGCGAAATCACGGTCAGCGGCACGCGTCATCTGATCCTGCGCACGGCCTGGGTCTACGCCACCCACGGCGCCAATTTCCTGCGCACCATGCTGCGGGTCGGCGCCGAGCGCGACGAACTGCGCGTGGTCGCCGACCAGATCGGATCGCCGACGCCGGCCTGGCTGATCGCAGACGTCAGCGCGCAGATCCTGCGCCAGGGCGTGGCCGAGTCCGGCATACGGCATCTCGTCGCGGGCGGCGAAACCACTTGGCACGGCTTCGCCGAGGCGATCTTCGAAAGCGCTTTCGAGCGCGGCCTGATCGCACGCCGGCCGAGCGTGCATCCGATCGCCACCGCCGACTACCCCACGCGTGCCCGGCGTCCGGCCTATTCGGTGCTGGACACCACGCGCCTGCGCCGCGATTACGGTCTGGACCTGCCGGACTGGCGCGCGGCCCTGGACCGTACTCTGGCGACAGATTAGGCAAAGTCTCCGTGTCGGCGCGCTTGGGGTAGGGGGCCGGGTGCCCAAGCGCGTTGGATGCGGTAGGCTAGGCGCGAGCCGTTTTTTCGCGTCGTTTTAGGGGATAACCGAAATGAAAAAGCTGCACCTCGCGGTGCTGGGCCTGGCGCTGTGCGCGGCCTCTGCGCAAGCCGCCGATGCGCCGTCCGGCGCGCCCTCGATCGCCGACTTCGTCCGCCATCCGACCTACAGCGGCGCCAAGATCTCGCCCAGCGGCGAGTATCTGGCGCTGACCGTCGACCGCGGCGACCAGGACGTCCTGACCGTGCTGCGCACCAAGGACCTGAGCGTGGTCAAGGTCAATCAGCTGCCGGACGAGAAGAGCGTGGGTCAGTTCGAATGGGTCAGTCCCGAGCGTCTGATCTTCAATTCGGTCAAGAAGCTCGGCCGCTATGCCCAGCCCTTCGGTACCGGCGAGTGGTACGGCGTCAACGCCGACGGCACCCAGCCGCGACCGCTGGTGTTCTACGGCACCCGCGACGCCACCCAGCGCGGCAAGCAGGTCGGTAACGAGCGCTTCCAGTTGCTGGACACGCTGCGCGACGACGACGTCAATGTGATCATGGCGGTGACCTCGCCGCGTTCCAGCGAAGGCTCGGGCACCGAACTGGTACTGTTCGACACCCTGACCGGCCGCCGCAAGTCGCTGGCGCGCGCGCCGCGCGAGAATTGCGAGATCGCGCTGGATGCCGCCAAGGCGCCGCGCTTCGCCATCTGCTACGACGACGAAGACGCCCAGGGCAATTTCGACAGCCAGAACGAGCTCTACCGCCGCGGCGACGACGGCAAGTGGACCTTGATCAACAGTTCCAAGAGCTCGGGCAAGCACCTGAGCGTGATCGGCACCTCCACCGACGGCCTGATCTACGCCAACCAGAGCGACGGCAAGAAGCCCGAAGCCCTGGGCACCATCGACCCAGCCACCGGCGTCTTCAATAGCCTGTTCGAAGACGCGGTCTCCGACCCGGCCGGCTACATCACTTCGGCCGACGGCGACACCATCCTCGGCGTGATCACCGAGGCCGGCGCGCCGCGCGTGACCATGGTCGATGAAAAGCATCCCGACGCCGAGATCTACGCCTCGCTCGCCGGCGCGTTCCCGGGCCAGCTGGTGCGTTTCTCCAGCGCGACCAAGGACGGCAAGAAGATCGTGGTCTCGGTGGTCAGCGACAAGAACCCGGGCGAGCTCTATCTGTACGACCGCGACACCGGCAAGGCGCGCTTCCTGATGCAGGGCCGCAAGTGGCTGGACCCGAAGAAGATGGCGAGCGTCAAGCCGTTCTCGATGACCACCCGCGACGGCCTCAAGATCCATGGCTACCTGACCATCCCGAACGGTTCCGACGGCAAGAACCTGCCGATGATCGTCAACGTGCACGGCGGCCCGATGGGCCCGCGCGACGACTGGGCGTTCAATTGGGAAACCCAGATGCTCGCCAGCCGCGGCTACCTGGTGATGCAGATCAATTACCGCGGCTCGGGCGGCTTCGGCAAGGGCTTCCAGGACATGGGCTACGGCACCTGGGCCACCGGCATCATGAACGACATCATCGACGCCACGAAGTGGACCATCAACCAGGGTTACGCCGACGGCGACCGCGTCTGCATCTACGGCGGCAGCTTCGGCGGCTACGCCTCGCTGATGGCGCCGACCATCGACCAGACGCTGTTCAAGTGCTCGTTCGGTTACGTCGGCGCCTACGACATCGACGTGCAGCTGACCAAGAGCGATACCTCCGACCGCGAAAGCGGCCGTCGCTACATGGCCCGTGCTTTCGGCAAGACCAAGGCCGAGCAGGACGCGATGTCGCCGGTCAAGCACGCCGACAAGTTCAAGATTCCGGTCTACCTCGCCGCCGGCGCGCGCGATCCGCGCTGCCCGCCGGAAAACACCGAGTCGATGAACAAGGCGCTGATCGCGGCCGGCAATCCGCCGGAAGGCATGATCATCCAGTCCGGCGAAATGCACGGTTTCTATAAGGAAGAGAACAACCAGCGTCTGTACACTGAGATGCTGAACTTCTTCGACCGCCATATCGGCGGCAAGGTCAAGGTCGGGGGCGCGTCGAAGGCCAATTGAGCCCTTCGCGCGCGTTCGTCCGTTGCATCTGCGGCCACCCATCCGGGTGGCCGCAGTCGTTTTCCGCAGGGCGTGCCTACAGGTACATAGAAATCAGGGGAGTTAGGAAATGAAGCAGTGGTTGAGTGCGGCCGCGCTGTGCGCCGGCCTGATTGCGGCGCCGATGGCGTCGGCGGTCAATGTCGATGCCTACATCAAGAAGGATCAGTTCAACGACGTCAAGATTTCGCCCAACGGCGATTACCTGGCCGCGACCGTTCCGTTCGAGGACAAGACCGCGCTGGTGATCCTGCGCCGGGCCGACAATAAGGTCACGGCGAACTTCCGTCTTGAAAAGAACACGCACGTCGACGATTTCTGGTGGGTCAATCCGGATCGCGTGGTGATCAGCATGGCGCGCAAGATCGGTGCGCTCGATCAGCCGCGGCTCGACGGCAACCTTTACGCGATCAATGCAGACGGCACCCAGCCGGGCTTGCTGGTGGGCCAGAGCGTGCAGGGTGCAGGGCTCGGCACCAAGATCCAGCCCAAGAAGGTCGAGCAGATCGCAGCTTTCGTGGTCGACGACCTGCCGAACGACGACAAGAACATCATCATCTCGGTGCAGCCGTTCGCCGACGATCCCTATACCCGGGTCGAAAAGATGGACGTCTACACCGGCCGCCGCTTGCCTCTCGCGCGCGCGCCGGTGCGCAACGCCGATTTCATCACCGACAACCAGGGACTGGTGCGTTTCGCCAGCGGTTTCGGCATCGACCGTATCCGCAAGCTCTACTACCGCAAGAGCGAGAGTGCGGAATGGGAGATGATCAGCGCCGAGAACACCGGCGAAGGCATCGAATACCCGATCGGTTTCTCTGCCGACGACAAGACGGCCTACTTCCAGGCTGAGCGCAAGAATGGGCCGGACGCGATCGTCGCCTACGACATCGCTACCCAGAAGCGCACCGATTTGCTACAGGATGCCAAGGTCGATCCGGCCGGTTTCATTTACCGCAGCAATTCGGCGACGCCGGTCGGCGCGTTCTTCGTCGACGGCAAGCGCATCACCAAGTTCTTCGATACCGCCGCGCCGGAATCGCGCCTGTACAAGAGTCTGGAATCTGCGTTCGGCGGCGATCCGGTGCGCATCACCTCGCGCACCAGCGATCAGCGCCTGGCCCTGGTCGAAGTGTCCGGCGGCAACAATCCCGGCGACTTCTTTTTGTTCGACACCACCGCGAAGAGGGCCGAGCACCTGCTCAGCCGGCGCGACTGGTTCGATCCGGCGGAAATGGCGGAGAAGCGCAGCATATCGCTCAAGGCGCGCGATGGCCTGGCATTGCAGGGTTACTTGAGCATTCCCAAGAGCAGCAGCGGCAAGAATCTGCCGATGGTGGTAATGCCCCATGGCGGACCGTATGGCATCCAGGATCCGTGGGGCTTCGACGAGGAAGCGCAGATGCTGGCCGCCGCCGGCTATGCGGTGCTGCAGGTCGATTTCCGCGGTTCGGGCGGGTATGGCCGCGCCTTCGTCCACGCCGGCGCGCGCGAGTGGGGCGGCAAGATGCAGGACGATGTCACCGACGCGACCCGTTGGGCGATCCAGCAGGGCGTCGCCGACAGCGGCCGCATCTGCATCTACGGTGCCAGCTACGGTGCCTATGCGGCCTTGATGGGTGCGGCCAAGGAGCCGACCCTGTACAAGTGCGCGGCCGGCTACGTCGGCGTCTACGACCTGCCCAGCATGCACAACACCGGCGATATCCAGCGTCGCGGTTCGGGCGAAACCTACTTGCGCGAGTGGATCGGCAGCCGCGAGGAACTCGGCGCGGTGTCGCCCACGCGCATGGCCGACCGGATCAAGGTACCGGTGTTTCTGGCCGCGGGCGGCGAGGACGAGCGCGCGCCGATCTCGCACAGCAAGATGATGGAGCAGGCGCTACGCAAGGCCGGTACGCCGGTGGAAACGCTGTACTACGACACCGAAGGCCACGGCTTCTACACCGCTGCCCATCAGCGCGAGTACTACACCAAGCTGCTGGCGTTCCTGGCGCGCAGCCTCGGCGGCCAGGTCGCGACCGCGCCTGCGGCGGCGAAGCCCGCTGCGGGGAAGTAAGCGGCCGGGCCGAAAGTCGGGTTCGCTTCGAGTCCGGCTGCAGCGATCCGCCACAAAAAAACGGCGCCGCGAGGCGCCGTTTTTCTTTGGATCCTGCGCGGAAGGCCGGGCCCTTACTTCACCCCATGCATCCACTTGCGCAGCAGCGGCGAGATCACGAAGTACAGCACGCCCGAGCCGATGCCGATCCACATCATCAGCTGGAACAGGTCGCCGTACTTGGCGCTCGCAGTGGCGAAGTCGACCGCGGCGCCTTCCGGCAGGTCCAGCGAGGCCAGCTTGCCGAACTGCGCGGCCAGCACTTCCGAGTACGCGGTCGCGAGCCAGAAGCCGCCCATCATCAGGCCGACCACGCGCGCCACCGACAGCTGGGTGACCGCGGACAAGCCGATCGGCGACAGGCACATCTCGCCGACTTCCAGCACAAAGTAGGCCAGCACCAGCCACCACACGCTGGCCATGGCGCCGCCGGCGGTGGCTTGCGCGGCCAGCATCAGCGGCACGAAGGCCAGGCCGGCGACGATCAGGCCGATCGCCATCTTGGCCGGTTTGCTCGGGTTGAGCCCGCGATTTTCCAGCCACGGCCACAGCCAGGCGAAGATCGGCGAGAGCACGACGATGAAGAACGCGCCCAGGAAGGTCAGCGAGCCCGCGGTTTGCGGGACCAGCACCACGTCGTGGAAGCAGGCCACGCCCAGGCCCAGCGTCAGCAGCGCCACCATGCCCTTGGCCAAGCCGGCGTTGTTATTGTCGCTGGCCTTCAGGGCCACGATCATCAGGAACGGGCTGGCCGCGAGCAGGAACAGCGACCACGGCAGCGTGCTGGTGCTCACGTTGCTGAGGCTGGGGAACAGGTCCTTGGTCAGCAGACGGTCGGTGAACGTGATCCAGCTGCCGTAGGTCTGCTCGTACAGGGTGAAGAAGATCAGCACGCCGACGATCATCAGCACCAGCGAGATCATCTGTTCACGCTGGACCTTGTTGCACTTGGCGACCAGGAACCAGATGAACCAGGCCAGGAATCCGGCCGCGATCAGATGCATGGCGCCGTGCACGGTCCAGGTGCGCTGGATCAGCTGCCACACCACCGCCACGCCGCCGATGGCGCCCAGGTAGATCCACCACTCGCGCGCCAGGCCGGCGACGCGCTCGCGCAGCAGCGCCGGGTTGTTCGGTTCGGCGTGGCCGTAGAGGTACTTCTGGCCCCAGATGAACATGATCAGGCCGGCGACCATGCCGACGCCGGCGGCGCCGAAGCCGTACTTCCAGCCGTAGGTCTCGCCCAGGAAGGCGCAGATCAGGCTGGCGAACAGCGCGCCGATGTTGATGCCGGCGTAGAACAGGGTGAAGCCCGAATCGCGGCGCGGATCGTTTTCCGGGTACAGCTTGCCGACGATGGTCGAGATGTTCGGCTTGAGGAAGCCCACGCCCATGATGATCAGCGCCAGCGACAGGTAGAACACCTGCAGCGCGCCCTGGTCGCGGTGGACCACGCCGTTGACGACGGTGGCCGCGTGGCCCTCGTAGGCCATGCCCAGGTGGCCCAGGACCAGCAGCACGCCGCCCAGCACCACCGCCTTGCGCATGCCCAGGTAGCGGTCGGCCAGCAGGCCGCCGATCACCGGCATGGCATAGACCAGGCCGCCGTAGGCGCCGAGCAGGTCGTAGCCGTCGTCGTCGGTGAATCGGTGGTACTTCAGCAGGTACAGCAACAGCAGCGCCTTCATTCCGTAGAACGAGAAGCGCTCCCACATTTCGGTGAAGAAGCAGACGTACAGGCCTTTGGGATGGCCGAAGAACTCGCCGTGGACCGGCGGAGGTGCGGTTGCGGGTACGGTCACAACGGGCTCCGTAGGGAGGGGCATTCGGGACAATCGATGGAGTATAGCGGCGCGGGCGGGGCCGGCCGGACCCGCCCCGACCCGGCTGCGGCCTTTGCGGCCCCCGGCCCGGACCCCTACCATCGGCGTTTTGGCCCCGCCCGGAGTTCCCATGAACCTGCGTCACGCCGTCCTGCCGCTGCTGATCGCGGCCGCGCTGCCCGCCACCGCCGCTCAGCGCGGCTTTGAAATACGCGATCTGGCCACCCTGGACCGGGTGTCCTCGCCGACCGTGTCCGAGGACGGCCGCCGTCTGGTGTTCGCCAAGCGCAAGGTCGACTTCGCCGCCAACAAGTCCAGCACCGGCCTGTACGTCGAGGACCTGTTCGCGCGCGACGCGGCGCCGCCGCAGCCGCTCACGCCCGCCGGCTGGAGCGTGAACACGCCGAGCTTCTCGCCCGACGGCCACACCGTGTACTTCCTCAGTGCGAAATCCGGCAGCCAGCAGCTATACGCGATTCCGGCCAGCGGTGGCACGCCCAAGCAGCTGACCGCGTTCGCAGCCGATGTCGGCAGCTACCAGCTCTCGCCCGATGGCAAGCGCGTGGCGTTCAGCGCCGAAACCTTCGCTGACTGCGCCGCCGACCTGGGCTGCAGCAAGAAGCGCCTCGACCAGCGCGCCGCCAACAAGGCCAGCGGCGTGGTCTTCGACCGCATGTTCGTGCGCCATTGGGACGCCTGGAACGACGGCCGCCTGAACCGCGTGTTCGTGGCCACGCTGCCGGTGGCGAACAAGCAGGGTGCGATCAAGCCGATCGCCAGCGCGACCCTGATCGGTGCCGACGTCATCGGCGACGTGCCCTCGCGTCCGTTCGGCGACAGCGCCGAATACGCCTGGGCGCCGGACGGCCAGTCGTTGGTGCTGAGCGCGCGCCAGGCCGATGCCAAGGAACCTTGGTCGACCAACTTCGACCTGTACCGCGTCAACGCCGACGGCACCGGCGCGGCGAAGAACCTCACGCCCGACAATCCCGCCTGGGACACCGGACCGGTGTTCAGCGCCGACGGCAGCACCCTGTACTACCGCGCGATGAAGCGTCCGGGCTTCGAGGCCGACCGCTTCGGCCTGATCGCGCTGGACCTGAGCGGCGGTCAGCGCCGCGAGATCGCGCCGAAATGGGACCGCTCGGCCGAGAACATCGTCCTGTCCAAGGACGGCAAGACCATCTACGCCACCGCCCAGGACATGGGCCAGCTGCCGGTGTTCGGCATCGGTATCGAGGACGGCAGCGTGACCCGCCTGATCGGCGGCGGCAGCGTGTCTTCGCTGGTGCGCGGCGGCCCGACCTTCGCCTTCACCCGCAACAGCCTCAAGAGCGGCGACCAGATCTTCGTCGGCGGCGTCGACGGCGCGCCGGAGCGCGCGATCACGCCCAGCGCCGGCGAGATGCTCAAGGACGTGGCCTTCGGCGATTACGAGCAGTTCGAGTTCAAGGGCTGGAACGGCGACACCGTGCGCGGCTACGTGGTCAAGCCCTGGAACTACCAGGAGGGCCAGCGCTATCCGGTCGCGTTCCTGATCCACGGCGGTCCGCAGGGCAGCTTCGGCGACGGTTGGAGCTACCGCTGGAATCCGCAGACCTACGCCGGCCAGGGTTACGCGGTGGTCATGATCGATTTCCACGGCTCCACCGGCTACGGCCAGGCTTTCACCGACGCGATCAGCCAGCATTGGGGCGATCGCCCGCTGGAAGACCTGCAGAAGGGCTGGGCCGCGGCGCAGAAGAAGTACGCTTTCCTCAACGGCGACAAGGCCTGCGCGCTGGGCGCGTCCTACGGCGGCTTCATGGTCAACTGGATCGCCGGCAACTGGAACCAGCCGTGGAAGTGCCTGGTCAACCACGACGGCGTGTTCGACCAGCGCATGATGGGCTACGCCACCGAAGAGCTGTGGTTCACCGAGTGGGAGCAGGGCGGCACGCCCTACGCGGTGCCGAAGAACTACGAGCGTTTCAACCCGGTCAACCACGTCGACAAGTGGCGCGTGCCGATGCTGGTGGTGCACGGCCAGCTCGATTTCCGCATCCCGGTCGAGCAGGGCCTGGGCGCGTTCACCGCGCTGCAGCGCCAGGGCATCGAGTCCAAGTTCCTGTACTTCCCGGACGAGAACCACTGGGTGCTGAAGCCGCAGAACAGCGTGCTCTGGCACGACACGGTCAACGGCTGGTTGAAGCAGCACATCGGCCAGTGATGCCAGGCTCCCTCTCCCGCGATGCGGGAGAGGGTTGCGGCGAGTCCTGCGGATCGCATACGAACTCAAAGAAAAGGCCGCCCTGGGGCGGCCTTTTCCGTTGCTGCGCGATCACCTCAACAGCAGCGCGACCGGCCTTTCCCGTACCGCGCCAACATCCGTTCGTGGAAGAAGGCGTCGCGTGACATCGGCTCCAGCCCGGGGTGGGCGCGGCGCATATGCTCGACGTAGTAGTCGTAGTCCGGTATCCCGATCGCCAGGCGCGCGGTCTGCGCTGCCGTGCGCCACCAGCGCGACAGCAGCGACCAGACCAGCAAGCCGGCGTCAGCGAGCCAGCGATTCGAGCGCGACATAATCGCTCTCCCTCGCTGTGGCCGCGGCGTTGCGACGCGCCGCGAACGCGGCACGCAGGCCGAAGAACACCGTCGCGATCACCACCGCCACGAACAGCGCGGTCAGGCCGGCGTCGAGGTAGTTATTGAACACCACCCGCTGCATCTCCTCGACCGATTTCGCCGGCGCCAGCACCTCGCCGCGCGCGGCGGCGTCGGCGAACTTGCGCGCATTGGCGATGAAACCGATCTTCGGGTTGGGATCGAACAGCTTCTGCCAGCCCGCGGTCAGGGTGCAGATCAGCAGCCACACGGTCGGAATCAGCGGGATCCACAGGTACTTCTCGCGCTTCATCTTGACCATGACCACGCAGCAGAACACCAGCGCCAGGCCGGCGAGCATCTGGTTGGCGATGCCGAACAGCGGCCACAGCGTGTTGATGCCGCCGAGCGGATCGACCACGCCCTGGTACAGGAAATAGCCCCACATCGAGACCGCGAGCAGGGTGCTGGCGATGTTGGCGACCCAGCTGTCGGTGCGCTGGAACGGCGCATAGGCCAGGCCGACCAGCTCCTGGATCATGAAGCGCGCCACGCGGGTGCCGGCGTCGATCGTGGTCAGGATGAACAGCGCTTCGAACAGGATCGCGTAGTGGTACCAGAACGCCATCATGCCTTCGCCCGGGATCAGCCCGTGCAGGATCTGGGCCATGCCCACCGCCAGGGTCGGCGCGCCGCCGGTGCGCGAGAGGATCGTGGTTTCGCCGATCTCCTTCGCGGTCGCGGTCAGCACGTCGGGGGTGATCACGAAACCCCAGTTGGAGATCGCGAGGGCGGCCGATTCGGCGGTGGTGCCGATCAGGGCGCCCGGCGCGTTCATCGCGAAGTACACGCCCGGCTGCAGCACGCAGGCGGCGATCAGGGCCATGATCGCGACGAAGGCCTCCATCAGCATGCCGCCGTAGCCGACCAGGCGGATGTCGCCTTCGCTGGAGATCATCTTGGGCGTGGTGCCCGAGGAGATCAGCGAGTGGAAGCCCGAGACCGCGCCGCAGGCGATGGTGATGAACAGGAACGGGAACAGCTTGCCCGAGAACACCGGGCCGGTACCGTCGACGAACTGGGTCATCGCCGGCATCTGCAGCTGCGGCGCCGCGATCACGATGGCCAGCGCCAGCACCAGCACGGTGCCGATCTTGAGGAAGGTCGACAGGTAATCGCGCGGCGCCAACAGGAACCACACCGGCAGCACCGAGGCGATGAAGCCGTAGCCGATCATCAGCCAGGCCAGGGTCGTGCCCTTGAGGTGGAAGACAGCGCTCCAGGTCGGATCCGCGGCGACCCGGCCGCCGAGCCAGATTGCGAGCAGCAACAGGGCGAAGCCGATGATCGAGACCTCGAGGATGCGGCCGGCACGGAAGTAGCGCAGGTACACGCCCATCAAGATCGCGATCGGGATGGTCATGGCGACGGTGAAAGTGCCCCAGGGGCTTTCCGCCAGGGCCTTGACCACGACCAGCGCCAGCACCGCGAGCAGGATCACCATGATCATCAGGATGCCGATCATCGAGATCACGCCGGCCGCGGGCCCCATCTCGGCACGGATCATCTCGCCCAGCGAACGACCGTCGCGGCGGGTGGAGAAGAACAGCACCAGCATGTCCTGGACCGCGCCGGCCAGAACCACGCCGAACAGGATCCACAGCGTGCCGGGCAGGTAGCCCATCTGCGCGGCCAGCACCGGGCCGACCAGCGGGCCGGCGCCCGCGATCGCCGCGAAGTGGTGGCCGAACACCACGCTCTTCTCGGTCGGCACGTAGTCCAGACCGTCGTTGCGGCGCCAGGCCGGGGTCGCGCGCGAGGGATCGACCATCAGCGCGCGCTGGGCGATGTAGCGGCCGTAGAAGCGGTAAGCGATGGTGAACGTGGATACCGCCGCGACCACCAGCCACATCGCGCTGATGGATTCGCCGCGGTTCAGGGCCACGGTGCCGAGGCAGAACGCCGCCAGCACCGCCATCAGCCCCCAGCCGAGCCAGGACAGACCTTTCATGACGACCCTCCGAATGGACTCCGGCAGCGTCGCCCCTGCGTCCGCGCGGGTCAATGCGCGGTGCGGCATCGAGGCTAGTACTTTGGTCTAAGGGGCCGCGTCCCGCTATTCATCGGCGCGTCGCGAGGCATCGCCCGCGCCGGGGCTGTGGGGTAGGAGCGGCGTAAGCCGCGACCGCGCAGTGGAATGCCGGGGTTACGGCCAGGCAGCGACGCGAGCCGCGATTGCGCAGCGGAATCATCGAGCTGCTGTGGGAGCGGCGTAAGCCGCGATCGCGAGGCTTCGGCTACTACGTGATCGCGGCTTGCGCCGCTCCTACCCCAAAGCGGTGTTGCGGTTGGCCCGGACAGCCGGCGCTACAGCCACTTCGCCCGGCGCAGAAAACCGAACAGTACGACGCAGACCACCAGGGTCACACCGATCACGATCCAATAGCTGTGCTCGCCCGCGAGTTCCGGCATGTGGGTGAAGTTCATGCCGTACCAGCTCGCGATCAGGGTCGGCGCGGCCAGCAGCGCGGCCCAGCCGGCCAGGCGCTTGACCACTTCGCCCTGGCGGATGGTGACCAGCGACAGATTCACGCTCATCGCCGCGGTCAGCATCTCGCGCAGGGTATCGGTGGTTTCGTTGATGCGCACGGCGTGATCGAGCACGTCGCGGAAGTAGAGCTGGCTCTCCTCGTCGATCAGCGCGCTGCGCGAACGCGCGAGCTGGCCGAGGATGTCCTGCAACGGCGATACCGCCATGCGCAGGCGGGTGAGTTCGCGCTTGAGGTCGTAGAGCTTCTCGACCGTGCCCTTGCGGAAATCTTCGGCGAAGACGTCTTTTTCGAGCTCGTTGAGCTCCTGGCTGAACTCGTCGACGATCGGGCTGAAGTTGTCGACCACCATGTCCAGCACCACGTACAGCGCCGAGGCCGGGCCGTGGCGCAGATCCTCGGATTCGCGCTCCAGGCGCATGCGCGCGGCGGCGTAGCTGCTGGACGCGCCGTGGCGCACCGAGACCAGGTAGCGCGGGCCGACGAACAGATGGGTCTCGCCGAAACGGATATGGCTGTCGACGGTCTGCGCGGTGTGCACCACGATGAACAACGAATTGCCGTAGCTTTCGATCTTGGGCCGCTGGTGCGCGTTGTGCGCGTCTTCGATGGCCAGGTCGTGCAGGCAGAACTCTTCCTGCAGCTTTTCCAGGATGCCCTCGTCCGGCTCGTACAGGCCGACCCAGACGAAACTGCCGTCGTCGACCGCGAGCACGTCGCTGATCTGGTCGAGGCTGATGTCGCGCCGCACGCCTTCGCGGCTGTAGGCCGCGCAGTTGATCACGCACTGGGGCAGGTTGGGATCCTTCATGCCGCGCATCGTGCCCGTGCGCGGCGTTGCCGGCAAGCCGCGCGCGCTCAACGCTTGCGCAGGCCCAGCAGCAGGCCCAGGTGCAGCGGCAGCAGCAGGCTGATCCAGTGCAGGTTGCGCTGCGGCTGCATCGGCAGCCAGTGCGCGAACAGCGCCAGCACCGCGCAGGCCGCGACCGCCGCCAGGATGCGGCCGAACCATGGCCCGGCTTCGCGCCCGCGCAGGACGCGCCAGCCGCCTAGCCAGAGCAGCCAGCACAGCGGATTGAACAACAGCAGGTTCTGGTTGGCCCAGCCGTAGGTGTGCTGGGTGCCGAACCAGATGAACAGCATCAGCGCGGCCAGGATGCCGCACAGGGTCCAGAACGGCAGCGCGATCGCGGCCAGCAGGCGCGGACGGCGCCGGCCCAGCCAGGCCAGGCCCAGGCCGATGACCACGCCCGACAGCGCCCAGGGGGTCCAGACGATAGGCGCATCGGCGGGCTCGGGCGCGATCCGGTGCGGCAGGATCTCCTGTTCGGCCAGGACCAGCGGCCGGCCCTGGGTATTCTTGACCCCGCGCAGGGCTGCGGCCAGGCGCATCGGCACGTAGGACTCGTTCCACACCGGCAGAGGACGGTCGGCCGACGGACCCAGGCCGATGTCGAAGCCCAGCCACATCCACGGTGCCGGTGAGGCCAGCCGCACCGCTTCGCTGCGGAAGGTGCTGCCATGCGATCGGCTCTCTATCTGCCGGCGCAGCGCGCCGCCCAGCGCCCGATCCACGGCGTCGCGCACGCGGGTGGCGCAGTTGTCGTCGAAATACTGGTAGCGGTAGTAGGCGTTCTCGGGCTTGGCGTTCTCGGCCAGGGAGGCGGCGAGCGCGCGCGCCTGGTCGTCGTCCAGGTCCAGCCATTGCACCGAAACGCCACGGCCTTCCTCGCGGTACAGCGCCAGGTCCTGTTCCAGCGGCAGCGCGGCCAGGCGGTAACGCATGTCGTTGCGGACGAAGCGGGCGATGAAGTCGGGGGCTTCCGGGTCGAAGAAGCCGAAGTTGTACGAAGTCGCGGCGCCGGTGTCGGGGTCGAGCACCACGATCGAATCGTGGCCGAAGCGCTCCCAGAAGATCTCACCGGGCTGCATGGTCGCCATGCCGATGCGCGGGACCGATGGGGACTGCGACGGTGCCGCGGCGGTCGGCGCCTGGGTTGCCGGTGCTGAGTCCCGCGTTGCCGCGGCTTGCGACGGCGGCGCGGCGAAGGCGGCGGTGGCGCTCAGCCACATTGCGGCGATGGCGAACAAACGGGGCAGGGCGCGGCGAATGGGGTTCAATGCGGATGGCCGGTCGACGGGTCGGAGCATTCTAAGCGGCGTATGCGACACCGGGCATGACCGGGTCCGCGACCGCGCGTGCGGATCGCAGGGGTTCAGGCGCGGCACGGCTGTGGGGTGGATTCGGCATAAGCCGCGACCGGCGATTGCCGCAGCGATGATCTAGCGGGATGCTCGCGACCGTCTGTGGGCCGAACCGGCATGGCAAACAGGTGACGATGCTGGCTTTGCGCATGCGCCAGGGATCGGTCTTGCTTCGTTGGCGGCGTGGCGCGGTCGCGGCCGACGCCGCTCCTGCATTCGGATCATTGCTTCCGATGCGGGGTGGGCGTCGTCGCGTGCAGCCGTAGCCGAGGGGGCACGGGCGCGCGCTCGGGGGCGCGCACCACGGCAGGTCGGTCAGTCGTTGCCCAGCACGCCGACGTGGAAGGCGTGGACGCGGCGCGCGTCGGCACTGGCGACCCGGAACACGAAGCGGCCCAGAGTGAGTTCCTCGCCGGCCTCGGGCAGATGCCCGATCGCAGCGGTGACCAGGCCGCCGATGGTGTCGTACTCGTCGTCGTCGAAATCGGCGCCGAAACGCTCGTTGAAATCGGCGATCGGGGTCAGCGCATCGACCACGTACTGGCCGTCGGCCTGGGCCGCGATCAGCGCGTTCGGGTCCTCGGCGTCGTCGTGCTCGTCGTCGATCTCGCCGACGATCTGCTCCAGCACGTCTTCGATGGTGAGCAGGCCGGCGACGCCGCCGTGCTCGTCGATCACGATCGCCATGTGGTTGCGCGACTGGCGGAACTCGCGCAGCAGCACGTCCAGACGCTTGGACTCGGGAATCAGCACCGCCGGACGCAGCAACTCATGGATGCTGCCCGGGCCGTTGTCGGCGACCACGCCGCGCAGCAGGTCCTTGGCCAGCAGCACGCCGAGGATCTCGTCCTTGTCTTCGCCGTGGACCGGGAAACGCGAATGGCCGGATTCGACCACCAGCTTCATCAGGTCCAGGAACTTGGCGTCGGCCGGCAACACGACCATCTGCGAACGCGGAATCATCACGTCGCCCACGGTCAGGTCGGACACGGCGATCGCGCCTTCCATCATCCGCAAGGTGTCGGCGGCGATCAGCCCGTCGGCCTGCGCGTCGCGCAGCAATTCGACCAGGTCTTCTCGGGTCGTGGGCTCACCGGACAGCGCCGAGCTGATCCGTTCCAGCCAAGAGCGCCGCTTCTCGGGCTGCTCGGTGTGACTACTGTCGTCCTCGGACATTCGATGCTTGCACTATGCCCGTCGGGGGAAGGGCGAGGTCTCCAGTCTAACCCGGATGGTTTGCCCGGGTGCCAGGGCGGGCACCGGCCAGGGGCCGCAGACAGCGCCGGGCGGCGGTTTCGGACCGACGGCCGGCTGTGGGCGGCGGCCGCCGTCCGGCCGTCATCTGGCGGAGACCGGTCCGGCGTCCTCCTGTAGTTCACTGTAATTCATCGCCCCTCAGCCGCCCTGGCATCTCTGGCGCTGGCGACCGGTCGGTTGTGCGAGGCGGAAACGGCCGGCGTTGGACAGCACCAGCGAACCGACCTGCTCGCCGCTGTCCGCGCACAAGGTGAAGCTGACATTGCTGCCCTCGTTGCCGCCGTCGGACTGGAACACCACCCGTCGGCGTCCTTGCGTGCTGTACATGCGCAGCCCGCCGGCGAGGGCTTCGGCGCGTTGGATCACCGGTTCGTGCGGATCGTAGCGGCGGTTGCCGTCGATGTCGGCGTAGAGCATCCAGCCGCGGCTCCATTCCACACTATCGTCGCAACCGGCACCCTGCGGCGCCGGACAGATGATGACGGCGCTGCCGGTGGACACGGCCACGCGCGCCGACGTCAGGAAGCTGTCGGTCATCGCCATCGCGACGCCGGAGATGCGCGCCTTGGCCATGGCGTTCGCCGCGGTCGGTATCGCGATGCCGGCCAGGACGGCGGCGATCACGAGCGCGATCAGCATTTCGAGCAGAGTGATTCCGTGCATGCGGTTCATGCGGCCGTCCTTTGCGGTGGTGATGCAGTGTCGGCCGCGTTTCGAGACGGGGCAGTAGGGAATCTCCCCGATGGCGTGTCGGGCAACTGCGCGATCGGTAGATGTGCCGAATAGCTGCTTGTCGGGCATGCAAAACGCATGCGGCGATTTCCTACATCCGGATGGGCAACGGCCTGATGGATCCGCCATCGCCGTGGCCGCAGTCTGTGCATGCCGAGCGGCGGTTCGCGCTCGGCGATCTCATCACTCAAGGAGGAGCGCACATGCACCGTTACGATTTTCGGCTGATGTCGATGGCGGGGGCGACGGCCCTGTCCTTGCTTGCCGCGTCGCCGGCATCCGCGACCGCCGAACCGGCGCGCGACTACATCGAAGCCAGCAGCTATCTGCGCAGCGACGCCGAGTTCGAAGCCTGGTACGGCCTGGTCCATCGCCTGCGCCGCGATTTCGACGATATCTGCGGCGACACCTTCTGCGAGGGCGATTACAGCAACATCCAGTCCTTGAGCTTCCGCTGCTCGGTGGAGCGTTCCAGCGGCCGCATCGGCCAGTGCCTGTGGCTGTTCGCCGCCAGCAACGAGGACATCGACCCGGCGACCGGCCGGGTAAACGTCCAGTTCCAGCACTGGCGCTGCCGCGCGCCGCTGGCGTCGCGGACGACGATGGAAGCCCTGCTGGGCGCGCTTGCAGGCGATACCCCGATGCGCGCGCCGCTGCCGGGGACGCCGCGCACGCTGTACGACGGGCTGATCGACTGTCTGTGATTCCTGGCAGGCGCCTGCGGTGGGCGCGCGGACCGGGGCTGGGGCTGGGGCGCGGCTGCAAGACTCGCCGACGTGCCTTTGGCCCTGGTCCACCCTCCGCAGGCGGTGCTGGCGTAGTCGTGGGAAGTCCGCTGGAGGCGACGAACTGGCGCGGTTCGTGGTCGCCGACCTGAAGACGATCGAGGCCGGGGGGCGAGTTGAACTGCAGCGAGGTGAGTGCGAGGGCAGGTGGATCAGGGCGCGGGCTTACGACTCCGGCCGAACGATGCGGAGTCGGTTCGGCTGGTCCCACTCAGGGGCGATCGGGCCCGCGCCGACCGGGCCGGCTTCGGCGCTCAGTCTTCCAGGTACGGATCGGCGATGCCGAGCCCGGCCAGGATTTCGCGCTCCAGCTGCTCCATGCATTCGGCTTCGCGTTCGTCCTCGTGGTCCCAGCCCAGCAGGTGCAGGGCGCCGTGGACGGTGAGGTGGGCGTAGTGGGCGACCAGCGGCTTCTTCTGTTCGCGCGCTTCGCGTGCGACCACCGGGGCGCAGATCACCAAGTCGCCCAGCAGCGGGAACTTGACGCCCTTGGGCAGGCCCTCGGGCACTTCGGCTGGAAAACTGAGCACGTTGGTCGCGTAATCGCGGCCGCGGTAGTGACGGTTGAGGGCGCGGCCTTCCTTGCTGCCGACGATGCGGATCGCCAGGTCGGCTTCGCGGATGCGGCTGTCGAGCGCCGCCGCGACCCACTTGCGGAAGCTCACCGCGGCCGGAATGCCGGTGCGCGGGACCGCATAGTTGATCGCGACATCGAGACGGACGGGACCTTTGGTCATCGTAGTGTCGAAATGAAGTGGGGGTGGCTCAGGCGGACGGTCCGGTCTGGACGTCCTGGGCGTCGCGTGCGTCGTAGGCGCTGACGATGCGCGACACCAGCGGATGCCGGACCACGTCGCGCGCCTCGAAGAAAGTGAAGCTGATGCCGTTGACGTTGCGCAGTACGTCCAAGGCGTCTTTCAGCCCCGACTTCACGTGCTTGGGCAGATCGACCTGAGTCAGATCGCCGGTGACGACGGCGGTGCTGCCGTAACCGATGCGGGTCAGGAACATCTTCATCTGCTCGATCGTGGTGTTCTGCGCCTCGTCGAGGATCACGTAAGCATCGTTAAGCGTGCGTCCGCGCATATAGGCCAGCGGCGCGATCTCGATCACGTTCTTTTCCAGCAGCTTGACCACCTTCTCCACGCCCAGCATCTCGTAGAGCGCGTCGTAGAGCGGGCGCAGGTAGGGGTCGACTTTCTGGCTCAGGTCGCCGGGCAGAAAACCGAGCTTCTCGCCGGCCTCGACTGCGGGGCGCACCAGGATCAGGCGCTGCACGCGCGCTTCGTTCAGCGCTTCGACCGCGCTGGCGACGGCTAGGAAGGTCTTGCCGGTGCCGGCCGGGCCGATGCCGAAGTTGATGTCGTGGCCGGCGATCGCGTGCAGGTACTTGGCCTGGTTGGCGCCGCGGCCGCGGATGGTGCCGCGCTTGACCCGGATCGCGACTTCCTGCGGTTCGATGTCGTCGTTGACCAACTGGTCGGAGTCGGCCTCGGTCAGGGCGAGGTGGATCGTGCCTTCGTCGAGGGTTTCCTCGGCGGCGTCCCGCCACAGCTGGCGCAGCAGCCGTTCGGCCTTGCCGACCGAGGTCTGCGGGCCGACCACGCGGAACACATTGCCGCGGTTGGCGATCTCCACGCCGAGGCGCAGTTCGATCTGGCGCAGGTGACCATCGAACGGGCCGCTGAGGTTGGCCAGGCGTTCGGTTTCGGCCGGTTCGAGGACGAATTCGGAGGCGGTACGTGCTTGCATCGTAGGGACGGGTCTTCCAGGGGCCGCGCGGCGTAGTCGCGCGTGGGGTGCTCAGCTTGCGCCCGCAGGCGCGGTTTCGCAAAGGCTGACGGCTGCGACGTTCAGGCCGTGTCGTCGTCGCGGCGCCTGCGTGCGGCGCGTGCGATCGCGAGCGCGCCCACCAGCACGAGGATCGCCGAGCCGATCAGCCAGACCCAGGTGACGGTGTCGGCGGCGAAGGGGCCGTGCCGGAACGCGCGCATCGCGCCTCGCAGCAGGCCGAGCGCGCCCAGGCCGAGAAACCAGAAGCCGACGGCGCCGCGGGCGAGCAGACTGGGGTGGCGAGTGGAGGGCATGGTGGAGGGCATGGTGGAGGGGCGCAGATTGGCTGGCGACAGCTTAGCGGGAGGGTTGCTGGGGAGGTGGTTGGGAAGCTTGCCGGAATGGCCGGGTTCGGGCCCGGCGAAATCTCGCCGTCGCTCCCGCGGCCGCTGCCGATGTTGTTGCCGCGGCAATGCTGCGGCGGCCGGTCGTGGTCGCGTCGGTCGTGAGGGTCGTTGCCGTTTGCTGTCGGCGGCTACTGCTTCTCTCGCTGGCGGGAGAGGGTGGGGTGAGGGAGTGCAGCGCCGATGTGCAACTGCCGCAGCAGTTGAGCTTGCATGGTCGTTGGATCGGGATCGGGGCTTCGGTTTGCGGTGCGCCGCGCTTCGAGTTCGAGCGATCAAGACGTTCGCGGGGCTCGGAGCACGCAAGAGGCAGGCCTGGCCGTGCCCAGACAGTCCCAATGCTCCTCTTTAGCAGCGGCCAAGGGAGCAGGCGGCCTTAGTTCCCTTCCGCCGCGCCCGGTTCCCGCCGACCGTTCGTCGGCTCGCCCTTGCCAACTAATTAATCATTGAATTAAATATGAGCCATGCCCACCGACAAGCCCCAAGCCTCCCGCCGCCCCCGCAAAACCGTTCCCGCCGGGCGCGCCCCCGGCCGCCCGGTAGCGGACGGTCCCGATCTGCGTTCGCGGCTGCTCGACGCGGCGATCGTCTGCTACACCCGCCAAGGCATCGCCGCCACCGCGTTGCGCAGCATCGCGGTCGAGGCCGGGGTCAATCCGGCGTTGCTGCATTACTACTTCGGCGACAAGGAGCAACTGCAGCAGGCGGTGATCCAGGAGCGGGTAATGCCGGCGATCGCGACCCTGCGCGGCCATCTGATCGCGGCCGGCGACGACGTCGCCAAACTGATCGCGGGCTTCGTGCGCGGGGTCGGCGAAACCGTCGGCCAGTATCCGTGGTTCCCGTCGCTGTGGGTGCGCGAGGTGCTGTGCGAGGGCGGGGCGTTGCGCGATCTGCTGGTCGACCAGATCGGCCCGCAGCTGCCGCAGATGCTGGCGCAGAAGTTCGCGCTGGCGCAGCGCGAGGGCCAGCTCAACGCCGATCTCGATCCGCGTTTCCTGGTGGTGTCCCTGGTCGGTCTGACCCTGTTCCCGATCGCGGGCGCACCGGTCTGGCAACGCGTGTTCGGGATCGAGACCTTCGACACCGTCGCGCTGCGCGAGCACACCGTCGCCTTGCTAGACCGCGGCCTGGGCTGCGGCTGAGGCCTTGAGCCCATGAACGTTCATGCCTACCGGAGCGATCCGATGAAACCGAAATCCCGCTGGGCCGTGCCGCTGCTGCTGGCGCTCGCGTTGTCCGCTTGCGGCGACGATCGCCCGCAGGCGCTGGGCACGCTGGAATGGGATCGCATCACCCTGCCGGCGCCGGCGGCGGAACGGGTCGTGCGCATCGACGTGCGTGAGGGCCAGCGCGTCGCGGCCGGTGCGTCGCTGCTGCAGTTGGAGCTCAGCCGCACCCAATCGCAGCTCAACGCGCTGCAGGCACAGGCGCGCCAGGCCGGCGATTCCCTGGCCGAACTGCAGGCCGGGCCGCGCAGCGAAGCGATCGCGCAGGCACGGGCCAACCTGAGTGCGGCCCAGGCGCAGGCCGCAGACGCTCGCGCCTACTACACGCGCTTGCAGCCGCTGGGCCGGCAGAAGCTGGTCGCCGCATCCGACGTCGACCGCGCCCGCGCCGCCGCCGGCAATGCCGAAGCGCAGGTGCGCGCGGCGCAGGCGGCGTTGCTGGAACTCGAGCATGGTACCCGCAGCGAACGACTCGCACAGGGCGAGTCGGCGCTCGCCGCCGCGCAGGCGCAGGCCGCCGCGCAGGCGGTGACCTTGCAGAAACTGGACGTGGTCGCGCCGCGCGCCGGCGTGGTCGACAGCCTGCCGTACAAGCTCGGCGACCAAGCGCCGGTGGGCGCGCCGCTGGCGGTGATGCTGGTCGGCGCCGCGCCTTACGCACGCGTCTACGTGCCCGAGCCGATCCGCGCCAAGGTCCGCATCGGTCAAACGGCACGCGTCTACATCGACGGCCGCGAGCAGGCCATGAGCGGACGCGTGCGCGCGATCCGTAGCGATCCGAACTTCACTCCCTATTACGCCCTGATCGGCGAAGACGCCGCGCGCCTGAGCTACCTGGCCGAGGTCGAGCTGACCGGCCGCGACGCCGCGCAACTGCCGGCCGGCCTGCCGGTGCGGGTCGAGTTCGACGAGAGCGGCTCCGACGGGAGCAGTTCCGAAGCGACCAAAGCGAGCGAGAGCCGGCCATGAACGCCGCCGCCGATTCCACGCTCGCGCGCGGTGCCGGCGCCGACGAACCGGCCATCCGCGCCCGCGGCCTGACCAAGAAATTCGGCGCGCTGACCGCGGTCGACAAGGTCGATCTGACCGTGCCGCGCGCGCACGTCTACGGCTTCCTGGGTCCGAACGGCTCGGGCAAGTCGACCACCATCCGCATGCTGTGCGGCCTGCTCACGCCCACCGCCGGCGACATCGAGGTGCTGGGGCTGCGCATCCCGGAACAGGCCGAGGCGCTGCGCAAGCGCATCGGCTACATGACCCAGAAGTTCTCGCTGTTCGAGGACCTCACCGTGCGCGAGAACCTGGAGTTCCTGGCCGCGGTGCAGGACATCCCGCGCAGCGAAGCGCGTCGCCGCATCGACGAACTGGTCGAGCAATACCATTTCCAGGACCGGCAGAAGCAGTTGGCCGGAACCATGAGCGGCGGCCAGAAGCAGCGCCTGGCCCTGGCCGGCGCGGTGATCCAGAAGCCCGAACTGCTGTTCCTGGACGAACCCACCAGTGCGGTCGATCCGGAATCGCGCCGCGACTTCTGGGAGAAGTTGTTCGACCTCGCCGATGCCGGCACCACTCTGCTGGTGTCTACCCACTACATGGACGAAGCCGAGCGCTGCCACCGCATCGCGATCCTCGACCGCGGCGTGCTGGTGGCCGATGGCACCCCGCAGGAACTCACCGACGAACTGGCCGGACGCACGGTGGAAGTGCTGGCGCCGCAGCCGCGTCGCGCGCAGAAGGCGCTGGTCGCGGTGCCCGGGGTGCTCAGCGTCGCCCAGATCGGCAACAGCCTGCGCGTGCTCACCGATCGCGACGGCGACACCGCCGCGCGCCTGCGCGGCGTGCTGGCCCAGGCCGGCATCGAGGCCCAGGTCGAACCCTCGCATCCCAACCTTGAAGACGTGTTCGTTTCGGCCACCCAGGGCCGGGACGAGGACCCGCCCGCGGAGCGTGCCGCATGAACATGCGCAGACTGTTCGCGATCGTGTTGAAGGAACTGCGGCAGATGCGCCGCGACCGGGTCACCCTGGCGATGATCGTCGGGATCCCGGTGATGCAGTTGGTGCTGTTCGGTTACGCGATCAATCTCAATCTGCGCGGCCTGCAGACCGGCGTCGCCGACCAGGCCAATACTTCGGCCTCGCGCGCCTTGGTGATGGACATGGTCGCCACCGGCGTGATCGACCCGGCGGTCGCCGCGCGCACGCCGGAGGAGCTGATGCAGCGCCTGCGTCGCGGCGAGATCAGCATCGGCGTGGTGATTCCGCCCGACTTCGAGCGCCGCCGTTACGAGGGGCGCGAGTCGGTGCAGGTGCTGGTGGACGGCAGCGATACCACGGTCCAGGCCGCGGCCGCTCAGTTGGCGCAGTTGCCCTTGAACGCGACCCCGACCAGCAACGACCGTCCGCTGCGCGCCGGTCCAGGGCAGGGCGGCGGCCAGATCGCCGTGGTCGCGTTCTACAACCCCGAGCGGCGTTCGGCGGTAAACATCGTCCCCGGCCTGATCGGCATCATCCTGACCATGACCATGGTGATGTTCACCGCGGTGGCGGTGGTGCGCGAACGCGAGCGCGGCAACATGGAGCTGTTGATCGCCACGCCGCTGAGCCGCAGCGAGCTGATGGTCGGCAAGGTCCTGCCTTACGCGGGCATCGGCTTCATCCAGACCACTCTGGTGCTGCTGCTGGGCCTGTGGCTGTTCGACGTGCCGATCCGCGGCAACGTGTTCGAGGTGTACGGTGCCGCGGTCCTGCTGATCGTCGCCAATCTGAGCCTGGGCCTGCTGATCTCGACCAAGGCGCAGTCGCAGTTCCAGGCCATGCAGATGACGTTCTTCGTGTTCCTGCCGTCGATCCTGCTGTCGGGTTTCATGTTCCCCTTCGCGGGCATGCCCAAGGTCGTGCAGTGGCTGGCCGAGGTGCTGCCGCTGACCCATTTCCTGCGCCTGATCCGCGGGGTGATGCTGCGCGGCGCGAACCTGTGGGAGTTGTGGCCCGATGTGCTGGCGCTGCTGGTCTTCATCACGGTGATGATGAGCTTGGCGATCCTGCGCTTCCGCAAACGCCTGGACTGAAGTCGCGCCCGAACCGGCGGTCAAGACCGATCCGGCGCAGGCCGCATCGATTACTGTGCGTGTAGTCATGAATCCGAATATGCCGTCGCGTTAGCATCGCGTCCGTTCAGCCAGTCGGGGGCGGCATGAGATGGATGGCATTGCGTGCGGCATGGGCGACTCATTGGTCGCGCGTGCTGCTGTTCCTGCTGGTGTTGGGGTTGGTGTTCGTGCCGGATCGCTGGCTGCGCGTGCCGCCGCCGCCGGCATCGGGCGCCGTCGCTACCGCGGCCAAGCCGGCGCCGCCTAAGTCCGGACCGCTGCCGGCCTTGCCGGTGGTCGACGACGACGCGGCGGCCGCACGCTTCCTGGCCCAGGCGACCTTCGGTCCGACCTGGGAGGACATGGCCCGGGTCGAGCGACTGGGCTACAGCGGCTGGATCGACGAGCAGGTCGCGCTACCGATGTCCTCGCAGTTGCGCTTCCTCAACGCCGCCAGCGCCGTGTCCGGCGGCGAGATGCGACGCGAATGGCGCATGGACGCGTGGTTCCTGCACGCCATCGGCGGCCGCGACCCGTTCGATCCGCAACTCATGCACCGCGACCAGCTGCGCCAGCGCGTGGCGTTCGCGCTCAGCGAAATCTTCGTGCTGTCCGACGCCAACTCGGACCTGCTCGGCAACGCCCCGCACGGGGTCACCGACTACTACGACACCTTGGCGCGCGGCGCCTTCGGCAACTTCCGCAAATTGCTCGAGGACGTGACCCTGCACCCGGCGATGGGCATCTACCTGTCGATGATGCAGAACCAGAAGCCGGACCCGGCGCGCAACATCCGCCCCGACGAGAACTACGCGCGCGAAGTGCTGCAGTTGTTCAGCGTCGGCCTGGTGCGGCTGAATCCCGACGGCAGCCCGATCCTGGAGAACGGCGCCAAGGTGCCGACCTACGGCCAGGAAACGGTGAAGGGGTTCGCGCACGTATTTACCGGATGGACCTTCAACGGCTGCGGCCAGTTCGATTGCTACTTCTACGATTCCGACGCGCCGGCTTGGGTGCGGCCGATGCAGAACCACGCGGCCTACCATGCGTCGGCGCAGGCCAAGCAATTGCTGGTATATCCGGGCGTGGCGCTGCCCGGCGGCGTGCTGCCGGCCGGCGGCGACGGTCCGTCGGATCTGCGCGCTGCGCTGGACAACATCTTCTACCACCCCAACGTCGGGCCCTACATCGGCCGGCAGCTGATCCAGCGACTGGTGACGAGCAACCCCAGCCCGTCCTACGTCGCGCGCGTGGCGGCGCGCTTCAACGACAACGGCCAGGGCGTGCGCGGCGACATGAAGGCGGTGGTCACTGCCGTGCTGCTGGACCCGGAGGCGCGCGAAGCGGCCTACCGTCCGGCCAATTTCGGCAAGGTGCGCGAGCCCTTGCTGCGCCTGACCCATGTCTGGCGCGCGATGAAGGCGCGTTCGCAGTCGGGCTTCATGGACGAGTTCTGGACCATCGGCTACGGCATGGGTCAGGCCCCGCTGTCCTCGCCGTCGGTGTTCAACTTCTTCAGCCCGAGCTATTCGCCGATCGGCGAGCCCGCGCAGCTGGGCCTGGCCGCGCCGGAGCTGCAGCTGGCGACGGACTTCATGCTGCCGGGCACCGAGGGCTATCTGGGCGCCAAGATCTACGAGGTCTACGTCGGCGCGCCGGACCTGGACGAGCACGAGGTCGCGATCGATCTGACCGACGAGTTGCCCTATGCGGTGCGTCCGGCCGACCTGATCCAGCGCTACAACACCTTGTTCCTGTCGGGTCAGATGTCGGCGCGGATGCGCAACGTGCTGCTGCAGCGCTTGAACGGCATGCCGGCCGACAGCGAGGAAGAGCGTCGCGCGCGGGTCCAGGAAGCGCTGTACATCATCGTCAACTCGCCCGAATACGTGGTGCAGAAATGAATACACGAGGAGACGGTCATGAGGCGTCGTGAGTTCCTGAGCCGCGCCATTCTCGCCGGCCTGGGCGGCGCCGGCCTGTATTCGGCGCGCGGCAACCTGCGGATGCTGGAGTCGGCGACGCGCGCCTACGGCCCCAATGCGTTCTCCGACTACAAGGCGCTGGTGTGCGTATTCCTGTTCGGCGGCAACGACGGCCTGAACATGGTGATACCGCGCAGCAATCTGCACTACCAGCGCTACGCGGCCGCGCGCGCGACCCTGGCGGTGCCGCAGGCGCGGCTGCTGGCGCTCACTCCGCAGGCCGGCGGCGGCGCGTCCGACGGCGCCGACTACGGCCTGCAGGTTTCGACCGGCGGCGACGACAGCATCGGCATGAGCGGCCTGCAAGGCCTGTTCAACACAGGCAAGGCCGCGATCCTGGGCAACGTCGGCACCCTGATACGGCCGGTGACGAAGGCGCAGTACCAGAGCGGCGGGGCCGAGGTACCGCCGCAGCTGTTCTCGCATAACGACCAGCAGTCGTACTGGCAGGTCTCGCGCGCCAACGACGGCAGCGGCCTGGGCTGGGGCGGCCGCATCGCCGATCTGCTGCACGATGCCAACCCCGGCGCTTTCATTCCGATGAACGTCGCCTTGAACTTCGAGAGCATCCTGCATCGCGGCCAGAGCGGCAGCCAGTACGTGATCGGCAGCGACGGCCCGCGCAGGTTCAGTTATTTCGAATGGGACGGCGACACCCGGGAGGCGATGCTGGCGCTGATGCAGCAGGGCACCCAGACGCACGTGTTCGAACGCAGCTACGCGGACGCGGTCCGGCGTGCGCGCGAGAATGCGGAGGCCGTGTCCACCGCGCTGGAGACATCGGCGCCGCTGACCACGGCGTTCCCCGACAACGACTTGGGGCGGCAGCTGAAGATGGTCGCGCGCCTGATCAAGGTGCGCGGGGTGCTGGGGCTGAAGCGGCAGGTGTACTTCGTGTCGATGGGCGGCTTCGACCACCACGACCGCTTGTTGGACGAGCAGCCGGCGCTGTTGTCGGGGCTGTCGCAGGCGATGACCGCGTTCCATCAGTCCACGGTGGAACTGGGAGTGGCCAACAACGTCACCGCGTTCACCGCCTCGGACTTCGGGCGCACCCTGTCGTCCAACGGCGACGGCTCCGACCACGGCTGGGGCAGCCACCATTTCGCGGTCGGCGGCGCGGTCCGCGGCGGGCGCTTCGTCGGCACCATGCCGACGCTGCAGAACGACGGCCCCGACGACGCCGGCTGGGGCCAGATCATCCCGACCACTTCGGTCGATCAGTACGCAGCGACCCTGGCGCGCTGGTTCGGGGTGGGCGAGACCGAGCTGGACCTGATCTTCCCGAACCTGCGCAACTTCCCCACGCGCGACCTGGGCTTCATGGCCTAGCCTGCAGCCCGCGCCTCACAGCATCCGGTGCATCACGTACACGTCGACCAGGCCCAGGCTGACGTGGCGGAACGCGCCGGGGATCTGGCCCACGATCTGGAAACCGTGCTTGAGCCACAGGTGCACCGCGGCCGCATTGGTGCTGACCACGTAGTTGAACTGCATCGCTACGAAACCGGCTTGCTGCGCCTGCACCAGCGAGTGCCTGCATAACGCCGCGCCGACGCCCTGGCCCCAGCAACGCTCGGCGACCATATAGCTGGCGTTGGCGACGTGGTCGCCGCGGCCGGCATAGTTGGGGCCGAGCTTGTAGCCGCCCAGGGTTTCGCCGTCGTCGCCCTCGGCGATGAAGCAGCGGTAGGGCGGGGCCGTCCACATCTCCCGCGCGTGTTCCAGCGACAGCTCGGCCGGGTAGTTGTAGCTTTCGCCGCGCGCCAGCACTTCGTGGAAGATCGGCCAGATCCGTTCGAACTCGTCCGGGCCGATCTCGCGGATGTTGAAGTCGCGGTCCATGCGGAGCGGCTCTCCAGGTCAGGCGGCGTCGAGGGTCTGGTCGGTCAGTACGCGGCCGCGCAGGGAGTTGGACAGAGCCTCGGTGATGACCACGTCGACGAACTGGCCGATCAGGCGCTTCGGCGCGGGGAAGTTCACCGAGCGCATGTTCTCGGTCTTGCCGGTGAGTTCGTTCGGATCCTTGCGCGAGGGGCCTTCGACCAGCACGGTCTGGACGCTGCCGACCATGGATTCGGAGATCCGCATCGCGTTGGCGTTGATGGTCGCCTGCAGGCGCGACAGGCGCGCGTGCTTCTCGGCGTCGCTGACTGCGTCCTCGAGGTCGGCGGCGGGCGTGCCGGGGCGGCGCGAGTAGATGAAGGAGAACGATTGGTCGAAGCCGACGTCCTCGATCAGCTTCATGGTCTTCTCGAAATCGGCCTCGGTTTCGCCGGGGAAGCCGACGATGAAGTCCGACGAGATCGAGATGTCCGGGCGCACGGCGCGCAGCTTGCGGATCTTCTGCTTGAACTCCAGCGCGGTGTAGCCGCGCTTCATCGCCGCCAGTACCCGATCGCTGCCGGCCTGGACCGGCAGGTGCAGGTAGTTCGCCAGCTGCGGCACGTCGCGGTAGGCCTCGACCAGCGAGTCGCTGAACTCCAGTGGGTGCGAGGTGGTGAAGCGGATGCGGTCGATGCCGTCGATCTCGGCGATGGTGCGGATCAGCAGGCCCAGGTCCGCGACGAGCGGCTCTCCGTCCGGGCCTTCTTCGCCGTACGGGCCGCGGTAGGCATTGACGTTCTGGCCCAGCAGATTGACCTCGCGCACGCCCTGGGCGGCGAGTTGGGCGACCTCGACCAGCACATCCTCGAACGGGCGGCTGACTTCCTCGCCGCGGGTGTAGGGCACCACGCAGAACGAGCAGTACTTGCTGCAGCCTTCCATGATCGAGACGAAGGCGCTGGGGCCTTCGGCGCGCGGCTCGGGCATGCGGTCGAACTTTTCGATCTCGGGGAAGCTGATGTCGACCTGCGGCTTGCCGGTGGCGCGCTTGGCGGCGATCAGCTCGGGCAGGCGGTGCAGGGTCTGCGGGCCGAACACCAGGTCGACGTAAGGCGCGCGCTTGACGATGGCCTCGCCTTCCTGCGAGGCGACGCAGCCGCCGACGCCGATGATGACCGGGCGGTCGCCCTGCTTGTGCTGCTTCCAGCGCCCGAGCTGGCTGAACACCTTTTCCTGGGCCTTCTCGCGGATCGAGCAGGTGTTGATCAGGATGACGTCGGCCTCGGCCGCGTCGGTGGTGAGCTCCAGGCCTTCGCTGGCGGCGAGCACGTCGGCCATCTTGGCCGAGTCGTACTCGTTCATCTGGCAGCCGTGGGTCTCGATGAACAGTTTTTTCGTCGGAGCGCAGGCTGCGACGGGGTTGCCCGGGAGGGCGGGCGCCGCGCCGGCTTCGGGCGCGGCGGGCAGGGCGGTGTCGGTCATGGCGTAGTCCGGGGAGGGCGGCGGTTAATCCGCGCCGGAAAGGGGCGCCAGTTTAGCGCCCGTAGGCCGGTCGCGGGCGGCCGTCACGTTTTCGAATCAAAGACTTGGCAACTTAAGCGCGAAAGGGGACACTCGCCGGATGAGGGGGGGCTCACTGCTGCTGGGAACTATCTGCCTGTTGGCCATGGCGCCCGCCGTGGCCGGCACCGTCTACCGTTGCGACGGCGCGGGCGGCGAACGCAGCTATGTGAGCAAGCGCGTGCCCGGGGCCAAGTGCACCGTGGTCAGCCAGTACCGTCCCAGCCGGGCCTCGGCCTACGTGCCCGCGCGAGCGCCCGGTGGCGCCGGCAGCGCGACGCCGGCCAATCTGGTCGCCGGTTCGCCGGCCTCGATCCATTCCAATCCTCCAGCCACCTTTATGGGCATGCCGGGCGTCGCAGCTCCGGCCGCGACCGCTCCGGCCATGGCGGCTCCGGCTGCGGCCGTGCAGATGCCGGCCGCGCCCCCGGCGCCGGCCTCGCGTCTGGTCCAGGGCCAGGTCTATTCCTATATAAAAGACGGCGTCCGCCATTACACCAGCAAGCGGCCCAAGGGGCTGGCCAATGCCTCGGCGGTGCGGACGATCAAATACAGCTTCATGGAGACCTGCTACGCCTGCTCGGCGCAGCCCGGGGTCAATTTCGGCTCGATCCGCTTGAACGTGGACGCCTTCCGCGACGAGATCGCGGCCGCGGCGCGCCAGCACGGGGTCGAAGAGGCGATCGTGCGCGCGATCATCCATGCCGAATCGGCCTACAACCCCAATGCCCTGTCGCGGGTCGGGGCCCAGGGTCTGATGCAGCTGATGCCGGCCACGGCGCGCCGGTTCGGGGTGTCCAATGCCTTCGACGCCGGCCAGAACATCCAGGGCGGGGTGCAGTACCTGGCCTGGCTGCTCAAGCGTTTCAATGGCGATCTGACCCTGGCCGCGGCGGGTTACAACGCCGGCGAGGGCGCGGTCGACAAGTACAAGGGCGTGCCGCCCTACAGCGAAACCCAGCGCTACGTGCAGCGCGTGGCACTGCTGGCGCAGCGTTACCGCGCCACCCCCGTGGTCCGCTGATCCCCGCCCCATGGACGTTTCCGCGACGATCGCGGCGCGATCGGCGCCCTGCGCGCGTGCCGCGCATGGGTCCGGCGGCGTCGGGCGCGCACCCGCGGGAGGGTTTCGCCGCAGCGGCGGATTGTCGGGCCGTTAACCGTTCCGTTACACTTCCCCGTCTTTTGAGCCGCGAGCAGTCGCCAGTGGCGGCGTGCTGTGCGGCGTAACTTCGAATTGCAGCTTTGCGGAGTGCCGGATGGCCAACCAAGGGGTCAACGATCCTATCAATACGGGCCGCCGTCGGTTCCTGACGGCGACCACGGCAGTGGTCGGCGCGGTCGGGGCCGGTTTTGCGGCGGTGCCCTTCATCAAGTCCTGGAACCCCAGCGCGCGCGCTCAGCTCGCCGGCGCTCCGGTGACAGCCGACATCAGCGCCCTGGAAGAAGGCCAGCGTCTGGTCTTCGAATGGCGCGGCCAGCCGATCTGGATCGTCAAGCGCTCCAAGGCGGTCCTGGAAGCGCTGCCGACTCTGGACAGCCATCTGCGCGATCCGAAGTCGGAAAACCTCGATCAGCAGCCGTCCTACGTCAAGGGCGAGTTCCGCTCGATCAAGAAGGACATCTCGGTCCTGGTCGGCCTGTGCACCCACCTGGGCTGCTCGCCGGAAATGAAGGCTGAGATCCGTCCGGAACCGTTCGATCCGGAGTGGAAGGGCGGTTACTTCTGCCCCTGCCACAAGTCGCGCTTCGACATGGCCGGCCGCGTGTTCCAGGGCGTTCCGGCGCCGATCAATCTGCTGGTGCCGCCGCACCACTACGAAAACGACACCACGATCATCATCGGCGTGGATCCGAAGGGAGCGGCGTAAGTCATGTCCAACATCATTACCCGCACCGCCAACGGCGTCTGGGATTGGGTCAACGCGCGCGCGCCCGGCATGATGCCGGTCTACCGCAAGCACATGACCGAGTACTACGCGCCCAAGAACTTCAACGTCTGGTACTACTTCGGTTCGCTGGCGCTGCTGGTGCTGGTCAACCAGATCCTGACCGGCATCTTCCTGACGATGCACTTCAAGCCGTCCGCGGCCGAAGCGTTCTCGTCGGTCGAATACATCATGCGCGACGTGGAGTGGGGCTGGCTGATCCGCTACATGCACAGCACCGGCGCCTCGCTGTTCTTCATCGTCGTCTACCTGCACATGTTCCGCGGCCTGCTGTACGGCTCGTACCAGAAGCCGCGCGAGCTGGTGTGGATCCTGGGCATGCTGATCTACCTGGTGCTGATGGCCGAAGCCTTCATGGGCTACGTGCTGCCCTGGGGCCAGATGTCGTTCTGGGGCGCCAAGGTGATCATCTCGCTGTTCGGCGCGATCCCGGTGATCGGCAACGGCCTGACCGAGTGGATCATGGGCGACTACCTGCCCGGCGACGCCACCCTCAACCGCTTCTTCGCCCTGCACGTGATCGCGCTGCCGCTGGTGCTGCTGCTGCTGGTCGTGCTGCACCTGGGCGCGCTGCACGAAGTCGGTTCCAACAACCCCGACGGCGTCGACATCAAGAAGGGCCCGAAGGGCAACCGCTGGGATGCGAACAAGCCCAAGGACGGCATCCCGTTCCACCCGTACTACACGGTCAAGGACCTGGTGGGCGTCGGCTTCTTCCTGATCATCGCCGCGTTCATCATCTTCTTCGCGCCGGCGTTCGGCGGCTGGTTCCTGGAGCACGACAACTTCACCGAGGCCAACCGCCTGGTGACGCCGGAGCACATCAAGCCGGTGTGGTACTACACGCCGTACTACGCGATGCTGCGCGTGATCCCGCACAAGCTGTCGGGCGTGCTGGTGATGTTCGGCGCGATCGCGATCCTGTTCCTGGTGCCGTGGCTGGACCGCGCCAAGGTCAAGTCCTACCGCTACCGCGGCATCCTGTCCAAGGTGCTGCTGGGCGTGTTCGCGCTGAGCTTCGTGTGGCTGGGCAAGATCGGCGCCGGTCCGGGTACCGATCCGGTCGAGACCATCGTCGGCCGCGTGCTGACCTTCCTGTACTTCGCTTTCTTCATCACCATGCCGCTGTGGACCAAGCTCGATAAGACCAAGCCGGTGCCGGAACGGGTGACGATGCATGACTAAGACCAGCCAGCCTCTGATGAAGAACCGCATCGTGAAGAAGCTCGCCACCTTCGCCGCCGGCATGCTCGTGTCGGCCACCGCCTTCGCTTCCGGCGGCGGCAACCTGATGCAGTCGGGCACCGACCTGGGCGACCGCGCGTCGCTGCAGCGCGGCGCCCAGCTGTACATGAACTATTGCTCCGGCTGCCATTCGCTGAAGTACCTGCGCTATTCGCGCATCGCCCAGGACCTGGGCCTGAGCGAAGACGAGGTCATGACCAACCTCAACTTCACCGGCGCCAAGTTCGGCGAGCAAATCGAGGTCAGCCTGACGCCGGAACACGCCAACCAGTGGTTCGGCAAGATGCCGCCGGACCTGAGCGTGATCGCGCGCGTGCGCGGCAGCGACTGGATCTACACCTACCTGAAGTCCTTCTACCTGGACGAGGCGCGTCCGCTGGGCTGGAACAACGCCCTGTTCCCGAATGCCTCGATGCCCAATCCGCTGTGGCAGATGCAGGGCACGCAGACGCCGAAGTTCACCGACAAGGTGCCGGCGCACGGCATGTTCGGCGAGAAGAAGGACGACAAGGGCAAGCCGATCCTGGAATGCCCGCACGGCAGCAGCGAAGTCGACGGCAAGTGCTTCACGCACTTCGAAGCCGGCGCCGCGGGCTCGGTCGCGCCGGAGCAGTTCAATCAATCGGTGCGCGATATCACCGCATTTCTCGAGTACGCCGGCGAACCGGCCGCGCTCAAGCGCCAGAGTCTCGGCGTTTGGGTGGTCCTGTTCCTGGCGGTGTTCACCTTCCTGGCCTACCTGCTCAAGAGCGAGTACTGGCGAGACGTCGAACACTGAGTTTTCCCCGCAAGGCCCGCGCAGCGATGCGCGGGCCTTCCTCGTAAGGCCGGCCAGGACGCCGGAGCCTTTCGCGGAAGGGGGGAAAGCGCATACGCTCGGGGACCGTGACGACCGCCCACACGGGGTGGGGGGCGTCTTGCGACCGGCGGATTCCGGTTGCTGGAGAGGTCGATGATGGCGGCGAGTCCACGTATGCGTAATGCCCTGACCCTGTTTTCCTCCACCGACTGCGTGCTGTGTCATCGCGTGCGCCTGGTGTTGGCCGCCAAGGGCGTCACCTACGACCTGATTCCGGTGGATCCGCAGAACCCGCCCGAAGACCTGGTCGATCTCAACCCGTACCACTCGGTGCCGACCCTGGTCGAGCGCGATCTGGTGCTGTACGCGGCCAGTGTGGTCAGCGAATACCTGGACGAGCGCTACCCGCATC
Organism: Lysobacter sp. Root76; assembly: GCF_001428685.1. Classification (GTDB taxonomy): domain Bacteria; phylum Pseudomonadota; class Gammaproteobacteria; order Xanthomonadales; family Xanthomonadaceae; genus Lysobacter. The sequence goes on along the minus strand of NZ_LMIK01000001.1, from coordinate 631,273 downwards.
CGCCGCTGATGCCGGTCGATCCGCTGTCGCGCGCGCGCCTGCGCCTGGCGACGCTGCGCCTGGAACACGACTGGGTGCCGCAGGTGCAGGCGATCCAGCTGGGCAACAAGGCCCAGGCCGAAGCCGCACGCAAGCGCCTGAAGGAACTGCTGACCGCCTCGGTGCCGCTGTTCAAGGCCAGCAAGTTCTTCCTCAACCCGGAAATGAGCCTGGCCGACTGCGCCATGGCCCCGATCATCTGGCGCCTGGACTCGCTGGGCGTGGCGCTGCCGAAGGACGGCAAGGCGATCGAGGACTACGGCAACCGCATTTTCCGCAATCCCGGCTTCACCCGCAGCCTGACCGACCAGGAACGCAAGCTGCGCGACATGCCGGCCTGACACGCTGGCTGCAGCGGGGCGCCGGCCCTGTATCCGCCGGCCCCGTCCGCCTTGCGCGATCCGGCGACCGCCGGATCGCGGACGACAGGCACGTCGGGATCGCCGGCCAGGCGCTAAACTGGCGGCATGAGTGACGAGAACGCCCCCAGCATGACCAGCCACCGCCCGTACCTGCTGCGGGCGCTGTACGAGTGGATCGCCGACAACGGCATGACCCCGCACCTGCTGGTCGACGCCACCCGGCCCATGGTCCAGGTCCCGACCCATGCGGTGAAGGACGGCAAGATCGTGCTGAACGTGGCCGAGCGCGCGGTCTCGCGCCTGGAAATGGGTAACGACACGATCCGCTTCAGCGCCCGCTTCGGCGGCGTCAGCCATCCGGTCTCGGTGCCGGTGGGCGCGGTGCTGGCGATCTACGCCCGCGAGACCGGGCAGGGCATGGCCCTGCCGGACGAAGGGACCACCCACGAAGGCGGCCACGACGACCCGTCCGAGGATTTCGACGAGCCGATGGCGCCGGGTCACGCGCCCTTGAGCGCGGTCCCCAGCGACCCCCTGTCCGACGGCGACGACGACGGCCCCCACACCCCCACGCCGCGCCGCGGCGGGCATTTGCGGGTGGTGAAGTAAGCCGGAGCAGATCCGGGCACGGATGCACCGCCCGCCCTAGGGTAGGAGCGGCGTAAGCCGCGACCGCGCCAGCCCGATCGGCAGCGCCACTCCCGTTTCCGTTGCAGCGCTGCCGTCCGTCCCGGCGGCGGATGCCGGTCCCAGCGCAGCCCACGGTGCCTTCTGTGGGAGCGGCGTAAGCCGCGATTTCGCCACCGCGAACGGCGTCGCAACCGGATTTCGCGATCGCGGCTTACGCCGCTCCCACAGAAATCGTCGTCCCGCTGCCGTGCCGCTACGGCCCGCTTCGGCGGAGCCCCTCAATGCAACTGCGTCGGCTCCCGCGTCACCGGCCCGCTGAACGCGATCAGGCGCTCGCCGCGCAGGATCATGCGGCCGATGTGGCGGTCCTGGCCGTCCAGCGAGTAGTCGAAGCGGAAGGTCCGCTCTAGCCCGAGCCAGCCGTTGTCGTGACGGCACAGGCGCATGCCGGTGGCGTGCACGCTCTGGTCCAGCCACTGCACCCCGGCGTTGCGGCAGGCGTCGCGGCCCAGGGCCTCGGCGCGCTCGGCGGCGGCGCGCCCGGCGCTCCAGAACGAGAACGCCGCGGCGCCCAGGATCATTAACAGAATCAAAGTAGGCATGTTTTCAATGTGGTCTCGGTATGCGCCACTCGCAAGGCTTATGCCCTACGCTTGCGCAACAGGGGGAAACATACAACTTATGAAACTGGTCTTTCCGGATGGCGAGCATCCGCAGGTATTGCTGGGCCACGGCGTCAACCGGGTCGGCTCCGACCCCGAATCCACCATCGTCCTCGACCGGCCGGGGGTCATGCCCCAGCACTGCCAACTGCACGTAAGCGCGCAGGGCGTGATGCTGGATGTGCCGCCCGGCGCGCAGGTGCGCGTCAACGGCCGCCAGGTCGCGGCCGGGCTGATCGCGCTGCGCCCGGGGGACGACGTCGCTTTCGACGAGGTGCGTGCGCGTCTGGCGGCGATCGGGCCGTCGGCCGTGCGCCACCAGGGCGGCGTCGCCGGCGTGCTGCCGCCGTCGGCCAACGACGACCCCGGCGTGACCGCGGTACGCCCGGTGCTGCCGCGCTACGTGCTGCGCGGCGTGTCCGGCGACCTGTTCGGCCGCAGCTTCCCGCTGCTGGCCGCGACCGTGGTCGGGCGCGCGCCCGAGTGCGGCCTGCAACTGGACCAGAGCGGCCTGTCGCGTCAGCACGCACGCCTGATTCCGACCCACGACGGCCTGCAGATCGAGGACCTGGGGTCGACCAACGGCACCACGGTCAACGGCCGGCGCGTGCTGCGCGCGATCGCCCAGGTCGGCGACGAGATCGGTTTCGACCAGCTGCGCTTCCGCCTGACCGGTTCGCTGCAGGAGGCGCCTGCGGCCGAGGGCGCACCGGCGCCGGCCGCCGCGCCGGTCAAGCTGGGGCGGCCGTCCTGGCATTGGGCCGCGCTCGCCGGTGCGGTGCTGCTGGCGCTGGTGGGGTTCGTGCTGCTGCGTTGAGCGAGGGGCGGTTCGGGACTATGCGGTTCGCGGTGCCCGCCGCGTCCTGCGAGGCCGGGCAAGCTCCGCCAACGCGTTCCGAAGCGTTCGGGCTGGCTCAGGCCTCGCCCGGCGGCGGGCCCAGCTTCAACGACAGATCGATCGCGCGCACATGCTTGGTCAGGCCGCCGATCGAGATGCAGTCGACGCCGTCCTCGGCGATCGCGCGCAGGCCGGGCAGGTCGACGCCGCCGGATACTTCCAGCGGGATCGCGCCGTGGTAGGGCGCGGCGGATGCGATCCGCACCGCCTCGCGCCGGGTCGCGGCGTCGAAGTCGTCGATCAGGATGCGGTCGCAGCCTTCGCCCAGGGCTTCGCGCAATTGCGCGATCGACTCGACCTCGACGATCAGCGGCAGGGTCGGGTGCATGGCGCGTGCCGCATGGATCGCCGCGGTCAGCGAGCCGGCGGCGCGGACGTGGTTTTCCTTCAGCATCACCGCGTCGTACAGGCCGATGCGGTGATTGACGCCGCCGCCCACGCGCACCGCGTACTTCTGCGCCAGACGCAGGCCGGGCAGGGTCTTGCGGGTGTCGAGGATCTTGGCGCGGGTGCCGCGCACGGCTTCGACATAGGCCGCGGTGACGGTGGCCGTGGCCGACAGGGTCTGCATGAAATTCAGCGAAGCGCGCTCGGCGCTGACCAGGGCGCGTGCGCGGCCCTGCAGGGTCGCCAGCACGGTGCCGGCGGCGACGTGGTCGCCCTCGGCCACGCGCCAGGCGATGCGTACGTCCGGGTCCAGAGCGCGGTGGCAGGCGTCGAACCAGGGCCGGCCGCAGACCACCGCCGGCTCCTTGCACAGCAGGTAGGCGCTGTCGGCGATGTCCGGGAGCAGGGCGGCGGTGACGTCGCCGCTGCCGAGGTCCTCGGCCAGGGCCTGGGCGACGTCGGCTTCGACCTGTTCGGCCGGCGGCGGCGCGATCGGTGCGCTCATGCCGACGGGAAGCCGTCGATCTGGGCGGTGGCGACGGCCTCTTCGGCCAGCAGCACCGGGATGCCGTCGTCGATGCGGTAGACGGTCTTGCGGTCGCGGGTGATCAGGCCCTCGCGCAGGGCCTGGGTCTGCGCGGCGCCGTCGCCGCGGACCACGCCGCTGGCCGCGATCGCGGCGTTCAGCGCCTGCAGGCCGCGGTTGTCCAGCGGCAGCAGCGGCTGGCGGGTGACGGGGCAGACGAGCAGGTCCAACAGTTTGCGATCCATACGGTGCGGTGCCGATACGACGGGACAGGGCGTTAGAATACGTCTTTGCGCCAAGGCCCGACCAATGTCCGCATCCGATTCGCCCGGTTCCGACCGCTCCGCGTCCGCCTCGCCGCCGCTGGTCGGCATCGTCATGGGCTCGCGTTCGGACTGGGACACCATGCAGCACGCCGCCGCCAAGCTCGAGGCGCTGGGCGTGCCGCATGAGGTGCGGGTGGTCTCGGCGCACCGCACCCCGGACGTGCTGTTCGAATACGCCGATACGGCGGCCGCACGCGGCCTGCGCGCGATCATCGCCGGCGCCGGCGGCGCCGCCCACCTGCCGGGCATGCTGGCGTCCAAGACCGCGGTGCCGGTGCTGGGCGTGCCGGTGCAGTCCAAGGCGCTCAACGGCATGGATTCGCTGCTGTCGATCGTGCAGATGCCGGCCGGCATCCCGGTCGCCACCTTCGCGATCGGCAACGCCGGCGCCGCCAACGCCGCGCTGTTCGCGGCCGCGCTGCTGGCCCCGGAACACGCCGCGATCGGTCAGGCGCTGAACGCGTTCCGCGCCAAGCAGACCGACGACGTGCTCGCCAACGACGATCCGCGTAAATGACCACGGTCGGCATCCTCGGCGGCGGGCAGCTCGCCCGCATGCTCGCATTGTCCGGCGCGCCGCTGGGCCTGCGCTTCCTGGTCATGGACAGCGCCGACGACGCCTGCGCCGGTCAGTTCGCGCCGATGGTGGTGGGCGACTACACCGACCAGGCCGCGCTGGCCGAGTTCGCGTCCAAGATCGACGTCGCCACCTTCGATTTCGAGAACGTGCCGGCCGAGTCCGGCCAATGGCTGGCCGAGCGCGTACCGGTGTTCCCGAGCCCGCGCGCGCTGGGCGTGGCCCAGGACCGCCTGGCCGAGAAGACCCTGTTCCGCGAGCTCGGCATCCCGGTGCCCGAATTCGCCGACGTCGCCACCCGCGCCGCGCTGGACGCGGCGATCGCCGCGATCGGAACGCCCTGCATCCTCAAGACCCGCCGCCTGGGCTACGACGGCAAGGGCCAGTTCCGGATCAAGACGCCGGCCGACGCCGACGCGGCCTGGGCCGCGCTGGGCGCGCAGGCGGCCACGGTCGGGCTGATCCTGGAAGGCTTCGTGCGCTTCGAGCGCGAGCTGTCGGTGGTCGCCGTGCGCGGCCGCGACGGCGAGTTCCGGGCCTGGCCGCTCACCGAAAACTGGCACGTGGACGGTGTGCTCTCGGCCAGCCTCGCGCCCGCCCAGGCCGACGAGGCGCTCGCGCGCACCGCGCATGCGCACGCGCGCAAGCTCGCCGAAGCGCTGGACTACGTCGGCGTGTTCGCGCTGGAGCTGTTTTGCCGCGACGGCGAACTGCTGGCCAACGAACTCGCGCCGCGCGTGCACAACTCCGGCCACTGGACCATCGAAGGCAGCGAGACCTCGCAGTTCCAGAACCACCTGCGCGCCGTGCTCGGCCTGCCGCTGGGCGACACGCGCATGCTCGGCCATGCCTGCATGCTCAACTGGATCGGCGAGATGCCCGCGGCCGAAGCGGTGTTGCGTGAGGCCGGCGGCCATTGGCACGATTACGGCAAGTCCTCGCGCGACGGCCGCAAGGTCGGGCACGCGACCCTGCGTGCGGACGCGCAGGACGAACTGGCCACGGCACTGGCCCGGGTCGGCGCGGCGCTGGGCCGACAGGCGCAGGTAGCGCCGGTGATCGAGGCCTTGGGCCCGCGCCCGTAAACTCGGGATTCCGTCCAGGCATGCGACGCGCTGCGTCGGCATGCGCTACCGCTCACGCTACTGGGGATGCATGGATGCACAAGATTCTGCTGATCGTCGTACTGCTGGCCGGTTGCTCACAGGCGACCGACGCTAAAACCGTGCTGGAGCGCGCCAAGGACGACGACGTGACCGAGGTGCCGACCGGCGATCCGGCCATGGAAGCCGCGTTCGCCAAGGCGCGCGCGTCGCTGGACGGTTTCCTGACACTCGAAAAGAACCCGCCGCCGCACCTGTCGGCTTTCTCGGTCAAGGTCGGCATCGAGCAGGACGGTTACAAAGAATTTTTCTGGTTGTCCGATCTGGACGAGACCGCCGGCGGCTACTCCGCGACCATCGACAACCAGCCCGAACGCGTGGACCGCGTGCGCCTGGGCCAGCGCTACGAGTTCGCGCGCGGCGAGATCGTCGACTGGACCTACCGCGATGACGAACGCCAGGCCACGCACGGCAACTTCACCGGCTGCGCCTTGCTCAGCCACGAGCCGCCGGAGCAGGCCGAAGCGTTCAAGCGCGAGTTCGGCCTCAGCTGCGACTGAGCGGGCCGATCGCGGCGCGCCGGTTCGCCCGCCGCCCGCACATAACGAAAACGGCCGGGTTTCCCCGGCCGTTTCGCGTATTGCATGTTCGCGTACTGCGTGAGCGCGTCGCTTACTTCAGGTTCGAAGCCACGAAGTCCCAGTTGACCAGGTTCCAGAACGACTCGACGTACTTCGGGCGAGCGTTGCGGTAGTCGATGTAGTAGGCGTGTTCCCACACGTCGCAGGTCAGCAGCGGGGTGTCTTCGCCGGTGAGCGGGGTGCCGGCGTTGGAGGTGCTGACCAGGGCCAGCGAACCGTCCGGACGCTGCACCAGCCAGCCCCAGCCCGAGCCGAAGGTGCCGACGGTGACCTTGGTGAACTCGTCCTTGAACTTGGCGAAGTCGCCGAAGGACTTGGCGATCAGCTCGCCCAGCTTGCCGGCCGGCTCGCCGCCGCCGTTGGGGGACAGGCAGTTCCAGTAGAAGGTGTGGTTCCAGATCTGCGCCGCGTTGTTGAATACGCCGCCCTGCGACTTGCGGATGATGTCCTCGAGCGACATGTCGGCGAACTCGGTGCCGGGGATCATGTTGTTGAGGTTGGTCACGTAGGCCTGGTGATGCTTGCCGTAGTGGAAGTCGATGGTCTCGCCGGAGATGTGCGGTTCGAGCGCGGTGCGGTCGTAGGGCAGGGCGGGCAGTTCGATGGCCATTGGCGGGCTCCTTGCTGGATTCTGGGGGCTGGCTAGGGGGAGGCGACGGGGTGCGTACCGCTGCCGGGTCGCGTGTCCGCTGCCGTGAAGGCTTACAATTGCTCATTCTATCCCCACGCCCTGTTGCCTGAACGTATACGGCGCAACAGAGCATTGCAGGAGTTGCCCCCATGTCCGTTATGGAGCGGATCCAGGCCGAAGTCGAAGGCCATCCGATCGTTCTTTTCATGAAGGGAACCGCGCAGTTCCCGATGTGCGGCTTTTCCAGCCGCGCGGTGCAGGCGCTCAAGTCCGCCGGCGCGACCGTGCTGCATACGGTCAACGTGCTCGAGGATCCGGAGATCCGCGCCAACCTGCCGCGCTATTCCAACTGGCCGACTTTCCCGCAGCTGTTCATCCACGGCGAGCTGATCGGCGGTTGCGACATCACCCTGGAGCTGTTCGAGTCCGGCGAGCTGGCGCGCATGATCAGCGAGACCCAGCGCCAGTGAGCGCGGTCGCGGCATCGGCCGATGCGGCCGCGCTGGCCGATCGCGTGGTCCTGGTCAGCGGCGCGCAGGGCGGTCTCGGCACCGCCGCGGCCCAGGCCTGCGCGCGCGCCGGCGCCACCGTGGTGCTGCTGGGGCGCAAGCCGGCCAAGTTGAACCGCGTCTACGATGCGGTCGCCAAGCTCGGCCCCGAGCCCGTGCTGTACCCGCTGGACCTGGAAGGCGCCGCGCCCGACGACTACGCCGAACTGGCGCAGCGCATCGCCGACGAATTCGGCCGGCTCGACGGCGTGCTGCATTGCGCCGCCGACTTCCCCGGCCTGACCCCGCTGCTGCAGACCGACCCGGCCGCGTTCGCGCGCGCCATCCACGTCAACCTCACCGCGCGCTGGTGGCTGTCGCAGGCCTGCCTGCCGCTGCTTGCGAGGGCGCCGGACGCCGCGCTGGTATTCGCCATGGACGACCCGGCCCGGGTCGGCCGCGCCTACTGGGGCGGCTACGGCCTGGCCCAGCATTCGTTGGCGGCGCTGGTCGGCATGCTGCACGCCGAGCTCGGCAACGGCCCGGTCCGCGTCGCCGGCCTGCAGCCGGGCCCGATGCGCACCGCGCTGCGCGGCAAGGCCTACGTCGAAGAGAACGACCGCGAGGCCCGCGACCCGGCCGATTACGCCGCCGCCTGCGTGACCCTGCTGTCGGCCGCCGGCGCCGCCCACCGCGGCCAGGTCTGGCATCCGCTGCCGGAGCGCGCCGCGCCGTGACCATCGCCTCGGCCGCGCTGCTGCTGTTCCTGATCCTGGACCCGCTGGGCAACATCCCGGTGTTCCTGAGCCTGCTGCGCGGCCTGCCGCCGAAGCGGCAGCGGATCGTGCTGGCGCGCGAGCTGCTGATCGCGCTGGGCGTGCTGATGCTGTTCCTGTGGGGCGGCAAGTACGCCCTGGAGCTGATGCACCTGCGCCAGGAGTCGGTCTCGATCGCCGGCGGCATCGTCCTGTTCCTGATCGGCATCCGCATGATCTTCCCGCCGCCCGAAGGCCTGATGGGCGAGCTGCCCGAGGGCGAGCCCTTCATCGTGCCGATGGCGATCCCGCTGGTGGCCGGCCCCTCGGGCATGGCCGCGGTGATGCTGATGGGCAGCAACGAGCCCACCCGCCTGGGCGACTGGAGCCTGGCGCTGATGATCGCCTGGGGCGCGACCGCGGCGATCCTGTTCTCGGCCACCTTGCTCTATAAGCTGCTGGGCCGGCGCGCCCTGATCGCGATCGAGCGGCTGATGGGTATGCTGCTGGTGGCCATCTCGGTGCAGATGTTCCTGGACGGCCTCGGCACCTACCTGCAGATTTCCCCGCCCTGAGGAACCTCCGGCCCGGCCGCGACCGCGCGCCCGGCCGGTGCCCGCAGGCACGAGCTAAGTGCCTGTCCGGCATCGCAAAGCCACGCGGCGGGCGCCCGGACTTTGCCGCAGTAGCCGGTTCAGCTTGGACCGCGGTCACCGTGTGACAAGCCTTGACGCTGGTCACGTCTCTGTCACACAGCCCACTTAGCCTGTTAAACTGCTGTTAACCCGGCGGGGCTGCACGCGCTGCACCCGGGTAGGGGCGGAACACCACCAGTCTTTGGCGTATGGCGCATAGCGCCCGCCGACGCACGCCAAGAATTCCATGTATCCCACGCACTGAGGCCATCGTAATGACCCATCCGAATAGCGTCCGGTTGTCCAAGCTCACGCTTGGTCTGCTCGCCGTTCTCGCCACCGCGCCCGTATTCGCGCAGAGCACGTCCGCCGGCGTTGCCGGCCGCGTGGTCGGCGCAGATGGTCAACCCGTCGTAGGCGCCGAAGTCACGATCACCCACACCGAGTCGGGCACCGTCAGCCGCGCCGTGACCGACGCCGACGGCCGTTACAACGCGCGCGGTCTGCGTGTCGGTGGTCCGTACGTGATCACCACCACCAAGGAAGGCGCCGGCACCGGCTCGCAGGACGGCGTGTTCCTGAACCTCGACAAGGTCAACAACGTCGACGTGTCCCTGAACAATTCGGTCACCACGCTGGAATCGGTCCAGGCCGTGTCCTACGGCGGCTCGGAAGTGTTCAGCGCGACCAAGATGGGCGCCGGTTCCAACGTGACCCGCCAGCAGCTGGAATCGTTCCCGTCGATCAACCGCAACCTGCAGGACTACGTCCGCCTCGACCCGCGCGTCGCGCAGACCGACAAGTCGCGTAACGAGATCTCGGTCGGCGGCCAGAACCCGCGCTACAACGTGGTCCGCGTCGACGGCATCAGCACCGCCGACTCCTTCGGCCTGGAATCCAACAGCCTGCCGACCCCGCGCCAGCCGTTCTCGATGGACACCATCGACGAAGTGGCGGTCGACGTCGCCAACTACGACGTCACCATCTCCGGCGGCACCGGTGGCGTGATCAACGCCGTGACCAAGTCGGGCACCAACGAGTTCCACGGCTCGCTGTACGGCATCTACCGCGACGGCGACTGGTCGGGCAAGAACCGCAACAACGTCCGTCCCAAGCTGTTCGACAACGAGACCACCTACGGCGCGACCTTCGGCGGCCCGCTGATCAAGGACAAGCTGTTCTTCTTCGCCAACTACGAGAACTACAAGGGCAAGGGCCTGTTCACCGGTAACTCCGGTTTCGGTCCGGTCGGTTCGGGCGAGAGCAACATCGTCAACATCACTCAGGCGCAGATCGACGAAGTCATCCGTCTGGCCGGTCTCAAGGGCTTCAACCCGGGCACGCTGGCCAAGCCGGCGCTGAACTCGGAAGCCGAAGAGTACGGCATCAAGATCGACTGGAACATCACCGACAACCACCGCGCCAGCTTCCGCTACAGCAAGTCCGAGCAGAACACCGCCAACCTGCAGGGCTTCGGCAACACCACGCTGGCGCTGAACACCTACCACTACGTGCGCGATTTCGAGCTCGAGTCGTACACCGCGCAGCTGTTCAGCGACTGGACCGACAACTTCTCCACCGAAGCCAAGGTCTCGTACCGCGACTACTCGGCTGTGCGCAACCCGCTGGCCAACCTGCCGGCGATCGCAATTCGTATCGGTTCGGCCACGCTGAACCTGGGCACCGAAGAGAACACCCACGCCAACGTGCTGGAAACCACCACGAAGAACGCGTTCTTCGCCGGTAACCTGTTCCTCGGCGATCACACCCTGAAGTTCGGTCTGGACTACGAAGAGAACGAGGTCTACAACCTGTTCGGCCGTCGTACCAACGGTGTTTACACCTTCGACTGCATCAACACTACCAGTCCGACCATCCCGGGTAGCTGCGCCAAGTCGTTCGAGAGCGGCATCTCCAGCCGCTACCAGCTGTTCTATCCGCGCGGCGGCGACATCAACAACATGGCCGCCGAGTTCAAGATGAAGAACCTCGGCCTGTTCGTGCAGGACAGCTGGGCGGTCAGCAACAACCTGACCCTGACCTTCGGTCTGCGTTACGACGAACCGATGGTCGACCAGAAGCCGACCTTCAACCAGACCGCGTCGACCCTGTTCGGCTACCGCAACGACAACACCATCGACGGCAACGGCCTGCTCTCGCCGCGCTTCGGCTTCAACTACACCTTCGACAGCGAGCGTCCGACCCAGCTGCGCGGCGGTATCGGCCTGTTCCAGGGTTCGGCGGCGACCGTTTGGTTGGCCAATCCCTACGCCAACAACGGCGTGTCGTACACCGACTACTTCTTCTCGACCGGTATCACCCGCTTCGATCCGGATCCGGCCGATCAGCTCGGCCAGTTCACTCCGGGTACGGGCGGTACGCAGTCGGTGGACTTCATCGATCCGGACCTGGGCCAGCCGGCCGTGTGGAAGGCCAACCTGGCGTTCGATACCGAGCTGCCGTGGTGGGGCGTCGTCGGCGCCGCCGAGATCGTCCTGACCTCGGTCAAGGAAGGTATCTACTATCAGCAGTTGAACCTGGGTAACACGAGCGCAGTGGGTCAGGACGGTCGTTTGATCTACTGGAACCCGGCTGGCCTGCGTCCGGGCAACTGGAGCCAGCTGGGCGTCTCCAGCGGTGGCGCAAGCGCGCGCGGCAACCGCAGTACTGCTCAGAACGGCTTTAACGATGCGATCATCGCCCGCTCGACCAGCAAGGGTGAAAGCCAGCAGCTGACCCTGTCCTTGAACAAGCCGTTCAACGAGAGCGACTGGTCCTGGTTGCTCGCCTACACCTACACCAACGCCAACGAAGTCAGCCCGCTGACCAGCTCGACCTCGGGCTCGCAGCTGGGCAACGTGGCGGTGTTCCAGTCCAACGAAGAGGTTTCGGCCACCTCCAGCTACGAGATCAAGAACCGCTTCACCGCGGCGGTCAGCTGGAAGCACGCCTTCTTCGGCGACTACAACACCAGCGTGTCGATGTTCTACGAAGGCCGTTCGGGCCGTCCGTACAGCTACACCTTCGACAACGACGCCAACGGCGACGGTCGTGCCAACGACCTGCTGTATATCCCCAAGAGCCTGGGCGACGTGATTTTCGGCTCCCCGGCAGAAGAGGCGGGCTTCTGGGCGTTCGTGAACTCGAACGACTATCTGAGCCAGCACAAGGGCGAGATCGCCGAGCGCAACGCCGCGCACGGCCGCTGGGTCAACCAGTTCGACATGCGCATCTCGCAGGAAATCCCGGGCTTCATGGAAGGCCACAAGGCCGAAATCGCCCTGGACATCCTCAACGTCGGTAACCTGCTGAACAAGAAGTGGGGCAGCGTCGAAGAGATGGCATTCCCGGGCTACCGCGGCATCGTCGAGTACGGCGGTATCTGCGGCAATGGCCCGGTTAACACCCAGCCCGCTGCCTGCGCCGGCAACGCCGGCAAGTACGTGTACCGCTACAACGGTCCGGACGCCCTGAACATCTACGACGACAAGGGCATCTCGCGCTGGGCCGCCCAGATCAGCTTCCGCTACAAGTTCTGATCGGAAGCCAGTCTTGCGACACCAGGAAACGGCCGGGGAAACCCGGCCGTTTTCTTTTATGGGGACCCCTGCGCTAGAGTCGCTGTCCAACTATCGACGATGAACACCCAAGAGAAGGCAAGCATGACCGCAACCATCACCACCGCGCTGCCGACGGTGAACGCACGTATCTACCCCAAGGGCGGGCTGGATGTCCTGTCGCGGGACGAGGTCGCGCGCCTGCGCGACGCCTCCACCGGCATGCACGACCTGCTGCGCCGCTGCGCCCTGGCCGTGCTGACCAGCGGCAGCGCCTCCGACGACCCGCGCGCGGCGCGCGAGCTGTACCCGGATTTCGATATCCAGGTCCATCAGCAGGACCGCGGCGTCCGCATCGACCTGGCCTATGCGCCGGCGATGGCCTTCGTCGACGGCGAGATCATCCGCGGCGTCGCCGAGCTGCTGTTCGCCGTGGTCCGCGACCTGGCCTACACCGCGATCGAGCTGTCCGCCGACGCCGGCCGCGACCTCAAGAGCAGCGACGGCATCACCGATGCGGTGTTCGGGCTGCTGCGCAACGCGCGCATCCTGCACCCGGCCGATCCCAACCTGGTGGTCTGCTGGGGCGGCCATTCGATCTCGCGCGACGAGTACATCTACACCAAGCAGGTCGGCTACGAGCTGGGCCTGCGCGGTCTGGACATCTGCACCGGCTGCGGTCCGGGCGCGATGAAGGGGCCGATGAAGGGCGCGACCATCGCCCACGCCAAGCAGCGCAAGCGCCGCATGCGCTACATCGGCATCACCGAGCCGGGCATCATCGCCGCCGAGTCGCCGAACCCGATCGTGAATCACCTGGTGATCATGCCGGACATCGAGAAGCGCCTCGAAGCCTTCGTGCGCCTCGGCCACGGCATCATCGTGTTCCCGGGCGGCGTCGGCACCGCCGAGGAGATCCTGTACCTGCTCGGCATCCTGCTGCGCGAGGAGAACGCGCACCTGCCGTTCCCGCTGATCCTGACCGGCCCGGTGGCGTCGGCGCCGTACTTCGAGCAGATCGACCGTTTCCTGCGCCTGACCCTGGGCGAAGCGGCGACCTCGCGCTACGAAATCATCGTCGGCGACCCGGAGGCGGTGGCCAAGCGCATGTCCGCGGGCATCCGAAAGGTGCGCGAGCACCGCATCGCGCAGAAGGACTCGTTCTACTTCAACTGGTCGATCGACATCCCGGTCGAGTTCCAGCAACCGTTCGTACCCAGCCACGAGGCGATGGCGGCGCTGGACCTGCACCACGGCCGCAAGCCGCACGAGCTGGCCGCGGACCTACGGCGCGCGTTCTCCGGCATCGTCGCCGGCAACGTCAAGGAAGACGGCATGCGCCGCATCGAGGAGTTCGGCCCGTTCGAGATCCACGGCGACGCCGACATGATGCAGTCGCTGGACGCGTTGTTGCGCGCGTTCGTGGAACAGCGCCGGATGAAGATCGCGGGCGAGTACCGGCCCTGCTATCGGGTCGTGACCTGAGCGATCGTGCCCGGTCCACCGCGACCGGGCGTAGGAAGGAGGGGCGTCGCGTGCGGCGCCCCTGGCTCGGCGCGGACAGCGCGACGGGCAGGGCGCTCGCACGAGGCGCCGCTCAATACCGATGCCGCCGAACGGTCGGATGGCAGGCCGATTTCCCGCGTTCGACACGGCCGTGCCGGTTCACGTCGCAGTTTGTTGCCGTTGCTCGTCACAAAATGACGCCGTCAGGGCACGCCTGTACCGACCGCTCGACCGCCCGTCCGGCCAAGACTTGCTACTTGACGGCACTTCTCTAGCATCGCCTTTGTGAATGCTGGGGAGAGAGCATGTCCAGATTGAGTGCCAATCAGGGCTTTACCCTGATGGAGTTAATGATCGCGATCGCCGTTCTGGGCGTGCTGCTGGCCCTGGGCTGGCCGTCGTTCACCGACGCCTTGAGCAACAACCGCCTGGCGGCCGCGTCCAATTCGATGATCGCCGGCGTCAACCTGGCCCGCAGCGAGGCCATGCGCAGCAATCGCGCCGGCGGCGTCTGCCCCAGCGCCGACGGCGCCACCTGCGGCAACGACTGGAGCGCCGGCTGGCTGGTCTGGAACGACGCCAACACCGACGGCGCCAAGGCCGCCGACGAGCCGGCGATCCGCTACTTCCAGGGCAACGCGGCGCAGGTGGCCCTGGCTTCGGCCGGCGCGGCGGTGCCGAGCATCGTGTTCGACCGTCGCGGCCGCATGACCGCCCCGGCTGCCAATGCGGTGTTCACCGCGCACGCCGTGGACTGCACGGCCGGCGCCGCCAACAAGCAACGCCGCCTCACCGTCACCCGCGCCGGTCAGGTGCGCATCCAGAAGGAAAGCTGCTCATGAGTCGGTCCTCTTCGCGCGCCCGGGCGTCGTTGCGGCGCTCCGTGGGCGGCTTCTCTCTGATCGAGGTGCTGATCGCGCTGCTGGTGCTGGCTTTCGGCCTGCTCGGCCTGGCGTTCCTGCAGACCCTCAACATCCGCTACACCCAGAGCGCGAACCACCGCACCACCGCGGTGAACCTGTCGCATCAGGTCGTGGACATGATGCGGACCAATCGCGTGGTCTCGCGCCAGTACGCGGCCCTGACCTTCAACAGCTTCCCGACCGCGCCCGCCGTCGGCGGTTGCGGCCGCGGCGCGGCGACCGACTTCAACGCCAACATGAACGTGTGGCGCTGCGAAGTCAGTTCCAGCCTGCCGGGCGGGCAGGGCCAGGTGGTGTTCAACGGCAATGTCGTGACCGTGACCCTGCGCTGGGCCGACGACCTCAACCAGGCCGCCTTGGGCCAGGCCCAATCGACCTACGTGGTGACCACACGGCTATGACTCGTCATTCGCATATTCGTTACCGCTCGCAGCAGGGCCTGTCGCTGATCGAGCTGATGGTCGCGCTGGCGATCGGCATGGTGCTGATGCTGGGCCTGGTGCAGGTGATGTCGGCCTCGCGCTCGGCCTACCGTCTGGCCGAGGGCATCGGCCGCGCCCAGGAGAACGCGCGTTTCGCGATGGACTCGCTGGAACGCGACCTGCGCATGGCCGGGCACCTGGGCTGCGTCAACGATTCCGCCCTGTTGCAGGCGGCGGTTCCGGCCGAAGAGGGCCTGAACCTGCTGTTTCTGAACCCGGCCGACCGCGTCGCCAGCAACTTCGCCAACGCGCCCTACCTGCTGCGCTTCGACGTCGGCATGCAGGGCTTCGAGGCCGTCAACACGTCGCCCGGCGACACCATCAACGTCACCAGCGGCGCACCCGTGCTGGGCAACGTCAATCAGTGGAACCCGGCGCTGCCTGCCGACATCGGCGCTTTGCAGCCGGTGGCCGGCAGCGACATCCTGGTGCTGCGGTACTTCTGGCCGATCGGTACCGGCATGACCGCGTTCACCGCCGGCGACCCGACCAGCACCGTGACTCCGATCACCACGGAAGTCACCACCGGCGGCTCCGGCTTGTTCGGCATCAGCGACTGCAGGCGCGCCAGCGTGTTCGCCGGCGGCGTCAACGCGGGCACCGGCGTGATCACCGTCTCCTCCGCCGCCGATCCTCTGAACCTGTCCAATTTCATGGGCGACCGCGACTCCTACGACGCGAGCAAGGCCACGCTCTACCGTGCCGAAATCGTCGTGTACTACGTCGGCGTTGGCATGGGTACCGGCGCCGTCGGCACCGCGGCGCCGTCCTTGTACCGGGCGCGCTACACACGCAATGCCGCCGGCGGTTTGCAGGCCGAGCGCGAAGAGCTGGTCGAAGGCGTCGAGTCCTTGCAGTTGCTCTATGGCCAGGATCGGGTCACGGCCGCGGCCACACCGCCCAGCGGCTACATCACCACCAGTTGGACCGCCGATCAGGTCGGCGGCGGCGTGGTCAATCCGAACGGCAACAACGCCAGCCTCTGGCGTCGCATCGGCTCGGTCCAGGTAGGCCTGGTGATGCGCAGCTCCGAAGGCGCCGTGTCGGCGCAGATGGATCCGGCCGTGCAGCGGATGTCGGTGCTGGGCACCTTGGTGACCCCGCAGAACGACGGCTACTACCGCGCCGTCTACGAAACCAACGTTGCCCAGCGCAACCGCCTGTTCGAGAACTGAGGAGACAGGCCCATGAGTCGTTCCGGATTCAACGGTCCGCGCAAGCAACAAGGTGCCGCGCTCTACGTGGCCCTGATTTTCCTGATCATCCTCGCCTTGCTCGGCATCACGGGCATGCAGGTGGCGACGATGCAGGAGCGCATGTCGTCCAACTATCTGGCCACCAACCAGGCGTTCCAGCGTGCCGAGGATCTCGCGCGCGAGGCCGAGGGTCAGGTCGGCGCTTCGACCCGCATGGAAGAGTGCGGCGTGTTCGATCCGGCTGCATTCGGTACGGCGGCGTCGATCGCGCCGGCCGGCAGTCCGGAGCCGGCCGCACGCGTACGCAACATCGACCAGTGCATCGGCGGTGGGCAATTGAACATCGGCGAATTCCCGGCCAGCGAGAAGGTGTTCGTGCGTTATCGCATCACCGCCTACCGCGCCGATCGGGCTTCAGAACCGTCGTCCGACGCTGTCGTCGACACCATTTTCATCGGCCGCTGAGGGCCTTGGCCATGAACGCGAATCGCATACTCATTATCGCCGCCGCGACCAGCCTGGCTGTGCTCGGTATCCGCGCACCGCAGCTGGGCGCGAACACGACCACCCAGGGCGCCGGCACGCTCGCGCAGGCGCCGCTGAACCTGGGCGGCGACGGCGTACCACCGGCCTTCATGATGGCGGTCGACGACTCCGGCTCGATGACCTTCCAGACCATGTTCCCCGGTCAGGACGGCGAGATCTGCTTCGGCCGCGACAGCTCCACCCAGCCCTACGGCCTGTTCTATACCAGCGGCGCCAACGCCGGTAAGCCGCGCACCGACGGCGGTTGCGACCACTTCTACCTGTTGCCCGGTCCGCGTATCGGCAGCGGCTTCCTCGGCCTGCCGCCGCTGGATTCGCTGGGCGCAGCGCGCTCGTCGGACTTCAATCCTTCGTTCTTCAATCCCAACGTGAAGTACGAAGCCTGGCTGACCGCGGCGATGCCGCCGACCAAGGTCCCGTACGACTACAGTCTCGCCAATCCCAACGGCAACGCTTCGACCACCGCCACCAAGATCGACCCGCGGACCGCCGGCACCACGGTCAACCTGGCTGCGAACCGCTACGATACGAACACGGACGTGTTCACCCTGCGCAACGGCATGTTCCTGCCGGCGGGCACCAATTACCGGGTCGTGGGCGGCAACAACAACATCGTCGGCTCCGGCGGCCTGACCTGGAACAGCGGCAACACCAACGTCTACATGCAGTACTACCCGGCGACCTTCTATATGAAGACGACCACGCCGGCTGCGGAACAACCGGTGGGGTACAAGACCGACACGACCTCGCGTCCGGTGATCTCCAATGCCTGCGGCACCGGCTGCAACCTGTGGAAGTACACCATCGCCACGGCCAATTTCGACACCACGGTCAACTACAACGCCATGTTGCAGAATTTCGCCAACTGGTTCAGCTACTACGGCAACCGCAACCGCGCCATGGTCGCCGGCATGAGCCGTTCGCTGGCCGATATCAAGGACATGCGCGTCGGCTTCTTCCCGATCAACTCGCATAACAGCTACAACGACCCGATCAACACGGTCGGCGACCGTGTCTTCATGCAGGACATGAGCGTGCAGGCCCGGCGCGACGACCTGTACACCAACAGCATCTTCAAACTTGGCGCCAGCGGCAGCACGCCCAATCGCCAGGCGGTCAGCGCGGCCGCCAGTCAGTTCCGGCGTACCGATGGGTTGGCCGACGGCAAGGGCGGCGCACCGGTCCAGCGCGTCTGCCAGAAGAATGCGGTGATGCTGTTCACCGACGGTTACAGCAACCAAGGCAGCGTCACCACCGGCAACGTCGACGGCAACATGGGCGCGCCGTTCGCCGACAGCAACTCGGACACGATGGCCGACATCGTCAGTCAGTACTACCTGGGCACCGAAGCCGGCGGCGTCGTTCCGCTGCGTACCGACGGCAACTTCGCCCTCGGCACCGGCGCCGGCCGCGTTCCGGTTCCGGACGAGTGCAAGGGCGTGTCGCCGAGCAAGAAGCTGGATTGCGAGCGCCGCCTGCACATCAACTTCTACGGCATCACGCTCGGCGCCCGCGGCACCATCTTCAACCCGGACGTGACCCAGGATCCGTTCGTGACCAACCCGGCCTGGCCCGGCTGGCAGAACGACAACCCGACCACGGTCGACGACATCTGGCACGCCTCGGTCAACACCCGCGGCGAGTACATCAACGCCAAGACCCCGGCCGACATCACCGCCGCCATGCGCCGCGTGCTGGCCTCGGTCTCCGGCGGCGCCAGCCCGTCCGGCAGCGCCGGCCTCAGCGGTGCGCGCATTTCCACCAACTCGCTGTCGGTGGTGCCGTTCTACGAGGCCAGGAACAACAACACCGACTGGTACAGCCGCCTGACCGCATCGTCGGTCAGCGTCAGCACCACCGGTCAGATCACCTTCACCAGCAAGTGGGAAGCGAGCGCGCAGTTGCCGCGCACCGGCCGCAACCTGCTGTTCGGCACCTCGTCCGGCGGCAGCGTCAAGCCGGTGGTGAAGTCGTTCGCATCCAGCAACCTCGGCGACGTGTTCACCAC
Source organism: Lysobacter sp. Root76 (assembly GCF_001428685.1). Lineage (GTDB taxonomy): Bacteria > Pseudomonadota > Gammaproteobacteria > Xanthomonadales > Xanthomonadaceae > Lysobacter. Next base: position 612,395 of record NZ_LMIK01000001.1, on the reverse strand, counting down.
CCTGTGCGCCGACAGCTTCTCGAACTGCAGCAAGGCTGCGGTCACGACCTTGGGCGTGACCGAGTCCGAGGCCGTGGCCTATCTGGCCGGCCAGGACACCGGCGAGAAGAAGAACGGCGGCAAGATGCGCGATCGCACCACCCGACTGGGCGATATCGTCAACTCTTCGCCGGTGGTGTCCTCCGCGTTCGACAACTACGGCTACATGACCCTGCGTGGCGCCACCGCCACCGATTTCGATCCCTACAACTACGAAGCCTATCTGACGCTCAAGCAGAACCGCCTGCCGATGGTCTACGTCGGCGCCAACGACGGCATGCTGCATGCGTTCCGCGGCGACAACGGCGGCGAGTCCTTCGGCTACATCCCGACCACCGCGGTCGGCCACATGGGCAACCTGCTGTTCCCGTACGATCCCGACCGCAAGAGCGACCAGATCTTCCAGCACCGTTACTTCGTCGACGGCCCGATCACGGTCTCCGACGCCTACAACGGCAGCGGCTGGAACACCGTGCTGGTCGGCAGCTCCGGCGCGGGCGGCCGCAGCGTGTTCGGTCTGAACGTGACCGATCCGACCCTGTTCAGCGCCGGCAACGTGCTGTGGGAAGTCAACGACAAGGTCACCGGCACCACCGGCCAGCGCATCGGCCACGTGCTGGGCAAGCCGCTGGTCGTGCCGGTGCGCACCTCCGGCGGTACCCGCTGGAAGGCGATCTTCGGCAACGGCTACGGCAGCATCAGCGGCAAGGCTTCGCTGTTCGTGGTCGACGTGATCGACGGTTCGGTGGTCACCATCGAAGTCGCCGAGACCCCCGGTACCGGCGTGCCGACCGAGCCCAACGGCATGGGCAACGTGATGGCGCTGGACCGCTATATGTTCGATTCCGCTGGCGGCGGCACCTTCACCGCGGGCAGCGACGGCTATGTCGACACCGTTTACGGCGGCGACCTGCACGGCAACATCTGGAAGTTCGACCTGCGCACCAACACAGCCGCCTTCGGCGCCGACAAGCCCTTCTTCACCGCCAAGGACGCCAACGGCAAGCGCCAGCCCATCACCGGTGGTCTGAACGCGGTCGCGGGTCCGTCCAGCGGCGTGATGATCCTGTTCGGCACCGGCAGCTATTCCTTCGGCGGCGACTCCGACAACAAGGACATGCAGTCGGTGTACGGCGTGGTCGACAGCGGCGTCCGCATCACCGCAGCGCGCGACACCGCGCTGCAGCAGCAGGTGCTGAGCAACGACAACGTCGACGCCACCCGCGAGGTCACCCAGAACTCGGTCAACTTCCTGACCAAGTCCGGTTGGTATCTGGACCTGGCGGTGAAGACCGGGACCGGGGCGCCCGTGCAGACCGGCGAGCGCATGGTCGGTCGTCCGCGCATCCAGGACGGCACCTTCTTCTTCCCGACCTTCGAACCCATCGTATCGACTGCGGCAAACGCGGCCGAGACCGGATGCGCAGCGGGCGGCACCAACTGGCTCTACGGCCTGAGCGCGCTCAGCGGCAGCGCCTACATGAGCAGCGTGCGGCCGGGTTCGCCCACGGGCAGTCCGATGGCCGCCGGTTCGGGCGCGGTGAAACTGGAAAGCGACACCAGCGGTCCGATCACCGACGTGAACATCTTCAGCCCGCCGCCGCCGCCGGATCTGCCGCCGGGAGCGACGCAGGCCGAGATCGACGCTCGCCTGAATCAGCCGCCCTGCACCCGTATCATCAACGCCGCCGGCGGCCCGTCGCTGTACAAATGGGGCATGTGCGGTCGTCAGTCGTGGCGTCAGGTCCGTTAACGCAATCAGGAAGCCCGCAGATATGAACCGTCACAACGCTATCCGAGGCTTTACCTTGATCGAGCTGATGATCGCGATCGCGATCGTCGGCATCCTGGTCGCCGTCGCGGTGCCGGCGTACCAGGACAGCGTGCGCAAATCGCGGCGCGGTCAGGCCAAGGCCGACCTGGTCGAGATCGCCCAGCTGGCCGAGCGCTTCCGCACGGTCAACAACACCTATGTGGGCTTCGCCCTTCCGGCCGGCATGAACGTCTCGCCGCGCCAGGGCACGGCTTACTACAACATCGCGATCGCCAACCAGACCGCCAACGCCTACACCCTGACGGCCACGCCGCAGGGGCCGCAGACGCAGGACACACTGTGCGGCACCCTGGGCCTCAACGCCGCCGGCGTGAAGACGGCGGCCACCACGGATATCGCGCGCTGCTGGTAAGCCGAAACGTGGGTTGCGAACACGAAAGGGCCGCGGGAAACCGCGGCCCTTTCGCTTTGCGCCGCTGAGCGGTAACCGCCCCGCCGTCGTCCGCGCCGGCCGGCATGCCGACGCCAGCGCGTCGATCTTCTGCCAAGATGCAGCCTATACGGAGCACTGGAGCAGGGGGAGCGATGGATTGCGCGTTGTGGATATCGGATATGGGGCATCGCCGTCCTGTCAGCCTGCGGCCGGCCTCCGATAGGGCCGCAGCCGGTTGCGCTCATGACCTGCTTCCGGCCGAACGCAGCCTTATCGCGAAGAGCGCGCGCGTCCCGTGTTGACTAGCATCGCCTTGGTCGCAGCCGCCGCCGCATCGTCATGGACGGTCATCGACGCGCCGCGCCCCGGTATCGAATGGCAGTGCACGAGCATGGTCAAGCAACAGTGGACCACCCAGGTGACCGGCGGAAACCTTCAGTTCTCGCCGCGCACGCCGGCGGCCAAGAATCGCGACCTGGTCTGGGCGATCGGCAAACGCGGCATGCTGGTGGGCCGCAATCGCGGCCTGGCCGGCGGCACCCTGGAATGGGTGACGGATTCGGGCCGGCAACGACGCACCTTGCTCGACATCAGCCCGGTCGCGTTCGCCGAGCATCGCGGCGATATCTTCGTCGCCGCCGGCCTGTCGCACCGTGTGCTCGGCGACGGCTCGATCTATCGCCTGCGTTCGCGCAGCGACGGCCAGTGGCAGATCGAGAAGGTGCTGGACCTGGAGGAGGCGCCGCTCGGCGCCTATGCCCGCAACGGCTCCTGGTACCTGGTCACGGTGCTGGGCGTCACCCGGCTGGACCTGCGCACGCTGCAGACCACGCGCGTGCATCAGAACATGTACTGGTGGCATCTGGACCCGGCTAGCATCGTCGAGCATCGCGACCGCTGGTACATCGGCGCGCGCCGCGGCGTGATCCGGCTCACCCGCGACGGCGATGGCTACCGCGAGCAATGGATGGTGCCGAGCGACTGCAAGACCTTCGTCGGCGACTGCGAATGCTCGCCGGGAGCCGCGACGGCCGGGTCGGGTGCGGGGCGGTAATTGCGCCGTTCGCCGCCCCGATTCGCCTCGCCCGCGGCGGACATGAAAACAAGGGCATAAAAAAAGACCCGCGATCAGGATCGCGGGTCTTTCAGTATTTTGGCGCCCGAAGTTGGACTCGAACCAACGACCCCCTGATTAACAGTCAAGTGCTCTAACCGGCTGAGCTATTCGGGCGGGGACGCATATCCTAGGGGGAGGCCCCCGGAGGGTCAAGCCCTGAGATGCTCTGTCGTGCGCGCTGCGGTCACGGCGGCGGGCAGCGCGGCGGGTGCTTGGGGCGTGTGGTCTGAACGCGGCCGGTGGCGTCGATGCGCATTTCGCCCAGCAATTCATCGCCGCGGCATACCTGCAGCAGTTGGTTGCGATCGATATTGTGGCCGTCGCGGCCGTAACTCAGCACCGGCTGTCCGAGGGTGGAGCGGATGGTGAGCGCGTGGCGGGCGTAGACGACCTCGCGCAGGGGTTTGTCGGTGGCGTCGGGCCGTTGGTCGCCATTGCGGTCGACGAAGATCACCCAGCCTGCCTCCCAGCGCCCGTTCGGGCGGCAGCGCCCGTTCTCGGCACGCGGGCAAAGCACGACTTGAGTCCGGCGGGTGATGGCCGCACCTCTGGCGTAGTCGACATCGGCGCTGAGGGATTGCAGGGTGCTGGCGAGCTCGTAGCGCTCCAGCGTGGGGTTGGCCAGCCCCAGGCTGCCGCTGAGCAGGCCCAGACCGAGCAGGGCCGGAAGGGTGGCGAAGCCGCCGGCGTAGCGCCGGTGTTGTCCTGTGTTCATGTCGACCGATTCCGTTCGGAGGAGGCTCCAGCTTCCGCGCAACGGCGGCTCCGGGCCATCGGAAGGAGCGGCCCGCTCGCGTAGGAAAACCACCCGGCCGCGTGTCGCCGCGTCTGGGTACACTTGAGGATCGACCGCAGCCGATGACCATGAACGAACTCATTCATCCCGCAGGTTTCCAGCTGGTCGCGCCGTATTCGCCGGCCGGCGACCAGCCCCCCGCGATCGAGCGCCTGATCGCCGGTTTCGAGGGCGGCCTGGCCCAGCAGACGCTGCTGGGCGTGACCGGTTCCGGCAAGACCTACACCATCGCCAACGTGATCCAGTCGGTGCAGAAGCCGACCCTGGTGATGGCGCCCAACAAGACCCTGGCCGCGCAGCTGTACGGCGAGTTCAAGGCGTTCTTCCCGCACAACGCGGTCGAGTATTTCGTCAGCTACTACGACTATTACCAGCCCGAAGCCTACGTTCCGTCCAGCGACACCTTCATCGAGAAGGACAGCTCGGTGAACGAGCACATCGAGCAGATGCGGCTGTCCGCGACCAAGGCGCTGCTGGAGCGTCGCGACACCATCATCGTGTGCACGGTCTCGGCGATCTACGGCCTGGGCGATCCCAACGAATACTTCCGCATGGTGCTGCACATGGTGCGCGGCGAGCGCATCGATCAGCGCGAGCTGATCCGCCGCCTGACCGAGATGCAGTACGCGCGCAACGACACCGAACTGCGCCGCGGCACCTACCGCGTGCGCGGCGAGGTGATCGATGTGCATCCGGCGGAATCGGAAATGGAAGCGCTGCGTATCGAGCTGTTCGACGGCGAGATCGAGAACCTGACCGCGTTCGACCCGCTCACCGGCGAGACCCTGCGCAAGCTGCCGCGCTACACCATCTATCCCAAGTCGCATTACGTGACCACGCGCCGCACCGTGCTGGACGCGATCGACGCGATCAAGGACGAGCTGCGGATGCGCCTGGAGCAGCTGTACGCGCAGAACAAGCTGGTCGAAGCCCAGCGCCTGGCCCAGCGCACCCAGTTCGATCTGGAGATGCTGGCCGAGGTCGGCTACTGCAACGGCATCGAGAACTACTCGCGCCACCTGACCGGGCACATGCCCGGCGAGCCGCCGCCGTGCCTGTTCGACTACCTGGCGCCCGACGCGCTGCTGGTGGTCGACGAATCGCACGTGACCGTGCCGCAGATCGGCGCCATGTACAAAGGCGACCGTTCGCGCAAGGAAACCCTGGTCGAGTTCGGGTTCCGGCTGCCCTCGGCGCTGGACAACCGGCCGCTGAAGTTCGAGGAATGGGAAGGGCGCTCGCCGCGCGCGATCTTCGTTTCGGCTACGCCCGGCCCTTACGAGCTGGGCAAGTCGGAAGGGCAGGTGACCGAGCTGGTGGTGCGCCCGACCGGCCTGATCGATCCGGTGGTCGAGATCCGCCCGGTCGCGACCCAGGTCGACGACGTGCTGGGCGAGATCAACCAGCGCGTCGAGATGGGCGACCGCGTGCTGATCACCACCCTGACCAAGCGCATGGCCGAAAACCTGACCGAGTACCTGGGCGAGCACGGCATCCGCGTGCGCTACCTGCACTCGGACGTGGACACGGTCGAGCGGGTCGAGATCATCCGCGACCTGCGCCTGGGCAAGTTCGACGTGCTGGTCGGCATCAACCTGCTGCGCGAGGGCCTGGACATGCCCGAGGTGTCGTTGGTGGCGATCCTGGACGCGGACAAGGAGGGCTTCCTGCGCTCGACCGGCTCGCTGATCCAGACCATCGGCCGCGCCGCCCGCAACGTGCGCGGCAAGGCGATCCTGTACGCCGACCGGATCACCCGCTCGATGCAGGCCGCGATCGACGAGACCGACCGCCGCCGCGCCCGCCAGGTCGAATACAACGCCGAGCACGGCATCACCCCCAAGTCGGTGGCCAAGGCGGTGGTGGACCTGTTCGAGGGCGCGCGTGCCGATCCCGAGACCGTGCGCGGCCGCGGCAAGGGCCGCAAGGTCGCCGAGACCGCGGCCGACTATGCCGCGCTCAGCCCGTCGCAGTTCGCGGCCAGGATCAAGGCGCTGGAACAGCAGATGTACCAGCACGCCCGCGACCTCGAGTTCGAGGAGGCCGCGGCGGTGCGCGACCAGTTGCGCAAGCTCAAGGACGCCGGGTTCGCGGCCTGAATGCGATCCGCCGGCGCTGCCGGCGGACGCGACAGCGGCGACGGCGTTCGCGTCCGCGGATGCTTGTCGGCCGCTCGCCGCTGGGCTACACTGCGCGCCCCTCGCCGGGGAGTTTTAAGCAAGTTCGGCGACGGGCGGTTAGCTCAGCGGTAGAGCACTACCTTGACATGGTAGGGGTCACAGGTTCGAACCCTGTACCGCCCACCAATTCGGTGACGAAAGGCCTGGCGCGAGCCGGGCCTTTCTGTTTTCGGCGCCCGCCGCGGATTCGCTCCCGGGACCGGCGCAGAACGTCCGCCAGCGCCGTCCTCGTTGACTTGGCCCGCTTCGTCCCCAACTATTAGCGCTACCGACACGGCATCCGGCCGCGTCCCGCGAACGAGGTGGCCCGCGTAACCGCCGGCCTAGCGTGCGACATGGACACTACCCGCGCCCATCGTTGAATCGCCCGAGGCACCCGCGAACGCAGGCGCCCTCGTGGCGCTTTTTTCTTGCTTCCGCTCCCCGCTGCGTCCGTTTCGAACCCCTTGCGTGTCCCGTAGTCGCGTCCCGTTCCCTGAACGGTCGTCGGGTGCCCGCGGCGCAGGCCGCGTCCCCGCCGCCCAGGCGACGGTTCCGGCGACTCCGGGGCCGCGGCCCACATCGCTCCATACTCAGAATCCAGATCCCGAACGCCATGATCGCCATTACGCTCCCCGACGGCAGCCGCCGCGAATTCGAACAGCCCGTATCCGTCATGGAAGTCGCCGCCTCGATCGGCGCCGGCCTGGCCAAGGCCACCGTCGCCGGCGAAGTCGACGGCAAGCTGGTCGACGCCAGCGACCGCATCGACCACGACGCCACGCTGCGCATCATCACGCCCAAGGATCCGGAGGGCGTCGAGATCATCCGCCACTCCTGCGCCCACCTGGTCGGCCACGCGGTCAAGCAGCTGTACCCGACCGCGAAGATGGTGATCGGCCCGGTGATCGAGGAAGGTTTCTACTACGACATCTGGTACGAGCGCCCGTTCACGCCCGAGGACCTGGCCGCGATCGAGCAGCGCATGATCGAGCTGATCGACAAGGACTACGACGTGATCAAGAAGGTCACGCCGCGCGACGAAGTGATCGAGGTGTTCCAGTCGCGCGGCGAGGACTACAAGCTGCGTCTGGTCGAGGACATGCCCGACGAGCAGGCCATGGGCCTGTACTACCACGAGGAATACGTCGACATGTGCCGCGGCCCGCACGTGCCGAACACGCGTTTCCTCAAGGCCTTCAAGCTGACCCGCATCTCCGGCGCGTACTGGCGCGGCGATTCCAAGAACGAGCAGCTGCAGCGCGTCTACGGCACCGCCTGGGCCGACAAGAAGCAGCTCTCGGCCTACATCCAGCGCATCGAGGAAGCCGAGAAGCGCGACCACCGCCGCATCGGCAAGCAGCAGGACCTGTTTCACCTGCAGGAAGAGGCGCCGGGCCTGGTGTTCTGGCATCCCAAGGGCTGGTCGATCTGGCAGGTGGTCGAGCAGTACATGCGCCGCGTCTACCGCGAAAGCGGTTACGGCGAAGTGCGCTGCCCGCAGATCCTGGACGTGTCGCTGTGGCAGAAGTCCGGCCACTGGGACAACTACAAAGAGAACATGTTCTTCACCGAATCGGAGAAGCGCACCTACGCGGTCAAGCCGATGAACTGCCCGGGCCATGTCCAGGTGTTCAACCAGGGCCTGCACAGCTACCGCGACCTGCCGATCCGCTACGGCGAGTTCGGCTCCTGCCATCGCAACGAGCCCTCCGGCGCGCTGCACGGCATCCTGCGCGTGCGCGGCTTCACCCAGGACGACGGCCACATCTTCTGCCTGGAAGACCAGATCGAGGCCGAGGTCACGGCCTTCCACCAGCAGGCCCTGGCGGTCTACGGCGATTTCGGCTTCGAGGACATCCAGATCAAGATCGCCCTGCGCCCGGAATCGCGGCTGGGCGACGACGCCACCTGGGACAAGGCCGAGGCCGCCCTGCGCAGCGCCCTGGGCGCCTGCGGGGTGGAATGGCAGGAACTGCCGGGCGAGGGCGCCTTCTACGGCCCCAAGATCGAATACCACCTCAAGGACGCGATCGGCCGGACCTGGCAGCTGGGCACGATGCAGGTCGATTTCATGATGCCCGGCCGCCTCGGCGCCGAGTACGTGGACGAGCACAGCCAGCGCCGGACCCCGGTCATGCTGCACCGGGCCATCGTCGGCTCGATGGAGCGCTTCATCGGCATCCTGATCGAGCACCATGCCGGCCAGTTCCCGGCCTGGCTGGCCCCGGTCCAGGCCACCGTCATGAACATTACCGACGCCCAGGCCGATTATGTGGATGAAGTCCGGAAACTCCTTGCAAATCAAGGGTTCCGGGTCCAGGCCGATTTGCGGAACGAAAAGATCGGCTATAAGATTCGCGAGCACACGCTGCAGCGGGTGCCATACCTGCTCGTAATCGGCGATCGCGAGAAGGAAAATGGCATGATTGCGGTGCGCACTCGGGGAGGGGAGGACCTGGGGACGATGACCGTCGCCGAGTTCGCCTCGCGTTTGCACGACGAGAGCGTCGCTTAAGCCGCGTAGCAGCCAGTTTCAGATCCGTCCCGGAGTGGTCCGGGACGGCCCGACACGGAACGCCGTGTCCACTTTGGAGATTGCAACAATCAGTACCCCCGAGAAGCCGAGCCGTAAGAACCAGGAGATCCGCGTACCGCGCGTGCGCGTGATCGGCAGCGACGGCGAAATGATCGGCGTGCTCACGCGCGACGAAGCGCTGCGCATGGCCGAAGAGGAAGCCCTGGATCTGGTGGAAATCCAGCCGAATGCTGATCCGCCGGTCTGCAAGATCATGGATTTCGGCAAGTTCCGCTTCGAGCAGCAGAAGAAGGCCAACGAGGCCAAGAAGCGGCAGAAGCAGGTCGAGATCAAGGAACTCAAGTTCCGCCCGGTGACCGACGAAGGCGACTACCAGATCAAGCTGCGCAACATGCGCCGGTTCCTGGAAGAAGGCGACAAGGTCAAGGTCAACATCCGTTTCCGTGGCCGCGAGATGAGCCACCAGGAACTCGGCCGTGAGATGGCGGCCCGGATCGAGGCCGACCTGGGCGAAGACATCGTGATCGAGTCGCGTCCGCGCCTGGAAGGTCGGCAGATGGTCATGATGATCGCGCCGAAGAAGAAGACCTGATCCCCGGCGACCGCCGGATCGAGTCCGAAAACCCCCGCCGAGTGCGGGGTTTTTTTGTTTCTGGGCCGTCGCGGTCGCGGGTGGGGCTGCGGAGGCGCCGATCCCGTCCCCGTTCCCAATCCGTGGACCGCAGGCGCGGCTGAGGCCTGGACGAGGCCCGCGCGACCCCCGGGACGGGCCGGGACGGCCGGGAATCTGTGACGCACGACCCATCGCGGGGCGCGTCGCCGCCGCCGCGCGACTTGTCCCGGCCATGTCTTCGCGGCACCATGCGGTGGGGTAGGTGCGCGGTGTGCGCGCCCTGAGGTGCTGATGCGACCGGAACGCGCGAAAGCCCGAAGGATGGCGGGGGCCATCCTGTTGATGATCGCCGCATGCGCGGCATGTACGACTTGCGCCATGGAGAAGAACGCAATGCTCGCAACCCAAGCCCGCCCGCGCGGGCAGGAGATCTTTGCCGACCCCGCGGTCGCGGCCCTGGCCGAAGCGATCGCCGACGGCGATACCGCCCGCATCCGCACGCTCGCGCCCGGCGTCGACCTGTCGGCGCGCGGCGACAAGCAGGTGACCTTGCTGCAATGGGCGCTGCTCAACCAGCGCCTGGACAGCCTGAAAGCGCTGCTCGACGCCGGCGCCGACCCCAGGCAGCCCGGTGTGGACGGCGACACCGTCCTGCATATGGCCGCGGCGGCCAACGACGGCGCCTACCTGTCCGAACTGCTTGCGCGCGGCGCCGATCCGAACGTGCGCAATCCCGAATCCGGCGCCGGCCCGCTGCGCGCCGCGCTGATGGGCGAGCGCGAGGCCCAGTTCCGCGCGCTGCTGGCCGCGGGTGCGGACCCGAACCTCGCCGACCGCCTCGGCAATACGCCGCTGCACATCGCCGGCCAGATCAACGATCCCGCTCGCGCGCTCGACCTGCTCCAGGCCGGCGCCGAGCCGAACGCGCGCAACGCCCAGGGCGCGACGTTCCAGGCTTATCTGTTCATGACCCGGGCGTCGCTGCTGACGGCGCAGGCGCGCAAGCAGCGCGAGGCGGTCGAAGCGTGGTTGACCGGGCATGGCGTCGCGCTGGAGGGCGCGCGCTGAGCACGTAGCAAACGACAGGATGTCGGCCGCGCGGCCGGCCAAATCCGTAACGGGGAGTGGCAAGGATGAATGCACTGATCGATCCGGAGCGCCTGCACGGCCAGCGCCCGTCGTTCGCCGACGAAGTGCGCGGGCAGACCGCGCTGCCGGTGGACATGACCCTGGCGAAGCTGATGCGCGACGTCTACGACTACGACCGCAACGGCCGCCAGGAAGGCGTCGGCGCGTGGAAGCCGATGGGCGAGGACGAACTGCGCCAGGTCGGCATCGATCCGACCCTGCTCAAGAACCAGAGCAGCGGTTTCCTGGCGGTGGTCTACGGCGACGGCCAGGGCCGCCACGTGCTGGCCTACAGCGGCACCGACGAGCCCAAGGACTGGTTGACCAATTTCGGCCAGGGCCTGGGCTTCGAGACCTCGCAGTACAACCAGGCGATGGCGCTCGCCCGCCAGGCCAAGATCGCCTTCGGCCAGGACATGGTCATCACCGGCCATTCGCTGGGCGGCGGGCTGGCCGCGGCGGCGGCGGTCGCCACCGATACCCCGGCGGTCACCTTCAACGCCTCGGGCGTGCACGACAAGACCCTGGAGCGGATCGGTCTGGATCCGGACGCGGTGAAGCACGAAGCCGGGCAGGGCCTGATCCGGCGTTACGCGGTGCAGAACGAAATCCTGACCGAGCTGCAGGAGAACAAGCCGATCATCCGGCACCTGATGCCGGACGCGGTCGGCCACAAGATCGAACTGCCCGATCCCGATCCGCAGACGTTCTGGCAGAAGCTCAACCCGGTCAAATCGATCAAGCACGGCGTGGCGATGCACTACATCGACTCGGTGATCGAGGCGCAGGAAAAGGCCTTCGGCAAGGATTTCGAGGGCAAGGGTCTCGAGAGCAGGGTTTCCGCGAACCAGGCTCCGGAAAGCCGGGGCGCGCGCATGGACGAGCCCTCGCACCCGGCCAATGCCTTGTATCGCCAGTCGTACGGCGGCGTGCAGGACGGCGCCGCCGCGCGCGGCCTGAACGGCGGGCAGACCGAGCAGCTGGCCGGGGCGCTCGCGCTGGAAGCCCAGCGCGGCGGCCTGCAGCGGATCGACCAGGTGGTGTTCGGCGAGGACGGCCGGCGCGCCTTTGCGGTCCAGGGCACCCGGCCCGAGTCGCAGCAGGTCGCCCACGTCGACGTGGCGGCGGCCCGCGAGCAGTCGCTCGCGCTCAGCAGCGAGCAGTCGCTCCAGCTAGCGCACCGGGCGGCCGCGGCCGCGCAGTCGGCGCCGCAGGCCGAGGCCTTGAGTGCGGCCCGGGGCCGCTGATCGCGGCTTCGCCATCCCCGACTAAATCGCTGATTTGCATAAGAATCCCAGGGTCTGCATAATGTGCGGCCCGGTTCGCCGGGTTTGTTGTGCGCAAGACTCAGGACCTGTTGCTGATCTCGTTTCAGATCAATGACTTACAAGCCGGCAAGGGCAGGACGGAAAGAGTGGCCATGCCACCGCCCAGGCCAGTGACATAACTCCGAAAGGACATCGCAATGCCCAAGATCAAGACCAATCGGGCGGCAGCCAAGCGCTTCCGGAAGACCGCTTCCGGCAAGTTCAAGTGCGGCCACGCCAACAAGAGCCACATCCTCACCAAGAAGGCCACCAAGCGGAAGCGCAACCTGCGGCAGACGAACCATGTTCGTCCCGAGGACGCAGGCCGTCTGGTTCGCATGCTGCCGTATCTCTGAGGAGGACTGAACAATGGCACGAGTTAAGCGTGGTGTTACGGCGCGCCGCCGTCACAAGAAAATCCTGAAGCAGGCCAAGGGCTACTATCACGCCCGCCGCAAAGTCTTCCGCGTCGCCAAGCAGGCGGTCACGAAGGCTCTGCAGTACGCCTACATCGGTCGTAAGCAGAAGAAGCGCAATTTCCGTTCGCTGTGGATCACCCGCATCAATGCGGCTGCCCGCATCAACGGCATGAGCTACAGCCGTTTCATGAACGGCCTGCTCAAGTCCGGCATCACCCTGGACCGCAAGGTGCTGGCGGATATCGCCGTGCACGACGCGGTGGGTTTTGCGGCGCTGGCCGAAAAGGCGAAGAGCGCGCTCGCGGCGTAACCTGTTTCCATCCCCGTCCCGAGCCACGTGCCCCGCACTGGTTCGGTGCGAGGGACAACGTGGTTAAGGCATGGGGAAGGGCGCGAGTCCTTCCCCATTGCCGTTTTTGGACTCCCGTAATCCGTTGCTGCGTAAGGCGAACCAGGAAGCAGACCCCCATGGGTGAAATCGAGCAACTCAGCCAGCAATCGCTCGCGCAGATCGCGGCGGCCACCAGCTCCGAAGCGGTCGAGGCCTTGCGCATCGCCCTGCTCGGCAAGTCCGGCAGCGTCACCGCGCAGCTCAAGCAGCTGGGCGCGCTGCCGCCGGAACAGCGCAAGAGCGCGGGCGAGGCGATCAATCGCGCCCGCGACCTGCTGACCGCCGCGCTCAACGAGCGCAAGCACGCGCTGGACGACGCCGCGCTCGACGCGCGACTGGCCTCCGAATCGATCGACGTGACCCTGCCCGGGCTCGCCGCCGACGTCGGCGGCCTGCACCCGGTCAGCCGAACCATGGAGCGCATCGCCGACATCTTCGGCCGGCTCGGTTTCGCGCTCAGCGACGGTCCCGAGATCGAGGACGACTGGCACAACTTCGAGGCCTTGAACTTCCCGCCGCACCATCCGGCGCGGGCGATGCACGACACCTTCTACTTCCCGCCCGACAGCGCCGGCGTCGCCCGCCTGCTACGTACCCACACCTCGGGCGTGCAGGTGCGCTACATGCTGCAGGCCGTCGCCGATAAGAGCGGGCCGCCGCTGCGCATGATCGCGCTGGGCAAGGTCTACCGCAGCGACAGCGACCAGACCCACACCCCGATGTTCCACCAGTGCGAAGGCCTGCTGGTCGACGAGCACGCCAGCTTCGCCGACCTCAAGGGCACCTTGGCCGAGTTCGTGCGCGCGTTCTTCGAGCGCGATTTCGAAATGCGCTTCCGTCCGAGCTATTTCCCCTTCACCGAGCCCTCGGCCGAGGTCGATATCGCCTGGCAGCAGCCCGACGGTTCGACGCGCTGGCTGGAAGTGCTGGGCTGCGGCATGGTCCATCCCAGCGTGCTGCGCAACGTCGGCATCGATCCGGAGAAGTACACCGGCTACGCCTTCGGCCTGGGCGTGGAGCGCTTCGCGATGCTGCGTTACGGCGTCGACGACCTGCGCAGCTTCTTCGAGAACGACGTCCGCTTCCTGAAGCAGTTCGCTTGAGAGCCGATATTCGGGATTCGGGATTCGGGATTCGCAAAGCGATGAGACCCGTTTTTACGAATCCCGAATCCCTAATCCCCAATCCCGGAATTTCAGAATGAAATTCAGCGAAAACTGGCTGCGCCAGCACGTGCCGACCGACGCGACCCGCGAGCAACTGGCCGCGACGTTGACCGCGATCGGTCTGGAAGTCGAAGAGGTGACCGCCCTGGGCGAGTCGCTCGACGGCGTCGTCGTGGGCCGCATCGTCAGCGCCGAAAAGCATCCCGAAGCCGACCGCCTGCAGGTCTGCCAGATCGAGATCGGCGACGGCGCGACCGTGCAGATCGTGTGCGGCGCGCCCAACGCGCGCGCCGGCCTGAAGGCGCCGCTGGCGACCGTCGGCGCGAACCTGCCGGGCGGCATGGCGATCAAGGCCGCCAAGCTGCGCGGCGTCGAATCGTTCGGCATGCTGTGTTCGGCCAAGGAACTGGGCGTGGACCCCGACGCCTCCGGCCTGCTCGAACTGCCGGCCGACGCGCCGGTGGGCGCGCCGCTGGCGCAGTACCTGTCGCTGCCCGACGCCAGCATCGAGATCAAGCTCACTCCCAATCGCGCCGATTGCTTCAGCGTGCGTGGCATCGCCTACGACGTCGCCGCCGCCTGCGGCTCGGCGGTCGTGCCGTTCGACGCCACCCCGATGCCGGCCTTGAACGACGCCACCCTGACGGTCGAACTGGATGCCGGCGCCAAGGTGCCGCGCTTCGTCGGCCGCGTGATCGAAGGCGTCAACGCCGCCGTGGCCACGCCGATCTGGATGGTCGAGCGCCTGCGCCGCAGCGGCGTGCGCCCGATCAGTTTCCTGGTCGACGTGACCCAGTACGTGATGCTGGAGCTCGGCCAGCCGATGCACGCCTTCGACCGCGACAGCCTGACTCAGCCGATCGTGGTGCGACCCGCGCGTGCCGGCGAGGAAACCAAGCTGCTCGACGGCCGCACCGTCGCGCTGGATCCGGATTTCCTGGTGGTGTCCGACAGTCAGGGCGGCCACGCCGCGCGCGCGGTCGCACTGGGCGGAATCATGGGCGGCTACGACACCCGCGTCACCGACGCCACGCGCAACGTATTCCTGGAAGCCGCGCACTGGATTCCGTCGGCGATCATCGGCCGCGGCCGCAAGCTCGGCCTGCACACCGACGCCGGCCACCGCTTCGAGCGCGGCGTCGACCCGGAACTGCCGCGCCAGGCGGTCGAAGTCGCGACCCGGCTGATCGTCGAGATCGCCGGCGGCGCGCCCGGTCCGGTCATCGAAGCGGTGCTGCCGCAACACCTGTCGCAGCCGCAGGCGGTGCCGCTACGACGCGAGCGCCTGGCCCGGGTGCTGGGCCTGCGCGTCGCCGACAGCGACGTCGAACGCATCCTGCAGGCGCTGGGACTGACGGTCGCCAACACGGCCGAGGGCTGGAGCGTCATCCCGCCCAGCCGCCGCTTCGATCTGGCGATCGAGGAAGACCTGATCGAGGAAATCGCCCGCATCCACGGCTACGACGCGATCCCGACCACGCTGCCCGGCGGCGCCGCGCGCCTGATCGCGCCCAGCGAAACCCAGGTCGAATCCGGCGTGCTGCGGCGCCAGCTGGCCGCGCGCGATTATCTGGAAGCGATCAACTACGCCTTCGTCGACGCCGACCTGCTTGCCGCCTGGCAGCTCAGCGACGGCGCGGTGGCACTGGCCAACCCGCTCAGCGCCGAACTCGGCGTGATGCGCACCCAGCTGCTGCCGGGCCTGGTCGCCGCGCTCGCGCGCAACGCCGCCCGCCAGCAGTCGCGGCTGCGCCTGTTCGAACTCGGCAACGTGTTCGCGACGCGTGCCGGCGAAGCGCCGCTGCAGACCGCGCGCATCGCCGCGGCCGCCTGCGGCGACGCCGGCGGCGAGCACTGGAGCGGCAAGAGCCGCCCGGTCGGCTTCTACGACCTCAAGGGCGACCTCGACAGCCTGGCCGCGCTGGCCGGCGCCCGCCTCGAATACCGGCCCTCGCAGCCGGCCTGGGCCCACCCGGGCCGCTCGGCCGACGTCTACCGGCTCGATGAGAACGGTCAGGCCCGCCGCCTGGGCTGGATCGGCCAGCTGCACCCGCGCCTGCAGCGCGCGCTGGACCTGGACGCCGACGTGGTCGCGTTCGAGCTGGATCTGGCACCGCTGTCGCAGCGCGCCGTACCGCGCGCCGGCACCCTGTCCCGGTACCCGTCCGTCCGCCGCGATCTCGCGTTCGTCGTCGCCGAGGACGCCCCCTGGGCGGCGATTTCGGCCTCCGTTCAGGCGGCTGCGGGCCCGTCCCTGCGCGATCTGGTGCTGTTCGACCGCTACCAGGGCAAAGGGGTGGAAACGGGATTCAAGAGTCTCGCTATGGGCTTGATTCTGCAGGATGAATCACGCACCCTGACTGACCGCGATGTGGAAGAAGTAGTGATCGCGGTGATGGCGGCGATCGAGCGCGACCATGGCGCGAAGATCCGCGCCTGAGCTGCGCATCGTCGGTTGAGAACAGGGGAAACGATGTGGCATTGACCAAGGCGGAAATGGCGGAGCGCTTGTTCGACGAAGTCGGGCTCAACAAGCGCGAGGCCAAGGAATTCGTCGACGCGTTCTTCGACGCGTTGCGCGAAGCGTTGGAGCACGGCCGGCAGGTCAAGCTGTCGGGCTTCGGCAATTTCGACCTGCGCCGCAAGAACCAGCGGCCCGGGCGCAACCCGAAGACCGGCGAGGAAATTCCGATTTCGGCGCGGACGGTGGTGACCTTCCGTCCGGGACAGAAACTCAAGGAGCGGGTGGAGGCCTATGCTGGATCCGGGCAGTAATCGCGAACTTCCGCCGATCCCGGCGAAGCGCTACTTCACCATCGGTGAGGTCAGCGAGCTGTGCGACGTCAAACCGCACGTGCTGCGTTACTGGGAAACCGAGTTCCCGACCCTCAATCCGGTCAAACGCCGCGGCAACCGCCGCTACTACCAGCGCCACGAGGTGCTGATGGTGCGGCAGATCCGCGGCCTGCTGTACGAACAGGGCTACACCATCGGCGGCGCGCGCCTGCGCCTGGAAGGCGAGGCCGCCAAGGACGAGTCCGCGCTGAGCTCGCAGATCATCCGCCAGGTGCGGATGGAGCTGGAAGAAGTGCTGCAACTGCTGCGGCGCTGAACCTTTGCGGCTATACTTGCCGCCCGCTCGCCAGAGCGGACATCGCAACACGTCGGGGCGTAGCGCAGCCTGGTAGCGCATCTGCCTGGGGGGCAGAGGGTCGTCGGTTCAAATCCGGCCGTCCCGACCAATATGGTTTTCACCGCAACGCCCGGCCCGCGCCGGGCGTTTTGCGTTTTGGGCCGCGTGCTTACGGCGCCTCGACCGTGTAGCCGCGCGCCTGCAGCCGCGCCAGGTAACCGTCGGGCTTGAGCAGCTCGGCGATCGGCAGGCTGGCGAAGCTGGTGCGGTTGCTGAGCAGGGCCCGGTCGGCGCTGCTCAGCCAGCTCTGGACCACGCGCTCGCGCAGGTCGCCGAAGCCCAGGCGCTGGGCGGCGCCGGAGGCGGTGACGGCGCGCAGGCAGACCTCGTACTGGTCGCCCTGCGGCAGCGCGCGCAGCGCTTCGATGTCGCCGATCGCCCAGGCGTTGGCGCGCGCGCGCATGGTCTCGATGTCGCCCTCGATCCGGCTCAGGGTCTTGGCGAAGCAGTCGGTGTCGCTGAGCGTGGTGTTGGCGAAGTCCTTGAGCGCGGTCTTGGGGTCCTTGATCTTCACTTCAACCTTGGACGAGGTGATCTTGACCTTGTGCTCCTTGGCGCTGCGCTCGACCACCGGCCAGACGACGCCCTTGAGCGAGAGGTCGGAGCGGCGCATCGCGGCTTCGTAGAGTTCCTGCGCGGCGAACACCGGGCGCCATTTCTCGACCCCGCGATCGCTGCCGATGTAGCGCGCCTTGAGCGGCAGCCAGCGCGCGTAGAGCTCGGCGGGCACCACCTCGCGCAGGGTCTTGTCGTCGGGATTGCGGCGCGCCTTCAGCGCCGAGGGGATCAGCAGCATGCTGCGGAACATGCCCAGGTCGGTGCCGATCGACGCCGACGGCGGTTCCAGCACTTCCTGCGATTGCGCGATCGTCGCTTCGACGTCGCGCGACAGCCAGCGCATGTTCTTCGGTATCGGGCTCAGCGTGCCCAGGATCCACAGCACGTGCTCGCCGCGGCTGACCTTCCACATGCCGGGGCCGGGCTGCACGCCGGAGACGACCACGGTGTCGATGTCGCGGATGGTTTCGGCGGCGGGCGCGGCCGGCGGCGTTTGCGCGAGTGCGGCGGGGGCGAGCGATGCGAGCGAGAGCGCGAGGCAGGCGAGCAGGGCAGGGCGCATCCGTTGCGTTTCCGTGGTGACGGGGAGGAGTCCGGAGCCTGCCAGATTCGTGCCTCTCGGCGCAGTGCGGATCGGTGCATGCCGGGTGGGCCGTGCGGATTTCGTTCAGCCAGCGCAAGCGGGGCGTAGCCGCTTCCTGTGGCAGCGACGTAGGTCGCGATTGAGCCCCACCTGATCCGCGCAACCCAGCGACCGGGGGCCGTGCGATTCCAGCCAGCGCAGGCGGAGCGTAGCCGCTTCCTGTGGGAGCGACCTGAGTCGCGATGGGGTTCCACCTGATCCGCGCGACCCGGCGACCGGGGGCCGTGCGATTTCAGCCAGCGCAGGCGGAGCGTAGCCGCTTCCTGTGGGAGCGACGTGAGTCGCGATGGGGTTCCACCTGATCCGCGCGACCCGGCGACTGGGGATCGCGACTTACGTCGCTCCCACAGAGAGCTTGCGTCACTGCAACCTACGGTCGGGGCTGCGTGGCGGCGTAGGCGCGCAAGACCTCGTCGCGCAGGTCGGCGGGTAGGGCGTCGTAGTCCGCCGCATGGGTTTCGAACTTGGATGCGAGGTCGGTTGCGGTGTCGTAGCCGCTGGCCACCGCATGCAGGACCAGCAGGGCGCAGAGGGCGAACTCGCGCGGGTGATCGGGCATGAGCGCGTTCGCGCCGAGCTCGATCACTTCGTAGGGATGCCGATGCTGGCCCGGTCGCAGTGCGCCGTCCTGCTCGAAGATGACTTTCTGCAGGGCGCACAGGTGCGGCTCGGTGTCCTGGCCGTAGTCGAGCGCGGCGATGAAGGCCAGTTCCTCCGCGGTCGCGGTGGCGACCAGGGGGCTGAGCTTCATCGCTGCCTCAGAGCGCCGCGCTGCGCGGCGGCGCTTCCAGCAGTTCCGGCCAGCGCGCGAGCACGGCGCTGCGGATGCCGGCGACGTCGAGGCCGGATTCGGCCAGCAGCTGTTCGCGGCTGGCGTGGTGCTGGAATTCGTCGGGCAGGCCCAGGTGCAGGATCGGCAGGACGATGCCTTCGGCGGCGAGCAGTTCGGCCACGCCGCTGCCGGCGCCGCCGGCGACCACGTTGTCCTCGAGGGTGACGAAGCCGCGGTGGTTCTTGGCCAGCTCGAGGATCAAGCCGCGATCCAGCGGTTTGACGAAACGCATGTTGACCAGGCTCAGGCCGAGCTCGGCGGCGACCTGTTCGGCCGCCGGCACGATCGCGCCGAAAGCGAGCAGGGCGATGTGCTTGCCGCTGCGGCGCAGTTCGGCCTTGCCGATCGGCAGGGTGTCCAGGTTCGGCTGCACCGCGACGCCGGGACCGGTGCCGCGCGGGTAGCGCACCGCGGCCGGGCCGGGATAGCGATGGCCGGTGCTGAGCATCTTGCGGCACTCGTCCTCGTCGGCCGGCGCCATCACCACCATGTTCGGCACGCAGCGCAGGTAGGACAGATCGAGGTTGCCGGCGTGGGTGGCGCCGTCCGGGCCGACCACGCCGCCGCGGTCGATCGCGAACAGCACGTCCAGGTTCTGGATCGCGACGTCGTGGACCAGCTGGTCGTAGCCGCGCTGCAGGAAGGTCGAGTAGATCGCGACCACCGGCTTGGCGCCTTCGCAGGCCATGCCCGCGGCCAGGGTGACCGCGTGCTGTTCGGCGATGGCGACGTCGAAGTAGCGGCTCGGGTATTCCTTGCTGAAGCGCACCAGGCCGGAGCCTTCGCGCATCGCCGGGGTGATGCCGAGCAGGGTGTCGTCGGCCGCGGCCATGTCGCACAGCCATTCGCCGAATACGTCGGTGTAGGTCGGCTTCTTGGCGCCGGGCTTGCTGACCAGGCCCTTCTCGGGATCGAAGGGACCGACCGCGTGGTAGCCGATCTGGTCGCCTTCGGCCAGTTCGTAGCCTTTGCCCTTGGTGGTGATGATGTGCAGCAGCTGCGGACCCTTGAGGGTCTTGAGCGTCTTCATCGCGCCGAGCAGGGCCGGCAGGTCGTGGCCGTCGATCGGGCCGGTGTAATGGAAGCCGACTTCCTCGAAGAAGGTCGAGGGCACGAACATGCCCTTCCAGTGTTCTTCCCAGCGCCGCACGAACTTGGCCGCCGGCTTGCGCTTGTCGCCGAGCAGTTTCTTGCCGCCTTCGCGCAGCGCGTTGAGCGTGCGGCTGCCGGTGAGGCGGCCGAGCATCTTGGTGACGCCGCCGACGTTCTCCGAGATCGACATCTGGTTGTCGTTGAGGATCACCAGCAGGTTCGGCTCGGGATCGGTCATGCCGCCGGCGTGGGCCAGCGCTTCGAAGGCCATACCGGCGGTCATCGCACCGTCGCCGATCACCGCCACGACCTTGCGCTCGTCGCCGGCGCGCTGCAGCGCGATCGCCATGCCCAGCGCGGCCGAGATCGAGGTCGAGCTGTGGCCGACGCCGAAGGTGTCGTACTCGGACTCCTCGCGCTTCGGGAACGGTGCCACGCCGTCCTTCTGCTTGACGGTGTGGATATCGTCGCGGCGGCCGGTGAGGATCTTGTGCGGGTAGCACTGGTGGCCGACGTCCCAGACCAGGCGGTCGGTGGGCGTTTCGAACAGCCAATGCAGTGCCACCGTCAGCTCGATCACGCCCAGGCCCGCGCCGAAGTGGCCGCCGACCAGGGCGACCTGTTCGATCAGGTAGTTGCGCAACTCCTCGGCGATCGCGGGCAGCTCGTCTTCGGCGAACTGGCGCAGGTCGGCGGGGGTTTGGATGCGGGAAAGACGCGGGTAGCGCTGCGAATCGATCATTACCGACGGGTTCTGGCGTTCAGTCGGTCATTGTCCCGCCCCTGTGTGAGGCGGGCAAGAAGCGGGTGCGTGGCGGGTTCAGGCGCGGGCCGCGGCCTCGCGCCTGCGATCGCGGCGATCAGCGGCCGCGCAGGCGTCCGAATAGGCCGCCGGCCTTGGCCGGTTCCGCCGGATCGGGCTCGGACTCGGGCTCGGCGAAACCGGTGGCGAGGTTGGCGTTGACGAAGTCGGCGACGTCGCTGGCCGGCACGCCGCTGGCTTCGGTGATCTCGGCCAGGGTCGCCGGGCCCTTCATCATCACCGTGGCGATGCGGAAGTGCTTGGGGAACTCGCGTTCGGTCTGCGGCCACTTGACCATCTGGTAGCGGCGCTGCGGGTCGTAGCCGGGCGCCAGGGCGCCGTGGCCGGCGAGCAGGCTGCCGAACCAGACCAGGCGCGCCAGCGGCATGGCCTCGCCCAGCGGCGCGATCGCGGCGGCCCAGCTCTTGTCGTCGACGGCTTCGAAATCGGCCGCGGACGGGTTCTTCTCGAAATAGGCCGACAGCGGCTTGAGCGCGGACGGGCCGTAGTACTGGCGCTGCTCGGCGTCGATGAACAGGGGCTCGGCGCCGCGCAGGCGGACCCGGCCGCGCAGACGGCCGGAGGTCAGCCAGACCAGCAGCGATTCGCCGACCGCGGCGGCGGGTGCCGGGGCGGGTGCGGGCTTCGGTGCGGCGGGTGCGGGCGCAGGCGGTGCGGGAGCCGGCGCGGCTGCGACAGGTGCAGGTGCAGGCGCAGGCGCAGGCGCAGGTGCCGCCCTGGGCGCCGGCGCCGGCGTGGGCGCGACCCCGAGCGGAATCTCGACCGCGCGGTCCAGGGTCGGGATCGGTTCGGCCGGCGCGGGCCGGGGCGCGGCGGGAGCGGGGCTGGGCGCGGCGGGTGCCGGGCTCGGCGCGCTGGCGATCGCGGGCGGTGCCGGCGCGGGTTCCAGCGGCTGCCCGGCCTGGGTCGCGATCTCGCGTAACAAATCGCCGATAGCGTTGGCGTCGAACGGCTGGGCGAGGCGGTAGTCGGCCTGGGTGCGCGGGGCGCTGGTCAGCGCGATCACGCTCTTGCCCGCGGCATGCAGGCGCAGCCAGCTCATCGGGCCGTACATGCTGTCCATGTCCACGACGACGTAGTCGGCCTGGCTCTCGGGCAGCAGCTGCCAGCGCGCGCCGAGGCGGGCGTTGGCATCTTTGAAGGCCGCCTGCAGTGCGGTCTCCGTCGCCGGGTCCATTCCGGTCAGACCGAGGGTCAGAGCCATCGTTGCGTCGTCCATCTTTTCTGTGGTGGACGAGTGTTGCGGACAGCCATCACCTCGTCAACGCGCGCAACGCGTCGCAAACCAGCGTTCTTCGGCAGGTGCGCGTTTAGCGAGCGGTAGAGCGCGACGGGCGTCACGGCTTGGCCTTGCGCGGTACGGCCGTATCGACGGCCAGGGCTTGCGCCGTTCAGGCGGGCAGACGCGCCTTCTTGGGCAGCTGGTTGCGCAGGAAGGCCATCTGGTCGGCGAGGATGTTGCGGTTCGACAGGATCAGGTGCTCGACCCAGCTCGGCCGGTACGGCACCGCGAGCAGCGGCATGCCGGCCTGCTGCGGGGTGCGGTTGCCCTTGCGCGAATTGCAGTGGAAGCAGGCGGCGACCACGTTCTCCCAGATGTCGCGGCCGCCCTTGGACACCGGGATCACATGGTCGCGGGTCAGGTGCGGGCGGTTGAAGTCGCGGCCGCAGTACAGGCACAGGTAGTCGTCGCGCGCGAACAGGGCGGCGTTGGTCAGGGCCGGGGTCGGGTCGAGCGCATGGGTACGGGCGTGGCCGCGCGCGGCCACGATCGGATGCAGTTCGATCAGGCTCTGCTCGCCGCTGAGGCGGCTGGTGCCGCCGTGCACGCGCAGGCAGGGGTCGCCCAAGGTCCAGGCCACCGCGCCGCGCACGTAAAGGCAGGTCGCTTCCTGCCAGTTCATCCAGTCGAGCACGCGGCCATGCGCATCGAGCGACAGGAGCCGTACCGCATTGAGGCGGTCGCTGGGCGGGCGTGGGTGCGCGTAGCGCTGGGCGAGGTCCAAGCCAGAGACGCCGAGGACTTCCGGCTCACGCAGCAGTCGCTCTGCGTGGGTTCCGGTTCGGACCAAGCGTAGGCTCGCTCTATGGGTCTCCATCGGGATATCAGCTTATACCCGTTTGATGACGTTTTGGGTAGCTGGCGCGGGCGCGATGCCCGCTGCGCGGCCGTCCGTGGCCGCGCGGGCGCTGTTGCGATCAGACGTCGAAGGCGTCGGCGTCGAGTGCGGTCAGGGTCGAGGCCGGCGCGGCGATCGCCGCGGCGTGGGCGCGGGTACGAGGCAGCAGGCGTGCGAAGTAGAAGCGCGCGGTCTCGCGCTTGCCGGCCTTGAAGCGCTCGGACTGAGAGGAGGCTTCGCTGGCGGCGACGCTGCGCGCCCACCAGTAGGCCAGCGCGACGTAGCCCGAATACATCAGGTAGTCGTAGGCGGCCGCGCCGACCTCGTCGGCGTCGGCGACCGCGCGCTGGCCGATCTGCATGGTCAGTTGCTGCCATTGCGCGGCCTGTTCGCGCAGCGGGCCGATGAATTCGGCGACCGTGGCGTTGTCGGCGTTGGCGGCGCAGAAGGTTTCGATCTCCTCCAGCATCACGCGCAGACCCGCGCCCTGCAGCTGCATGACCTTGCGGCCGAGCAGGTCCAGGGCCTGGATGCCGGTGGTGCCTTCGTACAGGGTGGTGATGCGGGCATCGCGGGCGAGCTGTTCCATGCCGTGCTCGGCGATGTAGCCGTGGCCGCCGTAGCACTGCAGCGCGTGGTAAGTGCATTCCACGCCCCACTCGGTCAGGCAGGCCTTGACGATCGGGGTCATGAAACCGACCAGCGCATCGGCGCGTTCGCGTTCGGCGGCGTCGGGCGCGTGGTGGGCGACGTCGACCAGCAGCGCGCCGTGGTAGCCCATCACCCGGCCGCCTTCGACCAGGGCCTTGCAGGTCAGCAGCATGCGGCGCACGTCGGGGTGGACGATGATCGGATCGGCCGCCTTGTCGGGGAATTTCGCGCCCGACAGCGCGCGCATCTGCAGACGTTCGCGCGAGTAGGTGAGCGCGTTCTGCAGGGCGCGGTCGGACAGGCCCAGGCCCTGCAGGCCCACCGCGAGGCGGGCGGTGTTCATCATGGTGAACATCGCCATCAGGCCCTTGTGCGGCTGGCCGATCAGATAGCCCTGGGCGCCGTCGAAGTTCATCACGCAGGTGGCCGAGCCGTGGATGCCCATCTTGTGTTCGAGCGCGCCGCAACGCACCGCGTTGGCGGCGCCGATGCCGCCGTCGCGGGAGACCTGGACCTTGGGCACCACGAACAGCGAAATGCCCTTGCTGCCGGCAGGCGCGTCCGGCAGGCGCGCCAGCACGAGGTGGACGATGTTGTCGGTGAAGTCGTGCTCGCCGGCGGTGATGAAGATCTTGGTGCCGGTGATCGAATAGCTGCCGTCGGCGTTGGGCTCGGCGCGGGTCTTGAGCAGGCCCAGGTCGGTGCCGCAATGCGGTTCGGTCAGGCACATGGTGCCGGTCCAGCGGCCTTCGATCAGCGGCTTGAGGAACACCTCCTGCTGCCAGGCTTCGCCGTGATGCAGCAGGGCCTCGGTGGCGCCGTGCGAAAGCAGCGGGAAGTTGCCCCAGGCCAGGTTGGCGGCGTCGATCATTTCCTTGAGCGGCACGCCGGCCGCGTGCGGCAGGCCCTGGCCGCCGAATTCGCTGGGCGAGACCAGGCCGGCCCAGCCGCCTTCGACGTACTGCGCATAGGCCTGCTTGAAGCCCGGCGGCGTGGTCACCGCGCCGCTGGCCTTGTCGTAGCTGCAGCCGATCTCGTCGCCGACGCGGTTGAGCGGAGCGAGCACGGTTTCGGTGAAACGCGCGCCTTCGTCGAGTACGGCGTCGAGCACGTCGCGCGTGGCATCGGCGAAGCCCAGGCGTTTGAATGCGGCTTCGGCGCCGAGCACGTCGAACAGGGCGAAACGCATATCGGCGAGGGGGGCTTTGTAGGTGCTCATAGGCTGGGATTCGTGATTAGGGATTCGGGATTGGCGAAAGCGAAGAAGCAGGGGTCAGGACGGGGGTGCGACTCCCGAATCCCGAAGCCCCGATCGCGGCCGTCAGCGCAGCACGCCGGGCAGGCCGGGCGCGGGACTCAGCGCGCTGCTGCGGTCGACTTCGAAGTTGCGCTGCTTCTTGGCTTCGTCCGGGGTGGCGTCGATGCTGCCCTTGAGCGTGTAGGACACGCTGCGGCCGCTCGCGAGCGCGTCGGCGACGGCGAGCTTGGCCGCGCCGGTGGGCCGCAGGTTCACCGCGATCACGTCCGCCGATTCGGGGCCGATCGACAACGCCGGCGTGCCTTGCAGGCGGCCGGCCTCGTCGCTGCCCAGGCTCAGGGCCAGGTCGAAGCGGTCGAAGCGCATCGGGATGCTGCTGAAGTTCTCGATCCGCAGCTCGGCCGACCAGCTGCCGTCGGCGCGCACGGTCAGCTGCTGGATGCGCGCGGACGGCTCGGACACGCGACGTACCGGTCCGCCGACGCAGGCGGCCAGCAGCAAGGCGCAACTCGCCAGGGCCAATCCACGAGTCCAACGCATCGCCTTCATGCTGCCGCTCCGCCGTAAGCCGTTATGGGAGGCCGAGGATACTACGGCGTAGGGTGGGGGATGCTGCCGTGGAGGGGCGATGCAGGCCGGCGAGTGCCGGGCCGATCGCCCTCGGTCCCGCTTTGGATGGGGACGCGGCTGCGGCCGATCCTGGGGGGCGGGCTGCCGTTCTCTTTGGAGGGGCAGTTGCTTCGGCTCCGGAGGCGTTTGCGCGGCCGATCCGGTTGCACCGCCTCGCTGTTCTCCCTTCGCAAAAGCAGGGATTCGCTCCAGCCCTAGTCGACCAAACCCTTGCGCAACGCATACCGCACCAGTTCGGCGGTGTTGCGCACGTCCAGCTTGTCGAGCACGCGGGCGCGGTGGTTTTCGGCGGTCTTGACGCTGATCGTCAGCTCGCGCGCGATTTCCTTGGTGGTGTGGCCTTCGGCGATCAGGTGGAAGACCTCGCGTTCGCGCGCGGTCAGGCGGCCGTAGGGATCGCCGAGGTCGCGCTCGGGATGCTGCAGTTGCTCGGCCAGCGCGCGTGCCGCCTGCGGGCCGAAGTAGCCGTGTCCGGCATGGACGCCGCGCACCGCGGCCAGCAGTTCCGAGGCGGCGCTGTCCTTGACCATGTAGCCGGAGGCGCCGACGCGCACCGCCTGCAGCACGTATTCGTTTTCCTGGTGCATGGTCAGCACCAGCACGCGGGTGTCGGGCAGGGCCTCGCACAGGCGGCGCACGACTTCGATGCCGTTGAGGCGCGGCATCGAGATGTCGGTGATGACCACGTCGGGGCGGGTCGCGACCGCCTTCTCCAGGGTTTCCAGCCCGTCCGCGGCCTGGGCCACGACCTGGACGTCGCCCTCGGCCTGCAACAGCCCGACCAAACTCTCCCGGACCATCGTGTGGTCGTCGGCGATCAGTACGCGCACGGTCTTGGTCCCCATGGCTCTACGCTGCTCGCGTGTCCGACGCGCGTCAAGCGTCGGCGTTCAAGGAGGCGACAAGGGCACGCGCACGCTCAGGCGCAGGCCTTCGCCGGGGGCGCTGCGCAACTGCAGCACCCCGCCGTACAGGCGCAGGCGCTCGCGCATGCCGCCCAGGCCGCTGCCGCCGCCCTGCACGGCCTGTTCGAGCTCGCAGCCGCGGCCGTCGTCGTGCACGCGCAACTGCAAGCCTCCGTCGCGCGCGGTCAGGTGGACGCGAACCAGCTGGGCCTGAGCATGTTTGGCGGCGTTGTTGAGCGCTTCCTGGGCGACCCGGAACAGCAGCGTCTGCAGTTCGCCGTCCAGCGCTGGCAGGGCTTCGATCTCGAGCTCGATGCGCACGCCGCTGGCTTCGGCCTGGCTGCGCACCAGCCAGCGCAGCGCCGCTTCCAGGCCGAGGTCGTCGAGGATCGGCGGACGCAGCAGGCGCGACAGTTCGCGCGTGTCCTGCAGGGTGTCGCCGCACAGCGCCAAGGCCGCGGCTAGGGTGGCGTGGGCGTCGTCGCGGGCGGGCGGCAGGGCGGCGTCGAGCTGGTCCAGGCGGTGCTTGAGCACGGTCAGGTTCTGGCCGATGCCGTCGTGCAGTTCGCGCGCGAGGCGGCGGCGTTCGTCCTCCTGCACGCGCCAGACCGCGCGGCCGAGGCGGCGGAATTCGCGCTCGTTGCGCTCCAGGCGTTCGAGCAGGTCCTGGTATTGCCGGCGCAGGGTCGAGAGTTCGTCCATGGCGACGGCTCAGGGCTCGCGCGCCGGGTGCGCGCGGTCCAGGCGCGCGATCTGCGGCGCGGCATCGAAGCCGCTGCGCAGGGTCGTGGGCAGGTGTTCGCGCACGCGTTGGAGCGCGGCCACGGCGTCGTCGCGGGCGTGGGCGGCGGCGCCGGCATCGCCGGCCAGGCCCAGCGCCTGTGCGCCGAGGTCGTGCAGGCGCAAGGCGCCGGCGTAGTCGCCGCGCCGCAGCAGCGGCACGACCTCGCGATAGCGCTTCACCGCGCCGGCCGGGTCGCGCGCGGCCAGCGCCTGGACCATCGCGGCTTCCGCCCAGTCCAGGCGCAGCGCGGTGTGGCCGAGCGCGACCACGTCGGCGCCGAGTCGGGGTTCGCTGGCGCCGGCTTTCATCGCTTCCAGATCGACCTGCAGCCGCAGCAGGCGCACACCGGAGGCATCGGCGTAGCGGCGCGCCTCGGCCAGGCGCTGCGCCGCGGCCTTGGCGTCGCCGGCGCGGCGGGCGAGTTGCGCGCGCAGCAGCGCATCGATGCCACGTTGTTCGGCGGGCGCCTGCGCGACCGGTTCGGCGATCGCGTCCAGGGCCTTGGCCGCTTCGCCGTCGGCGCCGGCGGCGATCAGGGTTTGCGCGCGCAGCAGTCCGGCATCGGCGATGCCGCGCGGATCCTGGCGCTGGCGGAACAAGGCTTCGGCCTTGCCGGCCTGGGTCAGCGCTTCGTCGTAGCGACCCTGCAGCAGCGCCAGTTCGGCCAGGTTGCGGCGGCTGACCGCGGCTTCCTCGACCATCTGTTCGCGTTCGGCGTCGCTCAATGCGCGTTCCAGCTGTTCGCGCGCGGCGTTCCATTGGCCGCGCGCGATCGCGAGCTGGCCGAGGTTCTGTGCGGTGCGGATGCGTCCGGTCTGGTCGCCGAGTTTTTCGTAGGCGCCGGCCGACTGCGACAGGTAGGCCTGGGCGTCGTCGTAGGCGCCGAGCTGGTAGTGGGCGAAGCCGATGTCGTTGAGCGCCTGCGCGGTGCCCTGGGCGTCGCCGGTCTGCTGCCAGCCTTGCAGGGCGAGCCGGAACGCAGCCAGCGCGGCCGGATAGTCGCCGCGTTCTTCGGCCAGCAGGCCCAGCTCGTTGTCGACCGCGGCCAGGCCGTGGCGGTCGTCCAGGGCCAGGTGCAGTTCGCGCGCCTGCTGCAGGCTGGCGGCGGCTTCGTCGTAGCGGCCCGACAGCGACAGCACGTTGCCGAGGTTGCGCAGGCTAGTGGCCAGGCCGCGGCGATTGCCGACCGCGCGCCGCAGTTCCACGGCTTTGCGGTATTGCTCCTGGGCCTGATCGTTCTGGCCCAGGCGGCTGTAGCCGATGCCGAGCGCGTTGACGGTTTCGGCCTCGCCGTAGCGGTTGCCGCTGCGCTTGTAGAGCACCAGCGCGCGCACCAGGTAGTCGTCGACCGCGCGCCGGGCCTGGCCGTGCAGGATCGAGAACTTGCCCAGTTCGTACCAGGCGCGCGGGTCGTTGGCGTCGCGCGCGGTCAGGCTTTGCAGTTGTTTGACCGCGCCGGCGAGATCGCCGCCCGCGCCCAGGGTGCGGCCGAGTTCGAGTTCGGCGCGGGTGTCGTCGGGGGTGGCCTGCAATTGCGCGCGCCATTGCGCGGCCGCGGCTTCGGCATCGCCGTCGAGCAGGGCGCGTTCGGCGGCGAAGCGGCGGCGTAGCGTTTGCGGCGCATCGGCGGCGACGCGCTGGCCGCGTTCGAGCGCGTCGTAGGCGGCGTCGAGATCGCCGATCGCCTGCGCCGATTCGGCCACGCCCAGCCAGGCCGGAGCGAAGGCGGGTGCGACCTCGGCGGTCTTGCGGAACGCCGCCAGCGCTTCCACCGGTGCGCTGTCCTGGCGCGCGCGCAGGCCGTCGCCGTAGGCGTCGAGCGCGGCTGAGGCGGGCAGGGTCAGGGCGAGCGGTGCGCTCAGGCCGAGATCGCGGCGGAAACCGGCATCCGCCGGCAAGGCTGTGAATGCGGCGAGCGGATCGGCGCCGCGGCCGCTGCTGCGATGAGCGCCGCCGCGCTCGTCTTCGAGTTCGGCGTCGGCCAGCCAACCCTGGCCGTCACGACGCAGCACCACGTGCAGCATGCGGTCGGCGCCGACGGTGCGGCGCAAGGCATCGGAGTCGAGCCGTGCGCTGCCGGTGGGATCGAGCTGGCGCAATGCCTGCTGGGTACGGTCCTCGTCGACCACGGCCAGGCCCGGCACGCCGGCCAGGGCGCTGCGCAATTGCGCGGCGAGGGCGACGCGACGTGCGGGCGCGAGCTGGGCCTCGTCCGGCGCATCGATCGGCAACACCAGCAGGCGGTGCAGCGGCGCGACCGCGGCCACGCCTTCGGGCACGGCCGGAGTTTGCGCGCGCCACAGCCAGACGCCGGCCGCCGACGCCAGCGCCAGCGCCGCGGCCAGCGCGAGCCAGGCGCCGCGGCGCGGCCGGTAGTCGCGCGCGAGCTTGCGCTGTTCGAGCGCGCGCACGACCTCGTCGGCGCTGCGCAGGCGGTGCGCGGGTTGCGGGCGCAGCAGGCGGTCGACCAGGCGCGCCAGCCACGGCGGCGTCTGCGGCCGTTGCCGGGTCACCGGCGCGGGCGCGCGCAGCATGCGTTGCGCCAGCACCTCGTGCACGGTGCCGCCGGCGAAGGGCATGGCGCCGGCGAGCATTTCGTACAGGATTAGGCCCAGCGCATAAAGATCGCTGCGCGCATCGACCGCTTCGCCGCGCGCCTGTTCCGGCGACAGGTAGTCGGGCGTGCCGACCACCGCGCCGGACTGGGTCAGGCCGGTGCTGGCGAGCGAACGGGCGACGCCGAAGTCGGTGATGCAGGCGTCGCCGGCGCGATCGACCAGGACGTTGGCGGGCTTGAGGTCGCGATGGATCACGCCGCGCGCATGCGCGGCCGACAGGCCTTCGCCGACCTGGCGCGCGATCCGGATCGCGTCCTCGATCGGCAGCGGGCCTTCGCGGTCGAGCTTGCGGTCCAGTGCTTCGCCGTCGATGTAGTCCATGCCGATCAGCCATTGGCCGTCGTGCTGGGCGAGGTCGTGGATGCGCACCACGCGCGGGCTCGACACCTGGCGCGCCATCAGCAGTTCCTGGCGGAAGCGCTCGAAGGCGTCGGCGCGGGTGGCCAGTTCCGGGCGCAGCAGCTTGAGCGCGACGGTCACGTCCAGGGTCAGGTCGGTGGCGCGGTAGACCACGCCCATGCCGCCGACGCCCAGCACCGACTCGATCCGGAAGCGCCCGGCCAGCACCGTGCCCGGCGCCAGCCGCTGCTGCGCGTAGAGCCCGGTGGCGGTCGCCGCGGAAGGTTCGGTCATGGTGTGCTTCCGTGCGGGCCTGCGACTATCGTGCTCCAGCGCGGGGCGTCGTCGAGCGCTTCGACCGCGCTGCGCGCCAGCAGCCACAGCGCCGCGCTCTCGGCGAAGGCGCTGAGCAGTTCCAGGTCGAACTCGGTGATCGGTTCGCCCGGGCTGCGGCGGTCGGCGTAGATCGCGCCCAGGGTGCGCGCGCCGTCCAGCAGCGGCAGGCAGACCAGGCTCTTGAGGCCGCCGTCGACGATCGACGCGCGGTCGGCGGCCCAGTCGCTGCGCGCGACTTCGTTGACCACCACCGGCTTGCGCAGCGACAGCGCGCGCTGGACCGCGCCGACGCTGCCGCAGAACACCCGCGAACGCAGCGCGGCCGGGTCCAGCACTACGCTGGCGCGCACCGAGTAGTCGTCGCCGCTGGCCAGGAGCAGGAAACCGCGGCTGCAATCGGCCAGCTCGACCACGCCGCGCAGCACTTCCTCGGGCAGGCGATCGGGGTCGGCTCCGGCTTCGACCCGGCGGGTCAGCGCGAGGGAGAAATCGCGGCGCTGCTGCAGGCGCAGGCGCAGACCCTCGCTTTGGGCTTCGTCGAACTCGGCGAAATCGCAATGGACGTCGCCGAAGCGCAGCCAGGACGGCGCCGCCAGCGCCGAGTCCTCGACTGCGATGCCGTCGGCGTAGCTGCCGTTCTTGCTGCCCAGGTCGTGCAGGCGCCACTGCTTGCCGTCGTGGTGCAGTTCGGCGTGGGCGCGCGAGACCGAGGGGTGCTCCAGGACCAGGTCGCAATCGGCGGCGCGGCCGATGCGCAGACGCCCGCCCGCGGCGATCCAGCAGGTGATCGCTGCGGTTTCGGGCGGGTAAGCGATTAGGCGCGCCGGCATGGGCGCATCTTAAGCGCGGCCGGCGGCCTCATGGCGGATGCGCATCACTGTCCGTAGTCGCGTTGGTAGACCACGCTGAAGCGCAGGGTCGCGGCGCCGGCGATCAGTTCGCCGGCATGGTTGGTGGTGCTGTGGTCGGCCCGCCATTCGTTGGGCAGGGTGGTGCCGGCGTTGGCCTGGGCCAGGCTGCGCACGGCGTCGATCGCGGTCAGCGCGGCCGGGTAGTCGCCGTTGTCCAGGGCATCCTCGGTACTGTCCAGCAGCGCGGTGAACGCCGGCTGCTCGGCGACCGGCAGCAAGGCGACGCGGTTGCGCAGGCGCAGGATCTTTTCGTCGATGACCATGCCGGTGGGGCGCAGGTCGATCAGGATCAGGAACTGCGAGAAGCCGCCATAGGTGCCGCGCGCGCGCACGCTGCCCTGGGCGATCTCGTCGGTGATGTCGTAGAACGGCCCGCCCAGCGATCCTTTGAACAGGCGCAGCGAACTGCCCAGCGCATAGGGCAGGACGTGGGTATGCAGTTCGACCCGCCCGGTGCCCTGGAAGCGCAGGCCGCCGTTGGCCGGCGGCTCGATGGTGATCAGCACCGGCAGGGCCGCGGTCAGCGAGGTCAGGCTGAGGCTGGGCAATCGCCCCTGCAGCAGTGGGCTGAGCGGGCTGACGATCTTGGCGCCGATGCCGAGGCTGTTCGCGTTCAGGCCCTGGGCGTTCTCGAACTCCAGGCTCAGGTCCAGGATGGTCAGTCCGGGCAGGCCGACGAAGGCATTGGCCTCGTTGCCCGAGATGTTGACGCTGACCGGCAGCGATTGCGCATTGGCCGGTCCCGAACCGCCCCACAACACTGCAGCCAACAGCGCACTCCATGCCCAGTTCGCCATGCGACACCCCCCGTGGACCGTGGCCCGGTCGGCGTCCGCCGTGGGCGCAGACAGGGCAACGGCATGCGCCGAGCGTACTCCGCGTGCCAGATGAAGTCTCTAGGGGAATTCCCCCACGGGCCCTGGGCGTTCATCCGGATGGCTGCGCCCGGATCAGGACCGCCATCGTGCGGTTGCCGGCCCCCCGCATCGTCCCCGGCGCCGCCGTCCGTATTCATGGAGAACCCGCGCATGCAACGCACTCGCCGCACCTTCCTCAAGCTGTCCGCGCTGACCGTGGGCATGATGGCCAGCGGCATGGCCCTGGCCGGCGCCCAGCTCGATGCCGCCCTGGACCGGGTGCTCGGCACCGCGTCCGCGCTGGAGCGGCTCGAAGTCGTGGTGTCCTACGACCAGCCCGGTCCGGTGCGCAGCAGCCAGCTGCAGGTGCTGCGTTCGCTCGGCATCGGCAAGGGCATCAGCATGCGCAACCTGCCGATCGCCGGCGCGCTGGCCACGCCGGCGCAGATCCGCGCCCTGGCCCAGCGCAGCGACGTGCGCGCGATCCACCTCAACCGTGCGTTGGAGTACTACAACCAGGAGGCGCGCGAGCTGTCCGGGGTGAACCGGGTCCAGGCCAATCCCGGCGACTTCGGCCGCACCACGCCCTACACCGGGCGCGGGGTGGCGGTGATGATCAACGACTCGGGCATCGACGCTACCCACGCCGACCTCAAGTACGGCCAGCGCGTGATCCAGAACGTGCAGGCCCTGACCAACCTGCACGCGGTGCTGGATTTCCTGCCGGTGGTGGTACTGGAGAACCAGCTCAACACCGATATCAGCTCCGGCCACGGCACCCATTGCGCCGGCACCGTCGGCGGCAGCGGCGCGCAGTCGGCCGGGCTGTACCGCGGCGTCGCCACCGGCGCGGACCTGGTCGGCTACGGCTCCGGCGC
This sequence comes from Lysobacter sp. Root76, assembly GCF_001428685.1. Taxonomy (GTDB): domain Bacteria; phylum Pseudomonadota; class Gammaproteobacteria; order Xanthomonadales; family Xanthomonadaceae; genus Lysobacter. Next base: position 579,086 of record NZ_LMIK01000001.1, on the reverse strand, counting down.
GGTGATCTCGATCCTGGACGCGGTCGGCGGTTACGACTATGCGATCAGCCACAAGAACAGCTTCGCCTCGCCGATCCGGGTGATCTCCAATTCCTGGGGCTCCTCGGGCGCGTTCGATCCCACCGACCCGGTCAACCTCGCCAGCTACGAGGCCTACAAGCAGGGCATCGTCAGCGTGTTCGCGGCCGGCAACGACGGCCCTGCCGCCAATACCCACAACCCCTATGCGCAGGCGCCGTGGGTGATCTCGGTCGGCGCCGGCAACAAGGACGGCACGCTCGCCGACTTCTCTTCGCGCGGCAATCCCGGCGAAAGCGCCAGCTTCACCATGCCCGACGGGGTGAGCTGGACTTACACCAATCAGCCCAGCCTGGTCGCGACCGGCGTCGACATCGTCTCGACCCGCGCCCTGACCGGTCTGCTGCCGGTGCTGGCCTTGCCGCAGGATGCCTCGCTCGGTGCCAAAGCGCTGTACTACACGCATATGAGCGGCACATCGATGGCGACCCCGCACGTGGCCGGCATCGTCGCCCTGTTGCTGGAGGCCAATCCGGCGCTGGACCCGATGGAGGTCAAGCAGATCCTCACCGCGACCGCCAACCCCATGGCCGGGCGCCTGCCGTTCGAGGTCGGCAGCGGCCATGTCGATGCGTACGAGGCGGCGCTGGTCGCGCAGTCCTACTGAGTTTCCCGCCTTATCCGGCCAAGGACGGTCCGGGTGGAAAGCAGGCATTCCCTCCCTCTCTTGCACTCTCTAACCGCTCATCGGGGGCATCCGGGTCGTAGCGGGTGCCCATTTTTTTGTCGGTTGTTTGCGGCGCGGATCTGGCCGTTGTCGGCGGCCGCCCGCGTTAGCGCCTTATAGAGGTCGGAATGGACGTCTACGCATCCCCCTCGCCGCAAGGCGAGACTGGCCCGGCCGCTGCCGGGCCATTTTTTGCCGAACTCAGAAGATCGTCTGCAGGCCGCCCTTGGCGACCATGGGGCCGGTGGGCGCGCCCTGCGGGGCGCCGCTGGCTGGCTCCAGGGTGATCGCCAGGATCGTGCCCGGCTTGAGCGCCCACTGGTGCTGCTTGGGCACGGCGACCATGTGCGGCCATTCGGTCGAGACCATGCCCAACGACAGCGGCGCATGCCCGGCCGGGATCAGCCACAGCTCGGGCATGCGGCCCTGGGCGTCGGCCGGCGCGCGCACCGGCACCATCAGCACCTGGCCTTGCTTGAGGTCCAGCGAGGCCATCCAGCCGGGACTGCCGTCGTCGTGGACCAGGGTGGTCACCGGTTTGGCCTGCGCGGCCGGTTGTACCGCGACCGGCGGCGTCGGCGTCACGGCCGGCGGCTGCGGCGGACGGCCAACGAAGATCGCGGCCAGCGCCGCAGCGGCCGCGAGTCCGGTCGCGGCACGCCAGAAGCCCAGGTTCTGCCAGAGGCCGCGGCGCTCGTCGCCGACCGGCGACCAGCCCAGGCGCGTGCGCAGGCGCGGCCACAGGTGCGCGGGCACGTCCGCGGGTGCGATCCCGTCCAGCAGGTCCGCCAGGCGCCGTTCCCAATCGGCGACCGCCTGCGCGAACGCAGGATCGGCGGCGATGCGCGCCTGCGCCTGCAGCCGTTGCCGCGCGTTCAGCACGCCCAGCACGTATTCGGCGGCGAACAGATCCGCCTCGGGCGGCTCGGGCCCGGCGCCATCGTCGAAGTGGGGATCGTGCGCGCTCATGATTCCAGGCACGCGCGCAGTTGGACCAGGCCGCGCCGGATCCAGCTCTTGACCGAACCCAGCGGCGAGCCGATGCGCGCGGCCAGTTCCTCGTAGGTCGCGCCGTCGAAGAACGCGGTGCGGATCAGCGCGCGGCGCCGCGCTTCCAGGCCCTGCATGCAGATATCCAGCCGGCTGCGCTCGTTCGCGGCCTCGGCCTGCTGCAGCGGTGAGGCGGCGTGATCGGCGACGTCGTCGGCGAGTTCGATCGAGGCCATGCGCTGCGGCGCCGGCAGCGTGCGGGCGCGGTCGATGGCCTTGTTGCGCGCGATCATCGCCAGCCAGGTGATCGCGCCGGCGCGGCCGGCGTCGAACTGCACGGCCTTGCGCCAGACGCTGGCGTAGACCTCCTGCAGCACGTCCTCGGCCTCGGCGCGGTCGGGCAGCACGCGCAGGCAGACGCCGAGCAGCTTGCCGGAGGTGGCGCGGTACAGGGCTTCGAAGGCGCCGCGGTCGCCGCCGGCGACCGCGCTCAACAGGCCGTCGAGGCGTTCGCTTTCCGGGGTGGGCTGGCGTTGCGGTAACTCGGGCATTCCTGCACCTGTGTGGCCAAGGCGGATCGAGGTTGCCGCCGCATCGTATCGCAGCGCATGGCGGCGGCCGCGAGGGGCGACGATGAGGCGGGCACGCCGACACCGCGATGATGGGGGCCCGAAAGCCGAATCGATCCCCGGCGCGGTCGGCGTCGCGCGCGCTGGATGGGTAGGGAAGGCGATGCGCAGTCCGAGCATGCGTATCCATACGAGCGCGGGCCGGGAATGGATGCACGCGGCGGTCGGGCGGGTAGGGCGCAGCGGTCGCTCGGGAGCTCGCCCGTAATCGAGCCCGCCGAAATCGCCCTCGGGGAAATCGCGCCGAGGAAATCGCACCCGAGAAAAGCGCCATCGCAGGATCGCCATCCCAGGATCGCGACCCCAGAAACAGAAAACCCCACAGGGCTGGCGCCATGCGGGGTTTACGGTTCAAGACCTGCGAAATGGTGGCCGGGGAGGGAATCGAACCCCCGACACGGGGATTTTCAATCCCCTGCTCTACCAACTGAGCTACCCGGCCATTTCACGGCAGGCCGTGATGAGGAGCGGGATGATACGGAGGGCCGAACGATCTGGCAAGCCGCATGTCCGCTGAACGGCCTGCGCAGGCGCCGACGCAGTGCGCCGGCGGCGGCGCATGATGCTTTCGGAGCAAGCAGATGTGGGCTGTACCAGCCATAGGAGCCGCCATGAAACGCTTACTTTTCGCCGTATCCGCCGCGCTGACCTTGTTCGCGATGAGCGCCTGCGCGACCGATCCCAAGATGCGCGACGCCGACCGCCTCGCGCTGTATCGCGCCCACGCCGGCGCGCCGGTGCCGGCCTTCCAGTACTTCGGCCGCCTCGACGGCTGGACTCCGCTCGGCGACAGCGCGCTCGCGGTATGGACGCGGCCCAACCAGGCGTTTCTATTGGAGCTGCAGGGCCGTTGCCCGGACCTGGATTTCGCTTCGGCGATCACGGTCAGCAACCAGGCCGGCCGGGTCTATTCGCGCTTCGACAAGGTGATGGTGCTCAGCCGCAGCGCGATTCCGTTCCCCTGCCATATCGGCTCGATCCGTCCGCTCGACGTCAAGGCGATCAAGCAGGCGCAGCGCGACATGCGCTCGGCCGGCACGGTGCCGGAAATGCGCGACGACGTGTCGCCGCAGGACGCCAAAGCGCAGGACGGCAAGTAAGCCGCGCCGGGCGGCGTCGCTCAGGTTTCCGGCGCCACGTAACCGGCCGGCTTGTCGGCGCCGCCGCCGAACAGGAACTTCTCCATTTCCGCTTCCAGGAAGGCGCGGTGCTTGGGGTCCAGCGGCGACAGGCGGTTCTCGTTGATCAGCATGGTCTGATGGGCCAGCCATGCCGCCCACGCGGTCTTGCCGATGTTGGCGAATACGCGCTTGCCCAGTTCTCCGGGCCAGGGCACGAAGTCCAGGCCGTCGGTGTCGCGGTGTTCGTATTGGCAATGGACGGTGCGCGGCATCGGAGTTCCTGAGATTGGCGGCCCGCGGCGCAGGCCGCGGGCGTGGTGCGTGGCGGCGAGGCCGCCGCGCTAGTCGTTGCGTTCCAGCAGTTTGCGGATCGGCGCCGGTATGCCCAGCGCGGACAGTTCGGCGCGCGCGACCCAGCGCAGGTCGTCATTGTCGCGCACCGCGCCGTGCGGGGCGATGCCGCGCCAGCGCAGCGGCTGCAGTTCCAGCTTGTAGTGGCTGAACGCGTGCGCGATCGGGGCCAAGGCTTCGGCGCCGGCGAAGTCGCCGCGCACATGGCCGTCGAACCAATGTTGCGCGAGCTGCGCGTCGTCGGCCTGCGGCAGGGTCCACAGCGAGGCCCAGATCCCGGCCGGCGGGCGCCGCTGCAGCAACACCCGGTCCTGCGCGTCGATCAGCCACAGCACCTGCGCGTAACGCTGCGGCGCGACCTTGCCGGGCTTGGGCGTGGGCAGTTCGGCGACCCGGCCTTCGCGGCGGGCGACGCAGTCGTCCTGCAAGGGGCACAGCACGCAGGCCGGATCGGCGCGCGTGCACAGGGTCGCGCCCAGATCCATCTGCGCCTGGGTGTAGTCGGCCATGCGCGCGGCGGGCAGCAGCGGGCTCGAAACGGAACGCTCGGCCAGCGCCCACAGTTGTTTTTCCACCGCCGGCAGGCCGGGATAACCGGTCACGCCGTGATAGCGGCTGAGCACGCGCTTGACGTTGCCGTCGAGGATCGCGTGGCGATCGCCCCAGGCCTGCGACAGGATCGCCGCGGCGGTGCTGCGGCCGATGCCGGGCAGGGCGGTCAGGGCGTCGAGATCGCGCGGCAGCTCGCCGCCGTGCAGTTCGACGCAACGCTGGGCGGTCGCGTGCAGGTTGCGCGCGCGGGCGTAGTAGCCCAGGCCCGACCACAGCGCCAGAACCTGGTCCTGCGGCGCGGCGGCGAGCGTGGGCAGCGACGGCAAGGCGGCGACGAAACGTTCGAAGTAGGGCGCCGCGGTCTTGACCTGGGTCTGCTGCAGCATGATTTCCGACAGCCAGACCCGGTACGGCGTGCGCGGATGCTGCCAGGGCAGGTCGTGGCGGCCGGACACGTCGAACCAGCGCAGCAGCCGCGGCGCGAACGTGTCCGCGCGCTCGCCGTCCGCGCGCTCGTTCGTGGGCGCAGGCGCAGCGGCGGTCGCGCGTGCGGCGCGGCTCACGGCAGATCCTCGTCGCCGAGTTCGACCTCGACCGCTTCCAGGGTCGCGCCGGAGATTTCCAGCTTGGGCGCGACGATCCTGCCGGCCAGCGGCGGCAGCGGTGGGCCGCCTGCGCCGGCGTCGATCCAGGCCAGCACTGCGGGCAGGCGGAAGCGGCTGTCGATGCGGGCAGCGTCGCGGCTCAGGCGCAGTCCGGCGGTTTCCGACAGATCGGGCCGGCCGACGTAGCGCAGCTCGAACGGCAGCGGCGCGGACGAAGTACCCAACGGCGCCGGCAGCGCAGGCCAGGCCTGCGGCCAGCGCGCCAGGCTTCCGTCCAGTTGCAGCACCAGACGCCGGCCCAGCGCGAGCGCGCCGGTCGCGTCCAGGCTCGGGATCGGATTGCTGTCGCCGCTGCGCGCGCGCAGCGCCAGCGCGACCGGTTCCAGCGACCACACCGCCTCGTCGAACTTGAGCGGGCCGTGCAGGCCCAGCGCGAACGGCAGATGCGTATCGCCGGATTCGTAGCTGGCCGCCGCGCCCAGCAGCGCCGGCACGATGGTGAGCTCGTCGTCGCCGATGCGCAGCGGTCCGGACAGCGCGACCGTCGCCGGCAGGCGCCAGCCCGGTTGTTCGATCGCGACGCGGCCGTTGGCGCCGAGCCCGGCCGCCGGCGCGGGCCGCGACAACGCGACCGCGAGATCGAACGGGATCGTCAGCGGCGGATCCAGATAGCGGCCGCGCAGGCGCGCGCGCACCGGCCGGTCGGGATAGAGCTCGGGCAAGTCGGCGCGGATGCCTTCGATGCGCCAGTCGTCGTTGCGGATGCGACCGTCGACGATGCGCAGGCCGTCGGTCAGGGTCGGGATGCGGGTTTCGGTCGAGGGCGGGCGGCTGGCCAGCCAATGCTGCAGCGCGGGCAGGTCCAGCAGCGGCGCGTCGAGTTCGATCCGCTCCACGGTGAGCTGCTCGCCGCGGCTGCGGATCGTCGACCACGGCAGCGACAGCTGGATGCGTTTGGCGCTGAGCAGCGGCGTCGCGGCGCCGGGCTCGCGCACGACCACGTCGCGCACCAGCAGCATCGGGCTGCCGCGCAAACGGTATTCGCCGGCGCCGGACGCGGTGATTTCCAGGCCCAGGGCGGCGCCGACGCGGCCCAGGATCAGCGCCGCGGCGCGGTCCGGGCGCGAGATCCAGCTCAGCGAGAACGTCGCCAGCAGCGCCAGGGCGGCGAGCGCGATGAGCGCGCGCCGCCCGCGCCGTTTCGGCGCCGGATTGGCGGGGGCGGGGTCGGCGACCATGCGCGCGCCGGCGGGCGGGCTCAGGCGCCGAGCGCTTCGGGCAGCAACGCGTCGACGAAGGCTTCGGCGTCGAACACGCGCAGATCCTCGGGACGCTCGCCGATGCCGGCGTAGCGGATCGGGATGCCGAACTCGCGCGCCAGCGCGAACACCACGCCGCCCTTGGCGGTGCCGTCGAGCTTGGTCACCACCAGGCCGGTCACGCCGACCGCGGCGTTGAACTGGCGCAGCTGCGACAGGGCGTTCTGGCCGGTGGTGCCGTCGATCACCATCAGCACTTCGTGCGGCGCGCCGGCGTCGACTTTCTGCAGCACGCGCTTGATCTTGCCCAGCTCGGCCATCAGGCCCTGCTGGGTGTGCAGGCGGCCGGCGGTGTCGGCGATCAGCACTTCGATGCCGCGCGCCTTGGCCGCCTGCAGCGCGTCGAACGCGACCGAGGCGGCGTCGGCGTTCTGGCCCTGGGCGATCACCGGCACGCCGTTGCGTTCGCCCCAGGCCTGCAGCTGCGCGACCGCGGCGGCGCGGAAGGTGTCGCCGGCGGCCAGCATCAGGGCGCGGTTCTCGTCGCGGAAGCGCTTGGCGAGCTTGCCGATGGTGGTGGTCTTGCCGACGCCGTTGACGCCGACGGTCAGCAGCACGAATGGGCGCGCCGCGGTGTCGATCCGCAGCGGCTGCGCGACCGGCCGCAGCAGCGCGATCAGGTCGGCGCGCAGCGCGGCCAGCAGGGCCGTGGCATCGGCGAACTCGCGTGCCTTCATGCGCCGGCGCAGGCCTTCGATCAGGGCGGTGGTCGCGGTCACGCCGACGTCGGCGGTGAGCAGGGCGGTTTCGATTTCGTCGAGCAGGTCGTCGTCGAGCTTGGGATTGCGCGAGAACAGCCCGCCCAGGCTGCGCGCGAAGACGCTGCCGCGCAGGCGCTCGCGCCAGCCGGGTTTGCCGGCGGCGGCGGGCGCGGCGCTGTCGGCGGCGACGGCGGTAGCGGTGGTGGCGTCGACTTCGAGCGCGGCCGCGATCACCTCGGCTGGCACCGGTTCGGCTGCGGCGACGGCGGCAGTGGGCTCAGCGTCAGCGCGCTCGGCGTCGGCGGGCGCGACAGCGGCGGGCTCGGCAGCAGGCTCGACCGGCTGCGCCGACGGGAAGGCGGCGGCCAGTTCCTCGGTGCTGAGTCGGGCTTCGCTGGCGGGAGTTTCGGGCTTCTTGCGGCGGAAAAAACCGATCATCAGGGGGAAGCGTCACGAATGCGCGAGAATGCGCACATGCTAGCACCGGCTCCGCCACGCTCCCGATGAACAAACCCACCGCAGGCCGGCCCATGCGCGCCGCCGCCGGTACGCCCGGACGCATCCGCATCATCGGCGGCCGCTGGCGCGGCACCCGTCTGGACGTGGCCGACGCGCCGGGCCTGCGCCCGACCTCCGACCGCGTCCGCGAAACCCTGTTCAACTGGCTGCTGCCGGCCTTGCCCGGCGCGCGCGTGCTCGATCTGTTCGCCGGCACCGGCGCGCTCGGGCTGGAAGCGCTGTCGCGCGGCGCGGCCAGCGCGACCCTGGTCGAGCGCGACCCGAACCTGGCCGCCGCCCTGCGCGCGACTGTGGCGCGCCTGCCCGGCGGCGAGGCCGCGCAGGTGGTCCAGGCCGACGCGCTGGCCTGGCTGGGAGGGCAGGCCGAGGCCGGCTACGACCTGGCCTTCGTCGACCCGCCGTTCGCGGCCGGTTTGTGGGACGCGGTCTGGCCGGCCTTGTTGCCGAAACTGGCAGCCGGGGCCTGGCTGTACGTCGAAGCGCCGCAGGGCGTGCCGATCGCGCTGCCGCCGGACTGGCTGCGGCACCGCGAAGGCGGCACCAGGGAAGTGAGCTACGCCCTGTATCGGCGGCGCCCGGCGGTCTAGACGGGCCCGAACCAGGCCGAAAACACGACCGAAAATTAAGCCGAAAACAGGCCCGGCGCGGCCGCGGTCGCAACGAACCCTGCGAAAGCGCCCGACTGCTACACTTCGCTCCGTCCCGACGGGCGCGTCGCGACGGTAACGGTGCCCCTGCGGCCCGGACCGACGCCCGCCCGCCGCCATCCGCCAGCAGACGCGAACGAACACTCCATGAGCGTGGCCCGTACTCGAATCGCCGTCTATCCCGGCACCTTCGATCCGATCACCAACGGCCACATCGACCTCGTCGACCGCGCCGCTCCGCTGTTCGAACGTCTGATCATCGGCGTGGCCGCCAGCCCGGGCAAAGGTCCGGCGCTGCCGTTGGAGCTGCGCGTCGATCTGGCCCGTCAGGCGGTGTCCCACCACAAGCACATCGAAGTCCGCGGTTTCGATTGCCTGCTCGCGCATTTCGTCGCCGAAGTCGGCGGCGGGGTGCTGCTGCGCGGCCTGCGCGCGGTCTCGGACTTCGAATACGAGTTCCAGCTGGCGAGCATGAACCGCCACCTGATCCCGGAGGTGGAGACCTTGTTCCTCACCCCGGCCGAGCAGTACGGATTCATTTCCTCGTCGTTGGTACGCGAGATCGCCCGCCTCGGCGGCGACGTCTCCGGATTCGTACCACCGGCGGTAGCCGAAGCGTTGCAGGCCGAATGGCAGCGCAATCAGAAACGATGACTTCCAACACACGGGGATCCCGATGAACACCACCTCCCGCCTGATGCTGATCGCCTGCCTCGCGCTGCCCTTCGTGGCCGCGTGCAAGAAGGAAGAAGCGCCGGTCGCCGCCGTGCAGGCTCCGCTGACCGCGCCCAAGGGCACCGACGACAACGAATGGGGCAAGTACCTGACCGACGTGGTCAAGCGCAAGGTCGAAGCCGAAGGCATCGCCGTCAGCCCGTACCTGTACTACCTGCCGGCCGAAAGCAGCCCGGACTTCCAGGGCTTCTACGACCGCCAGGTCGAGAAGGCCAAGCTCGACATCGCGCGCGGCATCACCGAAGGCAACCTGCTGGCCTACGGCTCGCCGGCCTCGGCCAAGATGGCCGACCTGATCATCGAGGCGTTCCCGGCTCCGACCAAGGACACCCCGCCGATGAAGGGCGTGAAGGTGCTGTTCATCGGCGCCCAGGCCGACAGCGAGCGCGTCAAGGCCGCCGTCGCGCCGTACAACGTCGAATACTCGTTCGTCGAAGTTAAGTAATCGCCCGCGAATGCGGCCGCCGCCCGGCGGCCGCATTCGCCGGTTTACGGACGGTCGGGCGCGGACTGCGTCCCGGCCGTTTCGCCGCCCGCGCGCGGCGACGCGGTCGCCTTGCCCGGCCGGCGCCCGGTTCCCGACGAGCCGGTTGTAGGACGAGCCGGTTGTAGGACGAACCGGTTCTGAAGCGTCCGTTTTCATGGGCCCGTTCTCAAGCGCCCGTTCCGCCCCCATGATGTCCCCATGTCCCTGCGCATCAACGAGCTCTGCGTCAACTGCGACGTCTGCGAACCGGCCTGTCCCAACCAGGCGATCACGCAGGGCGAGAGCATCTATGTGATCGATCCGGCGCGCTGCACCGAATGCGTCGGCCATTACGACGAACCGCAGTGCGTGGTCGTCTGCCCGGTCGAGTGCATCGACAACGACCCGGCCCATCCCGAATCCCACGAACAGCTGCTGGCCAAGCTGCAGCGTTTGCAACAGGAGTAAACGATGCGCATGGCGCCCGTAGTGCACGCCGGTCTGCTGTCCCTGGGTCTGCTGTTCGCATTCTCTCCCTCGCAGGCGGCGCAGGCGCCGCAAGCCGGCGTCGCGCACCCGCCGGGCGCAGCCATCGCCAGCGCGCATCAACTGTCGACCGACGCCGGCCTGGAAGCGATCCGCCAGGGCGGCAACGCCTTCGATGCCGCGGTCGCGGTGTCCTCGACGCTGTCGGTGGTCGAGCCGATCAGTTCCGGCATCGGCGGCGGCGGCTTCTTCCTGCTGCATGACGCCAGGACCGGTCGCGACGTGTTCGTCGACGCGCGCGAGACCGCGCCGGCCGCGGCGACTCCGGCCGCATACCTGGACAAGAACGGCGAACTCGATCGCGACCGCGCCACCAACGGTCCGTGGTCGGCCGGCATCCCCGGCCTGCCGGCGGCGCTGGTGCACCTGGCCGAGCGCTACGGCAAGCTGCCGCTGAAGACTTCGCTGGCGCCGGCGATCCGGATCGCGCGCGAAGGTTTCCCGATCTACCCGCGCCTGGAAAAGGGCTACGCCAGCCGCCGCGAAGTGATGGAGCGCTACGCCGGCACGCGCGCGGTGTTCCTGGCCGACGGCAGCCCGCCCAAGGCCGGCGAAATCCTCAAGCAGCCCGAGCTCGCGCATACCCTGGAGCTGCTGGCGGCCAAGGGCTACGACGGCTTCTACCGCGGCGAAGTCGCCAAGAAGCTGCTGGCCGCGGTCAAGCACGAAGGCGGCCAGTGGCGCGCCGACGAGCTGTCCGGCTACCAGGTGCGCGAACGCGAACCGCTGCGCCTGAAGTACCGCGGCTGGGACATCGTCACCGCGCCGCCGCCGTCCTCGGGCGGCGTGGCCCTGGCCGAAATCCTGCAGACGATCGCGGGCTGGGACCTGTCCAAGCTCGACGACGCCCACCGCGTCCACATCGTGGTCGAGGCGATGCGCCGCGCCTACCGCGACCGCACCCTCTACCTCGGCGATCCCGACTTCGTGAAGATGCCGCTGGCGCGCCTGACCAGCGCCGACTACGCGGCCGGCCTGCGCGCCACCATCCATCCGGACAAGGCCACGCCCAGCGACTTGCTGTCGGGCCAGGCAGCGCCGCTGGAAGACGACGAGACCACCCACTTCTCGATCATCGACGCCGAAGGCAACCGGGTTGCCGCGACCCAGACCGTCAACCTGCTGTACGGCTCGGGCATGGTCGCGCCGGGCACCGGTGTGCTGCTCAACAATGAAATGGACGATTTCGCGCTGCGTCCGGGCACGCCCAACGCCTTCGGCGTGATGGGCTACTCGGCCAATGCGCCGGCGCCGGGCAAGCGCATGCTCAGCTCGATGACGCCCAGTTTCATGGAGTCGAAAGACAAGGTGATCGCGGTCGGCGCGCCCGGCGGCAGCCGCATCATCACCCAGGTATTGCTGGCGATCCTGGCCTACGACGCCGGCCTGGCGCCGCAGCAGGTCGCGGCATTGCCGCGCTACCACCACCAGTGGATGCCCGACGCGATCTCGGCCGAGGCCGGAGCGCTGGACGCGGCCACGGTCGCCGCATTGCAGGCGATGGGCCACAAGGTCAACGCCGGCGAAAGCACCTGGGGCAATCTGCAGACGGTGATGTGGGACAAGACCGCCGGCACGCTGTCCGGCGGCACCGACCCGCGCAATCCGGTCGGCAAGGCCGCGGTGCTGCCCCAGCCCTGAACCGGGCCGCGATCCGATGCGCGGCGGCGCTAGAGCCGTCGCGCGCAGTGCAGTAGATTGCGCCTTCGACACAACGACGCGACAAACAGGGGCGGGGCCGACAGTGACGGATCAACAGGACAAGCCCTGGTACACCCGTGTGCCTGCGATCTCGGTCGCGTTGCTCGCGTTCCTGGTCGGCCTGACCACTCTGGTCAACAACGTCCGTGATTGGCTCAGCGACGACGCGCCGGCGGCGACTGCGGTTCCGGCCAACGCTCCGGCCAACGCGTCGGGCAAGCCGGCCGTCGCGCCGGCGAATTCGCAGCAGGCGCCACGCAAGACCGCGGTACTGCTGACCCTGAAGCAGATCGAAGTGATCGACGACGGCACCAGCGGCAGCACCGCGTGGTCGTTCGAGATCGAAGGCGGCGGTGAGGAACTGTTCTCGCTGGCCTCGCGCGACTACGTCGACACCGGTGCCGACGCGATCGCGCGTCCGCGCGCCAGCGATCCTTCGATCGCGCGCGTCGTGCTGGTGCCGGGCCAGGAAATGACCATCAAGATCACCGGCCGCAGCTCGGGCCTGATCAGCCGCACCGTCGCCACCGGCAGCGCCAAGCTGCGCGCCGACGGTTCCCTGGCGCCGATCCGGGTCACCGCCGACGGCGGCAAGTCGGGCGAGTTCGTGTTCCAGTTCGCGACCGTGGCGGCGCCGCAGGACTAGCCGGCCGTGCCCGCAGCGGGTGGGGCGTCAGGGCGACGATCCCGACCTGTTTCTTCGTTTTCGGGTTCGATCGCGACCTGCGCCGCTCACGGCTTCGGCACGGGCGGCCAGATCACTCCTGCCGTCGGGAGGAGTGTCGCGCATCGTCCGTTTGCGCCAGCCCGCGCTATCGCGGCGCTAACGCCTGCGGAGTTACCCTATGCCTACGACGCGTCGATTGCGCGGCGTGCCTGCGCGATGCGCTTGCGAGCGCCCGCCGGCGCCCGCATCGGTCGCTCGCTCCCCCAGATCCCCTCAGATCCTCCCCCCGGATGGCCGCGATGAAACTTTGGTCCCTATTGGGTAACAGCCAGAAGCTCGACGGCGGCGCCATGTTCGGCAACGCGCCGCGCGCGATGTGGGCGAAGTGGTCGCCGCCGGACGAGCACAATCGCATCGACCTGGCTTGCCGCGCCTTGCTCGCCAGTCCGCTGGCCGGCAAGACGGTGCTGTTCGAGGCCGGTATCGGCGCCTTCTTCGAACCCAAGCTGCGCGAACGCTACGGTGTGGTCGAAGAACGCCACGTGCTGCTCGAGTCGCTCGCCGACGCCGGCTTCGCGCCCGAGGACGTCGACGTGGTGGTGCTGTCGCACCTGCATTTCGATCATGCCGGCGGCCTGCTCGCGCCCTGGGCCGAAGGCCAGGCGCCGCGGCTGCTGTTCCCGAACGCGAGTTACCTGGTCGGGCGCGCGCATTACGAGCGCGCGCGCCATCCGCATGCGCGCGACCGCGCGAGTTTCATCCCGGAATTGCCGGACCTGCTCGAAGCCACCGGCCGCCTGGAGCTGGTCGACGGCGAATATTCCAAGACCCTGGGCGAGAGCGTGCGCTTCCACTACAGCGACGGCCACACCCCGGGGCTGATGCTGGCCGAGATCGTCGGCCCGGACATCGTGGACGGGCGCCCGCACGGCGGCGTGGTGTTCTGCGCCGACCTGATCCCGGGCCGGCCCTGGGTCCACGTGCCCATCACCATGGGCTACGACCGCAACGCCGAATTGCTGATCGACGAGAAGAAGTCCTTCCTCGCCGACAAGCTGGAGCGCAACGTGCATCTGTTCTTCACCCACGACCCGGGCTGCGCGCTGGCCCAGGTGGTGCGCGACGACAAGGGCAAGTTCGGCACCGCCCACGAGGTCCCGGCCTTGCACGCGCGAGCCCTGACTGCATGAGATCGGCGCGGGCGGCGCTGTTGCTGCCGATCGTCTGCTTCGTGGCCGCGGCCGCGGCGCAGGCGGCCGCGGCGCCGACCGCGGCGCCGGTCGTTGCGGCCGAACCGGTCGGCGAGCCGCGCACCGCGGGCGTGCTGCGCGACAGGGAATTCGGCATCGCCAGCCGTCAGTTCGGCCTCGACCGCCGGGTCGAGATGTACCAGTGGCGCGCCACCCCGACCGGTTACGAACGGGTCTGGAACGCGGCGCGGATCGATTCGCAGGGCTATGCGCCCGGCCACGAAAATCCGCCGACGCTGCCGCTGGAAAATCGGCGCTGGTGGTCGGAGTCGGCGAGCCTGGACGGACGCCCGATCGAAGCCGCCGTGCTGCAGGCGCTGGGCGAGTGGCGGGTGTTCCGGCCCAACTTCTCGCGTCTGCCGGCCAATCTGGCGGCGACCTTCCAGCCCGAAGGCGATGGCCTGGGCAGCGCGGAGAATCCGCTGGATCCGCAGATCGGCGATCTGCGGGTGAGCTGGCGCGAGCTGCGCCTGCCGCCGCTGGAAGGCAAGGTCGAACTGGTCGAAGGCCGCTGGCGGATGTCGCCGGCGGTGGCGGCGGCGGCCTTGAACGCGGCGCCGGTGCCGGCGCCCGTGGCCGCGCCGGAAGCCGAAGGCGCGCACCGTGTATGGCCGTGGTTCGGCGGCGGCGCGCTGGTGGTCGCGATCGCCGTGGTCGCGCGGCGTCGGCGCAAGGCCAAGGCGCGCGCTGCGCAACTGCAGGACTGATGCCTGCTTTGAGGTTTTGCGGGGCGCGGTCGCGGCTTACGCCGCTCCTACCCCAAAGCATTGCGCGGTCTTGCGGCGAAAGCGTCGCTGCGTAGCGGGCAAACTTCGCGCACGCCGCTTTCTGTGGGAGCGACGTGAGTCGCGATGAATTCCGGCGGCATGCGTGGGCGGGGATTTCGCGTTGGCCGGCCATCGTTCGAGGGCTGCCGGGCAAAAGGCGCTCGCCAACGTTCGCTGGCATGTGGAGTGCTATCGCGACTCACGTCGCTCCCACAGAAAGCAACATTCAGGCAGCGGATCGGCGATGGGTCGCGTCGCCGCACGCAACGCCGGGTCGGAGCAAGCCGGGCTCAGGTCTCGTGTTTGGTGCCGAAGATCTTGTCGCCGGCGTCGCCCAGGCCCGGCAGGATGTAGCCGACTTCGTTGAGGCGCTCGTCGACCGAGGCGGTGTAAACCTCGACGTCCGGGTGCCGGGCTTGCAGCGCGCGCAGGCCCTCCGGCGCGGCGACCAGGAACAGGCCCTTGATGCGCGTGCAGCCGGCGGCCTTGAGCATGTCCACGGTCGCGATCAGGGTGCCGCCGGTGGCCAGCATCGGGTCCAGGATCAGCGCGGTGCGCTCGTCCATGCGGCCGGTGAGTTTTTCGTAGTAGCCGACCGGCTGCAGGGTGCGCTCGTCGCGCTGCAGGCCGACCACGCCGACCTTGGCCGAAGGGATCAGCTCCAGCACGCCGGTCAGCATGCCCAGGCCGGCGCGCAGGATCGGCACCAGGGTGACCTTGGCGCCCTTGATGCGGCGGATGGTGACCGGCCCGGCCCAGCCTTCGATCGTCGCTTCCTCGGTTTCCAGATCGGCGGTGGCTTCGTAGGTGAGCAGGGTCGCGACCTCGGAGGCGAGCTCGCGGAATTCCTTGGTGCTGTTGCCGGCGCGGCGCATCAGGCCGAGCTTGTGCTGGACCAGGGGATGACGGACTTCGACGATCTTCATGGGCGACCTGGGGACGGTGTGCGGGCGATGCTTGCCGCACAGGATTAATGGTTGCGGAGCGGGGCGCAAGCGCGGCGCGGCGGGATCATCGCCGCCGCTGTTCCCCTTTTTGCAGAGAGGGCGGGCGACGTGCAGCGTCGCGGGGAGTCTCCTTTACTCACCAGGAGTAGGGAATCCCCGAATTCCCGGCTCGAAAGCGCAGCGACGGAGCGGGGGCGTTCAATCGGCCGTGGCGTAAAGATTGTCGCCGTCGGCCATGGCCTGCTCGACGAACCGCGACAAGGCCTGCACCTGGCTGCGATCGCCGAACTTGTCCGCGACCCGAGTCAGTTCGGCATGCAGCGCGCGCAGCTGGCCGAACAGCAAGGTCGTGTCGGCGTAGTAATCGCGCATCTGCTGCAGCAGCGGATACTCGTTGCGCGGAAGCGCCCGCGCCAGCAACTGCGCGTGCAAGGTTTCGTCGATAGCGAAGCACTTGCGCGAGGCGTGGATCTCGCGCTCGTGCCGGGCCTGGATCAGATCGAGCGCCATGGGCGGTAAGCGAGCAGCGGCTTGCGCTCGCTGCTCCAGGTTCGCTTCAGGCCTTCAAGCCGCGGCGGCCTGCTGCGCGCGCGGGCCTTCCTTGAGCGCGCGGCCGACCATCGACACCAGCAGGTCGATCTCTTCGCTGCTGATGTTGAAGTTGGGGGTGAAGCGCAGCGAGTTGACGCCGCCGTGGATCACGCCGATGCCGCGCTCGCGCAGCCATTCCTCGGTCGAGCCGGCGCCGTAGCACTTGAACTGCGGGGCGAGTTCGCACGAGAACAGCAGGCCGGTGCCCTGGACCTTGGTGATCAGGCCGCCGAGCTCGGTCTTGAGCTTCTCCAGCTTCTGCAGCGCTTCGGCGCCGCGCGCGCGGATGTTCTCGCGCAGCTCCGGAGTGACCTGCGACAGCACCGTCACCGCCACGTCCAGCGCGCGCGGGTTGGTGGTCATGGTGTTGCCGTACAGGCCCTTGCGGTAGAGCGAGGCCGCGCGTTCGCCGACCGCGAGCACCGACAGCGGGTACTGGCCGGCGTTGAGGGCCTTGGAATAGGTTTCCATGTCCGGCGGATCCAGGCCTTCGAAGCCCGGGTAGTCGACGATCGACAGCACGCCGTGCGCGCGCAGGCCGGCCTGGATCGAGTCGACCAGCAGCAGCGAGCCGTGGCTGCGGGTGAGTTCGCGCGCGGCGCTGTAGAACGCCGGCGGCACGCTGCGGCCCGGGTCGCCTTCGCCCATCACCGGCTCCAGGAACATCGCCTCGACGAACCAGCCGTTGGCGTCGGCGTCGGCGAAGACCTGGTTGAGCGCTTCGATGTCGTAGGGCTCGACGGTGATCACCGAGTCCTCGTTGCGGAAGCTGGCCAGGTACTGGGTGTAGGCCTTGCGCGAGGAATCCGAGTACAGCGCCGGACGCTCGGTGCGGCCGTGGAAGCTGCCCTTGACGACCACGCGCTTGATCGTGCGGCCGGCGTACTTGGCGCCCGGGTCGGTCATCAGCTTGGTGTTGACGTCGGCGATGCGCGCGGCCAGCGACATCGACTCCGAGCCCGAGTTCAGGCACAGGAAGCGGGTGTAGGGGCAGCCGCGCTCGCCGCCGATCGCGGCGCGCAGGGCGCGCTCGAAGCGTAGCTGCGACAGCGACGGGGTCATGATGTTGGCCATCGCCTGCGGCTTGGCCATGGCCGCGATCACCGCGCCCGGGGTGTGGCCGAAACCGAGCATGCCGTAGCCGCCGGAGTCGTGCAGGACCGCGCCCTTGAGAGTGATCACCCAGGGGCCGCGCGCGACCAGCGCGATGTAGGGATTGACGCCGTCGTCGGTGTAGAAATTGACGTAGCCGGCCTGGACGGCGCGGATCTGCGCGTCTTCGTCCAGGTCCAGCAGGTCGGCGATGTCGGCGCGCACGGCGGCGTATTCGGCCGCGGCGGCTTCGATGGCCTCGACCAGTTCAGGGTGGGTGGCGGCGAAGCGGGCGACGGTGGCGTCGTCCAGGCCGATGGTGCGGCGCGCGCCGGCATGGGCACGCAGCGGCGCGAGGGGGCTGAGCAGGGTCATTACGGGATCTCCAAGGGTCGTCGGCAGTCCGGCCGAAGCATCGTGGGATGAAGAACAGGCTGGGCCTCCGTGGCCTAGCGCTCGCAGTTGCAGCGCCCCGGATCGGTGCCGGGTCGCCAAGCGCCGCCCTTCATGCAAGTCGGCACGCGCAGTTTCGAACGCAGATGTCTGACACACACATATCTGACACATTGCTCGAAACGCGCATGTTCGAAACGAAACCAGCCGCAGGGCCTGCCGTCGCCGGCGTTGCTTTGGTTGTTTTTCGTTTCAATTCAATAGCTTGTGTGAGTTTATCACGTCCAGGGCACGGCGATAACCCCCATCCGCCGGTGCTGGTGACAGCTGTCATCCGGGCCCGGTGACGACGCCCACTGCCGGCCCGCGGCCGGGATCGCGACAGTGGCGCCACCCCGAAACCGGCCGCGCCGGCCCCCATGGAGCTCCACGATGACGATTCCCCGACCCAATTGGCTGAGCGTGCTGGTGCTGGTCGCCCTGAGCGGCGGCGCGGTCGCCGCCGACCCGGGTGCCGAGTCCGGCGACGATGTCGCCATCCGCGACGTGCGCGTATTCGACGGCCAGCGCATGCTGCCGGCGACCACGGTGCTGGTGCGCGACGGCCTGATCGCGCAGATCGGCCCGAAGGTCGCGATCCCGGCCGGCGTGCCGGTGGTCGAGGGCCGCGGCGGCACCCTGCTACCGGGCCTGATCGACGCCCACACCCACAGCTGGGGCGAAGCCCGCCGCGACGCCCTGCGTTTCGGCGTGACCACCGAGCTGGACATGTTCACCGACCACCGCCTGATCGGCGAGGCGCGCAAGGACCGCGAAGGCCACGCGCGCACCGACCGCGCCGATCTGTGGTCGGCCGGCACCCTGGTCACCGCCAAGGGCGGCCACGGCACCGAGTACGGCATGGCGATCCCGACCCTGGACGACCCGGCCCAGGCCGAGGACTTCGTGCGCACGCGCATCGGCGAGGGCTCGGACTACATCAAGCTGGTGGTCGACGACGGCGCCGCCTACGTCGGCCGCCCGCGCATCCCGACCCTGTCGGACGCCTCGATGCAGGCCGCGATCGCCGCCGCGCATCGGCAGAAGAAACTGGCGATAGTCCACGTGGCCCAGGCCGGCGACGCCCGCAAGGTCATCGATGCCGGCGCCGACGGCCTGATCCACGTCTACAGCGACCGCGTCGCCGATCAGGCCCTGGTCGCCGAGATCAAGCGCCGCGACGCCTTCGTGACCCCGACCCTGAGCGTGATGGCGACCCTGTCGCGCAGCGGCGAGGGCGCCAGGCTGGCGGCCGATCCGCGCATCGCGCCGATGCTGCAGCCGGCGCAGAAGGACGCGCTGGGCCAGACCTTCCCGCTGCCCAAGGACATCGACCAGCACCTGCCCAACGCCCTGGAGAACGTGCGCCGCCTGCACGCGGCCGGCGTGACCCTGCTGGCCGGCACCGACGCCGGCAATCCCGGCACCACCCACGGCGCCAGCCAGCACGCCGAACTGGCCCTGCTGGTGCAGGCCGGCCTGACCCCGGTGGAAGCGCTGCGCGCCGCGACTTCGGCGCCGGCGCAACGCTTCGGCCTGAGCGACCGCGGCCGCATCGCCCCCGGCCTGCGCGCCGACCTGGTCCTGGTCGACGGCGATCCGGGCACCGACATCACCGCCACGCGCGCGATCCGCACGGTCTGGAAGAACGGCTACAGCGTGGCCCGCGTCGCCGGCACGCCGGCGGCGCGCGTCGGCGTGGGCGCGGTCGAACTGCTGCGCGGCGGCCAACCGGCGCCGGGCTGGGCGGCGAGCACCGACCAGATCATCGGCGGGCACTCGCAGTCCAAGCTCGCGGCCGGGCAGGGCCGCGACGGCGGTCCGGCGATCGAGGTCGCCGGCGAAGTCGTCGCCGGCGCGTCCAGTACCTGGGCCGGCACCATCCTGTTTCCGGGCGCCGAGCCGATGGCCGCGACCGACGCCAGCGGCGTGCGCGAGCTGGTGCTGCGGGTGCGCGGCGATGGTCGGCCGCTGACCTTGCTGGTGTTCTCCGGCGCCGACATGCACGGCCGTCCCGGCATGCAACAGGTCGAAACCGGCAGCGACTGGCGCGAGGTCAAGGTGCCCCTGGCGAGCATGGCCAATGTCGATCTGACCCGCCTGCGCGGCATCTCGCTGGCGTCCGCCACGCCGGGCGCATTCGCCTTCGCCATCGAGGCGGTCGAACTGCGCTGAGCCGTGGCGCCGGTCGCGCGCATCGGGCCCCCGGCCCGGTGCGCGCGACCGGTTTTGCGCATCCGCGCGCGACGACCCTGAACTTTTGTCCGCGGATTCCTTACAGTCGCGGCAGCGAAGGAAACACCCCCGAATGCGCATCAAGGCCTTCATCCAAGCCCACGAACACCCGCCGGTCTGGCGCTGGGTGTCCTTGCTGTACCTGATCTTCGCGTTCCTGCCGCTGCTCTACTGGCCGCGGGCGCCGGCCTGGGTGCTCGCGACCTTCATCTGCGCCGCGCTGCTGTTCGTGCTGCTGTACTTCGCGCACCACTACGCGGTGTCGCGGCGCCGGCGCACCGCCCTGACCCTGGCGGTAGCCGCGCTGGGCTTCGTCACGATGCCGATCGGCGCCGGCGCGGCCTATGTGATCTTCGCCGTCGGCCTGGCCGCGGCCAGCCTGCCGAGCGGGCGTGCGCTGGCGCTGTGCGTGGCGATGCTGGCGATGGAGGGCTTGTGCTTCTACCGTTTCGTGCCGGCCGCGGCGATGCCCTTGTCGACCTACATCATCAACGTGATCGTGGCGGCGATGGTCTTCGTCGGCGTGGTCAGCATCCGCAACCGCGAGCTGCGCAACGCCGAACTGCGCCTGACCCAGGACGAGGTGCGGCGCCTGGCCAGCCTGGCCGAGCGCGAGCGCATCGGCCGCGACCTGCACGACCTGCTCGGCCACACCCTGTCGCTGGTGGTGCTCAAGACCCAGCTCGCCGCGCGCCTGTTCGAACGCGACCCGCAGGGCGCGCGCGCCCAGATCGGCGAGGTCGAGCGGGTCGCGCGCGAAGCCCTGACCCAGGTCCGCGAAGCGGTGGCCGGGATTCGCGCCAACGGCCTGCAGGCCGAACTGGCGGCCGCGCGCCTGGCCCTGCTGAGCGCCGAGATCAGCCTCGATCACCGACTGGCGCCCGTCGAGATTCCGGAAAAGGTGGAAACCGCCTTGACCCTGGCCTTGCGCGAATCGGTCACCAACGTGCTGCGCCATGCCGGCGCCACCCGGGTCGAGGTCGAGCTGATCGGCGAGGCCCGCGGCGGCCTGAGCCTGCTGATCGCCGACGACGGCCGCGGCGGCGCCGGTCGCGAGGGCCACGGCCTGACCGGCATGCGCGAACGCCTGCGCGAAGTCGGCGGCAGCGTCGAAATCGACAGCCCGGTCGGCGCCGGCACCCGCCTGCGCCTGATCCTGCCGCGCGAGGCCCTGGCCGTCGCGCGCCGCAGCGACGAAGCTGCGGTGCCGGCGCATGCGTTCAGCGAACGGGGGGCGGCATGATCCGGCTGGTGCTGGCCGAGGATCAGGCGATGGTGCGCGGCGCCCTGGCGGCGCTATTGAACCTGGAGTCCGACCTGGAAGTCGTGGCCGCGGTCGGCGACGGCGAGGCGGCCTGGACGGCGGTGCAACGGCTGCAGCCGGACCTGCTGGTCACCGACATCGAAATGCCGCACATGACCGGCATCGAGCTGGCCCAGCGCCTGCGCGAATCCGGCCTGGAGACGCGGGTGGTGATCGTCACCACCTTCGGCCGCAGCGGCTATCTGCGCCGCGCATTGGACGCCGGCGTGCGTGGCTATCTGCTCAAGGACGCGCCCGCCGAACAGCTCGCCGATGCCCTGCGCCAGGTCCACCGCGGCGGCCGCGCGATCGACCCGCAACTGGCGGTCGCGGCCTGGGGCGAGGAAGACCCGCTGACCGAACGCGAGCGCCAGGTCCTGCGCCTGGCGGGCGAGGGCGTGTCGACCGCCGAAATCGGCCAGCGCCTGCACCTGAGCCAGGGCACGGTCCGCAACTACCTGTCCGAGGCGATCGGCAAGCTCGGTGCCGGCAACCGCATCGAGGCCTACCGCCAGGCCCGCCAGAACGGCTGGCTGTAAGGCGCGCGACGGTCGCGGCCTCGGTTCGCGGCCACGCTATCGAACCGAGCCCGCAAACCAGGCCCGCGAACCAGGCTTCGGCGCGCAGCCGCGTCGTTTTTTGCCCCGCGACCCCGAAGGCGCGGATAATGCGCCCCTCCCGCGACCCTGCCGGTGCCCGTCCCAGCGACCGGCCGCCACCGGCCTGCGGCCGCTGCCGCGGCTTCCGTCGCGCCCGTGCGCGCCCGCGCGCCACCCCGCCCAGAATCCGTCTTCCTTGAAAAAATCCGACTTCCATTACGAGCTGCCGCCGGAACTGATCGCCCAGGCCCCGCTGCCGGAACGTTCCGCCAGCCGCCTGCTGCTGGTGCCGCCGGCGCCGGCCGCGTTCGCCGACCGCAGCTTCCGCGACCTGCCCGAGCTGCTGGCGCCCGGCGACCTGCTCGTGTTCAACGACACCCGGGTGATCCCGGCGCGGTTGTTCGGCCACAAGGCCAGCGGCGGCCGGGTCGAGATCCTGATCGAGCGCCTGCTCGGCGGCGCCCAGGCGCGCGCGCAGCTGGGCGTGAGCAAGTCGCCCAAGCCCGGCGCGCGCATCGCCCTGGACGCCGGCGGCGAAGCCGAAGTGCTGGGCCGCGAAGGCGAGTTCTATCGTCTGCAGTTCCACCTCGATGGCCAGCCGCACGGCGATTCGCTGGAGAACTGGCTGCTGCATGCCGGGCGCCTGCCGCTGCCGCCCTACATCCAGCGCGAGCCCGGCAGCGACGACGACGAGCGCTACCAGACCGTGTTCGCGCGCGAAGTCGGCGCGGTCGCCGCGCCCACCGCCGGCCTGCATTTCGACGAGGAACTGCTGGCGCGCCTGCGCGAGCGCGGAGTCGAGTTCGGCCACGTCACCCTGCACGTCGGCGCGGGCACCTTCCAGCCGGTGCGGGTCGACAGCCTCGAACAGCACGTGATGCACAGCGAATGGCTCAACGTCGGCGCCGGCCTGATCGAACAGATCCGCCGCACCCGCGCCGCCGGCGGCCGGGTGGTCGCGGTCGGGACCACGGTGGTGCGCGCGCTCGAAAGCGCCTGGCGCGAAAGCGCGGCGATGCGCGGCGGCGAAGACGGCGAACTGCGACCGTTCGCCGGCGAGACCCGCTTGTTCATCCTGCCCGGCTACAAGATCCGTTCGGTCGATGCCCTGATCACCAACTTCCACCTGCCGGAGAGCACCTTGCTGATGCTGGTTTCCGCCTTCGCCGGCCACGCCCGCGTGTTCGCCGCCTACGAGCACGCGATCCGCGAGCGCTACCGCTTCTTCTCCTACGGCGACGCGATGCTGCTGCTGCCCGAGGCGGACGCATGAGCGCGACCGAAAGCTCCAGCCGGATGTCGTTCGAACTGCTCGGCAGCGACGGCGCCGCGCGCCGCGGCCGGCTGACGTTTCCGCGCGGCACGGTCGAAACCCCGGCCTTCATGCCGGTCGGCACCTACGGCTCGGTCAAGGGCATCATGCCCGAGCACGTCAGCGCACTGGGCGCGGAAATCATCCTCGGCAACACCTTCCATCTGTATCTGCGACCGGGCCTGGATGTGATCGGCGACCACGGCGGCCTGCACGGCTTCGCGCGCTGGAACGGGCCGATCCTGACCGACTCGGGCGGCTTCCAGGTGTTCTCGCTCGCGCACCGGCGCAAGATCACCGAGCAGGGCGTGACCTTCGCCTCGCCGGTCGACGGCAGCAAGGTGTTCCTGGGTCCGGAGGAGAGCATGCACATCCAGCGCGTGCTCGATTCCGACATCGTGATGATCTTCGACGAGTGCACGCCGTACCCGGCCACCGAGGAGGTTGCGCGCAAATCGATGGAACTGAGCCTGCGCTGGGCCGAGCGTTCCAAGAAGGCCCACGAAGGCAACGACGCCGCGCTGTTCGGCATCGTCCAGGGCGGCGTCCACCACGACCTGCGCACGCGCTCGGCGCAGGGCCTGAAGGCGCTGGGCTTCGACGGTTATGCGGTCGGCGGCCTGGCCGTGGGCGAACCCGAGGCCGAGCGCAACGCCATGCTCGAGCACACCTGTCCGCAGCTGCCCGAAGACCGCCCGCGCTACCTGATGGGCGTGGGCCGGCCCGAGGACCTGGTGGAATCGGTCGCGCGCGGCGTCGACATGTTCGATTGCGTGATGCCGACCCGCAACGCCCGCAACGGCCACTATTTCACCGCCAGCGGCACCGTGCGCGTGCGCAACGCCAAGTACGAGCGGGATCTGCGCCCGATCGAGGAAGGCTGCGACTGCTACGCCTGCGTCAACGGTTTCAGCCGCGCCTACCTGCGCCATCTGGACCGCTGCAACGAGATGCTGGGCCCGATGCTGGGCACCCTGCACAACCTGCGCTATTACCAGCGCCTGATGGCGCAGATGCGCGCGGCGATCGAGCAGGGAACCTTTGCCGCCTTCCGCGACTCTTTCTACGCCGCACGCGCCTAGCGCCTGCCTACGCTCCACCGTCGCCTGCGCTCGCGCCGGCGACGGCCCGCACCGCTGTCCCGCCCGGCCCTGCGCCGCAAGGCCGGGCCTGGCGCGGGGCGCGCGACCCTCGGGTCGGGCGCCGCGGATGCGCGGGCAGGGGAGGCGGCCCCACCCGGTGAACGGGGCCGGGGCCGCGTCCGCAGGGGGGGGGCGGCCGCTGTCCGGGCCATCCGCCCGTCCATGCAAAGCGTGCGCGCAGGCCCATTTCGGGCCCGGCCGTGGCCCGTGGCCAGCCATGGCATAATCCCCGGCTATTTTCGTTCCAGGACTTTCTTCAATGAACCTGCTCGACTTCCTGATCGCTCCCGCCTACGCCCAGGCCGCCGCGCCCGCGGCCGGCGGCGGTCTGTTCGGCGGCGGCCTCGGCGGCCTGCTGATGCCCGTCATCCTGATCGCGGTCATGTACTTCCTGATGATCCGTCCGCAGATGAAGCGCGCCAAGGAACACCGCGGCATGCTCGAGAAGCTCGCCAAGGGCGACGAGGTGCTGACCAACGGCGGCATCGCCGGCACCGTGTCCGACATCGGCGAGAGCTTCATCACGGTCGAAATCGCCGACAACGTGCGCATCCGCGTGCAGAAGGGCGCGATCGCCAACGTGTTGCCCAAGGGCACCTTGAAGTCGGCCTGAGCCGACGCCACGACTTTTTGAAGCACGGCGGCCGGGGTGGCCGCCGCAGGGGCAATCGATGCTGACTTACTCGCGCTGGAAATATCTGGCCATCCTCGTAGTCTTGCTGCTCAGCGCGCTGTATGCGTTGCCTAACGTGTTCCCGCAGGATCCGTCGGTGCAGATCACCTCGGCCCGCGGCGCGGCCGTCGACGAGGCGCTGCGCAAGCGCGTCATCGATACCCTGGTCAAGGCCAAGGTGCCGACCAAGTCGGTCGCGATCGAGAAGGAAGGCAACCTGCTGGTGCGCCTGACCGACAACGAGCACCAGATCCAGGCCTCCGACGCGCTGCGCGATCCGCTCGGCAGCGACTACGTGGTGGCGCTGAACCTGGCCTCGACCGTGCCGGACTGGCTGAGCATGCTCAAGGCCAAGCCGATGCTGCTGGGCCTGGACTTGCAGGGCGGCGTGCACTTCCTGATGCAGGTCGATCAGAAGGCCGCGCTGGACAAGCGCCTGGACGCGACCGCCGAAGACGTGCGGGTCAGCTTGCGCGACGGCCACGTGCGCTACGAGTCGGTCGAGCGTCGCGCCAACAACAGCATCGTCGCCACCCTGGGCAACCCTGCCGACGCCGAGAAGGCGCGCCAGATCGTCGCCAAGAGCCAGCCGCTGCTGATCCAGGACGTGAGCGGCAACACGGTCAGCATCCAGGTGCCCGAGGCCGAGCTCAAGCGCATGCAGGCCGAGGCGGTCGAACAGAACGTCGGCACCCTGCGCAACCGCGTCAACGCGCTCGGCGTGGCCGAGCCGATCATCCAGCGCCAGGGCAGCGACCGCATCGTGGTCCAGCTGCCGGGCGTGCAGGACACCGCCCAGGCCAAGCGCATCCTCGGCGCCACCGCGACCCTGGAATACCGCGGCGTGGTCGAGGGCGACGCCCAGGAAGCGCTGCGCAGCGGCAACGTGCCGCCGGAAGCGCGCATCTACTACCGCCGCGAAACCGGTCCGGACGGCAAGCCGCTGCCGATCCTGCTCAACAAGCGCGTGATCGCTTCCGGCGACCAGCTGGTCGGCGCGACCGCGGGCTTCGACCAGCAGACCGGCACCGCCTCGGTGTCGATCCGCCTCAACGGCGTCGGCGGCGCGCGCATGTTCGACTACACCACCGAGCACGTCGGCAAGCCGATGGCGGTGGTCTACATCGAGCGCATCCCCGAGGTGCGCATGGTCGACGGCAAGGAAGTGCGCACGACCAAGATCAACGAGGAAGTGATCAACGTCGCGACCATCAACGGCGTCTTCAGCAAGGAATTCAACACCACCGGCCTGGACAGCTCGCAGGAAGCCTCCGACCTGGCCCTGCTGCTGCGCGCCGGTTCGCTGGCCGCACCGATGGACTTCATCGAGCAGCGCATCGTCGGCCCCAGCCTGGGCGCCGAGAACGTCCAGCGCGGCTTGAAGGCGGTCAGCTTCTCGTTCGCCTTCGCCCTGATCTTCTTCCTGATCTATTACCGCATGTTCGGCGTCATCACCTGTCTGGCGCTGCTGATCAACCTGCTGATGGTGATCGCGCTGATGTCGCTGTTCGGCGCCACCATGACCCTGCCGGGCCTGGCCGGTATCGCCCTGACGGTGGGTATGTCGGTCGACGCCAACGTGCTGATCAACGAACGAATAAGAGAGGAGTTGCGCGCGGGCCTGCCGCCGCAGGCCGCGATCGTCAGCGGTTACGAGCACGCCTCGGGCACCATCATCGACGCCAACGTCACCGCCTTCCTCGCCGGTCTGGCGATGGCGGTGTTCGGCACCGGTCCGCTGCGCGGTTTCGGTATCACCCTGATGCTCGGCATCGCCACTTCCGCCTACACGGCGGTGTCTGTGTCGCGCGGTATCGCGACGCTGATCTACGGCGGTCGTCGCAAGCTGAAATCGATCGCGATCTGACGGAGCACGCGACATGAAACCCTTCAACGTGTTCCCTTACGGCAGCAACATCAACTTCCTGCGCCTGCGCTGGGTGTCGCTGGCGGTCGCGGCGCTGATGATATTCGTCGCGATCGGCGCGATCGCGGTCAAAGGCTTCAACTTCGCGCTCGACTTCACCGGCGGCACCAGCGTCGAGATGAGCTTCAAGAAGCCGGTCGACGTCGACGGCATCCGCGAGCGCCTGGAGACCGCCGGCTACGGCAATGCCCAGGTCCAGACCTTTGGCACCGGCAACGAGCTGCTGATCCGCCTGCAGCCCAAGACCGGCGGCGAGAAGGATTCGAGCAACACCATCAGCGAGGTCCAGGCCGCGGCGTCCACGCCCGACAACCCGGGCCGCGTCGAAGGCGGCGGCTACGTCGGTCCGCAGGTCGGCCGCGACCTCGCCGCCAACGGCGTCTGGGCGCTGCTGTTCGTGGTGGTCGGCTTCCTGATCTACATCTCGTTCCGGTTCGAGAAGAAGTTCGCGGTCGCCGCGGTGCTGACCACCCTGCACGACGTGGTCGTGGTGGCGGGCTGGTTCGCCCTGTTCGGCCTGGAATTCGACCTGACCGTGCTGGCCGGCGTACTGTCGGTGATGGGCTACTCGATCAACGACACCATCGTGGTGTTCGACCGCGTGCGCGAGAACTTCCGCACCATGCGCGCCGATCCGGAGACCATCCTCAACAAGTCGATCAACCAGACCCTGTCGCGTACGGTGATCACCTCGTTCGTGGCCTTCCTGACCGTGCTGGCCCTGTACCTGTATGGCGGCGGTTCGCTGGAAGGCATGGCGATCGCGCAGATGCTGGGTATCGTGATCGGTACCTTGTCGTCGATCTTCGTCGCCTGCCCGCTGCTGACCATGGGTTGGCTCAAGGTCACCAAGCAGGACCTGATGCCCAAGGCCAAGGACGAGGCGGCGCTCGCGCGCCGTCCGTAAGCGCCGAGGCATCCGCCCGGGCCTCGGCTCGGGCAACGAAAAGGCCGCGCGATTGCGCGGCCTTTTCGTTTGCGGCCTTGGGGTAGGAGCGGCGTGAGCCGCGACCCGGAGCCGCAACGATGATCGAACCTGCATAGCGGCCGGAGCTCGCAATCGCGGCTCACGCCGCTCCTACCCCAAGGCAGTGCAAGCGTGGGCGCGCCGGTACCTACTGTGGGAGCGGCGTAAGCCGCGATGGGCTCCGGTTACGGCGACGCGACGGTGGCGCGCGTCGGCTACCGATCGCGGCTCACGCCGCTCCCACAGAAAGCGTCGGCGCACCTGCTTGCCCTCAAACGAAAAGGCCGCGCAATCGCGCGGCCTCTCGTGTGCAGCCGGGGCGCTCCGCCTCAGTCGAACGCGGCCGCGTAGCCGGTGTTGACGATGCGGTTCTGCAACGCGTCGCAGACCTTGAGGTTGCCGGCGACCAATTGCCGGCCGATGGTGCCGCGGGCGTCCATGGGGCCGGTGCCGCGACCGCGGAAGTCGACGACCTTGCCGCCGGCCTCGCGCACCATCAGCGCGCCCGCAGCGATGTCCCAGGGCTTCACGCCGGCTTCGAAATAGGCGTCGGCGCGGCCGCAGGCGACGTAGGCCAGGTCCAGCGCGGCCGAACCGGTGCGGCGGATGTCCTCGGCCTCGGTCAGCAGCGAGTCCACGCACTTGAGGTGGGCGCTGGCGCGCGGGCGCTCGCGCGGCGGGAAGCCGGTAATGACCATCGCGCCGTTCAGGTCCTTGCGCTCGGCCACGCGCACGCGCTTCTCGTTGAGCTGGGTGCCGCTGCCGCGGCTGGCGGTGAACAGCTCGTTGCGCAGCGGGTCGAAGATCACGCCGTGGATCGGCTCGCCGTTCTCGACCAGGGCGATCGAGACGCAGTAGTGCGGAATGCCGCGCAGGTAGTTGCTGGTGCCGTCCAGGGGGTCGATGACCCAGGTGAAACGGCCGCTGCCGATCGAGCCGTTTTCCTCGCCGAGGATCGCGTAGTCGGGGGTGGAACGGCGGAATTCCTTGATGATCTCGGCCTCGGCCAGGCCGTCGACTTCGCTGGCATAGTCCATCCGGTCCTTCTCGACCACGTTCAGGGCGTCCAGCCGGTACATGTGGCGGAGCAACACATTGCCGGCGGCGCGAGCGGCCTTGACCATGAGGGTGACGGCGGGTTTCTGCATGGCGAACGGCCTCGGGAACGGAGGTGGGGGACGGGCTGGCGGGCTGAAAGAACGAACCGGCGCTATGGCCGGGGCGGGGAGTTTACCATTGCGCATGGCGATCGATCCCAACTCTCCCCTAATCGCGTTGTCGCAGCTGCGTATCGTGCTGGTGGGCACCCAGCACCCCGGCAATATCGGCTCCGCGGCCCGCGCGATGAAGACCATGGGCCTGTCCCGGCTGGCCCTGGTCGCGCCCGAAAAGGCGCCCAACCACGAATCCCTGGCCCTGGCCGCCGGCGCCGACGACGTGCTCGCCGCGGCGACCGTGCACGCGACCCTGGCCGAGGCCCTGGCCGACTGCCGGCTGGTGCTGGGCTGCACCGCGCGCAGCCGCCGGGTCGCCCTGGACCAGCTCGACCCGCGCGAAGCCGCCGGGCGGATGCTGGGCGAGGCGGTCGGCGGGGCCCAGGTCGCGCTGGTGTTCGGGCGCGAACGCACCGGCCTGGACAACGAGGAACTGCAGCTGTGCCACGCCGCGGTGCACATCCCGGCCGACCCCGGCTACAGCTCGCTGAACCTGGCCGCGGCGGTGCAGGTGCTGGCCTACGAACTGCGCATGGCGGCGCTGGCGGCCGCGCCGGCGGTGCCTGCGGCCGGGCGCGCCGACCCGCCGGCCTCGCACGCGCAGCTGGAGGGCTTTTTCGCCCAGCTCGGCGAGACCCTGGACGCGATCGACTTCCACAAGGGCCGCGCCCCGGAATCGGCGCTGCGCAAGCTGCGCCGGCTGTTCCTGCGCGCCGAGCTCGACGAGCGCGAGGTGCGGCTGCTGCGCGGCATCCTCGCCGACGCCGAGCGCATGGCGATGCTCGCCGGCCAGCGCCGTTGAGCGGCGAACGGGCCCGGGCCGGCGCGGTACGGATTTCGGTGGTATCGGCCAGGGCTGGTTTCGATTACGCTGCGGCGGGCAGTCCCCACGAGTCACTTTCTTGATCGCTAGCGCGCGTTGCATCGCTGTCCTGCTTGGGCTCGCGTTGGCGGCCATGGGACTGTCGGTGCCGGTTCCCGCGCGATCGGCCGACAACGCCCGCGGCGGGGTGCTGGTGCTGGGCCGGATCAGCGACGACCCCAAGGCCCATTACGAGCAGCTCAAGCCGCTGCTGGACTACGTGGTCCCGCGCATGGCCGATGTCGGCATCCGCGAAGGCCGGATCCTGATGGCCAAGGACTCGCAGCAGATGGCCAGCTACCTGCGCCGCGGCCGGGTCGACTGGGTCACCGAGACCGCCGGCACCGCGATGCTGCTCAAACAGCGCGCCGACGCCGAGCCGCTGCTGCTGACCGAGCGCGACGGCACCAGTCACTATCACAGCGTGTTCTTCGCCCGCCGCGACAGCGGCCTGCGTTCGCTCGACGACCTGCGCGGCCACAGCGTCGCGTTCCAGCGGCCGTCCTCGACCAGCGCCTACTTCGTGCCGGTGGCCGAACTGCTTGAGCGCGGCCTGAGCCCGGAAATCCTGCTGTCGCCGACCGACCGCATCGAACGCGGCGAAGTCGGTTATCTGTTCGCGCGTTCGGAACTCAACATCTCGACCTGGGTGCACAAGCGTCTGGTCGATGTCGGGGTCATGAGCAACCTGGACTGGAACAACCCGCGCCGGATGCCGCCCGCGTTCCGGCGCGACCTGATCGAGATCGGCCGCACCGGCGATTATCCGCGCGCGGTCGAAGTGGTGCGCGGCGATCTGGACCCGCGGGTCGAGGCGCGCCTGCGCGAAGTGCTGCTGGACGCGGCCGGGGATCCGGACGCCGGCGAGGCGCTGCTGCGCTTCTTCAAGACCACCCGCTTCATGCCGATCGATCCGGCGTCGGCCAAAGCGCTGCAGCGCATCGGCAACGGCGTCGCCCAGGTCCGGGCGGAGGTCGAATGAAGCTGCATTTCGGCCTGCAGGCCAAGTTCCTGGCCATGATGGTCGCGGCCGCGCTGGTGGTGCTGGCCCTGATCGCGCTGCTGCTCAACCGCCAGGAGCAGATGCAGCGCGAAGTGGTCGGAGTCAGCCGCCAGGCCATGAGCGGCATGGTCGCCGACAGCCTCAAGCGCCACAGCGAGGGCATGGTCGCGCAGCTGGCCGAATCGCTGGCCAATCCGCTGTACTACTTCGATCTGGACGCGGTCGGCGTGCTCAGCCGCGCGACCCTGCGCAACCCCGGCATCAGCTACGTCCTGGTCTACGACAACGAAGGCAACATCGTCCACGACGGCAGCGAGGAGATCCCCAGCTACGGCAAGCGCATGGACGATCCGATGGCGTTCGAGGTGATCGCCGCGCGCAAGCTGCATACCCAGACCAGCGACACGGTGATGGACGTGTCGGCGCCGATCATGATCGGCGAAGAGCGCCTGGGCGGCGTGCGCGTGGGCTACGACCTCAAGATCGTGCACAAATTCCAGGATCGGGCCGTGAGCAGCCTGCGCGGCCGGCTCGACGCGCTCGCGCAGCGGCACATGATCTGGATCGGCCTGCTGGCGGCCGGCCTGCTGGCGCTGGGCGCGCTGATGGTCTATCTGATTCAGCGCTTCCTGGTGCGGCCGATCCGCCAGCTCGCCGATGCGTCGATGGAGATCGAGGCCGGCCACTTCGACACCAGCACGCCGGCCAGCAACCGTCACGACGAGGTCGGCGACCTGATGCGCGCGTTCGGACGCATGAGCCAAAGCCTGGCGCGCCACGACCGCGATATCCGGCGCATGGCCTATACCGACGCGCTGACCGGCCTGGCCAACCGGCTCGCGTTCCGCGAAACCCTGGACCAGCGCCTGCTGCAACTGCGCGGCGCCGGTCGCCAGCTGGGACTGCTGTTCGCCGACATCGACGATTTCAAGCGCGTCAACGACACCCTCGGCCACGATGCCGGCGACGATGTGCTGCTGCAGTTCGCCAACCGCATCCAGGAGACGGTCAGCCGCCTGGGCGGCGAGGGCGCGCTGCTGGCCCGCTTCGGCGGCGACGAGTTCGTGATCCTGGTGCAGGACGGCGAGGGCCTGGACGGCGGGGTGCGCGCACGCGCCAGCCATCTGGCCGACGTGCTGGTGGCCGAGCTCGGCCAGCCTATCGTGGTCCACGACCGCCAGGTCTTCCTCGGCACCTCGATCGGCGTGACCCTGTTCCCCGAGGACGCCTCCGGCGCCACCTCGCTGATGAAGAACGGCGACATCGCCATGTACCAGGCCAAGGTCGCGGGCAAGAACTGCTATCGCTTCTACAGCCGCGCGATGGACCAGGCGGTGGAGCGCCGCGTGCACCTGGAGCACGAACTGCGCGGCGCTTGGGATCGCGGCGAGCTCAGCCTGGTCTATCAGCCGGTGTACCGCCTGGGCGACGGCGCCATGGTCGGCGCCGAGGCGCTGCTGCGCTGGAAGCATCCCGAACAAGGCCTGGTGGCGCCGTCGGTGTTCATCGACGTGGCCGAGCAGAGCGGCCTGATCGAAACCCTGGGCCCGCAGGTGTTGCGCGCGGCCTGCCAGGACGCGGTGCGCTGGCAGCACCTGCGCCCGGGCGCGGAACCGCTGTTCGTCTCGGTCAACGTCTCGCCGCGCCAGCTGCGCAGCGGCGACCTGCCCAACGTGGTCGCGGCCTGCCTGCACGAAACCGGCCTGCCGGCGCAGCGCCTGCACCTGGAACTCACCGAGACCGCGGTGATCGGCGACGAGATCCACGCCAGCAGTCTGTTGGCGCGCCTGCGCTCGACCGGCGTGAAGGTGTGGCTGGACGATTTCGGCACCGGCTTCTCCGGCCTCAGCCATCTGCGCCGGGTGCCGGTGGACGGGGTCAAGATCGATCGCAGCTTCATCGCCGATGTACTGCGCGACCCGGACGACCTGGCCCTGACCACCGCGATCATCGCGATGGCGCATTCGCTGGGCATCACCGTGGTCGCCGAGGGCGTGGAGAAGGAAGGCCAGTACGCGGTGCTGCGCGAGCGCGGTTGCGACCTGGCCCAGGGCTATTGGCTTGGCCACCCGGTCGGCGCCGAGGAATTCCTGACGCTGTTGGGTTGAGCCGGCGCGCTGGCTCTGCTTTTGGGTAGGAGCGGCGTAAGCCGCGACCCGCAACTGCGGTGGCGGCGATTGAATCCGCCTGGCGCCCCCGGATTCGCGGTCGCGGCTTACGCCGCTCCTACCCCAAATCTAAAGCGTCGATGCATGTTGAGCGCCCGCGCCATCGCGCGAGCTCACATGAGGCGATCGATCCAGCCGCCGATCATCGTCGCCAGACTGCCCGAGAGCACGCCGAACACCGCCACCGCGATCGCGCCGAGCGCCCAGGCCACCGCCATCAGGCGGCCGTCGCGCTCCAGCAATGCCAGCGCGAACAGCAACAGCAGCGCGCCGAACAGGAAATTGGTGAACGGGATCGGCAGCGACAGCAGCACGCCCAGCAGCACCAGCAGCAGGCCGGTGAACGCGCTCGCGGCCGGGTGGTCGAGCAGGCCGGTGGCGCGCGGGCGCACCACGCGTTCCAGCCGCGCCAGCCAGGGCGAGAGCAGGTTGCGGAAGCGGGCCATGGCGTGCCGGTGCGGGCCGCGCCGGGCCAGGAAGCCGGGCAGCCAGGGCTTGCGCAAGCCGATCAGCAATTGCAGACCGATCAGGACCACCAGCGGGCCGCTGACCGCACCGCCGACGCCGGGGATCGGAATGAAGGCCGCGATCGTCGACACGAACAGCAGCATGCCGAACGAGCGTTCGCTCAGGCCGGCCAGCACGTCGCCCAGGCGCAGCACTTCGTCCGGGTCGCCGGCGGCGAAGCCATCGAGCATGGCGCGGGTGCCGGCCTCCTGCGGTTTGTCGCGATCAGCCTGAGGCGTCATCGGCCATCGGTTCCTGGGCTTCCTCGCGCGGCGCGACGATGCGCTGCAGCAGCAGTTTGTCGATGCGCGGACCGTCCAGATCGACGACCTCGATGCGCCACACGCTCCAGTCGAAATGCTCGCCCACGTGCGGAATGCGGCCGAAGTGCGCGATCACCATGCCGGCGGCGGTGTGGAAGTCGTGCTGGTCCTCGTCCGGCAGACGGCCGCCGCCTACCAGCTCGCGCAGGTCTTCCAAGGCCAGCGAACCGTCGAGCAGGTACGAGCCGTCGGCGCGCTGGACCACCGGTGCGGCGTCGTCGGCGGTTTCGTTGGTCTGGATGCGGCCGATCACCGCGCCCATCAGGTCGTTAACCGTGACCAGGCCGGCGACGTCGCCGTATTCGTCGACCACCAGCGCCAGCGACTGCTGTTCCTCGCGGAAGATCTCCAGCAGCTTCAGGGCGTGGGTGGACTCGGACACGAACAGCGGCGGGCGCAGTTCCGGGAACAGATCCGGCGCGGTCTGGTCGAGGCGGTCGAGCAGCGATTTCACCTCGAGCACGCCGAGCACGTCGCTGTCGTTGTCGCGGTAGACGGGATAGCGCGAGTAGGCGTTCTCGCGCATGACCGCCAGGTTCTCGGCGAAGCTGGAGTTCGCATCCAGCCAGGCGATGCGGGTGCGCGGCGTCATCAGGCTTTCCGCGGTGCGGTCGCCGAGGCTGAGCACGCGGTTCATCATCTTGCGTTCGTCGGCGTCGATCACGCCCTGCTCGTGGCTTTCGGTCACCAGCAGACGGATCTCTTCTTCGCTGATCTCGCTGCGGGCGTCGTCCTTGATGCCCAGGATGCGCAGGACCAGGCGGTTGATCGCGCCCAGCGCCCTCACCACCGGCCGGGCGATGCGCGACAGGCCGTACAGCGGCAGCGCGACCGCGCTGGCGATGCGTTCGGGGTTGGTCAGGGCCAGGCGCTTGGGGATCAGCTCGCCGAAGATCACCTGGGCGGCGGTGATCAGCGCCATCGCCGTACTGATGCCGATCGGGCGGGCGTACTGGGAGAAATCGCCGGTCAGCAGATGACCGAGCCAGCCGGTGATGATCAGGCCGATCGACTCGCCGCCGAAGTAGCCGGTCGCCACGCTGATGCCGGTGATGCCGATCTGCACGGTCGACAGCAGGTTGTCCGGGTGCTCGGCCAGCGCCAGGGCCAGGCGGGCACCTCTGCTGGTCTCCGCCATCTGCTTCAAGCGCAGCT
Organism: Lysobacter sp. Root76; assembly: GCF_001428685.1. Taxonomy (GTDB): domain Bacteria; phylum Pseudomonadota; class Gammaproteobacteria; order Xanthomonadales; family Xanthomonadaceae; genus Lysobacter. The sequence continues at coordinate 544,323 of NZ_LMIK01000001.1, read as the reverse complement.
TGCGCGAGGTCATCAACGACATCTCCGACACAGCGAAGAAGGCGTTGAGCACGATCAGGGCAGCGACGATCAGCAGCTCCAGCATGTGGGCCGCTCCTTCGTCGGGTCAGTGGCGGGTGCGCCAGGGGCGTAGGCGGAATACCGCGGGCCGGTCGGGGGGGCCGCGGAAGCGCGGGCGGGCGATGTTGGGTCGTCGTCCATGGAATAGGGGTGAGCGGGGGATGCGCAGCGTCGATCTTAACAGGCGCGGCGACGGCGGCCGCGTGAGCGGCCGTTGAGGGTGGGAGGCGGGCGGTTCGGAACCGGGTCCGGGGCCGGTTTTGTGGGCGCGGCCGGTGGGAAAGACGGGCGCAGCTGCCATCAAACGGTCATAATCGCGCCCGCAGACCCATCCCGGGCCGGTCGCGGCCGGCATCTAGAGGCTTTCCACGCATGTTCTCCCTGCAAACGATCTTCGGCCAAGGCAACCAGTTCTACACGCTGCTCGAAGAAGCCGCGGTCGCGGCGCACGACAGCACCAAGGCGCTGCACGCCATGCTCAAGGAGGCCGATCGGCAGCCGGCGCTGGACGCGTTCAAGCTCGCCCGCCAGCGCGAGCGCGAGGCTTCGGACAAGATCAGCCAGGAGCTGGTCGACAGCTTCATCACCCCGATCGAGCGCGAGGACATCGAGGCGCTGGGGACGGCCCTGTACAAGATCCCCAAGCAGGTCGAGAAGTTCGCCGACCGCTATTCGCTGGCCACCCGCCACCTCGAGCACATCGACTTCGCGCCGCGCGCGGCGATGCTGGAGCAGGCCGCCGCCGTGGTCGTGAAGATGGTCCATCAGCTGCGCCAGCTCAAGCTGGAGCCGATGAAGGCGCTCAACGATCAGCTGCGCTCGCTCGAGAACGAGGCCGACCGACTGATGCTGGAGCTGTACCGCGACATCTATTCCGGCCAGCTCGACAACCTGCAGATGTTCCTGCTGAAGGAGTTCTTCGAGATCCTGGAAAAGGCGATCGACCGCTGCCGCGAGGCCGGCGTGGTCGCCTACCAGATCGTGCTGAAGAACTCCTGAGGCGCGCGCGATGCTGACGCTCGTCCTGGTCGTAGTGCTCGTGGCGCTGATCTTCGAGTACATCAACGGCTTCCACGACACCGCCAATTCGATCGCGACCGTGGTCGCGACCAAGGTACTGTCGCCGGCGCAGGCGGTGGGCCTGGCGGCCTCCATGAACCTGGTCGGCGCACTCTGGGGTACGGCGGTGGCCAAGACCGTCGCCTCGGGCATCATCGATGCCGGCATGGTCGACGTCAGCTCGCAGCTGATCCTGTGCGCGCTGCTCGGCGGCATCGTCTGGAACCTGATCACCTGGGCGCTGGGCCTGCCGTCTTCGTCTTCGCACGCGTTGATCGGCGGCCTGTGCGGCGCCGCGGTCGCAGCGGCCATGAACGACCCGCATGCGGTGGTCTGGTCGCAGCCCGCCGACCCCTGGTACAAGAGCGCCGGCGTGTTGTGGAAGGTGATCGTGCCGATGATCAGCTCGCCGGTGCTGGGCTTCACCGCCGGCTTCGCGCTGATGGGCGTGCTGTTCGGGATCATTTCCTTCATGGCCCGCAGCGGCGGCGTGCTGCGGCGCCTGGCGCGTCCGCGCTGGGTCAATGGTTTCTTCGGCAAGGCGCAGCTGGCCAGCGCGGCCTACATGGGTTTCGCGCACGGCTCCAACGACGCCCAGAAGACCATGGGCATCATCGCCCTGACCCTGGTCGCGGCACAGGCCGACGGCACCCTCAACGACCTGCCGGCATGGCTGGCGTTCCTGCATCCCTCGCCGAACGCGCTCGCCAACAACGACATCGACCTGTGGATCAAGCTGACCTGCGCCGTGATCATGGCCGCGGGCACCGCCGCCGGCGGCTGGCGCATCATCAAGACCCTGGGCCACAAGCTGGTCAAGCTGCACCCGATCCACGGCTTCGCCGCCGAGGCCAGCGCCGCGACGGTGATCACCCTGGCCTCGTCGCTGGGCATCCCGGTGTCGACCACCCACAACATCTCCGCTGCGATCATGGGCGTGGGAACGGCCAAGCGCTTCAACGCGATCAAGTGGACCGTGGTCGAGAAGATGATCTGGGCCTGGATCCTGACCATCCCGGCCGCGGGCGGCATCGCCTACGGCCTGTTCGAGGCGATGCGGGCACTGGGCTGGACCTGAGTCCGGCGCATCGTCGGACAGCGAAAAGCCCGCATCGCTGCGGGCTTTTCGCTTTGGGGTAGGAGCGCGCGAGTCGCGACTGCGAACCCCGTCAGGATCGCAGGCTGCGGTTACACCGCACCCTACGGTTTCCCGCGCGGCTTAGAGCAGATCCCCATCCGCCGACAGCATCCGCTCCATGCGATCGCCCAAGCCGCCGATCTCCAGCACCAGGCGGTCGATCTCGGACGCGGCCAGGCCTTCCAGCGGGCGGTTCTCGCACAGCTGCAGGTAAGGCACGCCGTCGAGGTCGCCGATGGCGAGGTAGCCGACGTGGCTCTGCCAGTTGAAGATCAGGGCGCGGCGCGCGTCCAGGCCGGTGGTCGGCGCGATCGCGGTGCTCACGCGCAGAAACGGACGCTGGTCGTCGTCCTCCAGCTCGGACAGGAAGATCGCCTGGTGGCGCGTGCCCTGTTCCAAGGACAGCTCGATGCACAGCACCCCTTCGTCGTGCAGGGTGAGGTGGAAGCCGGACTGGGTGAGGTGCTTGCGGATTTGTTCGAATTTCATGGTCTGCTCCCTGCGGGCTTCTTTGTACGTGCGACCTCGCTATGCTAACCCTCATGGACTCTGAGGTCGCCGCCCAACGCATCCTCGCCGCGATCCGCGCCATTCCCAAGGGTGAGGTCGCCGGCTATGGCGAAGTCGCGCGCCGTGCCGGCCTGCCCGGGCGGGCGCGTCTGGTCGCGCGCCTGCTCAGCCAGAACGAGGACCGCAAGCTGCCCTGGCACCGCGTGCTGCGCTCCGACGGCCGGATCGCGCTGCCGGAAGGCTCCAAGGGCTATCGCGAGCAATGCCAGCGCCTGCGCGCCGAGGGCCTGCGCGTGGAAGGCGGGCGGGTGATCGGCGTTCGCGCCGCCGCGACGCTGGATTCGCAAATCTGGGGGCCGCCGGACTGAGGTCCGGCCCGGCCGTGCGCGCTGCGTTCAAGACGATGCGCGCACGCAACGGCTACCATAGCCGCATCCCCCGGGAGTACCGATGTTCTCCAACCTGCCGCCCGTCACCAAGGCCCTGTTGATCGCCAACGGCCTGGTGTTTCTGTTGCAATTCGCCCTCGGCGACGCCGTTTTCGCCCCTTTCATGCTCTGGCCGCCAGGCGCGGAGAGCGACCCCTACGCCGGCTACGGCTTCATGCCCTGGCAGGTGCTGAGCTACGCCTTCCTGCATGGCAACGTCATGCACCTGTTGTTCAACATGCTGACCCTGCTGATGTTCGGCGCCCAGGTCGAGCACGTGTGGGGCCAGCGCCGTTATCTGACGTATTACTTGGTATGCGTGATCGGCGCGGCCTTGTGCCAGCTCGCGGTCGGTTACTGGACCATGACCCAGGGCGGCGGCGCGTATCCGACCCTGGGCGCGTCCGGCGGCATCTTCGGTCTGTTGCTGGCCTACGGGCTGATGTTCCCGAACCAGCGCGTGATGCTGTTGATCCCGCCGATCCCGATGAAGGCGCGCACGCTGGTGATCATCTACGGCGCGGTCGAACTGCTGCTGGGCGTGACCGGCACGCAGCCGGGCGTGGCCCATTTCGCCCACCTGGGCGGCATGCTGTTCGGCTGGCTGCTGATCCGCTACTGGCGCGGGCAGCCGCCGTTCGGGCGGCCGAAGCCGCCGCGGCCGCGGATCGTGCGCTAGTCCAGCGGCCGCGATACTCGCAAAAGAAAAACGGCGCGGAATCCGCGCCGTTTTTCGTTGCTTCGTCGCCGCGTCGATCAGGGGAAGATCGTGATCCGCTGTTCCGGCTTGGCCTGCATCGGCTGGCCGGCCTTGCAGGCGTACGCCTCGCCGAAGCTGGGCTGGCTGACCAGCGGGCCGTTGGTGCGCCACTGGCCCGGTGCGTGCACGCTGGTCGCGGCGCGCTGGGTGTAGGCCTCGGTGCTGGCCTGCTGCGCCCACAGTCCGGCCCAGGCACGGTAGAAGGACTGGTCGGCGTCCTTGGCCGGGGTCGGGACTTCGGCGCGGAAGGTCTTCCAGGCCAGCTCGATGCCGGCGATGTCGGCGATGTTCTCGTCGCGGGTCTGCTGGCCGTTGACCTTCACGCCCTTCAGGCCCGGGTATTCGTAGGCGCCGTACTGCGCGGCGACGCGATTGCCCAGCGCTTCCCAGGCCGCAGTTTCGGTCGGGGTCCACCAGTCGCGCACTTCCTGCTTGGCGTTGACCAGGCGGCCGCGGCTGTCGAAGCCGTGGCTGAGTTCGTGCCCGACCAGGGCGCCGAACGAGCCGTATTGCGCGGCCGCGTCCTTGCTCATGTCCAGCACCGGCGCCTGCAGCACGGCGGCGGTGACGATCAGGCGGTTCTGGGCGATGTCGTAGGCCAGGGCCGGGTCCTGCGGCAGCACGTCCCAGCGGCGATCGGCGTTGCCGCGGCCGATGCGCTTCATCTCTTCGCGGTGGCGCCAGGTCGAGGCGATCAACATGTTGCTGCCGAAGCTGCCGCGGCCCATCGGCTGCACCGAATAGTCCAGATCGCGGTGCGGGGTGCCGACTTCGATCTTGAGCTTGGCCAGCTTGGCGCGCGCCTCGGCCTTGGCCGAATCGCTGAAGCGGGTATCGGCGTCGATCGCCTTGCCCAGGGTCGCCAGCACTTGCGAGGCGATTTCCTCGGCGCGCTTGTCGGTGCCGGCGGGCAGGTACTTGGCGGCGTATTCGCGGCCGATCATCGGGCCGGCGGCGAGGTTCATGGCGTCGAGCACGGCCTGCTGGCGCGGCAGCGGCGCGGTCATGCCGCGCAGGATGCGGCCGTGGAAATCGTATTGGGCGTCGCGGTAGGGCTTGGCCAGGTAGGGCGCCATCGAATCGCCGACGCGCCAGCGCAGGTAAACCTTCCACTGCTCGGGCTTGAGCGTGCCGACCAGGTTGTCGAGTTCGGCGAACAGCTTGGCGTTGCCGATCGAGACGCTGTCGTCGCTGACGCCCTGGGCCTTTAGGAAGTCGCCCAGCTGCAGGCGCTTGTACTGCTTGGCCAGTGCCGAAACCTGCACCGGGGCGTAGTGGTTGCGCAGCTGGCGCAGCTCCGGCAGCGACTGCGAGGCGCGCGCGATCCGGGTTTCCAGATCGATCACCAGCTGCGACTCGGCCGCCAACTGAGCCTGCGGCGTGCCGGTCAGGGCCAGGATCTTCTGCACGTAGTTGTTGTAGTAACCCAGCAGCTGACGGGTCTCGGCGTCGTTGCGGGTGTAGTAGGCCGGGTCGGGCAGGCCCAGGCCGCCCTGGCCGAAGTAGCCGATGTGGCGGTTGAGGTCCTGCAGGTCGACGTCGGCGGCGAAGTTGAAGACCACTGGGATGCCGACCTGGTGCAGCGCGGCGATCGAGGCCGGGATGTCCTTGGCCTTCTTGATCGCGGCGATGCGCGACAGCAGCGGGGCGATCGGCTGGGCGCCGTCGCGCTCGACCGCGGCCTCGTCCAGGCCGCTGGCCCAGAAATCGCCGAGCAGCTTCTGCACGTTGCCCTGCGGTGCGGTCATGGCGCCGTTGAGCAGGTCCAGGGTCTGTTGGCGGGTGCGCGCGTCAAGTTGTTCCAAGGCCGAGACCGAGGCGACCCCGGACGGCAGGGCATTGCCGCGCAGCCAGTCGGCGTTGGCGTTGGCGTAGAAATCGGTGCAGGCGGTGGCGACGGCGGCGGCCTTGGGCTTGGCGGGCGCCCGCTTCTTCTTGGCGGCATCGGCGGTGGGCAGGGCCAGGCCGGCGATCAGGCTGAGGGCGAGGGCGCAGGTAAGCGGGCGTAGGGTCGTCATCGCGGATTCCGTCCTGGTGATCGGGGCAGTTTAACAAGCGCCCGTCGCTTGCCTATGAACGGGTTTGGCGGTTGCGGAAAGTGGCCGGGGAGGGCCGCGCTGCATCGGAGGGCCGACGGCGACACGAGGCTGGGCGGTCCATCGTCGAGGGGCCTGCGGCTTGCGTCGGCGGTCGAAGGTCGCGGTCGCGGCTTACGCCGCTCCTACCCCAAGGCGGGGCGGTCCGGTGGCCGGAAAAGCGAAGGCCCGGGAAACCCGGGCCTTCGCGCCTGCCGACGAGGGCGGGGATTAAGTGCGCCGCGTAGTTCGCGCGTTCCGCTCACGGTGGCGGAACGCGCGCGCGGCGCGGTGACTCACCAGATCACGACCTGCTTGTCGCCTTCGCGCACCATCGGCTGGCCCGGCTTGCACGAGAACGCAGCGGCGAAGGCCGGCAGGTTCGACGGCGCGCCGATCGCGCGGAAGTTGGCCGGCGCGTGCGGATCGGTGGCCAAGCGCACCTTCAGCTCTTCGGGCTTGAAGTTGCGGCGCCACACGGTGCCCCAGTTGAGGAAGAAGCGCTGGTCGCGGGTCAGGCCGTCGGTCTTCGGATCGGGCTGGCCGGCGGTGGCCTTGACCATCGCGTCGTAGGCCGTGGCCAGGCCGCCCAGGTCGGCGATGTTCTCGCCCAGGGTCAGCTTGCCGTTGACCTTGGCGCCCGGAGCCGCCTCGTAGCCGTTGAACTGGGCGATCAGCTTGTCGGTGCGGCCGCCGAAGCCCTTGGCGTCGGCCGGCTGCCACCAGTTCTCGAAGTTGCCGGTCGCGCCGAAGCGGCTGCCCTGGTCGTCGTAGCCGTGGGTCATCTCATGGCCGATCACCGCACCGATGCCGCCGTAGTTGGTGGCGTCGTCGGCGTTGGGATCGAAGAACGGCGGCTGCAGGATCGCGGCCGGGAACACGATCTCGTTCTGCAGCGGGTTGTAGTAGGCGTTGACCATCTGCGGCGGCATGCCCCACTCGGTGCGGTCGACCGGCTTGCCGATCTTGCCCAGGTTCCACTTGTAGTTGAACTCGGTGGCGGCCATCAGGTTGCCGTAGTAGCTGTCGCGGTTGGTCTGCAGGCCGGCCCAGTCGCGCCACTTGTCGGGGTAGCCGATCTTGGGCGTGAAGGCAGCCCACTTCTCCATCGCCTTCTTCTTGGTCTCCGGGCTCATCCAGTCCAGCTTCTCGATGCGCGCCTTGAGGGCCTCGCTGAGGTTCTTGACCAGGGCTTCCATGCGCGTCTTCGATTCGGGCGAGAACGCGACCTTGACGTACATCTGGCCCAGGGCTTCGCCGGCCTGCTCCTCGATGGTGTCGAGCACGCGCTTGCTGCGCTCCTTGAGCTCGGTCTGGCCGCGCAGGGTCTTGCGGTAGAAGTCGAAGTTTTCCTTGACGAAGTCGTCCGACAGATAGGGCGAGGCGCTATCGACGGTGTGGAAGCGCAGGTAGCTCTGCCACTGCGCGGCCGGCACGTCGGCCAGCATCTTGCTGACTTCCTTGTGGAAGTCCGGCATCGCCAGCGAGAACATTTTCGGCACCGCCACGCCCTGCGACTCGATGAACTTGGTCCAGGGGAAGTTCGGCGCCAGCTTGTCGGCGTCGGCGGGGCTGACCGGGTTGTAGTACAGCTCGGCATCGCGCGAAAGCTGCTCGCTGGTCTTGGAGACCTTGGCCAGGCGGGTTTCGAACGCGACCACGTCCTTGGCCTGCTTGGCGGCGTCGGCGGCGGCCACGCCGCTGAGCTGGAGGACGTTGGCGACGTGCTTCTCGTACGCGGCCAGCTTGTCCTTCTTCTCCGCCGAGGTGTAGTAGGTCGGGTCCGGCAGGCCCAGGCCGCCCTGCGAGGCGTAGGCGATGTTGTTCTTGGAATCCTTGAAGTCGGCCTCGGCGCCGAAGCCGAACAGCACGTTCTGGCCCTTGGCGGCGCTGGTGCGCAGGTAGTCGGCGATCTGGTCCTTGTTCTCGAGCTTGGCGATCGCGTCGAGGTCGGCCTTGATCGGGTTGATGCCCTGGGCGTTGATCTTGGTCGCGTCCATGCCGCTGGCATAGAAATCGCCGACGATCTTGTCCACGCCGGTGGCGTCGGGCAGTTCGGCGGCCTTCTCGGCGAGCTGCTTCTGCACCGCGGTGGAGCGCTCGTCGAGCATTTCGAACGCGCCCCAGGAGGTGCGGTCGCCCGGGATGTTGTTCGCGGCCAGCCACTTGCCGTTGACGTAGCCGCCGAAGTCGGTGCAGGCGTCCTTGCTGGTGTCGAGGTCGCTGACCTGGAAGCGGTTCACGCCCGGCAGCTTGCTGTCGTCGATCTTCAGCGCGGTGGCGTCGGCGGAGGCGGCAGGCTTGGCGGCGTCCGCGGCCGGGGCGGCGTCGTCTTTCTTGGTGCAGGCGACCATCGCCGTGGTGATGGCGAGGGTCAGCAGCAGGATTTGGGGTTTCTTCAGGGTCACAGCGGGCTCCGGCCTAGCGGCGTTTGGGAGTAGGGCATCGTTGCCGCCCCGTGCGGGGCGTGGCAGGACAATAGACCCCTTCGGCCCGGCGAGGGGGTGTCGAAGGTCATGGCGGGGTGTGCGGACGCCGGTACGTTGCGCGCGAGGCGGCCGGGTCGGGGCTGCGGCGGGAGCCGGCGCGCGGACCGGCAAACCCGGCACAGCCCTGGCCTGGACGCAGGGCATACTCTGCGGCGGACGCCGACCAACCACGCGGCGCCGGGACGGGGCAGGATGCCCGCGCCGCGCGTCGCGCCACAGGGAGATCAAGTGAATAAGACGATACTCGCGGCCGCCGCGCTCGCCGTGGCCGCACCCTTGCTGCTCGTTCCGACCCTCGTACGCGGCGCCGACGCAGCGAGCCATTCGCCGCGCGGCCAGCTGGTCTACCAGATCGTGCGCAAGTGGGGCTCGCACGTGCAGGAGGCCTACCGCGCCGACATCGGCGACTGGGCCCGGCAGATGGGCCCGATTTTCGCCAAATCGCCGATGGACGCCCTGCAGCGCGCGGCCGACGCGCGCGATTTCGACGCCATGAACGATGCGTTGCTGGGCCGGGCCGGCGCGCGCGCGACGGCGGCGGGCCAGATCACGCCGAGCGCGATCGGCAATCTGACCGCCGATCTCACCTTCGTGCCGATCGCGCCCTGCCGCATCCTCGACACGCGCCTGGCCGGCGGTGTCATCCCGGCCAACGGCACGCGCGATTTCGACGTGGCGGCGGTGACCGACTACAGCTTCCAGGGCGGCAGCGCGGGCAACTGCAACGGCGTCGGGACCGCCGGAGCGATCGGTGCGGCGATGATCAATTTCACCGTGATCACGCCCAGCATGGCCGGCTACATCACCGCCTTTCCGTACCAGGGCGCGCGTCCGCTGGCGGCGAGCGCGAACTACGCCGGCGGCGACATCGTCAACAACCTGGCCGTGGTCGCGCTGGATACAAGCGCCGCGGCCAGCGACATGAGCGTGTATTCGTACGCGCAGACGCATCTGGTGGGCGACATCGTGGGTTATTTCATCGCGCCGACTCCGACCGCATTGCAATGCACGACGGTGTCGAACGTGAGCACCATGAACGGAAGCGCTTCGTTCACCGGTACTTCGCCGAGCTGCCCGGCCGGCTACACCAAGACGGGCGGTTATTGCCAGGCAGCGGGCACGGCTGGCCGCGTGGTCGCGTCCTATCCCAACGGCACGCTGCACCAATGCGTCTTCGCCAACGAAAGCCCGACCGCCATGCAGGTGACCGTCTACGCCGAGTGCTGTCGTCTGCCCGGACGCTGACCGGTAGCGGCGCGCTTTTGCGTAACCCTCATAAAAAGGCCCGCTTCGTGCGGGCCTTTCGCATTGCTGAGGCGCAGTCGCGGCACCGGTTGGGTGTTTTCCCTCAGGCCGCGGCGGCTGCAAGCGTTTGCATGCGCGGTCCCCTTGGAAACGCGGAGAAGGATGGAGGCCGTTATGCGTATTCCGTCACTGCGATTTTGAGGTGTGTGTCCTGTTTTCGTTTTGGTTCTCGTCCCTTTGGAGTGTCGGCGATCGGGTCCAAGGGGGACCCGACCCGCGAATCGAGCCAAGAGGGGATACACCATGAACAAGTTGATTCTGGCCGCCGGTCTATTCGCGCTTGCGCCTTTGCTGTCGCAGCCTGCGGATGCCGCCGGTCGTGGCGCCCGCGGCGAACTCGTCTATCAGGTCGTCAAGAAGTGGGGGCCGTACGTGCAGGAAGCCTATCGCGCCGACATCGGCACTTGGGCCCAGCAGATGGGCCCGACCTTCGCCAAGGCGCCGCTGAGCGCGCTGCAGAGCGCAGCGGACGCGTCGAACTTCGACGCCATGACCGACGCGCTGCTGGGCGCTCCGGCGGCGAGCAAGGCCGGCGCCGACATCTCGCCGAACAGCCTGGGCGACGCCGCCACCGATCTGGTGTTCGTGCCGATCTCGCCCTGCCGTTTGTTCGACACCCGCCTGGCCGGCGGTGCGATCGCGGCCAACACGGTGCGCAGCTTCGACGTGACGGCGGTGTCCGACTACAGCTTCCAGGGCGGCGCCGCCAGCAACTGCAACGGCGTCGGCGCAGCCGGCTCGTTCGCCGCGGCGGTCATCAACTTCACCACCGTCACGCCCGCGGCCGCCGGCTACATCACCGCTTTCCCGTTCGGCACCACCCAGCCGCTCGCGGCGACGGTGAACTACGCTGGTGGCGACATCCGCGGAAATCTCGCCACCGTCGCGCTCGATCAGGGCGCGTCGGCCAACGAACTGTCGGTGTATACGTTCGCCCAGACGCATCTGGTCGGCGACATCGTCGGCTACTTCATCAACCCGGCTGCCACCGCCCTGAACTGCGTGGATACCGCCGATACCACGGTCAACGTCGCCGCCGGCGCCACCGCCAATGCCGTGGCACCGGCCTGCGCCGCCGGCTACACCCAGACCGCGACCAACTGCGAGTCCTCGACCTGGCAGATGCCGTTCGTCTTCTTCTCCGGCGGCACCTGCTCGGCGCAGAACAACTCCGCCGGCACGGCCAGCCTGCGCGCCTCGCGCACCTGCTGCCGCGTGCCTGGCCGCTGATCGTGACGCAGTTCGTATGCCGTATCCGGGAGGCCCGCGCGAGCGGGCCTTCCTCTTGTGGGCCGCCGAGTCTTCGGCCAAGGTGACCACAGTCCCCGATATGCGGTGCTGAGATGCGAGTTCATTTCCACGGCGCCGCCGGCGAAGTCACCGGCTCCCTGCACGAAGTCGAGGCCGCCGGCCGGCGCGTGCTGCTGGACTGCGGCATGATCCAGGGCAGCCCCGAGGGCGAGCGCCGCAACGCCGATCCGTTCCCGTTCGATGCGGCCGCGCTCGACGCGCTGGTGATCAGTCATGCCCACATCGATCATATCGGCCGGGTCCCGCTGCTGGTGCGTCGCGGTTTCCGTGGCGCGATCCACGCCCAGACCGCGACCGCCGAACTGATGCGGATCATGCTGCTGGACTCGGCCCATATTGCCGAAAGCGAGGCCGAGCGCAGCAATCGCCGGCGTGGCCGCGACGAACCCGAAGCGCTGCCGCTGTACACCCAGACCGATGTCGAAGCCGCGATGGCGCTGGTGCGGCCGCTGCCTTACGACCAACGCAGCGAGATCCTGCCCGGCGTCGAGATCGCGTTCCGCGATGCCGGTCATATCCTCGGCTCGGCCGCGGTCGAAGTCTGGGCCGACGGCCGCAAGCTGGTGTTCTCCGGCGACCTCGGCCCCAAGGGCACGCCGATCCTGCGCGATCCCGCCGGCATCGACAGCGCCGACCTGGTGCTGATGGAATCGACCTACGGCGATCGCCTGCACCGCGACCGCGCCGAGACCATTCGCGAACTCGGCCGCATCCTCGATCAGGCCTGGAACGACGGCGGCAACGTGCTGATCCCCGCGTTCGCGGTCGGGCGCAGCCAGGAGCTGCTGTACTGGTTCGCCAAGCACTGGGACGAATGGCAGATGGCGCGCTGGAAGATCTTTCTCGACAGCCCGATGGCGGCCAAAGTCGTCGCCGTCTACGACCGGCATGCCGGTCTGTTCGACGAGGACGCGCAGCAGGTCTGGCGCGACAAACCCAATCCGTTCCGGTTGCCGAACCTGCAGCTGACCGAGTCCAGCGAGGATTCGATCGCGATCAACCGCATCGAGCGCGGCGCGATCGTGATCGCCGGCTCCGGCATGGCCAACGCCGGCCGCATCCTGCACCACTTCCGCCATCGCCTCGACAACCCGAAGACGCGGGTGGTGTTCGTGGGCTATCAGGCCGAAGGCACGCTGGGGCGTCGCATGGTCGACGGCGCGCAGTGGGCGCGTATCCATGGCCGCGACGTGCGCGTCAACGCGCAGCGCCATACCGTCGGCGGCTTGTCCGCGCATACCGATCAACGCGGGCTGATGGATTGGTACGGTGCGATCGCCGGGCATCCGCCGCTGGCCCTGGTGCACAGCGAAGACAAGGCACGCGAGGCGCTGGCCGGGGAGATCGGCGAGCGTTATGGCATCAAAGCGGCGCTGGCGCGGCCGGGCATGACCCTGGAGGTGTGAGCGCTTCTACGCCGTGGTGTCGCGCGGTCTCGGGCTCCTGTCGGCGACGCTGTCGTTCGTTCAATGCGCCGCCTGCGCCTCGCGCGACAGCGCCAGGCGCTCCCACGTCGCCACCAGTACCAGGATCGCGGTGGTGGCGCCGCCCAGCGCCAGCGCCGACAGATGCAGAGAGCGCGCCGTCAACGACAAAGCCAGCAGCAGGATCAAACCCGCCAGATGCGACAAAGGCGGAGTCCGGCGGTCGTTCGTCGTCCACTTGAACAGCGCGTTGCCGAGCAGGTACAGCGCCGGCCCGCCCAGGATCGCGGCGATGCCGGCGTTGTCGGCATGGCCCGGATGCACCAGCACGATTTCGTCGGCGACCGCGCAGACGATGACGCCGGCCACGATCAGCAGATGCAGGTAGGTATAGCCCATGCGCGCCTGCCGGCCAGGATCGGCGGCATGGACGATGCGCCGGCTCGCGCGCTCGGCGCCGCTGTCGAAATAGATCCACCACATCGCCACGCTGCCGACGAAGGCGAACACGAACGCAGAAGTATGGCTGGCGTCCAACGGTAGCCCGGCAAAGGTCGCGCCGGTGACCAGGATCGACTCGCCCAGGGCGATGATCACGAACAGCGCGCAGCGTTCGGCCAGGTGGCCGCCATCAACGTTCCAATCGCCGATGGTCGAGCGGCCCAGGCCCGGCACCCAGAAGTACGCGATCGGCCCGACGAACTCGATCGACAAAGCGCCCGCCCACCAGGCGACGCGCGCCTCGCCTTCGGCCAGGCCGCCGGCGATCCAGAGCAGGCCCGAGACCAGCAGCCACACCGCGATGCGCAGGAAGCTTCGGAACCATGCGGCGTGCACGCCGTGCAGTGCGTACAGCATGAACAGCGTGCGCCCGACCTGCATCGCCGCGTAGGCCGCGGCGAACAGCAGTCCGCGCTCGCCGAACGCCTGCGGCAGCGAACTCGACAGCAACAGCCCTCCCAGCATCAGCGCGAACAGCAGCAGCCGCACCGGCGCGGTTTCCGGGTCCAGCCAGTTGGTGCACCAGGAGGTGTAGATCCAGACCCACCACACGGCCACGAACAGCAGCACCGTCCGCAGCGCGTCGGCCAGTGTCAGGTGTTCGAGCAGGGTGTGCGAAATCTGGGTGACGGCGAATACGAACACCAGGTCGAAGAACAGCTCGACCATAGTCACCCGGCCGTGCTCGTGCGCGTTGCGGGTGCGCAGCAGGCTGCGTGCGGAGGCGTCGCTCATGGTGCGCGGCCCCGCTCAGCGTCGCGGCGGATGGCCGGCGTGGGCCATCAGCAAGAACAGGCCGCCGATCAGGCCGACGTTCTTCATGAAGTGCAGCAACTGGGCGCCGCGTTCGGCGCCGGCCAGGCTCCAGAACGGGTGCGACATCAGCGCGTCCACGGCCATCAGCAGCGCGGCCAGGCCGGCGGTCCAGCGCAGTTTCCAGCCGCTGGCGATCAGCAGGCCCAGGACCAGTTCGACCGCGCTGAAGACCAGGGTCGCGACCGGCGTTGCCGCACCTCCCCAGGCGGTGAGCAGGCGGTACAGGCCCATGACGCTGAAGACGCTGGCGATCAGCGTGCGTGCGGTCGTGGCTAGGCTGCGGTTGTCCATGGCCTGCTCCCCAGGCTGCGGTGGTGCTGCGCCGCGCGCCCGACGGACGCGCGCCTCCGCCCCTTTCTACCAGTCTGCGCGCGATCATGCATGGCTGTGGGCGACGGCATGCAGGTCGAGTGAGCAAGGGGGCGGCGATGGCTGCGGCGAGCGGGCGCGGTCGTGGAGCGCGAATCCAGGGAGCCTTCCGGCACCGGCTGGCGAAGATCGGCGAAGGCCGGTCGAATCGGCGCGAGCGGTGGCCGCATCCTGAGACTTCGCACCTCTGGTACGTCCGTTGACATTTAACGCAGATTTAACTTTCCGTCCTGGCCAGGGCGGCCTCCACCGGCTTACCGGGCGGGCTGATCGGTACCGCGAGGCCACGGTACCCAGGGCGCCAGGCACCACCCACCGGGCCGGCCGGCGAACCGCCCGTTCCTGCCCAGCGCCCGTTTTCCTAATCCCGACAAGAATTTAGCGCTGGCGGAAGCGCCGGCTTTCGCGTACAGTTCCGCCTGTTCAGCGCACGGCTGCCTCCCCGCAAGGGGTACGTTTCCCAGGTTGCCCGCCGTATCGCAAGAGTCCAGGACTCGCCGATCGGCTTTTATCCCGCACGTCTTTCGTAGCGCCGACACGGTCCGGAGCATCCGGCACCGTCATTTCGATTACTCGCAGCGCGGTTCTAGGGAACGCTCCGAGTGACTCCGCGACTTCGGTCCGCGGATCCTTAGCACTTGGAGTTCCACCATGACGTTTGAATCCCTCGGGCTTGCGCCCGCGTTGCTGCGCGCGCTCGTCGAGCAGAACTACAACACCCCGACCCCGATCCAGTCCGAAGCGATTCCGCTGGCGATGGCCGGGCACGACCTGCTGGGCGGCGCCCAGACCGGTACCGGCAAGACCGCCGCGTTCGGCCTGCCGCTGCTGAACCGCCTGTCCAAGCTCACCGGCGCCAACGGCCCGCGCAAGCCGCGCGCGCTGGTGCTGGTGCCGACCCGCGAGCTCGCGGTGCAGGTCAACGACAGCCTGCGCAGCTACGCCAAGCATCTGCGCCTGAGCATCTGTTCGATCTACGGCGGCGCCGGCATGGGCCCGCAGGTCGACATGCTGCGTCGCGGTGTCGACGTGCTCGTCGCCACCCCCGGCCGCCTGATCGATCACATGGAGCGCGGCACCGCCAAGCTCGACGCGATCGAAGTGCTGGTCCTGGACGAAGCCGACCGCATGCTCGACATGGGCTTCCTGCCCGCGATCAAGCGCATCCTCGGCCGCGTCCCGCCGCAGCGCCAGACCATGCTGTTCTCGGCCACCTTCGAAACCGAGATCAAGAAGCTGGCCCTGGAGTTCATGCGCGAGCCGCAGCAGGTCCAGGTCGCCGCCAATAACACCATCGCCGACACCATCGCCCACAAGGCGCATCCGGTCGACGGCGGCCGCAAGCGCGATCTGCTGGTCCGCATCCTCGCCGAGCGCAGCACCGACCAGGTGCTGGTGTTCGGCCGCACCAAGCACGGCTGCAACCGGCTGGCCGAACAGCTGGAAGACGCCGGCTTCAAGGCCGTCGCCATCCACGGCAACAAGAGCCAGGCCCAGCGCCAGAAAGCCCTGCGCGATTTCAAGGCCAACAAGGCCCGCGTGCTGGTCGCCACCGACGTCGCCGCGCGCGGCCTCGACATCCCCAGCCTGCCGCTGGTGATCAACTTCGACCTGCCGATGGTCGCCGAAGACTACGTCCACCGCATCGGCCGCACCGGCCGCAACGGCGCGACCGGCGAAGCCCTGTCGCTGGTCTCGCCGGACGAAGGCGGCCTGCTGCGCCAGATCCAGCGCATCCTCAAGGACGACATCCAGATGGTCACGGTCGAGGGCTTCGAGCCGAGCCGCCCGATCCGCATGGGTTCCGATGCACCGGGCGCCCGTCGCCCCGGCGGTCAGCGTCCGGGCGGCAACAACGGCCCGCGCAAGCCCTCGCATCGTCCGCACGGCAAGCCGGCCCCGCGCCACGCCCACGCCGGTCCGCAGCACCGCAGCGGCGGCCGCTCGGGTTCGGGCAACGGCCAGCGTCGCGAAGGCGTGTAAGCGTTTCGCAGCGTCGATGAAAAAGGCCGGCATCGCCGGCCTTTTTCTTTGCCGGCGCGCAGGCGGGCAACCTGCCGCGCGCGCTAGGATGGGGTACCTACGGAACGCAAGGAACGCACCGATGAAGCCACTGCTCGCCCTGTTCGCCGCCCTGGTGCTGGCCTTCGCGCCCACGCGGTCCGCGCACGCCACCTCGACCCTGCAGTTCGACGGCGAGGGGTATTCGGTGGACCTGGAAATCGGCGACGACGAACGTCCCGTGATCTCGACCGTCCGCATCGGCCAGCCCGGCGACAAGGACTACCGGCCGGTGCCCAGGCAGCAGGTGCGCGTCAAGGAATTCGATACCCAGCGCAAGCGGCTCGAACTGCATTACACCGCGACCGACCAAGCCCCCGGCATTCCCTCGTTCACGCTGGTCATGACCGCGACCGAGGCGACGTTGACTCTGGAAGGCCGGCGCATCGTGTCGAAGGCGAGCTGGGAGATGTAACCGCAGCGACCCGCTGCGCCGATCTGCGAATTCTGGGCAAGCATCGAAGAGGATCGAATGGACTACCTGTTCCCCATCCTGTTTCTAGGCATCATCGGCTACTTCATCCTGCGCTACGCGCGCAGCGGCAGTCTGGTCGGCGCGCTGTTGGGCGGCACCATCAAGCGCGAGGTGGGCAAGGTCGAACTGACCGGCCGTGTGATGACCTCGCAGACGCTCAACGTGATCCGCATGGAGGAAGCGGAAGGCGAAGATTTCGTTGCGCTGTCCGTGGTGTCCAAGGCGCCGTTGGCGATCAGCATGGTGCCCTACCGGCTGAGCAGGGCTCAGGCGCAAGAACTGGCGAAGTTGTTGCAGCAGGCGGCGGTGTAGGGGTATGGGCGTGATCGCAGGTTTGTTCCTACCCCGCGATTTACGCTGGAAATGTTCGGCAAGATATGGCGCGCCGTGAAACTCATCATCCAAGGAAAAGGACGCATTTCGAATGAAAAGATTGGCTCTTCTGGCGGCATCTATCGCTCTGCTTAGTTATCAAGTCTCCGCTGGAACCTCTGGCGGACAAACGGCCTTAGTCAATCTTGTGGCCCAGGGCGGCGCTGCGGTATCGGTCAATCAGCGAGGGGCTGTTGGTGCACCGGCCTCAGGCGTTTACAGCTACCAAGCACAGTCGCGACACAAAGATGGCAAGGGAAAGCTGCAGAATGAGGGCGCCGAGTTCAGCTACTCCATTGAAGACATCGGTAGTGGACGCGCTCTGGTCAAATTCATTGGTGACGCCAGCGCTGCCGACCCCGGCGGCTTCGGCGGCGTGATGAATGGAACGGTTGAGACCTCCGGCATCGCCACATTCAGCAATGGGGCGTGGGTGCTGAGAGGCAAGAGTGAAGACGGTGAGTGCGAAAGCCGCTTTGTCGTCGAAGGCGCGGCGATCAAGCATCTCGGCGGCCGCTGTAAAGACGCCGGGAACTTGGGAGAGATGGCTTGGCCGCGCGCGAATACCGTACTGCGCTTTACCCGCCCGTTGCGCGATAGCGAACGTGCGGAATTGAAAGGCAGCACTGGCGTAACGCAAAGCGCGATGGCCGGCTCCACGCCAGCCAGGGGCAATGGCGCTGCGTTTTCCGGCCTGATCGGCAAGCGCTTCCCTGCAATGCAACTCCCCTATCAAGCCTTTGGATTCGATGCATACGACGCCGAGCTCGAACCCATTTCCATGAACGAAATGCCGGAAGGCAAGGTCATGGTCTATCCGGTTCGCAAGGGTGGTGGGCGCTATGTGGTCGTGGCCGCTACGGCGGACGACCAAACGCAACGTGTGGTCGACGTACGTCAAGCTGCGCCCAATGCCGGAAAACTGCGCTTTGTCGCGTCGAGTCCCGAGCAGGGAGACGTGATTGTCGGCTGCGCAATCAACGGTAAGCAGGTCGCTCAAGCGTTCGGTTTCGCCCAGGCCGGAAAGAATCGCACTTACACCGGACAAGTCACCGCCTCTGGTGAATCATCCTGGCTGGTGCAGCCCGGCGGCACCAATGTCATTGCCCTTAAGCCAGGCGACAAATTGGTCTGCACGGAAGAGATCTTCGGCGGTTAGTCGCCCGTGTTTTGGCGACGCCACGCCACTGATGCCGCCCACGCAGCGAACGATGACACCCAAGCGGTGCCTGTGTAGAGGCCTTCTTCCGCGAGAACCCAAGCAGCGCCCCGGAAACCGGGGCGCCAGCAATAGCCTGCGTAGGCCACGATCATGTTCTCGCTTCGGACTGCGCCATAGCTCCAGCCGGTGGCGAAACCGGTCGAGACAGGTCGATCACCGAGCGATGTCGTCGAGCGAGCGCTTTGTGATGGCCCATCGCGCTTGAGCGATTCGCCGCGCGATCGCGCGGCGTCGTGTCTCACTCTTCCGCAGCCGCCGCTTCGCGCCCTTGCTGGCGGATCAGGGCTTCATCGCGGGCATCGTTGATCGCATCGCGCACGCTGTTCAGATCGACCGTCGACTCGTCGTGGACGAAGGTCCCGGTGAGTTCGCTGTCGGCATGCAGCTCGCCGGCTTCGAACAGCGCCCACATTTCTTCGGCGTACCAGGTGTCGAGCAGTTCCGGCGCCCAGGCGCCGAGGCTGGCGGTGAGGTTGTTGACGTCGCGTAGCAGCATCGTGCGCGCGGCGTTGTTGCCGGCTGCGCTGACGACCTGGGGGAAGTCGATGATGACCGGGCCGTCGGGCGCGACCAGCACGTTGTACTCGGACAGGTCGCCGTGGATCAGGCCCACGCTCAGCATCTTCACCACCTGGCGGACCAGGAAGCGGTGGAAGCCGCGCGCCTGATCCGGCGCCAGCTCGACCTCGCCCAGGCGCGGCGCGGAGTGGCCGTCGGCGTCGGTCACCAGTTCCATCACCAGCACGCCGTGGAAATAGCCGTAGGGCTCGGGCACGCGCACGCCGGCCTCGCGCAACTGGTACAGCGCATCGACCTCGGTGTTCTTCCAGGCGGTTTCCTGCTGCTTGCGCCCGTACTTGCTGGCTTTTCCGATCGCGCGCGCCTCGCGGCTGCCGCGCACCTTGCGGCCTTCCTGGTACTGCACGCGCTGCTGGAAGCTGCGCTGGGCCATGTCCTTGTAGACCTTGGCGCAGCGCACGTCGTTGCCGGAGCGCACCACGTACACCGACGCCTCTTTGCCGCTTTTCAGCGGACGCATCACTTCATCGATCACGCCGTCGTCGATCAGCGCCTGCAAGCCGGAGGGAGTCTTCATCTAATCCTATGAACGAAATCGGTCCGGCGGAGAAGGGTTTTCCGCCGGGCGCCGGCGTATCTTTACACTTAACGCCTTTCCCGCCGACTTTTTTCCATGTCCGAACCCCTACGTCTAGATAAACGCGTCGCAGAACTGACGGGCTGTTCGCGCGCGCAAGCCCAGCAATACATCGAGGGCGGCTGGGTCCGGGTCGACGGCGAGGTCGTGGAAGAGCCCCAGGCGCCGATCTCGACCCAACAGGTCGAATTGGACCCGGATGCGCGGCTGGAGCCGGCCGAGCCGGCGACGATGCTGCTGCACAAGCCGGCCGGCGTGGACTTCAAGGACGCCCCCGGCCTGGCCCTGGCGGCGGCCCACGCCGAGGGCGACCTGTCCGGCGTGCGCCTGCTCAAGCGCCATTTCCACAACCTGACCCCGCTGATGCCGATCGACGCGGAGGCCTCCGGCCTGGTGGTGCTGAGTCAGGACGGCCGGACCTGGCGCCGCCTGACCGAGGACTATGCGCAGATCGAGCAGGAGTTCGTGGTCGAAGTGAGCGGCGAGTTGGGGCCCTACGGCTTGAAGCGGCTCGCGCACGGCCTGGAGTACCGCGGGCGGCCGCTGGCGCCGTGCAAGGTCAGCTGGGCGAGCGAAACCCGTCTGCGCTTCGCGATCAAGAACGTGATGGGCGGGCAGTTGCGGCATATGTGCGCCCAGGTCGGCCTGGAGGTCGTTTCCAGCAAGCGGCTGCGCATCGGACGCATTTCGCTGAGCAAGATGCCGGTAGGCGAGTGGCGCTACCTGCCGGTGGGCGAGAAGTTCTGAGTCGTCGCGAGAGATGTGGGACGTGCGCGGATCGCCGTGATCGCAGCCATAGGGGCCGCGCGCGGCCCTTTCCGGGCGCGCGTGCGCATGCAAACATCGGACGCATGAGAAAGATGGCCAGGATCGCCTCAGTAGTTCTGCTTTGCCTCTTGGCGGCTTGCGCGCCGGTTCGCTTCTATCAGGCGATGACCGGCAAGGAGAGTCCGGAGCCTGAACCTGTTTCGATATCAGAGCGCGGGAAACGCGCGCCATCGCATCGGAAGGTCGCATCGCTCGGCGGCGGCCTGTATTTGGCCCGGATCGACAGGAAAGGCCGATCCGCCTTCGGCGTGGTGGATCAACGCAATCTCGTCGTCATCCCCATCGGCTATCAGCACATTGCCGATCTGGGCGACGAGGGCCTGCGCGCTATCGGCCTGCAGAGCGTGCGCAAATTCGATCGTCAAGGAAATGAATTGTCGGCCACCTTGTTCGCCAGGGAACTGCATTTCGTCAACGGTCAGGCGGTTGCCATCACCAAGCCTTCGGACGGGGATTTCAGGGACGATCGCTACGGCGTCATCGGCCAGGACGGAAGTACTGTCATCCCCTTCGAGTATCTCAACATCGTCGAAGTCAGCACCAAGTTGCGACCGGACGTCTCCTGGTATCAGGTGCAGCGCGATGTCGCCAAACCGGGAGAGCCGAGAAAGGTCCGCCGGGGCTTGCTCGATGCCCGAGGTCGGGTCGTGCTACCGAGCGAGTACTACGAAGTTTCGCCGGGCTACGCGCTCGATGGTCTGGATAACGGCTGGGCCCGCGTGTCCGAACAGGAGCACAAGAGCATCACTGTGAATTTCATCACCGGCTTGCGCATGCAACGGCCGGGCGGCAGCTATTACGGCCGGACGGTGGGCTATAGCACCCTGCTCAATCCAGAGCCTGAAACGCTCAACCCGTACGAAAAAATTCAGTGGCGCAAGGACCACGACGAACGTTATCGGCTGGAGTTGTTCGATATGTATGGCAAGCTGGTCTA
This sequence comes from Lysobacter sp. Root76, assembly GCF_001428685.1. Taxonomy (GTDB): domain Bacteria; phylum Pseudomonadota; class Gammaproteobacteria; order Xanthomonadales; family Xanthomonadaceae; genus Lysobacter. The sequence goes on along the minus strand of NZ_LMIK01000001.1, from coordinate 523,027 downwards.
CGACCAGGGCGATATCGGCGATACCTGGGACTTGAGCGGACTCACCGCGGTGTGGCGAGCGAACAAGATAGCCCTGCTGGATGCCGATGGCCGGCCGCTGACCGATTTCAAGTACGACGAGATCAAGGACTACGGTGGCGGGCAGGCCCTGATGACCTCTTCCGGCCGTACGGTGTGCATCGATGCCGCCGATCCGCCGGGCACGGAGCGGGCCGCGCGCGACTGCGCGAAGGCCGCCACTAGGAAGGACGCAGGCAAGCGCGAGCGCCGACAACGAGGTCCGATGGCCGTGCCCGCTGGCTATCCCCGGTATGGCGGCTGAACTTCTGAAACGCGTGACGTGAGGTGCAATCCGCTTTTCCGCCGATCCGATAAGTGGCGTGCGTCTGCCGCGCCGGCAGGCGCGCCACCTCGCAGCATCGCCCGCGCTGGTCGCGGACAAAGAAAAAGCCGGGCATGCCCGGCTTTTTCTTGCATCACCGCATTCGCGGTCAGCCCTTCTTGCTGGCGATCCAGCGGTCGACCTTCTGCTGCAGCACTTCCAGCGGCACCGAGCCGTCCTTCAGCACTTCGGCGTGGAACTCGCGCACGTCGAACTTCGTGCCCAGTTCCTTTTCGGCCTTGCGGCGCAGTTCCTGGATCTTCAGTTCGCCGATCTTGTACGCCAGCGCCTGGCCCGGCCAGGCGATGTAGCGCTCGGCTTCGGCGGTGGACTGGGTTTCGCTCTCGGCCGAGTTGTCGAGCATGTACTTGATCACCTGCTCGCGGGTCCAGCCCTTGCTGTGCAGGCCGGTATCGGTGACCAGGCGGATCGCGCGCCACAGTTCGTTCTGCAGGTAGCCGAAGTAGTCGTAAGGGTCGGTGTAGACGCCCAGGTCCTTGCCCAGCGATTCGGCGTACAGGCCCCAGCCTTCGATGAAGGCGGTTTCGCCGCCGAAGCGGCGGAACGCCGGAATGCCGGTCAGTTCCTGCTGCAGCGCGAGCTGGAAGTGGTGGCCCGGGATGGCTTCGTGCAGGTACAGGTCCTCGGCGTCCCAGGTCTTGCGCGTGGGCAGGTCGTAGGTGTTGACGTAGAACACGCCCGGACGGCTGCCGTCCTCGCTCGGGCTGCGGTATTCGCCGCCGGCCGCGGACTGGGCGCGGAACGGTTCGACCGCGCGGATCTCGAACGGCGCCTTCGGCACCAGCGAGAACTGTTGCGGGATCTTCTGGTTGATCTTGGCTTCCAGCGCGCGGTAATGCGCCAGCAGGGCGTCCTCGCTCTTGAAGCCGAAGCGCGGATCGGTCTGCATGAACTTGAAGAAGTCCTGCAGCGAACCCTTGAAGCCGACCTGCGTCATCACCTTGCGGATCTCGCCGTGGATGCGCGCGACTTCGTCCAGTCCGATCTGGTGGATCTGCGCCGGGCTCAGGTCGGTGGTGGTGCGCTGGCGCGCGTTGAACGCGTACCAGGCCTGGCCGTTGGGCAGCTTGTCCAGGCCGACGCTGTCGCGCGTGGCCGGCAGGTACTCGTCGTTGATGAAGGCGCGCAGCTTCTTGTAGGCCGGCATCAGACGGGTGCCGATCATCTCGCGGTAGGCCGCGGTCAGGCGCTGCTTGTCGGCGTCGGAGAAGTCCTTGGGCAGGTTGGTGATCGGGCCCCAGAACAGCGTCTCTTCCGGCTTGTCCTTGATCAGCGCGTCGAACTGCGGGATGACCTTGATCATCAGCGCCTTGGGCTGGACCACGCCGGCCTTCATGCCCTGGCGCATGTTGTCGATCGCGGTGTCGAACAGCCCCGGCAGCTTGCTGCCGCGGGCGAGCCAGTTGTCGTAGTCCTTGACCGTCTTGAACGGCTGCGGGCCGGTGCCCGAACCCATCTGCACGGCGAAGCTGGCCATGCTGCCCATCTGGTTGATCGGCATCATCCAGTCGGGGAACTGCTCGGACTCCAGCGACATCTTCGAGTCGCGCACGAAGGTCTCGTAGCTCAGCAGGTCCTGGCCCTGCAGGCCGGCCGGGCCGATGTCCTGCACGGTCTTGAGCCAGCGCACGGTGAAGTCGTGCGATTCCTGGCGGTACTGGGCGGTGCCGAAGTCGGGCAACTGGTCGTTGTAGCGGTTGTCGCCCTGGAACGTGGCCTGGACCGGGTTGAGCTTGAGCACTTCCTCCCAGTACTGGCCGTACAGCGCGGTCAGTTTGGCGGCCTTGGCCTGGTCGACGGCGGCGGCCTTGGGCGTTTCGGCTGCATGGCCGGGCGCGATGGCCGCGGCGGCGACGGTCAGAGCGAGTGCGAGAGCGAGCGGACGCAAGGTCATTACGGGTTCCCCGGAGCGATGAGTGCCCCAGCATGGCCGAGCGCCCGCTCAGCCGCCCCGGTCGGAAGTCACGGGTCGCTGGCGATGCGCCGCGCCGATGGCCCGAATCGCGGCCTGCGTCGCGTTCAGACGGCGGCTTCGTCGCGCAGCTGTTCGGCGCGGGCCTGGCCGAGGTAGCGCACGATCGCCGCGCGCACCAGGTAGATCAGCGGGATCATCGCGATCGCGGCGAGCATCTTGTAGGCGTAGTTGACCGTGCTCACCGCCAGGAACAGCGAGGTCGGCCACTTCTGCGGCCCCAGCACGAAGGCGATGTAGAGCACCACGAAGCTGTCGACCAGCTGCGAGACCGCGGTCGAGCCGGTCGCGCGCAGCCAGATGTGCTTTTCGCCGGTGACGTTGCGGATGCGGTGGAACACCGCGACGTCGATCAGCTGGCCGAGCATGAATGCGACCAGCGAACCGGCGATGGTCCACAGACCCTGGCCGAACACCGCGGAGAATGCGGCCTGGTAGTCGTCCACGCCCTGCGACTGCGCGGCCTTGACCCACCAGTCGGCCGGCGCCAGCGAGATCGCCGCGAACGCGAACACGAAACCGTAGACGATCAGCAGCGCGGCCAGCCAGGAAATCGTGCGCACGCCGCGGCGGCCGAAGAACTCGTTGATGACGTCGGTCATCAGGAACACCACCGGCCACAGCAGGGTGCCGGCGGTGAAGCTGAGCGAGCCGCTCTGGCCGAACAGGTTCCACTGCAGCGCAGCGATGCCCAGGGTGTCTTCGAGCGCGAAGATCTTGACCCCGATGAACTCGGCCAGCACGGCGTTCACGCAGAAGAACGCCGACAGCACGATGAACAAGCGCAGCGCGCGGTCTTCCAGCGTCTTGGCGCCGATACCGGTCTGCACTTGGTTCATCGTTTCGTGGTTCATCGTTTCGGCCTCACGTAATAGATCACGCCGTACTTGTCGTCGGTGAACAGGAACGCGTCGCGGCCCATGCGGAGCACGCCGCAGGGGCGTCCGTTGACCTTGGCGCCGTCGAGGAAACCGGTGATCAGGTCGCCGCCGCTGCTGCCGTCGGCGTTGACCCGCACCAGTTTGTAGCCGTGGCCGATCTTGGCGTTGGTCGAGCCGTGCAGGGCGACCACGTACTGGCTGGACAGGGTGCTGTCGCCGGCCGGGAACCAGTCGACGCCGAGCGCGGACGCGTGTGCGGGAAACCAGCCGAACGCGCGCGGCACCTTGGCGCAGCCGGCCGGTCGCGGAAACTTGGGATCGGCGTAGACCTTGCCAGCGCTGTGGTAGCAGTGCGGCCAGCCGTAGTCGGCGCCGTCGCTGAGCTTGAAGAAGGTCTCGTCGGGCTTGTCGTTGCCGAGGTGATCGGAGCCCTGGTTTGTCGCGATCAGGCGGTCGTCGTGGGCGATCAGCCCGACCGCGTTGCGCAGGCCGCGCGCATACACGCGCGCGCCGCTGCCGTCGGGGTTGTACTCCATCACCGTTGCGCGCACGGCTTCCTTCTCGATGCAGGCATTGCAGCTGCTGCCGACCGAGACGTACATCTTGCCGTTGTTGGCGAACGCGACCGTGCGGGTGAGGTGCCAGCCGCCGTATTTGTAGCTCAGGCCGTAGTCGGGGTAGGTCGCCAGGGTCTGCGGCGCCGCGCTGGGCTTGAGGTCGCCGGCGCGATAGCGGTAGCGCACCAGCTTGTCGGTCAGGGCCAGGTACAGCCATTGCTGGCCGTCGCGGTCGGTATGGAAGGCCAGGCTGTTGGGATTGCGCTGGTCGGTGAGGTAGGGCGTGATGCTGGCGAACTTGGCCTTCTTCTCGTCCCAGCCGTCGAGGATCAATACCCGGCCTTTGCTGTTGTCGCTGAGGTCGCGCATGTCGGTGAGGAACAGGCGGCCGTCGGGGCTGCGGGCGAAGAAGCGGATGCGCTTGTAACCCTGCGCGACCGGCACGATCTCCAGGTTCGCCGGCAGCTTGAGCTGGAAACTGCGGCCGTCGTCGAGCTTGACGGTCTGCGCGACCAGCGGCGCAGGCGCGGCGGCGGCGGCGGGCGCGGCGATCGCGGCGCACAGCAGCGCGGCGGCGAGCAACAACGGGCGGAAGTGGAAGCGTCCTTGCAGATTCATGCGGGTCAGCTCGCGGCTTTGACGTCGGCGGGGACGGAGAAGGGAATGGTTTCGGGCGAGACCGCGCCGCCGGAGATGATGAAGCTCATCGCCTGATCGACGGTCCAGTCGGTCGGGGTGATCTTTTCCACCGGCACGATTTCCAGATAACCCGAGGTCGGGTTGGGCGTGGTCGGCACGTACACCGCGGCCAGCTCGCGGCCGGTGCCCTGTTCCTTGAGCACGCGGGTGACGAAGCCGATCGACTTCATCTCGGTGTGCGGGAAGTCGATCAGGACCACGCGCTGGGTGCCGTCGGGCTTGGTCTGCAGGATGTCGAGCAGCTGGCGTGCGCTGGAGTAGATCGTGTTCGCCAGCGGGATGCGCTTGATCAACGATTCGAAACCGCGCAGCGCGGTCTGTCCGACCACGCGCCGCGCCATCACCCCGGACAGCAGGATCACGCCCAGCGTCGCGGCCAGGGCCAGCGCGGTGGCGAACCAGCGTTCGGTGAGCCAGCCCAGCGCCTGCGGATTGGTCGCGGCGAGGTTGGCCAGGAGCGGATCGATCAGCGGGCGGCTGGTGTCGGACAGCAGCACGAACACGAACTTGACCACGACCCAGGTCAGCCATATCGGCAGCAGGGTCAGCAGACCGGTGAGGAACAGGCGTTGCAGGCTGGACATGCGCATGGCGCCAGATTGTAGGCGAGCGCGGGCAAGGGCGGCGGTGCGTGGTGGCGATTTGGCGGGAAAAGCGGCTGTGCGGGCCGCCGCGTCGTGGTTCTACAGACTCGGCGCGAACGGCTGGGACGGTGGGGCCGTGGGCTCGCATCGTCGTCGTCCGCCGGATCGCGCGGCATGCGGTTCGCCCTTCGGCTCACCGCCTCCTACGGTGGAGGGTGGGGTGGGCGTGGGACGTAGGGTACGGCGACCACCGCACCATCGTCATCGGCCGGATCGCGCGGCGATACCGGCAATAACGTCGGGACTGCGCCTAGCGCTCGCGTACCAGACGGAAGCCGACGTCGTCGTAGCCGCGCGCGGCGGCCAGCGGGCGCTGGGCCTGGTTGCTGCGCCAGGAGGCGCCGCTGGCCTGGCGCTGCTGGCAGTCGCGGCCGCAGTCGCGCAGCCACATCGACAGCGCGCGGCCGGGGGTGTCGTTGAGGTGTTCGGCTTCGGCCGCGCTGGGCAGGCGGTAGCGGCGGCCGGTCTGCTGGCTGTACCACTGCGCATAGGCTTCGGCGTCGGCCTGCGAGACGCAGACCACCGGTTCGGCGTCGGCCTGCTTGAAGCCCGGCGACTCCCAGTTGCGCGGCGCCAGCACGCGCAGCAGCGAGGCGCGTTCGCGGCACAGCGCCGGGCTGCGGCCGCTGGCGCTGGCGAAGCGCGCGTACTCGGCGCGGCTGACCGGGCGCGGGCTGAGCGCGACGGTGACGCGGCTGTTGTCCTGGATCAGGCTGCCGACCGCGATCGGTTCGCCGGCGGCGACGCCGCCGACGGCCCGGGCCTGGGCCATCAGGCGGGTGGCGGTGGCCTTGGGCAGGTCGAAGCCGGCGGCGAGCGCGGCGGTGCGTTGCGCGTCCTCGCGGTCGTTGCGCTTGGCGTCCAGTTCCAGGCGCGCCTGCAGCGCGGCCGCGGCCTGCTCGCGCAATGCGCGCATCGCGGGCGAGTCGGCGCTGCCGGTCTGCTGGGCCAGGGTGGTGGCGTTGAGCAGGTGTTCGCGCGCGCGCTGGTCGTTGCGTTCGCGCACCGCGACGGCGATCTGGTCGCCGAGCGCGTGGGTGAGTTCGGTCACGCCGGCGCGCACGTCCGGACTGGTGCTGTCGGCGTGCCAGGCGGTGAGCAGGCTGTTATAGGCGTTGCCGTCGGCCGGCGCGGTCAGTTTGCCCTGGCGGATGTAGCGACGCGCTTCTTCCAGCGAGCGTTGCAGCGGCGCTTCCGGCAACGGCGCGAGCATCGCATCGGTGGGATCGCCGGGGGTGGCGACCGCTGCGGCGGCGCCGACCGGCGCGGCGGTGCCGGCCTGGACGCGGAAGAAGCCGTCGTCCTGGCGATTGTTCAGGCCGAAGCCGATCGCGACCACCGCGACCGCGGCGGCCGCGATGCCGGCCCACAGCGGCACCGCCCATTGGCGCAGGCGGCTGGCGCGCGGAATCATGCGCTTGATGGTGTGCTTGAGGCCGCTGCGCTGCACGTCGGCGAGCGCTTCGGCCATCTCGGCGGCGTCCTGGAAACGCTGCCCGGGCTGCTTGCACAGGGCGCGATTCATGAAGCGCTGCCAGTGGCGCAGGTGCTGCGGCAGTTTCGGAATCGGATCCTGGGCGTGCATCACCGCCATCGACAGCGCATCGGCGGCTTCGAACGGCAGGCGCCCTGTGAGCATTTCCCAGCCCAGCACGCCCAGGCTGTAGAGATCGGCGCGGCCGTCGACGTCTTCGCCGCGCGCCTGTTCCGGCGCCATGTAGGCGGTGCTGCCCACGGCCAGGCCGGCGGCGGTCACGCGCGGGCCGAAGCCACGGCGCAGGGCGATGCCGAAATCGGCGAGCAGCGGACGTTCGGCATCGTCGAACAGCACGTTCTCGGCCTTGACGTCGCGATGCACGACGCCGCGCGCATGCGCGTAGTCCAGCGCCGACAGCAGCGTCTCCATGATCGAGATCGCGCGCGGTTCGTCCTTGCTCAGATCGCGCTGGCCGAGGTGGCCGCGCGAGAGGTAGGGCATGGCGTAGTAGGGCAGACCCTCGCGGGTGCGGCCGACTTCGTGGATCACGACGACGTTGGGGTGTTCGAGCCGCGCGATGGTGCGCACTTCGTTCTCGAAGCGGCGGCGGCTGACTTCGTCGGCCAGCGCGATCGGCTGCATGACCTTGATCGCGACTTCGCGCGCCAGGCCGATCTGTTCGCCCAGGTACACGGTCGACATGCCGCCGTGATTGATCACGCGCAGCAGGCGATAGCCGGTGATCTCCGGCAACGGTGCTGCGATTTCGTGCGGGTTTTGTGTAGACCTGGACATCGCGGCCCCCTGTCGCGAGTGCCCAGCATACGCCGATGCGTGCCGGGACTGACCACACTCACATCACGCAAATTACGTGAAGACGCGCCATCCATTGGCGCGCACGCCTATTGTGCCTCGTTGCGAGCGCAAGGCGACAGGCCGCGTGTGGCGGTGCGCCTGCGTCCTGCCGCTGGCGCGTCGGGATTGGCCCCATTGCGTCAGAAATCGACCGTCGCCGGTCTGCGCATCGTGAACGCCGCCACGTCGGGCACGGCGCGGAGGGGCGTCAGCCGCGGCCCGGCTTGCGGCGCACGTAAAGCTGCTTGCGCACGCGTGCGACCACTTCGCCGTCGGCGTCGATCACGTCGGTGTCGAACCAGTGCAGGGTCTTGTCGCCGCCGGCGGTGGCCGCGCGCAGTTGCTCCAGTACCTGTTCGTCGAGCGCGAACTCGGCGTGCATCGTGCCGCGCCCGGGTTTGACGAATTCGATCGTGCCCATCTTGTCCCAGACGATGTAGTCGCGGCCCAGCGCGCTCAGCGTGAGCAGCATCCAGAACGGATCGGTCATCGCGAACAGGCTGCCGCCGAAGTGGGTGCCGACGTAGTTGCGGTTCCACGGCCGCATCCGCAGCTCGACCTGGGCCCGGCGGTAATCGGGCGCGATCTTGCGCACCCGGATGCCGCTGAACAGGAACGGCGGCCACAGGTTGAGGCCGAGTTTGAGGGTGCTGGCTTTCATGCGCGGCCGGGGAGCGGTGAGAGGCGCCCAGCCTGCCATACGCATGCGTATAGTCAAGCCGCGGATGGTCAAGCCGCGCGACGGCGCCGCGCGGGCGCCGCCTCGGGTTTGCGTTCGGGACGGTGCGCCGGGGCGCCGCGTCTCAGAACAGCAGCGACGACATCTTGCGGCGGTAGCGACCGACCAGGTCCTCGTCCTCGACCACCCGGAAGGCGTCGATCAGGACCTTGCGCGGCAGGCCGTCCTGGTAGGCGCGGTCGCGGCGCAGCATCTCGATGAACTGCTCCAGCGCGGCCTCGGACTGGCCGCCGACCAGACGGTGCGCGCCGAGCAGGTGGCGCGCGCGCAGGTCGCTTTCGTCGCTGGCGATCGCCGCCTCCAGCACTTCCGGCGGCGGCGCGTCCTTGAGCACAGCGGCAAAGCCCAGGCGTGCGCGGGCGCGCAGGGCGCGGTCGTCGGTGGCGAGGTTGGCGGGCAGGGCGTCCAGCAGGTGTTCGGCCTCGGTCGCCGCGCCGGTGCGCAGCAGGGCCAGGGCCAGGTCGAGCTTGCGTTCGTCCTGGCCGGGCTCGGCCGCGACCTCGGCGCGCAGGCGCACCACTTCGGCGTGCGGGTCCAGTTCGGCTTCCGCGGCGACCGGCGCGGCTTCCTCGGCGGCCGCGGCCGGCTGGATGCCGTGGTGGCTCAGGAACTCGCGCAACTGGCCTTCGGGCAGGGCGCCGGGGAAACCGTCGACGAGCTGACCGTCCTTGACCAGGTACACGGTCGGGATCGAGCGGATCTGGAACATGCCGGCCAGCTGCTGCTCGGCTTCGACGTCGACCTTGGCCAGGACGAAGGCGCCGTTGTACTCGGCGGCCAGTTTTTCCAGCAGCGGGCCCAGGGTCTTGCAGGGTTCGCACCATTCGGCCCAGAAGTCGACCAGCACCGGCGTCTGCGCGGATTTCTGGATGACGTCGGCTTCGAAACGGTCGGTGGTGGCGTCGAAGACGTGCGGCGAGGCGGTGGCGGAGGCGGTCATGGGTGGTCCCGGAAAGCGATCCAGCGGACATGGTGCCAGTCGCGGGGGAATCCAAGGCATGTAAAAGATACTTGACATGCGCCGCAGCGAATGTAATGTGAAGCGTACATATTGTCTGGCAGGGAAGACATCATGATGACGCGTACCTGGAGTTTGGCCGGGCTGTTGGCGGTGGCGGGGCTGGCCTTGTGGCTGCTGATCGCGAGCCCGTCGGCGGTGCTGGGTTTCGACGGCGGCAAGATCGGCGTGGCCCTGCTGGTCGCCACCGCCTGGGTGTCGCTGTGGCGGCTGCAGCGGGTGCCGCGCGCGGAGTTCGAAGGCCGCGCCGCGCCGGCCGAATGGCGGGCCTGGATCGGCCTGGGCTTCATGGCCGTGGCGGTGGCCTATTACCTGGCCAAGCTGCAAGCCTTCCAGGGCGCGGAAATCTGGCGCAACCCCGAGGCCGGCGCGGTCGGCCGCCATCTGGTCCTGCTGCTGGCGGCATGGGCGGTGCTGTCGCAGTTGCTGAGCTCGCGCTGGCAAGGTGCGGTCGAGGAGGACGAGCGCGACCGCGAAATCGCCCGCCGCGCCGCCGACTGGGGCCGCGGCGCGCTGACCTTGAGCGTGATCGCGATGGCGGTGACGCTGGGTTTCAGCCCCGCCGGGCGACTGGACTGGGCGACGCCGGCGATGGTGTCCAGTCTGCTGGTGTTCGCGTTGATGTGCGGCTGGCTGTTCGAATATGCGGCCAGCGCAGTCCACTATTGGCGCGGCCGGCACTGAGCGCGCGCATGGGCAGCACACCGATCGCGAACCAGATCCGCCGCCTGCGCTTCGAGCGCGGCGAAATGACCCAGCAGGCGCTGGCCGATGCCTGCGGCGTGACCCGGCAGACCATCATCGCGCTGGAGGCCGGACGCTACGCGCCGTCGCTGGAGCTGGCGTTCCGGATCGCGCGCGCGTTCGGGGTCGGAGTCGAAGACGTATTCGCATGGGAGACGACGTGAAATCCTGGAAATCGATCGTGGCCGCGGCGGCGCTGGTGTCGTTCGCGCTCGCCCTGGCCGGCTTCGGCGCGGTCCTGGACGGCTATGCGCACAGCCGCCATCCGGTCGCGCTGTTGGGCGCCGCCGGCGTGCCGTATGCGCTGTGGTTCAACCTGCTGGCGTTCGTGCTGCCGGGCGTGCTCGCCGCGGCGGTCGCGGTGGGCCTGCGCCAGTCGCTGGCCGGCACGCGCTGGAGCGTGCGCGTGGGTGCGCAGCTGGTGCTGCTGTCGGCGCTGGCGTTCGCGGCGCAGGGCCTGTTGCCGCTGGACCCGCAGGATTTCGACGCCGCGCCCAGCCGCCTGCACGCGACCGTGTGGTTGCTGTGGTGGCTGGCCTTCGCCGCCGGTGCGCTGGCGATCGCGATCGGCAGCCGCAGCCGCGCGCGGCCGGAGCTGCGCGGCTTCAGCCAGGCCAGCCTGATCGCGGCGCTGGCGGTGCTGCTGTTCGCCTTGGTGCTGCCGTCGCTGTTGCCGGTGGGCCTGGCCCAGCGCGCGGCGTTCGGCGCCTGGCTGCTGTGGTGGCTGGCCGCGGCGCGCGCGCAGGCGGCGCCGCGCCCATCGTGAGCTTGCGCTGGGGCAGGGCGGCGCGCGGCCTCAGCCGTGCTTGAGCTTGAGCCCGAGGATGGTCGCCGCCAGCACGAAGGTGATCGCGTTGGACACGATCATCGGCCAGGACTGCAGCGCCACGCCGTAGCCGAACCAGAAGCCGACGCCGACGGTGAACACCACGTACATGCCCAGGGAAATGCCGCGCGTGTCGCGGCTGCGGATGGTCTTTACCGCCTGCGGCAGGAACGACAGCGTGGTCAGCGTGGCGCCGACGTAACCCATCCATTCCAGGTCCACGGGCGTTCTCCTGGCTGTCGGTGTGGCTATCGATCCGGCTATCGGTGTGTCTGTTGTCGCGGGCACGGCCGCGACGCCGGCCGGGGCTGCCGGCGCGACGTCGCGACCAGGTTCATTCCGCGGCGCCGGGTTGCTTGTAGACCTTGCCGTCCTTCATCACGAACGCGACCTTCATCACCGCGTTGATGTCGGCGATCGGATCGCCCGGCACCGCGACGATATCGGCGCGCTTGCCGGCTTCGATCACGCCCTGGTCGTCCACGCCCAGGACTTCGGCGGCGCGGATGGTTGCGGCCTGCAGCGCGGTCGCGGCCGGAATGCCGGCTTCGACCATGTAGAGGAACTCGCGCGCGTTGTCGCCGTGCGGGCCCACGCCCATGTCGGTGCCGAACGCGATCTTGACCCCGCCGCGGTAGGCGCGGCCGGCGGTGTCCTGGATCTGCGCGCCGATGCGCGCGGCCTTGGGCCGCACCACTTCGGGGAAATAGCCGTCGATCTTGGCCTTCTCGGCGACGAAGCGGCCGGCGTAGATGGTCGGCACGTACCAGGTCCCTCTCTGCTTCATCAGCGCCATCACTTCCGGGCTCATGTAGGTGCCGTGCTCGATGCTGGTGACGCCTCCTAGCACCGCGCGCTTCATGCCTTCCTCGCCGTGGGCATGGGCGGCGACGCGGTAGCCGTAGTCCTTGGCGGTGTCGACGATGGCCTTGACCTCTTCGACGGTGAATTGCGGCGCGTCGCCGGACTTGGCGTAGGACAGCACACCGCCGGTGGCGGTGATCTTGATCACGTCGCTGCCGTCCTTGTAGCGCTGGCGCACGGCCTGGCGCGCGTCCTCGATCGAGTTGATCACGCCCTCGGTCGGGCCGGGCGGGCCGATCAGGTGCGAGAGCGCGTCGTTGTAGCCGTTGGTCGGATCGGCGTGGCCGCCGGTGGTGGCGATCGACTTGCCCGCGGCCCAGATCCGCGGCCCGTCGACCAGGCCCTGGTTGATCGCGTCGCGCAGGTGCGGGCTGACTTCGCCGCCGAGGTCGCGCACGCTGGTGAAGCCGGCCAGCAGGGTCTTCTTGGCGAAGCCGACCGAGCGGAAGGCGAAGTCGACGTCGTCGAGGCGGAAACCTTCGGAATAGCTCTGCGGGCTGGACTGCGAGGCCAGGTGCACGTGCAGATCGGTCCAGCCCGGGGTGCAGGTGTGCCCGCTGAGGTCGATCGCGAGCGCGCCGGCGACATCGGCGCGGCCCGGCAGCACTTCGGCGACTTTGCCCTCGCGCACCACCACCGTGCGTGCGTCCAGCAACCGGCCGCTGCGCGCGTCGAACAGATGCCCGCAGTGCAGGGCGGTCGGCGCTTCGGCGGCGAGGGTGGGCGGGGCCAGGAGGGCGGCGAGGACGAACGATACGGCGGCGGTCAGGCGGGTCATCGTGGATTCCGGCGGTGCTCGTGGAGGAATCGATGCGCCATACGCTGGCGCACCGGCAAATAGTGCGACCGACTTCGCACATGCGGGGACGAATGCAGGGACAATCGCCCGCGCGGTCCGGGAATGGCCGCCGCAGCATGCAAGCGAACCTTTGCGGAAATCAACTGGAGGTCGTCCATGAAATTGACGCTCTGTCTGCTCGCCGCGTTCGTCGCGATGTCGCTCGCGCCGGTCGTGGCCGTAGCTGCCAATCAGCCGTTGCTGCTCTGTCCGATCGGATACAAGGCCGCGCCTGTATACGACAGCACCGGCAAAGTCGTCACCTGGGTGTGTGTGAAACGCTGACGCCGTCGCCGCGGCCGGCGAGCGCCGCCGGCCGCGGCCATACCCCCTTCGACGCCTCGGGGCGGCCGCCGCGCCGGGTCCGACCCAGGCCAGACATGGGCCCAGGGCCGGCCGCCATGGCGGGCTTTTGTGCACTGCGGTAGGCTTTCCGGTCTTTCCTTGCCCTGCCAGACCCCCTGTGTCCAGCGACGTCGCCCCAGCTCCCACCGACAGCCACGCCTTCGACCCCAAGTCCGTAGAGGTCGCCGCCCAGCAGTTTTGGGACGGCACCCGCGCGTTCGAGGTCGACGAGCGCTCCGACAAGCCCAAGTACTACTGCCTGTCGATGCTGCCGTACCCTTCGGGCGCGCTGCACATGGGCCACGTGCGCAACTACACCATCGGCGACGTCATCAGCCGCTACAAGCGCATGACCGGCCACAACGTGCTGCAGCCGATGGGCTGGGACGCGTTCGGCCTGCCGGCCGAGAACGCCGCGATCAAGAACAAGACCGCGCCGGCCAAGTGGACCTACGCCAACATCGAACACATGAAGGCGCAGCTCAAGACCATGGGCTACGCGATCGACTGGTCGCGCGAGTTCGCGACCTGCCGCCCGGACTACTACGTCCACGAGCAGCGCATGTTCGTGCGCCTGATGAAGCAGGGCCTGGCCTACCGCAAGAACTCGGTGGTCAACTGGGACCCGGTCGACCAGACCGTGCTGGCCAACGAGCAGGTGATCGACGGCCGCGGCTGGCGCACCGGCGCGCTGGTGGAAAAGCGCGAGATCCCGCAGTGGTTCCTCAAGATCACCGACTACGCCCAGGAACTGCTCGACGGCCTGGACGCGCTGCCGGGCTGGCCGGAGGCGGTCAAGACCATGCAGCGCAACTGGATCGGCCGCAGCGAAGGCCTGGAGATCCGCTTCGAGGTGCGCGACGAGGCCGGTAATGCGGTCGAACCGCTGACGGTGTTCACCACCCGTCCCGACACCCTGATGGGCGCGACCTTCGTCTCGATCGCCGGCGAACACCCGCTGGCCCTGGCCGCGGCCGAGGGCGATCCCGACCTGGCCGCGTTCCTGGCCGATCTCAAGCGCGGCGGCGTCACCGAGGCCGAGCTGGAGACCCAGGAAAAGCGCGGCATGGACACCGGCCTGCGCGCCCTGCATCCGGTCACCGGCGAGGAACTGCCGGTGTATGTGGCCAACTTCGTGCTGATGAACTACGGCACCGGCGCGGTCATGGCCGTGCCCGGCCACGACCAGCGCGACCACGAGTTCGCGCTGCGCTACGCGCTGCCGATCAAGATGGTGATCGTGCCCGACGAAGTGCGCGACGCGCTCGACGAGATCGGCCGCCACGTCGCCCGCCACGACGACCCGATGCGCAGCGCGCTGGGCGAAGCCGGTTCGGTCGACGTCTACGACACCGGCGCCGCGGTGCAGGTGGTGGAGGACTTCCAGCGCCGCATCGTCGAGGAATCGGCCTATACCGAGCGCGGCTGGCTGGTGAATTCGGGCGAGTTCGATGGCCTCGACTTCCAGCAGGCGCTGGATGCGATCGCCGCGCGCTACGGCGGCGACGGCCGGGTCGTGCGCCGGGTCAATTACCGCCTGCGCGACTGGGGCGTGAGCCGCCAGCGCTACTGGGGCTGCCCGATCCCGGTGATCCTGTGCCCGAACTGCGGCGACGTGCCGGTGCCGGAGGATCAACTGCCGGTGGTGCTGCCCGAAGACGTGGCCTTCAGTGGGGTGCAGTCGCCGATCAAGGCCGACCCCGAGTGGCGCAAGACCGTATGCCCGAGCTGCGGCGGCGCAGCCGAGCGCGAAACCGACACCTTCGACACCTTCATGGAGTCGAGCTGGTACTACGCGCGCTACACCTCGCCGGGCGCGGCCGCGCAGGTCGACGAGCGCGCCAAGTACTGGACGCCGGTCGATCAGTACATCGGCGGCATCGAGCACGCGATCCTGCACCTGATGTATTTCCGCTTCTACCACAAGCTCATGCGCGACCAGGGCCTGGTCGACAGCGACGAGCCGGCGACCAACCTGATGACCCAGGGCATGGTGATCGCCGAAACCTTCTACCGCGACCTCGAAGACGGCTCCAAGGACTGGATCAACCCGGCCGACGTCGAGATCGCGCGCGACGAGCGCGGCCGCATCGTCGGCGCGACGCTGAAGTCCGACGGCCAGCCGGTGCATATCGGCGGCACCGAAAAGATGTCGAAGTCGAAGAACAACGGCGTCGACCCGCAGTTGATGGTCGGCAAGTACGGCGCCGACACCGTGCGCCTGTTCTCGATGTTCGCCGCGCCGCCGGAGCAGTCGCTGGAATGGAACGAGGCCGGCGTCGAAGGCATGGCGCGGTTCCTGCGCCGGCTGTGGACGATGGTGCACAAGCACGCCGCCGACGGTCCGGCGCCGGCGCTGGACCTGGCGACGATGGACGCCGCGCAGAAGACCCTGCGCCGCCAGTTGCACGAGACCATCCAGAAGGTCGGCGACGACTACGGCCGCCGCCACAGTTTCAACACCGCGATCGCCGCGGTGATGGAACTGCTGAACCATCTGTCCAAGTTCGACGACGCCAGCGGCAACGGCCGCGCCCTGCGCCAGGAAGCGCTGGCCGCGGCGGTGCTGCTGCTCAATCCGATCACCCCGCACGCCAGCCATGCGCTGTGGCAGGCGCTGGGCCACGGCGAAACCCTGCTCGAAGACCTGGCGTTCCCGCAGGCCGACGCCTCGGCGCTGCAACGCGACGCGCTGACGCTGGCGGTGCAGGTCAACGGCAAGCTGCGCGGCACCATCGAGGTCGCGGTCAACGTCGCCAAGGAAGACGCCGAGCGCCTGGCCCTGGCCGAGCCGAACGTGATCAAGTACCTGGAAGGCCTGACCGTGCGCAAGGTGATCGTGGTGCCGGGCAAGATCGTCAATATCGTCGCGAGCTGAGGCCGCGGCGATTCCCTCGCTCCCCGCTGCACGGGGAGCGGGGCCGCGGCGTTCGCGGCACGCGGGCAGGGATGGGGTGTCGCAAGCCCGGGTGTTTCGCAGCGCCCACGGCGGCGCCTGCGAAAATTTCGATTCTTCTGAAACTTGCGGCCCTCCATTCGTGCGGAGGCCGGAGTAGCGGCTCAGACCCCTGAAGCCTCGTTCAGCCGAATCCGGCGCCGCTATTGATGCGCGCGGCCCGCTCGTCCAGACTTCGCGCATGACCCCTCGTCCGTTCATCGCCGTCGCCACGGCCACCCTCGCGCTGGCCTTGTCGGCCTGCGGTTTCCAACTGCGCAGCGCTCTGACGTTGCCGCCGGACCTGGGTCCGGTGCGGGTGGTGTCGGTGGATCGCTACAGTCCGCTGGCCGAATCGCTGGCCCAGGCGCTGACCCGCGCCGGAGCGGTGCCGGCCTCGGCGGACACCGAATCGGCCGCGGTGCTGGACCTGATGTCGGAGCGCTGGGGCGATACCCCGGTCGCGCTCGACCAGCTCGGCCGCGCCCAGGAATACAGCCTGCGCTACGCGGTGATCTTCGAACTGCGCAAGGCCGACGGCAGCCCGCTGGTGCCGCGCCAGACCGTCGAACTGTCGCGGGACTACGTCTCCAACCCGGTGACCTCGCTGGGTACCGAGGGCGAACGCGAAACCCTGCAGCGCGAAATGCGCCGCGAGATGAGCGCCTCGGTGCTGCGCCGCATCGATGCGGTGGTGAAGAAGGTCGACGGCGGTGCCGCCGCGCCCAGCGCGCAGGGCGAGCCTCCGATCGCCACCGACGCCGCGCAGGCGGCGATGGAAGCGGCCGGCTCGGCCGCGCCGCAGGCCCCCGCGAAGACCGAGCCGGCGCCGCCCAAGCCGCCGCGCTGACGATGGAACTCAAGCCGGAACAGCTGGCCGCCCAAGTCGCGTCCGAGCCGCTGCGTCCGGCCTACCTGATCGCCGGCCCCGAGCCGCTGCGCGTGCTGGAAGCCGCCGATGCCGTGCGCGCCGCCGCCCGCCAGCAGGGCATCGCCGAGCGCGAAGTGTTCGAAGCCGAAGGCAACCAGCGCGAACCGGACTGGAACGCGCTCGAGGCCAGCTTCCGTGCGCCCAGCCTGTTCGCCAGCCGGCGCCTGGTCGAATTGCGCCTGCCCACCGGCAAGCCCGGCAAGGACGGCGCCGAGGTAATTTCCGGCTTCTGCGCCGATCCGCCGCAGGACGTGTGCCTGCTGGTGAGCTGCGGCGAATGGAGCAAGCAGCACGGCGGCAAGTGGAGCGAGGCGATCGGCCGGGTCGGCCGGGTCGCGATCGCCTGGCAGATCAAGCCGCACGAATTGCCCGAATGGATCGAGCGCCGCCTGCGCGCGCGCGGCCTGCGCGCCGACCGCGACGCGGTGCAGAGCCTGGCCGACCGGGTCGAGGGCAACCTGCTCGCCGCCGCCCAGGAAGTAGACAAGCTCGCCCTGCTGTCCGACGGCGAAGCCATCGACCTGGCGCGGATGGAATCGCTGGTCGCCGACGCCGCGCGTTACGACGTGTTCCGGGTCGTGGATGCGGCCATGAACGGGCAGGGCGCGCAGGTCTCGCGCATGCTCGCCGGCCTGCGCGCGGAAGGCGAAGCGGTGCCGGCGCTGCTGGGCATGGTGGTGATCGAACTGCAGCGCGGCGCCGCGCTGGCGCGGGTCAACGCGCGCGGCGGCAATCTGTCGGCGGAGTTCAAGGCGCAGCGGGTGTGGGATTCCAAACAGCCGATGTACCGGCGCGCGCTGCAGCGCCACGACGCGCGCCGTTGGGACGCGTTCGTGGCCCAGGCCGGGCGCGTCGATCGCATGGCCAAGGGCCGCGAAGCCGGCGACGCCTGGATCGCGCTGGAACGCCTGTTGCTGGCCGTCGCCGAACCGCGCGCGGCGCGGCTGCTGGTGTCGGGCGGCGCGTGAGCGCGGTCGCCCCGCGCGATCGCCGCCTGCGTTCGACGGCGGCCGGACGATGAGCTTGCGGGTCTACTACGGCGGCACCTTCGATCCGGTCCACGACGGCCACCTCGCGATCGCGCGCGCCGCGCGCGACGCCCTGGACGCGACCATCCGCCTGATGCCCGCGGCCGATCCGCCGCATCGCGCGCCGCCGGGCGCGAACGCCGCGCAACGCGCGCGCATGCTCGATCTCGCGGTGGCCGGAGAACCGCGGCTGCTCGTCGACACCCGCGAACTCGCCCGCGCCGGCCGCTCCTACACGGTCGAGACCCTGCGCGAGCTGCGCCGGGAGATCGGCGACGCCGCGCCGGTCGCGCTGCTGGTCGGCGCCGACAGCTTCCTGGGCCTGCCGCAGTGGCACGAATGGCGGGCGCTGTTCGACCTGGCCCATTTCGTCGTCGCCCAGCGCCCCGGCAGCCCCCTGGAGCAGGGCCTGGCGCCTGAACTGGCGGCCCTGGTCGCCGGCCGCGACGCGGCCGACGCGGCCGCCCTGCGCGCCGCCCCGGCCGGCCGGGTACTGCGCCTGAACCAGCCTCTGCACGCCGAATCGGCCAGTGAGGTGCGCCAGCGCATCGCCGCCGGCCGGCCCTGGCAGGACCTGGTGCCGGCGCCGGTGGCCGTCTATATCGAGCGCCATGGCCTGTACGGAGGCCAGGCGGCGGCCGGCGCTCCGTTATAATCTCCGACGCAACCCCGCTTAGTCCCCCAGAGTCCTTTCCTTGACCAGCCAAGCCCACGTCATCAAGACCCGCATGCCGACCCCTCCCCCGTCGACCGACGCTCTGCTGAGCACGGTGCGCGCGGCGGTCGAGGAACTCAAAGCCAAGGACGTCGTCGAGATCGATGTGCGCGGCAAGAGCAGCGTCACCGACTACATGGTGGTCGCGTCGGGCACGTCGACCCGCCACGTCAAGTCGATCGCCGACGAAGTGGTCAAGTTCGCCAAGAACCTCGATGTCATGCCCCTGGGCGTGGAAGGCGAGCGCGAGGCCGAATGGGTGCTGGTCGATCTGGGCGACGTGGTCGTGCACGTGATGCTGCCGCGCGTGCGCGAGTTCTACGCCTTGGAGCGCCTGTGGACGGTCGGCGATCAGCCGCCGGAATTCGGCGATGCGCTGGAGACCGACGAGGAGGATCGGCTGTAAGGCCGTTCCTCATCCGTAACACCTGATTCGTAACAGACGACGGCGCCCGAGGGCGCCGTTTTCGTTTGCGTCCGCTGCCTGTTGCCATGCGAACGCCTTCGCGTGTGGGAACGACGCGAGTCGCGATTGGACAGCCTCAAGCGACGAATTCTGCCGCGACTGAGGTTTCAATCGCGGCTTACGCCGCTCCTACAGGGCATCCGTCGCCGCAGGGAGCGCCGTGGGCCGGCGCTTCCTGCGCCGGCCTTACAAGGGGCCGCGTTCCCACGGTCCCGTGATCGCCACGGTGATCCCCGGCGTCTGGATATTGACGAACAAGGTGCGCGCGAACGGGTCCCAGCAGGCGCCGCAGAACTCGGTGTCGCGGTAGTCGCCTTCCGGCACCGACTTGCCGGCGTCGGCGATCTGCTGCGAAGTCAGGGCGACGTTGTTCTTGGCGAAATAGAACGATTCGCCTGCGCGGGTCAGGCCGATCAGGCGTGCGCCGGGGCCGTATTCGTCCGGACTTTCGCCGCCGTCCTCGCACAGGATGACGCCGCCGCGCGCGCTGACGCTGACGTTGTCGGGGTTGTGCGCGGCGAGCTGGTTGCCGCTCACGAACAGCGCGCGCAAGCGCTGGCTGGCCAGGTCCAGCACCCATACCGAACCGTTGCCGCGGCCCTTGCGGCCCTGGCTGTCGACGCCGGTGCTGGTGTCGACGATGAACATCTTGCCGTAGCTGTACCAGATGCCTTCGCCGCGGCTCATGCGCAGCGCGCCGTCGCTCCAGGCCTGCGCGAACGTGCCGCTCAGGGTGTCGCCGGCGGAGATGTCGGGGAAGCCGGCCGGGGCGGTGATCGAATCCAGATCCGGATCGGCAATGTCGACCCACTCCAGCGCGTACTCGGTGCCGATGCTGGCGACGGTGAGATCAGCGTTGCGGCGTCCGCGTACGCGCGCGGCCTGCAGGCGGCCGCCGTGCTCGAGCGAGCCGTTGCGGCCGGCGCGGTCGTTGGGAATGAAGCGGTACAGGCCGGCCTTGTTGCGGTCGTCCTCGGTCAGATAGACGATGCCGGTGCGCGGGTCGATCGCCACCGCCTCGTGGCTGAAGCGGCCCAGGCCGATCAGCGGCCGGCCGGTGGTGCGTTCGCTGCGCGGATCGACCTCGAACACGTAGCCGTGCTTGCGGCCGGCGCTGGAGACCGCGTCGCTCTTGATCTCCTCGCAGCTCAGCCAGGTGCCCCAGGGCGTGGGGCCGCCGGCGCAGTTGACCAGGGTGCCGCCCAGGCTGGGTTCCAGGCTGCCCCATTCGCCGTTGCGGTAGCTCAGCGTGGTGGTGCCGCCGCCGGCGAACTTGCCGCCGCCGAGGTCGCCCTTGTCGTACATGCCCGGGGCCTGGATCGGCGTCGCCGCGCCGCGCTCGTGGTTGCGGATCAGCACGTATTCGGGGCCGTGCGGGCGCAGGCGGCCGGCGCCGATCTCGTGCGGCCGGCGCCCGCCCGGACGCACGCCGACCACGGCCATGCCGTCATGGCGGTCGGGGCAGGGCTGGCCGTCGTCCATGCGGTCGCCGCTCCAGCCGAAGGAGCGGTAGCTGAAGCCGCGCGGCAGCTGCAGCAGCGGCAGGCCGGTGCTGCGATCGGCGACCGGGGCGAGCGGGCCGTAGCGGCTGGGAACGGGGGCGAGCCGGGTCGGGTCTTGGGCGGCGAGCGCTTGGCGCGAATACAACGCGCCCAGCGTGCTCATCGCGCCGACCGCCATCGCGGCGGCGCTGCCCTTGAGGACCTGGCGGCGGGAGGGATCGAAAGCATCCATGGTGCAGCTCCTGCTGGCTGGGGGAGCCTGCACGCTAGGTCGGCGCGGTAACCGTTCGATGACGCGAGCGTGTCACAGCGCCCAAATGCGACGCAGGCGCGGTTTGGCCCGTGCATGCGTCGCGGACCGCTACCATGTCGCGATGAAAGCGAAACTGATCGCCGTCGGCGAACGCGCGCCGCGCTGGGTCGCCGAGGGCTTCGGCGAATACCAGAAGCGGCTCTCGCACTGGCTGCCGCTGGACCTGGTCGAGATCGAGCCGGGTCTGCGCGGCAAGGGCCGCGATGCCGCGCGCGCGACCGCGGACGAAGGCGCGCGCGTGATCGCGGCCTTGCCCAAGAACGCCTGCGTGGTCGCGCTGGAAGGGCGCGGGCGGCTGTGGACCTCGGAACAGCTGGCGCAGCGCCTGGAGCATTGGCGCGGCCAGGGTCGCGATCTGGCGTTCCTGATCGGCGGCCCCGAAGGCCATGCGCCCGATGCGCTCGCGCGCGCCGACGAGCAGTGGTCGCTGGGGCCGCTGACCCTGCCGCACATGCTGGTGCGCCTGGTCGCGGCCGAGCAGCTGTACCGCGCGGCGGCGCTGCTGGCGAACCATCCGTACCACCGCGCCTGAGCACACCGCGCCTGAGCACACCGCGCCTGAGCACACCGCGCCGGGGCACACCGCGCCTGAGCATCGCCGCGCCTGAGCGAGGCGACACGCAAAAAAAAACGGCCCGGCCATACCGGCCCGGGCCGCTCCCTCGCCAAGGGACTCAACGTTCCAGAGTGAATTCGATCGGCACCCGTCCGCGCGCCTGCACCGGCTGGCCGCCTTCCATCGCCGGCTGGAAGGTCCAGCGCGACATCACCACGCGGCGTGCGGCCTGATCGAGCACGCGGTGGCCGCTGCTCTTGACCACGGTCACCTCGACCGGCTTGCCGTCGATGCCGACCAGGATTTCCAGCATCACTGTGCCGGTGAGGTTGTTGCGCACCGCCTCGCCGGGATAGCTGGGCGGCGGGTTGTTGACCACCTGCAGGGTCGCGCCGGTCAGGATTTCGCCGCGGCCGATGTCGTTCTTGGCGAACACTTCGGGCTGCTGCGGCGTTTCCG
This sequence comes from Lysobacter sp. Root76, assembly GCF_001428685.1. GTDB lineage: Bacteria > Pseudomonadota > Gammaproteobacteria > Xanthomonadales > Xanthomonadaceae > Lysobacter. Next base: position 501,260 of record NZ_LMIK01000001.1, on the reverse strand, counting down.
GCACGTAGATGCTGTCGGTCTCGATCGGGTCGACCACGGGCCGCGGCGGCGTCTCCACCAGCACCTGTTTCGGCGCGATCGTCGGGTTCGGCTTGGGCTCCTTGCGGATCTCGCGCTCGACCACTTTCGGCGGCGGCTCGGTCACCTTGGGCTTATCGCGGAACAACACGTCGGTGATGAACTCGTCGGGCTTCTCGATCAGCTGCGGCGCCGACAGCGGCACCAGCAGCAACATCAGCAGCACCGCGTTGACGGCGATCGCCCCGGCGTTGCCGGCGATGCGGTTGTAGTCCAGTTGCGGACGGTCGGGATGCGGGATCGCGTGCGCCATGGAAGCTCTCCTGGTGTGGTCTGCACGGATCGAAACGGGCCGGGATCGCGGGCGGGGTTAAGCCGCGCGGAATTTTTTTCGATGGCGCGTCGGCGCCTCGTCGGCGCCTGGGGACGTGCGGCACGGCGCTGGCGCGGGGACTGCTCCAGCGTAGTGGTCTGGCAGGCAAACACCGCCGCCAAGCCGATCGGCAAAGAGCGCGGCGCGGCCGGTCAGCCGTCTGCGCGCCGCAAAATGAAGAAGGCCCGCTTGCGCGGGCCGTCGGTGCTGCGGGTGCCGGGCGATCACTCCTCGGCCGGATCGGGCGCCGGGTCCGGCTCGCGTTCCAGGCCGCCCTCGTCCGGATTCGGCGGCCGCTTGGGATGCGGCTGGCGCGCGTCGTCCGGGTTGCGCGGCTGCGGCTCGGCGTAGCCGGGCGCGGGTTTGCGCGGGTCGGGGGCGGCCGGGGAGCTCACTTGCCCAGCTCGAAGACCACGTCGAGGTTGATCGACAGCGCGCTTTCGCCCGGCGAGATCGAGGTGTCGGCGGCGGCGCCGGCCTTCTCCATCCGCGCCATCGTCATCATCGGCATCGGCGGGCTGAAACGGCCGCCCTCGCTGACGCTGACGATGCGGCGCACCTTCAGCCCCAGGGTCTTGGCGTACATCTCGGCGCGCGCCTGGGCCTTCTCGATCGCACTGCGGCGGGCTTCGTCGTAGGCGGTTTCCTTGATCTTCTCGTCGATGTCGAAGGTCGGGCCGTTGATCTGGTTGGAGCCGTTGGCGACCAGGGCGTCGAGGATCTTGCCGACCTTGGCGATATCGCGCACGGTCACGTTGACGTTGTTGCTGGCCTGGTAGCCGGTGATCACCGGCGGCTGGTTCTCGGCGTAGCGGTACTGCGGGTTGAGGTTGACGCCGCTGGTCTGGACGTCGCGGTCGGCGATGCCGGCGGCCTTGATCGCGGCCACCACCTTGGCCATCTGCTCGGCGTTGGCGCGCATCGCGCCGTTGGCGTCGGCGGCCTGGGTGACCACGCCGGTGGAGACGGTGGCGATGTCGGGGACGCGCTTGGCCTCGGCCTGGGCCGACACCGAGAGCAGGGTGCCGTCGGTGGCCACGTAGGCCGGAGCGGTCTGGGCGGTGGCGGACATGGCGGTGACGGCTCCGAGGGCGAGAGTGGCGGCCAGCACCAGGGGGCGCAGGGCGAAACGGGATGTGGAGGTACGGTGCCAGCTTGGCGAGGACGACATGTTCAACTCCTGTTGATGTGGGAATAGGGTGTTGCCGAGCTGGTTAACGAACCGTGATCCGCGGCGGGGTTGGCGCCCGTCGCGTCGGCCGGCGCTCAGTCAGCGCGGGTTATGCTTCGCAGAATGCTCTATCTCGCCTCCAAATCGCCACGCAGGCACGAGTTGCTCGGCCGCCTGGGCCTGCCGTTCGGCGTGCTCGACCTCGACATACCCGAGCACCGCCAGCCCGGCGAGCCCGCCGAGGACTACGTGCGCCGGGTCGCGCGCGAGAAGGCCGGCGCCGGTCTGCTGAGCGTGGTCGCCAACCCGAGCGCGCTGGTGCTGGGCGCGGACACCGAGGTCGTGCTCGACGACGAGGTCTTCGGCAAGCCGCGCGATGCGCAGGACGCCGCGGCCATGCTGCGCCGGCTGTCCGGGCGCAGCCACCGGGTGATCTCGGCGGTGTCGCTGGTCTCGCCGGCGCGCGAAGCGCAGGCGGTGTCGGTGTCGGAGGTCGTGTTCGAGACCCTGGACGAGCCGCGCATCGCCGGCTACATCGCCGGCGGCGAGTGGCAGGGCAAAGCCGGCGCCTACGCGATCCAGGGCCGCGCCGAGGCCTTCGTCAGCCGATTGTCGGGCAGCTACTCCGGCGTGATGGGGCTGCCCCTGCACGAAACCGTACGCCTGCTGCGCGAGGCCGGCCTTGATGCGTGACCCGCGCGCGCCGGCCGCCGCGCGACCTTCCCCCACCGTTGACGAACGCAGAGCGCCATCCACGCCATGACCGAAGAAATACTCGTCAACGTCACCCCGCGCGAAACCCGAGTCGCGGTGGTCGAAAACGGCATGCTGCAGGAGCTGCACATCGAGCGCGGCTGGCGCCGCGGCGTGGTCGGCAACATCTACAAGGGCCGGGTCCAGCGGGTGATGCCGGGCATGCAGGCGGCGTTCGTCGAGATCGGCCTGGAGCGCGCCGCGTTCCTGCACGCGGCCGACATCGTCAAGCCGGCCCAGGTCGGCGAGGGCGAGGGCGACCAGGCGCCGCTGCCGCCGGCCCCGACCCGGCCGATCGCCGAGCTGCTGCGCGAGGGCCAGGAAATCATCGTCCAGGTGGTCAAGGACCCGATCGGCACCAAGGGCGCGCGCCTGACCACCCAGCTCAGCATTCCGTCGCGTTACCTGGTGCTGCTGCCGCGCACGCGCGTGGTCGGGGTATCGGCGCGGATCGAGGACGAAAGCGAGCGCCAGCGCCTGAAGTCGCACGTGACCGCACTGGCGCCGGCCGGCGAGAACCACGGCTACATCGTGCGCACCAATGCCGAGAGCCAGCCCGCCGAGGCCCTGGCCGAGGACGTGGCCTACCTGAGCCGGGCCTGGGCCCTGATCGCCGAGAAATCTCAAAGCTCGCGCGTGGGCGAGCGCGTGTACGAGGACCTGAGCCTGCCGCTGCGCGCGGTGCGCGACCTGATGCGGCGCGACGTCGAGAAGGTCAAGGTCGATTCGCGCGAGACCTGCGAACGCCTGCGCGTGTTCGCCGCCCAATACATGCCGGGCCTGGACGAGAAGATCGAGCACTACACCGGCGCGCGCCCGATCTTCGACCTGTACGGGGTCGAGGACGAGATCCAGCGCGCGCTCGACAAGCAGGTGCCGCTGAAGTCGGGCGGCTACCTGGTGATCGACCAGACCGAGGCCATGACCACGGTCGACATCAACACCGGCTCCTTCCTGGGTCAACGCAATCTCGAGGAAACCGTTTACCGGACCAATCTGGAAGCGGCGCAGTCGGTGGCCCGGCAGCTGCGCCTGCGCAACCTCGGCGGCATCATCATCATCGACTTCATCGACATGACCGACGCCGAGCACAAGCGCCAGGTGCTGCGTCAGCTGGAGAAGTCGCTGGCGCGCGACCACGCCAAGACCACGGTCTACGAGTTCTCGCCGCTGGGCCTGGTCGAGATGACCCGCAAGCGCACCACCGAAAGCCTGGAGCGCCAGCTCAGCGAGCCCTGCCACGAGTGCGGCGGCCGCGGCACCTTGAAGACGCCGGAAACGGTGACCTACGAAATCTTCCGCGACATCGTCCGCCAGGTGCGCCAGTTCGACGCGCCGCGGCTGCTGGTGATCGCCTCGCCGAAAGTGGTCGCACGCATCACCGACGAGGAGTCGGCGGCGGTGGCCGAGCTGGAGGAGTTCCTCGGCAAATCGATCCGCTTCCAGCCCGACGACCAGTACGCGCAGGAGCAGTTCGATGTCGTGCTGCTTTAAAGCCGGGATTCGGCATTCGGGATTCGCGATTCGCAGAGGCGAATGCCGGCCCGTGCTTTGCCGAATCCCGAATCCCGAATGCCGAATCCCGGCGGCGCGCGGAGCGCGACGCTGATGCCGACCCCGCTGCGCCGCCGTTTGCGCTTCGCCCGCCGCAGCGTCGCCTATACCGGCGCGGTACTGCTGGTATTGCTGGCGTTGGCGCTGGGCGTGGCCAGCCAGATCCTGCCGATGGCCGAGCGCAATCCGGACCGGATCGCGGCCTGGCTGAGCCAGCGCGCCGGCCGTCCGGTCGCCTTCGACCGGGTAGAAACCCAATGGACCCGACGCGGGCCCTTGCTGCGTCTGGACGGCCTGCGGGTCGGCGAGGGCGCGCAGGCCTTCGTGGTCGGCGATGCCGAAATGCTGGTGTCGATCTACGCCGGCCTTTTGCCCGGTCATTCCTTTTCCGAGCTGCGCCTGCACGGCCTCGACCTGACCCTGGAGCGCGCCGACGACGGCCGCTGGAAGGTACGCGGCCTGCCCGGCCAGGAGCAGCCGAGCAAGGACCCGCTGGCCGCGCTGGAAGGCCTGGGCGAGTTGCAGGTGATCGACGGCAAGCTCGCGGTGATCGCGCCCAAGCTCGGCGTCGATGCGCGCATTCCCAAGATCAACCTGCGCCTGCGCGTGGACGGCAACCGCGTGCGTGCGGGCCTGCGCGCCTGGCCCAGCGTAGGCGTCGCCGGCGCGGCTTCCTCGCCCTTGGACGCGGCCTTGGACTTCGATCGCAAGCGCGGCGACGGCCGCGCCTACGCCGGCGCGCGCCGCGCCGACCTCAGCGCCTGGGCGGCGCTGCTGCAGGTCGCCGGCATCGGCGCCGAAAGCGGGCAGGGCCGCGCCGAGGCCTGGGCCGAATTGCGCGATCACCGCGTCGCCATGGTCACCGTCGACGCCGCGCTGGAGCGGGTCGCGTTGCGCGGCGCGCCGCTGGGCGACGGCGCCGCCGCGCTGCCGCGGATCGAGTTCGACCGCGTCGAAGCGCGTGCGCGCTGGCGCCTGGACCGCGGCGGCTGGCGCTTCGATGCGCCGCATCTGCGCATCGGCGGCGCGCCCAGGCAACAAGTGCTGGACGGCCTCGCGCTGGCCGGCGGCGAACGCTACGCCTTGCTCGCCGACCGCATCGACGCCGGGCCGCTGCTGCAGGCGGCCGCGCTCAGCGACCGCGTGCCCGCCGGCCTGCGCCGCTGGCTGCACCGGACCAAGCCGCAGATGTCGCTGCAACGCATCTCGGTCGCCGGCCGCCGCGACGGGCCGCTGCACGCCAGCGCGCGCATCGACGGCCTGGGTTTCGCCGCGATCGGCACCGCACCGGGCCTGAGCGGCCTGTCGGGCGATATCGAAGGCGACGCCGACGGTTTCAGCCTGCGCCTGGATTCGGCCTCGCCGATGCGGTTCGACTGGCCGGCCGGTTTCGGCGTGGCCCACACCGTGAACCTCGACGGCACCGTCGCCGGCTGGCGCGAGGGCGCGGGCTGGCGCGTCGGCACCCATGCCCTGACGATCAAGGGCGAAGGTTTCGGCGCGCGCGCACGCGGCGGCCTGTGGTGGCAGGGCGATGGAACGCGGCCGTGGATCGACATCGCCGCCGACCTCGACGAGGCGCGGGTGCCGGTCGCCAAGGGCTTCTGGATTCGCCACAGCATGTCGCCGGCATTGGTGAAGTGGCTGGATTCGGCCCTGATCGGCGGCAGCGTGCGCGACGGCCACGCGATCGTGTCCGGCGATCTCGACAACTGGCCGTTCCGCGACCGCAACGGACGTTTCGAGGCGACCGCGAAGCTGCACCAGGCGGTGGTCAAGTTCCAGCCCGAATGGCCGGCGGCCGAGGGCCTGGATGCGGACGTGGCCTTCATCGCCGACGGCTTCAGCGTCGACGGCGTCGCCAGGCTCGCCGGTGTCGGCGTGCAGAAGATCCATGCTGGCATCGATCACTACAAGGACGGCGCGCTGAGCGTGCAGGCGCGGACTACGTCCGACGCCGCGCAGCTGCTAAGCATGCTGCGCCTGAGCCCGCTGCAGAAGCAGCACGCCGACACCTTCGCCAATCTCACCGCCAGCGGTCCGGCCCAGGTCGGCTTTGATATGAAACTGCCGCTGAAGCCGGGCAGCGTCACCGCGATTTCGGGTTCGGTCGAATTGCAGGGCGCCAAGCTCGCCGACGCGCGCTGGAAACTCGCTTTCGACGACGTGCGCGGACGCGCCGAGTACGCGCGCGGCGGCTTCGGCGCCAACGATCTGGCGGTGCGCCACGAAGGCCAGCCCGGCAAGCTCTCGCTGCGCGCGGGCGACTACGTGCGCGACCGCGGCAATGTGTTCGAGGCCGGGTTGGACGCCAGCGTCGGCGCGCAGTCGCTGATCGAACGCGCGCCGGAACTGGGCTGGCTCAAGCCCTATCTGGACGGGCGTTCGAACTGGACCATCGGCATAGCGATCCCCAAGGCGCTCGCCGGCGCCACCCCGCCGACCCTGCTGCAACTGCATTCCAACCTGGTCGGCACCGCCCTGGAACTGCCGGCGCCCTTGCACAAGCCGGCCGCGGGCGGCCTGGCGACGACGGTGGAAACGCCGTTGCCGGTGGGCAGCGGCGACATCCGGGTCGGGTTCGGCAACGTGATGGCGCTGCGCGCGCGCACCGTCAACGGCCGCACCGGCGTGCGCGTCGCGCTCGGCGCCACCCGTGTCGACGAAGTCCCGCCGGCGCACGGTCTGGTCGCGACCGGCCGCACCGGCGTGCTGGACGCGATCGAATGGATGGCGTTCGCCGGCGGCGGCAAGGGCGAAGGCGAGGGCCTGCCGCTGCAGCGCGTGGACGTGACCGCGCAGAAGCTGCAACTGCTGGGCGGTGTGTTCGCCGACACCCGCCTGGTCGTCGTGCCGGCACCGCGCGGCGCCACCGCGGTGCGGGTCGAAGGCCCTGCCTTGGAAGGCGCCGTGCTGGCCCCGGCCGATCCGGCCGCGCCGCTGGCCGGCAAGTTCGAGCGCGTGTACTGGCGCGCGCCCACCGCATCGGTGGCCGACAACGGCACGGCATCGGCTGCGCCTGCCGCCGCGATTCCCGCACCGGCCGCGCGCGCGATCGACGCCGGCTTCGACCCGGCCAAGGTGCCGCCGTTGACCATCGACATCGCCGATCTTCGCCTGGGCGACGCGCGCATGGGCAGCGCCCGCGTCCGTACCCGGCCGACCGCGCTCGGCATGCGCCTGGAACAGATCCAGACGCGCGCCGACAAGCAGAGTATCGACATCAGTGGCGACTGGAACGGCCGCGGCGCGGCGGCGCGCACGCGCCTGACGATGAACATCGACAGCGGCGACACCGGCGCCTTGCTGAGCGGCTTCGGCTTCGGCGGCCTGGTCGCCGGCGGCAAGGCCAAGGTCCGCTTCGATGCGGGCTGGCCCGGCAGCCCGGCCACGTTCGCGCTGGGTTCGCTGGACGGCAGCCTGACCCTGGACGTGCGCGACGGGCGCCTGCTCGAGGTCGAGCCCGGCACCGGGCGGGTGATCGGCCTGCTCAGCATCGCCCAGCTGCCGCGGCGCCTGGGCCTGGATTTCCGCGACCTGTTCTCCAAGGGCTTCGCCTTCAACCGCGTCGGCGGCCACATCGCCATCGGCGGCGGCAGCGCGCGCAGCGACGACCTGGTCATGGACGGCCCCGCGGCGACCGTGAACATCCGCGGCTCCACCAATCTGCGCGCGCAGAGCTACGACCAGACCATCGAGGTCCGGCCCAAGACCGGCAACCTGCTGACCGCGGTCGGCGCGATCGCGGCCGGCCCGGTCGGCGCGGCCATCGGCGCCGCCGCCGGCACCGTGCTGCAGAAACCGCTGAGCCAGATCGGCGCCAAGACCTACCGGGTGACCGGCCCCTGGAAGGAGCCCAAGGTCGAGGTCATGACCCGCGAGCAGACGCGCAGCGCCGGCAACAGCGCGCCTCCGGCCGGCTAGCCGCGCAAGATCAGCCGCTCTCCCGCGGGAGAGGGGTTGGGCGCAGGGCCCGGGCAAGCGCGGTCTCGGCCTGGTTTCGTCCAAAATCCCGGAGTGCGAGGTACCAGTGCGAACCAAAACCGTACTGCTTCCCACCTTTCGTGGGAAATACGCCCCAAACCGATCCACTTGGCGCCAAACCCCACACGGTTGAACCCGCCCCGCCCAGACTCCATCTCTAATTGCACCGCCCCCACCATCCAGCCCGCCAGACCCAGCCCGGCGCTCGTTGGTTAGCATGTCTCCTTCATCGCCCCCGGACACCCCATGACGCTGCCCCTGCAACTCGCCGAAACCCGCCTGCTGCTGCCCGCCGGCCTGGACGCCAACGGCCTGGACCGCACCTTCGGCACCCTGTTGGGACCGGGCGTGGATTTCGGCGATCTGTATTTCCAGCACGCGCGCCGCGAGAGCTGGACAGTCGAGGACGGCATCGTCAAGGACGGTTCGCATTCGATCGAGCAGGGCGTCGGCGTGCGCGCGATCAGCGGCGAGAAAACCGGCTTCGCCTATTCCGACGAGATCAACGGCGAAGCGCTGATCGCGGCCTCGAAGTCGGCGCGGGCGATTTCGCGCGACGGTTCGGCGCACGAGCCGCGCGCGCTGGTGCGCGGCGCAGGGCGTGCCTTGTACCCGGCCGAGGATCCGATCGACGGCATCGGCAACGAAGACAAGGTCGAAGAGCTACGCAAGATCGATCGCCTGCTGCGCGCCGCCGACCCGCGCGTGCAGCAGGTCACCGTCAGCCTGTCCGGCGGCGTCGACACCGTGCTGGTCGCGCGCAGCGACGGCGTGCTCGCCGCCGACGTGCGCCCGCTGGTGCGGCTCAACGTGCAGGTGATCGTCGAGCAGAACGGCCGCCGCGAGAGCGGCTACGCCGGCGGCGGCGGCCGCTACGGCTACGCCGAGCTGTTCGCCGGCGGCAAGCCCGAGTCGCTGGCGCGCGAAGCGCTGCGTCAGGCGCTGGTGAACCTGGAGGCGATCGCCGCCCCCGCCGGCGTGATGCCGGTGGTGCTGGGCAGCGGCTGGCCCGGCGTGCTGCTGCACGAAGCGGTCGGCCACGGTCTGGAAGGCGACTTCAACCGCAAGGGCACGTCGACCTATGCCGGCCGCATGGGCCAGCGCGTGGCCTCGCCCGGCGTCACCATCGTCGACGACGGCACCCTGCCGGGCCGCCGCGGTTCGCTCAACATCGACGACGAAGGCACGCCGACGAACTGCACCACCCTGATCGAGGACGGCGTCCTGGTCGGCTACATGCAGGACACCCTCAACGCGCGCCTGATGGGCATGTCGCCGACCGGCAACGGCCGCCGCGAGTCCTTCGCGCATCTGCCGATGCCGCGCATGACCAACACCTACATGCTGGCGGGCACGCACGACCCGGAAGAAATGATCCGTTCGGTCAAGAAGGGCCTGTACGCGGTCAACTTCGGCGGCGGCCAGGTCGACATCACCAGCGGCAAGTACGTGTTCTCGGCCACCGAGGCCTACCTGATCGAAGACGGCAAGATCACCGCGCCGGTCAAGGGCGCGACCCTGATCGGCAACGGCCCGGAAACCATGCAGAAGGTGCGCATGATCGGCCACGACCTGGCCCTGGACGAAGGCGTGGGCGTGTGCGGCAAGGACGGCCAGAGCGTCCCGGTCGGCGTGGGCCAGCCCTCGCTGCTGATCGATGGGCTTACGGTGGGTGGCACGCAGTCGTGAGTGGTGCCGGCGTCCTGGTCCCGGCGGGAGCAGGTCCAATAGCGCGACGCTTCGGTCCTCCCTTCTCCTGCTTGCGGGAGAAGGTGCCCGCAGGGCGGATGAGGGCAACGCAGGCGGTGGGCGTTCGACGCTCGCGGCGTGCCCTCACCCCAACCCCTCTCCCGCAAGCGGAAGAGGGGCTACTGACTTTTGATCCTCCCTTCTCCCGCTTGCGGGAGAAGGGGCCCGCAGGGCGGATGAGGGCGGCGCAGGCGGTGGGCGTTCAACGCTCGCGGCGGGCCCTCACCCCAACCCCTCTCCCGCAGGCGGGAGGGGGCTCACTGTATGCGGCTCAGTTCTCGTCGTCGCTCGCGAGTTCGTCGCTGTCGTCGTCGCCGGCCTCGTTCGCGCCCAGCACCAGGCTGCGCAGTTCGCGGTACAGCTCGCGGAACGAATGCGGCGGCTTGTTGCGCTTGCGCTCCTCGAGCGTGTTGCGCACCAATTGGCGCAGGCGCTGGCGGTCGGCTTCGGGATACTCATCGAGCAGCGTCGCCAGCGCGGCGTCGCCGTCGGCGAGCAGGCGCTCGCGCCAGGCCTCGACCCGGTGCATCGCCGCGACTTCGCGCCGGCCGGCCTCGCCGTTGACGTCGAGCGCGTCGCGGATCGCTTCCAGGGTGGCGTCGTCCTCGCGCCGCATCTGCTTGGCCAGGAACGCCAGCTGGCGCTTGTGCGCGATGTGCGCGGTGATGCGCCGGCATTCGCGGATGTGCGGCAGCAGGCCCTCCGGGATCGGCAGCCGCGCCAGCTGGGCGTCGGTCAGCTTGGACAGCTGGTCGCCCAGGGCCAGCACCTCCAGCGCCTCGCGCCGGTTCTGGCTGCGGCTGGGGCTGAAGAATTCACCGGTTTCGTCGTCTCTGCCGCGCATCGCAAACCACCTCTCGTACCGTCAAACTGAATCGAAATCCCGTGGCGTCCAGCGCCACGGCAGCCAAGGATAAGACATTGAACGCAGTCGCCCTCCGTCAGACCGCTCCGGCCCACGTCATCGCCGACCCCGAAGCGCGCCTGGACGCCCTGTCCGAGCTGTCCCAGCGCCTGCTCGCCGCCGCGCGCGCGCGCGGCGCCAGCCAGGCCGAGGTCTCGTGCTCGGAAGAGACCGGGCTCAACGTCAACGTGCGCATGGGCGAGGTCGAGACGGTCGAAGCCACCCGCGACCGCGGCATCGCGGTCACTGTCTATTTCGGCCGCCGCAAGGGCAGCGCCAGCACCGCCGACCTGCGCGAGGACAGCCTGGAGGCCACCGTCGAGCAGGCGTGCGCGATCGCGCGCTACACCGAGGACGACCCCGCCGCCGGCCTGGCCGACGCCGAATTGATGGCCGCAGCCCAGGCCGAGGGCGGTTGGCGCGCGTTCGACAGCTGGCACCCGTGGATGCTGGAAGCCGACCGCGCGGTCGACCTGGCCCTGGCCTGCGAAAACGCCGGCCGCGAGTACGACGCCCGGGTCGAGAATTCCGACGGCGCCTCGGTCGGTACCGGCGCCAGCCTGGGCGTCTACGCCAATTCGCACGGCTTCATCGGCCGCGAGGGCAGCACCCAGCACAGCGTCGGCTGCGCCCTGATCGCCGGCCGCGGCGACGCCATGCAGCGCGATGGCTGGTACAGCATCGCGCTGGCCGAAGGCGACCTCGAAGCCACCGCCGCGATCGGCCGCCACGCCGCGCAGCGTGCGGTGTCGCGACTGGCGCCGCGCCAGATCGCCACCGGCGAATACCCGGTGCTGTATGCGGCCGAATCCGCGCGCTCGCTGATCGGCCACCTGCTGGGCGCGGTGTCCGGCGGCGCGCTGTACCGGCGCGCCAGCTTCCTGCTCGATTCCGCCGGCACCCGGCTGTTCCCGGAGTGGTTCTCGATCGAAGAGCGGCCGTTCCTGGTGCGCGGCTTCCGTTCCAGCGCCTTCGACGCCGAAGGCGTGGCCACGCGCGAGTCGGCGCTGGTCCAGGACGGCGTGCTGCAGCGTTACATCCTGGGCAGCTATTCGGCGCGCAAGCTCGGCCTGCAGACCACCGCCAACGCCGGCGGCGTGCATAACCTGCAGGTCGCCGCCAATGGCGGCGACTTCGACGCCATGCTGCGCGGCATGGACCGCGGCCTGCTGGTCACCGAGCTGATGGGGCAGGGGGTCAACACCGTCACCGGCGACTACTCGCGCGGCGCCGCGGGCTACTGGGTCGAGAACGGCCAGATCCAGCACCCGGTCGACGGCATCACCATCGCCGGCAACCTGCGCAGCATGTTCGAATCGATCGAAGCGGTCGGCAGCGACGTCGACCTGCGTTCGCACCTGCGCACCGGCTCGATCCTGGTCGGACGCATGACCGTCGCCGGCGATACCGGCGAAGACTGAGTCCCGCGCCGACGCCGGCCTGTAACGCGGACCGGTCATGCTGCGCGACCGCGCCGGTCCGGCCGTTGCGGGACCGCTGCCGCGTTGCTTCGAAGGCCGCGCCCCGCGGACCATGCGCCGCCGTCCTTGACAGCGGTGGCAACGCGGCTGAGAGTGGGCCGGCTGGGGCGGCCGCCAATGGTCGCCGCAAGGCCATCCAAACTGGAACTGGAAAGGGGAAACAAGGAATGAGCGATATCAACGAATCATCGGTCGACGGTAACTCCGAAGACCGCACCCTGGCGCTGATCACCCATCTGTCGGGAATCTTGCTGGGCTTCATCGTCCCGCTGATCATCTGGCTGATCAACAAGGACAAGCCGGAGAAGGCGTTCCTGATCGATCAGTCGAAGGAAGCGCTGAACTTCACCATCACCTTGCTGATCGTCTATGTCGTGCTGACCGTTCTCGCTCCCTTCACCCTGGGGCTCACCGGTCTGGTGTCGATGCTGGTGTGGGTGGTGTCGCTGATTCTCTTCATCATGGCCGGTCTGGCTGCGAACAAGGGCGAACGCTACCGTTACCCGGTTACGCTGCGTCTGATCAAGTAATCGGCGAGCGGGAATGCGGTATTGCGGGCCCGGCATTGCCGGGCCCGTTTCGTTTTGGGGGCCGATTACCTTTCGCCTGGGGCCCGCCGTCGCTTTCTGTGGGAGCGGCGTAAGCCGCGATTGCGAACTCCGAGGTTCGGCGAAGGTTTCGATTCCCAAGTCAAAGGCTTCCGCCCGCTGCGCATGCGGATCACTTCTCTTGCCACTTGCCTTGGGGTAGGAGCGGCGTGAGCCGCGACCACGACCTCCGGCTGCCGCATGAGTTTCGATGTGGATCGGCTTCGCTTCTGCTTTTTGCTTTCTGTGGGAGCGGCGTGAGCCGCGATCGCTCCGCCCGCTGCGCGTGCGGGTCACTTTCTCTTGCTAGCCCAAGAGAAAGTAACCAAAGAGAAGGGCTTGCCTAGACAACCCTCCCGTGCGAGATCGGAGGTGGCGCTGGGATTTTTCGAAGGAACATCCTGTTCCTCGAAAAACGGCGCGCGTCCTGCGCGCCGCCCTTCGGGTCTACGGTTATTCGTCATGGTGCGGCTCAATGGATTTCAATGCCGCGGCAACGGCAACGGCAACGGCAACGACTAATGCCAATGGCCAATGCCAACGGCGCTGCCGCTGAATGAGTGCTTTGTAGGATGCGGTGAGCCGCAGGCGAACCGCATCGCCGCGCGAGCCGCATCCGCTGCAGGCGCTACGGACAACCTCGCCTGCCGGCCCTCTCGCCGACCTCAGTGATTCCGCTGCGCCGCGAACTCGCCCAACTCGGTCAGCACTGCGGCCTTCTCGCCGAACGGAGCCAGCGCCTCGTGCATGCTGCGTACCAGCGCGTCCAGGCGCGCGCGCGAGCCGTCCAGGCCGATCAAGGCCGGGAACGTCGCCTTGTCCTGGGCCGCGTCCTTGCCCGCGGTCTTGCCGAGGGTGGCGCTGCTGCCTTCGATGTCGAGGATGTCGTCGCGGACCTGGAAGGCCAGGCCCAGCGCATGCGCATAGCGGTCCAGCGCGGTCAGCGCCTGGGCGTCGGCGCCGCCGCAGAGCGCGCCCATGCGCACCGCGGCGCGGATCAGGGCGCCGGTCTTGAGCGAATGCAGGCGTTCCAGCGCGGCCAGGTCCAGCGAGGCGCCGCCGCCGGTGGCGGCCACGTCCAGCGCCTGGCCGCCGCACATGCCGGCGGCGCCGGCGGCGTGGGCCAGCGTGCCCAGCAGGGCGACGCGTACGCCGTCGTCGGTGCGGGCATTGGCCAGCACCGCGAACGCCAGCGATTGCAGCGCGTCGCCGGCCAGGATCGCGGTGGCTTCGTCGTAGGCCACGTGCACGGTCGGCTGGCCGCGACGCAGGGCGTCGTCGTCCATCGCCGGCAGATCGTCGTGGACCAGCGAATAGGCGTGGATCAGTTCGACCGCGGCGGCGGGCGCATCCAGCGCGGCCTCGTCGGCGTCGAACAGCGCGCCGGCGGCGTAGACCAGCAGCGGACGCAGGCGTTTGCCGCCGAGCAGCACGGCGTGGCGCATCGCGGCGTGCAGATCCTGCGGCGGCGAGTCCGGGGCGGGCAGCGCGCGCACGAGCGCAGCGTCGGCGCGTTCGCGCCAGACGACCAGGCGCGGGTCACGCATCGGAGGCGTTGTGCGAGCCGGAGTAGGGTTCGGCGCCGGCCGGGTCCTGCGGATCGCTGAGCAGGCGCACGCGCAGTTCGGCCTGTTCCAGCGCGCTCTGGCAACGGCGGTACAGACCCACGCCGCGTTCGTAGGCGGCGAGCGAGTCTTCCAGGCTCATCTCGCCGTGTTCCATCTTTTCGACCAGTTGTTCGAGCGCGTCCAGGGACTGCTCGAAATCGGTCACGGGCGAGGGCTCGGTGGCGGCTTTGCGGGGCATGCGATTAGTGTGCGGCGCGGGGTCGGCGGGGTCAACGCATGCGCGGCCGGGCGGCGCTCAGGCGCGCCAGACCAGGCGCGCGCCGCGTTCGCGCAGCCAGCGGTCGAGGTCGGCGGAATAGGCCAGATCGGCGGCTGCCAGCAGCACGCCGCCGCGCGACAGCAGTGGCAGCCTGCGGCGCTCCCAGGGCGGCACGCTCAGCTCCTGCAGGACCTGCTTGAGCGCGTGGCTGTGCTCGCGGCCGGGCAGGACCATGCGTTCGCCGCCGACGCGCGCGTGGACCTCGCAGGCGCCTTCCAGCGCGCTCGCGCCTTCCAGGCGCAACTCGCCGCCGCCGGGCAGCGCCAGCGGCGCGCGGCCGTCCCAGGGCGTGCGCCAGCCGGGCGGCAGGGCGGCGGACTGCGTTTGCGCATGCAGCAGGTCGCGCCAGGCGCGGATGCTCGCGCCGTGCCAGCTGAACTCGGCTTCGGCGTCTTCGCGCGCGGTCAGCAGTTCGCGTTCGATCTGGTTGACGCCCACGGCGGGCAATGGCGGCAGGCCGAGTTCGGCGATCCAACGCCGCAGCACCCGGGCGCGGCGCGCGGACGGCAGCGTGCGCAAGCCCGCGCGCGACAGGGCCTGCGGATCGGCGCTGCGCACCTGGGCCAGGGCGAGCGCGTCGCCTTGCTCCAGCAGCGCCGCCGCCTGCGCGTTCAGGCCGGCCGAGGCCGCCAATGCCGCATCGGCCTGCGGCCAGCGTTCGCGCAGCAGCGGCAGCACGCGCCGGCGCAGGAAATTGCGGTCGTAGGCATCGTCGGCGTTGCTGGGGTCTTCGATCCAGCGCAGGCCGCGATCGCGCGCGTAGCGTTCGAGCGCGCTGCGCGGCAGTTCCAGCAAGGGTCGCCACAAGCGGCCGCGGCCGCAGTCGCGCCAGCGCCGCATCGCCGCCAGACCGTCCGGGCCGGAGGCGCGCAGCGCGCGCAGCAGGAAGGTCTCGGCCTGATCGTCGCGATGGTGGGCCAGGGCCAGGGTCTCGCCTTCGCCCAGCCCGCGCTCGAAGGCGGCATGACGCGCGCGCCGCGCCGCGGCCTCAGGGCCGTCGCCGCCGTCGCGGGTCACGTTCACCTGCGACACCGTCAGCGGAACGCTGAGTGCCGCGCACTCCGCGGCGCAGTGCGCGGCCCAGTCGTCGGCCTGCGCGTGCAGCCCATGATGCACGTGCCAGGCGCGCAAGCCGCGCGCGCGCGCGGCCGGCGTCTCGGCCAACAGATGCAGCAACGCGGTCGAATCCAGGCCGCCGCTGTAGCCCACGCAGAGCGGCCCCTGCGGCAGGTCGCGCAGGGCGTCGGCGAACGGGGAGGGCGCATGCGGCGGCATCCGCCGATGGTGCCACGGCGGTGGGACGGAGCAACCCATCGATGGCGCTGTATCCGCCGCGCAGCGGGCTTACTGTCTCGTCACCCCCTATCGAGATGCTGCATTGGCCCGCCTGTTCGACCCGTACCCGCAACGCTCCGTGACCCTGCGCAACCGCATCGCGGTTTCGCCGATGTGCCAGTACTCGGCGATCGACGGCATGCCCGAGAACTGGCACCTGGTGCACCTGGGCAGCCGCGCGGTCGGCGGCGCGGGCGTGGTCCTGACCGAAGCGACCGCGGTCTCGCCCGAAGGCCGGATTTCGCCCAGCGACACCGGCATCTGGAACGACCGCCAGGGCGAAGCCTGGTCGGAAATCGCCTGCTTCATTCGCGCCAACGGCGCCGTGCCGGGCATGCAGCTGGCGCATGCCGGCCGCAAGGCCAGCGTCGAGCCGCCGTGGCTGGGCGGGCGCGCGATCGCGCCGGGTTACGGCGGCTGGACGCCGGTGGCGCCGTCGCCGCTGCCGTTCGCCGATGGTTCGACGCGGCCGCGCGCGCTGGATACCTGCGGTCTGGCCAACGTCGTCGACGATTTCGCCGCCGCCGCGCACCGCGCGCTTGCGGCCGGTTTCCAGCTGATCGAGCTGCATGCCGCGCACGGTTATCTCTTGCACGAATTCCTGTCGCCGCTGAGCAACCGCCGCGACGACGGCTACGGCGGCGATTTCGACAGCCGCACGCGCCTGCTGCGCGAAGTGCTGGCGGCGGTGCGCGAAGTCTGGCCCGAACGCCTGCCGCTGTGGCTGCGGGTGTCGGCGACCGATTGGGTCGAGGGCGGCTGGGACGTCGAACAGAGCATCGAGCTGGCGCGCATCGTCAAATCGCTGGGCGTCGATCTCATCGACGTGTCCAGCGGAGGTCTGATGCCCGAGGTACGCATTCCGGTCGGCCCCGGCTACCAGGTGCCATTCGCCGCGCGCATCCGCCGCGAAGCCGGTATCGCCACCGGTGCGGTCGGCCAGATCACCGATGCCGCGCAGGCCGAACACATCGTCGACAGCGGCGAAGCCGACGTGGTCCTGCTGGCGCGCGAACTGCTGCGCGACCCGTATTTCCCGCGCCGCGCCGCGGCGGAGCTGGGCGCGGAGCTGCATGGGCCGGATCAGTATTTGCGGGCTTGGTAGCCCAGAGACGTGCCTTCGTTCGTCACTTCAGCGACGAACGACGCGCATACTCGCTGACCCAGGTTTCTTGCTCCTGGGTATCGGGCACCTGGACCCGACGCGCCGTGCTGAGCATGGCGAAGGCTTTCGCGCTGCCGATGCCGAGCTCGCAAAGCACGCAGGCCGCGATCAGTCCAGTGCGTCCGATGCCGGCGCGACAGTGCAGAACGATCGCGCGTCCGCAGCGAAGTCGCGTCGCTAGCTCGGCGACGAGGCGACGGGTCTCGTCCACCGACGGAGGTGTCTGCCGATCCGGGATCGGGAACGACAGGTAGTCGATGTCGCAGGCACGGCAAATGCGCTCTTCGTCGGCAAGGCCGAGCCCGCGCGCTTCATCGGGTTCCAGCAATGAGACGACCGTGTCGACACCGGCGCGTCTCCATCCCGCCAATTCGTCTTCCAGCCATTCGCCTGCACGCGGTCGGGGCGCCAAGGCCAGGCGCAAGGGCGACAGGTCGCTCACCCAGTAAAGGTCGGGCATCATTCGTGAGAAATGTTCTGCTTATGCTTTGGGGGGGGCGGAATGCGGGGCATTCCGATAACGCGACTAGCGCGCGGTCGCTGCGGGCTTGAGCCGCGCCAGATCGCGCTCTGGGTCGATGTGCGCCGGATCGATTCCCAACTTGCCGGCTAGATACGCGTAACGCTCGTTGAACCGCTCGCGATCGCGTACGGGATCGCGGGAAGGGAACTTCATCAGTCCCACCAAAGCAATGGCTTCAGCTCTTGTCAGCTGATCCGCGGAAACACCGAAATACGCTGGCGCGGCGGCTTGAAGGCCGCGAGCACCGCGGCCGAACCAAGCCTGGTCCAAGGAGTAATCGGCGATCTGTTCGGGCGTCCACTCGTTGCTCAAGCGGATAGTTGCGGCGATTTCCGCCGCCAAGCGGTTCGTGTTGCGCGTCGGGTTGCCGGGGTTGGACGCGATCGAGCGCGCTGCGAAGGTCGATAACGAGGCCGCTCCAACAGGGCGGCCTGGTGCCGTTGCGCGACTTATTTCGCGGTAGAACTCCCAGCACCATTTGAGCGGATCCAGGCGCTCGACTCGCATCGGGCCTTCGCCGCCTAACGATACCCAGTAGATCGCATGCAGTTCGGCGGGATATCGGTGCTGCACGAGCGGAAGCTCATCGGGAAGCTCGCTCGCACCCTGCCAATAGATGCCGTAAACCAGCGACACGAACGCCGCGATCAGCAGCAAAGCCGCGCCGACGATCCCCTTCAGCCAGCCGCTCATGACGGCCGCGCGCTTACGCGGCCTCGTACGCCCCGTAGCCGCGCAGGCGCTCGTAGCGGCGCTGCAGCAGTTCCGGGGTCGGGATCTGTTCCAGCGCGTCGAGTTCGTTCAGCAGCACGGCCTTGAGCCGGGTCGCCATCTGCTTGGGATTGCGATGCGCGCCGCCGATCGGCTCGCGCACGATCTTGTCGATCAGGCCCAGCTCGAACAGGCGCTTGGCGGTCAGGCCCAGCTGTTCGGCGGCGTCCTTGGCCTTTTCCGCGGTCTTCCACAGGATCGAGGCGCAGCCTTCGGGGGTGATGACCGAGTAGGTGCTGTATTCCAGCATCAGGGTGCGGTCGCCGACGCCGATCGCGAGCGCGCCGCCGGAGCCGCCTTCGCCGATCACGGTGCAGATCACCGGGATCTTGAGTTCGGCCATTTCCAGCAGATTGCGCGCGATCGCTTCGGACTGGCCGCGCTCTTCGGCGTCGATGCCCGGCCAAGCGCCGGCGGTGTCGATGAAGGTCAGCAGCGGCAGCTTGAAGCGCTCGGCCATCTTCATCAGGCGCAGCGCCTTGCGGTAGCCCTCGGGGCGCGGCATGCCGAAGTTGCGGCGGATCTTGCTCTTGGTGTCGCGGCCCTTCTGGTGGCCGATGATGACCACCGAGCGGCCATCGATGCGGCCCAGGCCGCCGACGATGGCGGCGTCGTCGGCGAAGGCGCGGTCGCCGGCCAGTTCCTGGAACTCGTCGCAAAACACCCGGATGTAGTCCAGGGTGTAGGGACGCGCCGGGTGGCGGGCCAGCTGCGAAATCTGCCAGGGGCTGAGGTCGCGGAAGATCTGCGCGGTACGCAGGCGCAGCTTGTCCTGCAGGGCGTGGATCTCGGAATCGATGTCGACCGCCGGCCCGCTGTTGGCGTGGCGCAGTTCCTGGATCTTGGCTTCCAGGTCGGCGATGGGCTGCTCGAAGTCGAGGTAGTTCGGATTCATGCTCGGGCCGGGGCCGGAAAGGGGCACAGTCTAGCCCAGCGACCACGACCGTACCGAGGGGTTGGGTAGCGTATCGCGGTGTTGCGATACGTAAGCGACGGTTTCTGCAGCGGAAAATCCGCGCCGCGGCTCAGTTCGCCCAGGGCTTGGCCAGGGTCAGCTTGACCGCGCGCACGCCGGGCTGGGCGCGCAAGGTGCCGACCAGGTCGGCGTCCACACGCACCGACTGGCTGCCGTTGAGGTCGAGCATGCCGGCCGCGCCGGTGCGCAGCAGGTCCAGGCGGATCGGGGTCTGGCCGGGGCGGTTCTTGGCCAGCAGGGCATCGACGCGCTGCCAGGTGCCGGGCACGCGCAGGTCCAGGCGCATCGACAGGCGTTGGGCGTGCTTGGCGCAGACCTGCGAGTAGTCCCAGCAGCGTTGCGCGCGCAGGGCGAAGCCGCCGCTGAAGGCGTCCTCGCGCAGGCCGCCCTGCACGACCAGCAGACGGTCGCGGGCGAGCATGGACGCGAATTCGCTGTAGGTCTCGGCGAAGAAGGCGCATTCCAGACGGCCGCGGCCGTCCTCGATCTGCACGAACATCTGGCTGTCGCCCTTCTTGCGCAGGCCGACGACCTGGCCGGCGACCACCACTTCCAGCTCCGGGCGCCAACCGCTGCGCGCGCTTTCCGGGCGGTTTTCCCAGATCCGGTCGAGCTCGCCCAGGTCGTTGCCGACCAGGCCGCGCAGTTCGTCGCGGTAGGGATCGAAGGGATGGCCGCTGAGGTAGTGGCCGAGGGTTTCGCGTTCGCCGGCCAGCAACTGCGCCAGCGGCCATTCGTCGGCCTCCGACAGGTCCAGGTGCAGCGCCGGCGCCGCGGCTTCGAAGCCGCCGAACAGCGAGACCTGGCCGGCGTCGCGCTCGCGCGCGAGCTGGTCGGTGGCCTTGAGCACTTCCGGCAATTGCAGCATCAGGCTCGCGCGGTTCTTGCCCAGGCGGTCGAGCGCGCCGGCCTGGGTCAGCGCTTCCAGGGCGCGCCGGTTGAGCTTGCCGCTGTCGACGCGTTTGCAGAAATCCAGCAGATCGTCGAAGGGACCGGCGCGGCGCGCATCGACGATGGCCTCGCAGGCGCCGCGGCCGACGCCCTTCACCGCGCCCAGGCCGTAGCGGATGGTGCGCGCGTCCTTGGCTTCGAACATGTAGGCCGAGGCGTCCACGTCCGGCGGCAGCACGTCCAGGCCCATGGTGCGGGCTTCGTCGAGGAAGCCGACGATCTTGTCGGTGTTGTCCATGTCCGAGGACAGCACCGCGGCCATGAACTCGGCCGGGTAATGCACCTTGAGCCAGGCGGTCTGGTAGGCGACCAGGGCGTAGGCGGCCGAGTGCGACTTGTTGAAGCCGTACTCGGCGAACTTCTCCATCAAGTCGAAGATCGGGCTGGCCTGCTTGGCCGGGATGCCGCGCTCGGCGCAGCCGGCCTCGAACTTGGCGCGCTCCTTGGCCATCTCCTCGGGCTTTTTCTTGCCCATCGCGCGGCGCAGCATGTCGGCGCCGCCGAGCGTATAGCCCGCCAGTACCTGCGCGATCTGCATCACCTGTTCCTGGTACACGATGACGCCGTAGGTCGGCGACAGCACGGGTTCCAGCGAGGGGTGCGGGTAACTGACTTCGGTGTTGCCGTGCTTGCGGTCGACCCATTCGCGATCCATCCCCGAGCCCAGCGGGCCGGGGCGGAACAGCGCGGCGAGCGCGATGATGTCTTCGAAGGTGTCGGGCTTGGCGCGCTTGAGCAGCTCGCGCATGCCGCGCGATTCGAACTGGAACACCGCGACCGTGTCGCCGCGCGCGAACAGCTCGTAGCTGAGCTTGTCGTCGAGCTCCAGCGCTGTGATGTCCAGCGGCGCTTCGCCGGCGGCGGCGCGGCGCACGTTGATCGCCTTCACCGCCCAATCGATGATGGTGAGCGTGCGCAGGCCGAGGAAGTCGAACTTGACCAGGCCGACCGCTTCGACGTCGTCCTTGTCGAACTGGGTGACCGGATTCCTGCCGCGGCCCTCGCCGTCGTGTTCGGCGAACAGCGGGCAGAAGTCGCTCAGCGGCGAGGGCGCGATCACCACGCCGCCGGCGTGCTTGCCGGCGTTGCGGGTCAGGTCTTCCAGGCTCAGCGCCAGGTCGAGCAGGTCGCGCACGTCGTCTTCGGTGCGGTAGCGGTCGATCAGGTCGGCCGAAGCCAGCATCGGGTTCTGCTTGGCCGCGTCGGAATTGCCGAGCGCGTCGTCCAGGCTGATGCCCAGGGTGTTCGGGATCAGCTTGGCGATGCCGTCGACGAAGCCGTACGGATGGCCGAGCACGCGTCCGGAGTCGCGCACCACCGCCTTGGCGGCCATGGTGCCGTAGGTGATGATCTGGCTGACCCGGTCGCGGCCGTACTTGGCGGCGACGTAGTCGATGACTTCGTCGCGGCGGTCCATGCAGAAGTCGATGTCGAAGTCGGGCATCGACACGCGTTCCGGGTTCAGGAAGCGCTCGAACAGCAGGTCGTAGGGCAGCGGGTCGAGGTCGGTGATGCCCAGCGCCCAGGCCACCAGCGAACCGGCGCCGGAACCGCGGCCCGGACCGACCGGGATGCCGTGGTCCTTGGCCCAGTTGATGAAGTCCGCGACGATCAGGAAGTAGCCGGGGAAGCCCATCTTGATGATGACGTCGAGCTCGATCTCCAGGCGCTCGTCGTAGTCCTGGCGGCTCTTGCCCTCGGCCAACGGGGCTTTTTCCAGGCGCTTTTCCAGGCCTTCGCGCGCGGAGTTGCGCAGCCAACTCTCGATGGTGTGCTCGCTCGGCACCGGGAACGCGGGCAGGGCGTATTCGCCGAGCTTGAGTTCGACGTTGCAGCGCGTCGCCAGCGCCAGCGCGTTGTCGATCGCGTCGGGGATGTCGGCGAACAGCTCGGCCATCTCCTCCGACGACTTCAGGTATTGCTCTTCGCTGTAGTCGCGCGGACGCTTGGGGTCGTCGAGCACGCGGCCCGACGCGATGCACACGCGCGCCTCGTGCGCTTCGAAACCGTCGCGGTCGAGGAAGCGGGCGTCGTTGCTGGCGACCACGGCCAGGCCGCGCTTGCTGGACGCATGCAGGGCGAAGGCGTTGAATGCATCCTCGCCGTCGCGGCGGGTACGGGTCAGTTCCAGGTGCAGGCGGTCGTCGAGCACGCTCTGCCAGTCGGCGATCCAGGCCTCGGCCAGCTCGTGGCGTCCGCCGATCGCCAGGCGTCCGCCCAGACTGTGGCGGCCGGCCATGGCGAACAGGCCGGCGTTGTCCTCGCGCAGCCATTCCGGGCGCAGCACCACCCCGTCGATGCGCTGGCCTTCCAGCCAGGCGCGGCTGAGCAGGCGCGACAGGGTCAGGTAGCCGCCGCGGTCGCGGCACAGCAGGGTCATGCGCGAGGGCGTTTCGTTGCCGTCGGCCATGCCGATGTCGGCGCCGATGATCGGCTTCAGGCCCGCGCCTTCGGCGGCCTTGTAGAACTTGACCGTGGCGAACAGGTTGTCGATGTCGGTCAGGGCGACCGCGGGCTGGCCCAGGCTCGCGCAGCGTTTGACCAGCTCGCCGATGCGGATCGTCGAGTCGGCTAGCGAGTATTCGCTGTGCAGGTGGAGATGAACGAAGCGTGCGGACATGCGACAACCGGCGTGACAGCCAGCAGGTTAGCAGCCCGGCCGCCGGGTACAAGGCTTGACATCGCGGCCGCCGTCCGACGCCCGCGCCGGATGGCGCGAATCGCTGCCGTTGCGCGCCGATCGCTGCGCTTTCGCGCGCGTTCGGCCGCGCCCGCCACGGGCGTCAGGTCACCCGGAACGGCGATTCGGCGGCGTGGAACGCCGGCGCATAGTGATAATCGTGGATGCGCACGCGCTGCTGCAACAGGGCGATCTCGTCCAGGCGCTCGCGCACCCAGGCCGCGCGCAGTTCGGCGCCGTTGCCGTCCGGATGGCTGACCTCGCGGTAGGCGCAGAAATCGCGGTAGTCCTCGGCCTCCTCGGCGAAGGCCGGCCAGGCCAATTCGATCAGCAGCACGTCGTCGAGCAGGCCCAGCAGAGGCATCCGGTCGGGGATCAGGCCGTCGTCGTTCTCGATGTAGGCGAACAGCTTGGCCAGGCGCGCGCGCATGGCCTCGTCGCAGTCCCAGTCGGGATCGGCGAGCATGCCGCGCAGCTCCTGCAAGCGTTGCAGGCGCTCGTCGACGACGGCGCGCGCCTGCTCGGTCGGCATCGCGCTCAGCCAGGCGGCCAGGCGCTGCAGGCGGGTGGCGTCGACGCGTGCGGCGTCGGGGTGGAGTTCGTGGACCAGGGCGTCGAAGGCGGCGATCGCTGCAGGCGTGAGCGCCATCGCCGGTTCCGGCGTGGACGCTGCGGCGTGATCGGATTCGAACGGCAGGGGCTGCGAAGTCGGGGTCGGATGGGGCGTGCGCATGGTGCACCTCCGGGGCCGGCCATGGGAGCGGGGCGTCGGGCACGGCCGGAGTGCGTCGACCCTCATCCTTAAGGACGCCGCGGCAGCATGCGTGGTTGCCAAGCCTGGGCGCGCCTGCGGAAAGTCGCCGTGACGTAGGGCATGGGGCGGCTGTTCAGCCGACGGGCGGTCGCCGCGAAGACCGCTCGATCTGTTGCGTAGTGTAGCGCTACTTCCCTGGGCGTCGTCGCGATCGTGGAAGGCTCGCGGAAGGCGCGCGCCGCGGGCGGCTTTGCGGGTGGCGCTAGCCGGGCAGTTCGGCGAAGACGTGGTCGGTGGAGGTTGTGGCGGTGGCGCAGGCCGCGCTCAGCCGACCGCGATCGCTTCGGCGAAGGCTTGCGGCGTCAGCGCCGCGCGCACCGGAGCGAAGCTGCGGCGGTGCTGCGGGCAGGGGCCGTGCGCGGCCAGCGCGGCCAGGTGCGCAGGCGTGCCGTAGCCCTTGTGTTCGTCGAAGCCGTACTGCGGCCACTGCGCATGCAGTTCGCGCATGTGGCGGTCGCGCGAGACCTTGGCCAGGATCGATGCGGCCATGATCGCGCGGTCGCGCGCGTCGCCGCCGATCAGCGCCTCGGCCGGGCAGGGCAGGCCGCGCGGCAGGGCGTTGCCGTCGATGCGCGCCAGTTCGGCGGCGTGCGCGACCGCTTCGACCGCACGGCGCATGCCGGCCATGGTGGCCTGGAAGATGTTGATGCGGTCGATCTCGTCGACTTCGACGTAGACCACGCTCCAGGCCAGCGCGCGTTCGACGATGCGCGCGTACAGCGCTTCGCGGCGCTGCGCGCTAAGTTGTTTGGAATCGTCCAGGCCGTTGACCGGCGTGCGCCCCGGGCCCAGCACCACCGCGGCGACCACCACCGGGCCCGCGAGCGGGCCGCGTCCGGCTTCGTCGACGCCGGCGATGCGTTGCGCGCCGCGCGCCACGGCCAGGTCGAGCGTCATCTGGCCTGGGAGCTCAGTCATGGCCGGTCGGCAGCAGGTCGGCGACCGCGTCGGCGGCGCGCGCGGAGGCGTCGCGGCGCAGGCTGGCGTGGATCCGTTCGAAGCGCGCCGGCAGCGCCGCCGCCAGCGTGCGGTCGCGCAGCAGCGCGAGCGTGGCCTGGGCCAGCTTCTCGGGCGTGCAGTCGTGCTGCATCAGCTCCGGCACCACGCGCTCGCCGGCGAGCACGTTGGGCAGCGAGTAGGTGTCGGTCTTGAGCAGGCCGAAGGTTTTGACCAGGGTGTAGGTCAGCGGCGCGATCTTGTAGGCCACCACCATCGGCCGCTTGGCCAGCATCGCTTCCAGGGTCGCGGTGCCGGAGGCCAGCAGGACCACGTCGCTGGCGACCATCACCGTGCGTGCGCCGCCGTCGGTGACGTGCAGCGCCGGGCGCAGGGCGGCCGCGTCCGGGTGCGCGGCCAGCACGCGCTCGAAGGCGGCGCGGGCCTGGGCGTTGGCCATCGGCGCGACCACGCTCAGGCGCGGCTCGGCCGCGCGCAGGCGCGCCGCGGCGGCGAGGAAGTCGCCGCTCAGGCGTTCGACCTCGCCGACCCGCGAACCCGGCAGCAGCGCCAGCACCGGCGCCTCGTCGTCCAGGCCCAGGCGCATGCGCGCTTCTTCGCGGTCGGGCTGCAGCGGCATCTCGTCGGCCAGCGGATGGCCGACGAAGCGCGCATCGACGCCGTGGCGCTCGTAGATCGCCGGCTCCATCGGAAACAGGCACAGCACGCGGTCGGCGGAACGGCCGATCTTCTCCGCGCGCTTCTCGCGCCAGGCCCAGACCGAGGGGCTGACGTAGTGCACGGTCTTGACGCCGCGCTGCTTGAGCCAGCGTTCGACGCCGAGGTTGAAGTCCGGCGCATCGATGCCGATGAACACGTCGGGCTTCCAGTCGAGCACGCGCTTGCGCAGCTCGCTGCGCAGGCTCAGCAGCCGCGGCAGGTGCTTGAGCACTTCGACGATGCCCATCACCGCCAGTTCGGAGGCGTCGTACCAGGAATCCAGGCCCGCGGCCTGCATCTGTTCGCCGCCGACGCCGACGAACAGCGCGCCGGGATGACGGCGCTTGAGTTCGGCGATCAGGCCGGCGCCGAGCAGGTCGCCGGAGGCCTCGCCGGCGACCAGGGCGATGCGCAGCGGGGGCGGCGGCGGGGCCGGGAAGATGTCTTCGACGGCGGCAGCGGGGGCGGTGGCGTTCATCGGGGGAAATGGCGCTCCAGTTCTTGCTCGTACTGCGCGCGGTCGAACACGAAGCGCGCCACGGGCGTCAGCTCGGGGGCTGAGCTGTCGGCGGCATTGTGCCCTGCCGAGGGGCCATCGTCGTCCTCATGGGTCACATCCTGCCAAAGCACGTGATCGCCGTCCGTTTCCAGGCGGCAGGAGATCACGCCGCAGTAGTCGCTACCGCAGTGGCAGCGGTACAGGACCAGGCGACCGGAGCCGAATTGATTGGGCGCCGGGATGCGGCCCAGGAACGCGTCCCGACCGAGCTCGCGCTCGGGCGGGGGCAGTTCGGGGTCGAGATCGGTGCCGTGGCGCCGCAGGTCGCGGGCGATGCCCAGCCACTGGCACAGCGGGCGTTCGTCGATGAACAGTTCGGTGACCGCCCAGCGCTGCGGCCGGCCGTCGATGCGGTCTTCGGCGACGGCCTCGCCGATGCGCAGGCGATGTACGGCCGCGGCCATGCTCAGCGCAGCAGCGGGCGCTCGCCGGCGTCGATGAAGGCCAGCAGCGCGCGCACGTCGTCGCTGTCGCCGGCCAGCGCGATCAGTTTGCCGCGCGCTTCTTCCAGCGAGGTGCCGGACATGTACAGGGCGCGGTAGGCGCGCTTGATCGCGGCGATGCGCTCGGCGTCGAAGCCGCGGCGCTTGAGGCCTTCGCTGTTGATGCCGCGCGGGCGGCCGTAGCCGTCCTGCGCGACCATCACGAACGGCGGCACGTCGCCGTTGACGAACGCGCCCATGCCGATGAAGGCGTGCGCGCCGATCCGGCAGAACTGGTGGATGCCGGCGAAGCCGCTGAGGATGACGTGGTCGCCGACCGCGACGTGGCCGGCCAGGGTCGCGTTGTTGGAGAACACGCACTGGTTGCCGACCACGCAGTCGTGGGCGACGTGGACGTAGGCCAGCAGCCAGTTGTCGTCGCCGATGCGGGTGGCGCCGCCGCCGTTGCCGGTGCCGCGGTTGACGGTGACGAATTCGCGGAAGGTGTTGCGGTCGCCGATCACCAGTTCGGTGCGTTCGCCGGCGAACTTCTTGTCCTGCGGGTCGCCGCCGATCGCGCACTGGGCGACGAAGTGGTTGTCGCGGCCGATCCGGGTCGGACCGCGGATCACGCAATGCGGACCGACCACGGTGCCGTCGCCGATCTCGACCTCGTCGCCGATGTAGCTGAAGGCGCCCACGCGCACGCCGGCGCCGAGCCTGGCGCCCGGCTCGATCACCGCGCTGGGATGGATCGCGCTGGAGGAGGTCGGCTCACTCATACGATCTTGCTCACGCGGTTCAGGCCTTGGCCTCGGCGCAGACGATCTCGGCGCAGGCGACCTGCTCGCCGTCGACGCGGGCGATGCCGGTGTAGATGGCGACATTGCGGATCACGCGCTTGACCGTCACGTCCAGCTCCAGGCGATCGCCGGGGACGACCATCTTGACGAACTTGGCGCCGTCGATCTTGACCAGGTAGAACAGGCGGCCGTCGGCGCTGGACTGGGTCGACAGCTGGGTCAGGATGCCGCCGGCCTGGGCCAGGGCCTCGACCACCAGCACGCCCGGCATCACCGGGTGACCGGGGAAGTGGCCGTTGAAGAAGGGTTCGTTGGCGGTCACGTTCTTGTACGCGAGCACGCGCTTGAAGGGCTCGAACTCGACCACGCGGTCGACCAGCAGGAACGGGTAGCGGTGCGGCAGCAGGTTCTGGATCGCGGGGACATCGATCGGGAGTTGCACGGTAGGGCTCATTTCGGTTCCTTGTCGGCAGCCGCCACACGCCTTGCGAGCGCGTCGAGCTGCTTGAAGCGGGCGGCGTTCTTGCGCCAACTGCGATTGTCCATCAACGGGGTGCCCGAGGAATACTCGCCGGGCTCGCGAATCGAGCTGGTCACCAGGCTCATGGCGGTGACCGTGACCCGATCGCAGATTTCCAGGTGGCCGAGCACGCCGGCGGCGCCGCCGATCATGCAGTAGCGGCCGATCCGGGCGCTGCCGGCCACCGCCGAGCAGCCGGCCATGGCGCTGTGGGCGCCGATGTGGACGTTGTGGCCGATCTGGATCTGGTTATCGAGGCGGACGTCGTCTTCGAGCACGGTGTCCTCAATCGCGCCGCGGTCGATGGTGGTGTTGGCGCCGATCTCGCAATCGTCGCCGACCGACACGCCGCCCAGCTGCGGCACCTTGATCCAGTGCGGCTCGCTGTCGGGCAGGCGTTCGAAGGCCAGGCCGAAGCCGTCGGCGCCGAGCACCGCGCCGGGGTGCACCAGCACGCGCCGGCCCAGGCGCACGCGCGTGACCAGGGTGACGCGCGCGACGAGCTCGCTGCCGGCGCCGACCACGCAGTCGTCGCCGATCACGCAGCCGGGGCCGATGCTGGCGCCGGATTCGACCCGGCTGCGCGCGCCGATGCTGACGAAGGCGCCGATGTGGGCGTCGTCGGCGACCTGGGCGCTGGGGTCGATCGCGGCGGAAGGGTGGATGCCGGGCTCGCGCAGCGGGCGCGGCTCGAACAGGGCGGCCAGATGGGCGAAGGCGACGTAGGGGTCGCGCGCGATCAGGGCGGTGCCGGCGTAAGCTTCGGCGTCGTCCTCGCGCATCACCACCACGCCGGCGCCGCTGTCGGCGAGCTGGCCGCGGTATTTGGGATTGGCCAGGAACGCGAGCTGGTCGCCGCCGGCACGCGCGAGCGTGCCGACGCCGCGCACGCGCGCCTCGCCGTCGCCGCGCAGGCCGAGCGCGAAACGCTCGGCCAGCTCGCGGGCGGTGTAGTCGGGCGTCAACACGGGGCGGTGCCGGGGGCGACCGCCGCCGTCAGAACGTGCCGCCGAAGGTGAACTGCAGGCGCTCGAGCTCGTCGCCTTCCTTGATCTTCTGGCCGGAGGCGTTGAACACCGCGTCCTCCTTCTTCAACGGGAAGGCGTAGCTGATCGAGATCGGGCCCATCGGCGAACGCCACATCAGCGAGATGCCGGTGGACGCGCGCAGTTCGCCGGCGTCGAAGGCGTCGTAGTTCTTGTAGACGTTGCCGACGTCGATGAAGGCCGACACGCGCGCCTGCGGGGTGTCCAGCAGGGTCGGGAAGTACATTTCCAGCGAACCGACGGTCTTGAACGAGCCGCCGACCGGCTGGGTGAAGCTGCTGGTCGGGGTGGCGCCTTCGCGCGGACCCAGGGTGTTGTCGGTGAAACCGCGCACCGAGCGCACGCCGCCGGCGTAGAAGTTCTCGAAGAACGGCAGGCCGTCGGCGGTGACGGTGCGGCCGGTCAGCGGGCCGGCGCCGTCCGGGTCCGGGATCACGCGGGTGACCGCGTCGCCGTAGCTATCGCCGTAGCCGAGTTCGGCGCGGGTGTTGAGCACGAAGTGGCGCGAGATCGGCCAGAACTTGGAGATGTTGTAGTTGAGCTTGTAGTACTCGACGGTCGAGCCGGGCAGGGTCATTTCCAGCCAGACGCGCTGCTGCATGCCGCGGGTCGGGGTCAGCAGGTTGTCGAGCGAGTTGCGCGACCAGCCGAACTCCGCGCGCCAGGCGTGGAAGGTGCGCGTGCCGAGGGCGTCGATGTAGTCGACCAGGCTGAACGGCGTGCCGCCGCGGGTCACCAGGATCTCGTTGCTGTCGATGCCGAACATCGCCGAGACGGTGTCGGTTTCGGTGATCGGCAGGCCGAGCACGACCTGGGCCGCGCCGCTGGTGGTCGAGTACTGGGCGGTGTTGTAGTCGGAGTTGTCGAACTCGCGCCACCACAGGTTGTAGCCCAGCGACATGCCGTCGTCGGTGAAGTACGGGTTGGTGTACGAGAAGTCGTAGCGCTGCAGGTAGTCGTTGCGGCTGGCCTGCACGGACACGCGGTTGCCGCTGCCGAGAAAGTTGCTCTGCGACAGCTGGATCTGCGTGGTCAGGCCGGTCAGCTGGGAGAAGCCCAGGCCGAACACGAAGCTGCCCGAGGTGGTTTCCTTGACGTTGTAGACCACGTCGACTTCGTCGTTGCTGCCCGCCACCGGCTGGGTCTCGACGTCGACGGTCTCGAAGTAGCCCAGGCCCTGCAGACGGATCTTGGAACGGTCGATCGCGGCCTGCGAGTACCAGCTGCCTTCGAACTGGCGCATCTCGCGGCGCATGACCTCGTCGCCGGTGCGGGTGTTGCCCTTGAACACSACGCGGCGCACGTTGACGCGCGGGCCCGGCACGACCTGCATGTTGATGGCCACGGTCTTGCCTTCGCGGTCCACGTCCGGGATCGGRTTGACCTGCGCGAACGCATARCCGACGTTGCCCAGGGTCGCGACGATCGCGTCGGAACTGATCTCGAGCAGGCGGCGCGAGAAGATCTGGTCGGGCTTGACGATCACCAGMCGCTCGATCTGGTCCTTCGGCAGCACGGTGTCGCCGGTGACCTCGACCTTGGARACCTTGTACTGGTCGCCTTCGCTGATGCCGGCGGTGATGAACATGTCCTGGCGGTCGGGGCTGATCGAGACCTGGGTCGATTCGATGTTGAAATCGACGTCTGCAGACGGATCTTGGAACGGTCGATCGCGGCCTGCGAGTACCAGCTGCCTTCGAACTGGCGCATCTCGCGGCGCATGACCTCGTCGCCGGTGCGGGTGTTGCCCTTGAACACSACGCGGCGCACGTTGACGCGCGGGCCCGGCACGACCTGCATGTTGATGGCCACGGTCTTGCCTTCGCGGTCCACGTCCGGGATCGGGTTGACCTGCGCGAACGCATAACCGACGTTGCCCAGGGTCGCGACGATCGCGTCGGAACTGATCTCGAGCAGGCGGCGCGAGAAGATCTGGTCGGGCTTGACGATCACCAGACGCTCGATCTGGTCCTTCGGCAGCACGGTGTCGCCGGTGACCTCGACCTTGGARACCTTGTACTGGTCGCCTTCGCTGATGCCGGCGGTGATGAACATGTCCTGGCGGTCGGGGCTGATCGAGACCTGGGTCGATTCGATGTTGAAATCGACGTAGCCGCGATCGAGGTAATAGTTGTTGAGCTTTTCCAGGTCGCCGGACAGCTTTTCGCGCGAGTACTGGTCGTCGCGGCGGTACCAGCTGAGCCAGTTGTGCTCGCGCGATTCCCAGCTGTCGACGATGTTTTCCTGCTCGAACTTCTCGTTGCCGATCAGGTTGATGTGGCGGATCTTGGCGGCCTTGCCTTCCTTGA
Source organism: Lysobacter sp. Root76 (assembly GCF_001428685.1). Lineage (GTDB taxonomy): Bacteria > Pseudomonadota > Gammaproteobacteria > Xanthomonadales > Xanthomonadaceae > Lysobacter. The sequence goes on along the minus strand of NZ_LMIK01000001.1, from coordinate 470,269 downwards.
CCGTGATGGTCAGGTCGACGCGGTTGCGGTCCAGGCGGGCGACGGTCGGGGTGATCTCGACGTTGTACTTGCCGCGGTTGTTGTACTGCTTGGTGAGYTCCTGGGTGACCTTGTCCAGGGCCAGGCGGTCGAAGGTGTCGCCTTCGGCCAGGCCGGCTTCCTTGAGGCCGCGCAGCAGGTCTTCGCTCTTGATGTCCTTGTTRCCGGTCAGGGTCAGCTTGTTGATCGCCGGACGCTCGGTCACGGTGACCACGACGATGCTGCCCTGGCGGCCGATCTGCACGTCTTCGAAGAAGCCGGTCTTGTACAGCGCGCGGATCGCATCGCCGGCCTTGGCGCCGTCCATGGTGTCGCCGCGTTCGATCGGCAGGTAGGTGAACANCGTCTTCGAAGAAGCCGGTCTTGTACAGCGCGCGGATCGCATCGCCGGCCTTGGCGCCGTCCATGGTGTCGCCGCGTTCGATCGGCAGGTAGGTGAACAGCGTACCGTCCGCGATGCGTCGAAGGCCATCGACACGGATATCGGACACCACGAATGTTTCATCCGTCATGTCGGCCACTGGATCGGCGACGGATGGGGTTTGGGCGCGAGCCGACAGGGAAATGAGGGAAAACGCCATGCAGGCGACCATCAGGTCGCGCGGACCGTTACGGCGCATCAAAGGACCTGCTCGCCTTCGTACGGGGAACCGGCCATCGCTTCGACGGACCATCCGCCTCCCAGGGCCTCGAACAGATCGACCAAGGAGAGGTAGGTGTCGCCGCGGGCAATGATCTCATCGTCCTGGCGTGAGTAACGCGAGCGTTCGAGTTGAAGCCACCAACCTATGGTCGGAAGGTCGAGATCCTGGACGCGCGTCAGAAGATTCTCCAAGTTCAGCGCGGCGGCTCTGACCGGCGTCAGCTCCTCGCAGCGCGAAGACAGTTTCAATAGGGCGGATTCGACTTGCGATACGGCATCGGCGGTTGCGCGCTCGTGTGCCAACCTAGCCTCGCGGACGCCTATCGCGTCCGGGCTGGATTCGAGCGAGCGCCGGGCCTGCACGGCATGGAAGGCCGCTCTGATATCCGGGCGGCGGTGGGGCAGATTCTCCGGACTTCCGGGGTTCGGGGGCTGCGCGGCAGCTGCCGGCAAAAAGCCGGTGCCCATGCGCGCGAAGGTGATCGAAAGCGGCTCGCCCAAAGTTCTGGCCAATGCGATGACGGTCGAGTCGTATTCCTGGCGCAGGCGAATTCGCAGCGCGTGGATTTCGGCGAGCACGGACGGCAGCTGCCGGGACGAGTCCTGCGGCCCACCGGAGGCATGGCGCGTTCGTTCCAGCGCCACGCGCAGGCGGTGCAGGGAGAATTCGACCGCGGCGATACGCTCGCGCAGCATCAGCAAGGTGAAATGGCGGCGCGCCACATCGGCTATGAGCCGGACTTGCGTGGCGTAGAACTCCGACAGGGCCTGCCACGCCTGGTGGAACTGCGCGAGCGATCGAGCGTCCGGCGCGTCCGCGTCGGACGGGGCTTCTAGGGCCACGCACTGTGGCCAATGCGCTTGCAGCTTCAGCTGCGCCGCCGAAATTTCGTGGCTGTATTGCAATGCGCAATCCACCAGGGTGTCCAGCGCGGCATCGCGGAACCGGCGCCACCATTGGTCGATCGGGTCGTCGTGCAGCTCCGCACCGGGTGCTGGGGCATGCACGAACGAGGTCGCGCTTCGCGGACGGCGGGCGGCTTCGATGGATGGGCCGTCGATGGGAAATACGGGGATCTGAGTGGAGTTGGAAGCCGCGATCATCGGGCGCGAAGGCATTGGTGTGGAATCGACAGACTCGCCGAAGCGTGCGTCAAGTACGGTTCGCCACTGTCTAGTTGGGTAAGCGGGTGTAAAGCCCGCACGGTCGACAGCTGCGGTACAGGAAATCGATACGCGCGAACCTTGTCGTTCGGGTGGCCAGGACCGAACGGCCGAGCGGCACGGCGCTGGCCGACGCGGACACGCTCCCGTACGCGGCCATCCGAGTGCGGATGGCCGCCGGTCGGCTAGGCGGGGTTCGGGCGACCCGGCTGGCGGGCGGGTGCCTTCGAGAAACACCGGCGGCCCCACTCCAGCGCGTCGTCGACGTAGGTGAAGACCACCGGAATGACCAGCAGACTCAGCACCGTCGAGGTGAGCAAACCGCCTATGACGACGATGGCCATCGGCTGCCTGAAGCTGGGCTCGGCACCCACGCCGAGCGCATTGGGCAGCATGCCGGCACCCATCGCGATGGTCGTCATGACGATCGGGCGCGCGCGCTTGTGGCAGGCATCTATGAGCGCTTCGAGCCGTGCCATGCCGCGTTCGCGCCGCGCCAGAATGGCGTACTCGACCAGCAGGATCGAGTTCTTCGTCACGATGCCCATCAACATCAGCACGCCAATCACCGCAGGCATGGAGAAAGATTGTTGGCTGACCCACAGCGCCAGCAAGGCGCCGGCCAGGGCCAAGGGCAGGGCGCACAAGATCGTGGCCGGCTGCAGGAAGTCGTGAAACAGCAGCACCAGCACGGCATATATGCAGAAGATGCCGATCGCCATGGCGATTCCGAAGCTGCTGAACAGCTCGGACATGCGCTCCAGCTCGCCTTGTTCGACCAGATAGACCCCGCTGGGCAGGCTGCGCAAGGTCGGCAGGCGCTTTGCTTCCTGCTGCACTTCGCCGATCGAACGGCCGTTCAGCTCCACGCTGAGGGTGACGTTTCGCGATCGATCCAGGCGCGTGATCTGGGCGGGGCCGCTTCCCATCGATACGTCGGCGACGGAGCCGAGGCTGACCGTCCCCTGGCTGCCCTGCACGCGCAACTGCGCGACCGAGCCGATGTCCTCGCGCACGGCAGGATCCATGCGGACGCGGATGGGCACCTGCCGTTCCGGCAGATTGAGTTTCGGCAATGCGGTCGAGTAGTCGCCGTAAGTGGCCAACCGTACCGCGTCCGCCAGCGCTTCGGAGGTGACGCCCAAATCGGCGGCGCGGGCGTCGTCGGGATGCACCTGGATCTCGGGGCGCTGCAACGCGGTGCTGGAGGTGACATTGCCGATGCCCTTGAGCGTGCGCAACTCGGTCTCGGTCTTGTCCGCGATCGACGTCAGCAGCACGGGATCGTCGCTGGCGAGCGTAATGCTCAAGGTCTCGCCGTTGCCGCCGCTGCCGACGGAGACGCGCGCGCCGGGCAACGTGCGCAGCAGGTCGCGCATCTTGGTTTCGACTTGCGATTGCTTGAGCTCGCGCTCGCCCCGCGGCACCAGGTCGGCGATTAGGGTGGCGCTGGTGACGTCGCTCATGGCGCTGGCCGAGAAGCCGCCGTCGGTGGTCGCCGTGCCTGCGGAGACGAAGACGCTGCGCACTTCCGGCAACGACTGCAGGAGCCTCGCCGCACGTTGGCTCGCCGCCGCGGTGGTGTCCAGCGTGCTGCCCGGCGGCAGGGTCAGGGTCACACGCGATTGAGCGTCGTCCTTAGCCGGAATGAAGCCAGTGGGCAGCAAGGGTATGACCGCCATGGACAGGGAGAAGAACACGGCGGTGCCGAGAACGGCGGTCTTGCGCCGCTCCAGCGCCGAGCGTACCCAGCGCAGGTACCGGGTCATGATCGGGCCGTCGGCAAGACCGCGATCCGGCTCGGTCGGCTTAGCCGGCTTGAGCAGGTAGGCCGCCATCATCGGCGTCAACAGACGCGCGACCAGGAGCGAAGCGAGTACCGCGACCGACGCGGTCACGCCGAACTGACGGAAGATCAGCCCCGGAATGCCGCTCATGAAGGCTGTCGGCAGGAACACTGCGACCAGGCTGAAGGTCGTGGCGATCACCGCCAGGCCGATCTCGTCCGCCGCTTCCATCGCTGCCTGGTACGGCGTTTTGCCCATCTTGAGGTGGCGCTCGATGTTCTCGATCTCGACGATGGCGTCGTCCACGAGTACGCCCACCACCAAAGACAGCGACAGCAGTGTCACCGTGTTGAGCGAGTAGCCGGCCAGAGCCATGATCAGGAAGGTCGGGATGATCGAGAGCGGCAAGGCGGTGGCGGAAATGAGGGTGGCGCGCCAGTCACGCAGAAACCACCAGACCACGACGATGGCCAGCAGCGCACCCTCGATCAACAGGTGCATCGAGCCCTCGTAGCTTTCCTCGATGGGCGCTACCGTATTGCTGGCCTCGACGACGGAAACCTCCGGGTGGTCATCGGCGAAGCTTGCGACGGCCGAGCGCACGTCGTCGGCCACGCCGACATCGGAAAAGCCGCGCGAGCGCGTGACCTGGAAGCCGATCACAGGCTTGCCGTCGCGGAAGGCCAGCGTGCTCCTTTCGGCGTCGGTATCGGCGATGCGGGCGATCTGATCCATTCGCACGTAGCGGCCGTCGCTGAGCGGAATGGCGATGGCCGCGATTTCGGCGGCCGAGCCGACGGTGGCGATGGTGCGGGTCGACTGCCGCTGGCCGCCCACCATGCCCTGGCCGCCGGAGCTTTCCTTCTGCACGGCCTTGAGTTGACGGGAGACATCGGAAGGCGTCACGCCCAGGCCGGCCATCAGTGCCGGGTCCAGGTCGACATGCACCTCGCGATCGACGCCGCCGACGCGCGCCACCGATGCCACGCCCTTGACCGCCAGCAAGGTCTTGGAGATTTTGTTGTCGACGAACCAGGACAGGTCGCGCTCGTCCATCCGGGAAGATGCGATCGTGTACGTCACCAACGACGAGCCCGCGGAGGTCAGCTTCGAGACGGTGGGCGACTGCATGCTGCTCGGCATGTCCGCGCGCGCGCTGTCCACCGCATTGCGCACCTCGCTCAGCGCCTCTTCGCCGTCCTTGTCCAGTTCGAAGCTCACGCTGATGCTGACGGCGCCATCGGTGATGGTGGTGTTGATGTGATCCAGCCGGGTCAGCGAGGCCAGTTTGTCCTCGATCTTGCGGGCGACTTCGGTTTCCAGCTGCGAGGGCGCCGCACCCTCCAGCGAGGCCGATATCTGGATCGTCGGCAGATCCATGTCCGGAAAATCCTGGATGTCCAGCCGCTGGAAACCGATCAGGCCCAGCACGGTCAGGAGGATGAACAGGAGCATCGAAGGAACGGGCTTGCGGATGGCCCAGGCCGAGAAGTTCACTGTGCGGTCCTCGTCTTGCCTTGATCCGCCGAAACGACCGTCACCTGAGTGTTCTCGGAAAGGAAAGCGCCGCCGCTGGCCACGACGCGCGTTTTGCCGTCGATGGCGGTGAGGATCTCGACGCGGTCGCCCCGTCGGCGTCCGGTTTCCACCACGCGACTGGCGACCTTGCCTGCGCTATCGACCACAAAGACGTAAGAGCGGCCGTCGCGCGGGACGACAGCCGACTGCGGCAGCGTCAAAGCAGGTTTGACGCCCCGTTCCAGCGTCCCGCTGGCGAACATGCCGGGGCGGGCCGTGCTGTCTGTCGGCAGACTGACATAGACGGTGGCACGGCCAGTCTTTTCGCTGAGCGTGGGGCCGACTTCGCGGACTACGCCGCGCGCCTGCTTGCCACCGGGAAGCAGCGCATTCGCCGACTGCCCGATGCGGATCGCACCCAGCTGTTGGGCGTCCAGTTCCGGCCGCCACTCGACCCGGCTCTTGCGTACCAGGCGGAAGAGCTCGGAGCCGGCGTTGACCACATTGCCGAGCACCGCCGACTTGGACGAAACGAGGCCGTCGTCCGGGGCGACGATACGCGTCTGCCGCAGCTTCAGTATCGTACTGTCCAGGTCTGCCTGCGCCGACGACAGTGACGCGCGCGCGGTGGCCTCTTCGATGCGGTAGTCATCGATTTGCTGCTCGGACAGGGCACCGCTGTCGCCCACCACGCGCGCCCGCTTGAGGTTGGATGCGGCTTGCTCGAACGCGGCGCGCGCCCGCGCCAGAGCCGCCTCCTGCTTTCGCAAGTCCATACGTACGCTGTCGTCCGCGAGCTGCGCGAGCAGTTGGCCGCGCTTGACGCTCGCGCCGACATCGACGAGCAAATCGGCCACACGCAAGCCACCGGTTTCCGGACTGACGATGACCTCCTGCCAGGCAGTGACGGGTCCACTGGCGGTCACGGTCTGAGGCCAGTCGCGGCTTTCCGGATGGACCACTTCGACGGTCAACGCGCTGGAGGCGCCGGTGCCCGAATCGGGTTCGTCGCCGGGCCGGAGCAGCCAGAGCGCAACACCCAAGGCCGTCGCCACCGCCAAGACGGTGGCGCCGATACGATGCTTCCGAGTCAAGATTCAATCCTCTTTGGGTTGCGGGTGCTGCGCCATCGCCTGCGGCGAGGACGCGGGCGTGCCGGGCTGCCAGCCGCCTCCCAGTGCCTTGTACAGCGCGATCCAGTACCCGACGTGGTCGCGTTGCAGGGCGATCTGCTGGATCTGCGCGGAAAGCGCGTTGCGGCGGGCCTCTTCGAGCGTGAGCAGGCTGTCGCGCCCGACGCGCCAACTCGCTTCGGTGGAGCGGAAATAGCGACCGTATTCCTGGGCCGCGGTCGCGGCGTCGTCGGCGCGGCGGCCGGCGCTGTCAAGGTTCACCAGTGCCTGTTCGACTTCTTTCACTACGTTGCGGACGCCTTGTCGATACTCAGCCTGGGCTGCGATGAAGCCGGCACGGGCGCTATCGACGGCGGCGTGTCGCCTGCCGCCGTCGAAGATCGGCACAGACACGGACGGGCCCAACGACCAGGACGTGGCGGAGGACGCCAGGTCGCTTGCTGAAACCGTGATGGAGCCCGACAGCGACAGGCTCGGGTACAGGTCGGCCTGCGCGACGCCGATCTCGGCGCTGGTCGCCGCGAGCTCGCGCTCCAGCGAGGCCAGATCGGGGCGCTGCCGCAGTACCTGTGCGGGAACGCTGGCCACTTCCAGTGCCGGGGGCCGCGGGATATCGGTTCCGGTGCCGGTGATCAGCTCACGCAGGTCGGGTTCCTTCATTCCGGTCAGGCTGACCAGGGACTTCACCAGCAAGTCGCATTGGGCTTGCTGCGAGACCACGCTGGAGCGGGCGCTGGCGGAGGCCGCGCGAGCCAGGCTGCCGTCGGATGGAGACCGAAGGCCGGCCCGGACCAGCGAGGTCGTGGCCTGCTCCGTCTGCATCGTGGACGCCGACTCGCGTTCGTACGCTTCGGCCAGCAGCACGCAGGCGCGATGTTGCACGTAGGTGTCGGCCACTTCCGCGGCCAAGGAAACGCGGGCTTCATGCCAATCGCTAACCCGGGCGTCAGCACGCGCCTGCGCGGCCTCGGCGCCGCGGCGGATCTTGCCGAACAGATCGAGTTCCCATGAGGCATCCAGGCCGTGGCTGCGGGTGTCGGCGACTTGGTCCGAGCCGCCCTGCGACTGGGTGCCGCGGGCGGCGGAGCCCCTCGCCGTCGCCGAGGGACGACCGCCGGCGCTTGCGGACGATAGTGCGGCGCGCGCCTTTTCGATGTTGGCCCAGGCCTTGGCCAGGGACGGGCTGTCGGCCTCGGCGGTCGCGATCAAGCGTTCAAGCACGGGGTCGTCGAACTGGCGCCACCACTCGGCGATGGCGCTTACGTTGCCCGCATGCGGCAGTTCCGCGTTCCAGGAAGACGGAGCTTGCGGAACCGGTTCGCGATAATCGGGGCCGACCGCGCAGGAGGCGAGCGCTAGACTCAGGCTCACCGTCGCCGCGGCGCGGCGAAGGACAACTGCCTGCATGCGCACAAGACCTGGGAAAGTGTCGACGCATCCTAGAATCCCGAACCGTTGGCTGCCGTTCGGGGAGGTTAAGTTGGGTAAATAGCCGGGGAAACGAGTGTTTTTCGGCGTCGTGGGATGGATACTGCCCGCATGATCAAGATCCTGCTCGTCGACGACGATGTCGATCTCACCTCGCTGCTCTCGCAGTACTTGGCGCGAGAAGGATTCGAGGTGACCACCGTCCAGGACGGTGAAGCCGGGGTGTCCCAGGCGATCTCCAATGACTACGCGCTGGTCGTGTTGGACATCATGATGCCGCGCCTATCGGGCATCGAGGCATTGCGTCGGATACGCGCCGCCAGCGCAGTGCCCATCCTCATGCTCACCGCGCGCGGCGACAACATCGATCGCATCGTCGGGCTCGACATGGGCGCCGACGACTACGTGCCCAAGCCTTGCACGCCCGGTGAACTGGTGGCGCGCATACGCGCGATTCTGCGGCGTGCGGAAGGCCGCGGGTCGCCAGGCGGCGCAAGCTTGCAACGCATGTTGCGGGTTGGGGACCTCACGCTGTGGCCGGGCAGCCGGCGGGCGGCCTGGCGCGGCGCGGCGCTGGAACTGACCGGCACGGAGTTTCGCTTGCTGGAAGTGCTCGCTCGGCATTCCGGTCGGCTGGTCAGCAAACAGGACATTTCCTTACAGGCGTTCGACCGCCCGCTGGCTCGCTTCGATCGCCGTATCGACGTGCACATCAGCAGCATTCGTCAGAAGCTGGGCGCGCGCCCGGATGGCCAATCCTGGATCCAAAGCGTGCGAGGGTTGGGATACCAACTGCTGGAGGACTGAGATGTACAAGTGGAGACCCGGGCGCCTGTTCTGGAAGCTGTTGCTTGCGCTGTGGGTATGCATGATCTTGTCGATCGCCGGTGTGGCTACTTATTTTCAGCTCACCGGTCGGGGTCCGCCCCCGTCCGTCGATGGCATCGCGCGTATCGGTGTCCTGCCGGTAGCGCCCCTGGTGTCGGCGGGAGTCGCGATTCTCGTCACCGGGCTGGCGCTGGCGTGGTATCTGTCTCGCCCACTGCAGCACTTGCGTTGGGCGTTGCGCCGGATCGCCGAAGGCCACCTCGACACTCGGGTTCAACCGCTCATGGGGCGCCGTAGCGACGAGATCGCCGATCTTGCGCACGACTTCGACCGCATGGCGGTACGGCTGCAGCAACTCACCGAATCGCGCAAGGTCCTGCTCCACGACATTTCCCATGAGCTGCGCTCGCCGTTGACGCGCATCCAGGCGGCGATCGGCCTTCTGAGACAGGATCCCGCGCAGAGCGAGGCGATGATCGGCCGTATCGGGCGCGAGGGCGAACGGCTCGACGCCCTGATCGAGGAGTTGTTGACGCTGCATCGCATGGAGGCAGGAGTGGCGGCACGCGAGCGCGTCGATGTCATCGAACTGCTGTATGCGATAGCGGAAGATGCCGACTTCGAGGCGCGGGCGTCGTCGCGTTCCTTGGTGATCGAGGCGCCCGGCCAGTTCGTCGCGGACGTCAACGGCGATCTCATCTACCGGGCGTTCGAGAACGTGATCCGAAACGCCGTGAAGTTCAGCCCGGAAGGCGCGGTGGTGGAAGTGCGCAGCAGAATCGTCGGCGATGGGCGCGTACTCGAGACGGTCGTGAGCGATCGCGGGCCAGGCGTGCCGGAGCACATGCTGGAGTCGATATTCCAACCTTTCACCAGAGTCGAAGGCCAGGAACCCGTCCATGGAGCCGGTTTGGGGCTCGCGATCTCCCGGCGCGCGATGGAAATGCACGGCGGCCAGGTCGTCGCGGCCCGGCGCGCGGGCGGTGGGCTTGAGGTGGTGCTCACGCTGCCGCTGCGCGACGCCTGATGGATATTGGCGCGGCCGCGCTGCGCCATCCCTGTCGAACCCAACCCAGGATTGGCGGCGAAGCCGCGTCGAACGCGCAGGTCCCACGGTTTCACGAGGACCAGCAATGGCCGTGCTAGGCTCGCGCCATCGGACGCCAGCCACTCCAGGGACGGTTCATGAGCAAGCCATCGATCACCTTGGGGGTTTCGCCCCGCCTCGCGCTGCAGCGAGCGCGAATCGGCGTTCTGTTGATTCCCTTCCTACTATCGGCGTGCCCCATGCAAGAGACCACGAACTTCGATTCGGCTGCCTGGAAATCGCAACGCGGCGCGAAGCCGCTGGACAACCAACGCGGTTCGATGGTGCCCGCGCTGGCGAAGCTGGTCGCCGACGGCATGCCGCGCGAGGACGTGATCGGCCTGCTCGGCGAGCCGGACTCCAGCAATGCGGCGACGGGCGTCGACATCTACGAACTCGGCGTTTCCGATGCCGGCATCGACGAAGAGTATTACGAGGTCCGCTACCAGGACGGGCGCGTGGCATCGCGCCGTTGGGCGCGCAGATAAAGCGCGCGGCGCGCGCGATCGCGCGGTAGCGAACGAAACGCAAGCGAAAAGGAGAGCGCGATGGCGGATCCACGTCCCAACCTCAACGACATTCGGACGAACTACCAGGTCGCCGACGACGAGGTCATCACCTACCATCCCCGGGCGTTCGGTGCGATCGATATCCCGTTCACCGACGGCCGGCAGATGACCAAGACCGAGGGCGCCTTGCTCGATCGCCTCACCCGCGATCGCGGGCTGGCCGGTCTGAGCGGCTTCCGCGATATCGCGCGCGAGGCCTTCGCCGAGGGCGAGCGGCGCTTTCCGGACAATGCGGTGCCGGCCGGGGTTCCCGCCGACCGCGCGCGCGAGTGGCAGGGTAACGACGGTCATCGCGACGCGTTCCGGCACGCTTATTGGAGTGCGCGGCTGGCGCAGGAGTACGGGCCGGAGTGGGGCAAGGCCTTCACCACCGCGCACGAAGGCCTGCCCGGCAACTGGGCCAATCGCGAGGCGATGGACCTGTACAACAATTCCATCGGCAACCAGATCGGCGCCGCCAACCGCAATGCCACGCCGGAGCAACTGGCCAATCTGATCGGGCAGTCGCTCGATCAGGGCAAGCTGGTGCTGATGAACAGCAGCGGCAACTTGGAATGGAGCGACCGCGTGCGCGTGGGCCAGCACGGCCTGTCGCCGGAGGATGTGATCGGCCCGAAGCTGCCGACGCCGGGCACCGTATCCACCGACAGCCACGCCAGTCTGCGCACGCCCGATGCGGCACCCGGCGAGGCCCGCACCGCGCTGGCCGCGCTGGACCCGAACGTCGCACGCATGCGCGAGGATCCGATGTACCAGCAGGTCGTCGCCGCGATGCGCACGCACGGCATGGCCGACGACCAGCTGGCGGCCAATCTGTACGCGGGCGCGAAGCAGAAAGGCTTCGACGGCGTGACCTGGATCCAACCCGGCCATCCCATCGTCGACGCCAGCGGCAATCCGGATCGCAATGTGTTCGTGTTCGACGGCAGCAAGGGGCCGTCCGGTCCGAATTACGCGATGGTCAGCGAGAACCAGGCGCGCGGGGTGCGCGAACAGGACGCCGCGACCGTCGCGGTGCAAACCCAGGCCCAACCGCAGGCGCAGACCCAGCTGGCGGCCGCGCAGACGAACGAGCAACCCGAGCATCGCAAGGCGATGGGATAGTCGTGCGCATGGAGCCGTTGCCGGCACCGTCTTTCCGAAGCCCCGCGATGCGGGGCTTCGTCGTTTTCGGGCATCGACGCATCGCCACGTAGTCCGCTTTCGGCTGGAACCGGCGCTCGCCGCCTACGAGATCGCAAGCGCCTCCAGCGTCGTCGCCACGCTCGCTTTCGGCGCGGCGGTCCGCTTGCATTCCAGCAGCAGCGGCGAGGCCAGGTCGCAATCGGGGTGCATGCGATTGAGGCCATGAATCGCGCCGGCCAGGCCGGTCATCAGGCCGGGGGTGAACGCCTGGCGGGTGATGCCGCCGACGATGCCGTGTTCCTCGATCGCCGAGACGACTTGGGCGGTCGCTTCGTCGTGGTCGATGGCCGAGGCATCCGGGTCGAGCATCGATGCGCGCACCAGCAGTTCCCATAGCGAGAAATCGCCATGGCACAGGGTATGGGTAAATCCCCATTGCCCGCGCGACGCCGCCACCGCGCGACGCATGTCGCGCAAATCGCGAGGATCGCCGCTGCGCGCGTACAGATCGGCGGCCGCCAGACCGATCCCGACGCCGCCGTTGCACCAGGTAGGGAAGTTGACGGCGTCTTTGATGCGAATGTCGCGCCAGTTGCCGGCCGATGCGTCGAACAGCGAGTCCTGGAACGCGAATGCGGCGACGGCGAGTTCGTTCCAGCGCCGGCGTTCGGCCTGGCTGCCTGCGTCGGTGCGCGCCAGACGGGCCAGGGCCCATCCGATGCCATAGCCGCCGTGGGCGAAGCCGCCGATCGGATCGGCAAGCTCCAGCGTTTGCCAATAGGTTCCCTGTTCGTCGGTGCGCGCCTTCGATTCCAGATGCGCGGCGGCGCGCGCAGCCAGCGCCAGCCAACACGGATCGGCGGTCGCCTCGGCCAGGCCCAGCAGGGGCGCGATCGCGCCGCAGCTGCCATCGGTGATGTCGAGGCTGCGGTCGTCCTCGAAGCCCTTTCGCTCCAGCGCCGCCGCGCAAGCGCAGGCGTTGGCGAGCAGTTCTGGGCGCCCGAGCAGATCGTGCAGAACCAGCCAGGCCCAGATGCGGCTGCCATCGCCGGTGAAGCCGCCCACGGTTGCCGGCGCTTCGGCGTCGATAAACGTTTGCAAGGCGAGCAGGGCACCTTCAAGCGCCTCGTCGACACCCGCTACCGGGTCGGCGCGTCCGTTTTCGACTTCATGGCGATAGCCGGCCAAGGCGACGGCCACGCCGCCCAGGCCGAAATAACCGTCCGCGCCCAAGGGCTGCACGTGCCAGCCCTTGTCGCCGAAGCTTTCCGGTGTGATCCAGGTGACCGAGCCATCTTCGCCGCGCACGGCGAGTCGCAGCAGGCGTTCGGTGGTTTCGGCGGCCAGCTTGCGCCTGCGTTGGTCGAGCTTGTCGCGATGCGGACGGCGGGCGAAATGCGAGCGGCTGTCGCGTTGGCCCGGTCCGTCGGTACCGCTGTTGAGCTGGGTGACGACCAGCGAGCTGCGGATGGTCATTTCCTCAAGCTCGATCCGCATTGTGCGCCAGTTGTCGAGGGTTTCGGCAATGCGCTCGGGCGTCAGCGACACGACGAAGATCGGTATGTCGCCATAGCGCAAGTCGTCGATTTCGCCGGCGATTTCCTGCTGCGTTGGGGCCATGCCCGCGGTGCTGCCGGAAAACAAGGTGCGTGCGCGCTCGATGGCCTTGGCTTCCTCGTGCAACGATGCCGGATGCCAGAGCATGCGGCCGATCTCCACGTAGATCTGGGTCGCGCGCCTGACCTCGCGTGCCCGGCAGCCTTCGAATGCGGACAGCAAGGGCACCAGCCTGCCCTCCGCATCGAGCTCGCGCAGCCGCAGCGAGGCCTCGAGAAAGGCGTCGGTAATGTCGTCCCAATAGCGCGACACATCGGGATTCGGGCTGGGATGGTTTTGCGAGGTCGCCATGTCCGCTTCGACCAGCTCCACCCGCGCGGCGGTGGTGCCGTCGTCGGCGATGACGGGCACCTGCAATTGCGGCTGTTCGCCCGGCAGCGAGCCGGCGGCGGACAGGTCGGCGCGGCCGAACCCCAGGGCCCGCGAACGGAACGGCACGATGCCGGTGCGCAGCACGGAACTCAGGATCAGCGTTTGGGCGAGATCGTAGGCCCGGCCGTAATTCGACGGCGCCACCGGATGGGCGGCGGCGAACAGGCTCTCGACATCGACCACCGTCGGTACAGGGCCTGCGGCGACCAGATTCTCCAGGTGGATGTCGGTGCCGCCGAGCAGGCGCAGCACCGCCAGCCAGTGGCCCAGGCCACGATAGAAGACGCGCAATTCGTCGTCGTTTTCGCAATAGCGATGTTCGATGAAGGTGGCCCAGCCGTAGTCGCCACGGTCGAGCACGGCGGGCACGCGGATGCGCAACGCGCCTTCGAAGATGTGGGCGAGAAATTCATCGAATACCGCGTCGATGCGCAGCGAACGCGGCTTGTACATGACCTGTCCGGCTTCGAATGTGAGCCGGGCCACGGTCTGGCCACCGTCGTGCAGGTCGCCTTGGCCGAGACTGAGCTTGATCAAGCGTCCAGGCGCCGCACCCAGTAATTCGGCCAGCGCCGCGCGGTCGGCGATCAGGCGCGCCACCAGCGTTTCGATGGCGGCGCATTGTTGGCCCAGCGCGCGCTGCAGGCGCTCCAGCAGCGGCGGATAACGGTGATGCAGGAGTTCGGTGAATTCGCTGCGCAGCGTCTTGGCGACGAACTGTGCGAAGCGGCCGGGCTCGTCTTCGGCGGTGAGTTCGCCGCCCAGCTTCGCGGCGTGTAGTTCGAGCAGGAGGACGCGATTGAGCTTGAGCCGCGCGTTCTCGTACAAGGCCTGGGTCAAAGCCGCGCGGACCAGTTCCGATTCCTGGGCGTCGATGCCGGCGGACAAGGCGGCAAGCCGGGTTTCGAACGCGTCGCGCGCAGCGGCGGTGAAGTGATCGATGATCGGACCGAAGCCCTCGTGTATACGGCTTTCGGTCATTGCGGCACCGGCTTGGGATTCGAGTGTGCGGCGCGTGGACGGCGCCGAGACGACGCGCAACCCGGCTGGGGTGCGCGCCGATGACTGCGTGACTGCCTCAGATGCAGCAGTAGCAGCGCCCGCTCGGGCAAGTCGATATCGACGTGGAGTGCGTCAGGGGCGACCTCATCGCGTCATCGACAGCGACTTCCCCTTCGATAAACAGCGGTCCCGCCGGATTCATGTAGCCGTCGGCGCTGTTGGCGCCGGTGAGCCAAGCCGAGACGATGTCGTTGCTTTGCATTGCGGATCCTCCTTGAGTGCTGATGTCGTCCAGCGGACAGCAGTTCCAATGGCGAAGGGCTGTCGCACGGGACACCGATTTCGAGCCTCGCGGCCTCTCATCGCGAACCGACTCGCATCGGCGACGCACCTCAAGAGGTACCGCCCCGGCACTCTAAACAGGCGCCTCAACGGCTGTCAAATGAGCGGTATGGATATCTTCAGACCGCTCCAAACGCGCCGAACACGACGGTCCGCAAGGCTGTGGCGCCTGCGAACTGTGATGCACTACCGGTCTGCGCCGAATTGTTCTCCATCGATCGTCCATGAATGCACGGGCCCAACCAGACGCACGGACACCGGCGACGGTGGCGCGCTTGCGTAGCGCAGGGCCTGGAGTCGGCGCGACGCTCGACCGCCGAGATCATTCATGGCTGCGTCGCAGCATTGCATGAGGTCGAGCGCCGTCGCGCCTCATCGTGACGCGCGTCTGAACCGCCGCCTGCCGCGCCACGGAACCTGCCCACGCTTCCCGGGTCACATACGCAATCGCCTAAGTGCCCGCCGCCGTTGCAGTGTCATCCGGTGAGACGAGCGCTGCCTAGTCTCGTCGCCCGTCGTCGCCGACGCGCCCTCACAGGAATCGCCGCCCATGCATTACACATCCGCGCAGATCGAAGGCGAGTTCCAGCACCTGGACGCGACGCTCGCGCGTGCGATCGCGCGGGCGGGACGCGGACTGGACTACGAGATCGAACGCCGTCTCGACGCGCACCGGCGCACGCTCAGCGACATGGTCGGCGCCGATGGCGCGGTGCTGGTGCTGGACACGGTCAACGCCGCCAAGCACGTGATGGGGCAGGAGCGCCCGGGCGATTATCTGGTGGCGATGGAGACGTCGCGGCGCACCCTGGCGTTGGTCGTACGGCGCATGCTCAGCCGCCTCGAAGCGGCCTGAGGCGGGGCTGCGCGAATCGCATGCGCCGATAACGGATCGTTCTGTAGTGCAGTGCGCGCCCGCGCCTACGATTCACCGTTCCGCCATCATTCTTTCACGAAATTTTTCTTGCGCGATCGCCACCATGGCGCGCCATCGAGCGGCGAGGCCGTTCTGGCGCGGTAGGCTGAGGAGACAATAGATGCGTGTGGACGTGTTCGTGGTCGGCGACGAGGAAGGTTACGTGGTCGCACCCGCGGGGCGGCCGTTGCCGCTGGACGAGATGTTCGCGCTGGGTGCGCTGCGCTTCGGCTGGACCATCGAGAGCACGATGGCCGCGCCGCGCCTGGACTGGCGCAGCATCGCCGCCGATATCGACGCGCGTGGCTACGGGATCGTGCCGCGCGCCGATGTGCCGGGGCTGCTGGCGACGCCGCAGCGCTGGCTGCCGGCGCTGTACCCGGAGCATCACCGGCCGTTGGCGGCTTGAGGTTCCGCGTGGCGCCGTAGCGGTCGGTGCCCGCGCTGCATTCATCTGGATAAGGCCGGGCAGGGCGGAGTCCTACCTGCTGGCGCGGCATCGGCTTACGCGCCTTTCGGCCGTCCGGTCTCGCGCGCTGCGACGCCGTCCCGGTACAGTGCAGGCCGGTTTCCGCACAGCGCCCCCCATGTCCAAACCCGCCAGCAAGCCCGCCGCCAAGGCGCGCACCGCCTATGTCTGTTCAGAATGCGGCGCCGACCACACCAAGTGGCAGGGCCAGTGCGGCGAATGCGGGGCCTGGAACACGCTCAGCGAGTTCGTGGTCGAGCCCGCGGCCAAGGGCGGCGGGGTCGCCGCGACCCGGCGCAGCAGCTGGGCCGGCCGCGCCGACGCGCCGGCGGTCACCGCGCTCAAGGACGTACAGCACGGCGAGGAATCGCGGGTCAGTACCGGCATCGGCGAGTTCGACCGCGTGCTCGGTGGCGGCCTGGTCCACGGCGCGGTGGTGCTGGTCGGCGGCGATCCGGGCATCGGCAAGTCGACCCTGCTGCTGCAGGCGATCGTGCGCATGGCCCAGACCCTGCCGGGCCTGTACGTGACCGGTGAGGAATCGCTGGCTCAGGTCGCCGGCCGCGGTGCGCGCCTGGGCCTGCCGCTGGACGGCGTGCACGCGCTGGCCGAAACCGGAGTCGAGCGCATTCTCGAGCATGCGGTGAAGATGAAGCCGGCGCTGATCGTGGCCGATTCGGTGCAGACCCTGTGGACCGAACAGCTCAGCGCCGCGCCGGGCTCGGTCAGCCAGGTCCGCGAAAGCGCGGCGCGGCTGGTGCGCTACGCCAAGGAGACCGGCACGGCCGTGTTCCTGGTCGGCCACGTGACCAAGGAGGGCGGCATCGCCGGCCCGCGCGTGCTCGAACACATGGTCGACGCGGTGCTGTATTTCGAAGGCGAAAGCGGCAGCCGCTTCCGGGTGCTGCGCGCGTTCAAGAACCGCTTCGGCGCGGTCAACGAGTTGGGCGTGTTCGCGATGGGCGACAAGGGCCTGCGCGAGGTGCCCAACCCCTCGGCGATCTTCCTGTCCGGCAGCCGCAGCCCGCAGCCGGGCAGCTGCGTGATGGTGACCCGCGAGGGCACGCGGCCGCTGCTGGTCGAGGTGCAGGCGCTGGTGGATTCCTCGCCGCTGTCGAACCCGCGCCGGGTCGCCGTCGGCATGGAGCAGAACCGGCTGGCGATGTTGCTGGCGGTGCTGCACCGCCACGGCGGGGTCGGGGTCGGCGACCAGGACGTGTTCGTCAACGTGGTCGGCGGCATCCGCGTGCAGGAAACCGCGGCCGACCTGCCGGTGCTGCTGGCGGTGTTGTCCTCATTGCGCGACCGGCCGCTGGCCGAGCAGACCGTGGCCTTCGGCGAGGTCGGCCTGTCCGGCGAAATCCGCCCGGTGCCCAACGGCGAGGAGCGGCTGAAGGAAGCGGCGACCCACGGCTTCAAGCGCGCGATCGTGCCCAAGGCCAATGCGCCCAAGAGCGGGCGGGTGGGGGAGATGACGGTGATCGCGGTGGAGCGTCTGGCCGATGCCCTGGAGGCATCGGCGGACTGAGCGCGCGGCGCGCGCCTGGCGCGCCACCGACTGCGTCAGCGGGCAGGTGTGGGAGTGGGCGCGGGCGACTGCGTCGGTGCCGAGGCCTGCGCACGCTTGGCTTCCTCCAGCGTCGGCAGCGGAATGTCTTTTTCCTCGGTCGGCAGGCCGAGGCCCTTGCGGCTGAACTTGATGGCCTCGGGCATCGGCGGCGGTTTCAGGCCGCGTGCCAGCGCGAACATCTGGCATTTGCGCTGCCATTCGACCATATGGGGTTTTACCGGCAGCCAGAAGATTTCCTCGAGGATCGGCATGCGCTCGCGTTGGTCCGCGAACTTCGGATCGTCGGAGGCGCGCAGCTTCAGGGCGGGATCGGCGCCGTGCTGCAACAGCCAATAGGCTTTATCGAAGTTGCCCAGGCTGGCGTACCAATTCAATACGGTGTTGTGGCCGGGTTTGTCGTTGAGCGTGGAGTACAGCCCGTCGTTGACGCGCGCGCCGCGCTGGACCAGCAACTGCACGTTCTGCCATTGCCCGCGCAGGTAGGCCACGTACAGCAGCGATTCGTCGTTGGAGTTGAGCGTGTTGGGATCGCCGCCGTGGTCGAGCAGCAGTTTGAGGTAGACCGGGTTCTTGCTGCGCGCCGCCAGCACCATCGCATTGTTGCGGTACTGCCCGCGCTTGCGCTGCGGCTGATGCATGCGTGCGTTGGGATCGGCGCCGTTTTCCAGCAATAGGCGCAGCCCTTCGGGGTTCTCGTTGAACACCGGCCAGGCGACCAGCGGCATGTCGCCCTTGTCGAACAACTTGTCCGGGTTGATGCCCTTGTCGCGGATCATCCAGCGGATCTGCTCGGCCTTGCGCCGGTCGCTGGCCAGCGCCAGCTGCAGCGCCGGGCCCTCGAAGTAGTCGCCCGGGTCCCAGGGCAGCCGGTCGCCGCCCGGGGGCGGCATCGCCCAGCACGCGGTCAGGGCGCACAGCATCAGGCCGGCGAGCGCCAGCCCGGCGAGCAGCCGGCGGCGCAACGGCGGGGGCGGAAGCGGCAGCATCATGGCGGCGGTCGTCCTTGGCGTGGGGCGGTCCGAATGTAACAAAGCCGACGTTTGACAGGGGCGGGGCGAAGTGGCAGTTTCGGGCCGAGCTTAGCGCCGTTCAGGGATAGAACCGCCATGTCCACGCCCGAGCAGGACCTCCCGTCGCAAACCCCGCGTACGGCCGAGGAAAAGATCGCACAGTTGCGCGATCAGCAGGCCCTGCTGACATCGATGCGCGAGCGCTCGGCGACCAGCGGCGACCGCGAACTGGGCGCCCAGGCCGATGCCCTGCAACGCCAGTACCATGCCCGCGAAATGGCCGGGCTGGCGGCCGATGTCTATCGCTCCGCCGAACACGCCGGCCAGCCGCCGCCGGGTTGGTTGCGTGGCAGCGAGCATCCGGATCTGTTGCGCAAGGCCGGGTTCGATATGAGCGATCGCGAAATCGATCGCTTTCTGCAACCCGATGATTCCGCTTTCCGTGCCGAGATCTACCTTCCCGATCCCAAGGTGCTGGGGCCCGAGGCCAAGCCGGTGCTCAGCTACAAGGGCTCGAACGGTCCGGTCGTGTTCGACGAGGGTGGCAAGCAGGTCACCCGTGAATCGGCCCCGGAAGACTGGATGAACAACGGGCGCCAGGGCCTGGGTCTGGAAAGCGATTACTACACTCGGGCGATGTCGTTGGCCACGGCGGTCAATCAATCGTCCATTCGCGGCAACTTCGAAATCGTCGGCCATTCCCTGGGCGGCGGCCTGGCCTCCGCCGGCTCCGCCATCACCGGCGTGCCCGCGACCACGTTCAATGCCGCCGGCCTGCACCAGGCCACGGCGCAGCGTTACGCCGACCAGAACGGCTTGAGCGTCCACAACCCCAACCAGACCGTCGTCGCCTACCAGGTCACCGGCGAAGTGCTGACCGACGTGCAGACCAGCATCGACCGCATGAATGGTCTGCGCCGGGCCGAACTCGGCCGCGTCGCCAACCAGGCCTCGGAACTGATGCGCCTGCCGGGCGCGAAGGAACTGCTGGGCCAGCAACTCGCGCAGCACCTGCCTTACAGCCGCGAGGCGCAGGCGGATGCGCGTGGGCTGGTCGATGCCCTGGCCACCCAATCGGGCAACCGCGCCTTGCGCGACATGCCGCTCGCGGCGGGCCAGGTGCAGCCCTTGCTGACGCCGAAAACGCGCGATGCGCAAGGCAGCCTGATCGACCGCCCGCAGGCGATGTCGCTGGGCCAGGCCGGCGAATTCGCCGGGCCGCTGCTGCGCGTCGCCACGGTGTCGCTGGCCGGCGCCCAGGTCGGTCGCCAGGCCGGCGAAGTGATCGCCGGGGGCGGCCGCGTGGTCGATCGCGGATTGGATCTGGCCGGCGACGGCGCGCGCGTGAGCTTGCAGACGACCGGTCGCGCGGCCCAGGTCGGCACGCATACCGTCGGCCAGATCACCGGCTGGCAGGTGCGCACCGGCGGCGAAGCCGTGGCCCAGGTGCAACTGGTCTCGGGCCGCGCCGCAGCCGCGGTCGATATGGTCCAGTGCGAAGGCGCCAAGTGGACCAACAGCGCCACCAACACCTTCCTGCGCGGCGCCGGACGCTGGGTGCCGATGCTCAACGACATCGCCGACCAGCGCGACCGCGCCACGGCGCAGTACTGCGAGACCCAGCGCGGCGAGGCGCGCGCGGCACTGAACGGTTCGCAGCAGGCCGCCAACCACACCCGCAGCGGCGCCCAGCAGGGCGCGCGCGCGATCGAGCAGACCGCCGATGCGGTCGGCGCCAATGTCCGCCGCGCCGCCGACGGCGCCGGCCATTCCATCGACGCCACGCTCGACGCCACCGGCTACCAGGTCCGCCGCACCACCAGCTATGCGCCGCTGGGTTTCGCCCTGACCGGCGCGACCGTGGCCGGCGTCGGCGGCGCCGCGGTCACCTTCGACCCGACCCACCCGGGCGGCATCCGCAACATCGTCCAGACCAAGGTGCTGTTCGACAACATCGGCCAGGCCGCGGGCGAGGCGGTGCAGCGCCACGGCATGGTCGACACCGTGCTGCCCAGCCTGGACTTCCGCACCCGCCAGATGGAGCAGTCGGCGCTCAAGCGCATGCCGGCGATCGCACCGCCCGCGCAGGATGCGCCGGTGCTGCCGCAGGCCCAGCCGGCGCAACGCGGCGCATCCGCGACGCCCGATGGCGACGGCGTCCTACTCAACGACCCGCGCCATTCGCAGTACCCGCTGTACCGCGGCGCCGCCCAGGGCGTGTATGCGCTCGACGCGCGCTTCGACCGCACGCCCGATCCGCGCAGCGACCAGCTCGCCGGTTCGCTCGCGGTCGCGGCGATGCGCAGCGGCATGAACGAGATCAATCACGTCGAACTCAGCCGCGACGCCAGCCGCGTGTTCGCGGTACAGGGGCGGCTGGACGATCCGGCGCGGGTCAACGCCAGCGTCGAAACCGCTCGCGGCATGGACACGCCCTTGCGCGAGAGCACCCAGCGCGCGGCCGAGATCGAAGCCGCGCGCGCGCCTGCGCTGGCCCAGAACCCGCAGCTCGAACAAAGCCAGGATCCGCAGAGCGCCGAGCGCGCGATGCGCCGCGCCTGAGTCGCTGCATACGGGGTCCGCGACGCGCCGTCGTCGCGGAACCGGCCTGCGTCGATCTCGCTGTGCGCGGGTTGCCGCGCCGCCGCCGCCACGCCCGAACTCCCCATGGCCGGATGCACGAACGCGCGCTTGCGCCGGTTCGCGGCATCGGCTGAGCTTCAAGATCCGACCGCCGTCCAACTTTGACCGGTCCGGCTGCGACCATTCGCAGGAAATGTGACTAGGGAGCGAGTTTGTCCCTCGGCCTTGGCCGAGAGTGAATTCACACGGACGAACAAGGAATGTTCGATGGCACTGCGCATATTGCTGTTGTGCACGGCGTGCAATGGACTGTCGCAGCTGGCCGCATGCCGGCTGTCGGAACTGGGCCACGACGTCGTCATCCAGGTCGCGACCGACCCCGAAACCATGCAGCAGGCGGCGCAGCGCGAGCGCCCCGACCTGATCGTGGCGCCGATGCTGAAATCGGCGATCCCCGAGGCTGTCTGGAATCGCTATACCTGCCTGATCGTGCACCCCGGCATCGTCGGCGACCGCGGTCCGTCGTCGCTGGACTGGGCGATCCTGGAAGGCGAGCGCGAGTGGGGCGTGACCGTGCTGCAGGCCGCGGCGGAGATGGACGCCGGCGATATCTGGGCCAGCGCCGGTTTCGCCATGCGCGAGGTCGGCAAGAGCGAGCTCTACCGTCACGAAGTCGCGCAGGCGGCGATGCGTGCACTGCTGTCGGCGATCGATCGCTACGCCTCCGGTCTGTACCAGCCGCGCGCGCTCGACTATTGCGACGCCGAGGTGCGCGGACGTCTGCGCCCGTCGATGCGCGCGGCCGATCGCGCGGTCGACTGGGACCTGCCGAGCGCGACCATCCTGCGCCGCGTGCGCTGCGGCGACAGCACGCCGGGCGCGCGCGCGACGCTGGCCGGGCTGGCCTGCCAGCTCTACGGCGCCTGGCCGGAAGCGTTGCTACGCGGGCGTCCCGGCGAGCTGCTGGCGCAGCGCGAGGGCGCGGTCTGCGTCGCCAGCGGCGACGGCGCGCTGTGGCTCAGCCATCTGCGCGCCAAGGACGGGATCAAGTTGCCGGCGGCGCAGGTGCTGGGACCGCAACGCATGGCGCGCGTGCCCGAACTGCCTTTGGAGATCGACGCGCCGGAAGGCCCGGCGACCTGGCGCGACATCCGTTACCGCGAAGACGGCGACGTCGGCTATCTGCATTTCGATTTCTACAACGGCGCCATGTCGACCCGGCAGTGCGAGCGCCTGCGCGCGGCGTTCATGCATGCGCGCCAGCGCCCGACGCGGGTGATCGCGCTGATGGGCGGCACCGATGTCTGGAGCAACGGCATCCACCTCAACCAGATCGAGGCCGCGGACGATCCGGCCTTGGAATCGTGGCGCAACATCCTGGCGATGAACGCACTGGTGCGCGAAATCGCGATCACCGACAGTCACCGCGTGGTGTCGGCGATGCAGGGTAATGCCGGCGCCGGTGGGGTGGTGCTGGCGCTGGCCGCGGACGAGGTCTGGGCGCGCGGCGGCGTGGTCCTGAACCCGCACTACAAGGGCATGGGCGGCTTGTACGGTTCGGAGTACTGGACCTATCTGCTGCCGCGCCGGGTCGGCGCGGCGCGCGCGCAGGAACTCACCGAAAGCCTGCGACCGCTGACCAGCGAGCACGCGGCGCGCATCGGCCTGATCGACGCGGCGTTCGGCGAGGACGGCGAGGCCTTCCGCGCGGAGGTGGAGGCGCGCGCGCAGGCGCTGGCCGAGCCGGCGGCGTGGCGCAAGGCGTTGGGACTCAAGCGCCGCCGCCGTAGCAGCGACGAACGCCGCAAGCCGCTGGAGAGCTACGCGGCCGAGGAACTCAGCCACATGTACCGCAACTTCTTCGGCCCCGACCCGGCCTACCACGACGCCCGCCGGCGTTTCGTGCGCAAGGGCGCGCCCGTGCCCGCGAGCGAACCCGCGCGCGACCTGAGGGATTCGCGCGAGACCGCCTAGCGGTTCCGTGAGCGCGATCGACGCAAACGAAAAGGGCCGGGAAATCCCGGCCCTTCGTTCTTGCGCGTGTCGCCGCGCTTAGTGGCCGCCGCCCGCGGGCGCGCCGGCCTTGGCCTGGAACGGCGGCTTGGCGAACCATACGAACACGATCACCGACAAGAAGATCAAGCCGAGCAGGTGGAAGATCTCATTGAAGCCGATCTGCGCGGCTTGGTTGGAGATCATCCGCTCCAGCATCGCCGCGCCGGCCTGCAAGTTGCCGCCGCCCATGCGGGTGGCGGTCTCGATCAGGTTGGGATCGTAGGCCGAAAGCTTCTCTGTCAGGTGGGCATGGTGGACCGCGCCGCGTTCGGTCCAGGCGTACGTGGTCAGCGAGGCAGCGAAACTGCCGCCCAGGGTGCGCATGAAGGTCGCCAGGCCGGAGCCGGCGGCGATCTCGTGCGGCTGCAGGTCCGACAGCAGGATCTGCAGCACCGGCATGAAGAACAGCGCCACACCGAAGCCTTGGAACAACTGCACCATGGCGATGTGGTTGAAGTCGACGTCCAGGTTGAAGCCCGAACGCGCGAAGCTGGTCAGCGACATCGCGACGAAGGCCAGGGTGGCCAGCCAGCGCAGGTCGAACTTGTGCGCGTACTTGCCCACGAACGGCGTCAGCAGCACCGGTAGGATGCCGATGGGCGCGGTCGCAAAGCCGGCCCAGATCGCGGTGAAGCCCAGGTTGCGCTGCAGCCACAGCGGCACCAGGATGCCGACGGCGAAGAAGGCCGCGTAGGCGATCACCATGGCCGCGGTGCCGGCGGCGAAATTGCGGTGCCGGAACAGGCGCAGGTTGACGATCGGGTCCTTGTCGGTGAGCTCCCAGATCACGAACACCGCCAGCGCGATCGCCGACACGATCGCCAGGATCACGATCAGGTTGGAGCGGAACCAGTCCTCGTCGTTGCCCAGGTCCAGCAGGATCTGCAGCGCGCCGACGCCGATCACCAGGGTGATCAGGCCGACGTAGTCCATCTTCGGCTTTTCCAGCTTCTCCGGGCGGCCGCGCAGCTGGCTGCCGACCACCAGGCTGGCGAAGATGCCGATCGGGACGTTGATGAAGAAGATCCACTCCCAGCTGTAGTTGTCGGTGATCCAGCCGCCCAGGATCGGGCCGGCGATCGGCGCGACCACGGTGACCATCGCCAGCAGGGCGATCGCCTGTCCGCGTTTGTGTGGTGGATAGATCGAGATCAGCAGGGCCTGGGTGATCGGGTACATCGGGCCTGCGACGAAGCCCTGCAGCGCGCGCGCGGCCACCAGCAGGCCCATGCTGCTGGCCAGGCCGCACAGCAGGGACGCGATCACGAACAGGAAGGTCGCCCACACGAACAGCTTGCGTTCGCCGAAATGGCGGGTCAGCCAGCCGGTCAGCGGCAGCGCGATGGCGTTGCTGACCGCGAACGAGGTGATCACCCAGGTCGCCTGGTTGGCGCTGCCGCCGAGGTTGCCGGAGATGGTCGGCAGCGAGACGTTGGCGATGGTCAGGTCGAGCACCTGCATGAACGACGCCAGCGCGAGGCCGAGCGTGGTCAGCGGAATGTTCGGTGGCCGGAAGCCGGCTTGCGGGGCGGGCGCGGCTGCGGTGGCGGTGGCGGACATGGAACGGCCTTGAGAAGGAGTGGCGCGGCGTTCGTCGCTATCGGGCCGGCGCCGTCGTCAGCGGCGGCGTCGGGTGGCGGCTGGGCGAGGCCGCCCGGCGCGGTCGCGCCGGGCAGCGGAGGCGAGCGCGGAGCCGCGCTCGCTGCGCTCAGCCGTGACGGTTCGGCAGGTTGTCGTTGACGATCTTCTCGATCAGCGCGTCGGCGTCGGCGAGCTGCTTGGCGTAGGCATCGGTGCTCAGCACCGGCTTGACCGGCGTCGAGTTGGCCAGCATCGCGCCGTCCTGGCCGCGGATGTTGACGTCGACGTGCATGCTCAGGCCCAGGCGCAGCGGGTGCTCGACGACCTGCTTGCGGTCGACTTCGATGCGCACCGGCACGCGCTGCACGATCTTGATCCAGTTGCCGCTGGCGTTCTGCGCCGGCAGCAGGGCGAAGGCGCTGCCGGTGCCCATGCCGATCGCGGCGACCTTGCCGTCGTAGGTCACGTCGGAGCCGTACAGGTCGGAATGCAGTTCGACCGGCTGGCCGATGCGCATGCTGTTGAGCTGGGTTTCCTTGAAGTTGGCGTCGATCCAGACCTGTTCCAGCGGCACGATGGTCATCAGCGTCGAGCCCGGCTGCACGCGCTGGCCCAACTGCACGTTGCGCTTGGCGACGTAGCCGGACACCGGCGCGACGATCGCGGCGCGCTGCAGGTTGAGGTAGGCCTGGCGCAGTTGCGCGGCGGCGGCGGCGACCTGCGGCTGCTTGCCCAGGGTGGTGGCGTCGACCAGCGCACGGTTGCGCGACAGCGAGCCGCGCGAAGACGACAGCGTGGCCTCGGCGGCGGCGAGTTCGTCGCGGGCGTGGGCCAGTTCCTCGGCCGAGACCGCACCGCTGGCGACCAGGCCCTCGCGACGCTTCACGTCGGCGCGCGCCTTCTGCACCGCGACTTCGCGGGCGTTGAGGTCGGCCTGGCCGGCGTCGACCGCGCTGTACAGGCCGCGCACCTGGCGCACCGTGTTGGCGAGGTTGGCGACCGCCTGCTCGTAGGCGACCTGGGCGTCGTTGGGATCGAGCTGGACCAGCACCTGGCCGGCCGTCACCTTCATGCCGTCGTCGGCGCCGATGCTGACCACGGTGCCGACCGACTGCGGGGTGATGCTGACGATGTTGCCCTGGACATAGGCGTCGTCGGTGTCTTCATGCCAGCGCGCGACCAGCAGGTACCACGCGGTCCAGGCGATCGCGGCGATCACCACCACGGCCAGCAGGATGAGCAGGAACTTGCGGCGCTTGCCGTTGCTGGGCGCGACGGCGGCCGCGGCTTGCGGATTGATCTCGGTGGTCATGGCGTGGAGGCCTTGGCGGTATCGGAATTGGAGACAGTGGTGGAAGCGACGGTGGCGGGAGCGGTCAGTACGAGTCCGCCGCCGAGCGCGCGGTCGAGTTCGATCGACGCGCTCAGCCGCTGCGCGCGCAGCGCGGTGATCTGCTGGTCGAGCTGCAGCAGCGGACGCTGCGCGGCGAGCACGTCGAGCTGGGTGCCCAGGCCGCCGCGGTAGCGCGCCGTGGCCAACTGCCAGGCCGACTGCGCGGCGTCGCGCGCCTGCTGCGCGGAGACCAGCTGCGCGTCCAGCGAACGTGCGGCCTGCAGCGCATCGGCGACTTCGCGCAGGGCGCCGACCAGGCTCTGGTTGTAATTGGCGACGGCCAGATCGTAGTCGGCGTCGCTCTTGGCGAGCTGGTTGCGCAGGCGGCCGCCGTCGAAGATCGGCATGCTGATCGCGGGGCCGCCCTGCAGCAACAGCGCGTCGCTGCTGAACAGATCGGACAGGCCGCCGGAGGCCAGGCCGATCATGGCGCTGAGGTTCACGGTCGGATAGAAGTCGGCCTTGCTCGCGTCGATGCCGTGCGCGGCCGCTTCCACGCGCCAGCGCGCGGCGACCACGTCGGGGCGGTGGCCGAGCAGCTCGCTGGACGCGACCGCCGGGATCGCCGGCGCGGACGCGCTCAGCAGCGCCGGCTTGGCGATGCTCAGGCCGCGGTCCGGGCCCTTGCCCAGCAGCGCGGCGATCGCATTGCGGGTGGCGTCGATCTGCTGCTGCGCCGCTTGCGCCTGCTGTTCGGCGGCGGCGACCGTGCTTTCGGCGTTGCGGATCTGCAATTGATTGTCGAGGCCGGCCTTGACGCGCTGACGGCCGAGGCCGAGCAGGCGGCTGGCGCGTTCCTTCTCGGCGAGCGCGACGTCCTGCGCCGCGTGCGCCTGCGCCAGCGACACGTAGGCGCGAGCGATGTTCGACGACAGGGTCAGACGCGCGGCCTGGCCTTCGACTTCGGCGGCGCGGGCCTGGCCCAGGGCCGATTCCCAGCGCGCGCGGTGGCCGCCCCACAGGTCGGGGCTGTACTTGAAGCTCAGCGACAGCAGCTCGACGCCGCTGTAGTGGCCGCCCAGCGGTTCCGGAGCGACGGTTTCGGGGATGCGCACACCGGCGTATTGGGCGCTGGCGCCGACCGTGGGCTTGCGCGCGGCGTCGGCCAGGCCGGCCTGGGCGATCGCTTGGCGCACGCGCGCGTCGGCCGCGTCCAGGCCGGGCGTGCCGGCCAGGGCTTCGGCGATCAGGCCGTCGAGCTGCGGGTCGCCGAGCGCGGTCCACCAATCCTGTTTCGGGAAGGCGGCGTCCGATACCGCGTACGCGCCCAGGCTGCGCTGGCTTTCCAACGCATCGGCGTCGAGCGCGCGGCCTTCAGGGGACAGGCCGTGGGTACTGGCGCAGCCGGCCAGGATCAGCGCGGCGGCCAGGGCGGTGAGCAGGGGACGCAGGATGCGCCGCGGCGCGGCTGCGTTCGCTGTCGAGGCAGGAATGTTCATGGCTCAGGAACCAGAGGGAGTGAGGTTGTCGCGCACCTGTTCGAGCAGGCGCATCAGGGTATTGCGTTCGTCGTCGCTCATGCCGCTCAGGGCCTGCTCGCGCACGCGCTGGCCGCATTTGTTGATGTCTTGCCAGATCGCTATGCCGGCGTCGGTCAGCAGGATGTTGAGGGCGCGGCGATCGGTGGGGTCGGCGACGCGGGCGACGTAGCCGCGCGCTTCGAGCCGGTCGAGCAGGCGGGTCATCGCTCCGGGGTTGAGCTCGGCGGCGCGGGCCAGATCGGTCACGCCGGCGCTGCCGTCGGAGAGCTTCTTGAGGGTGATGTACTGGCTGAACGTGAGCTCGTGGCCGGCGGCAGCCAACTCGCGCTCCATCTGCGCCCACATCGCGTCGCGGACTTGACGGAACAGCAGGCCGAGGGTGGATCCGCTGCAGGCGGGGGCGGAGGAGGTTTTCATGGGGCGGCATATTGCTACCCCATGCAATAGTTGTCAATGCAAATATTGTTACGTCAATGTAATTCTGCGTCCTGGCGATCGCACGGGCGCGCGTCGCCATCCCCGGAACCGGGCGGTCCTGAATTTAATTCAACAAAATCAGTTGGATGCGTGGGTTCGGTGCTCAGGCCAGCGCCGCCAGGCCGATTACATCCAGGGCGA
Organism: Lysobacter sp. Root76; assembly: GCF_001428685.1. GTDB lineage: Bacteria > Pseudomonadota > Gammaproteobacteria > Xanthomonadales > Xanthomonadaceae > Lysobacter. The sequence goes on along the minus strand of NZ_LMIK01000001.1, from coordinate 441,939 downwards.
AATGGGCCAATACCAACGGCCACAGGCGGCCGGTACGGGCGTACCAGCCCGCGAAGATCAGCCCCATCGGCACGATCCCCAGCACCCCGGTCGAGCCCTGGTAGAGGTGGTAGGCGACCCGGATCGCGGTGCTGACGTGAATCGCCGGCCACAGGCCCCAGCGTTCGCGCAGGACCACGATCACGTAGGCGCAGACGAAGATTTCCTCGTAGAAACCATTTACCGCCGAGGCCGCCAGGATCGCGGTCCAACCCACGCCCGGCGACATCGCCGCCGGCTTGAGTTCGACCCCGCCCGACAGCGCCAGCACTGCCAGCACCTGGTAGGCGACGATGGACGCGGCCATCAGCACCAGCCCGGGCAAGACATCGTGCCTTTGCGGCGGCGGTCCGAAATGCGACAACGCCCAGCCGCGTGCGCGCAGGAACCAGGCCAGCGTCGCCAGCACCATCAGTTCGATGATCAGCACGCTCCACAGCGCGGCCGCGCTGAAGGTGAACGCCGCGTCGGTCTGCGCCGACGCGCCCGACAGCACGCTCTGCAGGCTCGACAGCAGGGCCCAGCCGAACGCCAGCCCGATCACCACCACGAACTCGCTGCGCGGCGACAGCGACCGGATCCAGTGCAGCATGGGGGGCGTTCCGAGCCGGGTGGGGGTCAGGTCCGCTGCAGGACCAGTTCGAGCACGAACTTGCTGCCGAAGAACGCCAGCACCAGCAGGCCCATCGCCGCCAGCGTCCAGCGCACCGCGATGCCGCCGCGCCAGCCGTAGCGCCAGCGGCCGATCAGCAGGCCGCCGAAGGCCAGCCACGACATCACGCTGAACACGGTCTTGTGCAGCAGGTGCTGGACCAGCAGGTTCTGGACGAACAGCAGGCCGGTCAACAGGGTCGCGGTCAGCAATACGAAGCCGACCGCGATGGTGCGGAACAGCAGCGTTTCCAGTTCCACCAGCGGCGGCAGCGCGCGCAGCCAGCCGTGGAACTCGCGCCGGCGCAGGGCGCGCTCCTGCAGCCACAGCATCAGCGCCAGCAGCGCCGCGATCGCCAGGGTCGCGTAGGCCAGCAGGGCCATCCAGGCGTGCAGTTGCAGGCGCCAGTCCAGCGGCTCGGCGACCACGTGGCCGTAGGCGTGGTAGCCGATCAGGGTCAGCGCGGCCAGCGGGAACACCACCACGCCCAGCGCCGCCATGCGCCCGGACGCTCCGACCACCGCGGTCAGCGCCGCCATGCCCAGCCCGACCAGCGACAGCGCGGCGAAGAAATGCATGTCGGCGCCGCCGGCCAGCTTCCAGGCCAGCAGGTGCGCGGCGCCGTGCAGCAGCACCGCCAGATCGGCCGGCAGCAGCCACAAGCGGGCGCTGCGCCCGCCGTCCTGGCGCACGGCCGCGACCAGCAGCCCGGTGGCGACCAGATAGAGTGCGACGGCGATGAGAACGATTGTCATCGCCGCAGTGTGGCATAGCGCGGTGCCGATCCGCAGCGGCCATCGTCCGCGCGGCCGCGCCGCGCCGGCCCGGCTATACTTCGCGGCCCCGACCGTTCCCCCAGGCGCGCCGCGCTCCGGCCCGCCGCGTCCAGCCCGCAGGTGCCTCACCCATGTTCGAATCCCTGACCCAACGCCTGTCCGGCACCATCGAGCGCCTGCGCGGCCGCGGCCGTCTGAGCGAGGAGAACATCCGCGAAGCCACCCGCGAGGTCCGCATCGCCCTGCTCGAGGCCGACGTCGCCCTGCCGGTGGTGCAGGCCCTGATCGAGCGCATCAAGGTGCGTGCGGTCGGCCAGGAAGTGCTGAAGTCGCTGACCCCGGGCCAGGCCCTGATCAAGGTCGTGCGCGACGAGCTGACCGCGGTCATGGGCTCGCAGGCCTCCGATCTCAACCTCAACGTGCCGGCGCCGGCGGTGATCCTGATGGCCGGCCTGCAGGGCGCGGGCAAGACCACCACCGTCGCCAAGCTCGCCAAGCACCTCAAGGAACGCCGCAAGAAGAAGGTCATGGTGGTGTCGGCCGACGTCTACCGCCCGGCCGCGATCGAGCAGCTCAAGACCCTGGCCGAACAGGTCGATGTGCTGTTCTTTCCGTCCAGCGCCGACCAGAAGCCCGAAGCCATCGTGCGCGCCGCGATCGACGACGCGCGCAAGTCCTACGCCGACGTGCTGATCGTCGACACCGCCGGCCGCACCAGCATCGACGACGCGATGATGGCCGAGATCAAGGCGCTGCACGCCGCGGTCGCGCCGGTCGAGACCCTGTTCGTGGTCGACTCGATGACCGGCCAGGACGCCGCGGTCACCGCCAAGCACTTCAGCGACGCGCTGCCGCTGACCGGCGTGGTCCTGACCAAGACCGACGGCGACGCGCGCGGCGGCGCCGCGCTGTCGGTGCGCTACGTCACCGGCCGCCCGATCAAGTTCATCGGCGTCGGCGAAAAGCCCGACGGCCTGGACGTGTTCCACCCCGATCGCGTCGCCAGCCGCATCCTCGACATGGGCGACGTGCTGTCGCTGGTCGAGCAGGTCGAGCAGCAGGTCGACAAGGACAAGGCGCAGAAGCTCGCCGAGAAGGTCGCCAAGGGCAAGAAGTTCGACCTCAACGACATGAAGGACCAGCTCGAGCAGATGCAGAACATGGGCGGCCTGCACGGGCTCATGGACAAGCTGCCGGGCATGGGTCAGATCCCGGACGCGGTCAAGAACCAGGTCACCGGCAAGGAAGTGCCGCGCATGGTCGCGATCATCAACTCGATGACCAAGAAGGAGCGCCGCAACCCAGCGCTGCTCAACGGCTCGCGCCGCGCCCGCATCGCCAAGGGCTCGGGCATGACCCCGGCCGACGTCAACAAGCTCATGAAGCAGTTCCAGCAGATGGAAAAGATGATGAGCAAGCTCTCCGGCGGCGGCATGAAGGGCTTGATGCGCGGCATGAAGGGCATGATGGGCGGACGCGGCGGCATGCCGTTCCGCTGATCGCTTCGGCGGCGCGGCATCACGACGAAACGGCGGCCGGTGGCCGCCGTTTTCGTTTGTCCGCCGGAAGGTTCTGCTGCCCATGAAGCGCGCGCCGGTCGCCGCTCATCGCAGCGCTCGTCGTCGCAGCGCTCGTCGTAGTTGCATCAGCGCGATCGCGGCTCCCACAGAAAGCGGCGCCCGCCCGCTTCGGGGTAGGAGCGGCGTAAGCCGCGACCCGATGCAGATCGCGCCCCGACATCTTCGTGGGCCTGGCCCGCGCGATCGCCGCAATGGCGGCGCCTATGGAATCGACACAAGCCGATTCGATACAGGTCGGATTCGATTCGACATAGGTCGGATTCTGGCCGCGGCCACGCCACCGCCTTCTGTGGGAGCGGCGTAAGCCGCGATCCGCTACAAGCCGAATCCCAACCGCATCGCCACCACGACACCGCCTCGTCCGCATAGGTACACCACACCCGTATCTCCCGCTGCGATTGCGCACACCGCGCGTCGCCCGATAGGCGGCGCGCGCCGTCTCGTCGAGGGAGACGCCGGAAGCCCATCCTGTTTCGGCAGCGCGATGCAGGACCGCATCGCAACGCAGAGTCCGCAGCGACTCGTCGCCGCCGCAGTCGCGCCGGTGCATTCGCCATAGGCCGAGCCGCCCCATTCCGGGGCGTGCCGGCCGCCCTCAAGGAGTGAACGAGCCCATGACGAAGTTCCACACGCAAGCCATTGCCGCCGCCCTCGCGTTCGCGGGCTTCCTCGCCGCGCCCGCGCAGGCGGCGACGATGTTCTCCACTTACAGCCAGCCCGGCGATCCGATCGGCGAAGGCCAGTCGGCGGTCTATACCGACAGCGACTCGACCCTGTCGCTGGATGCCGACGCGCGTTCGATCCGCCTCAGCGTGTCGCGCGGCGACGACAGCTGGTACGTCTCGCTGGGCGCGCCGCGCGAGCGCAAGTTCGAGGTCGGGCGTTATTACGACGCCGAAAACCCGACCCGCCGCACCGGTCGCGCGCCCTATGTCTATCTGGCCAGCAACGGCCGCCGTTGCGACGACGCCTGGGGCGAGATCCACATCCAGCAGTTGCAGCTGGACGCGGACGAGCGCGTGGTCGCGTTGGAGGCGACGGTACTGCAGCACTGCGACAGCGCCAGCGCACCGGTGCTGGCCGCAGTGATCCGCCACAACGTCGCGCCGCTGTCGCTGAAGATCGACAGCGACCCCGGCGACGTGGTCGGCGAGGGCCTGCAGAAGTCCTACTACGGCGATACCTCGGTGTTCGAACTCTGGGGCGGCGGGCAGTCGGCGATGCTCAACGTGCACGGCCAGCGCGACTACTGGCGGGCCAGCCTGTTCGCGCCTTACGGACAGATCTTGCAGGTCGGCACCTATCCCATCGGCGACGCCGCGCCGGCCGGCAGCGCCGTGTTCGTGTTCGAACGGCCCAGCCGTCCCTGCATGCGGGTCAGCAGCGGCACGCTGCAGATCCTGGCGGTCGAGTACGACCCGGACGGCGTCATCACCGCGCTGCATGCCGACTTCGTGCAGCACTGCGACGGCGCCGCCGAGGCGGTCCGCGGCACGATCCGCTACCGCGCCTGATCGGCTACGGATGAGGCCCTGCCAGGAAGGCGGGGCCGGCCAGGGAGGGCCGCGGCAAGGGCAGGGCGGTGGGCCAGGGAAGGCCCGCCGTCCCCGCTGTTGGGGGGCAGACGAAGGCGCCGGCGCCGGATCGGCTTTCGATGGGGTCCGAGGACGGGCGAGCCCATTCAGGCCCGGAAAGACCGGGCGACAGGAATCGAAGAGGGCGTTGAGGCCGGCAAGGAGGCCCCAAACCGCCGATCGAGGCGTCCGGAGCCCGCCCGGAGGCGCCTGGGCAAGGGGCCAGCCGGCCGGAGTTTGCCTAAGCCCTCGGATCCGCTACAATTTCCGGCTTACCTCGCCAATCCGGCGACTGGGCAACACAGGAACTGTAAAGATGGTCAAGATTCGCCTGACTCGTGGCGGCGCCAAGAAGCGTCCGTTCTACCACATCATCGTCACCGACAGCCGCAGCGCGCGCGACGGCCGCAACATCGAACGCCTGGGCTTCTACAACCCGGTCGCGATGGGCAACGAAAAGCGCGTCGAGCTCGACCTCGAGCGCGTCAAGCATTGGGTCAGCCAGGGCGCTCAGCTGACCGACAAGGTCGCCGCTCTGTACAAGCAGGCCGGCAAGGCCGCTCCGGCCGCCTAAGCCGTTTCGCCGCGCGCCCCGCGCGCGCGGCGACCGCCTCACGGCCGCATCAAGATGACCGAGACCACGCGCCGCATCCTGTTGGGCAGGGTGCTGAGCGCCTTCGGCGTGCGTGGCGAGCTCAAGCTCGAGTCCTGGACCGAGCCGCGCAGCGCCATCTTTCGCTACCAGCCCTGGATCGTGCGCGACCCGCAGGGCCGCGAGCGCGAACTGTCGGGCGTGCGTGGCCGCGAAAGCGGCAAATACCTGATCGCCAGCTTCCCCGATGTCGCCGACCGCGACGCGGTCGAAGCCTTGCGCGGCACCGAAATCTACGTCCCGCGTTCGGCGCTGCCGCCGCCCAGCGAGGGCGAGTACTACTGGGTCGACCTGGAAGGCCTGCGCGTGGCCACGGTCGACGGCGTCGACCTGGGCACCGTGTCGCATCTGTTCGCCACCGGCGCCAACGACGTGCTGGTCGCGCGCGACGACGAGCGCGAGCGCATGATTCCGTTCGTGATCCCCCAATACGTGGTGTCGGTCGACTTCGAGGCCGGACTGGTTACGGTCGACTGGGACCCCGAGTTCTAGGAGCGAGTCGGGGAGCGGGAAGCGAGCAGAAGCTTCCGGTCTCTACATTCGTTCGCAGGCTCCGGGCCGTTCCGCCGAATTCAGCCGAATTCAGCCCGATCGGCCGTACCTTTACGCTCGCCACTTACTCCTCGCCGCCCACTGCTGCCCATGCGCATCGATATCGTCAGCCTGTTCCCCGAATTCGTCGCCCAGTGCGCGGCCTTCGGCGTGGTCGGGCGCGCCGGCGAGCGCGGCCTGCTGTCGCTGCACGGCTGGAACCCGCGCGACTACGCCGAGGGCAATTACCGCCGCGTCGACGATCGCCCGTTCGGCGGCGGCCCCGGCATGGTGATGCTGATCGACCCGCTGCGCGCCAGCCTGCGCGCCGCGCGCGCGGCGGACCCGGCGCCGGCGCGGGTGATCTACCTCAGCCCGCAGGGCGCGCGCCTGACCCAGGCCAAGGTCCGCGAGCTGGCGCAATCCGAGCGCCTGATCCTGCTCTGCGGCCGCTACGAGGGCGTGGACGAGCGCCTGATCCGAGCCGAAGTGGACGAGGAGCTGTCGATCGGCGACTACGTCCTGTCCGGCGGCGAACTGGCCGCGGCGGTGGTGGTGGACGCGGTCGCGCGCTTGCGCGAGGGCGTGCTCAACGACGCCGAATCCGCGGTCCAGGACAGTTTCGAGGACGACGGCCTGCTCGACTGCCCGCATTACACCCGCCCGGTCGAGCACGAGCTGGGCCCGGTCCCGGAAGTGCTGATGTCCGGCAACCATGCCCGGATCGCGCGCTGGCGGCGCCAGCAGGCGCTGGGCCGGACCTCCGAGCGGCGCCCCGATTTGCTCGACGAAGCCGGCCTATCCAAGGACGATCGCGCCCTGTTGGCCGCATATCGCGCTGAAAGGGCGGCCACGGCCATCGTCGAGACGGGGCCGGATCGGGGCGAGGCCGGCGGCTCGGGCCCGGCGGCCCCGGCCGACGCGGCCCCGACTGAAGCGGCTAAGCCCTAGCCATGCAACGAAAAACGCCGTTATAATGCACGGCTTCATTTTGCTCCATCCATGCCATGACGCGGGTCCACGTGCACTCGCGCAACAACTAATCCAACAGGCCGTGCCATGAACAAGCCCTCGCTCAATACCCTGCTGCAGAATTTCGAAGCCGAACAGGTCCAGCGCCAGCTGCCGGACTTCGGCCCCGGCGACACCATCGTCGTCAACGTGAAGGTCAAGGAAGGCAACCGTGAACGCGTCCAGGCCTACGAAGGCGTGGTCATCGCGAAGAAGAACGGCGGCCTGAACTCCTCGTTCACCGTGCGCAAGATCTCGCACGGCTTCGGCGTCGAGCGCGTTTTCCAGACCCACAGCTCGATCATCGACTCGGTCGAAGTCAAGCGCCGCGGTAAGGTCCGCTCCGGCAAGCTGTACTACCTGCGTGGCCTGGAAGGCAAGAAGGCGCGCATCAAGGAAGACCTGGCCGCCTACGCGCGCGCCAAGAACGCCGCCGAGTAATTCCGCGTCGCGCGCACTGCGCGCAGCGCAAGAAACGGCCGCCGCGAGGCGGCCGTTTTCGTTTGCGACGCCCTGTTTGGGGCGTCGCATTTGCGATGCTGCGTTTGCGCTGCGATGCGCGGCAGCGAGCCGCCGCGCCCGCTTGTGATTCCGCAATCGCGGTCCTACGTTAGCCATGGGCGCGGCCTTCCTGTGCCCCAGCGCCCCCAACGCAGGAGCGAGCGCCCAACGCGCGAGACCCGATGAAAGCATCCACCGCAATGCCGACTTCCGCCGACACGGCCGCCGCATCCGCCAGCGTTCGCCTGGACCTGTGGCTGTGGGCAGCGCGTTTCTACAAGACCCGCAGCCTGGCCCGCAGCGCGGTCGAGACCGGCAAGGTCGACATCGGCGGCCAACGCGCCAAGGCCGCGCGCGCGGTGCGCGTCGGCGACGCGTTGCGCATCACGCGCGGCGAGGAACAGTTCGAAATCGGCGTGCTCGCGCTCAGCGATACCCGCGGCCCGGCCAGCGTGGCCCAGACCCTGTACGCCGAAACCGAGGCTTCGCGCGCCGCGCGCGAGGCCGCACGCGCGCTGCGCATGGCCGAACGCAACGGCTACCGCGCGCCGGAGACCAAACCCGACAAACGCGCGCGGCGTTTGATCCGCGCGCTGGGCGATATCGACGCGTTGTAGCGCGGGCGGGCCGGTTGCGACCGGCTCGCCCCACAGTCAGCGACGAGCCGCCCCTGCTTTGGGTAGGAGCGGCGTAAGCCGCGATCGGTGCCAGGTCGCCATTCGGGCCGATTGTGATTCCGATGCGATCGGCGATGTCCCGCTTGCCGGCTTTCGCCGTTACCGCGCTTGCGCATCGCGGCTCACGCCGCTCCCACAGAAAGCGACGAGCCGCCCCGGCTTTGGGTAGGGCCGGCGTAAGCCGCGAACCGATACCGACGGACTCACCCCTGTGGGAGCGGCGTAAGCCGCGATCGGTATCCGATCGAACCCCAAAACGACTGCGGCCGCGTCGAAACGCGGCCGCAGTGGCATCGAATGATCGGCTAAAGCTCAGCGATTGCCGCCGCCCAGCAGGCCGCCGCCGATCTTGAGCAGATCGCCCAGACCGAGCTGGCCATCGCCGTCCTGGTCCAGTACCGAGCCGAGCAGCCCGCCGGCGCTGCTGTCCTGCTGAATGCGCTGGTGTTCCTGGCCGAGCACGTCGCCCAGCGCCTGCGGCGAGGCCACGGCCTGACCGCCGCCGGAGAACATGCGCTGGGCCAGATACGACAGCACGATCGGGGCGAGGATCTTGAGCAGGGTGTTGGCCTGGCCGCCGCCGAGGCCGGTGGCCTGACCCAGGCCCTGGGCCGCGGTTTCCTGACGGCCGCCGAAGATGTGACCCAGGATGCCGGCACCGTCGGTCTGACGGCCGCCGCCGCCGCCGAGCACCGCACCCAGCACGCTGCCGATATCGAGACCGCCGGCGGCGCCGGCATGGTCGCGCTGCAGTGCGCCGAACAGCGCCTCGGCGCCCTGCGGCTGGCTGGCGTTGCGGCCGAGCGCGCCCAGCAGGAGCGGCAGCGCCGCCGACACCGCACCGGCGGTCTGCGACTGCGACAGGCCGAGCTGGCTGCTCATCTGTTCCAGCGGCTGACCCTGGAGTTGGCGGAGGAGGTCGTCGGTCAATGAGCTCATGGGGGAGTGTCCTTTGGGCAGTGGAAACCGATCCTAGCGCCGTTTCGCCCGACCGTGGTGACGCCGCGGCGCCGCTCGTCCGGTGCCGGCACATGCGGTCAGCGCGCGCGGCATACGAAAGCGGTATGCGCAGCGCCGTTTCGCGCTTGCGTGCATGCGACCGGGCCGTTCGTCCGCCCAATCGGTTCGAGGCCCGCGTGACCGGCCTGCCGTCTGGGGATCGTCGCTGAGGCCGGGGCGCAGCCGCACGCGCGGCTGCGATGGATTGCCGCCCTGCGCCTCGTCGGCGGCCTGGCATCTGCAGGACGACGATGACGACGAGACGGCGCTGCCGTCGGCGGCGTCGCGCCGGGCGCGAAGGACGCGAGCGACCGATCGCGGCGCGCCGCGAACAAAAAAAGACCCGGCGATCGCTCGCCGGGCCAGTCGTTGTCACACGGGAGTTACAGGGTAGGCCGGTGCGTGGGGCACACCGGCATTGATCAGCGGGCGACGATCACGCCGCGGCGAATCGGTCGAGGTTCATCACCTTGTCCCAGGCCGCGACGAAGTCCTTGACGAACTTCTCCCCGGCGTCCGAGCTTGCATAGACCTCGGCCAGCGCGCGCAGCTGCGAATGCGAGCCGAAGATCAGGTCGGCGCGGGTGGCGGTCCATTTGAGTTCGCCGGTCTTGCGGTCGCGCCCTTCGAAGGTCTCCTTGTCGGTATCCGAGGCCGTCTTCCACTGCGTGCTCATGTCGAGCAGGTTCACGAAGAAGTCGTTGCTCAGGGTGTCGGCGCGCTTGGTGAACACGCCGTGCCGGGTCTGCCCGACGTTGGTGTTCAGCACGCGCAGGCCGCCGACCAGCACCGTCATTTCCGGCGCGGTCAAAGTCAGCAGCTGCGCCTTGTCCACCAGCAGGGCTTCGGTCGACACCGCGAACTTGCTCTTGAGGTAGTTGCGGAAGCCGTCGGCGAGCGGTTCGAGCACGGCGAAGGAATGCTCGTCGGTCTGCGCCTGCGATGCGTCCGTGCGGCCCGGGCTGAAGGGCACCTTGACCGGATGGCCGGCGTTCTTTGCGGCCTGCTCGACGCCAGCGGCGCCGGCCAGCACGATCAGGTCGGCCAGCGACACCTTCTTGCCCCCGGTCTGCGCGGCGTTGAAGTCGTTGCGGATCTGCTCCAGCGCTGCCAGCACCTTGGCCAGTTGCGCGGGCTGATTGGCTTCCCAATCCTTCTGCGGGGCCAGGCGGATGCGCGCGCCGTTGGCGCCGCCGCGCTTGTCCGAACCGCGGAAGGTCGAGGCCGACGCCCATGCGGTCGACACCAGCTGCGAGATCGGCAGGCCGGTGGCCAGGATCTTGGCCTTGAGCGCGGCGATGTCCTGCTCATCGATCAGGGCGTGATCCACGGCGGGAACCGGGTCCTGCCAGATCAGCTCTTCGGCGGGAACTTCCGGGCCCAGGTAACGGGCGCGCGGGCCCATGTCGCGGTGGGTCAGCTTGAACCAGGCGCGTGCGAACGCATCGGCGAGCTGATCCGGGTTCTCCAGGAAGCGCCGCGAGATCTTTTCGTAAGCCGGGTCGAAGCGCAGCGACAGGTCCGTGGTCAGCATGGTCGGCTTATGCCGCTTGTTCGGGTCGAACGCGTCCGGAATCGCGTCGTCGGCGCCGTTCTTGGCGACCCACTGGTGCGCGCCGGCCGGGCTCTTGCTCAGTTCCCATTCGTGGCCGAACAGGCTTTCGAAGAAGTAGTGGCCCCATCGGGTCGGCGTGTTGGACCAGGTGACTTCCAGGCCGCTGGTAATCGCGTCGCCGGCGATGCCGCTGTTGAAGCTGCTGCGCCAGCCCAGGCCTTGTTGCTCGATATCGCCGCCTTCGGGCTCGCGTCCGACGTGCGACTCGGGGCCGGCGCCGTGGGTCTTGCCGAAGGTGTGGCCGCCGGCGATCAGGGCGACGGTTTCCTCGTCGTTCATCGCCATGCGCGCGAAGGTTTCGCGGATGTCCCTGGCCGCCGCGACCGGGTCCGGGTTGCCGTTCGGGCCCTGCGGATTGACGTAGATCAGGCCCATCTGCACGGCGCCCAGCGGATTTTCGAGCTCGCGGTCGCCGCTGTAGCGCTTGTCGCCCAGCCAGGTGGTTTCGGCGCCCCAGTACACGTCTTCTTCCGGCTCCCACACGTCGGCGCGGCCGCCGGCGAAACCGAAGGTCTTGAAGCCCATCGATTCCAGCGCGACGTTGCCGGTGAGGATCATCAGGTCGGCCCAGGAGATCTTGTTGCCGTACTTGCGCTTGATCGGCCACAGCAGGCGGCGCGCCTTGTCGAGGTTGCCGTTGTCCGGCCAGCTGTTGAGCGGTGCGAAGCGCTGCTGACCGGCGCCGGCGCCGCCGCGGCCGTCGGCGATGCGATAGGTGCCGGCGCTATGCCAGGCCATGCGGATGAACAAGGGACCGTAGTGGCCGAAGTCGGCGGGCCACCATTCCTGCGAGTCGGTCATCAGCGCGGTCAGGTCGCGCTTCACGGCGGCCAGGTCGAGGCTCTTGAAGGCCTCGGCGTAGTCGAAATCCGGGTCCATGGGATCGGACACGGGCGATTGCTGGTGCAGGATCTTCAGGTTGACCTGGTGCGGCCACCAGTCCCGGTTCGAGGTGCCGCCGCCGGCGGTGTGGTTGAACGGGCATTTCGCTTCGTTTGACATGGGTTTTCTGCCTTAGACGGTGTGGATCCAACGACCCGGTGCGATGAGGAGTACGGGGGATATCCGAACGGGCCCGAGGCTGGGCCGGCTCGGATCGGTACTTAGTGGGGCACCAGCTTTACGACCCGGCGATCGTGCTGAAGCGGCGCGGCGGTCGCGCCGTGGCGGTGGTCGGGAGCCGCGAATCGGCTCGGCTTGTCGTCGTCCTGCTGGCTCATGGGCTGGCACTCCGTGTCAGGGGTTAAGTCGCCCACCGACGATAGGCCGGGCCGATCGCCATGTGAAATCGATCCTTTCGACCTATCTGATAGGGCGAGGCTATGGAGCGGGTCGCGGCGGCTCGCTCGGAACCGCGCGCGCAGTTTGGGCACGGCGGTCTTACGCCGCCGTGATCGCTGCGGGCCGGGCCCGATCTAAATGTTCGCCAGCCGGCCGGGCCGCCCGCAGGCGGCCTCGGTCCGAGGGATCAGGTCAGCGCCTTGATCCGGTACAGCGCTTCCAGGGCCTGCTTGGGCGTCAGTTCGTCCGGGTCCACCGCGGCCAGCGCGTCCAGCGCCGCCGAGGACGGCGCGAACAGGCCGAACTGCTGCGGCTGGTCGAGCGCGGCCTGGGCGAAGGAAGGCATCGGCGCGTCGCGGCCCTGCTGCTCGAGTTCGATCAGGCGTCCGCGCGCCTGCTTGACCACCGACTTGGGCAGGCCCGCGAGCGCGGCGACCTGCAGGCCGAAGCTGCGGTCGGCCGGGCCGTCCTTGACCGCGTGCATGAACACCAGTTGCTCGCCGCCGTTCTTGTCGTGATGTTCGACCGCGTCCAGGTGCACGTTGGCGATGCCGCTGCCGGGCTCGGCGAGCGCGGTGAGTTCGAAGTAGTGGGTCGCGAACAGGGTGTAGGCGCGGTTGTGCTGGGCCAGGTGGCGCGCGCAGGCCTCGGCCAGGGCCAGGCCGTCGTAGGTCGAGGTGCCGCGGCCGATCTCGTCCATCAGCACCAGCGACTGGTCGCTGGCGTGGTGCAGGATGTAGCTGGTCTCGCTCATCTCGACCATGAAGGTCGATTGCCCGCGCGCCAGATCGTCGCCGGCGCCGATGCGGGTCAGGATGCGATCGATCGGGCCGAGGATCGCGCGCGTGGCCGGCACGAAACTGCCGATATGCGCGAGCAGCACGATCAGCGCGTTCTGGCGCATGTAGGTCGATTTACCGCCCATGTTGGGGCCGGTGATGACCAGCATGCGGCGGCCGTTGGCTTCGTCCAGGATCAGATCGTTGGGTTCGAAGGGCTCGCTGCGCACCGCCTCGACCACCGGATGGCGGCCGCGTTCGATGCGCAGGCCGGGCTCGTCGCGCAGTTCCGGCGGCGACCAGTCCAGCGCCTGTGCGCGCTCGGCGAAACCGCACAGCACGTCGAGCTCGGCCAGCGCCGCGGCGCAGCGCTTGAGCGGCGCCAGACGTTCGTTGAGCGTGTCCAGCAATTGTTCGTAGAGCAGGCGTTCGCGGCTGAGCGAGCGTTCGCGCGCCGACAGCACTTTGTCCTCGAACTGCTTGAGCTCCTCGGTGATGTAGCGCTCGGCGTTGCTCAGGGTCTGACGGCGGGTGTAATGGGTGGGCGCCTTCTCGGCCTGGGCCTTGCTGACTTCCAGGTAGTAGCCGTGGACGCGGTTGTAGCCGACCTTGAGAGTGGGGATGCCGCTGGCGATGCGTTCGCGCGCTTCCAGGTCGACCAGGAACTGATCGGCGTTGGTCGACAGCGTGCGCAACTCGTCGAGTTCGGCATCGAAGCCGGTCGCGAACACGCCGCCGTCGCGCGCCAGCACCGGCGGCTGGGTCACGATCGCCTGGGTCAGCAGCTGCGCGTGCTCGGCGTGTTCGCCCAGTTCGGCGGACAGTTCGCTCAACAACGGCGCGTCCAGCGGCGCCAGCAGGGCGCGCACGTCGGGCAGCAGGCACAGGCCGTCGCGCAGGGTCGACAAGTCGCGCGGGCGCGCGCTGCGCAGGGCGATGCGCGAGAGGATGCGTTCCAGATCGCCGAGCGCGCGGAAGCGTTCGCGTACGCCGTCGCCGGCGCGCGAGTCGATCAGGGTCGCGACCGCCTGGTGGCGCAGGCGCAGGGTGGGGCGGTCGCGCAACGGACGGTGCAGCCAGCGCCGCAGCAAGCGCCCGCCCATCGGCGTGACCGTGCTGTCGAGCACACCGAGCAGGGTGGTGCGGCTGTCGCCGTCGATGCGGCTGTCGAGTTCGAGGTGGCGACGGGTCGCGGCGTTCATCGCGATCGCGCCGTCGCCGGATTCGACCGCGATCGAGGTCAGGTGCGGCAGGCGCTGCTTCTGGGTTTCTTCGACATAGCCCAGCAGGGCAGCGGCGGCGGCGATCGCGAGCGGACGGTCTTCGAGGCCGAAACCGCTGAGGTCGTGCAGGCCGAAGAAACGCAGCAGCTGGCGGCGGCCGCTGTCGACGTCGAACAGCCACGGCGCGCGCCGGCGCAGGCCATTGCGTTCGGACACGAACGGCGCCCAGCCGTCCTCGTCGGCGATCAGGGTCTCGGCCGGTTCCAGGCGTGCGAGCTCGGCTTCGAGCGCGTCTTCGCTGGCGACTTCGTTGACCAGGAAACGGCCGCCGGCCAGATCGGCCCAGGCCACGCCGTAACCGTGCTTGCCGCGCGCGATGGTCAGCAGCAAGGTGTCGCGGCGTTCGTGCAGCAGGGCCTCGTCGGTAACCGTGCCCGGAGTGACGATGCGCACCACCTTGCGCTCGACGATGCCCTTGGCCAAGGCTGGGTCGCCGATCTGTTCGCAGATCGCGACCGACTCGCCCAGTGCGACCAGGCGCGCCAGATAGCCCTCGGCCGCATGGTGCGGCACGCCCGCCATCGGAATCGGCTGGCCGGCCGAGTTGCCGCGCTGGGTCAGGGTGATGTCGAGCAGCCGCGCCGCCTTGCGGGCGTCGTCGTAGAACAGTTCGTAGAAGTCGCCCATGCGGAAGAACAGCAGCACGTCCGGGTGCTCGGACTTGGCGGCGAAGAACTGGCGCATCAACGGCGTGTGCTCTTCGGAGCTCTTTCCAGTGCTGGGCTTTTGGACTTTATGCATTTGATTCAATGATTTATGGCTCTTGAGCTCAGCGGAGTATGGACAAATTTGGACAAGTGAGGGCAGATGGACACACCGGCCTGTAACGCCAGTGTGCCGCGGTGCGCCAACGTCCAGCCAGCAAGGCGGGCCTTGGAGCTACATATGGAAGGTAGGCCGTCCAGGAAGGTGGCACTCACGCCCATCATGATCAAGGAACAGCTCTCGTTCAGCCGCATCCCGGTCGTCGGCGCCACGGGCAAGATCGTTAATTTTGCCCCGAATACGGAGCAGAAGCGCTATGTGATCTTTGACAGTCACCGGGACGTCCCCGCGGGGTTCGGGGTGGCCGTAATCGAACCAACAGCGGATGCATGCCCCAGTGTCTCAGGGCCCATAAGGGCAATCCACCGCTATAGAGCCCGGGGTCTACGGGCTAAGACACGAGAAACCGACGATCCATCGCTGGATGGATACTGATCGCGGCTTGGAAGGTCAGTAGGCCTGTTTACCAAAAGCTCAGGGCACATCGCTCCGAGCTACCTTTTGATCCCATGCCGCGTCGTAGGTCTTCCAGTTCTTGATCAACCAGTCGCGGACTTTGGCGCGGCTGCGAACGTCCGACGGGAAATAGTCATGGATGAGCCATTCGAGCTTCAGGCCACTTCTTTTCTGCTTCCATTTCTGCGCTTCGGCGAACCGGTTGATGAAGCGAGCACCTCGTAGCCCTCTCGCCGCCTCAGCAGAGCGGAATCGGGGTTGCCTGTGAGGCGAGGGTCGTCGCCTTTCAGTGCCGTCCATGAGTAGTCATACGGCAGGTCGTTTTCTGGAGCAGGGTGCTCGAAGATACTTCCTTGGGTTGAGTTGATTTACTGATTGGGCTTTCAGGACGGCTAGGTGCGTGCGGTAACGACAATGCTGGGAACACCCATTGCTCTGACTTGATCGGCGGACCTATGAAGCAAGATCACCGAACCAACGCCACCCCCAGCGCGTTGAGTGTTTCCGTCGTCATCTGACCTGTTGGCACCAGGCCATAGGCTTCCTGAAACTGCTGCAGGGCCGAGACCGTGCGCACACCCAGCACACCGTCGATGGCCCCGGGGTCGTAGCCCTTGGCGTAAAGCGCAGCCTGCACGCGCATGATCATGAGGCGAAGCTGATCCGCGTTGGCTCTGGTGGACCCCGTCGCGGGCGTTGAGCGGTTGCGATCGGCCCAGCGCATCCAGCCGTTCTGCGGCGATGAGCTGGGCGCGGGTGTGGTGTCGGTCCCATGGCCGGCGGAAGGATGGGTTGAGGCGGCATCCGCCGTCGGTGGATCGTATGCGTCGACATTCAGCGGCGCATAGGTCCGTGGCGAAGGGAGCCGTCGGGTAGGCGCTTTCCTGGTGCGCGGTGTCGAGCGCACGGGAGCCGCCGGTGCGACATAGGGGCTCGACGTGGGCGCAACATAGGAACTGGGAGCGGGCGGGGTGTAGGTGGAGGCCGGCGCACGATAGGAACCGCCGCTGCCCGAGTAGTGCGAGCTGTGGGAACTATGGGAGCTGTGCGAGCGATGCGAGCTGTGAGACCGGTGCCCCGCGTAGAGATTGTCGATATCCGCGTTAAGAGGCGCCACCAGCGTAGTGGTGTAGTTCGCGTCTTCTTGTGCAAGCGCCATCAATGCGGACTGCTTGCCCGCCTGGCCTTCGGTGTCCTGGAAGGAGCCATGCAGCGCCGACAGCGCGCCACCGGCCAGGGTCAGTGCCTTGCGCATGAGAAATCGTCCTTAGCGGTAACTGGGGCGATGGCGCGGCTGGTCCACTCGGGGGTGATCCAGCCGAAAAAGCCGCCACATCGGTCTTTCAGCGCGCAGCCCTCGCACGCCGGCAGGTAGTGTTGTTTCCAGTCGGAGATGCTGCGCCGAGCGAATGGCCACAGATCGGCGGGCAGAGTGCATAGCGGCAGGTTGTAGAGGGATACCGCCATGCCGCGCCGATCCAGGAACTGCGCGGCTTCCAGCAACGCCGGCGCAAGATCCACGGGATCGATCCACAACGCCTCGCGATGGGCTTTAGCGAAGCCAATGGGCTCCGTGCCCATCAGCGCCACATGTTCAACAAAAGGCAGGTTGCGGTAGAGATAGCGCGCCAATTCCGGCAGCCGTTCTGCCACCGGCTTGGTGAGCACCACCCGCACCTCGACCCGTTGCCCGGCAGCATGAAGGGCATAGAGCCCGCGCACGGTCTGGGCGAAGGCACCTGGGCTCTGGACAATGTAGTCGTGCAAGCGGTGGTGATCGCCATACAGCGGCACGCCCCAAGTCAGCGAGGGGTGGGCGTCGGTGAAGGTGTTCGCGTAGGCCTGATCCTCGAAACGGCGGCCGTTGGAGAGGACATGGATGTGCGTGTCGGGCAGCATCTCGGCGCAGCGCCGGATGACCCGTTCGAGGCCGGCGCCCAGAAGCGTGGGCTCGCCACCACTGATGGCAATGGAAGGTTCGTCCTTGTCGATCAATCCCGCCAGGTCGCACAACTCCTCCACGCGCCAGCCGTCGTCGATCTCACGAGGCGGCTGGGAGCACATCAGGCAGAAGCTGTTGCACCGCTCGGTCGCAAACAGGACATTGCCGTTGTCGCCCCGACGGTAGCGCACGGCGATTTTGGAACTGCCTGGACGAAGCTCGACCACATCGCCCGGGCGGACAGTGGCTGGGTCGCCCAGGAGCGCGACCTCTCGATGTCCAACAGGCGGAGGGCCATCGGCGCCGACGAGCACGCCGGCCCAAGGCAGGTCCAGCAGCGAGGCAGCACCGGCAGTCTCCGGAGTGCGCAGGTCCAGCAGCATCCGCTTCAGCGGGAATTCGCCCGCAGCGAACTCGCGCAGTCCCGCGACTTTGAGCAGAGTGGGCTCCTGCCACTCCGGGCTCCAGCGGGCCTTGGCGTCCAAGGGCAGCATCAGGCGGCCACCTCCAAAGAAGCGTCCGGAGCGATAGCAGGAGCTGCGCCGGGTCGCCGTATGGCCCAAGCCTCAAACACGGCTCGGTCGGCCGGCGAGCTGTCCTGCCATCGCTGCAAGAGCAAGTCGAACATGCCCATCTGTTTCGCGCAGAAGTCGCTGGTCGGCCGGTGCCCGACCGAATCGCCCTGTCGGGCGTAGTGGTCGATGGGATCGGCGCCGCACAGCGGCACATACGCGCAGTCGGCACAGGTAGGCAGGGCCTCGGCGATCCCGGCGGCCAGCACCTGCTGCATGGCCGGCGACTGAAGCCATTGGGCGACCGGTTCGTCGACCCGACCCATGGCGAAACTGTGGTCGCCCATGGCAGCCAGCATGCGTGCTTCGTCCGAGGGGTAGACCTGACCGTCGTAGTCATAGACGACCGTGCCCAGGCCGGCGCCTGTGGGGGAGCGCAGGTCCACATAGCCGTGGGAGAAGGGCGTCAGCAACTGGGACAGCAGCAAGCTGGCATAAGCCTCTTCGAGCTCAAAGCCATCGTGGTTGACGCTTAGGATGTGGTCCAACGCGACGACGTAGAACTTCAGGAACTCGGCGATCGGATAGCCCTGGCGCGCTTGGGTCTTGCGGGCGAAGCCGTAGGGGCTGAGCGGCCGCAGAAAGATCGAATGCAGCCCGTGTTTACGGTATTCATCGATGATCTCGCGTGGTGCGGTGAGGCTGCGTGCGGTCAGTGTCGTCAGGGCCGACACCGCATCCTCGCCCAACGCCCGCCGTCCACGCTCGATGCCTTCTATTGTGCGCTGATAGCTGTCTCGCTCCGGTCGCGGTCGATTGGCATTGTGCAGCCACTCGGGGCCGTCCAGCGAAGTGGACAGCTGAAAACGGTGCTCCCGCATGAAAGCCAATTGGTCGTCGGTCAAGTCGTGCAGGGTCGACGCGATGACGAAGCGCAACGATCGGCCTTCCGATCGGTTGCGATCGACGATGGCTTCGGTGAGCGAGCGCACGCGATCGAAATGCAGCAACGGCTCGCCGCCCTGAAACTCGACGGTGAGTTTGTCGGATGGCCACTCGAACAGTCGTTCCACCGCATGGCGGCCCGCGGCGCCGCTCATATCGAAGGTGGTTTCCGATGTGGGGCGCCGCGACACCTGGCAGTAGGAACAGGTGTGATGGCAGCGCAAGGACACCACGAAGATGTGTAGAGCCGGTCCGGCTTGGAGATAGGCCTTGCGGGTCCGATATTGGGACAACAAGGGCGCCAGCGTGGAACGCGCTGGATCAGCCAGGATGAGGTGGCGTGCCTCCATCGACGCGAAGAGAGCTTCGTCCTGCTGTAGCTCGCCGCCCACGACCCGGTCCAAGTCGGACCGTGGTATGACGAGCCAATCGCCGGCCAGTGAGGTCACCAAGACTTGGGTCTCATCCCAAGGCAAGCGACGAAAGCGCATCGGCAGCAGCCGGTAGCTGGAGGCGCTATTGAAGTCAGAGCGCTGAGCGAACCTCATGGCACTGCCTTTGGATCGCGTGGCGTGGCCTCGCGTAGCGCAGCTTGCACCAGTGCCGTTTGAAGATCGGCGGTTTCTCCGCGAATCAGGTCGCGCAACCGTTCGTCGAGTAGATCGTTGTTGAAGCGCGATGCTAGCCGGGTCGTATCTACGTCTGCATGCTTGGGCGTCAACACCACATGGCTTGACGCTGCGGACAGCGCCAAGTCGACGAAGCAATCACCGGTGTGTCGATGTGCGGCGCGCGCGATCACATCGGGCGAAAACACGCCCACATCAACCATAATATGTATGGCATCCATTGCCACCAGCCTCCCCCAGGCTTGGTCAGGGGCATCGTGCACCTGGAATTGCCTGCCATGCAAGCCAGGCCCGGCAAGGACGTGCCCGTGGGGAACATCCCGGCGGATGAATGGGGCGCCCTCGATCGCACTCCAACTCTTGGCCGGGCTTCGACGGCCACCGGGACGCATCGATCAGTTCGGAGGGCCGTCGATTGGGCGCGCAGGGGCATCGTTTTCGTCGAAAGCCCTGATCCGCTGCACTGCATAATACATACGTATGCGTATGGTTTGATTCCTGCCGATGCGGGCAAGCTGGGAAAGTCTGGTCGGCGCAGCCAGCAGAGCCATCCGCCATGCGTGCCGTTTTCTCAAGGCTCACAGCCAAAGGCGCCGCCGCCATTCGTGTTGCTCCTCCAGTGCCCTGCGGTCCGAAACCATCCCGGGACCGCGTTGTTCTTGACGTCATGCGCCAGAAACTTCAAGCCGCCGTGCTGCTGGCCTGCTCCTGGGCCGGCGGCAATGCGGCTGCGCAGCCGGCATCGCAAGGGGCGGTCCTGGCGGACGCATCGTCGCGTGCGATGGCTGGATCCGCTACGACCCACAATATCGACGCTATCCGCGACTCGATTGCGGGTCCCCTGATCGAGGCGATATCGGCGAGGCTTGGCGGTCGCGCCGTGGACTTGCGACTGGATGTTGTCGATGTCCGCACGATCAACGCCAATGAACGTGCGATCAGCGGTACCGGCGACGCCCAGATCGTGGGCAGGCAGGACTGGATCGGTTTTCGATTCGGCTTGCTGTACGACGCTCGCCTGCGCAGATTGAGCTATCCCGATGTCAGCATCGACCGCGTCGCGGCGGGAGAGCGCGACATCCCCAACGCACCGATCCTGGTCCAGCAACTTGAGGCCCTGGTAACCGCGGATCTGGCCCGGGAGCATCGCAAACCGTCGGCCCGGCTCCATCTCGACCGGGTCGCCACCGTCGAAGGCGACGGCCAGCGCCTGCGGATCGACGCACAGGCCACGGCCTACCTCGATCGCTATGGCCCGGGCATGCCGTTGACTATCGTGGCCCTCTACGATCGTTCCAGCGGTGCCTGGCTGAAGCTCGAATATGGCCCCGGCCACGATGCCGCAAGCCGCCCCTGGGATAGGCGATCGTCGGCCCGTTGACGCCCTACGGCGCACGCTGGCCGTTGCCATTGCGGGTGCGCCGGATGTTTCCCACACGAGCACCTGGCTGCGCCCCGTCTGCAACTGAATGATTCACGGGCCGCTGCGTCCGATCGGCGATCCGACCGCATTCGACGGCCGGAGCGCCGCGATTCTGTCGTTGCTCTGGTTGAGCCAGCCCGTTTGGAGAGCGAGCGTCCTTTGCCCGGAAACGGGGTAGCCAGGAGTGAGGGCTACGCATCGGCAGGTAAAGCGTCATGAAGGATCACCCGGTAGCGTGCCTTCGCTTCGATCCTAGTCCAGCGCGTAAATCGAACAGGGGACACCCGTCGTCGCGTGCGTTGCACGAGAGGCGGGTGGCGCCGTGAGCATCGCACTGGCCAGTCGCAAGAACCGCGCATTGCTGCTGCTTTGGCTGGGCGAGACCTGGCTGCTGATCCTGTCGGTCATGGTGGCGGCATGGCTGCGCTTCCTGGATACCTCGCAGGGTTTGTTCACCTTCTTCCAGTGGGCGCCGGTGCGCGCGTTCGTGTTCGCCGCCTTCATCACCGTGTCGATGGTGGCCTTCGGCCTGTACCAGGTGCACGTGCGCCACAGCCGGATGGAGTTCTTCATCCGGCTGTTGCTGTCCTTCGCATTCGGCGGTATCGCGTTGCTGGTGCTGTACTACTTGGCGCCCGCCGCCTATATCGGCCGCGGCGTGCTGGCGATGGCGCTGGCGATCGGTCTCGTCGCGGTGACGGCGCTGCGCCTGATCGTCGAGCGGGTGTTCAAGACGGATGTGTTCAGGCGCCGGGTATTGGTGTTCGGTGCGGGCAAGAACGCCGATCTCATCAACACTCGCCTGCGGCGGGGATGCGACCGGAGGTCTTTCGTGGTGGTGGGCTTCGTGCCGGTTCCGGGGCAAGCCGTACAGGTGCCCGAGCAGCTGCTGCTCAGTACGGATTTCGCGCTGTCCGAAATCGCCGAGTGGCTGCACGTCTACGAGATCGTCGTCGCGCCCGACGAGCGGCGCGGCGCGCTGCCGATGGAGGAAATGCTGACCTGCGCGCAGCGCGGAGTCACCGTGACCGATCTGTCGACGTTCTTCGAGCGCGAGGCCGGCATGGTGAAGCTGAACGTGGCGGATCCGTCATGGCTCGCGTTCTCGGGCGGCTTCGACCACTCGATGCCGCGTCGCCTCAACAAGCGGTTCTTCGACCTGGCCGCGGCGTGCGCCCTGTTGCTGGTCGCCTGGCCCTTCATGCTGCTGGTCGCGGCGTGCATCACGCTGGAGTCGCGTGGTCCGGTCCTGTACCGGCAGACGCGCATCGGCGAGAACGGACGCACGTTCGAGCTGATCAAGTTCCGCAGCATGCGCGTGGACGCCGAATCCGATGGCGTGGCGAGGTGGGCAACCCAGAACGACGATCGCACCACCCGGGTCGGACGGATCATCCGCCTGTCGCGTCTGGATGAGCTTCCCCAGTTGTTCAACATCCTGCTCGGGGAGATGAGCTTCGTCGGTCCACGGCCCGAACGGCCGCAGTTCGTCGAGATGCTCAGCCAGGAAGTGCGCTACTACAACGTCCGCCATTGCGTGAAACCGGGCCTGACCGGCTGGGCGCAACTGCGCTATCCCTACGGCGCCTCGGTGCGCGATGCCGAGGAGAAGCTGACGTTCGATCTGTTCTACGTGAAGAACCACGGCCTGGTGTTCGACCTGTTGATCCTGTTGCAGACGGTCGAGGTGGTTCTGTTCCGCCGCGGTTCGCGCTGACGCCGCCGCTGCGCGACGGCGTCTGGTTCACGGCTTATTTCGCAGGCTCGGATGCGCTCAGCTTGTCCCGCGTACCGGCGAAAGCGAATCGCACTTCGCCGAAACGTCCCGCGACATAGCGCAGCAGCGCATGGATGAAAGCGATGACGCCCGCCATCTCCATGCCTTCTTCCAGGCTGACCAGGACGTGATAGATGAGGTTCTTGTGCCCGTGCGCCTCGCGCCACCATCCCTCGAGCAGTTCGACGCCCAAGGCGCCGCCAAGGTAGATCGCGGCGGAAACGACGAAGGCGATCGCCGTTCTGCGGGGCAGGCGCAACAGAAAGCGCAGGAAGAACGCGCCCAGGAAGAAGACCAGCGCAAAGCCGGGGATCACCCATGCAAAGAAGAAGATCCCAAGGTGCTGGCCGCCCAGCAGCGCGCGTAGTGGCGCGATCGCCTTTTCGTGGAACGACAGGGACTCGTCCATGGCCATCAGCATGAAACCGGCGGCGAGAATCGCCCACTTCGACACGTCGATGCCCTCGTGCCGCCTTTCCAGCACGGCGATCAGCGCGAGCAGCAGTGAAGCGCAGAACAGCAGCAGGGTCGAAAACAAGGCCGGGAGGTTGTTTTCTCCATCCATGCTCATCATCGCCAGGCCGACGACATGCTCCTGGTGCGCGATCAGCCGGTAGGCCTGCATGCTCATGTTGGCGGCCACGAGCAAGACGGTCGCGACGGACAGGGGCCAGGTGATGGCCCATGGGTTGAGCGGGATCTTCCTGGCGTCCATCGTTGATTTGTCGCCTGTGGTGCGGTCGCCGGTTCGCGCCTGCCTATTAAGAACGGGCCCAGGCCAGGTCTGCGGACATCGCGGGCCAAGCTGCGCTTCCGTGCAGGTGGATGCTGGCAGGCGCGGACGTGTGGCCCGGGGCTGCTACCTCAGCCATTCCCCGGAGGCGAGCGCCAGCAGGCCGAACAGGACGATCAGGAGCGCGACGGCCAGCACCAATGCGATCCGCGCCGGCGCGGGCGGGGGTTGGTCGGAAGCGCGCTGGCTGTAGGCGACATAGGTCCGCGACACGCCGGCGTGCGATGGGCTGCCGCCTCCGATCCGGTGCGGGGCTTCCCCGGGCAGGCGCCCGTAGCGGCGATGGAAGCGGGTGGCCGTGGTGTACAGGCCGATCAAATCGCACAGGTCCGCGGATTCCCGCGATGGCGGCTTCGCGCCGGGACGGCTGGGGTGCAGCTCGGAAATCCGCCGGCGATAGGCAAGCTGAAGCTCCTCGAAGCTGCAGTTGGGCCTCAGCCCCAGTTCGGAGTACAGCAACGTCAGGTCGGCTTTCATCGGGGACCTCCCATGACCCTATCGTAGCGCGCGGAACGGGCGGGGGAAGCAATTTTCCCTGCAATTCGTGCATGGCCGCATGACCACCCCTGCGCCGTTTGTCATGACATCAACGCGCGATCTTTACCCTGCCGGGTGCCGAACCGGGGGCTACGACTGGGATGTCATCACGGTGGGGTCGCCAGTGCTGCGGGCGCGGGTAGGGGAAACATGGGTATGAACAAGTTATCCGATGGTTCTTCGCAGTACCGTCCGCTCGCCTGCATACCGCAACTGGTCGAACAGCAAGCATCCACGAGGCCGGATGCCATCGCCGTTACCTGCGAGGGCGCCAGCCTGACCTATCGCGAACTGAACAGTCGAGCCAACCAGCTCGCCCATCGCCTGCGTGCGCTGGGGGTAGGGCCGGAGACGCTGGTCGCGATCGGCTTGGAGCGCTCGCTGGAAATGGTGGTCGGGCTGCTCGGCATCCTGAAGTCCGGCGGGGCCTACCTGCCTGTCGATGCCTCCTATCCGCGCGATCGCGTGCAGTTCATGTTCGAGGACGCGCGCCCCGCCGTGCTGCTGACATCGACGGGACAGAGGGGCGCGTTGCCTGCGACCGACGTCGCGATCTTGTTGCTGGACGGAGACTGGGCGGAGTTCGCCGCGGAGCCGGTTCACGACCCCGAGCCGCTGGCGCAACTCGATAATATCGCCTACGTCATCTACACCTCCGGTTCGACGGGCAAACCCAAGGGCTGCCAGGTCACGCACGCCAACGTCGCGCGGCTGTTCGTCGCGACCCAGCCCTGGTTCGAATTCGGTCCCGACGACGTGTGGACCTTCTTCCATTCCCACGCCTTCGATTTTTCGGTGTGGGAAATATGGGGCGCCCTGATCTACGGCGGCCGCGTCGTGGTCGTGCCGTTCCTGGTCAGTCGCTCGCCGGACGCGTTCCATGCGCTGCTGGTGCGCGAGCGCGTGACCGTGCTCAACCAGACGCCATCGGCGTTCCGCGGGCTCATCCATGCCGATCTCGCGTCCGCCAGCGAGCCTTCGGCGTTGGCGCTGCGCTACGTCGTGTTTGGAGGCGAAGCCCTGGAGCTGCAGATGTTGCGCCCGTGGTTCGAGCGTCACGGCGACCGGTACCCGCGGCTGATCAACATGTACGGCATTACCGAAACCACGGTCCATGTCACCTACCGGCCGGTAGCTCGCACGGACCTGGAGCGCAATGCAGGCAGCGTGATCGGCGAACCCATTCCCGATCTGCGCCTGTATGTGCTCGATCCCGAACTCGTACCGGTCGCCGCCGGCGAAGTCGGCGAGATCCACGTCGCAGGCGCCGGCGTAAGCCGCGGCTATCTCAATCGCCCGGACTTGACCGCCGAGCGGTTCTTCGACTGGCAGTCGCCTCAAGGCGAGCGTGTGCGGCTCTACAAGACCGGCGACCTGGCCCGTTCGCTCGCCGATGGCGATCTGGAATACCTCGGCCGCAGCGACCACCAGGTCAAGATCCGCGGCTTCCGCATCGAAACCGGCGAAATCGAGAGCGTCCTTGCGAGGCACGAATCCGTCCGCGCGTGTGCCGTGATCGCACTCGACGACCGCGCAGGTGGCGAGGCGCGGCTGGTGGCCTACGTGGTTCCCGCCGACGTGCACGCTTCCCAGGCATCCCTGCGCGCCCATCTCGCGACTGTCCTGCCGGACTACATGGTTCCCGGCGCATTCGTCGAACTCCAGGCGCTGCCATTGACCGAAAACGGCAAGCTCGATCGTCGCGCGCTGCCGGCACCGGCCCGGCAGCGACCCGAACTCGCCCATGCCTTCGAGCCCGCCATCGGAGCGCTGGAGGCATCGCTGTGCGCCGCATTCGGCGAAACTCTCGCCGTCGACAACGTCGGACGGCACGACAATTTCTTCGAGCTGGGCGGCGATTCGCTATCGGCGGCAAGGCTGCTGCAACGGCTCAAGCAGACCGGCGCGCATGCCAGTGCCATACCCACCGCGCAGCTGTTCCGCCATCCGACGCCGGCAACGCTGGCCGGCTCGCTCGAAGGCCGCGGCGCCGCGGAGATCGATCCTGCGCGTTATGCATCGGCGCGCCGCAGGGAAAGCGGCGGGATAGCCGTCGAGCCGATCGCCATCGTCGCCATGGCGGGACGCTTCCCCGGTGCTGCGGATGTCGAGGCGTTCTGGCGCAATCTCTGTGAGGGGCGCGATTCGATCACGGTTTTCGATCCGCAGGATCTGGATCCCGCCGTCAGTGCGCAGGATCGCGACGATCCGGCGTATGTGCCCGCACGCGGCGTGATCGACGGCGTCGAGCAGTTCGACGCGGCGTTCTTCGGCATCGGTCCGAGGGAAGCCGAATTGATGGACCCGCAACAGAGGATTTTCCTCGAACTTGCGTGGGAATGCCTGGAACGCGCCGGCCACGTGCCCGACGCCACCTCGGCTCCGGTGGGCGTGTTCGGAGGTATGTTCAATGCAAGCTACTTCCAGCGGCATGTGTCCGCGCATCCGGACCTGGTCGACAAGGTCGGCGCTTTCCAGGTGATGCTGAACAATGAGAAGGATTTCATCGCCACTCGGGTTGCGCACAAGCTCAACCTGACCGGTCCGGCGGTCAGCGTGCATACCGCGTGTTCGACCTCGCTGGTGGCGATCTGCCAGGCCGTCGACAGCCTGACTCTCGGCCATTGCGACATGGCCCTGGCCGGCGGCATCACCGTCACTTGCCCGCCGCGCAGCGGCTACTTCTACCAGGAAGGATCGATGCTGTCGCCCGACGGCCATACCCGGCCGTTCGATGCCAGCGCACAGGGCACCGTGTTCAGCGACGGCGCGGCGATCGTGCTGCTCAAGCGCCTTTCCGATGCCGTGGCCGACGGCAACCAGGTATTCGCGGTGATCCGCGGCGGCGCGGTCAACAACGACGGCGGCGGCAAGGCCAGCTTCACCGCACCCAGCAGCGAAGGCCAGGCGGCGGTCATCTCCATGGCCCACGATCGCGCGCAAGTGGATCCGCGCAGCATCGGCTATGTCGAAACCCATGGCACCGCCACGCCGGTGGGCGATCCGATCGAGATCGAGGGCCTGACGCGCGCATTCCGTCGGGGCACCGAAGAGCGGGGGTTCTGCAGAATCGGCTCGGTGAAGAGCAACATCGGTCACCTGGTCATAGCCGCGGGCGCGACCGGCGTGATCAAGACCGCGCTGGCGTTGGCCGAGCAACGCATTCCGGCGACCGCGCATTTCAAGTCGCCCAACCCAGCCATCGATTTTTCCGGATCGCCGTTCGTCGTCAACGACGCCCTGACGGACTGGCCTGTCACGGACGTCCCACGCCGCGCGGGCGTGAGTTCGTTCGGCGTCGGAGGCACCAATGCGCACGTCGTGCTGGAAGAGGCGCCGAAGCTGCCGGCGTCGGACGCGGCGCAAGGGCCGCAATTGCTCATGCTGTCCGCGCGCACGCCGACGGCGCTTTCGCGTGCGGCGACGCAACTGGCCGACCGTCTCGATGCCGATCCGGACATCAATCTCGCCGACGTGGCGTGGACGCTCGCCGTGGGCCGCAAGGCGTTCGCGCATCGCATCGCGGTCGTCGCCGACGACGTTGCCGGTGCGGCGGCGCAACTGCGCAGTCCGGAGGTCGCCGCTGCTGCGGCACGCGGAAAACCGGTGCGGCAGGGGGATGTCGTCTTCCTGTTTCCAGGACAGGGCGCGACCTACCCGGGCATGGGGCGCGGTCTGTACGACACTGAACCGGCATTCCGGGCGGCATTCGACGCTTGCGCCGATGCGCTGCTTGCGGAACTCGGTTTCGACCTGCGCGAACGCGTTTTCTCGAGCGACCCGGAGGCGTTGCTGCCCACCGCGATCATGCAGCCGGCGACGTTCGCCATCGAGTACTCGGTCGCGCAGCTATGGATAAGCCGCGGCATAGTACCGGCGGCGATGATCGGACACAGCATCGGCGAATTCGTCGCCGCGACGCTGGCCGGGGTATTCGCCTTGCCCGACGCGCTGAAGCTCGTTGCGCGGCGTGGCGCGCTGATGCAGGCGCAGCCGGCTGGCGGCATGCTTTCGGTACGGCTGGCCTGGGACGAACTGCTGGCCAGGCTGCCCGCGGATCTGTCGCCGGCGGCCGAGAACGCACCGGGCAGCGTCGTCGTATCGGGTACTTTGGAAGCGATTGCGCGTTTCCAGGCCGAGCTGGAGGCCGATGGCGTTGCCTGCCGCGCGCTGCGCACGTCGCATGCCTTCCACTCGCAGATGATGGAACCGGTGGTGGCGCCGTTCCGCGCCGAAGTAGCCGCCTTGCAGCTGTCGGCGCCGCTGATTCCTATCGTCTCGACCGCGACCGGGGATTGGCTGGAAGAAGCAGCCGCAAGGTCCCCCGACTACTGGGCGTCGCACCTGCGCGATCCAGTACGCTTTGCCACGGCCGTGGGCAAGGTGCTCGAAACACCGTCGCGCGTGCTGCTCGAAGTGGGCCCGCGTGCCACCTTGAGCGGCCTGTCGCGCCAGCATCCGGCCCTGCTGAAGCAGCAGGCCACGGCGGTATCGTCGCTGGCCGACGACCCCGCGACCGAAGCTTCCAGTTTCCTTTCCGCGGCAGGCCAGTTGTGGTGTCGCGGCACGCCGATCGACATCGCCGCGTTCGATCGCCGCCACTCGCGTAAGCGGGTGTTGTTGCCCACCTATCCGTTCGAACGCCAGCGCTTCTGGGTGGAGGCTGCGGCCAGCTCGAACGTCGTGCAGCTCCCCAGCGCGAGTGCCGTGCATCCGGTTGCGATCGTGCCTGGGCCCGCATCCGCTGCCGAAGATGCGACCGTACCGGCCACGTCGGGTGCGCCGGATCGCCACGCACGGCTGGTCAGCCAGCTCTCGGACATCTTCGAGGACGTAGTCGGGCTCGACCTTTCCGAAGTCGATGACGAAGCCAATTTCATGGAACTCGGCCTGGACAGCTTGATGCTGACCCAGGTGGCGCTGCGCCTGCAGAAGATATTCTCGGTCAAGCTGACGTTCCGGCAGCTGATGGGCGAATGCAGCAGCCTGCAGCGCCTCGCGACGATGCTGGATGCGCAGCTGCCGCCGGAACCTGAAGCCATGCCCGCATCGGCGGCGGAGTCCGCGGCACCAGCCGGGGCGTCCGAGTCGGAAAGTGGGGAAAACCTGGCGCGCCGATTGTTGGAGCAGCAGATGCAATTGCTGCAACAGCAACTTTCCGAACTCGATACTTCGCAGGGCGCGACGGCAGTTGCGATGCCCGGCGACGAAGCCGCGCAGCCCATGCATACCGGCCACGATCCGTTCGCCGGCGGTGCTCCAGCGCTACTGGCGCCGACCACGGAACCGCAGCGCGAGATATGGCTTGCCGATCAGCTCGGTCCGGAAGCGTCTTTGGCCTTCAACCTTTCGGTATCGCTGCAGTTCCACGGCGATCTGAACCTGGAGTTCATGCGCGACGCCCTGCAGGAGCTGGTGGATCGGCACGAATCATTGCGCGCAAGCATCGGGGCGGACGGCGAAACCTTCTGTGTGCTGGAACGATCCGCATTGCTGTTGCCGATCGCCGATCTTTCGTCGTTGAATCCAATCGACAGACAGATGGCCGTCGACGAGCGCATCCGGCTCACGGTGGAAACGCCGTTCGCGCTCGACCAGGGGCCGCTGTTTCGCGCCGAACTGCTGCGCTTGGCCGAAGACGAGCATCTGCTGCTGCTGACGGCCCACCACATCGTCTGCGACGGATGGTCCTGGTGGACCATCGTGCGCGAGCTCGGAGCTTTGTACGGGAAGCGTTTCGAGATGACGGCGCAGCCGCTCCCCGACGCGGCCTCGTTCGTCGGTTACGCACTGGCGGAGGCAGGGCGCCAGGGCGACGAGAGCCAGGCAGCCGATGAGGCGTATTGGCTTTCGCGCTTCGCCACTGGTACGCCCGTGCTGGAACTGCCCACCGATCGGCCGCGGCCGCCGAACCGCAGCTTCGCTTCGGCCCGCCTGGATCACGTACTCGATTCCGGTTTGCTGGAGGCCCTGCGCCGGACGGGCGCGGCCCGGGGCGTCGGTATGTTCGCCACGCTGCTCGCCGGCTTTTCGGCGCTGCTGTCGCGCCTGTCGTCGCAATCGGACGTGGTGGTCGGGATTCCCGCGGCGGGGCAGGCGGTGTGCGGTGCGGACCACCTGGTGGGGCACTGCGTCAATCTGCTGCCGCTGCGCTTCGAGCTCGACTCGACGAAGTCGTTCGCGCATGCGATCGATGACGCGCAAGCCATGCTGCTCGATGCGCTGGAACACCAGCGTTACACCTTCGGCACGCTCCTCAGGAAGCTGCGGCTACGACGGGACCCCGCGCGGATACCGCTGGTCAGCGTGCTGTTCAACCTCGACCAGGCCATGGACCAGGAATGCACCGCGTTCCGCGGCGTGTCCATGGAATTCGACAGCAATCCGCGCAGCTTCGAGACTTTCGAGCTGTTCGTGAACGCTGTGCAGGCCCATGGCCAGTTGCGACTCGAATGCCAGTACAACCGCGACCTGTTCGATGCCGCGACCATCCGGCGCTGGCTGCGCGCCTACGAAGCCTTGCTGCGCGCCGCGATCGAGCGCGAGACTGCGGACTTCGCCAGCCTGCCGCTGGTCGATGCAGTTGCGCGTACCGAGTTGTCGTCGTTGCAGCCGGCCGCGGTCGCCTACGACCGCGAATGCAGGATGCACGAGTATTTCGAGGCCCAGTGCGATCGCACGCCGGATCGGGTCGCATTGCGCGCAGGCCCGACGTCCCTGAGCTATGCCGAGTTGGAGGCGCGCTCGAACCGCGTCGCCCATGTGCTGCGCGAGCATGGCGTCCGCCGTGGCGCGCTGGTCGGCCTGGCGCTCGATCGCGGCCCCGACATGCTGGCTGCGTTGCTGGGCATCCTCAAGGCCGGCGCGGGGTATGTGCCGTTGGATCCGCAGTTCCCGACGGAACGCCTCGCCTACATGGCCGCCGACGCCGGACTGGCCATGCTGCTGACCACGCGCGAGCATGCCGCGCATTTCGATCTGCGTGGCAGGCCGGTGCTGTTGTTCGACGAGCATGCGCCCCAGCTTGCGACGGCCGCGGCAACGCGGCTCGGCCGCGACGAGTACGCCGCACAGCCCGAGGATCCGGCCTACGTGATCTATACGTCGGGCTCCACCGGCCGCCCCAAGGGCGTCATCGTGCCGCACCGTGCCGTGTCCAACTTCCTCGACAGCATGCGCCGCGAGCCGGGACTGGCTGCGCAGGACCGGCTGATGGCCGTGACCACGCTGTCGTTCGACATCGCGGTGCTGGAACTGCTGCTGCCGTTGGCGGTGGGGGCACAGATCGTGCTGGCCGATCGCGAGACCGCCGGCGACGGTGCCGCACTGCGCAGGTTGCTGGAAAGCAGCGGCGCTACGGTGATGCAGGGCACGCCTTCGAGCTGGCGCCTGCTGATCGATGCGGGCTGGAACGGGAACGACGGGTTCAAAGCCCTGTGCGGCGGCGAACCGATGGCCGTCGACCTGGCCACATCGCTGTTGTCGCGTTGCGGCTCACTGTGGAACGTCTATGGGCCCACCGAGACCACGGTGTGGTCTACCTGCGCGCGCATCGCCGCCGATCCCGATGGACAGGCGCCCGACATCCATATCGGGCGACCGATAGGCAATACCAGCGTGTGGATATTGGATGCGCATGGCGAGCTTTGCCCATTCGGCGTGCCGGGCGAGATATGCATAGGCGGCGAAGGCGTCACTAAGGGATATCTGGAGCGCCCGGATCTGACCGCCGAGCGCTTCGTCGCCGATCGCTACACGGCGACGGCCGCAGGCGCGCCGGGACACGATGGCGTCGCCTTGCTGTATCGCACCGGCGATCGCGGTAGTTGGCGCGCGGACGGCAACCTCGAGCATCTCGGGCGTCTCGATCACCAGGTCAAGGTGCGCGGCTATCGCATCGAGCTGGGCGAGATCGAGGCCAATCTCGCCACGCGCGAGGAGATCGCCCGTGCGCTCGTGATCGTGCGCGAGGATCGCGCGAACGACCAGCGCCTGGTGGCTTATGTGGTCGCCACGCCGGGGGCGACCATCGAAGAGGCGGCGTTGCGCGCACACCTGCGTGAACTGCTGCCGGCCTACATGCTGCCGCAGCACTTCGTCGTGCTCGATGAGATTCCGCTCTTGCCGAACGGCAAGATCGACCGGAACGCGCTGCTGCCGCCAGTCGCTAAAGAGGAGGCCGTTTCGCCTCCTCCGAGCGCGACTGGGGCGGCAGCCGACCCACGCGTCCGTTACCTGTCGGAGATCTGGTCCGAGTTGCTGGGTCTGCCCGCCGGCCCAGACGACAACTTCTTCGAATTGGGCGGCCATTCGATGCTCGCAGTACAGATGGCCAATCGCGTCGAACGCGATACCGGCAGGCGGATCAAGCTGATTCGCCTGGGCGCGGAGACCCTGGCCCAGGTCGCGGCGGGCCTGCCCGCTGCCACGGAGGACGCCGTACCGGCGGGCGGCGTGGGCGGGCGCATCAGCAGCGGCTTGCGACGCCTGTTCGGATTGAACCAGGGATCCAGCCCATGAACTTCGCCGCATTCGACTGCTGTCCCGCAATTGCACGGAGGCGCTCGCCATGAGCCTCGATGGCTGGGAACCGTTCTGGCTTGGACCGTCGTCGCACCGCTTGTATGCAGCGCTGCACGCCGCATCGGGCGCGTCTTCGACCGGCATCGTCCTGGTGCCGCCGTTGCTGCATGAACTGCCGCGCAGCCGCCGGTTCATCACCGAAGTCGCCAGCGAACTTGCGGGCCTGGGCTTGCCGACCCTGCGTTTCGACTTCCATGGCACCGGTGATTCCGGGGGCTCCGGGGAGGAGCTGGATCTGGCCTCGATGCATCGGGATCTCGAATTGGCGGTGGCCGCGCTGCGCGAACGGACCCGGATCAAACGACTGGTTCTGGTCGCATGGCGGGGAGGCGCGCTGGCATTGCGCGGATGGCTAGAGAGCGGCGGCGCGGCCGACCTGATCCTGCTTTGGGAACCGATCGTCGATGGCGGTGCCTGGGTGCAGGAACTGGTGGAGACCGATGCGCGCGAACGTGCGCTGCGCCCGCCGCCGCGTGCCGGCGTGCCCCGCATCACCGATCCCTCGGACGGCCAACTGATGGGCTTTCCCGCGCCCTCGCGCCTGCGCGCGGACCTCGGGAAAACGCGTCTGGACAAGGGCATGCATCGCGACGATGTGCCCATGTGGGCGATCGTTCGCCATGATCTGGCGGAGCTTCCCATGGACATCGCGAGAACCCTGCCGCTGCCTGCGAATGCCCCCAGTTTCAATGTCGGCGCCGCGATGGATGCGACGTTCTTCCTCACGCCTCCGGTTCGCGAGCTGGTCGGGAAGCTGGGACAGGCCGTACGCGAGGAAGCATGGGCATGAATGCATTGCTGGATGCCAATCCTATCGAAGCGGCCGTGGCAGACGATGTGTTCGTGCGCTTCGGTCCGGACGGGCGATTGCATGGCGTGCTCAGCGGCGCATCCGGAACAGGGCCGACGCTGCTGTTGCCCAGCGCGGGTTTGCAGCCCCGGTCCGGGCCGTTCCGCTTGCACGTGCTGCTGGCCCAGCAGCTGGCGGCGCACGGGATCCGAACCTTCCGTTACGACATCCCTGGCGTGGGAGAGGCGCCGCGCATGCCGGAGTGCGATGCCACCCAGGCGACGATCGCCGCCTTGGACCAGCTCGAGGCGATGCACGGCTGTCGCACCTTCGCGGTGGGTGGAATCTGCAGCGCCGCCGATACCGGCTGGGACGTCGCCAATATCGATACGCGCGTGTCGGCGGTACTGCTGTTGGACGGGCTGTGCTTCACCGGCCCCTGGTACTACTACGCGCGCGGGCTGGAACTGCTGCGTCGCCTGCCCAGGGAATGGCGGCATTTCGCCCGCAAGCTGCGAGGGCGCATGCGCGGAAACGCCAGTCTGGATTCGAATGCCTTCCGCACCTGGCCCAGCCATGCGCATGCCCGCGAGCAGTTCGCGGCGATGGTGGCGCGCGATGTCCGCTTGCTATGGATCTTCAGCGGTGGCTTTGCCGACCGGTTCCTGCATGCGCGCCAGTTCGAGTGGGCCTTCGGCGCTGCGGCGCGCGACCCGCGCGTGACCATGCATTACTGGCCCGATTGCGACCACACGTATTTCGGGCGGGCACAGCGTGAGCGCCTGATCGAAGCGATCACGGGCTGGATGAGCCGACTGCCGGGGCGCCAGGGCGGATGAAAGAGATCGGCACGCAAGCACGGACCCCTCTCTATCCCGCGCCTCCGGGAGCCACGCGGCCGTTGCGCGTGGCTCTGGTGGGGCCGCCACAGGTACCTGCCTGGGTGCAGGCATTCCACGGCCTGGTCGCTGGCTACGACTGGATCGAGCTGACGACGCTGGCCGCCGCCGACGCGACGCTGCCCAAGGTCTCCGGGATTCCCAGGGGCGTCCGCGCCTTGCTTGCGTTCGAGCATGCCCTGCTCGGCGGCACCCGCAGCCTAGCGGCGATGCCGATGCCGTCCGATCCCCCACAGGATGCCGGCCATGCGGCAGCAGGTCCTGGGGACGGCGTCTCCCTGCTTGATCGCATCAGCAGCTCGCGCCCGGACCTGGTCATCGTGCTCGGTACGAAATCCTGGGCGTCCGCGCTGGCTGGCCAGATCGAGTGCGCCTGCTGGCATGTCGACGCGAGCCTGCTCGACCCTCGCCATGCGGGGTTCTCGCTGCTCGGCCCGATGATGCGTCGTGAAACAGCGACGCGGATGGCCCTGATCCTGCACGAGCCGGACCAGGCTCCCATCGACCTGGCAGCCAGCTGGGGCAAGACTCGGGCGACTTCGTTTCTCAAACAGCGCGAGGACGCGTTCCGCAAGCTGCCTGCCTTGCTGCTGCGCGCCTTGCATCGCGTCGCCCAGGGAGGCCTCGCTGCGGGCTCGCTTTCGATGGCGACGCTGGAACTGCAGTCGCAGGCGCCGGTCGGGCGGGCTGTCGGACTGCGCGCCTTCCTGTCGATCGTGCGCGCTTCTCCGCGTTGGCTGACAGGCTGGTTCAGGAACGCTCGCGTCGGCTGGACGCTGGTGCTGCGCCTGGGCGGGGCGCCGCTCGATCCGCAGTCGCCGACGATCGGATCGCACGCGCTGCTGAAAGCGCCGAAAGGATGGTGGGGCGATCCCTTCGTCGTGATGGCGCAGGAACGCAGGCTGCTGTTCGTGGAGGAAATGCTGGACCCGCGACTCAAGAAGGCCACGATCGCCTGTGTGGAATTGACCGCGGGCGGAGCGCGCGCGCTCGGCGTCGCGCTGGACGAACCCGGCCACCTGTCCTTCCCGCAGGTCTTCGCATGGGAGGGGCAGTGGTACATGACGGTCGAGTCCGGCTACGACCGGCGCGTCAGCCTGTATCGGGCCACCGACTTCCCCTTGGGATGGGCCCGGGTGAAGGATCTCGTCACCGGGCGCGTCTGCGTGGATCCGACCCTGCATCATCACGAGGACCACTGGTACCTGTTCGCCAACGTCGCCGAGAACCAGAACAACACCTGCGACGAATTGTTCCTGTTCGTCGCCGATAAGCTCGAGGGGCCGTATGCGCCGCATCCGGCGTCCCCCATCGTCTGCGACGTACGCCGCGCCCGAATGGCGGGAAAGCTGTTCCATCGCAACGGCAGGTTGATCCGGCCGGCCCAGGATTGCGGACCCGGCTACGGCAACGCCGTCGTGTTCAACGAGGTATTGGAACTGGGGCCCACGACCTACCGCGAGCGGCAACTTTCTAGGCTGGCTCCCTACCTGAAGCGCAGTGTCGATGGCTGCCATACCTACAACGCTGCGGGCGGCGTCGAAGTCCTGGATGTCCTCGGTCGTCCGCCGAACAGCGCGTACGTGGAAGTGCTCGATGCGCGGTCCGCAACGGACGCACGTGTCCGCGCGCCTTTATCCGATTCGACGGAGCCGGTGGTTTCCTCCGGCCCGCCTTCTACCGGCGGCCCGGTTCATCGGGGCGCCGCCCCGCGGTGATGCGTAATGATCCTCCATGGCGATCGAGGTTGCGCGGGATGAACAGTTCGACGGGACGCGCCTCGGGCGCGGACGAGAGCATTCGCGAGCTGCCGCGGGAACGGCCCGGCATCGTGACGCATTACCTGCGCTACTCGATCTCCAATGGCCTGGTGATGCTGGCGGGTTTCATCTCGTTCCCGATCCTGACCCGCTTTCTCGACAATACCCAGTTCGGCATTCTCAGGTACTACGACACGCTGATGCTGCTGGGCGTCGCGATCATCAAGCTCGGCACGCCGCACGCGATCGTGCGTTTCTACCCATACGACGGAAACGAGCGACGAATGCAGGAGTTCGGCACCAACATGGTGCTGATGCCGCTAATGCTGTCCGGAACGATATGGCTCGCGGGCGTGTCGGTGATCGTGCTCTGGTCCTGGCTGGGGGAGGGTACGTTCTCTCCCCTGGTCTGGTGCGCGGTGCTGATGATGCCGATGTTGGCGGCCGTCAACATCGTGCAGATGGTGATACGTGCCAGCGAGCGTTCGGACATCGTCATGGCCGTTCGCGTCATCGGCCGCATGCTCGAACTGGTGCTCGTGCTGGGCGCCGTGATCCTGGTGCAAAGAAGCGCGCTGGCGGTATACGGCGGCAAGATCGTCGCCACGATACTGCTGTTGGCGTGGCTCGCGCACTGGATGTACCGCAACGTCAACGTAGCGCGCGACGCGGTCGACTGGCATACCGTCCGTAGCGGCCTGGTCTACGGGCTTCCGCTGATGGCGCATGAGCTGGCTTTCAGCATCCTGGCCAACGTGGATCGTGTTCTGCTCAAGCAGCTCACCGGCGATTTCGCGGCCGTCGGCATCTATGCCATCGGCTATTCGCTCGCGATGCAGCTGAACGTCTTCATAGACGCGACCCTGTCCGAGGCGTTCACGCCAGTGGTGATGCGTGCCTACGAAACCGGCGGCAGCTCCGCGGTGCGTGCGCTCAAGGAGAGGGTGCTGCTGCCGATGACCTACGCGGTGGCGGCCATCATCGGAATTTTGCTGGTGTCGGGCGAGGACATGCTGGTGGCGCTCAGCGGGCACGACAAGGCAGCGTCGGGCGAAGTGTTCATCGTGATCGGAATAACCGTGTCGACCTATTCCATGCTCGCCATCTCGAACTACGGCCTGCAATTGAAGAAGCGGACGATGCAGGTGCTGATCATCACCTTGGGCGCGGCGCTGCTGAACGTGGTCATGAACCTGATTCTGATTCCGCGCATGGGCTACATGGGCGCCGCATGGTCAACCGCGATCGCTTACGGCGCGTTGGCCCTCGCGCAGTTTGCGATCTGCCCGAAGGGATTGGCGCGCCTGCCGGACGCGCATGCGATCGCCGTGTCGCTCGCGTGCTTGCTGGTGCTGGTGGGGGTGGCGCGCGGCACCGACCTGTTCGGACTGCACGCCATCTGGGCGCGGCTGTCTGTCGCCGGTTTGCTGTTCGTATTGCTGTATGCCTTGCCGGTCATGGCGCTGGATCAGAAACTGCGCCGGATGACGATGGGCCTGATGACGCGGTCGCGATGAGGTGACGACCTGGTTGCTATCTCCGCTGGCATGGCTGTTGCTTGCGGGTGCGGTGATGCCCTGGGCATGGGCCCGTCGTCGGCGCCAGCGCTGGCCGTTGATCGCGAGCGTTTCGCTGGCGGTCGTTGCGCTCGCGGCCATGACGCCGCTGGTGGCCAATCTGCTCGGAAAGTCGCTGCAACGTCCGATCGCCGCGCCGCTCGCATGCCAAACCGCGCCGCCGTCGATCGCCGTCGTGTTGGGGGGCGGTACCGACGGGCGCCCGCGGAGCCATGCCGATTTCTCCGTGCTCAACCTGGCTTCCCGGCGACGAATGGATCGCGCAGTAGCCTGGTGGCATGCGCGCGAAGGGCGCGCGCTGGTGCTGGAGGGAGGTGGGCCGCAGGGAGGCATCGCTGTCGCCGAACTGATGGCAGCGTACGCGCGAATGCAGGATGTCCCGGTGGCGGCCCTGCGCGTGGAAAGCCGATCCGACGATACCTGGGGCAATGCTCGTCATGCCGCAGGGATGACGCCGCCGCTGCCCCGACGCATCGTCCTGGTGACCTCGCTGATCCACATGCCGCGCGCTCGCGCGGCCTTTGCCAGCGCAGGCTTCGAAGTGTGTCCGCTGGGTGCGGATGCGCGCAGCCTGCCGTCGCGCGTGCCGTGGGCGCTCGTTCCGCGAACCAGCGCGCTCGTCAATACGGAGCTTGCCCTGCACGAATGGGTGGGGCTCGCGTATTACCGCTGGCGCGATCGCCGCGATGAGGTCGTGAATCGCTGAGGCTCGCGTGCCCGCTTGGGCTGCCGCCGATCCTCCGACGAACGGATCGTCCGGCATCGCAGAAAAAAAAGAGCCCCGGATATCCGGGGCTCTTCGTTGGGGCGGGGAGGACTATTACTTGTAGACCGAGAAGGTCGTGGTCGCCGTCTTGGTCAGGCTGCCGGAGGTGGCCACCGCCGACAGCTTGTAGGTGCCGATCGAGCTGGGACCCACGCCGGAGGTGAAGGACACGCGGGCATAGCCGTTGGCGTCGGTGGTGGCGCTCAGGATCACGTGGTTGACGCCGTTCGGCTTGAGCGCGTCGAACGCGACCTTCGCACCCGAGACCGCCACGCCGTTCTTGAGGACGCGGGCAGTGATGGACACGACTTCGCCGGCCTTGTAGGAGGCTTTGCTCGTGCTGACGGTTTCCGTCAGGCCGGCAGTGGCGACGGAGTAGGTGGCCGACGCATTGCCGGTATGGACCGAGCCGTTGGCGCTGCTGACGCCCAGGCCGATGCCGTAGCTGCCGGCGGCAGCCGTGGTGGTCGACATCACGGCAAGGGTCGCAGAGCCGCTGGCGCCAGGAGAAAGCGCGATCGCGGTCGTCGACAACTCGCCCGTCCAGCCGGTCGGAACACTACGAGCGAGAGCGAACGAGGTGTTGGCGCAGTCGCTGCTGTCGTTGTTCTTCAGGCTCACCGTGTACTTGTTCTCCGTGCCTGCGGCGACGGCGGCGGTCGGGCCCGTCATGGTCACGGTCGGCGCTGCGCGGGTGCAGGTCGGAGTCGGCGGCGGAGGCGTGGAGCCGGCCTGGATTTCGTAGGCGCCCACGTCGTTGGCGGCGCCCGAGGGGCGCGGCTGCAGGACGAAGTCGGTGGACATGCCGCTGATCATCGGGGCCTTGTCGGTCACCGGGCTACCGGCGAGCGGTTCGGCATCGAAGGCGGCCAGGGTCATGTTGGTCAGCTTCGGGTCCTGGGTGCAGGTGGTTCCCGTCTGGCAGGTACGCACCTTCCAGGCCATGTTGCCGGAGAAGGACTTGGCCGCCGGAGCGCTGCCGCCGCTGAACAGCGTCGCGGTGGAGCTGTTGGCGTAGTACGGGAAGCCGACCACCAGGTTGTTCTGGATGTTGATCTTGTCGGTGGAAGCGCCTTCGCCATAGGCGATCTGCGCATCGCCTTCGCCGGCGATGGTGTTGTGGCGCACGGTCGCGGTGTCGTTGCCGGTCAGGATCAGCAGCAGCGTGCTGCCGTAGGCGCGGCACAGATCGCCCTCGGCCATGTAGTACTTGCCGTGGAAATAGGTGCAGTTGCCGACCAGGACCGAGTTCTCGATCAGCGAGTTGCCCTTGATCTTGACCTGGTTGCCGGCGTTGGCGACCGAGTAGATGCGGCGCAGCGTCACGTTGGTCGTGTCCGCACCGTCCATGTAGCGCAGGTCGAGGCCGTCGGAGGTGTTGTGATGGATGAAGGCGTCTTCGATCAGCCATTGGCCGCCGGTGTCGACCGTGCCGAAACCGTCGCCGTAGCCGCCGGTGGTCTGCGCCCAGCACGCCCACGGCTCGCCGGTCGCGACGCGCTCGCCGCAGCCGTTCCAGCCGATCTCGATGTCGCGCATGATCATCTGGCCGGAGTTCGAACCGGTGCCGACGTTGCCGTCCCAACCGGCGCTGCCGTTCTTGTTCATCTTGACGCGTTCGAGGGTCCAGTTGGACAGGCCGCCGGCGTTGAAGCCGCGCGCCGCCATGCCGTGCACGTTCACGTCATGCATCCACACATTGTTCGACGCGGTGGCGTACACGCCCACGCGGGCCCAGGCCATCGCGCTGGTGCAGGCCGCAGCGGCATTGGAATGGTTGTAGACGCAATCGCTGTTGTCGGTGATTTCGAGGTTGCCGACTTCGACGTTCGAGCTGCCGTCGAGGTTGAGCACGCGATGGGTGCCGGCGACGCCGACCAGCTTGGTGCCGGCCTTGCCGAGGATGCGGGTGCGCGAGGTCGCGCTCGGGCCGCTCGGGATCTTCTGCATGTAACCGCCGCTGCCGATCTGGAAGCTGCCGGCGCCGATCATCAGGGTGTCGCCGCCTGCGATGCGTGCGCTACCCGAAGAGGGCATGGCGATGTTGGGGTTCTTCCAGGCGCAGGCCTGGGCGGTTCCGCTGCCGGGATAGGCTGCATCGGCGCGGCCGGTGCATTGGGCGGCATCGCCACCATCGGTGCGGACATAGAAGGTTGCGGCTTGGGCGGAACCGATAGCGGCGAAGCCAAGCGACGGAAGCAGGAGCGAAAGGAAGGCTCTGGGCAGCTTGCGGCTGCGAAGGGTGGAAGGGGACATTTAGACGTGCGACTCCGGTTCGTGATTGGTGATGTGGTGGCACCTCCTATGTGGCCGGGGGCGGATGCTAGGGACGGGGGAGGGGGTGTTTTGTGCGCTACGTCACAGTTCACAAGATCTTCACGGGTCACATGTCGACCAAGAGCGTCTTTTGTGACGCGCAACCTGACAAATCTGGTCATATTCAGCTGGGGTTCGAAGACATAAAGGCTGAACAGGGGAATTGCGGCCGTATTTGCGGCGTGGCGCAGCCTCGCCCGGCCGCTGAGTCCTTAAGCGCGTAATGGAGGGGTTGCGGAAGCGTCCATTCCGATAGACCCGGAATAGAGCGTGCCAAGCGACAGGTATGCCTTCACCCGTAGGCGACTTGGCTGACTGCGTCTGTGACAATTGCGTCGCAATATAAGATGAGACGAGGGCCTGAATCTGGTCTCGTCAGACCTCTGCGCATCCGGTGAGGACGGAAGGAAACGCGCGGGGCGGCTCAGGTGACGCAGGGCCGGTATGGGTCGCGGCCGGCGTGGTGTCGCCGCTCTCGGGCGGCGAAAAGGCGGCCCGGCGGTTAGCCGAGTTTTCCGTCGTAATCCGTCCTGTTGACGTAACCCGCCGAGCCTTCCTGGGAAATGATCCTGCCCGGTACGCCGACCACCACCGAGTCGTCGGGGATGTCCATCGTGACCACGCAGTTGGCGCCGATCGCCACGTTGTTGCCGATGCGGACGCTGCCGGCGATCACCGCTCCGGGGCCGATGTAGATGTTGTCCCCCAGGACCGGATAGCCCCGATTCCTGCCGCGGTTCGCCCGCCCGATCGTCACGCCCTGGGAGATGTTGCAGTTCCGGCCGATCGTGGCCTTCTGGCTGACGACGATGCCGCCGAAGTGGCCGATGTAGAACCCGCTGCCGATGGAGGTGCCGGCAGGGATGGAGATTCCCAGTTTGTAGACCAGATGCCCGAGCACCAGGCGTGCGAATGGATACAGTGTGTACCTGAGCAAG
This sequence comes from Lysobacter sp. Root76, assembly GCF_001428685.1. Classification (GTDB taxonomy): domain Bacteria; phylum Pseudomonadota; class Gammaproteobacteria; order Xanthomonadales; family Xanthomonadaceae; genus Lysobacter. The sequence goes on along the minus strand of NZ_LMIK01000001.1, from coordinate 400,581 downwards.
GGACGGCCCTTCGCGTACGCACAGGTGCGCATCCAGAAATTGTATCGGTACGACTCGCCGTGGAAGACGTAACGAAGCAGCGAAGCACGCTTCGCGTTTCCGGTGATCCGGTACAGATCGGAAAGCACCAGGAATCTGTACTGCGCAAAGGTCATGGGCCTTCCCGCCTGCGAGCGCTCCGAGGACGCGTCGCCGATCCTCGAAGCATCGTCCGATGGCCGCACGCTGTCGCCCATCAGTCGCTCGCCTTCATGAGCGAAACCACGGCCTTGAATTTTCCGTTCGCGGATCGTGGTATCGATTCGACGGCTTCGACGATCACGGCGACTTCTCCAAGGCGCTGGCGAACGCGCCTCTCTATGTCGGCGGCATCGGTTGGGCCGAAAGCCGCGGCCGGCACGACCTTCACGCGGATGCGGTCGAGCGCTTCCTGGATGATCTGCCCTTCGACGACGTTGTCCTGGCCGATAAAGATGCCGTGGAACCGGACCATCTGGCGTCCGTCCGGTCCGACCACCACATCTTCGATCCGCCCGACCACCTCCTTCAGTACCGGCATCGAGCGTCCGCAAGCGCACGGCTGCGGATCCCACGAGGCGAGGTCGCCGACCCGATACCTGATGAAGGGCTGGTACTGCCGCACGAATCCGGTGGCCACCACTTCTCCCGCCTCGCCCGGATCGCAGGCGCGGCCGTCCGGGCGAAGGATCTCGACGACGCCCGCATCCGGACTCAGGTGCAGGCGCTGGTGCGCGCATTCGCTGGCGAAGACGGCGTTCTCGACCGTGCCGTACTCCTCGAACACCCGGCATCCGTATGCCCGCTCCATGACCGAGCGCATGCTCGGCGTTAGCTTTTCGCTGGTCGTCACCACGGCTTTCAAGGCAGGAACGCTGAGGTTGCGGTCCAGGATGTGGCGCGCGAGCAGGTAGTACGACATGGCGTACCCCGTCAGCCAATGCGTCCCGTGACGCCACAGCGCTTCCACGTACTGATCGGCGTTCTCGCGGCTCAAATGGAAGGCCGAAAAGTAGATCTGGTTTTCCACCCGATTGTAGCGATGGAAAGGGCCGCTGCTGTTCGCATCGGGAACGACGATGCGTCCGGAGAAGGTCGCGCGGCCCTCGCTGAAGGACGTGCCCGCCCAGTTCGCCGATCGCGCTTCGCGCAGCGCCCTGGCGTCGCGCGCTTCCCTGGCCGTCCATAGCGTCGATATCGGCGTGCCTGTCGAGCCGCTGGTGAGGAAGCGGTAACGCAGCAGCGGGCGAACGTCGTCGCGGGCGAAATCCTGCGGATCGCTACGGATCGGATCCTTCGACAGCAGCGGAAGCTCCGACAGGCGTCCCGCACGTGCCGCGGCTTTTTCCTCATCGCTCCAGGTCCGTCGATAGTAGGGAATGTGGTCCGCGGCATTGCCGAGCAGGATCTTCAGTTTTTCAGCCTGATAGGCGTTGAACCCGTCGAGCGGCCAAGAGTCGCGATCGCGGTAGCCATGGACCAGATCGCCGTATCCCGGTCCCGAGCGCAGCCAATGCCGATAGAGGCCGAACGCCGATGCGGCGACGTCCTGGCCCCGTTGCGGGAGATGCGCGTAGATCTTGTCCGTCAGGCCCATAGTGGATTCCGTCCCGCTAGCGGATCGGCGCCTTGCCGCAAGGCACCGCGCCGGCTTTGCCGCTTGCGGGGCTGCCGGCGAGCGGTTGGGCATCGAAGGCGGCCAGCGTCATGTTGGCGAGGTGGGGGTTCTGGTCGCAAACCGTGTCGCCGGGGCAGTCGCGCACGTGCCAGGCGATGTTGCCGGCGTAGCTGGTGATGGCCCAGGTCCTGCCGCCGCTGAACGCGGTCAGATTGTCGGGCCGCAGGTAGTACGGCGATCCGATCACGAGATTGTTTCTGACCTGGATGCGGTCGGTCGGGTTGCCCTCGCTGTGGCCGATCTGCACCGCGCCTTCGCCGCTGATGGTGTTGTGGCGGACGATCGCAGTGTCGTGGCCGGTCATCACCAGTTGCAGGGTGCTGCCGTCGGCGCGGCACAGGTCGCGATCCGTCATGAAGAACTTGTGCTTGAAGTAGCTGCAGTTGCCGACCAGAACCGAGTTCTCGATCAGGGAGTTGCCCTTCACCTTGACCTGATTGCCCGCGTTCGCCACGGCGTGGATGCGACGCAGGGTCACCCGGGTCGCGTCGGCCCCGTCCATGTAGCGCAGGTCGAGTCCGTCGGAGGTGTTGTGGTGGACGAAGGCGTCCTGGATCAGCCACTGCCCGCCGGTATCGGTGGTGCCCAGGCCGTCGCCGTAGCCCCCGGTCTGCTGTGCCCAGCACGCCCACGGCGCGCCGGTGGCCACGCGTTCGCCGCAGCCGTTCCAGGCGATTTCGACCTCGCGCAGGACGATCCTGCCGGAGTTGGAGCCGCCGTCGCCGATGTTGCCGTCCCAGCCCGCGGTTCCGTTCCGGTTGAGCTTGACGCGCTCGACCGTCCAGTCGCGGAGACCGCCTGCGTTGATGCCGCGCGCCGCGAGTCCATGGATGTCGAGGTCGTGCAGCCACACGTTGCTCGAGGCTCGGGCGTACAGCCCAACGCGGGCCCAGGGCATGGAGCCGGCGCAGGCCGCAGCGGGGTCGGGATGCTTGTAGACGCAGTCGCTGTTGTCGGTGACTTCGAGATTGCCGATTTCCACGTTGGAGCTGCCGTCCAGATTGAGTACGCGATGCGTGCCCGCGATGCCGACCAGTTTCGGAGTCGCGCCGGGTTTGCCCAACAGGCGTGTCGGATTCGCGCGGCTGGGCCCGCTGGGTATGGATTGCATAGGCCCGCCGTCGCCGATTTCGTAAGTACCGGCGCCGATCATCAGGGTGTCGCCACCGGCGATGCGCGCAGGGCCGGAGGCGGGCAAGGCGATGGCCGGATTGTTCCAGGCGCAGCCATCTGCGGCGCCGCTGCCGGAGTAGGCGGCGTCGACGCGGCCGTTGCACTGCCTGGCATCGCCGCCGTCGGCGCGAACGTAGTAGGTCGTTCCGCCTGCCGATGCCGTGGCCGCTACCGGAAGATCGGACTTGCCGGAATGGCCCGATGGACACAGTTCCGTTGCGGGTTCGGTTTCGTCCGCGCACGCGGCCAGCGAAGCGAACGCGAACGCCGCGAGCGCGAGTCGTGGCGTTCGGCGATGCGTGCTCCCGGTGTGGCTGCAATGGCGGCGGCAGATGCTGATGCTGTTCCCCCTGTCCACGCTCGAACATCAACGCAACAAACGCCGGGACCTCGCAACTCCGGCAAGGCGCGGCAGCGCCCGCGCCGCGAGCGGGAAGCGTTGCCCGGCAGGAATCGGCGCCGGGATGGGCGCGTCGGAGGCCGCGGCCTCCTGGCCCGCGTAGGCCTTGAGGATGCCGTAGCGTTCCATCAGTCCGCACAGGATCCAGAAGTTGGCCATGACGACGCTGTCGAAGAAGGGACTGCCATACATGTTGCCGAGCGCCATCGACAGGACCGCGAACGTGAAGCCGAGCTCCAAGGTGCGCGCCTGCGATGGCGCTACCGCCGCGGCGGAACGGCGCAGCGAAGCCGCCAGCCGCCATAGCCGCCAGAACACCCAAAGCAGTGCCAGCAGGCCGAGCGGCCCGCACTCGGCCAAGGTCAGCAGGAAACCGTTGTGCGCGTCCTTGCCGGCGTAGGTGGTGTAGTCGCCGATATGCTCGCTGAAGCGTCCCAGGCCGACACCGGCGGGATGGTCGCGCAACATGTCGATCGTGCCGTTCCAGATCGAGAAGCGGCTGGTGGTGCTGACGTCGAAGGTCACCGAGCCGGTGCCGGAGACCTGCTGGGTCTGCTGGACGCGGTCGACGACGCTTCCGGGCAGCAAGGTCGCCGAGGTCGCCACGAGCAGCAGCGCGGCCAGCATCGCCGCGGGAATGCTGCGCGATACCAGCAGGATCATGATCGAGAACAGGCCGATCAGGTAGGACTGGCGCGAGTAGGTGAGCAGAATGGCCATGGCCAGGATCACACTGCCCGCGAACGCCGCCCAACGCACCCACCGGCGCTGCCGGTACTGCAAGGTCGGTGCGAACAGCATCGGCAGGAACATCGCAAAGAACACGCCCGCGCGATTGGCCATCTTGATCTGGCCGAACGGGCCGGTGGCGCGTTGGGTTTCGGAAAATTCGCCCAGGTTGAACGACAGCCCCTGCAGGACGGCTTCCAGGCCCGCTCCCACGGCGACCAGCAACACCAGCAGGATGAGCTGCCTGGTCTGCTTCATGTCCAGGCCGCACTTGCGGTAGGCGATGTACAGCAAGGGATACAGGACGGCGACTTTGGCTTCGCGCAGATCTTTCTCCGCATCGGCCAGGTCGTGCCAATGGGCGGCGATGAAACCGATCAGCATCGCCAGGAACAGGGCGAGCAGCGGCGGAATGAGGTAACCCGGACGTTTCAGGTACTCGGGCTCGCGCCCGCCCACGAGCATCGCGAGCACGAGCAAGGCGACCGAAGTGCCGACACTGACATCCGGCGGCAGGTGCGCCGTGTTCGGAAGCAGGATGATCGGAATGGCATAGAGCAGGCGCATCGGATCAGTTCGTCCCGCCGGCGATGCCGGTCGCATGTTTCGCAGATGCGGATTGAGTGTTCATTTCGCCTGGCCGCGGGCAGCGCGCACGAGCACGCCGTTGTCGGTGGAGGCGTCCGGCCGGAGGCAACGCTCGTAGACGGCCGATGTCGCGGCGCCCAGCGCCTGCTGACTATGGTGCTGGCTCACGTGTTGCATGGCCGCCTGTGCGAGCCGCGAGCGCAGTAGCGGGTCGGCCATGCGCGACATCGCGACAGCCAGCGCCTTGGCATCGTCGGGGCGGAACAGCAGGCCCGTGCGCTCATCGTCGATCAGCTCGACATTGCCGCCCACGGCCGAAGCGATCACCGGACAGCCAGCGGCCATGCTTTCCAGCAGCGCGTTCGAGAGCCCTTCGAAATGGGAGGGCAACACCAGGAAATCGGCGGCCTGCATCAGTCCGGTCGCATCCGAGCGCTCGCCGAAGAAGCACAGGTCCGCTTCCACGCGGTGGTCCGCCGCAAGATCCTCGGTGGCGACCCTCAGCGGCCCATCGCCGGCAAGCGCGATCCACGGGCGCTCGCTCGGCCGCATCGTCGCCAGCGCCCGGACCAGGCAAGGCAGGTTCTTGGCCGATACCAGCCGTCCGACGAACAAGCCGAACTGGCGCCCCTCCGGTACGCCGAGCGAGCGCCGGAGCGCTGCGCGTTCCTCGAGGGAGATGGCCGCCGGAATGCCGACGCCGTTGGCGATGGTTACGAACATCGCCTCGCGCGCGCCGGTACGCCGGGCGGTAGCGCGGGCGCCCGCGCTCGAGTTCGCTATGACGGCGGCGCTTTGGCCAACGATGAGGCGCTTGAGCCACCAGAACCAGGCCGGTCTGTCGAGCGCAAAGCTGCGCTCGGACGCGACGAGCGCCGGCCGCCGGCGCGACAGCAGGCGCGCGAGGACCGTCGACCATTCGGCGGTCAACGAGAAGGCGTGAACGATGGCGTAGTCGCGATCCCGCAACAGGCGCGCGTAGGCGCGCAGGAACGCAAGGTCGATCCGGCGGCGCTTCGGCAGGTAGTGCACCGGAACGCCATCGCGCCGGATCGCGTCGGCCAGGAAGGAGTCGCAACGGAAGAACGCCAGCTCGGGCTCCCATCGCTGGCGATCCAGGCCCATGAGCAAATGCTGGACCTGGCGTTGGCTACCGCCTACTTCCATGCCGTCGATCACCACCAGGAGCCGGTCACGCCGCATGGTTGATGGCCCCCGTCATCAGGCCATGCAGCTTGACGGCTTCCTTGCGGGCATCGAACTCTATTTCTATACGCTGCCGTGCCGCGACCGACAGCCGCCTGCGCAGCGCAGCGTCGTCCAGCAAGCGCTGGAGCGCCTGCGCGAGCGATGCGGCGTCGCGCTCGGCCGCCAGAAGTCCATGCACGTCGTTGCCGATCAGTTCCGGCACACCGGAAACAGGGCAGCTGACGACAGGGCAGCCCGCGGCCATCGCTTCCATCAGGGCCACCGGGATGCCGTCGCGGCTGCCATTGGCGGCGATCTGGCAAGGAAGGGCGAATACCGTGGCCTGTTCCAGCGCCGTGCGCACGTATTCCTGCGGTTGGGCTCCGGCCAACTCCACGTGTTGCCGCAGTTCGTGGCGATCGATCAGGCCCAGCAGTTCCTGGCGTGCCGGGCCCTCGCCGACCAGGGTGCATTGGAAGGGCGTGCCGTTGTCGCGCAGAATCGCCAAGGCTTCGATCAGCGTGTGGAATCCCTTTTCGGGAGACAGGCGGCCGACCCCGAGTATCCTGTTTCCGGAGGGATCTTCCGTGCGCAGGGGAATCTGCCGCAGGTCGACGCCGCAATGCACGACCTTCAGTTTGTGCGGCGCCAGCGCGGATATGTTGCGATCGAGCCAACCGACGTTGTGGCGCGAAATCGTGACCGCCAGAGCGGCATCGGCGATCTTGCGCGGCAGCAGCTGATGGTTCCTGAACACATCGTGGGCGTGGCAGGTGAAGCCGAATGGACGTTGCATGGCGCGCGCCAGTACCCAGGCTGCCGTGGTCGGATACGTCGACCAATGCGCGTGTATGAATTGCGGATCGAATGCCTGGAGCCAGGGAATCTGGCTCAGGCTTCGGACCAGGGTCGCCAGCGATTTCGCCATGACGGCCGGAGTGCGCCAAGTGTCCGCGACGACTATGGCGACGCCGCTGCCGATGCGGACGGGATGTACGAACAGGGCGCGCAGGGTATTCCACAAGGTCGGCAGCAGACCCAGCGGCTGGCGAACGCGATCCAGCAGCGCTGCGGCGTCCGCCTGGACCATGGTTTCTTCGGAGCGCTTCAGGGAAAGAATTCGTACGTCGACCCCTACCTCGATCAGGGTACGGATCTCGCGAACGATGAATGTCTCCGACCAGCTGGGAAACTGCGAGACCACGTACACGACCCGGCGCAATGGCTGGGGCGAAGTCGCCGCGAACTCGGCGCAGGCCGTGTCCTGCGGCATCGCGGCCGGAGCGCCTTCGGAGTTGGTGAACTCATGGATTGCCCGCGACTGCATTGTCGTTTGCCCGACCGCTGTTCAGTAAAAAACAACGTTGCGTGGCGCCACCGACGGCCAGTGGCCGCGCGGCGGTCGGCGGCCGGCAGGAAGGGCGCTTTCGCTCAGCGCTGGGGAGTCCAGGTCACGATGCGTTCGCCGCGCAGGAACCGGAACAGGCTGACGGCGGAGGCCAGGTTGGTCAGCAGGAAGTAGTATGGCTTCGTGAGAAAACGCGACTTCCCCGACAGGCGCAGCGTGGTGAATCCAAGCAGGCCCGAAAACAGCAACGCGAGTTGCAGCGCCAACAGCCATACGTAGCGTCCCTGCAACGCGAGCGCCAGGTTGGCCAGCAGTGCCAGCATCCAGAACACCGGCGACAAATAGCGGAGCAGCTTGTGCGACCAGAGCTGCCAGGCGAACGCGCCGAATCTGAACGGGTTGAGAAAGCGTTTCTGGCTCGCCAGCGCCGACAGGCTGCGCATGCCGACGCGCACGCGCATGGCCAGTTCCCGATCGGGGTGGTCCAGGGTCTGTTCGTAACACATCGCATCGGGTTCGAGTACGGTACGCAGACCCTGCTCGCGGACCACCATCGCGACGACGAAGTCGCTGATCAGTTCCGGGGCGATCTCGCGGTAGGCGCTGCGACGGACCGCGTACAGGCAGCCGGAAACGCCGATGAGCGAGCCGAGATCGCTTTCCGCCATCCGCAGCATGATTTCGTAGTTCCAATAGGACGTCCCGCCCTGGCCGGTCGCATCGTCCTGCTGCGCGACATAGCTGAGGCGGCCGGCGACGCAGCCCACCGACGGGTCGTGGAAATTGCGGGTTATCGCCCGCAGGGCATGCGTTTCGATCCGGGTCGTGGCGTCGGTGAAGAGCAGGATGTCCCCGGATGCGGCGGCCGCGGCCGCGTTCTGGCAGGCCGTCTTGCCCTGGCGCCCTTCGATGCGGAGCAGACGTACATTGCGGGCGTCGAGGCCGCGCACGACGCGGTCGGTTCCGTCGCTGGAGGCATCCGAAGCGACGATGACGTCGATCTGCTGCCGTGGATAATCCAGGGCCAGTACGTTCCGGACCTTCTGCGCGATGTCCTTCTCTTCGTTGTACGCCGTGATGATCACGGTGACCGACGGAGTGATGGCTTGCTTGCGCGGCGCGCGCGGGCGGATGCGTGCGAGGGCGATCGCCAGGACCGGATAACCCGCGTAGACGTAAGCCAACAGGCAGACCGAACCCCAGAACAGAACTTCGAGCATGGCTCTGGGTCCTCCGTCAGCGCTGCCACCAGAGCGTCAGGAACACGGCGTTTTCCGTGTATTCCGGATCGGGAATATTGGACTTTCGCTCGTTCCGGATCGCTTCTGCGCGCCAGCCCCAGTGCTGCGTCATCTGATAGCTGATGCCCAGGCTGTACACGCGATCGCGGTCTTCTTCGTCTCGGGCCAGGAACTCGCGGTTGCGCAGCGAACCGGTGAGGAACACGGTGACCAGGGGGCGCGGCCGATAGTCGACCTGGAAGAACGCGCCGCGCTCGGTGCGGTCCGCATCGGTGCGGTCTATGTAGCGCAACTCCCTGTACAGCGGACGCACCCGGAAGCCGAAGCGCTCGCCCCTGTAGCGGTAGTCGAGTTCGACGTCGCGCTGCCGGTACACGCCCGACGACACCAGCGAGGAGGACGAGTCCACCAGGTCCGGAACCAGGCTTTCATCGGGGTCGCGCAGCCGCACCACTAGATCCTGGACCTGGTCGGCGAACTGATGGCGGGCGCGGAAACGAACGCGGCTGCGCGTATTCGGTTCCCACTGCACCGTCGCCCGGGCGATCGTCGTCGTGGGATCTTGGCCGACGTCGCGGTTCAGACGCGAATGGCCCAGGTCCAATTCATACTGGATCTTGCGCAGCCTGCCTTCATAGCGGACGAAGCCGTCGTTTCGCGTGTAGTCGACGGCCGTCGTGGCGTCGTCGAACTCGGCTTTCGTGGATACCACGTTGAGCGAAGCTTTCGAGGTGGGGCTCAGGTCGCGTTGCAGGGAGGCGGCCGCGCTACGGCGCTTGCCGTCGAAGTCGGGCGCCACTTCTGCATGCGTGCGGACCCCTCTGAGGTCCAGTTGGAAGCGGGTCGCATCGCCAAGTCGCGCGAAGAAGCTGGGGCCGCCGAGGAAGACGTTCACCCGTTGCAGGTTGCCCGGGTACCGTCCGCCGCGGAAATTGATCGGCTCCTCGCTCAGATAGTCCTCGGCTACGAGGTTCAGCCGCTGCGGCAGCAGCGACCAGTTGAGCTGTCCCGCGAACTCGCTCCGGCTCTCGTCGTCGAACCGGCTGCCGAAATAGTGGCGACGCTCGAGTTCGCCGCGTGCCTGCAACTCGACCGATGCGCCTTCTTCCTTGAAGTTGAACTTGACGCGGGGGACCAGGACCGTTTCCTTCGCCTGGTTGTCTTCGCTCTGGTTGATGTTGTCGCTGTGCAGCGTTTCCAACTCGAAGCGGTAGTCGAGCTTTCCAGCGTGGGCGCTGCCTGCCAGTGCCGCCGCGGCAAGGATCGCCACGTGCAGCTTTGTCCGACGCGCGCGCGTCCGGGGGAGGGGAGGGCACGCCGAGCGGCGGTCAGGCGCTCTCATTGAAAATCACGCCGGCGAACTTAGCGGGATCGAAATTGGCGGCGGCTGCGGCGATTTCCGAAGGGGTGTTGCGGCCGTATCCCGCAACCAGGACCACCACGTCCGCCAGGTCCGACAGGATGCGCGCATCGGGCGCGCCGAGCGTCGGCGGGCTGTCCAGGACGATGTAACGGTCGGAATAACTGCTGCGCAGCGAATCGAGCAGAAGACGCATGCGGAACGAGGAGAAGTACTCGGTCTCCATTTCGCTGTAGGCCGACCGTCCTGCCGGGATCAGCTTGAGGCGCGGGATGACGGTGCTGTAGATCATATCTTCCACGTCCGCATCCGGGTCTTCCAGATAGTTGATCAGGCTGCCGCGTGAGTCGTTGACCTTCATCACGGAATGCTGAACGGGATGAAGCAGGTTGCAGTCGATCAGCAGCGCGCTCCTTTCCTGGTCGAGGGTGATCGTGAGCGCGAGATTGCGGGCCACGAAGCTGCCCCCGCAGCCCGGCCCGACCGGCGCGACCAGGGTGATGAAGTTGTCCGTCGCGGTCGCCAGCAGGCGAGTGCGCAGTTCCCGGAAGGCGTTGACCAGTTGCCGGTTGGCACCGTCGGCGAAGGGAATGATCGAGCGTTCGACCAGTTGCTCTGGCGTCAGGGTCGTTCCCCCGTCGCGGCGCGCGACGCTTTTGTTCCCATGCTTGATATCAGTCATCTTGGCCGAGGCATCTGCTGCGTGGCGATTGAAATCGTTCATAGGACATCCGCCATTTTCAGGACGAACACGAGACCGTAGATAAGGGGCACGACTGCGAACAGGATCGTTCCGAGCTTCATCCGCTTGGCGTGCAGTTCGGTCTGGTCGTGCGTCAGGTGCAGCGGGATGACCGCGAGTACCGGCAGGCCCGCATCGCGTTCGATCTGCAGCGGCGAGCGCACGCGCGGGTCGTGCTTGACCAGCATCGACAGCATCACCAGCGGGATGACGACCGCCAGCAGCAGGCCGGCCACGGCGAAATGCATCAGGCGCAAGCCCGTGGCCTGCAGCGGGATCGAGGCGGGCTCGAGGATCTGGAAGCCCAGGCTGCGGCCGTCCGCGTCCAGGCTCATCGAAACGCGCGCGTTTTCGCGGCGCTTGAGCAGATCGTCGAACATTTCCTTGTTGACGTCATGCACACGGGTCAAGGCGGTGACGGTGCCCTCGTCGCTGATGATCTTGCGGCTGCGTTGGAGTTCCTCGCGAAGCAGCGCCTGCGCCGTGGCCAGGCGCGACGCCGAGGCCGCGCCCTGTCGGCGGACCTCCGCCAGCTGCGTGCGCAGCTGCTGGTAGACCGGATTCATCGACGCGGTCTCGCCGGGCAGCACCGCTATTCCGCTGGATCTCGCCCCCGGATTGTTGCGCAGCTCGCGAATCTGATTGCGGACCCGGACGACGTCCGGATGCTGGGCCGTATAGGTCAGCATCAGACGATCCTGCTCCGCCTGCAGCGTTGCGAGCTGGACATTGGTCTGCGTGGAACGCGAGATGGTATTGAGCTGGCTTTCGCGCGAGAGCTGGCTCATCACCTGACGCTCCTGCGCACCGACGTCGGCCAGATCCATGCTGGCGTTGTCGGCCGCCCGGCGCAGCTCGGCGATGCGGGCGGAAACGTCGGTATCGACGCCCGGCATCGCATCCGGGTTCGAGCTGCGGTATTCGCGCAGCTTCCGGTCGGCGTCGGAGAACGCGCGCTGGTAATTGTCCACCTGCGCATCGATGAACTGATACGCGGAACGGCTGGCGCGCGCCCTGGAGTCCAGCACCTGCTCGATCAGCGCCTCCGAGAACCGCTTGGTCACGGCATAGGCGCGCTTCGGGTCGGAATCCGAATAGGTGATCTTAACCAGGCTGAGCTTCGGGTCCGACGAGCGCGTCTGAGCGCGATCGGTGACCGCGATGTCCGTGCTGTTGATGATGGAATTGATCAGCTCCTGCTTCCGCAGCGGGCTGGGGTGCCCTTCCAGCCATCCACCGGCCTTCAGCACATCTTCCATGACGCGACGCCCGAACAGCACTTCGCGCGAAATGACCGCGCGGGCGACCTCGTTGGGCGCATTGGTGCGCCCCTCCATGAGCGGTGCGATCGGGGTGTTGTCCTGGACCAGTACCATCGCCGACGACTTGTACGTGGACGGGTTGAACAGTCCCCAGGCCAGGAAGAGCAGCGCGATCACCGCGAAAATGGTGGCGAGCGGCAGCAGATAGCGCCGGAATTCCCTGCGGGCGAGCGACAGCATGGTCAGCGCCGGCAGGCGCTCGGCCGACGGACCTGGCAACAGCGGTTGCCCATACGGGTTGTTCACAAGACGCGCTCCGGCACTGTGATCACGTCGCCAGGGGCGACCTTGTAGTTGGTGCTGAGATCACCGGCATTGAGGATGTTGTCGAGCTGGACGCCGTAGGCCTGCGCGCCGTCGCCGTTCCTGCGGTGCAGGCTGGAGCGGTCGGCTGCGGCGAACTCGGTGACGCCGCCGGCCGCAAGGACCGCATCCAGCACGGTCATGCCCTGGCGGTAGGGAATCGACACCGGCGTACGCACCGCGCCGGTGACCCGCACGCGCGACAGGTATTCGTGGCTGCGCAGTTCGGTGATGATCACCGTCACCTGCGGCTCGATCACGTAGGTCGCGAGCTTGCCCTGCAGTTCTTTGGCGACGGCATCGGGTGTCCGGCCGCCGGCCATGACGTCGCCGACCAGCGGAACCGAGATCTTGCCGTCCGGACGGACCGGGGCGGTGATGCCGAGTTCGGGATTTCGCCACACCGAAACCTGGACGATGTCGTCGACGCCGATCTGGTACTCGTCCACGACCGGGGCGGCGGCCGGTGGGGCGCCCGAGGTGAGGTTCCCCGAACTGACGCAACCGGCTAGCAGTAGGGGCAGACCCAAAGCCCGAAGGGAGGCTGCAAGGCGCATGGCGATTCTCCGATTGACCCCTCTTGAACAACGCCGAGCACCGTTGCGCCCGGCCAAAATCCAGCGGTGGCAGGAGCCCGTTCCTTCAGGCCCCGTAGTAATCGCGGTACCAGTCGACGAACCGCGCGACCCCGACTTCCACCGGAGTCGACGGCGAGTACCCCACGTCCCGGCGCAGCGCCTCGACGTCGGCGCAGGTGTCGGGCACGTCGCCCGGCTGCATGGGCAGCAGGCGTCGTTCAGATTTGCGGCCCAGGCAGACCTCGAGCACCTCGATGTAGCGCAACAGTTCGACGGGCCGGTGGTTGCCGATGTTGTAGAGCCGGTAGGGCGCGCTGGAGCTGGCGGGCGAGGGCGCCGCCGACGGCTCGTCCAGGTCGGGGGCCGGGATCCGGTCCAGCGTGCGGACGATGCCCTCGACGATGTCGTCGATGTAGGTGAAGTCGCGGCGGTGATGGCCGTGATTGAAGATGTCGATCGGCTCGCCGGCGAGGATCTTGCGCGTGAAGAGGAACAGCGCCATGTCCGGCCGTCCCCAGGGGCCGTAGACGGTGAAGAAGCGCAGCCCCGTCGTCGGCAGGCCGAACAGGTGGCTGTAGGTGTGCGCCATCAGCTCGTTGGCCTTCTTGGTCGCGGCGTACATGCTCAGCGGATGGTCGACGTTGTCGTCGACCGAGAACGGTAGCTTGCGATTGGCGCCGTATACCGAACTGGACGAGGCGTACACCAGGTGTTCGACGGTGCGATGGCGACAGGCTTCCAGGATGTTCAGAAATCCGACGACATTGCTGTCGACGTAAGCGCGGGGGTTTTCCAGCGAGTAGCGCACGCCGGCCTGCGCCGCCAGGTTCACGACCCGTTGCGGTCCGAATGAGGCGAAGGCGGCGTCCACCGCCGCGCGGTCTTCGAGCGAGCCGAGCACGAAGCGGAAATTCGCCTGCGGCAGCAGGCGTGCCAGGCGCGCCTGTTTCAGGGTCGGGTCGTAATACGCGTTGAGGTCGTCGAAGCCCAGGACTTCGTCGCCTCGTGCAAGCAGCACCTCGCTCAGCTTTGCGCCGATGAAGCCTGCCGCGCCCGTGACCAGGATGCGCATGGCCGTCACAGGCAACCGTCGACGCTGGCGCGCGGCAAGGCGCGCTTGACGTCGAAGAGCACGGCCCCGGGGACGCCCAGGCTGCGGATCCGCTCCGCGCCCATGGCGACGAACTCCCTATGCGCCACCGCCAGCACGATCGCGTCGTAGCGGCCGGGCTCGGGTTCGGCGACCAGGTTCACGCCGTACTCCTCGTGTGCGTGTCCGGCGTCGACCCAGGGATCGTGCACGTCGACCCGGGCGTTGTAGCAGCGCAGTTCGCGAACGATGTCGACCACCTTGGTGTTGCGCAGGTCCGGGCAGTTCTCCTTGAAGGCCAGGCCCAGAACCAGCACCCGTGCCTGGGTCATGTCCTGGTTGCGCTGGCGCATCAGCTTCACCACCCGGCGCGCCACATGGCTGCCCATGCCGTCGTTGATGCGGCGTCCGGCCAGGATCATGTCCGGGTGGTAGCCGATCTGCTGCGCCTTGTGGGTGAGGTAATAGGGATCCACGCCGATGCAGTGGCCGCCGACCAGGCCGGGCCGGAACGGCAGGAAATTCCACTTGGTGCCGGCGGCTTCGAGCACCTCGTGGGTGTCGATGTCGAGGCGATGGAAGAGCAGGGCCAGTTCGTTGATCAGGGCGATGTTGACGTCGCGCTGGATGTTCTCGATGACCTTCGCCGCTTCGGCCACGCGGATGCTGGAGGCCTTGTGGGTACCCGCCTTGATGATCCGCCCATACAGAGCGTCGACTAGCGCGGCCGCCTCCGGCGTCGAACCCGAGGTGACCTTCATGATGGTTTCCAGGCGGTGCTGCGGGTCGCCCGGGTTGATGCGCTCCGGGCTGTAGCCGGCATAGAAGTCCTGGTTGAACGCCAGCTTCGATTCGCGTTCCACGATCGGGACGCAGATCTCCTCCGTCGCGCCGGGATAGACCGTCGACTCGTAGATCACGATGCCGCCGCGGCCGATCGCCCGGCCCACCGTCCGACTGGCCGACTCCAGCGGGCGCAGGTCGGGGCGCTTGTACTCGTCGATAGGCGTGGGCACGGTCACGATGAACACGTTGCAGCCGGCCAGCGACGACGGATCGCTGCTGAACGACAGCAGCGCGGCCTCACGCAGCTCTTCCGCCGTGATCTCGCGGGTGTGGTCGCGGTGGGCTTTGAGCTCGGCCACGCGCGCGGCGTCGATGTCGAATCCGACGGTCGGAAAGCGCTTTCCGAAGGCCACGGCGAGCGGCAGGCCTACATAGCCCAAGCCCAGAACCGCGATACGGGCCTCGTCCAGCGAGGCTAACGGGGCATAGCTTGTCAAGCAGACCTCCCCTGGTGGTCGACTTCCGAGCCCGTGGTGCGGCCTCCGGTCTAGTGGTTAACGCCAGTCGAGCGCCATCGCGGACACGGTGCGACCGGCGGAGGGCGAGAGGGGGCGGCGCGGGCAGGCGGCCGCAAGACTGGACGCTCGGACCTCCATCCCGCGTTGTTCCGGAAATAGGGGCAGCAGTGGCGAACCCAGATGGCCGGCCAGAAAACGAGGTGCGTCCTGGTATGCGGTGGCGCCGGCTACATCGGCAGCCATGCCTGCGTTGCGCTGGCGGAGCGGGGGCATCGCGTCGTCATCGCCGACAATTTCTCCAACAGTTCGCCGCGTGTCCTGTTGCGCCTGCAGCGCATCATGGGCGCACCGGTGGAGTGCGAGCGCCTGGACTTCCGCAGCAAATCGGCCGTGACCCGATTGTTCAAGCGTCACCGGTTCGATGCCGTGATTCACTTCGCCGCGCTCAAGGCCGTCGGCGAATCGTTCGTCCGGCCATTGGCGTACTTCGAAAACAATATCTCCGGCACGATCAACCTGCTGATGGCGATGCAGGAAGCGGGCGTGGCGCGGTTGGTGTTCAGCTCGTCGGCTACCGTCTACGGCGATCCGCAGAGCGTTCCGATCGACGAGCAGGCCCGGCTGGACGTGACTAACCCCTACGGCCGCACCAAGCTGGTGATGGAGCAGCTGATCAACGATCTGTGCCACGCGGATACCTCCTTCCGCGCCGCCAATCTGCGCTACTTCAACCCCGTGGGTGCGCATCCATCCGGTCTGATCGGCGAAGATCCGTCGGGCATTCCCAACAATCTGATGCCTTACATCTGTCAGGTCGCCGCGGGACGGCGCAGCAAGCTGAGCATCTTCGGCGACGACTACCCGACCCCCGACGGCACCGGAATCCGCGACTACATACACGTCATGGACCTGGCGCAGGCGCATGTGGTCGCGCTGGATTACATCATGTGCGGCGACGGCAACCTGACCGTCAACCTGGGCACCGGTCGCGGGATCAGCGTGCTGGAGTTGGTGAATGCCTTCGAACAGGCATCCGGCTGCAGCATCCCCTACGAAATCGTGGGGCGCCGGCGGGGCGATGTCGCCCAGGTCTATGCGGATCCGTCGCTCGCGCATCGTCTGCTCGGATGGCGGACGCGGCTGGACCTGCACGCCATGTGCCGCGACGCATGGCGGTGGCAGTCGATCAATCCCGATGGCTATCAACGGCCGCTGGGAAAGCTCAAGTCGTTGCCACTGGACGTCCAAAGAAGCGAAGGCTCCGGCCGTTCGGAGTGACGATGCGACGGCGCGCTCGCGCTGTCCGATTCCCGGTGCACGTTCAGGCCAGCGAGGCGCCGGCCTGCGCACCGCCACGGGCCCGCCCGTCGCGGCGGTGAGGTTGGCCGCCGGCGATCGGCTGATACCGATGCCGAAGGTCAGGGGCTCCCCGCTCTCGAACACAGGGGCAGTGCGACCTCTTCTATAGCAGCGGCATCCACTTGACGCCGGATCCTTTCCACGGCCGAGGCGTGCAACCAGGGCGCTCAATCGCCGCCCGTCCGGGTCACGACGAGACGAACGGTCGTGCGATTGCTGCTGCGCCGCATGACGCACGCGACGGGCGTGCTAGCTTCGGCTATCTTTTTTGTGCGCAGCGTCAATTATCCTGACCGTCGTCCCGGTCGGCACACGTTGACGCTGGTGGTTTGCACGGGGGCGCGTCTAGGGGGCGCGCCGGCGCGGTTCGCGTCGCGGTCTGCAGGTCGTCAATTCGCAGGGCCAGGTCTCCGCCGGCAGATGCCGGCGGTATAACAATGTCAGGGGAGGTCGCGATGAGTGCTCGCAAGTCGGCTAGCCAGGGAACAAGGAAGCATGGGCGTCTCGCTTTTGCGGTGGCGGCAGCGTTGGCGGCGATCACCGCCGCACCGTTGCACGCGCAGCAGGCGTCGCCGGATGCAACCGCTAAGGACGAGGAGGAAGCGACCACGCTCGCCGGTCTGACCGTGACCGCGCAGAAGCGCGAGGAAGCCCTGCAGGACGTGCCGATCGCGATCACCGCCTTGCCCCAGCAATTGCTGCAGGACACCGGCGTACGCGATGTCAAGGATCTGCAGGTGCTGGTGCCCGGCCTGACCGTCACCAGTACCCAGAGCGAAGCCCAGACCACCGCGCGCATCCGCGGCATCGGCACGGTCGGCGACAACGCCGGTCTGGAATCGTCGGTGGGCGTGGTGATCGACGGCGTGTACCGGCCACGCAACGGCGTCGGCTTCGGCGACCTGGGTGAGATCGAGCGCATCGAAGTGCTCAAGGGGCCGCAGGGCACGGTGTTCGGCAAGAACACCTCGGCCGGCGTGATCAACGTCATCAGCCGCCGCCCCGACTACAACACGTCGGTCGAGGGCGAGTTCACCGTCGGCAACTACGGCGCGCTCGGCCTGGCCGGTGCGTTCAATACGCCGATCGGCGACAACGCTGCGTTCCGCATCTACGGCGCCCAGCGCAAGCGCGACGGCTTCCTCGACGTACGCACCGGCGTCGGCCCGCGCCAGGACAAGGAAGACACCGACCAGAACTTCCACACCCTGCGCGCGCAGTTGCTGCTGGAGCCGACCGAAAACCTCGATATCAACCTGATCGGCGACTTCACCAGCCGCGAAGAGAACTGCTGCGCCGCCGTGACCACCAAGCGCGGCGCCACCGGTGCGATCATCGATGCGCTGTCGCCGGATTCCGGCGTGGCTCCGGTCGCCGACCCGTTCGCGCGCGTGGCCTACAGCAACCGCAGCACCGAGCAGGACATGAAGGACAAGGGCGTCTCGGCCGAGGTCAACTGGATCACGCCCTGGTTCAACAACGCCACTCTGACCTCGATCACCGCCAAGCGCGAGTGGCGCTCGATCAACGGCCTGGATTTCGACTTCACCAGCGCCGACCTGCTGTATCGCAACGCCGACGAAGACGAGTCGCTGACCGAGTTCAAGACCTTCAGCCAGGAGTTCCGCCTGACCGGTTCGACCGCCAAGGTCGACTGGATGTTCGGCCTGTTCTTCTCCGACGAGGACCTCAACCGCAACGAGACCTACCGTATCGGTGCAGCCTACGAGCCCTATCTGTCGACCGCGCTGCTGGCCCTGATCAACCCGGCGCTGGCGCAGTCGCCGACCGCGGCGACCTTCCTGTCGCAGACCACCGGGCGTCCGTTCGGCACCGCTTTCATCGGCTTCGGCGCCGACGACAAGTACCGCCAGAACGCCAAGAGCAAGGCCTTCTTCACCAACAACACCTGGCATGCGACCGATGCGCTCGACGTCACCATGGGCGTGCGCTACACCCAGGAGAACAAGGAACTGGATTCGCGCTACAGCAATCCCAACGGCAGCGCCGGCTGCGCTTCGTACTTCGGTCCCAACGGCCAGGTCAGCCCGGCCGCGCAGGGCCGCATCGCCGCGGCCTTGACCGGGCGCGGATTGCCGTTCGCCTCGCTGCCGCCGGCGCAGCAGGCCGCGATCATCAGCAACATCGTCGGCTTCAGCTGCCTGCCCTGGGCCAATCCGCTGCATAACGGCCGCGCGACCCATCAGGAGAGCGACGAGAAAGAATGGTCGGGCACGCTGAAAGTGGCGTACCGCTGGAACGAGCACGTCATGACCTACGTCTCCGGCGCGCGCGGCTACAAGGCCGGTGGTTTCAACCTCGACCGCGTGCAGTCGGCCAACGGCCTGTCCAGCGCGGGGCAGGGCATCCGGCCGGTCGACGACACCTCGTTCCCGGGCGAGTTCGTCAACAGCTTCGAGCTCGGCGCCAAGACCACCTGGGCCGACGGCAACCTGCTGCTCAACGCGACCCTGTTCCACCAGACCTATTCGGACTTCCAGCTCAACAGCTTCCTCGGCACCAGCTTCGTGGTGCGCTCGATCCCGGAAGTGATCTCCCAGGGCATCGACACCGAAGTGCTGTGGCAGCCGCAGAAGGGACTGATGGTCCAGGCCGGCCTGACCTACGCCGACACCCGCTACGGCGACGAGCGTCCCGGCGGCGACTTCATCGCGCCCGGCGGCACCGCGCCGGCCGGCGCGCTATACAAGCTGCCGGGCAGCCAGGTCAGCTTCGCGCCGTACTGGTCGGGCTCGGCCTCGATCACCTACGACTGGAACTTCGCCAGCGACCTGGTGGCGCGCTTCAACCTCGGCGCCAAGTACATGTCCGACTACAACACCGGCTCCGACCTGGATCCGGAGAAGGAGCAGGGCGCTTTCACCGTGGTCAATGCGCGCGTCGCCATCGGCCGTCGCGACCGCCGCTGGATGGTCGAGCTGTGGGGTCAGAACCTGTTCGACGAGGAGTACGCGCAGGTCGGTTTCGACGCGCCGCTGCAGAACGTGTCGCCGTTGCCGAACAACGCCTTCAACTCGTTCAACGCCTTCCTGGGCGCGCCGCGTACCTACGGCGTGACCTTCCGGGTGGCGTACTGAGGCCGTAGAACGCTGCGGCCGGCATCTTGCTGGCTGGGGCATCAGACACGACGCGCGGGCCGCAAGGTCCGCGCGTCGTCGTTTTCGGGATGGTGCGCCGCTTCGGGGTAGGAGCGACGCTTTGGGGTAGGAGCGACGTAAGTCGCGACTGCGCTGCCGCGCTGGCGCTCGCAGGTCGCGGCTGACGCCGCTCCTACCCCAAGGCAGAACGACGCNGCGCTGCCGCGCTGGCGCTCGCAGGTCGCGGCTGACGCCGCTCCTACCCCAAGGCAGAACGACGCTCATTGTGGGAGCGGCGTAAGCCGCGATCGCACGACTTCGACAACGCCGGAATCGCGACTCACCTGCTCCTGCGGACGGCGACGATTCGGCGCCCGAAGGCAAAACCTATCTGGAAGCCGCCCCCCTCGGGGCGAACCCGCTTTGGGGTAGGAGCGACGTAAGTCGCGACTGCGCTGCCGCGCTGGCGCTCGCAGGTCGCGGCTGACGCCGCTCCTACCCCAAGGCAGAACGACGCTCATTGTGGGAGCGGCGTAAGCCGCGATCGCACGACTTCGACAACGCCGGAATCGCGACTCACCTGCTCCTGCGGACGGCGACGATTCGGNCCCGCTTTGGGGTAGGAGCGACGTAAGTCGCGACTGCGCTGCCGCGCTGGCGCTCGCAGGTCGCGGCTGACGCCGCTCCTACCCCAAGGCAGAACGACGCTCATTGTGGGAGCGGCGTAAGCCGCGATCGCACCACTTCGGCAACGCCGGAATCGCGACTCACATGCTCCTGCGGACGGCGACGATTCGGCGCCCGAAGACAAAACCTATCTGGAAGCCGAACCCCTCGGGGCAAATCCGCTTTGGGGTAGGAGCGACGTAAGTCGCGACCGCGTCGCCGCACTGGCTCTAGCAGGTCGCGGCTGACGCCGCTCCTACCCCAAGGCAGAACGACGCTCACTGTGGGAGCGGCGTAAGCCGCGATCGCGGGCCCGGCTGCATCGCAGTTGCGGCTTACGCCGCTCCCACAGGAAGCGGCACCTGGCTTCGATCCGACGGTTCGGTCGGGCCGAACCTGGTCCGCCCGCCGTTCCACCGGCGTCACCCCAGCGTTGCCCGATCCCGCAAAGCGCAAGCGCGGCGGGCCGTTATAGTGCGCGCATGACCGACGTCTCCGATGCCGCCCTGCAACGCCTTGCCGAACAGGTCGGCGAGGCCGCCCGCAGCCACCACCACATGCTGGTCACCGCCGAAAGCTGCACCGGCGGCTGGATCGCCAAGACCCTGACCGACATCGCCGGCTCCTCCGGCTGGTTCGAATGCGGCATGGCCGCCTACAGCTACGAAGCCAAGCAGTCGCTGCTGAGCGTGCGCCCGCAGACCCTGGAGCAGTTCGGCGCCGTCAGCCGCGAGACCGTCATCGAAATGGTCTCCGGCGCCTTGGCCAACACCGGCGCCACCTTGGCGGTCGCGGTCACCGGCATCGCCGGTCCCGGCGGCGGCACCGAGGACAAGCCGGTCGGCACGGTCTGGATCGCCTGGAAACGCCGCGGCGGTTACCCCCAGGCCGAGGTCTTCCATTTCGCCGGCGACCGCGAGGCGGTGCGCCGGCAGACCGTCGCGGCGGCCTTGCAGGGCATGCTGGCGCTGGCGGTCTGAGCTTCGCAGTCGCGCAGGGACGCTCGCCCGCCCCGGCGCGGGGATTCAATCCAGCTCGAGCTTCCACACCTGTCCGACCAGGTCGTGGCCGAAACTGTGGTGGCGCTCCTCCTCGGTCAGTACGAAGCCGCAGCGCTCGTAGATGTGCCGCGCCGAACTCAGGATGTCGTTGGTCCACAACAGCATGCGCCGGTAGCCGGCCTCGCGCGCGAACGCCAGGCAGGCTTCGACCAGGCGCCGGCCCACGCCGAGGCCGCGCGCGCGCGGATCGACCAAGAGGCAACGCAGCTGCGCCGCGTCGGGATCGTCGGCGTTGCGGATCACGAACACGCAGCCGATGCGCTCGCCGTCGAGCTCGGCGATCCAGCAACGCTCGCGCCACGGATCGTGGCTGCTGGCGAAGCGCGCGAACAGGGTCGCGACCAGGGCCTCGAAATCCCCGTTCCAGCCGTATTCGTCGGCGTAGAGCCGGCCGTGGCGTTCGATCGCCCAGCCGATGTCGCCGATCCGGTGCCCACGCAGCACGACCCGCTGCGCTTCCGGCACGGTTTGCGGCGACAGCGCCAGCTCGGCCTCGCCGATCGCGCGCAACAGGCGCTCGCGTTGCAGCGGCGACAGCGCCGCGAGCATCGCCGCGGTGGCCTGGTGCGAGCTGCGGTCGAGCCCGCCGAAAGCCTCGCGGCCTTGCGCCGACAGGGTCAGCACGAAGCTGCGCGCGTCTTCCTCCGAGCGCGTCCTCTCGATCAGCCCGGCGTCGGCGAAGCCCTGCAGGATCCGGCTCAGATAGCCCGGATCCAATCCCAGCGCATCGCCGATCGCGCGCGCCGCGACCGGCTCGCGCTGCGCCAGTTCGAACAGCACCCGCGCCTGGGTCAGTGGGAACTTGCTGTCGAGCAGGTCTTCCTGCAGCACGCCGATGCGGCGGGTATAGAAGCGGTTGAAGGCGCGGACGGCATCGACTTCGGCGGTCGCGATATCGGCGGTCATGGCGGGCGCTCCAGCGGGCAGGGCACCAGCCTCGGATGGTTAGTTGACTAAGTCAAATAAAATCCGGGGAGACGGTGTTGCTGCGGCCGTTTGTTAGTGGTAATACTACTAACCATGGACCTGACCGATACCCAGCAAGCCATCCTCGAGTTGATCGCGGAACGGATCGAAGCCGAGGGACTGCCGCCGTCGCAGGCCGAGATCGCCAAGGCCTTCGGCTTCAAGGGCGTGCGCGCGGCCCAATACCACCTGGAGGCGCTCGAGGCCGCCGGGGCGATCGAACGCACCCCGGGACGCGCGCGCGGCATCCGCGTGCTGCAGCCGCCGCCGTCGCAGCAGGGCCGGCTGGCCTTACCCGCTGCCGCCAACGACGACGCCCTGCGCCTGCCGGTGCTGGGCCGGGTCGCGGCCGGCCTGCCGATCGGCTCCGGTGCCCAGATCGAGGCCGACGATTACGTGCTGCTCGACCGCAACATGTTCTTCCCGTCGCCGGACTACATGCTCAAGGTCAAGGGCGACTCGATGCGCGACGAAGGCATCTTCGACGGCGACCTGATCGGCGTACACCGTACCGGCGACGCGCGCTCGGGCCAGATCGTGGTCGCGCGCATCGACGACGAGATCACCGTCAAGCTGCTGAAGATCGGCAAGGACCGCATCCGCCTGCTGCCGCGCAACCCCGATTTCGCCCCGATCGAGGTCCAGCCCGATCAGGACTTCGCGATCGAAGGCCTGTACTGCGGCCTGGTCCGGCCGAACCGCTGAGCGCCGCGCAATGAACGACCGCCGCCGCCGCGCCGCCGCTTCCGACCGCCGCGCGGGGGAAAATCCGACAGCCCGGCCGGCGTTCTCCCGACTGCGCCGGCCCGGCCCGCCGGAATAAATTTTCATCGAAGGCGCGCCGGTCTCAGTCCGTGCGATCCGCGTCCTCTAGATTGCCTACCAACACGACACGACTTACTTAAGGACATCACGATGGACGAGAACAAGAAGCGCGCCCTTTCGGCGGCCCTGGGCCAGATCGAAAAGCAGTTCGGCAAAGGCTCGGTGATGCGCATGGGCGACCGCGCGGTCGAAGCCACGGAAGTCATCGGCACCGGTTCGCTGATGCTCGACATCGCCCTGGGTATCGGCGGCCTGCCCAAGGGCCGCGTGGTCGAGATCTACGGCCCGGAATCCTCGGGCAAGACCACCCTGACCCTGCAGGCCATCGCCGAATGCCAGAAGAACGGCGGCACTGCCGCCTTCATCGACGCCGAGCACGCCCTGGATCCGATCTATGCCGCCAAGCTCGGCGTCAAGGTCGACGATCTGCTGCTGTCGCAGCCCGACACCGGCGAGCAGGCGCTGGAAATCGCCGACATGCTGGTGCGTTCGGCCGCGGTCGACATCGTGGTGATCGACTCGGTCGCCGCCCTGACCCCCAAGGCCGAAATCGAAGGCGAGATGGGCGACCAGCTGCCGGGCCTGCAGGCCCGCCTGATGAGCCAGGCGCTGCGCAAGCTGACCGGCAACATCAAGCGCTCCGGGACCCTGGTGGTGTTCATCAACCAGCTGCGCATGAAGATCGGCGTGATGATGCCCGGCCAGAGCCCGGAAGTGACCACCGGCGGCAACGCGCTCAAGTTCTACGCCTCGGTGCGCCTGGACATCCGCCGCATCGGTGCGATCAAGAAGGGCGACGAGATCATCGGCAACCAGACCAAGATCAAGGTCGTCAAGAACAAGCTGGCCCCGCCGTTCAAGCAGATCGTCACCGAAATCCTCTACGGCGAAGGCATCTCGCGCGAAGGCGAACTGATCGACATGGGCGTGGAGGCCAAGCTGGTCGAGAAGTCGGGCGCCTGGTACAGCTGCGGCGACGAGCGTATCGGCCAGGGCAAGGAGAACGCTCGCCAGTACCTCAAGGAGAACCCCGAGGTCGCGACCCGTCTGGAGGCCGCGCTGCGCGAGAAGTTCGTGCCGACCGACGTCAAGCGCGACGAAGTCGACACGGAAGGCCTGGACGACTGAGGCCACGCGTCGGCGGTTGCCGTCGACGCAAGGCGCTAGCGAGGGCAGCCGGGCATGCGTGAGGCAAAGCCGCAGGGTTTGGAGCTGGATTCCGGCTCCATCGAAGCCGGCCGGACCGATGGCGGCCGCCCTGAGGGCGACCTTCCTGAGGGCGACCGTCCCAACGACGGCAGTCCCGAAGAAGCCAGCCCCCAAGACGCCAGCCCCGAAAACGGCCGTGGCGGACGCCGCCGCCGCGGCATGCGCGAACAAAGCGCCACCCAACGCGCACTGGGTCTGCTGACCCGGCGCGAGCACTCCAGGAAGGAGTTGCAGCGAAAACTCACCTCGCGCGGCATGGACGCCGCCGAGGTCGAGACCGCCGTCGAGACCTTGTCCGGTCTGGGCTGGCAGGACGATGCCCGTTTCGCCGAAAGCCTGGTCCGCAGCCGCGCCGGCAGCGGCTACGGCCCGATCCGGCTGCGTGCCGAACTCGCCACCCACGGCCTGGACTCCGAGGCCATCGCCCGGGCGCTGGACAGCTACCAAGGCGACTGGCTGGAGAACGCCCGCGACCTGGTCCGGCGTAGGTTCGCAGGGCTGTCCGGCGAGGCCGGAAGCGAGGATTTGGCCCTGCGCCGCAAGGCCGCCGACTTCCTGATACGCCGCGGTTTCGACGGCGAGCGGGTGCGAAAAGCGATTCGTTTCGATCCGGACGACTGAACGCAAGCCCAAATAGGCTGCGGACCCCGCGCAACCGGGCCCGGAGCCTGTTAGGCTACGCGGCTTTCGGGTTTTGGGTTGCCTGTTCCAGTCGACGCCCCCATCGTGAGGGCAGAGGCCCTGGACCGCTCAGTCCGGCCCGGTCCTATCGAGTTCGCGCGTCAGGCATGAAAACCACCAACGAAATCCGCAGCGATTTCCTCGAGTTCTTCCGCAGCAAGGGGCACACCATCGTGCCGTCGGCGCCTTTGGTGCCGGCCAACGATCCGACCCTGCTGTTCACCAACTCGGGCATGGTCCAGTTCAAGAACGTGTTTCTCGGCAGCGAGAAGCTCGGCTTCGTGCGCGCGGCCGACGTTCAGCGCTGCCTGCGCGCCGGCGGCAAGCACAACGACCTCGACCAGGTCGGCTACACCGCGCGCCACCATACTTTCTTCGAGATGCTCGGCAACTGGTCGTTCGGCGATTACTTCAAGGAAGACGCCATCGCCTGGGCCTGGGAGCTGCTGACCCGGGTCTGGAAGCTGCCGGCCGAGCGCCTGCTGGTCACGGTCTATCACACCGATGACGAGGCCTTCGACCTGTGGCACAAGAAGATCGGCGTGCCGGTCGAGCGCATCGTCCGCATCGGCGACAACAAGGGCGCGCCGTACGCCTCGGACAATTTCTGGCAGATGGCCGACACCGGCCCCTGCGGTCCCTGCACCGAGATCTTCTACGACCACGGCGAGCACATCGCCGGCGGCCCGCCGGGCTCGCCCGACGAGGACGGTGATCGCTACATCGAGATCTGGAACCTGGTGTTCATGCAGTTCGACCGTCAGCCCGACGGCAGCCTGATGCCGCTGCCGGCGCCCTGCGTCGATACCGGCATGGGCCTGGAGCGCCTGGCCGCGGTGCTGCAGCACGCTCACAGCAACTACGAGATCGACCTGTTCCGGCGCCTGATCCAGGCCGCGGCCGAGTTCACCTCGACCCCGGACCTCGACAACAAGTCGCTGCGGGTGATCGCCGACCACATCCGCGCCTGCTCGTTCCTGATCGTCGACGGCGTGCTGCCCTCCAACGAAGGTCGCGGCTACGTGCTGCGCCGGATCATCCGCCGCGCCCTGCGCCACGGCTGGATGCTGGGCCAGAAGCAGCCGTTCTTCCACCGTATGGTCGCCGCGCTGGTCGAGGTGATGGGCGAGGCCTATCCCGAGCTGGCCGCCAAGCGCGACCTGGTCGAGCGCGCCCTGCAGGCCGAAGAGGAGCGTTTCGCCGAAACGCTGGACTCGGGCATGCGCATTTTCGACGAAGTCGCCGCGCGCTCCCAGGACGCGATCCCGGGCGCCGACGCCTTCCGCCTGTACGACACCTACGGCTTCCCGGTCGACCTGACCGCCGACATCGCGCGCGAGCGCGGCCTGTCGGTGGACATGGCCGGCTTCGATGCCGCCATGGAAGAACAAAAGCGCCGCGCGCGCGAAGCCGGCAAGTTCGGCAACGCCACGACCATGCCGGCCGAACTGGCCGCGCAGCTCGCGCCGACCCAGTTCCTGGGTTATGAGCGCCTGACCGAGGGCGGCCTGGAAGTCGTGGCCCTGCTCAAGGACGGCCGCCCGGTCGAAAGCATCGAAGCCGGCGACGAGGCGGTGGTCATCCTCGACCGCACCCCGTTCTACGCCGAAAGCGGCGGCCAGGTCGGCGATGCCGGCGAACTGGACGAGGCCGGCACTCGTTTCGTGGTCCGCGATACCCAGAAGTTCGCCGGGCAGTTCCACGGCCATATCGGCACCCTCAGCGCCGGCGTCCTGCGCCGCGGCGACCGGGTGCTGGGCGCCGTCGACGCCCCGCGCCGCGCCGCCACGGTGCTCAACCATTCCGCCACCCACCTGCTGCACGCCGCGCTGCGCCAGGTGCTGGGCGACCACGTGGTGCAGAAGGGCTCGCTGGTTGCGCCCGACCGCCTGCGTTTCGACTTCGCCCACTTCCAGCCGCTGACCGATGCCGAGCTCGCGCAGATCGAGCGCCGGGTCAACGCCGAAGTGCGCGGCAACCACGAGGCCGAAGTCCATCAGATGGGCATGCAGGAAGCCCTGGATTTCGGCGCCCTGGCGCTGTTCGGCGAGAAGTACGGCGACCGCGTGCGCGTGCTGCGCATGGGCGAGACCTCGACCGAGCTGTGCGGCGGCACCCACGTCTCGCGCACCGGCGATATCGGTCTGTTCAAGATCCTCGCCGAGGGCGGCGTCTCGGCCGGCGTGCGCCGGATCGAGGCCGTGACCGGGCAGGGCGCTCTGGACCACGTCTCCGAGGAGGAGCAGCGCCTGGAAGAGGCCGCGCGCCTGCTCGGCGGCAACCCGTCGGACTTGTCCGACAAACTGCGGTCGCTGTTGGATCGGCAGAAGAAACTCGAGCGCGAACTCGAAGCCATCAAGGCGAAGGCGGCCTCCGGGGCGACCTCCGACCTGGCCGCCTCGGCGGCCGAAATCCAGGGGGTCAAGGTCATCGCGACCCGTCTGGAAGGCTTCGATGCCAAGGCCCTGCGCGAGGCGGTAGACCGTCTCAAGCAGCAGCTGGGCGACGCGGTGATCCTGCTGGCGGGTGCCAGTGAGGGGAAGGCGGCTTTGGTCGCCGGAGTGAATGGAAGCGCGACCGGCAAGGTCAAGGCGGGGGAACTGCTCGCCCACGTTGCCGGTCAGATCAACGGCAAGGGCGGCGGCCGCGCCGACATGGCGCAGGGCGGCGGAGACGACGGCCCGGCTTTGTCGCAGGCCCTGGCCGGTGTCGCAGGCTGGGTCGAGAGTAGGTTAATCTGAACGGCGAACAGTGACTTCTATCGCTTGCGGCCGATTTTGGCCGCTGGCTAATATGGTTCACGTTTGTGTACAAAACTGTAAGCGCTTTCCGTGACCTTTTTTTGCGGATCGTCGCCAACGCCGGCAAACGAATTGCCGGCACGAGGAGGTTTTCCAATGCTGATCCTGACGCGTCGCGTCGGTGAGACCCTGATGATCGGCGACTCGGTGACCGTCACCGTGCTCGGCGTCAAGGGCAACCAGGTGCGTATCGGTATTACCGCACCGAAAGATGTCGCTGTGCATCGCGAAGAGATCTACCAGCGCATCCAGCGCGGCGAAGAACCGGCGGACGACTCCGGCAAAAACGCGGCAGGCTGATAAAAAGGTTTGCCGCGCGCGGGACGAGCCGTTATGCTTCCCGCCCGCGAACGCTGTACGTGTTTCCGCGGAGACTTGCCCGAGAGGCCGAAGGGGCTCCCCTGCTAAGGGAGTATGGGGTCAAAAGCTCCATCGAGGGTTCGAATCCCTCAGTCTCCGCCAGTTGTAACGAAGGCCGCCTTGGGGCGGCTTTTGTCTGCGGAAGGTTTCGTACGCGAGCGGTCATGCGAACGAAATCCGACGCAGAAACGGCATCGAAAGGTTTGACGATTTAATGCGGTTCCGTCATAATTCTTCGACTGCGCGCCCGTAGCTCAGCTGGATAGAGCACCAGGCTACGAACTTGGGGGTCGGGAGTTCGAATCTCTCCGGGCGCACCATATAAAGCGAAAGGCCGACAAGGAAACTTGTCGGCCTTTTTGCTTTTCTTGGTCTTCGCAACGCCCACGCGATCCAGGCCGGCGATGCGGCCCCGCACATGTGCCGACGTCGTTCCATTGTGGGAGCGGCGTAAGCCGCGATCCGCTGGCTTACCGAAACAGGCAGCCCGCCGGCGACGCGCTGGGCCGAAGCCGCGCGACCGGCGGCGTCGCAGCCGATCGGGCTTGCGCGATCGCGGCTTACGCCGCTCCTACAGGAAGCAGCGACGTGTTTCGTGCGGGGCGACTCCAACAGGAAATAGCGACGCGTTTCGCGCCATGCGACTCCCACAGGAAGCGGCGACGTGTTTCGTGCGGGGCGACTCCCACAGGAAGTGGCGACGTGTTTCGTGCGGGGCGACCCGGGGGGCGCGATACGGTGAGCCCGTACTTTTCTGTCAGGGCTGTGTCGAGACGCTCCCGCTGCCTTCTGTGGGAGCGGCGTAAGCCGCGATCGCGGCACAGCATTCGTTGCGTCGGCCGCGACCAACGCCGCTCCTGCCTCAAAGCGGCACTCACGCTGAAGCCACGTCCGAGCTGCGCCGTTCGAGTGCCGTCTCGCCGAATCAGCGCTCGATAAAGCGCAGCCCCACGCCCGGTTCGGTGACGATGTAGCGCGGCGCGGCCGCGTCGTCGCCGAGCTTGTGGCGCAGTTTGCCGACCAGGATGCGCAGGTAGTGGGTGTCGTGCTGGTGGGTCGGGCCCCAGAGTTCGCGCAGTAGCTGCGGCTGGGTGACCACGCGGCCGGCATGCTGAACCAGCAGCGCCAGCAGCGCGTATTCCTTGCGCGCCAGGGCGACGCTTTCGCCGTCCAGGCGCACCTCGCGCCGGGCCAGGTCGATGCGCAGGCGGCCGTCGTCGAACACCGGCAGGGCCTCGCCCTGGGTCGCGTGCGAGCGCAGCAGCGCGCGCACGCGCGCCATCAGCTCCTGTACGCCGAAAGGCTTGGTCACGTAGTCGTTGGCGCCGGCGTCGAGCGCGGCGACTTTCTCGGCTTCGCCGGCGCGCACGGTCAGCAGGATCACCGGCACCGACGACCACTGGCGCAGCTCGCGCAGCACTTCGTGGCCGTCGCGGTCGGGCAGGCCGAGGTCGAGGATCACCAGATCGGCGCCATGCGTCGCCAGCGCCTCCAGGCCGCCGGCGCCGGTGTCGGCGGTTTCCACGGCGTAGCCCTGCGCGCGCAGGCTGATATCGAGGAACTTGCGGATTTGCGGCTCGTCGTCGACCACCAGCACGCGTGCGGTCTGGGTGGCGACGTCGGCGGCGGTGTCCTCGGTCATGCGGTTGCGGGCGCGGCGGGTTCGATGAGTGGCAGGGTAATGCGGATCGTGGTGCCGCGGCGATCATGCTCATCCGGGGCGCCCGGTAGCGCCTCGACGCTGCCGCCGTGGGCGCCGATCATGCCCTGGCAGATCGCCAGGCCCAGGCCGGTGCCTTGGCGGCCGCGGTCGCCTCGCTCGACGCTGTAGAACATGTCGAAGATGCGCTTGCGCTCGTCCTCGGGAATGCCGGGGCCGCGGTCGCGCACGTCGATGCGCAACTGGCCGTCGACGTGGCGCGCTTCGACGGTGACGGCTTCGCCCGCGGGCGAGAACTTGGCGGCGTTCTCCAGCACGTTGAACAAGGCCTGCTCGACCAGGGCCGGGTGGACCCAGATCGGACCCAGCTCCGGTTCCAGCCGGATCTCGAAGCGCGCGCCCGGTTCGTAGCGCTGCAGGCGCGTCACCGCCGAGCCGATCAGTTCGTCGACGCCGATCCAGTCGCGGTTGAGGGTGAGCCCGCCGTGGCCGAGCCGGGTCATGTCGAGCAGGTTCTGGATGTAGCGGTCCAGGCGCTCGCCTTCGATGCGCACCGTTTCCAGCAGGCTGTGGCGGTCCTCGCGACTCATCGCCTCGGCGTAGTTGTCCAGGCTGCTGGCTGCGCCGATGATCGCCGCCAACGGCGAGCGCAGGTCGTGCGAGACCGACGACAGCAGCGCCGAGCGCAGGCGTTCGGTCTCGCCGCTGACGCGGGCGTTTTCCAGGTCGGCGACCAGGCGCGTGCGCACCGCCGCCTGGGCGATGTCCTCGGCCATGGCTTCGGCCAGTCGCTGTTGCTCCGGGCCGAGCCGGCCGCCGCGTTGCGGGAAGCGCAGGCCGATCACGCCGCCGTCGCCGCCGGCCAACGGCAGGAACCACCAGTCCGAGCCGGCGAGGGTGTCGGTGTAGCGCCCGGCCGGCCGGCGGTGGCGCAGGCTCCAATCGGCGGCGGCGCGGTCCTTGTCGGTCAGTTCGGGCAGGTCGGCGCCGTGCAGGCCGGTGTCGCCGAAGCGCACAATGGCGTCGGCGCCCAGCGAGCGCCGCAAGGCGTCGCGCGCGGCCTGGGTCACTTGGCCCAGGTCGGCGGCGGCGGCGAGTTGGCGCCCCAGGGTCTGCAGCGCGATCGCGTGCGCATTGGCCGCGCGCAGCGCCAGCACCTGCATGCGCAGCTTCGACGCCAGGCGGCCGGCGACCAGGGCCGCGACCAGGAACAGCACCACCGTGGTCACGCCCTGGCTGGCGCCGATCAGCAAGGTGTAGCGCGGTTCGATGAAGAAGAAGTTGTAGGCGAAGAAGCACAGCACCGCCGCGATCACCGCCGCGGTCATGCGCGTGCGCGCGGCGACCACGACCACCGCGACGATGAAGATCAGCGACAGATCGTCCAGGCCGATCCAGCGTTCGGCGATCCAGGCCAGCGCGGTCGCCAACGCCGCCGCGATCACCGCCAGGCCGGCGTCGGAGCGGGTCAGCAGGCCGCCGAGCGGACGCAGCGCGCGGCGCGCCTTGGCGCGCGCCTCCGGAGTGCTGACGATGGTCAGTTCGTAGTGCGCGCCGCGCTGGATCAGCTGCTGGGTCAGGGTGCGGTTGAACATGCGCGCGACCGGGCGCTCGCGGGTGCGGCCGAGCACGATCGCGCTGATGCCGGCGCGCGCGGCGTGATCGAGCAGCGCGTCGACGATGCTGGCGCCATGCAGCACCGCGGTGTCGCCGCCGAGCCGGCGCGCGAGCGCGAAGGCGCGGTCGAGTTCGACCTGCTGCGCATCCGCCGGCGCGGCGCCGGTCTGCACCGTGACCACGGTCCAGGGCGCGTCGCGGCGTTCGGCCAGGCGGCGCGCGATCCGCACCAGGTATTCGGACTGGCCGCGCCCGTCGATCGCCACCAGCACGCCACGGCGCAGCGGCACACCGGGTAGGCCGCGCGCGGTCTGGGCCTCGCGCAGATCGCTGTCGACGCGGTCGGCGGCGGTCTGCATCGCCAGTTCGCGCAGCGCGGTCAGGTTGCTGGGCGAGAAGAACGCCTGCAGCGCATGCGCGGCCTGATCGGGCACGTAGACCTTGCCCTGTTGCAGGCGCTCGATCAGTTCGCGCGGCGGCAGATCGACCAGCACGATGTCGCGCAGGCGGTCGAACAGCGCATCGGGCACGGTCTCGCCGACGCGCACACCGGTGATGCGGTGGACGACGTCGTTGAGGCTTTCCAGGTGTTGGATGTTGACCGTGCTGTAGACGTCGATGCCGGCGTCCAGCAGTTCGGCCACGTCCTGCCAGCGTCGCTCATGGCGGCTGCCGGGCGCGTTGCGGTGCGCCAGCTCGTCGACCAGGGCCAGCTTGGGCCGGCGCGCGAGCAGGGCGTCGAGATCCATCTCCTCGATCGTGCGGCCCTGGTACTCGATGCGCTTGCGCGGCAGCAGCTCCAGGCCGTCGACCAGGGCGCCGGTTTCGGCGCGGCCGTGGGTTTCGACGATGCCGATCACGACATCGGCGCCGCGGCGCTGCAGTTCGCGCGCGCGGCTGAGCATGGCGTAGGTCTTGCCCACTCCGGGCGCGGCGCCGAGAAAAACGGTCAGGCGGCCGGCGCCCTGGCGTTGGAGTTCGCCGATCAGGGCGTCTGCCTGAGCGCTGCGGGCATCGGTCATGGGCGGCATTGTGCGCTCTGTTTCGTGGGCGGCGTAGTGAAAACCGCGGCGACGCCCTGCTCGCCGCGATCGCTCCCTCTCCCGCGGTCGGCGGGAGAGGGTCTTGTGACGGACTTAGCGGCGGGCATCCAGCGCTAGGTTGAGTTCGAGCACGTTGACGCGCGGTTCGCCGAGCAGGCCGAACTGACGCGGCAGTGTGTGCGCGACGACCATCGCGTCGACATCGGCGGCGGACAGGCCGCGCGCCTTGGCCACGCGCGCGACCTGGACCTGCGCCGCGCGCGGCGACAGGTGCGGGTCGAGGCCACCGCCGGACTGGGTGATGAGCTCGGCCGGAACGTCGCTCACCGCGATGCCGTCGCGCTCGGCCACCGCGATCGCGGTCTCGGCCATGCGCTTGCGCAGGTCCGGATTGGTGCGCGCCAGGTTGCTGCCGGCGGCGGCCATCGGATCGTAGTTGGCCGCCGACGGACGCGGCTGGAAGTAGCGCGCGTCGGCGAAGGGCTGCGCGACCAGGGTCGAGCCGCGCACCTTGCCGTCCTGCAGCGCGAGGCTGCCGGTGGCCTGCCAGGGGAAGGCGAGCCGGCCCAGCGCGGTGCCGGCGAGGCAGTACAGCAGGCCGAAGCCGAGCAGGACGACCAGGGCGAACAGCAGGGGCGCGCGCAGCGGGGTGCGGTCGTCGATGGTGCGGGTTTGGGAAAGGCTGGTGGTGTTCATCGCAGTTCCTGGAAAACGTAGGGGCGCGGCGGTTTCAGGCGATCGCGGCCAAGGCCATGTCGATCAACTTGATGCCCACGAACGGCAGCAGCACGCCGCCGAGGCCGTAGATCAGCATGTTCCGGCGTAGCAGCACGACCGCGCTGGCGGGCTTGAAGCGCACGCCCGCCAGGGCGAGCGGAATCAAGGCCGGGATGATGATCGCGTTGAAGATCAGCGCCGCCAGCACCGCATTGCCCGGGCTGGACAGCCGCATCACGTTGAGCGCGGCCATCTGCGGAATCGCCGCGGCGAACAGCGCCGGCAGGATCGCGAAGTACTTGGACACGTCATTTGCGAGCGAGAACGTGGTCAGCGCGCCGCGCGTGATCAGCTGCTGCTTGCCGACCTCGACCACCGCCAGCAGCTTGGCCGGATCCGAGTCCAGATCGACCATGTTGCCGGCTTCCTTGGCCGCCTGGGTGCCCGAGTTCATCGCCAAGCCGACGTCGGCCTGGGCCAGCGCAGGGGCATCGTTGGTGCCGTCGCCGACCATCGCGACCAGGCGGCCGCCGGCCTGCTCGGCGCGGATGCGCGCGAGCTTGTCCTCCGGACGCGCCTCGGCGATGTAGTCGTCGACGCCGGCCTCGGCGGCGATCGCCGCGGCGGTCAGCGGGTTGTCGCCGGTGATCATCACCGTGCGCACGCCCATCGCGCGCAGCCGGGCGAAACGCTCCCTGACGCCGTGCTTGACCACGTCCGACAGCTCGACCACGCCGAGCACATGGCGCCCTTCGGACACCACCAGCGGAGTGGCGCCGCCGCGCGCGACCTGCTCGATGCGCGCGGTCAGCTCCGGCGCCACGTCGCCGCCGAGACCGCGCACGTACTGGCCGATCGTGTCGCCGGCGCCCTTGCGGATCGCGCGGCCGTCGTCGAGATCGACGCCGGACATGCGTGTCTGCGCGGTGAACTGCAGGTAGCGGGCATGGTCGGGTTCGGCCACGGCGCTGTGCTGCTCGCGTGCCAGGCGCACGATCGACTTGCCTTCGGGCGTGGGATCGGCGAGCGAGGCGAGCAGGGCCGCATCGCGCAACTGCGAGCGGTCGACGCCGGCCAACGGGTGGAATTCGGTCGCCTGGCGGTCGCCGTGGGTAATGGTGCCGGTCTTGTCGAGCAGCAGTACGTCGACATCGCCGGCGATCTCGACCGCCTTGCCGGATTTCGCCAGCACGTTGGCCGACAGCGCGCGGTTCATGCCGGCGATGCCGATCGCCGGCAGCAGGCCGCCGATGGTGGTCGGGATCAGGCACACCAGCAGCGCGATCAGCAGCAGCGGATCGAGCTTGGCGCCGACGAAGCCGGCCAGCAGGGGCAGGGTCGCGACCACGATCAGGAAGGTCAGCGTCATCGCCGCCAGCAGCATGGTCAGGGCGATTTCGTTCGGCGTCTTCTGGCGGTTGGCGCCTTCGACCAGGGCGATCATGCGGTCGAGGAAGCTGCCGCCCGGCTCGGCGCTGACCCGCACTACGATTTCGTCCGACAGCACCTTGGTGCCGCCGATCACGCCGGAGCGGTCGGTGCCGGCCTCGCGCAGCACCGGTGCGGATTCGCCGGTGACCGCCGATTCGTTGATCGTTGCCACGCCTTCGACGATTTCGCCGTCGGCCGGAATCAACTCGTTCTCCGAGACGATCACGCGATCGCCGCGCTTGAGTTGGGTGGCCGCCACGCGCGTTTCCACGCCGTTGTCGTCGATGCGGCGCGCGACCAGATCGCGGCGCGCGGCGCGCAGCGACGCGGCCTGGCCGCGGCCGCGCGCTTCGGCCACGGCCTCGGCGAAGTTCGCGAACAGTACGGTCACGAACAGGACCAGAGTGACAGCGATACCGAAGCCGACGTTGCCCGGCACGGCCGCGGTGATCAGCGCCGACAGGATCGTGCCCAGCAGCACGACCGCCATCACCGGACTGCGCAGGGCCTGGCGCGGCGACAGCTTGCGGAAGGATTCGAGCAGGGCGATGCGGAAAGCCGCGCCGTCCAGCCCGGCCGCGGCATGGCGGCGTTGGGTACCCAGATGTTGTTGTTCGCTCACGGTCATTACCTCAGAGAGCCGGCGACGGCGTAGCGGCGGTCGACACGGCGGCCAGCGACAGGTGATCGGCCACCGGGCCCAGCACCAGCGCAGGCATGAATTGCAGTACGGTCAGGATCACGATCACCGCGATCAGGGTCAGGGCGAAGGTCGGCGTTTCCACGTGCAGGGTTCCGCTGCCTTCCGGCGCGACGCGCTTGCGCGCGAGCAGGCCGGCGACGGCCAGCGGCACGATCAGGGCCGGATAGCGGCCCAGCGCCAGCACCGCCGAGCAGCTCAGGTTCCACCAATAGGTGGCGTCGCCCAGGCCCTCGAAACCGGAACCGTTGTTGGCGAAGGCCGAGGTGTACTCGTAGAACACCTGAGCGATGCCGTGGAAGCCCGGATTGGAATTGCCGGTGATCGACGGCAGCGCCACGGTGATCGCGGTGAAGCCCAGCACCACCAGCGGCTGCAGCAGGATCAGCAAGGCCAGCAGGCGCACCTCGGGCGCTTCGATCTTGCGTCCGAACAATTCCGGCGTGCGTCCGGTCATCAGGCCGGCCAGGAACACCGCCAGCAGCAGATACACCAGGAACTGCTGCAAGCCGCAGCCGATGCCGCCCCAGATCGCGTTGACCAGCATGTTGACCAGGGCCACGCCGCCGGTCAGCGGCGCCAGCGAGTCGTGCATGGCGTTGACCGAGCCGTTGCTGGTCTGGGTGGTGACCGCGGCCCACAGCGCCGAAGTGGTGGCGCCGAAGCGGACTTCCTTGCCTTCCATCAACGCTGCGTCGGTGCTGGTCGGCGAGTACGCCTCCGACACCACCGCGGCGCCGGTCGAGATCACCGACATCAGCAGCATGCTGCCGAACACCATCGCGGTGAGGCGGCGGCGTCCGGTGAACGGTCCGACCATGAAGGTCACCGCGATCGGGATTAAGATGATCGCGAGGATTTCCAGCAGGTTGGAGAACGGGGTCGGGTTTTCCAGCGGCACCGAGCTATTGGGGCCGTACCAGCCGCCGCCGTTGGTGCCCAACTGCTTGGCTGCGACCATGGGCGCGACCGGACCCAGCGGAATCTTCTGCCCCTTCATCTCCACGCTGGCGTCGACCGGCTGCACGCTGGGGCCGGCGCTCAAGGTCGAGGGCACGCCCTGTGCGGTCAGCAGCAGCGCCCACAGCAGGCACAGCGGCAGCATGAAGCGCAGGGTGGCGCGGGTCACGTCGACCCAGTAGTTGCCCAGGTCGCGGGCTTCGCCCTCGGCCGGAAGCTTGGCCTTGGCGGCGCTGCGCGCGCCGTACACCGGGCCGGATGCGGGCACCTGGTCGGCGGGCGCTTCGCAAGCCGCCTCGCAGGCCTCGCGGCCGGCGTCCATCGCCTGGCGGCCGCCGAACAATCCGCGCAGCGTGGCCACCACCATCGCCAGCCCCATCATCGGCGTCGCCACCTGCAGGCCGACGATGCCGACCATCTGCGAGAGATAGCTCAGCTGCGCCTGGCCGGAGTAGTGCTGCTGATTGGTGTTGGTCAGAAACGACACCATGGTGTGCAGGGCCGTGTCCCAACGCAGGTTGGGGATGCCGTCAGGATTCAGGGGCAGCCAGGCCTGGGTCATGAACTGCAGCCACACCAGCACCGCAAGAACCAGATTGCTCAGCACGAAGGCGCGGGCGTAGCCGCGCCAGCTCATGCCGCGCGCCGGGTCGGTGCCCAGCGCGCGATAGATCGCGCGCTCGAACGGCCCGAACACGCGGTCGAGCTTGGAGGGCGCGCCGCGCATCACGCGCGCCAAATACAAGCCCAGGGGCCAGCCCAGGCCGATCGCGAGCGCGAATACCAGAAAGATGTCGATCATCGTCGTCAACCAAACAGAAAGTGATCAGCGCCGCCCCTCCAGGGACGGCGCCGATGGGGCGCGAGGCGGCGTGACCGGCCTCGCACCATGAGGGCCGCGGCGAGGCCGTCCCGGCCTCGCGCGTCGCCGCTACGCCTAGAAGTCTTCAGGGCGCAGCACGACGTAGAGGAGGTAGGCGGCGACCACCAGTACCGATACCGCGCAAACCATGGCTAGCCAACCGGGCATGCTCGTGTCTCCTTAGAAGGACGCCTGCAGCGCCGCTTCGATGCGGTTGCCGGCGTAGTCGTCGCCGAAGATCCGCTTGGCGCCGGAATCGGTCGCGTGCGCGGTCAGGCGCAGTTCCAGCGGCGCCTTGACCGCCCACACCGCGCTGAGCTGCGCATGCGCGTAGCTCTCGTCGTAGACCTCGTCGAGGTAGTAGTAGCCGGCGGCGGCTTCGAAGCGGAAACGGTCGTTGATCGGGAACTTGGCGCCGAGTTGCGTATAGACGCCGCTGTCGCGGCTGCCCAGCGCCTCGTTCGAGTAACCCAGCGACAGCCAGTAGTTGTCGGCGTAGGTCAGGGTGCCGTTGAGTTCGGTCCAGTTGAGATCGACCGTGGTCGAGGGGTAGCGGTAGTGCAGGACGTTGACGTCCAGCGCGCAGTCCTGCGACAGCTTGCCGGCCCAGCCGACGGTGAAGTCGAGCTCGCTGCTGGCGTGGGTCGCCGGCGCGAACTCGACGTTGGAGCCCCACACCGAGCCGTAGAAGCCGGAATCGCCGGCGAATTTGAAGCCCGCCTGCGCGGCGGGATCGCCCTGGGTCTGGGTACTGCCGCGCCAGACGTAGTCGCTGGTCAACGCGGCGTTGCCGGTGAGCGTGGCGGCATCGGCGCGTGCGCCCAACGCCAGCAGGCCGGCGCCGGTGCAGACGGCGAAAACCAAGGGAATGGACGCCTCACGCAGGCGCAGCGGTTGCATCGACATTTCGGGTTCCGAGTTGCGAACGAAGCCGGATCGGCCACGTCGCCATTCTCGAAACCGCTGCCGTAAAACCTCTATTCCACCCGCGCCGGCGGGCGTAAATTCAGCGTAAAACCCGCGCAACGGCCGCATGACGGCGCGTTGCGGCGCCGGCGCGGTTCAGCGCATCAGCACTGCGGCGACCGCGCCGGGCTGCTTCATCCAGGCGAAGTGATCGGCGCGCGTGCCGAGCATGCGGCCGTCGAGCGTGTCGATGCGGCTCTGCGCGCGCGGCAGCTTGGTCAGCAGGAAACGCAGCGAGGATTCCGGCGCCAGCCAGTCGCTGTCCAGCGTCAGCGCACGCGCCTCGACTTCGACCTGCGCCATCGCGGCCTCCAGATCGATGTCGACGCCGGCCGCGGCGTAGCGGCCGCTGAGCGCGCTGCGCGCCCAGTCGCGGATCAGTCCGCGCGCCTCGTCGCCGCCGAAACCGACGCGGCGGCCGGGCAGGGCGCCGCGGCGATCCGCGAGCCAGGGCAGGAAGCGGTAGGCGAACGGCAGCCACCAGCGCGAACGCGGCGGAAACGCGCGCCAGTACGGTGCGCCGCTGGCGACCAGCCACAGGCGCGTCGGCCGTTCGGCCGCACCGTCGCGGGCGAGCAGGCCGAGCCGACAAGCCGCCAGCTGCCCACCCAGGCTGTGGCCGCCGAGGATGCGCGGCAGGTTCGGTAGCTGCGCGGTCACCGCGGCCTCGCTGTGCGGCAGATCGTGCAGCAGCAGTTCGCGATACCCCCAATTGTTGGCTCGATTCGCGCGCAGGCTGCTGCCGCCGTTGCCGCGCCACTCGTGCACGAACACCGCGATGCCGCGCGCGGCCAGGGCTTCGGCGAACGGCAGATAGTGCCTGGCGGCGACGCCGAGCGCGGGCAGCCACAGTAGGCTCGCCTGCGGCGCGCGCGGCAGACGCGCGAGCAAGGCCCAGCGGTGGCCGCCTTCGGCTTGCAGCGGCAGTTCCAGGGTCTGGATTTGCGGCGGCTGGGTTTCCAGCGTCGGGGTTTCCAGAGGAGGAGTCGGGTCAGTCATGCGGCGCGGCACCGTAGTGGTCGAGGACGACGACATCGCCGCGTCCGGGGCGGTAGCCGCCGCGCAGCGCGGCGTGCACGTAGTCGGCGGCGGCGACGCAGCTCTCGCGCAGGTCGCGTCCGCGCGCGAGGTTGGCGGCGACCGCCGAGGCCAGGGTGCAGCCGGTGCCGTGCGCTTCCAGGCGCAGGCGCGGATGCGCGATCGCGTGCACCCCCTGATCGTCACCCAGGTAATCGACCACGTCGCCGTCGTCGCGCAGGTGGCCGCCCTTGAGCAGCACCGCGTTCGCGCCCATCGCGCGCAATCCGGCGATGGCCTCGCGCATCGCGGTCTGGTCGGGGATCGGCCGGCCCAGCAGCAGCTCGGCTTCGGGCAGATTGGGGGTGATCACCCCGGCCAGCGGCAGCAGGCGCGCGCGCAGCGCGGCCAGCGCTTCGGGTTCGAGCAGGCGCGCGCCGGAGGTGGCGACCATCACCGGGTCCAGCACCACCTGCGGCGGCCGGTAACGCTCCAGCGCATCGGCCACGGTTTCGATCACCGCGGCATTGGCGAGCATGCCCAGCTTGACCGCGCCGATAGCGAAATCGTCGAAGCAGGCGTCGATCTGGGCGCGCAGGAAGCCCAGATCGGGCACGTGCACCGCGGTCACCCCGCGGGTGTGCTGGGCGGTCAGGGCGGCGATCGCGCTGAGCCCGTGCACGCGGTGCGCGGCGAAGGTCTTGAGGTCGGCCTGGATGCCGGCGCCGCCGCCGGAGTCGGAACCGGCGATGGTGAGGGCGGAAATCGGGGGAGGCGTCATTGCGGGGGCGGGGCGGCCGGGCGTCGGTACGGGTCGGGAGACGATATCGCATCGCCCGGGGCGGGTCGCGGCGGGCGCTTCGCGCAGAATCGGCCTTGCGGCGCCCGGCGACCCGGTTTCGCCGCGCCGATATTATTCTGCGGACCGCGATTTCCTATTTGCACCGGCCATGGGGGTTTTTGCCCATGCCGGGCGGCTAATAATTGCGCGATACCAGGGAAATGATTCCGACCAGCTGTTTCCTGATCTGGAAGGGGATTTTTCGGAGCGAATCCAGGCATTCGGACTCGATATCGTCCTGGGCGTAGTCGTCGGTGCGCATCGCCGGGGTCCAGGCGTCCTCGCCCGGCTTGACCGGGCCGCGCCCGGTGCCCAGCCATTCGAGGCAGACGCCGGTGGCCAGGGCGATCGCGATCAAATGGTGCATCGAGGGATGGCTGCCGTCCTTGCGCTCCCACTGCGCCACCGCGCTGCGCTGCACCCCCACCATGTTGGCCAGCGCCAGCTGGGAAATACGGGACAAAGTACGGGCGCGCCGTATGCGCTCCGGTAGTGCCGCCATGAGTGATCTCCCCTAGTACCCAGGGATCATGCCTCAGTGTTTCGGTAACGCGATAGCGGTACGCGACGCGATTGGTGCGGATTGGGTAACGCGTCACAGGCACGGCCCTGTGCAGGTTGCTCATGCCGGAAACCGCCGGCTCGCCGGCTATTCATGTTAGCGGGATCGGACGTTGCAGCATTATCGGACGGTAGATGAGCATTCTCGCCGCCGATGCATGCGCCCGCACTCGGTGTTTCTGGTGAATATGTCCGCTGGTCAAACGCAACCTGGCGCCCTCTCAAAATTACGGATACGGGGGTTATATGCGTAGGAAAGGCAAAATACTGATCGCACTGCTGGCTGTGGCACTGCCGGCAGCGGCCGTGGGTGTCGGGCTGTTCGGCACCAACACGACCGGGCTGGCGCCTGAAGCGATGCGCGGAGAGCTGGCGCAGGATATCGTCGACCGATGGTCGCCTTATGTGGAACGCAGTTACGGGGCGATGGGAGCCGGCTGGGGTGAGCGTATGGAAGGCACGCTGCAGTCCGCCGACATCAGCAACCTCGAACTCGCTGCCAGCGCGACCAGCTTCGAACAAATGAA
Source organism: Lysobacter sp. Root76 (assembly GCF_001428685.1). Classification (GTDB taxonomy): domain Bacteria; phylum Pseudomonadota; class Gammaproteobacteria; order Xanthomonadales; family Xanthomonadaceae; genus Lysobacter. Next base: position 359,591 of record NZ_LMIK01000001.1, on the reverse strand, counting down.
CGCGGCGCTGTTGGGCGCAGGCGGCGGATCGGGCATGGCCACGGCCAAGGGCGCGCCCGACGTGCAGCCGACCAGCCTGGGTGCGCCGGGCGAGGACCTGGTCTACACGCCGTTGAACCCCTGCCGCATCGTCGACACCCGCGTGGTCGGCGGGCCGATCGCGGCCAACGGCACGCGCAGCTTCAAGTCCTACACCACCACCGACTTCACCTCGCAAGGTGGCGAGACCTCCAACTGCAACCTGCCGCAGAACGTCTCGGCCCTCACGGTCAAGATCACCTCGGTGTACCCGGCCAACGACGGCTACTTCACTGCGTATCCGTTCAACGAGGCCAAGCCGCTGGCGTCGTCGTTGAACTACAGCGCGGGGTTGATCCTCTCGGACGAGTCGCATATCCGTCTGTGCCGTCCGGCCTGCCCGAGCGAGTTCAACGTCTACAGCTACGCTCAGTCCGAAGTCGTGATCGACGTGACCGGCTACTTCATCGAACCCGAAGCGACCGCGCTCGACTGCACCATCGCCCAGGAGAGCGGAAGCCTGGCCCTGCTCAGCGGCCTACAGACCAAGGACGTGCAATGCCCGACCGGTTACGCGGCCACCGGCGGCGGCTGCGGCGGCGTGCTCGGCATCGGGGTCAGCAACTCCGAGCCGATGGTGGTCAGCGGCCAGCCGGTGGGCTGGCAGTGCGACCTGGTGGGTTCATTGCTCAGTGTGCTCGGCTATCAGGTCAACGCGACCTGCTGCCGCGTGCCCGGACGCTGACGGAACGAGCGAGCGCAAGGATGCGGGTACCTGGAAGCCGGCCGCGAGGCCGGCTTCCTTTTTTTGGGCTTGTTTCAGGGCTTACAGCACTTCCGAAGCATAGTCGGCCAGGCGCGAACGCTCGCCGCGGCGCAGGGTCACGTGCGCGCTGTGCGCCCAGCCCTTGAAGCGGTCGACGGCATAGGTGAGGCCGGACGTGGTCTCGGTCAGGTAGGGCGTGTCGATCTGTTCGACATTGCCCAGGCAGACGATCTTGGTGCCGGGGCCGGCACGCGTGATCAGGGTCTTCATCTGCTTGGGCGTCAGGTTCTGCGCCTCGTCCAGGATCAGCCAGCGGCTGAGGAAGGTACGGCCGCGCATGAAGTTCATCGAACGGATCTTGATCCGCGAGGCCAGCAGGTCGTTGGTCGCCGCGCGGCCCCAGGCGCCGCCGTCCTGATTGTGGGTCAGCACTTCCAGGTTGTCGGTGAGCGCGCCCATCCACGGGGTCATCTTTTCCTCCTCGGTGCCGGGCAGGAAGCCGATGTCCTCGCCGACGCTGACCGTGGCGCGGGTCATGATGATCTCGCGGTAACGCTGCTGGTCCATGGTCTGGGCCAGGCCCGCCGCCAACGCCAACAGCGTCTTGCCGGTGCCGGCGGTGCCGAGCAGGGTGACGAAGTCGATCTCCGGGTCCATCAGCGCGTTGAGCGCGAAGTTCTGTTCGCGGTTGCGCGCGATGATGCCCCACACCGCATGCTGGTTGTGGCGGTAGTCGTCGACGATCTGCAGGGTCACGCGGTCGTCGCCGACCTTGCTGACCTTGAGTTCGGATTCTTCGTCGCCGGGCAGGAACAGGAACTGGTTCGGATACCAGTCGTCGTCCTTGGTGCGGGCGATCTCGTAGTAGGTGCGGCCCTTCTCGGTCCAGGACTTGAGGTCCTTGCCGTGGCGCTGCCAGAAGTCTTCCGGCAATGCGGTCGCGCCGGTGTAGAGCAGGCTGAAATCGTCGAGCGCGCGGTCGTTCTCGTAGTCTTCCGACGCGATCCCGGCGATCGCCGCCTTGATCCGCAGGTTGATGTCCTTGGACACGAACACCACCGGCGCGCCGGGCTCGCTCTCCTTGAGGGCGAGGATCGCGCCGAGGATGTGGTTGTCCGGGATCACTGCGCCGAAGCGCTTGCCGCTGTCGAAGGCCTCGGTCTGGAAACGCAGCTTGCCGATGCTCTGCTCGCCGCGCAGTTGCAGGCCCTGCGGGCGCTTCAGGGTGAGGCCGACGGCGATCTTGTCGGTGCCCTCGGCTTCGATCAGTTCGTTGAGGAAACGGCTGACCTGGCGCGCGTTGCGGCTGGCTTCGGAGGTGCCTTTCTTGCCGTTGTCGAGCTCTTCGATGACCTGCATCGGCAGATAGACGTCGTGCTCTTGGAACTTGAACAGCGCGGTGGGGTCGTGCATCAGCACGTTGGTGTCGAGGACGTAGATGCGCTTGCTTCGGGTCATTCCGATGCCTCGTGGCAGGTGGGTACGGCGCTGTGCGGATACGACGGGTGGAACTCGGGGACGCCGCCGTGCGGGCAGGGCGGCGCCGCCGTGGCCCGCGGGGCGGGACGGCGGAGAACGGGTGACGGGGCGACGGTCACTGGGTTTGTGCAGCCTTCAGCGCGTCGAGCACGGCCTGTGCATGGCCGGGCACTTTCACCGGGCGCCATGACTGGGCGATGACGCCCTTGGGGTCGATCAGGAAGGTGCTGCGTTCGATGCCGATGTACTTGCGGCCGTACAGGCTCTTTTCCTTGATCACGCCGAAGGCCTGGCATAGGGCTTCGTCCTTGTCGCTGATCAGGTCGAACTTGAAGCCCTGCTTGGCGCAGAAGTTCTGGTGCGACTTGACCGAATCGCGCGACACGCCGAGCACGCTGGCGCCGAGCTTCTTGAACTTGGCCAGCAGGGCGTTGAAGTCCAGGCCCTCGGTGGTGCAGCCCGGGGTGCTGTCCTTGGGGTAGAAGTACAGCACCAGCCATTGGCCGGCGTAGTCCTTCAGTTTCGCGGTCTCGCCGCTGGACAGCGCCAGGGGCAGGGAGGAAACGGTCTTGTCGAGGCGGTCGCCGGTGTCGAGCATGCGTGCTGTCTGATCCTTAGAACTTCATCGGGTCCATGATGGCATCGAGATTCAGGTGATCGCAGAACTCCAGGAAATCGTCGCGCAATGCGGCGATGTGCATGCTCGACGGTACGCCGATGGTCACCTGCGCGGAGAACATGTCGGCGCCGGTCTGCATGGCGCGGTAGCGCGAGCAGTGCAGGCTCTCGATGGTGATGCCCTGGCGGTCGAAGAAGTCGGCGAGCTGGAACAGGATCCCCGGCTTGTCGGCGGCGACCACTTCGACGATGTAGGGCAACAGGTTGGATTGCACCTGTTTCGGGCCGGTGCGGTACCAGACCAGCTTCAGGCCTTCCTCGCGCTCCAGGCGCGTGAGCATGGCTTCGAGCTTGGCGACCGCGTCCCAGGAGCCAACCGCGAGCGCGGTCACGGACACGTCGCGGCCCACCGTGGACAGGCGCGCGTCGACCAGGTTGCAGCCGGAATCGGCGATCCGCCGCGTCACCGACAGCAGCGGCGACTCCGGATGCGTCGTATAGGCGTTGATCAGGAGGTGGTTTTCGTTCGGCGACGGCCGGGCAGCGGAATCGGTCAAGGCGGCGCCTGCAAGGGGAGCGGGTGGCTCGGATACTGAACGGCGGCCCGCGCACGGGCTGCGGCTTGAAGCCAGCATACTTGCCCGCGCTTTCGGCCCGCAAGTAACATCGCTAGGCGGTAACATGCGTTATTGGCGGCGTATCGTGCCGCCGCTCACACAGCGCTTTGCGCGAAGGCCTCCCTTGCGACTTTCCGGCAGCATCACCGCGCTGGCCACGCCGTTCGACGCGGCCGGCGAACTCGACCTCGACGCCTGGCGCGCCCTGCTGGCCGCGCAGCTCGACGGCGGCACCCAGGCCATCGTGGTCGCCGGCTCCACCGGCGAGGCGGCGGCCCTGCACGATCCCGAATACGACACCCTGCTGCGCACCGCCGTGGAGCAGGTCGGCGGCCGGATTCCGGTGCTCGCCGGCACCGGCCTGTCCAACACCGCCAAAACCATCGAGCTGACCCGCCGCGTCGCTGCGCTCGGCGCCGACGCTGCGCTGGTGGTCGCGCCGCCCTACGTGCGCCCGACCCAGGCCGGCCTGGTCGCCCACTACCGCGCGATCGCCGACGACGGCGCCTTGCCGGTGGTGCTGTACAACGTGCCTGGCCGCACCGGCTGCGACCTGCTGCCCGAGACCGTGGCCCAGCTCGCCGGTCATCCGCGCATCATCGGCATCAAGGAAGCGGTGAGCGAGCCCGAGCGCATGAGTGCGCTGCTCGCTTTCCAGGATTCCGGCTTCGCTGTGCTCAGCGGCGACGATCCGACCGCCTGCCGGGCCATGCTGGCCGGTGCCGACGGCATCGTCTCGGTCGCCTCCAACGTGCTGCCGGCCGCGTTCCGCCGTCTCGCCGACCTGGCCCGCGCCGGCCGCCGCGACGAGGCCCTGGCCTGGGACGCGCGCCTGGCGCCGGTCTACGCTTTCATGGGCATCGAGTCCAACCCGATCCCGGTCAAGGCCATACTCGCCCGCCAGGGCATCGGCCACGGCCTGCGCCTGCCGCTGACGACCCTGTCGGCTGCCCACCACGATGCCGCCGCCAGCGTCCATGCGCTGGCAAGCGAACTCGAACACGACTGCCGCGCTACGCTCGCGGCCTGAACCCCGCAGGAGATTTGCCCATGCGTTCCAACGTTTCCCTGTCCCGCGTCGCTGTCGGCGCGCTGCTGATCGGCCTGGTCGCCACCGCCGGCTGCAGCTGGTTCCGCAAGGGCACCAATCCGCTGTACTCCGAAACGCCCGAACAGCGTCCGCTGGAAGTGCCGCCGGACCTCGACCGTCCGCGCACCGACGGTGCCATGGCGGTGCCGAACGGTTCGGTGAGCGCGTCCGAACGTGCGCCGGTCGCGGCCCCGACCGCCGCCTCGCCGATCGGCTTCACCACCGCCGGCAGCCGCGACGACGCCTATGCCAAGGTCGGTACCGCTCTGGCCAAGGTCGACGGCCTGACCATCGCCAGCCGTGCTCAGCTGCTGGGTGCCTATGACGTCAACTACGAAGGCGCCAACTTCCTGGTCCGGGTGAGCGCGGTCGAAGCCGGCGCCTACGTGTCCGCGGTCGATCCGCGCGGCCTGCCGGCCACCGGCGAGCAGCCGGTCAAGCTGATCGAGGCGCTGAAGGAAGCGATCGGCAGCAAGTAATCCGCTGCCATGCCGCAAAGAAAACGGGCGCCCTGGACGCCCGTTTTCGTATGCGGTTTCGGCGTCGGCGACTGCCGCCGCGCCTGGGCTCAGCGTTCGAGCAGGTCGAGCTTGTCCGGCTTGCCTTCCCAGTCCTTGGCGTCGGCCAGGCCGTCCTTGCGCGTGGTGATCACCGGCCAGGCCTTGGCGAGTTCGGCGTTGAGCGCCACGAACGCCTCCTGTCCGGCCGGCACGTCGTCCTCGGGATAGATCGCATTGATCGGGCATTCCGGCTCGCACAAGGTGCAGTCGATGCACTCGTCCGGATCGATCACCAGGAAATTCGGGCCTTCGTGAAAACAGTCGACCGGGCACACCTCGACGCAGTCGGTGTACTTGCACTTGATGCAGTTCTCGGTGACGACGAAGGGCATGGAACGGTCTTCCGTGGATGGTCGGCGTGGCTAGTTTAGCGACAGGCGAGGGCGCAAACCTAGCGTTTCGCGGCCGCCCGGCGTTGTTGCGAGCGACTCTCATCGCCGCGCCTGCAGCGCCTGTAAAGCCGCCTGTACTAAAGAAAAAGCCCGCGCATCGCTGCGCGGGCTTTCAAGATTTGGCGCTCCCTACGAGATTCGAACTCGTGTTTTAGCCTTGAGAGGGCCACGTCCTAGGCCTCTAGACGAAGGGAGCTGAGGTAAACCCGCATCCGACTCTCAATCGTATGCGGCCTGCTAGTATATGGGGCTGAATAGCGCTCGGCAACCGGTTCCGACCGGCCGCCGTTCACCTCCCCACAGCGATCCGCTGCCCCGCAGCAACGATCCCAACCGCGGCGACGACCGCTCGATGCAGCCCGAAAATCCCAACGGTCATGACCACGTCCATCCCATGCTGCGGGTGATCCCGCGCGAACAGCACAACGTCTCGCGCAAGGAGATCAGTCCCAACGCGCTGCGGGTGCTGTACCGACTTCGCGACGCCGGCTTCGGCGGCTACCTGGTCGGCGGCGCCGTGCGCGACATCCTGGTCGGCGGCCACCCCAAGGACTTCGACGTCGCCACCGACGCCACCCCGGAGCAGGTCAAGGGCCTGTTCCGCAACTGCCGCCTGATCGGCCGCCGCTTCCGCCTGGCGCACGTGGTCTACGGCCGCGAGATCATCGAGGTCGCGACCTTCCGCGCCAACATCGACGACGGCAGCGGCGATCGCGAGACCGACAACGGCGGCCGCCTGGTCCGCGACAACGTCTACGGCAGCATCGAGGACGACGCGGTCCGCCGCGACTTCACCGCCAACGCGCTGTACTACGCGGTCGAGGATTTCTCGGTGCGCGATTACGTCGGCGGTTTCGAGGATGTGCAGAACCGCCTGATGCGCCTGATCGGCGATCCGGAAACGCGTTACCGCGAAGACCCGGTGCGGATGCTGCGCGCGGTGCGCCTGGCGGCCAAACTCGGCTTCGAGATCGAGGCCGCGACCGCGGCGCCGATCCCGGCCCTGGCCTCGCTGCTCAGCGAAGCCGCGCCGGCGCGTTTGTTCGAGGAATGCCTGAAGCTGTTCCTGTCCGGGCACGCGGTGCAGAGCTTCCTCGGCCTGGAGCGTTACGGCCTGTTGCCGGCGCTGCTGCCGGAGACCGCGGCCGCGCTCAAGTCCAATCGCAGCGGCGCTCTGCGGCGCATGCTGCTGGAGGGCCTGCAGGGCACCGATACCCGCGTCGCCAACGACGAGCCGGTGTCGCCGGCGTTCCTGTTCGCGATGCTGCTGTGGCCGGCCTATTGCCGCGCGTTGATGGCGCTGCAGGCGCAGGGCATGCATGCGGTCGAAGCCCAGCGCCGCGCCGCCGACCGGGTCACCGTGCACCAGTTGGAAACGATCGCGCTGCCGCGGCGTTTCTCCCTGCCGATGCAGGAGATCTGGCTGCTGCAGACGCGCTTCTCCCAGCGCCAGCGCAAGCGCGTATTCCGGCTGCTGTCGCATCCGCGTTTCCGCGCTGCCTATGATTTCCTCAACCTGCGCCTGGCCGCGTCCGACGAGCATGCGGCCGATGTCGCGTTCTGGAGCGAAGCCCAGGGCAAACCCGACGACGAACTGGCCGCGCAGCTGGACGCGCAGCCGCCGTCCGACGCGGAACCGGGCGCCGCGCCGCGCAAGCGCCGCCGCCGTCGCCGTAGCGGCGGCGGAGCCGAGGCCGGTGCGGTCGGCCACGACGGCGAATGAACCCGGCCGAGGTCGCGTTCGTCGGCCTGGGCAGCAACCTGGGCGATAGCGCCGCGATCCTGCGCGGCGCGTTCGCGGCCCTGGCTGAGTTGCCGGGCACGCGCCTGCTGCGCGCGTCCTCGCTGTACCGCACGCCGGCCTGGGGCGTGACCGCGCAGCCGGATTTCGTCAATGCCGCGGCGATGCTGGAGACCGGACTGTCGCCGCAGGCCCTGCTGGCGGCGATGCTGGCGATCGAACGCGAGGCCGGTCGCGACCGCCGCGACGACGGCAGCGACCGTTGGGGCCCGCGCACGCTGGACCTGGATCTGCTGCTGTACGGACAGCGCAGTCTCGACGAACCCGGTCTGCGCGTGCCGCATCCGCACCTGCATGAGCGCGCGTTCGCGCTGCTGCCGCTGCTCGAAATCGCGCCGGATGCGCACATTCCCGGCATCGGGCCGGCGCGCGAAGCCTTGGCCGGACTCGAACCGGGCGACATACAAACGCTGGCTTAGGCGTTAAGTTATAGGGCTACCCCCCGCGAGCGTCCGGCGATCGGCCGGGCGAGACCCACCGACCATGTACACCTCGGCCCCCACCGACACCCCGCGCAAGACCGCCTGGACCGTGCCCATGCTCGCCGACGCCAAGCGCGAAGGCCGCCCGCTGGTCATGCTGACCTGCTACGACGCCGGCTTCGCGCGCAGCATGGACGCGGTCGGCATCGACCTGGTGCTGATCGGCGATTCCCTGGGTATGGTGGTGCAGGGCCACAACAGCACCTTGCCGGTGCGCGTGGCCGACATCGCCTACCACACCGCCTGCGTCGCGCGCGGCCTGTCCAAGGCCTTGCTGATCGCCGACCTGCCGTTCCAGTCCGACGCCACGCCCGAGCGCGCGCTGGAGGCTTCGACCGCGCTGCTGCAGGCCGGCGCGGCGATGGTCAAGCTCGAAGGCGCGGGCCACAAGCTCGAGGTGATCCGTTTCCTGGTCGAGCGCGAGATTCCGGTCTGCGCGCATCTGGGCCTGACCCCGCAGTCGGTGTTGCGCCTGGGCGGCTACAAGGTCCAGGGCCGCGACGAAGCCGCTGCGGCGCGCCTGCGCGAGGATGCGCGCGCGGTCCAGGACGCCGGCGCCACGCTGCTGGTGCTGGAATGCGTGCCCAATCCGGTCGCCGCCGCGATCACCGCCGATCTCGCGATCCCGACCATCGGCATCGGCGCGGGCCTGCAATGCGACGGCCAGGTGCTGGTGCTGCACGATCTGCTGGGCGTGAATTCCGGCCACCGCAGGCCCAAGTTCGTCAAGGATTTCCTCGCCGAAGGCGGCTCGATCGAGGGCGCGTTCCGGGCCTACGCCGACGCCGTACGCGAGCGCCGCTTCCCGGACGAGGCGCATTCCTACGCCGGTTGAAGCCAGCCAGTTGAAGCCAGCCGGTCGAACCCAGCGTTGCGCGCGCGGCCGTTGTGATCGCCGCCGTATCGGCGTGTAATCCGCAGCCTGCGGTGGCGGCGCCACCGGATTTCGCCGCCTCCACCTTATCCACGAGCAAGACATGCTGACCGTCGACGATCTGGCCGTACTGCGTTCCACCATCGACGCCTGGCGTCGCGAAGGCCTGCGCGTGGCCTTCGTGCCGACCATGGGCAATCTGCACGCCGGCCACCATTCGCTGGTGAAACTGGCGCGCGTACGCGCCGACCGGGTCGTGGTCAGCGTGTTCGTCAATCCGACCCAGTTCGGCCCCAACGAGGACTACGGCCGTTACCCGCGCACGCCGGAGGCCGACGCCGCCGGCCTGGCCGCGGCCGGCGCCGACCTGATGTGGCTGCCGTCGGTCGAAACCATGTACCCCTACGGGCCGCAGGCCACCGTCCAGGTGCAGGTGCCGCACGTCACCGATGGCCTGGAGGGCGCGCACCGCCCCGGCCATTTCGACGGCGTCGCCACCGTGGTCGCGCGCCTGTTCAACCAGGTGCGGCCGGACGTGGCGGTGTTCGGGCGCAAGGACTACCAGCAGCTGGCGGTGATCCGCTATCTGGTGCATGACCTGGCGTTCCCGATCGAGATCGTCGCCGGCGACACCCTGCGCGAGGCCGACGGCCTGGCGATGAGCTCGCGCAACCAATACCTGTCCGCCGAGGAGCGCCCGCGCGCGGCCGAGATCCACCGCTGCCTGCAATGGATGCGGCAGGCGCTGCAGGCCGGCACCCCGCGCGATGCGGTCGAGGCCGAAGCCGCGCTGCGCCTGGAAACGGCCGGCTTCGTCGTCGACTATGCAGCGATCCGGCGCCAGGACCTGGGCCTGCCGGAGACCGGCGCGGCCGACGCGCCACGGGTCGCCCTGATCGCGGCCCGGCTCGGCCGCACCCGCCTGATCGATAACCTCGAATTCGCCGCCTGAACGCGGATACACCGTTCCAGGGCCGGTCGGTCCCGCCGATGTTGCAGCGCGCCATGCGCTGCTAGACTTCGGTTTTTCGCGCCCGCGCGTCCGCGGACGGAGTTAAGAACATGCAACTCAACCTGCTCAAGGCCAAGATCCACCGCGCCACGGTCACCCACGCCGAGCTCCACTACGAAGGGTCCTGCGCGATCGACGGCCGCCTGCTCGATATTTCCGGCATCCGCGAGTACGAACAGGTCCACATCTACAACGTCAACAACGGCCAGCGCTTCGTCACCTACGCCATCCGCGGCGAAGAGGGCAGCGGCGTGATCTCGGTCAACGGCGCGGCCGCGCACCGGGCCCAGCCGGGCGATCTGGTCATCATCTGCGCCTATGGCGTCTGCGACGAGGCCGAAGCGGCGAAGTACAAGCCGACCCTGGTCTATGTCGACCGCCACAACCAGCTGACCCACACCAACACTTCCATGCCGGCCCAGGCGGCCTGAGAGAACGCATGAGCGACGAATCCCGACTGAGCCCACTGAGCGCCCAGGCGGGGCGCGTCGCCCGCACCGGGCTGCCGCAGCTGATCGCCGCCGACCCGGCCCGCGCGCAGGATTTCGCGCTGCGGGTCGGCCCGGTCTACGCCAGCTTCGCGCGCCAGCACTACGACCGCGAGGCCCTGGCCGCGCTGTTCGCGGCGGCCGAAGGCGCCGGCTTCGGCCCGCGCCTGCGCGCGCTGTTCGACGGCCAGACCGTCAATATCACCGAAGGCAGGCCGGCGCTGCACACCGCGCTGCGCGGCGATTTCTCCCAGGCGCAGGTCGCGCGCGACGCCCACGCCCAGGCGCTGCAGGCGCGCAAGCGCATGCGCGCGATCGTCGACGAACTGTCCGCCAGCGACGTCACCGACATCGTCAGCGTCGGCATCGGCGGCTCCGATCTGGGGCCGCGCCTGGCCGCCGACGCGCTCAGCGGCGCCGTCCCGGGCCGTTTCCGGGTCCACTTCCTGTCCAACGTCGACGGCCACGCCGCCCAGCGCACCCTGGCCGGCCTCGATCCGGCGCGCACCGCCGCGCTGCTGATCTCCAAGACCTTCGGCACCCAGGAAACCCTGCTCAACGGCGGCGTGGTCCGCGACTGGCTGGGCGCGCACGCCGGCAATCGCCTGTACGCGATCAGCGCCAACGTCGAGCGTCCCGCGGCCGCGTTCGCGATTCCGCCCGAACGCATCCTGCCGATGTGGGACTGGGTCGGCGGGCGTTATTCGCTGTGGTCGGCGGTCGGCCTGCCGATCGCGCTGGCGATCGGCATGGACGCGTTCGAGGCCTTCCTCGACGGCGCCGCCGAAATGGACGCGCACGTGCTCGACACGCCGCCGCCGCGCAACCTGGCGGCCTGGCACGCGCTGACCTCGGTCTGGAACCGCAACGGTCTGGGTTACGCGACCCAGGCCGTGCTGGCCTACGACGACCGCCTCAAGCTGCTTTCGAACTACCTGCAGCAGCTGGTGATGGAGAGCCTGGGCAAGTCGACGCGGCTGGACGGCAGCGCCATCGTCGGCGACACCGTGCCGGTGTGGTGGGGCGGCGTCGGCACCGACACCCAGCACAGCTTCTTCCAGGCCCTGCACCAGGGCAGCTCGATCGTGCCGGGCGATTTCATCGGCGTGATCCGCGCCGATGCGCCGTATCCCGAAAATCATCGCGCGCTGCAGGCCAACCTGCTGGCGCAGACCGAGGCCTTCGCCAACGGCCAGGCCAGCGACGACCCGCACCGCGCCTATGCCGGCGGCCGGCCGAGCACCACCATCCTGCTCGACGCGCTTAGCCCGCGTTCGCTGGGCGCGCTGCTGGCGCTGTACGAGCACAGCGTCTACCTGCAGTCGGTGTTCTGGGACATCAACGCCTTCGACCAGTTCGGCGTCGAGCTCGGCAAGCAGGTCGCCAGCCGTCTGCTGCCGGCGCTGTCCGGTGAGGCCGAGGCTGAGGATCCGGTTACGCGCGAGTTGATTCTGCAGCTGCGCGGTTGAGGCGGCCGCCATAGCGCGGCCCACAGATGATCGTCCGGTCGCCAAAGCATGGCGCGCAGGTTGGCGTAGGGTGCGGTAAGCCAACGGCGCATCGCAGCGTCCCGCGATCCATCCCCCGGTCGCGGCATCGCAACGGTGCGGTTATCACCGCACCCTACGCTTCACAGCTCGTCATTTCGGAAGGCGGGCATCCCTACCCGCGGGGTGCGGTAAGCCAAAGGCGCACCGCGGCGTCCCGCGATCGACCTGCGTAGCGACGCTCTATAGCTCGTCATCCCCGCGAAGGCGGGGGTCAAGTGACTTCGCGGCGCTGCGAGCGCAGTCGAATGGCGACTGACGTCGGGAGCGCCTCGTAATAGGGACGCTCGCGGCGCCTCGCGAATCTTCGGTCGCGGCTTACGCCGCTCCTACCCCAAAGCGCCTGCGGCAATCTCAATCGACGCCATGCCGCGCCAGCGCCCACTCCACGTGCTCGCGCACCACCGCGCTGTCGGCGTCGCGGCGCGAGCGCAAGGCATCGATCACCTCGGGCGTCCCCGGCGCATTGCCCAGCGCGACCGCGATGTTGCGCAGCCAGCGCTCGTGGCCGCTGCGGCGGATCGCCGAGCCTTCGGTGCGCTGCAGGAACTCGGCTTCGCTCCAGGCGAACAGCTGCGCCAGGCTGGCGCGGTCGAGATCGTTGCGGGCGCGGAAGTCGGGCTCGTCGGTGCGCTTGGCGAACTTGTTCCAGGGGCAGACCAGCTGGCAGTCGTCGCAGCCGAAGATGCGGTTGCCGATCGCCGGCCGCAGTTCCTCGGGGATCGCGCCTTCGTGCTCGATGGTCAGGTAGGCGATGCAGCGGCGCGCATCGAGCCGATGCGGGGCGACGATGGCCTGGGTCGGGCACACCTCGATGCAGCGCACGCAGGTGCCGCAATGCGCGCTGGCCGGCGCGTCGACCGGCAGCGGCAGGTCGACGTAGATCTCGCCCAGGAAAAACCAGGAGCCGCCGTCCTTGTCGATCAGGCAGGTGTGCTTGCCGATCCAGCCCAGGCCGGCGTTGCGCGCCAGGGCGCGTTCCAGCACCGGCGCCGAATCGACGAATACGCGATGCCCGAACGGGCCCACGGTCTCGCCGATGCGGTCGGCCAGACGCTGCAGGCGCTGGCGCATCAGTTTGTGATAGTCGCGGCCCAGCGCGTAGCGGGCGACGTAGGCGCGTTCGCGGTCGGCGAGGGTGGCCCAGGCGTCGTCGTCGTCGTTGCGGCCGTAGTCCAGGCCGACCGAGATCACCCGCAGGGTTCCCGGGATCAGCTCCTGCGGCCGCGAACGCAGCTCGCCGTGGCGCGCCATCCAGTCCATCGAGCCGTACAGGCCCTGGGCCAGCCAGTCGCGCAGATAGTCCTCGTCCGGCCCCAATTCGATCCCGGCGATGCCGCAGCGCTGAAAACCCAGCTCGCGCGCCAGATCGCGGATACGCAGGGCCAGCGCCGCGTAGTCGGGTGCGGCGGCGGGTGTCGGTTCCGGGCTGGCGGGGTGCGGGCTCACGATGAGGCAAGTATAGAATCGTGCGATGCCAGTGCCCGTTTTTGCCGACGATTCCGCTCTTTACGACGCTGCCGCCCTGCGCGTGGCCGAGGCGCGCGCGGCCGCCGAGCTCGGCGACGCGTTCGAGCCGATGCGCCGCGCCGGCGCGGCGGCCTGGCGCGAGTTGCTGCGGCGTTGGCCGTCGGCGCAGCGGATCGTGGTGGTCTGCGGGCCCGGCAACAACGGCGGCGATGGCTACGTACTGGCCGCTCATGCTCATGCGGGCGGGCGCGACGTGTGCGTGCTGCATCTGGGCGCGCATGCGCCGCGCAGCGATCTCGCACGCCGCGCCGCCGGCGACTACGCAAACGCCGGCGGACGCAGCGAGATCTACGACGGCGGCGCGCTGCGGGCCGATGTCGTGGTCGATGCTTTATTCGGTATCGGTCTGTCGCGCGCGCCAGATAGCCAGGCCGCGGTACTGATCGAAGCGATCAATACGCAGCCGGCGCCGGTGCTGGCCTTGGACGTGCCCAGCGGCATCGATGCCGATCGCGGCGCGGCGTATTCCCCGGCCGTGGTCGCGGACTGCACCATCGAATTCATCGCGCGCAAGATCGGTTTGACCACCGGCGCGGCGCTGGACCATATCGGCGAGCGCACCCTGGCGGATTTACAGATCGGACCCGGTGCATTCGATCGCGCGCCCGTCGCGCGAGCCGTGCGCGCCCAGGATCTGCGCCGCTGGCTGTCGCCGCGCTCGCGCGACAGTCACAAGGGCCGCAACGGTCGCGTGCTCTGCGTCGGCGGCGATCACGGCAGCGGCGGCGCGATCGTGTTGTGCGCGCAAGCGGCGCTGCGTAGCGGCGCCGGTCTGGTCGAAGTCGCCACGCGTGCCGAGCATGTGACCGCGCTGCTGTCCCGTTTGCCCGAAGCGATGCCGCGCGAAGTGCGCGATGCGGCCCAGTTGCGCGAGGCTTTGCAACGCGCGGACTTCGTCGCTTTGGGCCCCGGCCTGGGGCAGGCGGATTGGGGCCGGGAGCTGTATGCCTGCGCGCTCGATAGCGGAATGCCTTTATTGCTCGACGCCGACGCGCTGAATCTGTTGGCGCAAAAGCCGCGACGCCTGCGCGAAGACAGTGTGCTGACGCCGCATCCTGGCGAAGCGGCGCGCCTGCTCGGTATGGACACCGCGCAGGTGCAGGCCGATCGTTTCGCCGCGGCTTGCGCGTTGCGCGATCGCTACGGCTGCGCGATCGTGTTGAAGGGGGCGGGCACCATCGTGGTCGCGCCCGATCTCGAGCCTTGCGTGATCGCCGCAGGCAATCCCGGCATGGCCGTGGGCGGCATGGGCGACGTGCTCAGCGGTACCATCGCCGCCTTGCGTGCGCAGCGATTGAATGCGTTCGATGCCGCAGTCTGCGGCGCCCTGCTGCATTCCGCCGCCGGCGATGCTGCTGCGCGCGACGGCGGCGAACGCGGTTTGTTGCCCACCGATCTGATGCCGTGGCTGCGGCGTCTGGCCAATCCGGAGTAGCGTCGCCGATGTCGTCGAATACGCCTACGACCGCCACCGCGTACGAACACGATGCGTACGAACACGATGCGTTCGCGCTGACCTTGTCCGATGCCGATGCCACCGATGCCTTGGGCGCCGCGCTCGCGCGCACGCGGCCGGCGCGCGCCGTCGTGCATCTCAGCGGCGATCTCGGCGCCGGAAAATCCACGCTCGCGCGCGCCTTGTTGCGCGCGCTGGGCGTGCAGGGCGCGATCCGCAGTCCGACCTATACCCTGGTCGAGCGTTATCCGCTCGCGGCGGGCGGCGAAGCCTGGCATTTGGACCTGTATCGCATCGGCGATGCCGGCGAACTGGAATTCCTCGGCCTGGACGGCGACGAAGCGGTGCTGTGGCTGATCGAATGGCCCGACCGCGGCCGCGGCGCGCTGCCGCCGGCCGACTTGCGGGTGGAGCTGGCGGTGGCCGGGGCAGGGCGTTCGGCCCGGCTGGTGCCGGGCTCGGCGGCGGGGCGGGACTGGGTCCGGGCCGCGGTCGCCACCCCGGAGCTTGCGGCCGACTCCTGAACGTTTCCACAGGAAGTGGCGGCAGGTGCCGGATTCGTAAGGGAAAAGTGCTTGCTTTTATCGCGCCCTGGTGCTTGACTACCGCCCATGCGCGTAAAAGGGGCCACCGTCCAGAAATTCCTGCTCGGCATGGCGCTGCTTGCGGCGCTGGCCTGGAATCTCGCGCAGGCCAGTGAAATCAAGGGCTTGGAACTCGGCACCGGGGCCACCGGCACCCGCGCCGAGATCGCCCTGGACCGCGGCACCGAATTCAAGCTGATCTCGCTCAAGGGCCCGGACCGCCTCGCGGTCGACCTGCCGGCCTCGTCGCTGGCCAAGGGCCTGCGCCTGCCGGCCGGCACCGGCATCGTCAAATCGGTACGCACCGGCCAGCCTGCGCCGGGCACCGTGCGCATCGTGTTCGATCTCGCCCAGCCGGTCGCGGCGCTCAAGCCGCGCATCGAGCCGGGCGCCAACGGCGCGCGCCTGGTGCTGGAATGGCCGGGCGACGGCGCCGAGCCGCAAGCCGTTGCCGCCGCGCCGACCGCGCCGACGACTTCCGCACCGCCAGCTACTGCGCCTTCGATTCCCGCACAGCGCGCGCCTGCGCCGCCGACGGCCACGCCGCCGACCGCCATCGCCACCGTGTCCGCAACCAGCGGTGTCGACCAGGCCGCCGCGTCCGCGGCCGCGACCACGCGCCTGATTTCCGAACTCGCTGCACGCAACGCGGCCGCTACCTCGGTGCCGGCCGCGGCGCCGCCGGCGGCTGCGCCCGCCATCGCCGCGCCGCCGCTGCAGGTGCCGACCACCGTCGCCACCGGCGTGCCCACCCGTATTGCCACGGGCGTGCCCACCCGCGTCGCGACCGGCGTGCCGACGCCGATGCCCGGCGTCGCCGCGAATAATCCGCCGCCGTCGGCCGTCGAGGCCGTCACGCCCGGCGCGGTCAAGACCATGAGGGACGTGATGCGCGGCCGCGGCATGCGCCCGCTCATCATCGCCATCGATCCCGGCCATGGCGGCCAGGATCCCGGCGCGATCGGCCAGGCCGGCAAGCGCGAAAAGGACGTGACCCTGGCGATCGCGCGCGAACTGGCGCGCCAGATCAACGCCACGCCCGGCCTCAAGGCCTACCTGACCCGCGACAGCGACGTGTTCATCCCGCTGCCGCGTCGCGCCCAGCTGGCGCGCCAGGCCAAGGCCGACATGTTCGTCTCGATCCACGCCGACGCCGCCGAAAATCGCGCCGCCAAGGGTTCCTCGGTCTACGTGCTGTCGCTGAAGGGCGCGTCCTCGCAGCGCGCGCGCTGGCTCGCGGACAAGGAAAACTCGGCCGACCTGGTCGGCGGCGTGCGCCTGCAGGAAGCCGACAACACCCTGACCTCGGTGCTGCTGGACCTGACCCAGAGCGGCCACATGAAGGCCTCGGAAGACGCGGCCGCGCATGTGCTGGACGGCCTCAAGCGCGTCGGCAGCAACCACAAGCCGCAAATCGAGCGCGCCAATTTCGCCGTGCTGCGGACTTCGGACATGCCGGCGATGCTGGTCGAGACCGCCTTCATCTCCAATCCGGACGAAGAGCGCCGCCTGACCGATCCCGCGCACCAGCGCGCGCTCGCCCGCGCCGTGCTCGACGGCGTCAACACCTATTTCACCCGCCAACCGCCGCCGGGCACGATGTACGCCGCGCGCGCCGAGGCCGAGCCGGTGGCGATGGGCGCGGGCGGCGGCAGCCCCTGATCGGCCCATGCGGGCGATACCGGTCGCGACCGGTGTCGGCTTGGCGATCGCGAGTGCGGTCCTGCGTCGCGAAAGCGTAAAACGGATCGCGGAAGCCGCGGCCTAACCGCTATCATCGGCTTCGATCCTTTCCTGGCGCCGCTGCGGCGTCCGCATTCGTGGCCATCCGTCAACTTCCCGACACCCTCATCAACCAGATCGCGGCCGGCGAGGTCGTGGAGCGCCCGGCCTCGGTGGTCAAGGAACTGGTCGAGAACGCGCTCGATGCCGGCGCCATGCGCATCGACATCGACCTGGAAGAGGGCGGCGTACGCCTGATCCGGATTCGCGACGACGGCGCCGGCATCGCCGCCGACGAACTGCCGCTGGCGATCTCGCGCCACGCGACCAGCAAGATCGCCTCCCTAGACGACCTCGAAGGCGTCGCCACCCTGGGATTCCGCGGCGAAGCCCTGCCGTCGATCGCCTCGGTCAGCCGTTTCGCCCTGGTCTCGCGCCGGATCGACACCGAACACGGCGCTAGCCTGGAAGTCGACGGCGGCCGGGTCGGCGCGGTCGCGCCCAAGCCGCATCCGCAGGGCACCACGGTCGAAGTGCGCGACCTGTTCTTCAACGTGCCGGCGCGGCGCAAGTTCCTCAAGGCCGAACGCACCGAACTCGGCCACATCGAGGAATGGCTGCGCCAGCTCGCCCTGGCGCGGCCGGACGTGGAACTGCGCGTCTCCCACAACGGCAAGCCTTCGCGGCGCTGGAAAGGCGAGGGCGACCTGCTTTCGGACGCGCGCATCAACGAAACCCTGGGCGAGGAGTTCGCGCGCAATGCGCTGCGCGTCGACCACAGCGGCGCCGGCCTACGCCTGCACGGCTGGATCGCGCAGCCCGCGTACAACCGCGCCAGCGCCGACCAGCAGTACCTCTACGTCAACGGCCGCGCGGTGCGCGACCGCAGTGTCGCGCATGCGGTCAAGCAGGCCTACGCCGACGTGCTGTTCCATGGCCGTCAGCCGGCCTATGTATTGTTCCTGGAACTCGATCCGCGCCGGGTCGACGTCAACGTGCACCCGGCCAAGCACGAGGTCCGCTTCCGCGATTCGCGCCTGATCCACGACTTCGTCTACCGCACCCTGCACGATGCCCTGGCCGAGACCCGTGCCGGCGCCGCGCCGCTGCCGGCTCACGCCGATACCGGCGCGATGGTGCAGACGACCGATGCGCAGCCCTCGTACAACTGGAGCGCGCCGACCCGGCCGCTGGGCTTCCAGGTCGAGGAAACCCGCGCCGGCTACGCCGCGCTGTACGGCGCGCCCAACGGTACCGTCGCCGCGCCGTCCTATCCCAGCTACGCACCGACGCCGGGGTTCGACAGCGCACCGCGGCCGGCGCTGCCGCACAGCGACGACGCCAGCCTGCCGCCGCTGGGCTATGCGGTCGCCCAGCTGCACGGCATCTACGTGCTGGCCGAAAGCGCCGAAGGCCTGATCGTGGTCGACATGCACGCCGCCCACGAACGCATCGGCTACGAGAAGCTCAAGGCCGCGCACGACGGCGAAGGCCTGCGCACCCAGCCGTTGCTGGTGCCGGCGACGCTGGCGGTGTCCGAACGCGAGGCCGAGGTCGCCGAGCGCGAAACCGACACCCTGGCCGCATTGGGCTTCGACGTGACCCGCAGCGGCCCGCAGTCGCTGACGCTGCGCGCGGTGCCGGCCCTGCTCGCGCACGGCGACGTCGAGGCGCTGCTGCGCGACGTGCTCGCCGACTTGCGCGAACACGGCGAATCGCGCCGGGTCGCCGCCGCGCGCGACGAGCTGCTGTCGACCATGGCCTGTCACGGCGCGGTGCGCGCCAACCGCCGTCTGACCCTGCCCGAAATGAACGCGCTGCTGCGCGAAATGGAAGCGACCGAGCGTTCCGGCCAATGCAATCACGGCCGGCCGACCTGGGCCCGTTTCAGCCTGTCCGAAATCGACCGCTGGTTCCTGCGAGGACGTTAAGAATGCGACTGCCGACTATGCCGCGACTGCTGCCGCTCCTGATGCTGCTGTCCCCGATCGTGCTCTGCCTCGGCCTGACCGCTTGCGGCGGCGGCGAGCGTTCCGAAAGCGACCTCGACGCCGCCGGCGCCGACACCCCCGCGAGCGCGCAAGCCGACGCGCCGCCGAGCAAGCCCACCAGCGCGGCCTTCGTCGGCGAGCAACAGGTCTGGCGCGACGAGCGCAAGGCCAATCTGATCAAGCCCGACGGTTGGACCAGCCTGATCGGCCTGCACTGGCTGGATCCGGGTCCGCATTATTTCGGCAGCGAGGCCGACAACGGCATCCGCGTGGCCATGGGCCCCGGCCACTTCGGCATGATCGACCTGAAGAAGGACGGCACGGTGCGCTTCGTACCCGAGCGCGGCACCACGTTCACGCTCGACGAGCAACCGCTCAAGGGCGCGACCGCGCTGCGCATCGATACCGATCCCGCCGGCCCGAGCAAGCTCGGTTTCGACGAGGGCAAGGGCATCCTGACCGTGATCAAGCGCGGCGACCGTTACGCCTTGCGGGTCAAGCACGCAGACGCGCCCACCCGGAGCGGCTTCAAGGACATTCCGTACTGGCAGGCCGACGCCGGCTGGGTGGTCGACAGCAAGTTCGTCGCGCATCCGCCGGGCAAGACCCTGGCCATCGCCAACATCGTCGGCACCACCGAGCAGGTGCCCAATCCCGGTTATGTGGAATTCGAACGCGACGGCAAGAGCTACCGCATCGAAGCCCTCGACGAAGGCGGCGACGAACTGTTCCTGGTCTTCGCCGACCGCACCAACGGCCACGGCAGCTACGGCGCCGGACGTTTCCTCGATGCGCCCAAGCCGGGCATCGGCGGCCGCGTGATGCTCGATTTCAACAAGGCCTATAACCCGCCGTGCGCGTTCACCGCGTTCGCGACTTGCCCGCTGCCGCCGCAGGAAAACCGCCTCGACCTGGCCGTCACCGCCGGCGAGAAGGCGTACGCCGGCGCGCATTGACCCATTCCAAGGACGACACCTCATGCTCCGATCGAACCCACTCAAGCGCCTGCTGCCCTGCGCCCTGATCCTCGCCGCGCTGAGCCCGGCGATCGCCTCCGCGCAGGACGCAGCGCCGGGCAAGACCGAGGCGCCTGCGACGGCCAAGGCACCGCCGGTGCCCTTGCTATGGAAGGTGTCCGACGCCGACAACGCGGTGTATCTGCTGGGTTCGTTCCACCTGCTCAAGAGCGACGACTATCCGGTGTCGCCGGACGTCGACGCCGCGTTCGCGGCCGCCGACAAGCTGGTGTTCGAAGTGCCGCCGGAGCAGATCAACGACCCCGGCGCAGCGGCCAAATTCATGGCCGCGGTCGGTTACTCCGACGGCCGCAAACTCAGCCAGGTGCTGCCTGCCGACCTGCGCGAAAAGCTCGCCCGCCTGCTGGGCAAGCAGGGCGTGCCGGTCGCCACGTTGGACGGCTACGAGCCCTGGTTCGTGAACCTGTCGCTGATGCTGGGCGTATCGCAGGCGATGGGTTTCAGCCCGAAGCTGGGCCTGGACCAGCACTTGATGGAGCGCGCGGCCGCGGCCAAGAAGCCCACCGGCGGCCTGGAATCGATGGACGAGCAGATCGCGGTGCTGGACTCGTCGCCGATGCCGGAACAGATCGAGGGCCTGCGCGACTTCGTCGACAAGCCCACCGAAATGCCGGGCATGCTCGCCGACATGCACAACGCCTGGCGCGCGGCCGACCTCGGCAAGCTCGACGAACTCACCCGCGTCGAGATGAAGCAGAAGGCGCCGGAGACGTATCGCCTGGTCAACGTCGAGCGCAACAACGCCTGGGTGCCGCAGATCCAGAAGATGCTGGACGAGTCGAAGAAGGACGACACCCTGATCGTGGTCGGCGCCTTGCACCTGCTCGGCCAGGACGGCGTGGTCGAGAAGCTGCGCGCCAAGGGCTACAAGATCGAGCGCGTGTGCTCGGCCTGCAAGGTCGGCACCGCCGATCTGGCGCCGGTCGCGCCGGCAACCGGCGCCCCTGCGCCGGCCAAGGGTCAGCCCAGCAAGCGTTGAGCCCGGCGTAGGGTGCGGTGAGCGCAAGCGAACCGCACCGTGCCGCGCAGGACCAGAGATTCGCCGGATTTGAGCGGAGCGGGCGCGCGATGCGCTTCGCTTGCGCTCCCCGCCCCCTACGAAGCGTGGGTGCGACTTAGGCGGCCGGCCGCGCCGGTTCCAGCACGATGCAGTCCACCGGGCAGGCCGGCACGCACAGCTCGCAGCCGGTGCACAGCGGTTCGATCACGGTGTGCATGTGCTTGGCCGCGCCGATGATGGCGTCGACCGGACAGGCCTGGATGCACTTGGTGCAGCCGATGCAGTCGGCTTCGACGATCACCGCCACCGGCGCCGGTTTGTGGCTGCCGCGGGTGCGGTCGTAAGGGCGCGCGGGCACGCCCAGCAACTGCGCCAATGCGCGCGCGCCGGCGTCGCCGCCGGGCGGGCAATGGTCGACGCCGGCTTGGCCCCGGGCCATCGCCTCGGCGTAGGGACGGCAACCGGCGTAGCCGCATTGGCCGCACTGGGTTTGCGGCAGCAGGCGATCGAGCCGCTCGACCAGGTCGGCGGCTTCGTTCGGAGCGGTGGGCGGCTGGGACATGGCTGCGGCCGGAGCGGGCCGTGGCTGGGCCGGCTTACTTGACCGGCATGCCCGGCTGCGCGCCGCTGTCGGCGTCGAGCAGGTGCAGACCGTCGCCGTCGAAACCGGCCGACAGGATCATGCCCTCGCTGAGGCCGAAGCGCATCTTGCGCGGCGCCAGGTTGGCGATGAACACCACGTTGCGGCCGACCAGCTTGTCCGGCTCGGCGTAGGAGCCGCGGATGCCGGAGAAGATCTGGCGCTTGCCCAGGTCGCCGGCGTCGAGTTCGAAACGCAGCAGCTTGTCGGAACCCTCGACGAACTCGCAGGCCAGCACCTTGCCCACGCGCAGGTCGAGCTTGGCGAAGTCGTCGATGCCGATGGTCGCGGCGGCGTTGCCGGCGGTGGCCGGCGCAGTCGCAGTCGCGGTGGCGGTCTTGGCGACGGGAGCGGCGACGACGCTGTCGCTGTCGGCGGGCTTCGGCGATTCGGGCTTCAAGGACTCGCGGGAGGCTTCGATCATGGTCTCGATGTGTTTGGGGTCGATACGGGTGAACAAGGGCGTGTAGCTGCGGATGCGCTGGGCGAGCAGCGGTGCGTCCAGATCGCTCCAGATCGCGACCGGCGCGGCCAGAAAGGCTTCGGCCTGGGCCGACACGCGCGGCAATACCGGCTTGAGCGCAGCGGCGAGCACGCGGAAGAGGTTCAGGCCCTGCGTGCACACCGACTGCAGTTCGGCGTCGGCGCCATCCTGCTTGGCCAGCACCCACGGCTTGCGTTCGTCGATGTACTTGTTGGCTTCGTCGGCCAGGGCCATGGTCAGGCGCAGCGCGGTCGCGGCTTCGTTGCGCGCGTAGGCCTGCGCGATCGGCTGCAACTGTTCGACGAAACGCGCGTAGGTCGCCGGTTCCGGCAACGCGGCGGCGAGCCGGCCGTCGAAACGCTTCTCGATGAAGCCGGCGCAACGGCTGGCCAGGTTGACGAACTTGCCGACCAGGTCGGCGTTCACGCGGGCGACGAAGTCGGCCAGGTTGAGGTCGACGTCGTCGACGCCGCCGCCGGTCTTGGTCGCGAAGTAATAGCGCAACGCTTCCGGCTCCAGGCCAACGTCGAGGTAGGTGCGGGCCTGGATGAAGGTGCCGCGCGACTTCGACATCTTCTCGCCGTTGACCATCAGATAGCCGTTGACGTGCAGCCGGGTCGGCGCGCGGAAACCGACGCCGTGCAGCACCGCCGGCCAGAACAGGCCGTGGAAGGTGACGATGTCCTTGCCGATGAAATGGTGCAGCTCGGCCTGGCTGTCGTGGGTGAGGTAGGAGAAGAAGTCCAGCCCTTCGCGCTCGCACAGGGCCTGGAAGCTGCTCAGGTAGCCGATCGGCGCGTCCAGCCACACGTACAGGTACTTGCCGGGATGGCCGGGAATCTCGAAGCCGAAGTAGGGCGCATCGCGCGAGATGTCCCAGGCGCGCAGGCCGCCCTCGGCATCCAGCCATTCCAGCAGCTTGGCCTTGACGCCCGGGATGGCGACGTCGCCGCTCAGCCACTCGCGCAGGAAGGCCTCGAAACCGCCGACCTCGAAGAAGAAATGCTCGGACTCGCGCAGCTCCGGCGTCGCGCCGCTGACCACCGAACGCGGCTCCTTGAGCTCGGTCGGGGCGTAGGTCGCGCCGCAGTTCTCGCAGTTGTCGCCGTACTGGTCGGGCGTGCCGCAGTTCGGGCAGATGCCCTTGACGTAGCGGTCGGGCAGGAACATGCCCTTGACCGGGTCGTACAGCTGCGCGACCGAGCGCCGCGAGATATGGCCGTTGTTGTCGAGCTTGGCGTAGAACGCCTCAGTCAGGGCGCGGTTGCCGGCCGAGTTGGTCGAGTCGTAATGGTCGAAGGCGACGCCGAAATCGGCGAAGTCGCGCTCGTGGCTGGCCTGGATGCCGGCGATGAAGGCCTCCGGGCTGACCCCGGCCTTTTCGGCCGCCAGCATGATCGGCGTGCCGTGGGTGTCGTCGGCACAGACGTACCAGGCGCGGTGGCCCGACATGCGCTGCGCGCGGCACCAGATATCGGCCTGGGTGTAGCCGACCAGGTGGCCAAGATGCAGATGCCCGTTGGCATAGGGCAGGGCGCAGGTGACGACGAACTCGCGGGACATGGGCGGCGCATTGCGGTGGGAGGCCGGGAATTATGGCATGCGACCGATGCAGGGCCGCCCCGACCCCTCCCGCTTCCTGTGGGAGCGGCGTGAGCCGCGATCGATCCCCGCAGCGGCCGCGTATCGCGCGGTTGCCGCGTTTTTTCGCCCCTTCCGGCCGCCCCAAACGAAACGACCCGGCCGAGGCCGGGTCGTCGTTATCGCAGCTGCCGCACTGGCGCTTACTGACGAACCCAGGTCTGGGTCCGGCCCAGCAGCGAGAAGCCAATGAAGCCGCGCACGTCCAGCTTCTTGCCGCCGTCGACCGGCGTGACCTTCACCGAGTAGATCTTGCCGGTGGCCGGGTCGAGGATCTTGCCGTCTTCCCAGGTATCGCCGTGCTTGCGCACGCCCCACAGGATGACCATGCCTTCGACCGGCTTGTCCTTGCGGTCGCCCGAGCACTTGTCGCAGACCGGGTGCGGGCCGCGGTCGGACTGCAGGACCTTGGTGACGCGGCCGGCGAGGCGGCCGTCCTTCGCTTCGTAGATTTCGACCACCGACTTGGGCTTCTGGGTCTTGTCGTCGATCGTGACCCAGTTGCCGACCGGCGTGGTCTGCGCGAACGCCGCCATGGGCAGCGCGAGCAGGAGCAGTGCTAACAGTTTGGTACGCATGTTCCCCTCCCAGGGATAGGCATGGTTCGAACCGCGCGGCGTTCCCGCGGCTGACCATCTTTATACCGCATCCGTCGGCGTATGGAACCCGGGATGGGGCGGTTGGGAGGGGGCAAAAAAGAAGCCCGGCTTGCGCCGGGCTTCTCGGGGACAACAATAGAATCGATCAGAACTTGTAGGTCAGGCTCAGGTAAACGCGACGGCCCAGCGGATCGGCGCCGATCGGGTAGTTGAAGAACGGATAACCGGTTTCGCTGTTGTCTTGACGGTACTGGTTATCCAGCACGTTGATCACGCTCAACTGGGCCATGACGCTCTCGCTGAACTTCTTCTGGACCTGCAGGTTGTACAGCATGTAAGGCTGCAGACGACGGCCGTATTCGCCACCGGCGGCGTTCACGCCGGAAGCTTCGGCATTGCTGAAAGCCGAACCGTAGCGGGTGCCGAACACCGTGGTGGACCAATCGCCTTTGGACCAGGTGATCGAACCGCGCACGCGGCTGCGCTCGGGGTAGAAGACCTGCGGCGGCAGATCGCGGTAGTCGATCAGCTCTTCGTCGTCGAACTGCTTGTACTTGTTGGTCAGCACCAGCGAGTAGCCCAGCGAGAGGTCGAAGTCGCCCCAACGGTCGGTGTCGAACTTGTAGCGATAGGTCGCATCGATGCCGCTGGTGTCTTGCAGGGCGGTATTGATGTAGGCGTCGTTGATGCGTTCCAGGCGGCCGTCGAGGCCGGTGCCGGGAGCGACGGTGCGCGTGACCAGGCCCATGATATTGGCGCAGAACGCCGCATTCGGGGCCGGACGACCATCGCTATAGGTGCCCAGGCGGCAAGCCGCTTCGGACTGCAGGATGTAGTCCGAACCCAACTGCGAAGCAGCATCTTCGAGTTCGATACGGTAGTAGTCGACCGAGATGTTCATGCCTTCCATGATGTCCCACACGAAACCGTAGCCGAACGACTTGCCCTTCTCTTCCTCGAGATTGGGATTGCCGGCGATGGTGGTCTGGACCTGATAGATGGTCGGGTCGGCGGTCACGTTGCACTGCGAGCGCGTACGCGGGCCCAGGCCAGCGGCAGGACCGGTACCGGAACGGCAGGAGTATTCGTCCAGTGCGCCAGCGAAGGACGCCGCGCCCTGTGCGTAGACGAGCTGCATGTCCGGTGCGCGGAAGCTGGTGGCATAGGAGCCGCGCAGCAACAGGTTCTCGAACGGACGGAACTCCAGGCCCAGGTTATAGGTAAACGCGCCGTCCACCTGAGTGATGTCGTCGTACTTGTCGTAGCGTCCGGCCAGCTGAGCGGTCAGCATGCTGAAGATCGGCACGCGGAGCTCGGCGCCGATCGCGTAGCGGTCGCGCTCGCCTTCGGTACGGCCCGAACTGACCAGGTTGTAGATCGTCTGGCTGTCGGCCGGGCGCAGCGGATCGGTGCGCGGATCGCTGCGCAGATCGACCGTCTGACGGGACGCTTCCAATGTGGCGGCAAAGCCGAGCGGGCCGGCGGGAAGGTCGAACAGATCGCCGCTCATGTTGAAGTTGAAGGACGCGGAGCTGGTGTCGCCTTCGTTGATCACGCGCGTGGCCACGGCCCGGTACTGCTCGGGCGTGAACGGCGTCGTCCAGCGGTTCAGATCCAGGCGGTAAATCGGATAGATGCCGGCGCCAGTGCCCGTGGAGTTGCTGAAGCCCAGGCGCGGGCCCAGGAAGTAGTCATGCACTGCCTTGGCCAGCAGTCGCGGGCGATCGGCCGTGTACTCGTACTTGGCGTACTGGCCGGACACTTCCCAGTCGAAGCGGTCGGCGAAGGTGCCCATCAAGCCGGCGCTGACATCGTAGGTGCTTTCGTCGAACTTCGTCGTCGCCGCTTCCGGGCCGCCGAGCTCGAACGGATTGAACACGCGCTGCAGCTGGATCAACGAGCCGAACTGCGGATCGTAGTAGAACGCGTTGGTGCCGCCGGTGCTGGTCTGGTTGAAACGATCGCCGGAGGTGCCCCAGAACTCCGTACCCGAGCTGGCCTTGGCCTGCGAATCGTAGTACGTGGCGCTGGCGAACGCCGTCAGGGTGTCGGAGATGTTGAAGGTGCCATAGCCGTAAGCCGAATAGAACTCGTTGGCGTTGGAGATCGAACGCGAAGCCGGCTGGGTGAACGAACCGCAGTAGGTGCCGCGAGTGGCCGTCGTGCGGGTGGTGTAGCCGAAGCGATCGCAGGCGGCCTGGCCCGGGTAATAGGCGTTGCGGTTGGCCGCGCCGTTGACCGTGGTGTTGCCGCGGATGGCGATCAGCGACAGCGCCGGATTGGTGAGGTTCGGACCCAAGGGGCCCTTGCGCGTGTCGGACAGGAAATCGCGCTGGCTAGCGAAGACCGGCTCCATATTGCCGTACTGGAGGGCCCACACCGCGCTCCAACGATCGCCGGTCGCGCCGCCGGTGTATTCGACGTTGATGCTGTCGCCGCCGCCGTTGCTGGTGGTACCAGCGGTCATGCGGACCTGATTGCCTTCGTAATTTTCGCGCAGAACGATGTTGACTACGCCGGCGACCGCGTCGGAACCGTAGATCGCCGATGCGCCGCCGGTCAGCACTTCCACGCGCTCGATGATCGCGGACGGAATGGCGCGGACATTGACCACGTTGTTGTCGCGGTTGTACGGCTGCGGATACTGCGCCGGACGACGGCCATTGATCAGCGTCAGCGTGTAGCCCGGGCCGAGGTTGCGCAGGTTCGCGACCTGGGCGTTCGGGGTGAATCCGCCGGTGGCCAGGTCGCCGGTGAACGAAGCCGTGGTGTTCTGCGTAAGGGTTTGCAGCATATCGCCGACGGTCTGGAAGCCCTCGCGATCGATATCGGCGCGGGTGATCACCGTGACGGGAGCCGGGCCTTCGATTTCAGTGCGCTTAATACGCGAACCGACGACGGTCACGCCGTCGATATCGGTGGCTTTTTCCTTAGCCGGTTCCTGAGCTTGCGTGGTGCTGTCCTGCGCGCTCGCCGTGCCGGCGACCGAAAGGACCAGGGCGCTGATAAGCGCCGCCGTCAGCCTGCTGCGCTGCAGGCCGTTTGCGTTGCGAACTGCCATTAGGTTGTCCCCCAAATGAACTAGATGTTTTCTTGTGTGCCGACCTTGGCGTAAAGCTGTCCCCTTACCGGCGAACTTAACATGCCGTTAACGCTGATGTCATCACACGATCACAAATTTTTGGTTGGTTCACTTGTCTATATAACTACTTGTTTTTATTAGATTTGTTTTGTTATTTGTACTTGAAGTTGGCATTTGCTGCACGTCGTAGTGTGCTTTTTGTGCCGCCCAGCGTATTGACGGCTCGGCCTGCGTTGTGGCTTCAAATCGGGGTGGGCCGGGATGCGCATAGGAATGTCGTGAGGCACGCTTTTGACTCTTCTCGCATGAGTCGGGTCTGCGGATTACGCCGCCCCAAAGAAAAAGGCCCGGCTTGCGCCGGGCCTTTCTTGTGCAGCGAAGTGCAGTGGATCAGAACTTGTACGACAGACGCAGGAAGAACGCGCGGCCGTACGGGTCGGCACCGATGAACGGGTTGAAGAACGGATACGCGGTGTTGCTCGGATCCTTGCGGTGGGTGTTGTCGAGCACGTTGTTGACGACGAACGCCGCCTCCATGTTCTCGCCGAACTTCTTCTCGATCGAGAGGTTGTAGAGCATGTACGGCTGCAGGCGCGCGCCGTAATAGACACCGGTGACGGCGTCCCGGCCAGCTGCTTCGGCCTCGTTCGGCGCCGAGCCCAGGCGCTGACCGAACACGGTCGTCGTCCAGTCGCCCTTTTCCCAGGTCACGCTGCCGCGGACGCGGCTGCGCTGGTTGTCGTTGTCCAGGCGGTCGCGGTAGTCGATCAGATCGTCTTCCTCGAACTGCTTGTACTTCTCGCCCAGGCTCAGGCTGTAGGCCAGGTTAAAATCGAAATTGCCCCAGCGGTCCGTGTCGAAGCGGTAGCGCCAGGTCGCGTCGATGCCGGTGTTCTCGGAGCGCGACGCATTGATGTAGCCCGCGCGGACATTGACGATGCGACCGTTGGGATTGCCCGGGGCAACCTGGCGGGTCACACGCGACAGGATGTCCTGACAGAACGCGGAATTCTGCCCCTGCGGGATCGGTGAGCCATCGGGCAGCGTGCCGATGCGGCAGTTGGCCTCGTTCTGCAGGATGTAGTCCAGGCTCAGTCGCGTGGCCTGATCGTCCAGCGTGATCTTGTAATAGTCGACGGACATCGACATGCCTTCGATCAGGTCGAGCACGAAGCCAGCGGTGAGTGACTTACCCTTTTCTTCCTGCAAATCGGGGTTGCCGACAGTCTGGTTCAGGGTTTGATACTGGCTCGGGTGGTTGTTGCTACGGCATTCGGTGACGGTGTCGCCGTCCGAACGGCAGCCGTAGTAGTCGACGATACCGGCGAACGAAGCCACGCCCTGGGCGAACACCAGCGGCATATCCGGCGCGCGGAAACTCGTGGAGTAGTTCGCACGCAGCAGCAAGCGCTCGATCGGACGGAATTCCAGACCCAGCCCATAGGTGAAGGCGCCGTCCACCTGCGTGATGTCGTCGTACTTGTCGTAACGGCCAGCGAGCTGGGCGCTCAAGGTGTCCAGCAGAGGCACGCGGAACTCGGCGCCGATCGCGTAGCGGTCGCGCTCGCCCTTGATGTTGCCCGAGCTCACCAAGTTGTAAGGCGTGGTCGCGTCCGGGGTACGGCCGGGATCGGTGCGCGGATCGCTCTTGAGGTCGATAGTCTGGCGACCGAATTCGACGGTACCCGCGAAACCGACCGCGCCGGCCGGCATGTCGAACAGGTCGCCGCTGACGACGAAGTTGGCCTGTGCCGAGGAGGTGTGGCCCTTGTTGATAACGCGGGTCGACATCGCACGATACTGTTCCGGGGTCAGCGGCGTGTGCCAGCGGTCCAGGTTCAGGGTGTGGTGCGCGTAGCCGTAGTCGTCGATCGTCTGTGGGCCGAGGAAGTAGTCGTGCACGCTCTGGGCGAGCAGGCGCGGCGAATCCGACTTGTAGTCGTACCGGCCATAAGAGGTCGACAGGTCCCAGTCGAAGCGATCGCCGAAGTCGCCGCGCAGGCCGGTGGCGAAGTCGTAGCTCTTCTCGTGGTACTTGGTGGTCACGGCCGTATTGCCGCCGACTTCCTTCGGCGTCAGCACGCGCTGCAGCTGGACATAGGTGCCCAGGCCTTCATCGAAGTAGAAGCTGGCGGGCAGGAACGGATCGCCGCCGGTGCCCCAGAACTCCGTGCCGCTGCTGGACGTCGAGTCGGAGTTGTTCAGCATCAAGCTGCTCCAAGCCTGCATGCCGTTACTGAAGTCGTACGTGCCGTAGGCATAGCCGGAGGTGGCTTCGCGCTTGTTCGAGAGCGATTGTGAAGCCACGGAATCGTACGACCCGCAGATCTGGCCGCGGGTGGCGGACAGGTAGGGCGTAAAGCCGAAGCGATCGCAAACTTCCTGGCCGGGGTAGTACGCGGCGCGGTTGCGGTTGAGCAGATCGATTGCGACCAGCGACAGGCTCGGGCCGACGCGATTGCCGCGCGGACCGTCGCGCAAATCGTCCATGAAGTCGCGCTGCGAGGCGAAGATCGGCTCGTTGTAGTTGTATTGCAGGGCGTAGGTCACGCTCCAGTTGTCGCCGACGCGGCCGCCCGAGTACTCCAGGTTGACGCTGTCGCCGCCGCCGGCGCCGGTGGTGCCGACGGTGCCGCGCAGCAGGTTGCCGTCGAAGTTGGTGCGGGTGACGATGTTGACCACGCCCGCGACTGCGTCCGAACCGTAAATGGCCGAAGCGCCGCCGGCCAGCACTTCCACGCGCTCGATGATCGAGGACGGGATGGCGCCGACGTTCACCGAGGAACGGTCGCTGTTGTAGGGCTGCGGGTAGTCGGCGATACGACGGCCGTTGACCAGGACCAGGGTGTAGCCCGGGCCGAGGTTGCGCAGGTTGACGACCTGGGCGTTCGGCGTGAACCCGTTGACGGCGAGGTCGCCGGTGAACGAGTTGGTGGTGTTCTGGGTCAGCGACGACAGCATGTCGGAGACCGTCTGGAAGCCCTGCTTGTCGATGTCGTCGCGGCTGATGACGGTGACCGGCGCCGGACCTTCAATCTGGGCGCGCTTGATGCGTGAGCCGACTACGGTGACGCCATCGACGTCGGTCGGCGTATCGCTAGCGGGTTGCGGCTGGGCAGGTGCGGCGTCCTGGGCGAACGCACCGCCGGCGGCGGGCGCGATCAAAGCCGCCAAAAGTGCAGCAGTCAGTCGGCTGCGATGCAGCCGCTTCTCGGTTACTTCCATGAGTTGTCCCCTAACTTTTTGGATGGGGCCTGTCCGTGGCCGTTTCTTCGTCGTCAATCCCCTCGACGCACTGGAACGTAACATGGCCTTAACGCAGTTTGCATGTGCTTATCGAACGGGCAAGTTATGCAAAGTGCTGGTTAACCGGTTCGGCGCAAAAAAGGTAGGGAGGGCTCGCCTGTTTACGTTGCGGTCGGTGCGCAGCACTAGCCGCTGCATGCGCTGGATGTGCTTAAAAGCGTGGTTTCAGGCGGTTTAGTGCCGTGCCCATAGAGCATTTCGATATTCCGGTCCCGCGATCCGCGATTCGATTCAATACCGAATGCGTCGATTCCGCATGGAGTATGTCTGCCGGTATCCGCGCCATCGATTCCATGCGATTTACCCGATGCCGCGGCGATTACGCACTCGCCGAAGTTCTCCGCACCTGGTTCTTTGCTACCGAAAGGCACCGGTTTGGCGCCTTGCGACGGGGCGGGGCTTATCATGTCGGGTCCGCGCCGTATCGGCGTTGAAGGCCTTCCGTAATGACCAAGACCCAGGTGACCCGTTGAGCGACCAGCTGCAAACCCAAATCGCGGCCCTGCCGCTACCCGACACCGCCTTCACCCTCGCCGAAGCCGGCGCCAAAGTGCGGGCGGTGGACGCGGAGGGGCGGGTGGCGGTGTCGCTGACCTGCGGGTTCCCGGTCCAGGGCGTCGAGGCGGTGCTGCGCGAGGGCATCGCCGGGCTGCTCGCGGCGGAGGGCAAGACGCTCGCGACCCTGGAGATCAGCCAGCGCATCACCTCCCACGCCGTGCAGCCGAACCTGGCGCCGCTGGAGAACGTGCGCAATCTGATCGCGATCGGGTCGGGCAAGGGCGGGGTGGGCAAGTCGACCACGGCGGTGAATCTGGCCCTGGCGCTGGCGGCCGACGGGGCGCGGGTGGGCGTGCTCGATGCCGACATCTACGGCCCCAGCGTGCCGACCATGCTCGGGCTGAGCGGCAAGCCGGACAGTCCGGACGGCAAGACCATCGAGCCGATGCAGGCGCACGGGATCGCGGCGATGTCGATCGGGCTGTTGGTCGAGCAGGACACGCCGATGATCTGGCGCGGGCCGATGGCGACCTCGGCACTGACCCAGTTGCTCAACGAAACGCGCTGGGGCGAGCTCGATTATCTGATCGTCGACCTGCCGCCGGGCACCGGCGATATCCAGCTGACTTTGGCGCAGAAGATTCCGGTCGCCGGCGCGGTGATCGTGACCACGCCGCAGGATGTGGCTACGCTGGACGCGCGCAAGGCCTTGAAGATGTTCGAGAAGGTGCAGGTGCCGGTGCTGGGCCTGATCGAGAACATGGCGGTGCATGTGTGCTCGAACTGCGGCCACGCCGAGCATGTGTTCGGCGAGGGCGGCGGGGCGCGCATGGCGGCCCAGTACGGGGTGCCGCTGCTGGGCAGCCTGCCGTTGGAGATCGCGATCCGCGAGCAGGGCGACGCCGGGGTGCCGGTGGTCGTGGCCGCGCCGGACTCGGCTGCGGCCCGGGCCTACCGCGCCGCGGCGCGCAATCTGGCGGTGCGGTTGGCGCTGCGGCCGCGGGTGGCGCCCTCGATTTCGGCCTCGCTGCTGGGCTGACCCAGGCGTAGCGGGCCGGCCCCGGGCCGGCTCGCTTACAATCGCCGGTCACGGCGCTTTCGCCCCAGTACGCCCCCCCTGAGACCCCGAGCCCCCCGCATGAGCATCAAGTCCGACCGTTGGATCCGTCGCATGTCCGAGCAGCACGGCATGATCGAGCCGTTCGAGCCCGGCCAGGTCAAGCACGCCGCCGACGGCCAGCGCATCGTCAGCTACGGCACCTCGAGCTACGGCTACGACGTGCGCTGCTCGCGCGAGTTCAAGGTCTTCACCAACATCAACTCGACCATCGTCGACCCCAAGCATTTCGACCCGGGCAGCTTCGTCGACATCGAGAACGACGTCTGCATCATCCCGCCGAACTCCTTCGCCCTGGCGCGCACGGTCGAGTACTTCCGCATTCCGCGCGACACCCTGGTGGTCTGCCTGGGCAAGAGCACCTACGCGCGCTGCGGCATCATCGTCAACGTGACCCCGCTGGAACCGGAGTGGGAAGGTCACGTGACTCTCGAATTCAGCAACACCACGCCGCTGCCGGCGCGCATCTACGCCAACGAAGGCGTGGCGCAGATGCTGTTCTTCCAGTCCGACGAAGTCTGCGAGACCTCGTACAAGGATCGCGGCGGCAAGTACCAGGGCCAGACCGGCGTGACGCTGCCGCGGACCTGAGCGGCTATCGGTCGCGGCCCGATCCAACGCGGCCCGGCCGCCGGCCGCCGGAGCGGCATGAGTCCGGCTCCGCGAATCGCGAGTGTGGTCGCGACGAGCCTGTCCCGAAGAAGCCTATGCGTTGCGCGCTCCGCGATGGGAGCGCGCACGCCGCTCCTATCCCAAAGCGTGGTGCGCGACTCAGGGCTTCTGGTAGGTCACGAAGAAGCCCTGCAGGTCGCCGTTCTCGATATAGGGCTCCACGCTGACCACGTTGTAGCCGCGCGTGGTGAAGGACTGATGGGCGCGGCTGAGGTTGTTGGCGGCGCCCTGGTTGCGGAAGCCCCAGCTGGCTTCGACCCACAGGGTCACGGCGCGCAGGTTCTTGGCCACGGCTTCCTGCGCGACCTGGTCGGGATTCTTGTCGAACAGGCCGGCGTGCGCGGTGGGCGCGGCGAAGACGGCCAGGGTGCAGAGCAGGGCGGCGGACAGGGTCTGGCGCATGGGGTTCTCCGATGAGCGGGCAAGGGCGACATGATCGCGTTGCTTGGGCGAATGGAAGCGGAACGCAGGGCGGCTGCGGTGAGCGAACGCACTGTTGTTTGCGTTGCATCACACCCGGCCTCCTCCTTTTGCGAAGGGGAAGAAGAGCCGCGATCGATCGAGCGTGGCTCAGTGCTCCGCGCCCGCCGCCAGACGTCGGTCGTCGCGCGTCGACAGCGCAACCCGCAACGCTATCCGCAAGCCTTCGGCCACCGTCTCCACCGGCAGGCTAGGCGCGCCCGCGTGCAGTGCGGCCTGGGCCGGCGAATACGGGATGTGGACGAAACCGCCACGTACGCCGGGGCTGCGGCGCAGCGCGTGCATCAGGCCATAGAAGACGTGGTTGCAGACATAGGTCCCGGCAGTCTGCGAGACCTCGGCCGGGATTCCGGCCTCGCGCAAGGCCGCGAGCATCGCCTTGATCGGCAAATCGCTGAAGTAGGCTGCCGGGCCGCCGGCGACCACCGGTTCGTCGATCGGGCGGGCGCCGTCGTTGTCGGGGATGCGGGCGTCGTCGATGTTGATCGCGATCCGCTCCAGCGACAGTTGCGCGCGGCCGCCGGCCTGGCCGACGCAGAGCACCAGCGCCGGTTCGGTGTCGCGGATCGCCTGGCGCAAGGCCTGCAACGAGCTGCCGAACGCGGTCGGCAGGCAACGCGCGACGACGCGGTGGCCGAGCACCGACTTGCCGGCCAGACGCTGCACCGCTTCCCAGCTGGGGTTGCTGGTTTCGCCGCCGAACGGAGCGAAGCCGGTCAGCAGTACGACGGGCTTGCGCGTGCTCATCGGAACGCGATCCAGTACATCAGCAGCACGTTGCAGGCCAGCAGCAGCGCGCCGGTCGGCCATTGCGCGCGGATCACGCCGTAGGGATCCTTGAGTTCCAGCAGCGCCGCTGGCACCAGGTTGAAGTTGGCGGCCATCGGCGTCATCAGGGTGCCGCAGTAGCCCGAGAGCATGCCGATCGCGGCCAGCGAGGCGGCATCGGCGCCGTGCTGATGCACCAGCAAGGGCAGGGCGATGCCGCCGGTCATGACCGGGAACGCGGCGAAGGCGTTGCCCATGATGATGGTGAACAAGGCCATGCCCAGCGCGTAGGCGACGACCACGACGAAGGCGTTGTCGACCGGGATCACCGAGCGCACCACCGCGGCCGTGGCCTGGCCGACGCCGCCGGCTTCGAACACGCTGCCCAGCGAGGCCAGCAGCAGCGGCAGCAGCGCGGCCCAGCCGATCGAGTCGACCAGGCGGCGCGATTGCTCGACGCTGCTCCACGGCGTCTGCCGGGTCAGCCGGCACGCGGCGGCCAGCGCGACCACGCAGGCGATCGCCAACGAGACCAGGGTGACGTTGGCGCTCTCGATCAAGGGCGTGCCGTTCCAGGACAGGCGCTTGAGCCCCATCGCGCCGATCAGGGTCACGATCGGGATCAGCAGCGCCGGCCAGAACAGGCGGTTGCCCAGGCGCTGGGCTTCGCTGCGTTTTTCTTCGGCGCTGCTCTGCTGGTAGCGGCCCATGCGCAATCCGCCGAAACCGGCGAGCAAGGCCAGCAGCACGACGATCGCGCCGACCAGTTTCGGCGGCAGGTGTTCGGCGGCGAACAGCAGGAACGACAGCAGGCCCCAGAACAGCGCGGTGGTGTGGCGGCGCGGATTGCCGAAGTCGCGCCAGCCGCGCCAGGCCAGGGCGGCGAGATAGGCGCCGAGCAGCCAGTAAACGTAAGTCAGGGTGATCATGGCGACGGCGCCTCGCGGTCCGCCTCGGCCATGCGCCGCGCCAGGCGGCGTTCGAAACGCAGCACGCGCCAGGCGTGGATGAGGAACGCGCAGATCGCGGTGGGAATGCCCCACAACGCGATCTGGATCGGGTCCAGACGGATGCCGTGCTCGACGTAGAAGCTCTGGATCAGCAGCACCGCACCGAAGGCGATGAAGATGTCCTCGCCGAAGAACAGGCCGACGTTGTCGGTGCCGGCGGACATCGCGCGGATGCGCTGGCGTTCGTCCTCGGGCAGATCGCCGTGGCGCGCCTGGGCCGCGCCTTCGGCCATCGGCGCCAGCAGCGGACGCACGGTCTGCGGATGGCCGCCCAGGCTGGTGAGGCCGAGCGCGGAGAAGAACTGGCGCATCAGCAGGTAGGCGATCAGCAGCCGACCCATGGTCGCGCCGCGCAGTTTCGCGATCCAGGCCTGGGCGTGTTCCTTGAGGCCGTGGCGTTCGAGCAGCCCGATCACCGGCAGGGTCAGCAGGAACAGCAGCAGGAAGCGTTTGTCGGTGAAAGCTTTGCCCAGCACTTCGAGCACGTCCAGCGGCGAGAGTTTGGCGGCCAGGCCGGTGACGAAACCGGCGGCCACCACGACCAGGGCGGGATTGAGGCGCAGGGCGAAGCCGAGCACCACGGCGGCGACGCCCAGCAAGGGCCAGTAGTTCATGCGGGAATCCTGCTTGGGGCGGTGCCGCGGATGGGCGGCCGGCTCGGGGCGGGGACGTCCGTGTCGAGTGCGGGTGGCGCGCAAGCGCCGACGAACGACGGCGGTGGAGAACGGCTGAGGATCGGGCTCTGCGCCGCGATCACGCGCGATCGACCGCGAGGATGCGGATGCCGTCGGCCTCGAGCGCGGCGCGCACCGCGCGCGCGAACGCGGGCGCGTCGGCGCGGTCGCCGTGCAGGCACAGGCTGTCGGCGCGCAGCTGCAGGACGCTGCCGTCGGCGGCGACGACTTCGCCGCGCGTGGCCAGGCCGTGCACCTGCGCGATCGCCTGCTCCAGCGTTTCCAGCACGGCGCCGGGCGTGCCGCGCGGCAGCAGGCGGCCGTCGGCGCCGTAGCCGCGTTCGGCGAACACCTCGTGCACGGCCTGCAGGCCGGCGGCTTCGGCGGCGGCGGTGAGTTCGGAACCGGACAGGCCGTACACCGCGAGGCTGGGATCGAAGGCCGCGACCGAGCCGACGATGGCTTCGGCGACGATGCGGTCGTCGGCGGCGAGGTTGTAGAGCGCGCCGTGCGGTTTGACGTGGCTCAGGCGCAGGCCCTCGTCGGCGGCGATCGCGGCCAGGCGCGCGAGCTGGCTGAGGACCAGCATGCCGATCTCGTCGCGGTCCAGCGGCAGCACGCGGCGGCCGAAATGTTCGCGGTCTTCGTAGCCGGGATGGGCGCCGACGGCGACGCCGTGCTCGCGGCACAGGCGCAGGGTCGCGCGCATGGTGGCTTCGTCGCCGGCGTGGCCGCCGCAGGCGACGTTGGCCGAGCTGACGTAGGGCAGGATCGCGGCGTCGTCGCCGCAACCCTCGCCGAGGTCGCAGTTGAAGTCGATACGGGGCGGATGGCTGGCCGGGTTCACACCGCGATTTTGCCTCAATGCGGCGCTGCAGCGGGCCTCAGGTTTCGGGGCGCTGGTGGTTGCGCCTGAACAGCAGGCTGATGCCGACCACGATCAGGATCGCCGGCCACCAGGTGCGGATCAGGTGGCCCAGGCTGATGTCGGCCAGGCCCAGATTGTCGAGCAGGAACACGCTGCCGATCACGATCAGCACTACCGCGCCGACGATATTGGATCTCATGGTTTCGCTCCCCCGAGTGAGCCGACAGTGTGCCATCAAGCGGGCCGTCGAGGCGGCCTCCTCACCGAGCATGCCCGGCCGCCGCAGCGGCCGGGCACATGGGTTCAGCCGCCCGGCGCGGATTGCGGCTTTTCGGCGTCGGCCGATGCTTGTGCCGGTGCCGGTGCCGCGGCCGGCGTGGCGGCGACGGCCGGCGCCTGCCACAGCTTGGCTTCGGCCGGGCCGCCCATCATCTGCGCGCGCACCAGCGGTATCGGCGGGCCGCCGTAGCTCAGGAACTGGTCGTGGAAGGCCTTCCAGGCGCTGCGGCCGCCGCGGCTGGCGGTCCAGTCCTCGCGCAGCTGCATGATCATCAGCTTGCCCAGGGTGTAGTTGAGGTAGCCCGGATCGTAGGTGCCGCGCGCGGCCTGCTGACGTGCATTGCCCGGGTCCTGGAACGCCTTCTCCTTGAACATCTGCTCGGACTGGGCCACGGTCATGCCGCCGGTGTGCAGGCCGATCGCGGAGATGAAGCGCACGTCGCGCAGCAGGGCGTTGCTGAGCTGGCCGATGTGGATCTCCGGCGTGGCGCCGCCGACGCCGGCGTCGTACATCATTTCCTCGGTGTAGTGCGCCCAGCCCTCGGCATAGGCGTAACCGACGAACAACTGGGCGAACTTCCACTGCGAGCGGTTGGCGTGCAGGAACTGCAGGAAGTGGCCCGGCCAGACTTCGTGCGCGGAAGTGAACAGCAGGTCGGCCTTGCCGGGCACGTAGGCGTCCTGCTCGGCCTTGGGCCACTTCGGATCGGGCGGGGCGATGTAGTAGACCGACGGCAGGTTCTTCTCGTACGGGCCCGGGATCTCGATGTAGGCGAAGTTGGTGCGGTTGAACGGCGGGGCTTCTTCGACCCGCGCTTCCTCGGTGCCCGGGATGGTGACCAGGTCCTTCTCGACCAGGAACTTGCGCAGGTCGACCAGCTGGGCGCGCGCGCCCTCGACCGCGCCGCCCTGCGGCTTGTCGGCGTTGACCTTGTCGATGCAGGCGTTGATGGTCTGGCCGGCGGCGTACTGGTCGCAGGCGGCCTTGAGCGCGGCCAGGTTGCGCGCCAGGTCGGCTTCGCCGATGGCCTTGAGCTGGTCCAGCGGGATGTCGACGCGTTCGGTGGCCTTGAGCATCTTGGCGAAGCGTTCGGCGCCGATCGCGTAGTCCTGCGTGGCCTGCGGCTTCTGCGCGCTCAGCCAGTCCGACAGGCCCTGCATGGCCTCGATGGCCTTGGCGTTGGAGGCCTTGAAGCGCGCCTGCAGCGCGGCGTCGGGGACTTCGGCGAAGGCCTTGGGGGCGTCGTTCTTGAAGAACTCGGCCAGGCCGCCGAAGACGATGTTGCCGTACTGGATGTAGCTGGCCGGCAGCGGGCCCTTGAGGTTGGCGCGGATCTGCTCGGCGGCCTTGGGCAGGGCTTCCTGGTAGGTCGCGAACGCGGCCATGCGCTGCGGCAGCGGCGCGTAGGGGCGGGTGAGGTACATGCTCGGCGACAGGTCGCCGGCGTAGAAGGCCGGGTTCTTGTGCGGGAAGCCGGAGTCTTCCAGGTAGAACAGCTGACCGTCGATCACCGACAGCGCGTACTCGCGCTGGAAGCGCTGATTGGGGTCGAGCTTGTCGTCGCCGAACGCGGCCAGTTTGGCGCGTTCCTGTTTGAGCCAGGCGCCGGTGGCGGCCAGGGCATCGGGCGACCAGTCGGGCAGCTTGCCGTCGTACTCGTGCTTGCCGGCGCCGGCGGCGGCGGTCGGGTAGCGAGTGAAATAGCCGGCGATGAAGTCGTCGATGGCGGGCTGCCAGTCGGCGTTGACCGCGACGCTGGCGGCGGGCGCGTTGGCGGCGGTATCGGGTGCGGCGGGCGTCTGCGCTTTGCACGCGACCAGCGCGAGCACGATGCAGGCGGACAGAGACAGCAGACGGACGGGACGCATGCGAACTCTCCGGAACGGGGGTCGAGCGGGCATGCTAAGCACGTCGCGCAAGCAGCGGCCAGTGCCCGAAGTCGTGCGCGATGACAACCTCGTCGCGCGACGGTCCTGTGCTGCAGAGCCGGCCGTGGCCGCAGGGGTCCTGTGGGAGCGGCGTAAGCCGCGATCGCGTCATTTCGGACGACCGCGCCAGTTGAACGCATCGCGGTTATCGAACATCGACGCAAGCGCTTTAGCGAAATCGCGGCTTACGCCGCTCCCACAGTGGCGGGCTCAGCGACGGTGTCGGCTAACGCGCGGCCTACGCCACTCCCGCGGAGGCGGCGAGGAAGCGCGCCAATGGGCGCTCCAGCGCAAGGTACAGACGCTGCAGCCGCACCCGCGTCTCGATCGCGCAGGCTTGCGCTTCTTCGACCGAGCACGCCTGGAAACGCAGGCTCGCGTGCGGCGGCAACTGCGCCAGGCGCGGCAGGTCGGCGGCGATGACATGGCCCAGGCGCGGGTAGCCGCCGACGGTCTGGGCATCGGCTAGCAATACGATCGGCTGGCCGTCGGGCGGCAGTTGCAGGGTGCCCGGTGCGACCGGTTCGGACAGGCCGCCCCTGCGTTCGCCTTTCAGCGCCACGCCGCGCAGGCGCAGTCCCTGGCGGTTGCTGGCCGCGCTGACCTGCCAGGACTGCCTCGCCAATGCGCTGGCCGCGGGATCGGCGCTGGGCAGGTAACGCACCGGTGCATCGCGGTTCTCGTCGAAGCCGGGATCGGCCCACCAGGCTGGAATGCGCGGCGCATCGATCGCAGGCGACGCCGCGGCGCCCAGCGCGAACGTATCGCCCGCACGCAGTGCGCGGCCCTCGTGGCCGCCGAAGCCGCCGCGCAGATCGGTGCTGCGGCTGCCGAGCACCTGCGGCACCGCGATCCCGCCACCGATCGCGAGCCAGGCGCGCGCGCCGTAGCGCACCGCGCCCAAGCTCAGGGTACCGGCGGGCAGCTCGATCGGGCGGCCCATCGGCAGCGCGACGCCATCGAAACGCGCGGCGACGCTGCGGCCGATCAGCGCGATCCGCACCGGCGCGTCGAAGCACAGCGTCGGTCCGTGCAAGGTCAGTTCCAGCACCGCTGCGCCGGCATCGTTGCCGACCAGGCGATTGCCCAGGCGCGCCGCGTCCGGATCGAGCGCGCCGGCGCGGGCCACGCCGAGGTGACGCCAGCCGTCGCGGCCCAGGTCCTGCACCGTGGTCAGCAGCCCGGGCGCCAACACCTGCACTTGCCGGCTCATGCGGGCGCCAGCTGTGAGAGGCGTGCGAACTGCGCGGCGTCGATGGCGACGAAACGCACGCGA
The DNA here is from genome assembly GCF_001428685.1 of Lysobacter sp. Root76. Classification (GTDB taxonomy): domain Bacteria; phylum Pseudomonadota; class Gammaproteobacteria; order Xanthomonadales; family Xanthomonadaceae; genus Lysobacter. The sequence continues at coordinate 319,204 of NZ_LMIK01000001.1, read as the reverse complement.
TCGCCCGGCAGCAGTGCGGTCGGCGGATCGCGCTGGGGGTCGAACAGCGTCAACGGCGTGCGTCCGAGGATGCGCCAACCGCCGGGGCTGGCGCGCGGGTAGATGCCGGTCTGGGCGCCGCCGATGGCGACGCTGCCGGCGGCCACCTGGGTGCGCGGGGTCGCCAGGCGCGGCAGCGCCAGGGCCGGGTCCAGGCCCGACAGATACGGAAAACCCGGAGCGAAACCGATCATCGCCACGGTGTAACGGCCGGCGGCGTGGCGTTCGGCCAGGGTTTGCGGCGTGAGGCCCAGTTCGGCCGCGGCCGAATCCAGGTCGGGGCCGTGCTCGCCGCCGTAGACCACCGGGATTTCGATTTCGCGCGCAGTTGCTACGCGTGCGTCCGTGGCTTCGTCGGCGTCCAGGCAGGCCAGCAGCCAGTCGCGCGCAGGCACGGCATCGATCGCCGCGGTGTCGAAGAACACCGCCAGGCTGGCATAGGCCGGCACCAGGTCGCGCAGCCAGGCCGGCGCGGCCGCGCGCAGGCGCGCGGCGTCGGCGTGGACGCGGGCGTTGAGGGCGTCGTCGATTTCGCTGTCGCCGTCGCCGTAGCGCAGCAGCCAGGCGTCGTCGGCCAGCGCCAGCACGTCCGGCGCGCGCCGGTTCACGTCCGCAGCGCCTCCTGCAGACGCTGGATGCGGCGCACCAGCGCCTCGGGCGAGTACGGCTGCGCGGTGGCCATGCCCCAGACCGGGCGGGGCCAGGCGATGTCCTCGCGGAAGCGCGCGATCACGTGCACGTGCAGCTGCGGCACCAGGTTGCCGAGCGCGGCGACGTTGAGCTTGTGCGGCGAGAACGCCTGCTGCAGCGCGCGGCTGGTGGTGGCGACCTCGCGGGTCAGCTCGACCTGCTGGGCTTCGTCGAGGTCGATCAGTTCGACCGCGTCCTCGACCCGCGGCACCAGGATCAGCCAAGGGTGGTTGGCGTCGTCCATCAAGCGCAATTCGCACAGTTTGAACTGCGCGACCGGGTGGGTGTCGTCCGCCAATTGCGGGTGCAGGTGCCAGGGGTTCATTTCAGCGCATCCGCAAAGAAGTCCAGGGTACGCCTCCAGGCCAGGGCGGCGCTGTCGGCGTGGTAATCCGGGCGCGGTTCGCAATTGAAGCCATGGCCGGCGTTGTAGAGGTAGATCGGCGCGGTCGGCATCGCCGCGCGGTGCCGGTCGATGGCCTCCGGCGGGATGCTGGCGTCGCGCTCGCCGAAGTGGAACTGGATCGGCGCGCGCAGCGGCTCGCCGAGGAAAGGCAGGGTGCGCGCGCCGTAGTAGCTCACCGCCGGCAGGCCGAGGCGGGTGTTGCACAGGAAGGCGAGGCTGCCGCCCCAGCAGTAGCCGACCGCGCCGGTGCGCAGGCCTTCGCTCTGCAAGCGCTGCGCGGCCGCGCCGGCGATGTCGATGGCGCGATCGAAGCCGAGCTCGTTGCGCAACTCGACCCCGCGCGCCTGGTCCTCGCTGCTGTAACCCAGCTCGATGTGCGGCCGGATCGGCGCGAACAGGTCCGGCGCCAGCGCGACGTAGCCGGCCTGGGCGAAACGCTCGGCGACGCTGCGGATGTGCTCGTTGACCCCGAATATCTCCTGCAGCACCACCACGGCCCCGCGCGAGGGGCCGCTGGGTTCGGCGCGCCAGGCCGCGATTGGCCCGTGCGGGGTGTCCAGATCGGTCCACTGGCCCATGGCGGCCTCCGTTCAGCTGCGGGAATCGAGTCCAGTTTAGCGCCGGGGCTATAATTCGCGACCCCGGCGGCATCAGGCGCCGGTTCCGCTTCCGTTGCGCCCGTCCTCGCGGGCCTCCGCACCCACTACTCAGCCCGTACGTCCGGCCTCGCGCGCATGCGCGACCGAGCGTCCCGCCAGGTCCACTCGCGCATGTCTTCAGTCAATCCCAAAGTCGGTTTCGTCAGCCTCGGCTGCCCCAAGGCCCTGGTCGATTCCGAGCGCATCCTGACCCAGCTGCGGGTGGAGGGCTACGACATCGTCCAGAGCTACGACGCCGCCGACGTGGTCGTGGTCAACACCTGCGGCTTCATCGATTCGGCGGTGACCGAGTCGCTGGACGCGATCGGCGAGGCGATCGCCGAGAACGGCAAGGTCATCGTCACCGGCTGCCTGGGCAAGCGCTCGGAGCTGATCCGCGAAACCCACCCCGGCGTGCTCTCGATCAGCGGCCCGCAGGACTACGCCAGCGTGATGACCGCGGTGCACAGCGCATTGTCGCCCAAGCACGATCCCTTCATCGATCTGGTGCCGCGACGCGTGCTGGAGCTCGACGACGGCATCGGCGTCAAGCTCACGCCCAAGCACTACGCCTATCTGAAGATTTCCGAAGGCTGCAATCACCGCTGCAGCTTCTGCATCATTCCCTCGATGCGCGGCGACCTGGTCTCGCGCCCGGTGGACCAAGTGCTGCGCGAAGCCGAGAAGCTGGCGATGGGCGGGGTGCGCGAGCTGCTGGTGATCTCGCAGGACACCTCGGCCTACGGCGTGGATATGAAGTACGCCGAGCGCGAATGGCGCGGCAAGTCCTACCAGACCCGGATGAAGGCGCTGTGCGAAGGCCTGGGCGAGCTCGGCCTGTGGACGCGCCTGCACTACGTCTACCCGTACCCGCACGTGGACGAGATCATCCCGCTGATGGCGCAGACCGGCGCCAACGGCATGCCGATCCTGCTGCCGTACCTGGATATCCCGTTCCAGCACGCCAGCCCGCGCGTGCTCAAGCTGATGAAGCGTCCGGGCGCGGTCGACAAGACCCTGGAGCGGATCCAGCGCTGGCGCGGGATCGCGCCGGACATCACCATCCGCAGCACCTTCATCGTCGGTTTCCCGGGCGAGACCGAGGCCGAGTTCGAGGAACTGCTGGACTTCCTCGACGAAGCCCAGCTCGACCGCGTCGGCGCTTTCGCCTATTCGCCGGTCGACGGCGCCCAGGCCAATGCGCTGCCCGATCCGCTGCCCGGGGAAGTGAAGCAGGAGCGCCTGGCCCGCTTCATGGAGCGTCAGGCCGAGATTTCCGCGGCCAAGCTCGAAGCCAAGGTCGGCAGCGTGCAGCGCTGCATCGTCGATGCGCTCGACGGCGAACTGGCGATCGCGCGCAGCATGGGCGATGCGCCGGATATCGACGGCCTGGTCCAGATCCAGAACGGTTTCGAAGCCGGGCTGCAGCCGGGCGAGTTCGTCGACGTGCAGATCCTGGGCAGCGACGAGCACGACCTCTACGGCGAGGTCGCGTTCGAGGACTGAGCGCGCCGCGCGCCTAGCCGCCGGCCAGGGTCGCCGCGGCGCAGGCCGCGGCCATGCCGAGCAGGCCCGCGCCGACGTGCAGGGCGTAGCGGCGATTGCCGCTGGCGAAGGCGAGCGCGGTCTTGGTCACGGCGCTGGCCGCGAGCAGGCCGACCACGCCCCAACGCGCGTGCTCCAGGCTCAGGTCGCCGGCCTGACTGAGCTGGGCGACGCTGGCCGCGGCCGCGTGCAGTTCGGCCAGCGCGACCAGCACCGCGGTGATCAGCGCCCCGGCGTCGCCGAACAGGTGGCGCATCCATGCCGACAACAACAGCACCGTCGCGATCACCGCCGACAACAGCAAGGCGTGGCTGAGGCGGAAGGCGCGCGCCGGCGGCGCTTTCGGCAGGGCATGGCCGGCGCCGGGCTTGCGCAAGCCCAATGCGGCGGCGATAGCCAGCACCGCCGCGGCCGCCGCCAGCGGCCAGGCGCTGGCGCGCAGCAGGCTCGGCGCCGCGGTGCCGATCACGCCGGCGAACAAGGCCAGCGAGGCCAGATTGGCGAGCAGGGCGGCGGCCGCGGACACGCCGGTCAGCGCGGCCTCTTCGCGGCTGCGTTCGCCGAACCCTGCCACCGCCGCGGTCGAAGAGGCGAAGCCGGAGAAAAAACCCGCCACCGGCAGCCCCCAGCGCGCGCCGACGCTGCGCAGGGCGATGTGGCCGAGCATGCCCACGGCCATTACCAGCACCACCAGCTTCCACAGCGCCGACGGCACCAGCACGTCCCAGGGATCGACCGCGGTGTCGGGCAGCAGCGGCAGCACGATCAACGCCGCCGCGGCCAGCAGCAGCGCGTCCTGCAGTTCGCGCTCGGACACGACCTGGCGGGCGAAGGCCTGCAGTGGCCGCTTGGCGAACAGCAGGCCGGCGACCAGCACGCCCAAGCCCGCGGCCAGGGCCGGCTCGCTCTGGGCATAGGCGGCGAGCAGGGCGGTCGCGCACAGCGCGACCTCGCCGGTCAGGCCGGGGTCGTCGTGGCGCGTGTGCAGGTAGGCGGCCAGGGCCAGCGCCCCGACCACCAGCAGCAGCGCCGCCAATACCGCGGTGCCGACCAGGGCCGCGACCGCGGCCGCGATCGCGACCACCGCATGGGTGCGCACGCCGGCCACCGCGGCGCGTTCGCCGGCATGCGCGCGCTCGCGCACCACGCCGATCAGCAGGCCGATCGCGAGCGCGCTGAGCAGGCCGCGCAATACGCTGTCGAGTTCCAAGCGACGTCTCCGGGCGGGGTAGCGGCGATAAGGCCCATCTTAGGCGGCCGGCGTCGCAGCGGTCATCCCGGCCCTGGCCTGGGCGATGCAGGTTTTGCGTGATCCCTGGGAACGGCGCGGGGCGTAGGATTCGCGCATTGGATCGGTACAGGGGGATTTAGGGATGAAGAGCAGGACCAAGGCCTGGCTGGGAATGGGATGCGCAGCCTTGCTGACCGGCGTGGCCGCGGCGCAGCAACCGCAGCCGGCCCCGATGACCGAACCCATGCTGCTGGACTATCTGCCCGACGATTCGCGGATCGAGGCGCGTCTGAATGGCGACTTCAATGGCGACGGCCTGGTCGATACCGCCTACGTGGGCGGCAACGACGACAAGCGCCTGTTGAAGGTGATGCTCGGCTACAAGGACGAACTCGAGTGGGGCACTACGCCCGCGGGCGAAGCCGAACTCGAGACCACGCCGCTGGGCGCGGCCGCGCTGTCGCTGAAGAAGAACGTGCTGATCGTCGAGGATCTCACCGGCGGCACCACCGCCACCGCGACGACCTACCGCTACCGCTACGACGCCCAGACCCGGCGCATGCGCCTGATCGGCCTGGATGCGGAGCGCTACAGCCGCACCAACAGTCACGACAGCCTGAAGTTCAGCTGGAACCTGCTGACCGGCGCGCGCATCGTCCAGGTCGGCCATGTCAACGACAGCGGCCAGGGCGACGAAGCCTACCGCTACGGTCCGGAACGCAAGCTCGCCGCCAAGTCGTCGCCGGTGTACATGGAAGACGCGCCGAACCCGGACGAGTTGCTGGACGCGGCGCTGGGGACGGGCGGCTGACGCGCCGCGCGAACCTCACTCCCCGTACCGCACCTCGACGATCGCGAATCGCGCGGGACCGCCCGGCAGCGTCGCTTCGAATTCGTCGTCGATGCGCTTCTTGAGCATGGCCCGGGCCAGCGGCGAATCGATGCTGATATGGCCCAGGCGCGCATCGGTTTCGTCGGGGCCGACGATGCGGTAACGCTGCAGTTCGCCGTCGGCGACGTTCTCCACTTCGACCCAGGCGCCGAAATAGACCGCGTCCGGGTCGGTGGGCGCGGTCTCGACCACGCGCAGCGCCGGCAGGCGCTTGCTGAGGTAGCGCACGCGGCGGTCGATCTCGCCCAATTGCTTCTTGCGGTAGGTGTACTCGGCGTTTTCCGAGCGGTCGCCCTCGGCCGCCGCGGCGGCCAGGGCTTTGACCACTTCAGGACGGCGCACGCGCCACAGCTCGTCCAGTTCCAGCTTGAGCCGGGCGTGGCCCTCCCGCGTGATCAGGGCGGTGCTCTGCTCCGCGGGAGGTCGCCATCGGCCCATCGCGCGGCCCTTACTGCGCGGCCGGCTGACGCTTGAGGCTGAGGTTGGCCTGGCTTTCGATCGCCTTGCCGTCCTTGTCCACGACGCGGATTTCGTCGGCCGAAACCACCTGGTACAGGCGGTCGTCCTCGGTCTTGCTGTTCGGGTCCAGGCGCAGGCGCTGGCCGGCTTCCTCGGCGGTCCAGGTGCCGTCGCCCTTGTGGTTGCCGTCCTTGCGCGACTGGTAGGTCTCGTCGATGGCGTAGCTGCCGTCGGCCTTCAGTTCGATCTTGGTGTCGATGCCGGGGCAGTCCGCGCAGGGCAGGGTGCCGCTGAAGGTGCCGGCGAACGCCTTGGCGTCCAGCGCCGGTGCGGCCGGCGGCGGCGCCGCTTCCGGCACCGCCGCGGGGGCGACGGCGGCTTCGGCCTTGGGCGCATCGGCGGCGGGTTCGGCCGGCGGCTTGGGCTTGCAGCCGACGATGGCGACGCTGAGGACGGCGCTGGCGATCACGAGCAGCTTCGGGTTCATGCGGACACGCTCCGTATGTGGGTGAAGGGGGATTCGTAACTCGGAACTCAGAACTCAGAACTCGAAAGCCTTTGGAAATGCGGCCTCGCGGTGCGAACCGCCGTTACCGGCTCCCGGCTCCCGAATTCCGGACTTTAACGCTTACCGCCGAAGATTCCGCCGAGCAGGCCGCGCAGGATCTTCTGGCCGATCTGGTTGCCGACCGTACGCGCGGTCTGCTTGGCCATGGTCTCGACCATGCCCTGGCGGCGCTTGGTGCCGAACACGGCGTCCTTGACCGCCTGGCCGAAGCCGCCTTCCTCGGCTTCGTCCTGTTCGCGGGTCTTGGCCGGCGGCGCCTCGGCCTGGGCGGCGGCGGTTTCGGCGCGCTTGGCCAGCATTTCCGAGGCCGACTCGCGGTCGATCTCGGTGTCGTACTTGTGCCCGACCGGGCTGCCGGCCCGCACCTGCGCGCGTTCGGCTTCGGTGATCGCGCCCATCCGGCTGCGTGGCGGCGCGATCAAAGTGCGCTCGACCGGCATCGGCACGCCCTTGTCCTGCAGGGTCGACACCAGCGCCTCGCCGGTGCCGAGCTTGGAAATCGCCTCGGCGACGTCGAGCGCCGGGTTCGGCACGAAGGTCTCGGCCGCGGTCCTGACCGCTTTCTGGTCGCGCGGGGTGAAGGCGCGCAGTGCGTGCTGCACGCGGTTGCCGAGCTGGCCGAGGATGTCGTCGGGCACGTCGTCGGGGAACTGCGAGCAGAAATACACGCCCACGCCCTTGGAGCGAATGATGCGCACCACCTGTTCCACGCGCTGCTGCAAGGCCGGCGGGGCATCGTCGAACAGCAGGTGGGCCTCGTCGAACACGAACACCAGCTTGGGTTTGTCGAGATCGCCGACTTCCGGCAGGTTCTCGAACAGCTCCGACAGCAGCCACAGCAGGAAGCTCGAATACAGCCGCGGCTTCATGATCAGCTGCTCGGAGGCGAGGATGTTGATCATGCCGCGGCCGTTGGGCGTGGTGCGCATCAGATCGCTCAGTTCCAGCGCCGGCTCGCCGAAGAAGGCGTCGGCGCCTTCCTGTTCCAGGCGCAGCAGCGAGCGCTGGATCGCGCCCACCGACTGAGCGCTGACCAGGCCGTAGGACGTCGAGATGTCCTTGCGCTCCTCGGCCACCAGTCCCAGCAGCGCGCGCAGGTCCTTGAGGTCGAGCAGCAGCAGGCCGCGGTCGTCGGCGAGCTTGAACACGATGTCGAGCACGCCCGACTGGGTGTCGTTGAGCTCCAGGATGCGCGCCAGCAGGGTCGGCCCCATCTCGCTGACGGTGGTGCGCACCGGATGGCCGAGCTTGCCGAACAGGTCCCAGAACACCGTCGGGTTGGCCTCGGGCGCGTAGTCGGGCACGCCCAGCTCGGCCACGCGCGCGAGCAGCTTGTCGTTCGGGGTGCCGGCCACGGCCAGACCGGCGACGTCGCCCTTCACATCGGCCAGGAACACCGGCACGCCCAGGCGCGAGAAGCCCTCCGCGATCGTCATCAGGGTCACGGTCTTGCCGGTACCGGTGGCGCCGGCGACCAGGCCATGGCGATTGCCCAGCCGGGCCTGCAGGTAGACCTGGCCGCTCTCGGGCGTGGTCACGGCTTTGCCCAGGAGGATGGCGTTCTGCGTCGAGTCCATGTCGGCGTCCGTTGGAAGATCGGACGATTCTAGCGGCAGCGTCGCGCTTGCGCGGCGGCGGCGTTCATAAACGCTGCGGCTTCCCGGTCGCGTTTCCTTGCCCCGCATGGACCGCCGACGCTACCCTGCCCGGACCCCTCGCTGCCTTTGTCGTCCATGCCCTCATTTGTCCGTATTTCCGGCGCCTTCGCCGCTGCTGCCTTTTTCGCGCTGGCCGCGCTGCCCTTCGACGCCTCGGCCCTGTCCAAGCGCGACCAGGCTGCGGTCGACGCGCTCAATCAGCGCATGCAGGCCGCCGAGGCCAAGTACCGCGCCGCGCTGGTGCAGATCCGCAACGCCGATCCCGACGGCCAGAAGCTCAGCGACGCCGCGCTGGAGGACATGGAGGACGTGATCACGGCCTGCAACAAGCAGAAGGGCTGCCAGCTGACCACGATGCTGACCAGCTACAAGCGCCTGCTCAAGGCCAATGCCGATGCCGAATCGCGTGCCGACGCCGGCGACGAAGAGGACGAAGCCCCGCTGGACGCCGACGGTTCGTTCGCCGCCGACGTGCCGCAGGCCGCGCGCGCCGCTGCGCTGCTCAACGCCGACGGCCAGCGCTTCGTCAAGATGGTGCAGTACAACCCGGCCGTGCAGGCCGGTATCCGTCGCTGGCTCACCGACATGCGCGGATCGCTGATCCAGAGCCACGAGAACTACCAATACCTGCGCCAGATGATGTGGCCGCAGTACGAGCGCGCCGGCCTGCCCGAGGCGCTGCTGTTCGGGATCATGGCCAAGGAATCCAACGGCCGCGTGCACTCGACCTCGCGCGCCGGCGCAGCCGGGCCGATGCAGTTCATGTACGCGACCGGCAGGCGCTTCGGTCTGGGCGACGACGGCACCGGTTTCGACACCCGTTACGACGCGCGCGCCTCGGCCCAGGCCAGCGCGGAATATCTCAACGAACGCATGGGTGCGCTCAACAACAGCATCGAACTGTCGCTGGCCGCCTACAACGGCGGCGAGGGCCGCGCCCAGCGCGTGTTCAACGCCAGCGGCGGCCGCAACTTCTGGGACGAGTCGGTCTACAACCAGTTCCCGGCCGAAACCCGCGACTACGTGCCGATGGTGATCGCCGCGGCCTGGCTGTTCCTGCACCCCAAGGAATACGGCCTGAGCTTTCCCAAGGTCGATCCCAAGCCGGCCACCCTGCGCCTGAGCCAGCCCAGCTCGATCTACCAACTCACCATCTGCCTGGGCAACGGCGGCAGCCGCGACGGCTATATGCGCGCGCTGCGCAACCTCAATCCGCGCTACCAGGCCGACAGCTACCTGGCCGCCGGCACCAGCCTCAACGCCACCACCCGGATCGTCGGCCTGTACAACCGCTGGTGCGTGCAGGGCGCGCGCGCCGATCTGGCGCGCACCCTGATGCTCAGCGACCCGAACAACGCGATCGTGCGCACCGGCCCGGTGACCATGGTCGATTCGCCCGATTCCAGCGACGGCACGCTGCCCGTCGCGGCCGCCGCGACGCCCGCGCCGAAGCCGGACAAGTCGAAGGCCCCGTCGGCGCCCAGCAGCTACCGCGTGCAGCGCGGCGAAACCCTGACCTCGATCGCGCAGAAGTTCCAGTGCGACACCGGCCGGCTGGCCAAGCGCAACGGCCTCAAGGCGCCGCGTTACGCGATCCGTCCTGGGCAGAAGTTGAAGCTCGACGACTGCAAATAAGGCGCGAATGGGCATGGACGCCTTCGTCGTAACACCGCGCCGCGGGCCTGTCGTCGCAGATGCGCGCCTCGTGCTCGGGGGATGGGCATGAACATCGAAACGAACCCGGCGCCGTCGCGCGCCGGGATCCCGAACCGCGACCGCAGTTGGCTGATCGCGGTGGCGACCGCCGCGGTCCTGGCGATCGTCGGCGCGACGGCGCCGCTGCCCTGGCTGCACTACCTGGGCAAACCCGCCGCGACGTTGCTGGTGTTTGCGATGGTCTGGACGATGCCGGCGACCACGGCACCCGGCTATCGGCGCGCAATTTTGGCTGGCTTGGCATTGTCGACGCTGGGCGATGTGTTTCTGATGCTGCCCGGCGACTGGTTCGTGTTCGGCCTGGGCAGCTTCCTGTGCGCGCACCTGGCCTATCTGGTCGCGTTGACGCGACGCGCGCGGCCGTTCGCGGCGGTGTGGCCGTTCCTGGCTTATGCCGCGCTCGCCGGCGCCGTGCTGTCGGTGCTGTGGCCGCATCTTCCGGGCGAGCTGCGCGTGCCGGTGGTGGTCTATGTGCTGGTGCTGGCGGCGATGGCCGCGCAGGCCGCCGCAGCGTGGTGGCGCCGGCGCACGCGCGCGACCGCCCTGGCGGCGCTGGGCGGCCTGAGTTTCGTGATCTCCGACGCGACCCTGGCGATCGACCGCTTCGCCGCGCCGTTCGCGACGGCGAGCGTGGTCGTGCTGGCGAGCTACTGGGTCGCGCAGAGCCTGATCGGCCTGTCGGTGCGCGACCGCTAAGGGCGGTCTCCCTTATCGCGAGGCATCGTCGCGTGCGCGGCGGCGACCGCCAAACCTCCGTCGGCCGCTTCAGCGACGAATGTTGTAACCGCAGGCCAGCACCGCCCATGTCAAGATGCGGCGAACCGATCACCGACCCGTTCCGGCCCCATGACCGCATTGTCCGCACTGTTCTACCTGCTCGCCCACCACCCGTTCTGGTCCTGGTTGGGCATGATCGTGCTGGCCGTTCTTGTGAGCTTCCTGATGGCGCGCTGGACCGGCAGGGGCTGGTGGCTGGCGCTGGTATTGGTGGCCTTCATCGGCGGCCAGCTCAACTTCTTCACCGGGCATATCCTCAACGCGCTGTTCCTCAACGCCTGCGGCAGCACCGGCACGGCGGTGGTCGTGCATTCCGAGGAGACCAGCTCCACCCTCAACGACCAGTCCATTTACGATTACTGGGCGGTGCTGCGTACCGCGGAGGGGCGCGAGGTCAAGGTCGAGTTCGACACCATGTCGGCGAGCATCTATCCGATCCGCAACACGATCCTGATCCCGCCGCAGGGCCAGCCTTTTGTCGCCAAGTACGTGCCGGGCTTCGAGCGCAACATCGCGATCATGAGCGACGAGTCCGACTACGGCCGCGTCTGGGTGGTCGGAGAGGCGCGCCGGCCGGTGGACAAGGCCGCCGCGCAGCTGGAGGTGAGCCCGACCAATCCCGAGTTCATCCAGGAGTACCGCGATGCGGTGCGCGAGTTTCTCGACGCTCATCGCAAGGACGCGGATCCCGCGCTGGTCGCCGAGCTGGAACGCAAAATCGGCGAGCTGGAGCGTCGCCGCTAGGCGCGAAAACCTTGAAATCGCAGGCTCCGCACACGCTGCGCGCATTGCCGACACGCGCAAACGACAACGAACGCAGGGGCGGATGAAGTCGTCCGAAAACGGCGAGTAATCCCCTATGCGCCGGCGCATAAGAACGCTGCGCCGCTAGCGCGCAACCCTCATCACCGTCGCTACATCCCACGCCGATCGCGTCCGCGCATCGCGACGACCGCGCTCGGCCTCAAGGAGCACCTGCCATGAAGCTCACGCTGCCGATTTCGCTATTGAGTCTGAGCCTGTTCGCCGCCGGCGCCGCGCAGGCCGCGCCGCCGCGTTATCGCATCGACTACCTGCCATCGCTGGGCGGTTCCAGCACCGCCACCAGCATCAACGACCTGGGCTGGGTCGCCGGCCGTTCGACCCTGACCGCACCCGTGCCTTCGCATCGTCACGCGGTGCTATGGCGCAACAACCAGATCACCGACCTGGGCACGCTGGGCAGCCCGGAGCGACAGAGCGCCGTGGTGTGGCCGGTAAAAAACATGCGCGGCATGATCACCGGCATCGCCGAAACCAACACCATCGACGTCGAGAACGAGGGCTGGAGCTGCTCGGCGTTCCTGCTCGGGCGACCGGCCGGCTCGCCGCGCTATCAGTGCCTGGGTTTCGTCTGGGAGAACGGCCGCATGCAGGCCCTGCCGACCTTCGGCGGCACCCACGGCTTCGCCGCCGGCTCCAACAATTTCGGCCAGGTCGTGGGCTGGGCCGAGACCGCGGTGCGCGACCCGGTCGGTTGCGTGCTGCCGCAGAAGTTCCAGTTCCGCGCGGCGTTGTGGGAACCGCGCCGCAACCGCATCAAGGAGCTGCCGCCGGTGATCGGCGCCGGCGATACGGTCAGCTCGGCTACCGCGATCAACGACCGCGGTCAGGTGGTCGGCATCTCGGGCATCTGCGACGACGCGGTCGGCAAGTTCAGCGCGATCCGCGCGGTGATGTGGGAAAACGGCCGGCCGACCGTGCTGGGCGATATCGGCGGCGAAGCCTGGAACACGCCGATGGCGATCAATCCGCAGGGCGACGTGGTCGGTTTCGGCAACCAGTCGGTCACCCAGGACGGTGCGCCGGATTGGGGCGCGTTCCTGTGGACGCGTCGCGACGGCATGAAGGCGCTGCCGAAACTGGCCGGCCATCTCAACGCGCAGGGCAACTCATTGAACCTGTGGCGCCATGCGGTCGGCCGTTCCTGCACGGACGCCAGCATGTCGGTCTGCGATGCGGTGCTGTGGCGCGACGGCGGCGTCCATCGGCTGCGCGATCTGGTGCCGGATTTCCCCGCCGACGGTCCGCGACCGACCACGGCTACCGATATCGACGACTTCGGCCGCATCAGCGGCCAGGCGATCGATCCGCAAACCGGGCTGGGCATCGCCTACGTGGCGACACCGGTGTACTGACGGCGCGAGCGGAAGTCCGTCGCGTCTTCAAGCCCCTCTCCCGGCGGGAGAGGGGTGAGGGTCCGGCGCATGCGGGCACTCGAACTTGAGCTCAAAACCCATGCGACCCTGCCGTTTGCGAGCAGCAGGGTCGCTTCGTCTCTTAAACCGGCGCCGCGCCTCCGTCCACCCGCGTCGCCAGGGGTTGGCCCAGCCGAACCGCGACTTCCGCGGCCAGCGCCGGCGACAGCGCGGCCACGCCCGGAGGCAGCAGCACGATCACGGTCGAGCCGTAGTTGAAGCGCGCCATTTCGTCGAAGCGTTCCAGCGCGATGCCGGCGCCGCGGTAATCCTTGACCGTGACGGTATCGGCGTAGCGCGGAATCTCGACCCCGCTCCAGACCGTTTCCACGCCCGACACCAGCAGCGCGCCGACCATCACCACCGCCATCGGCCCGAAGTCGGTGTCGAAGTGGCAGACCAGGCGCTCGTTGCGCGCGAACAGGCGCGGCACGTTGCGCACCGCGTCCGGCCCGACCGAAAACAGGCGGCCGGGCACGTGCACGGTTTCGCGCAGAGTGCCGGACCAGGGCATGTGCACGCGGTGGTAATCCTTCGGCGACAGGTAGACGGTCGCGTAGACGCCGTCCGCGAACGGCTCGGCAGCCTCTTCGTCGCCCAGCAGCTCGGCGGCGGTGAAGGACTGGCCCTTGGCCTGGAAGATGTCGCCGGCTTTGATCGGTCCGCACTGGCTGATGCGGCCGTCGGCGGGCATCAGCAGCGCGCGCGGGTCGGGATCGGCGACGCGCGCGCCGGGCTTGAGCGCGCGGGTGAAGAAGGCATTGAAGCTCGGGTAGGCGCGCGGGTCCGGCTCGGCGGCCTCGGACAGGTCGACGCCGAACTTGCGCGTCACCGTGTCGATCAGCCACTGCTTCACGCCGGGGCGGGTCGAATAGGCGAGGGAGCGTGCGATCGAGGACAGCGCACGGTGCGGCAGCAGGTAGGTGAGAGTGGTCACCAGGCTCACGGTGCGGCCCCGGTCAGCGCGGCCATGTCGGCGGCGATCGCCTTGGGGTCCAGCGGCGGCTGGATCAAGCCGGCCATGCGGCCCTGCGGGTCCAGCACCGCCATCGAGGCGCTGTGGTCGACCGAGTACTGGTCGGCCGGAATGCCCTCGGGCGGCGGCACCTTGGCGAACACCATGCTCAGCGACTTGGCGAAACGCTCCAGCGCCGGCAGGTCGGCGGTCGCGGCCAGGGTGTCCTTGTGGAAGGCGTGGGCGTATTCGCCGATGCGGTCGGGCGTGTCGCGCTCGGGGTCGACCGACACGAACAGCACCCGCGGCCGCATCGCTTCCGGGATCGACGCCCACTGCTTCTGCGCCTGCGCCATTTCCGCCAGGGTGGTCGGGCAGACGTCGGGGCAATGGGTGAAGCCCAGGAACACCAGGGTCCAGTGGCCCTTGAGTTCGCCCGGCACCAGCGCGGTGCCGTCGGACTGGCGCAGCGAGAAATCCGGCAGTTCGCGCGGCGGCGAGAACAGGCGCACGGCCTGGGTCTGCGGCCACTGCGTGGGCGCGGCGGAGCCGAAGTGGCGTTGCGCGGCCCACAGGCCGAGCGCGGCGGCGAGCGCGGCGATGAGGATGATGACGGTGGTGCGGTTGAACATGGCCGATCCAGCGGAGGTATCCCGATCATGATACCGACGAAGGCGCATGCGGCGTGCCGCGGCCTGGCGCCGCGGAGGCGTGCGGACCGATCGGGCGCTGTTCCGAACCTCGCGAGTAGCGGCGTTTGCCGCTGTGGCGCCGTCGACGTTTACGAACCGATTCGATCCTGAGCCGCGTCGGCGAGAGGTCTGTCTCGCGTCGGAGCGTGCAGCGAGAGCAAGGCCCGCGGTGGCAACGTCGATGGGGCGCTATTGCGCTGGACTTTGGGGCGAGCAATGTTGGTCTCGGGGCCTCGGCGTCGGCGCTCAGCAAGAGTGCCGCAAAGCGTGAGGCATTGGCCGATTGTCGTGCTAAGGGCGGGCAGGACTGCAGAATCAACTTGGTTTATGGCAACCAGTGCGCCGTAGTCATAGCGGCTACCGGTTACTCCCGATCCCATGGAAATGCGACCGTTGAAATTGCGGCTGAGCGCGGGATGAAGTTGTGCGAAGCCGAGGGCTTCGGCAACTGCCAGATCTACTACAAGGCTTGCAGTTTGCCGGTACAAGTAGAGTGAATCTGTTGCGCATGTACGAGAAGTCAGAATTCGATGTTCGTCTCCCAGCAAGACAGGACGGAAAGCGCAATGAATCGTGAGTCGGGCCTGCCGGATCAAGCGCACGCCCAGGTCGACCAAGACTGGCCCTCCGCAGCCCGCACCGTACAAGCCGGCGCCATGGCCGGATTCGTGGTGCTGCTGTTGGCGATCATGCTCGCCGTGCTCGGCATCCGCAGTGTCGATCTGACGCTGGTCGAGCTGTCGAAGTGGGGCGCGGTGACGGCGGGGCTGCTGCAGTTGCGGGCGGCGGTGCTGGCGACTTGCCTGGTGGCGTCGGCGCGGCGACGTCTGGCGCGGGATCGCGATCGTGAGTTGCGGGTCGTCGCGGACGCGGCGAGGCCGCTGCGGACGGCGCGCCTGCTGGCGCGGACGGCTTGGCTGCTGGCCCTGTCCACGGTCTGCTTGCCGCTGATGATGGAGTTGCCGCTGCACGTGCCGGAGGCCGGGGTGGTGTTCGGATTGCTGTTGATGGCCGCTGCCGCGCAGGTGCTGGCTGGGGCGACGAGCTATCGGTCGCTGGCGGCGGCGCTGGCCGGGCAGGGCGCCGGGGACGGGCCTTATGCCGTGAAGCTATAAGCGCCTAGGGTTCAGCGCCGATCCGGGCGGGCCGCGGATCCGGGTCGGCCCGGCCGCTATAATGCCCGGCCCTGCAACGCCCCCGGACCTATCGTGCCCCCCGTTTCCTTCGAGCCGCTGACCGTCATCGACCTGATCCGCTACGGTGCCAGCCGCTTCAATGCGGCCGGGCTGACCTTCGGCCACAGCTACGACAACGCCCTGGACGAGTCGACCCAGCTGGTTCTGCACGCGCTGCACCTGCCGCACGACCTGAGTCCGGTCTATGGCGCGGCCAAGGTCACCACGGACGAGAAAGACGCGGTGCTGGCGCTGTTCGAGCGCCGCATCGGCGAGCGCATCCCGGCGGCGTACCTGACCGGCGAGGCCTGGTTCGCCGGCCTGAGCTTCAAGAGCGACCGCCGCGCCCTGGTGCCGCGGTCGCCGATCGCCGAGCTGATCGAATCCGGCTTCGAGCCCTGGCTGGGCGGCCGTCCGATCGAGCGCGCCCTGGACCTGTGCACCGGTTCGGGCTGCATCGCCATCGCCACCGCGCACTACCACCCCGACTGGGTCGTGCACGGCGCCGACATCAACGACGAGGCGCTGGCGCTGGCCGCCGAGAACAAGACCCGCTTGCACGCCGATAACGTCGAGCTGCGCAAGTCGGACCTGTTCGCCGGGCTGCAGGGCGAGGTCTACGACCTGATCGTGACCAATCCGCCCTATGTCACCAACGACGAGACCGACGCGCTGCCGAAGGAATACTCCTACGAGCCCGAGCTCGGTCTGCGTGCCGGCGACGACGGCCTGGACCTGGCGCTGAAGATCCTGCGCGACGCGCCGGACCATCTCAGCGAGCACGGCCTGCTGATCTGCGAAGTCGGCGAAGCCGAGCGTGCCCTGGTCGAGCTGCTGCCGGAGCTGCCGCTGGCCTGGGTCGAGTTCAAGGTCGGGCAGATGGGCATCTTCGTCGCCGAGCGTCACGACCTGGTCGAGCACCACGCCCGCATCGCCGAGCTCGCGCGCCAACGCGGCGGCTGAGCGCGCCGGGAATGCACAGGAAGGCGCGCAGGCTGTCGGGCGGGTCCGAAACCGAAACGGGCGGCGAGCGTGCTGTGAATCGCGCGCGCCGCGGCTGACGAGAGAGACGCATGTCGAACAACACCTTCGGCCGCCTGTTGCGGGTGACCACCTTCGGCGAAAGCCACGGCCCGGCGATCGGTTGCGTGGTCGACGGCTGTCCGCCGGGGCTGGCGATCGCGCCGGAGGAGTTCCGCCACGACCTCGACCGCCGCGCCACCGGCAAGACCCGCCATACCTCGGCGCGGCGCGAGGCCGACGAGATCGAGATCCTCAGCGGCGTCTACCAGGGCCTGACCACCGGCACCCCGATCGCGCTGCTGATCCGCAACACCGACGCGCGCAGCAAAGACTACGGCTCGATCGCCGAGCAGTTCCGCCCCGGCCACGCCGACTACAGCTACTGGCAGAAATACGGCTTGCGCGACCCGCGCGGCGGCGGGCGCTCGTCCGCGCGCGAGACCACGATGCGGGTGGCCGCCGGGGTGATCGCCAAGAAGTGGCTGGCGCAGCGCCACGGCGTGCGCGTGCGCGGCTTCATGTCGCAGATCGGCGAGATCTTCCCCAACGGCTACGACCTGGGCGTGGTCGAGGACAACCCCTTCTTCTGGCCCGACGCGGCCCAGGTCGCCGAGTTGGAGGCGTTCATGGACGCGCTGCGCAAGTCCGGCGACTCGGTCGGCGCACGCGTGGACGTGATCGCCGACAACGTGCCGCCGGGCTGGGGCGAGCCGATTTACGGCAAGCTCGACGGCGAACTGGCCGCGGCCCTGATGAGCATCAACGCGGTCAAGGGCGTGGAGATCGGCGACGGTTTCGCCGCGGTCGCCGCGCACGGCACCGAGCACCGCGACGAGATGTCGCGCGCCGGTTTCGCCTCCAACCACGCCGGTGGCATCCTCGGCGGCATCAGCACCGGCCAGCAGCTGCATTGCTCGACCGCGTTCAAGCCGACCTCCAGCCTGCGCCTGCCCGGGCGCGGCCTGGACGTGCACGGCAACGAGGTCGAAGTGGTCACCACCGGCCGCCACGACCCCTGCGTCGGCATCCGCGCCACCCCGATCTGCGAGGCCATGGTCGCGCTGGTGCTGATGGACCAGGCCCTGCGCCACCGCGCCCAATGCGGCGACGTCGGCGAAGTGACGCCGCGCATCCCGGCCGGCGACGCGGATGGCTGAGCGTCCGCGGGTCTGGGTCTCGCAGCCGCTGTTCGCCGACATCGTCGGACGGCTGGGCGAACACTTCGAGGTGAGCGCGACCGAAACGGTCGTCCAGCACGCGCCGGACGCGGTCGCCGCGGCCCTGCGCGAGGCCGACGGCGCCCTGGTCACGCTCAACGACGCCATCGGCGCGGCGCAGGTCGCCGGCGCCGGCCGCCTGCGCGCGATCGCCAACGTCGGCGTCGGCTACAACAACCTGGACCTGCCGGCGCTGAGCGCGGCCGGGATCCTGGCCACCAACACGCCCGACGTGCTGACCGAAACCACCGCCGACTTCGGCTTCGCCCTGATGATGGCGACCGCGCGCCGGATCACCGAAGCCGAGCGCTGGCTGCGCGACGGCCATTGGCGGCAGTGGAGCTTCGAGTCGCTGCTCGGCGGCGACATTCACGGCGCGACGCTCGGCATCCTCGGCATGGGCCGGATCGGCCGCGGCATCGCCCGGCGCGCATCCGGCTTCGGCATGCGCGTGCTGTACCACAACCGCAGCCGCCTGCCCGAGGCGGTGGAGCGCGAGCACGCCGCCCAGTACGTCGGTTTCGAGGCGCTGTTCGAGCGCGCCGATCACCTGGTTCTGGTGCTGCCGTACGCGCCCGAGCACCATCATCTGGTCGACGCCGTGGCTCTGGCCCGGCTGCGTCCTCACGCGACCCTCACCAACATCGCCCGCGGCGGCCTGATCGATGAGGACGCGCTGGCCGATGCGCTCGGCGCCGGGCGCCTGGCCGCGGCCGGGCTGGACGTGTTCGAAGGCGAGCCGGCGATCAATCCGCGCCTGCTGGCGCTGCGCAACGTGGTCCTGACCCCGCACATCGCCAGCGGCAGCCTGGCCACGCGCCGGGCCATGGTCGCGCTGGCGGTCGACAATCTGATCGCCGCCCTGGGCTACGGCCCCGACGCCGGCCGCCCGCCGTCGCCGCTGAACGCCGACGCGCTGACCCACGCCCGAAAACGCGGCGCCTGAACCAGCCTCGCGTTCGCGATGCGCACGCCGATCCGCCTTTCTCGCCGCGCTTAGCCGATAATCGGCAGGCCTGGATTGGGATTCGATGCAGCGGCCAGTCGCCCGACCCGCTTCGACGAATCCCCAATCCCGAATTCCGAATCCCCGCCTTCAAGCAACACCCGCCGGAAATGGGTCCGGCGGCCCCCAAGCCAGGTAAATCGAAACTGATGAACGCCAAGACGTCCTGCAATGTCGCCGTGGTCGGTGCTACCGGAGCGGTCGGTGAAACCATGCTGAAGGTCCTTGCCGAGCGGAAATTCCCGATCGGCCGTCTGCATGTGTTGGCGAGCGAACGCTCGGCGGGCGAGAAAATCCAGTTCGAAGGCAAAACCCTGGTGGTCGAGGACCTGGCCACGTTCGACCCGACCGGCGTCGACATCGCCCTGTTCTCGGCCGGCGGTTCGGTGTCGAAGGAATACGCGCCCAAGTTCGCCGCGGCCGGCGCGGTGGTGGTCGACAACTCCTCGGCCTTCCGCTACGACGACGACGTCCCGCTGGTGATCAGCGAGGTCAATCCCGAGCAGATCGCCCACCGCCCGCGCGGCATCATCGCCAACCCGAACTGCTCGACCATGCAGATGCTGGTCGCGCTGGCGCCCATCCACCGCAAGGTCGGGATCGAGCGCATCAACGTGGCGACCTATCAGTCGGTGTCCGGCACCGGCCGGCGCGCGCTGGAGGAACTGGGCCGGCAGACCGCGGGCCTGCTGAACTTCCAGGAGACCAAGGCCGAGGTCTACCCGGTGCAGATCGCGTTCAACGTGATCCCGCACGGCGGCGACTTCACCGACAACGGCTACACCACCGAGGAGATGAAGCTGGTCTGGGAGACCCGCAAGATCCTCGGCGACGACTCGATCGGCGTGAACGCGACCGTGGTCCGGGTGCCGGTGTTCTACGCCCACTCCGAGGCGGTGCACATCGAAACCCGCGAGAAGCTCAGCGCGGCCGATGCGCGCAAGTTGCTGGAAGCCGCGCCGGGCCTGGAAGTGGTGGACGAGGCGGTCGGCGGCGGTTATCCGACCCCGGTCACCCACGCTTCCGGCCACGATCCGGTCTACGTCGGTCGCATCCGCGACGACATCTCGCATCCGCGCGGTCTGGCGATGTGGGTGGTGGCCGACAACATCCGCAAGGGCGCGGCGCTGAACGCCGTACAGCTGGCCGAGCTGGTATGGGCCGAGCAGCGCGCGCAGAACGCGGCCTGAGCGGCGCCTCGGCCGGATGAACAGGCGACGGGCGGCCCGGCTCGGGCCGCCCGAAACCGGGGCTTACGGCGCAATGTGACCGTATTACGTTCGGATTGCGTAATAACCATGGCGACGGCTAGAGTCGCCGCCAGGGGACAGGGAGTGGCATTCAGAGTGAAGCATCGTTTCACGCGCACCGCATTGGCATTGGCGCTGGCTCTGGCCAGCGGCGGCGTCTGCGCGCTCGGCCTGGGCCAGATCGAGGTCAAGTCGCGCTCCGACCAGCCGCTGCTGGCGGAAATCCCGATCGTCTCCAGCGACCCGGCCGAGCTCGAACAGCTGCAGGCGCGCCTGGCCTCGCCCGAAACCTTCACCCGCATCGGCCTGATGCCGCCGCAGGGCATCGTCTCCGACCTGCAGTTCCAGGTCGCCCTGGACGCGCGCGGCAACCCGGTGATCCGGGTGACCAGCCAGCAGCCGGTCAACCAGCCGCTGGTGACCTTCCTGGTCGAAGTCGACTGGGGCCAGGGCCGCCTGGTGCGCGAGTACTCGGCCCTGATCGACACCCCCAAGACCGTGTCGGCGCCGTTGCAGCCGCCGATCGAGGCGCCGGTGACGGCGCCGTCCAATCTGATCGAACGGCCGCTGGACCCGGCGGCGGTGATCGCCAGCGACAGCCCGGCCGATCCGGCCGCGGTGACGCCCGACGCGGTCGACCCGATCCCGGTCGTGCCCGCGCCGGCACCCGGCAACGCCTATCCCGCGCAGCCGACCGCCATCGCGATCGCACCGCCGCCGCCGTCGCCGGCAGCGCCGCTGGACGCCGCGCCGGCGCGCGAGGACGGCTCGATCGCCGTCAAGCGCGGCGATTCGCTGTCGCGCATCGCCAGCGGCCTGGAGCTGGGCGACGGCTATTCGCTGGACCAGACCATGGTCGCGCTGCTGCGCGCCAACCCCGACGCCTTCATCGGCGGCGACGTCAACCGTCTCAAACAGGGCGCGGTGCTGCGGGTGCCGCCCGGCAACGAAGTGGCCAGCATCGACGCCGGCGAAGCCAGCGCGCTGGTGCGCAGCCAGATCCAGCAATGGCGCCAGGCGCGCCGTCCGGCGCCGCAGCCGGCGGTGGAAGCGGTGCCGCTGGCGGTGGCGCCGCGTGCGGCCGGCAACAGCGCCGGCACAGCGACGGACGCGGCGGCTGCGGCCGGCGCGCGTCTGGAAATCGTTCCGCCCGGCGCCAGCCGCGCCGCGCGGGCGGGTACACAATCCGGCATCAACGCCGGCGGCGGGGGCGAGATGCTGCGACAGGAACTGCAAGAATCCAAGGAGTCGCTGGCCGCCCGCGAAGCCGAACTCCAGGACCTCAAGGGCCGGGTCGCCGAGCTGGAGCAGTTGCAGAAGCAGCAGCAACAGCTGATCCAGCTCAAGGACACCGAACTGGCCGCGGCGCAGCAGCGCCTGAGCGAGTCCAATCAGAAACAGGCCGCCGCCCAGGGCGGGGCGATGCTGCCGTGGGCGATTACCGGCACGGTGCTGCTGCTGGCGGTGCTGGGCGCGTGGTTCATGCGCCGGCGTCCGTCCAAGCCGGTGTTCCGCGCACCGCTCGCGGCCGGCGCCGCGCCTTCGATCGCCGACGCCTTCGCAGAATCGGCGGCTGCGCCCGCAGCGGTCGAGCCTGCAATGGCCGAGCCCGAGCGGGCCGAAACCCCGGCCGCAGCGCCTGCCGCTGCCGCCGCGACCCCCGTACCGTTCTGGAGCGCGGCCCAGTCCGCGCCCGCCGAGCGCAAGGTCCCGGCCTGGCACGTCGCCGCGGTCGGCCACGGCGACTCCGCACCGGTGCAGGAACCCTTGCTGGCCGCGCAGCCGGGCCAGGAGCGCCTGGAACTGGCGCGCGCCTACATGGACCTGGGCGATCACGAGGGCGCGCGTCAGCTGCTCGGCGAAGTCGCGGTGACCGGCGATCTGGCCGCGCGCCAGCAGGCCGCGCGGATGCTGCGCGAACTGGAGTAACGAGTGGCGGCTGAGGTTCCGACGCCGCCCGCGGCGGCGGATTCGACGGGAAAGGCCCCGGCCGCGACGCGGCGCTATGCGGCGGGCATCGAATACGACGGCGGCGAATTCTCCGGCTGGCAGCGCCTGAGCCGGCCGGGCGAACCCGACCTGCGCGGCGAACCCACGGTGCAGGGCGCGGTCGAGGAGGCCCTGTCCTTCGTCGCAGGCCGCCAGATCGACGTGACCTGCGCCGGCCGCACCGATGCCGGCGTGCATGCGTCCTGCCAGGTGGTGCATTTCGACGGCCCGGCGACGCGCGAACCGCGCGGCTGGGTGCTGGGCACGACCTCGCGCCTGCCGCCGTCGGTGTGCGTGCGCTGGTGCGTGCCGGTCGCCGACGATTTCCACGCGCGCTTCTCGGCGCGCGCGCGGCGCTATCGCTACCGTATCCTCAACCGGCCGGTGCGGCCGGCGCTGCAGCGCCAATACCTGAGCTGGGAACGCCGTCCGCTCGACGCCGACGCCATGCACCGCGCGGCCCAGGCGCTGCTCGGCGAGAACGATTTCTCCGCGTTCCGCACCGTGCACTGCCAGGCGCCGCACGCGCGCCGCGACCTGCAGTACATCGCGGTGCGCCGCGACGGCGACATCGTCGAGATCGAAGTCCAGGCCAACGCCTTCCTGCACCACATGGTCCGCAACATCGTCGGCAGCCTGCTGCCGGTCGGGCGCGGCGAGCAGCCCGAGGCCTGGATCGCGCAGTTGCTGGCCGGTCGCGACCGTACCGTGGCCGGGCCGACCGCGCCGTCGGCCGGGCTGGTGTTCGTCGGTCCGCGCTACCCTGCGCAGTGGTCATTGCCGGCCGAGGTGAGCTTGTGAAGGTGATCCTGTGAAGCACGCGCCCAAGTCCCTGTTCCGTACCCGCATCAAGTTCTGCGGCTTCACCCGGCCGGGCGACGTGCGCCTGGCCTGCGAACTCGGCGCGGACGCGATCGGCTTCGTGTTCGCCGAGTCCAGCAAGCGCCGGGTCGAAGCCGAGGAAGCGCGGGCGATGCGCCAGGCGCTGGCGCCGCTGGTCGACGCGGTGGCCTTGTTCATGGACAACCCGGCCGAACAGGTGCGCGAGGTCGTGCGCCAGGTCCGGCCAAGCCTGCTGCAGTTCCACGGCGACGAAAACGACGGGTTCTGCCGCTCGTTCGGCGTGCCGTACCTGAAGGCGGTGGCGATGGGCGAGGGCGGCGAGCCGGCCTCGGCCAGCCCGGGCCTGGCCCTGCATGCGCGCTATCCGGCCGCGGCCGGCTTCCTGCTCGACAGCCACGTCGCCGGCGGCAGCGGCGGCAGTGGTAAAACCTTCGACTGGTCGCGGATTCCGCTCGGCATGCACAAGCCGTTCCTGCTCGCCGGCGGGCTGGTGCCCGACAACGTCTACGAAGCGATCCTGGCGACCCGGCCCTGGGGCGTGGACGTGTCCAGCGGCATCGAAAGCGCGCCCGGACTCAAGGACGGCGACCTGATGCGGCGCTTCGTCGAGGAAGTGCGGCGCGCGGATTGCCACAGCGACTGATCGGCGGTTGCGCCGAAGTGCGCAACTCCGCGCCTGCTGCGGAAGCGTGATCGCTCCGCGATATACCCGGCTCGCGTATCGCCGCGTTCGATCGGCAAGGTGCCTATGCCGCCGTTCGGATTGTCGTGGTCGCGGCTTACGCCGCTCCTACCCCAGAGCCTGGCACCGATTTGGGGTAGGAGCGGCGTAAGCCGCGACCGTGCTACATCGCATCCGACGTGCGCACCCCAGCGCCCGAACTTCAGCCGGATCGCCTCAGCTTCCTTATAAAACGCCGCAACGCGAGCGCGCGCATGTTCCGCACTCAATCTTCAGCCCGCGCCAAGGCCTCGCGCAGCCACGTCGCCAAGTCCGCCACGCGCGCGTCCTCGCGTCGCCGCGGCGCGCACAGCGCCCAGCGCGCATCAGTGTCGACGAATCCCCAGGGCGCGAGCAGGCGCCCGGCGGCCAGATCCTCGGCCACCAACGGCTGCGGCGCGATCGCCACGCCCAGCCCGGCGTTGGCCGCTTCCAGCAGGTAATACAGGTGGGCGAAGCCGGTCCCCGGGCGCAGCGACGCCGGGCCCACGCCGACCCGCGCGGCCCAGTCGCTCCAGGCCTGCGGGCGCGAGACGGTGTGCAGCAGTTCCAGCCCGCGCAGTGCGTCCGGCGCGGCCGAGCTCAGCGCCGCGGCGCCCGGCCAGCGCGGGCTCAGCACCGGGCCGATGCGCTCCACCGCCAGCTCGCGTACGTTCCAGTCGGCCGGCCAGGGCGGCGATGCGATCAGCAGCGCCGCGTCCAGGCCGGCCAGGGCGGCGTCGGGCGCGGTGTCGTTGGCGGCCAGATGCAGGCGCAGGGCAGGGCGCTCGCGCGTCAGCCGTTCCAGCCGCGGGATCATCCAGCGCGCCAGTACGCTGCCCGGACAGCCCAGCACCAGCGGCGCCTGCGCCGGCCGCCGCTGCAGTTCGGCCCAGGCCGCGCGCAACGGCGCGAAGCCGTCGGCGGCGGCTTCGTACAGGCGCTGTCCGGCCGGCGTCAGCGCCAGCCCGCGGCCCTCGCGCAGGAACAAGGCCGTGCCGAGCGCCTCTTCGAGCACGCGCAACTGGCGGCTGACCGCGCCATGGGTCACGTGCAATTCGGCCGCGGCCCGGCCGACGCCGTCCAGCCGCGCCACCGCCTCGAAGGCGCGCAGGGCATTGAGGGGGGGCAGGTCGCGGCTCATCTTATCTGTGAGTTTTTCTGACGGGTCGAGCCGATTTTATTCGTTATCGGGCCATCCGTGCTGCGATAAAGTGGCGGAACCTCCCGAGCCCGCCTTGCCCGTGACCGCGATTACCGACTACCACGCCTATCCGGACGCCTCCGGCCATTTCGGCCGCTACGGCGGCCGTTTCGTCGCCGAGACCCTGATCGGCCCGCTCGAGGAACTGGCCGCCGCCTACGACGCCGCCCGCGTCGACCCGGCCTTCATCGAGGCGTTCGACCGCGACCTCGCCCACTACGTCGGCCGGCCCAGCCCGATCTACCACGCCCAGCGCCTGAGCGAGGAAGTCGGCGGCGCGCAGATCCTGCTCAAGCGCGAGGACCTGAACCACACCGGCGCGCACAAGATCAACAACACCATCGGCCAGGCGCTGCTCGCCAGCCGCATGGGCAAGACCCGGATCATCGCCGAGACCGGCGCCGGCCAGCACGGCGTCGCCAGCGCCACCGTGGCCGCGCGCCTGGGCCTGGAATGCGTGGTCTACATGGGCGCGACCGACATCGAGCGCCAGAAGATCAACGTCTACCGCATGAAGCTGTTGGGCGCGACCGTGGTCCCGGTGACCAGCGGCTCGGCCACGCTCAAGGACGCGCTCAACGAGGCCATGCGCGACTGGGTCACCAACGTGCGCGACACCTTCTACATCATCGGCACCGTCGCCGGCCCCGATCCGTACCCGCGCATGGTCCGCGACTTCAACGCCATCGTCGGCCGCGAGGCGAGGGCGCAGATGCTGGCCGAATACGGCCGCCTGCCCGACGCGATCACCGCCTGCGTCGGCGGCGGCAGCAACGCCATCGGCCTGTTCCACGCTTTCCTCAACGACCCGTCGGTGCGCATCGTCGGCGCCGAGGCCGCGGGCGAGGGCATCGCCAGCGGCCACCACGCCGCTTCGCTGGCGGCCGGCCGGCCCGGCGTGCTGCACGGCAACCGCACTTACGTGCTGTGCGACGACGAAGGCCAGATCATCGAGACGCATTCGGTCTCCGCCGGCCTGGACTACCCGGGCGTCGGCCCCGAGCACGCCTTCCTCAAGGACGCCGGCCGCGCCGAATACGTCGGCGTCAGCGACGACGAAGCCCTGGCCGCGTTCCACCAGCTCGCCCGCACCGAGGGCATTCTGGCCGCGCTGGAGTCCAGCCACGCCATCGCCCAGGCGGTGAAGCTGGCGAGGACGATGCCCAGGGATCGGATCGTGCTGTGCAACCTTTCCGGGCGGGGCGACAAGGACGTGCATACGATCGCCGGCCGCGAAGGCATCGTGTTTTAGGGCCGGGAATTTAGTAGGCGAGGAAATAGGAACGAGTGGGTTCCGACTCGTCTTTCAATGGTTTCCGTCGCGTTTTCACTCGTTCTATTTCCTCTCAACCAGTTCCTCTCGCCGCCGCCCCTATGACCCGGATAGACACCCGCTTCGCCGCGCTCAAGGCGCAAAGCCGCAAGGCCCTGGTCCCCTTCGTCACCGCCGGCGATCCGTCGCTGGAAGCGACCGTGCCGGTGATGCACGCATTGGCCGCGGCCGGCGCCGACGTGATCGAGCTCGGGGTGCCGTTCTCCGACCCGATGGCCGACGGCCCGACCATCCAGCGCAGTTCCGAGCGCGCGATCGCGCGCGGCGCCGGCTTGTCGTTCGCGCTGCGTTGCGTGGCCGAGTTCCGCGAGCGCGACGACGCGACCCCGGTGGTGCTGATGGGCTACCTCAACCCGATCGAAATCCGCGGCGCGACCCGTTTCGCGACCGAGGCGGCCGCCGCCGGCGTCGACGGCGTACTGCTGGTCGACCTGCCGCCGGAGGAAGCCGCCGAACTGCGCGCCGCCTTCGCCGCCGCCGGCCTGCAACTGATCCTGCTGGCCTCGCCGACCACCACCGATCAGCGTCTGGCGCTGCTCTGCGACGATGCCCAGGGCTACCTCTATTACGTCAGCTTCGCCGGCGTGACCGGCGCCGACCGCCTCGACGCGGCCGCCGCCAACCAGCGCCTGGCCGAGATCCGCCAGCGCAGCCGGGTGCCGGTGGTGGCCGGTTTCGGCATCAAGGACGCCGCCAGCGCGGCCGCGATGGCGCGCGAGGCCGAGGGCGTGGTGGTGGGCAGCGCCCTGGTCGCGGCGATCGCCGCGACCCATTCCGAGGGTGCGGCCGCCGCCGCTGAGGCCGCGGCTGCGGCCGCCGCTGCATTCCTGAGGCCGCTGCGACAGGCGCTGGACGGCCTGGCCTGAGTCCGGGCGGTTCCGCGAACCGCTCCTGCCTGGCCCAAACCTGGCTGCGCTAAACTGATCCGCTAGGCCGGGTTCCGCCACGGACCGTGGACCGGCACCCTCAGCAGCCTGAACGGGAAAATCGCAACGCATGTCCTGGCTCAAAAAACTCATGCCCGGCAGCCGCACCGGCATCCGCACCGACTCCGCCGGCGCCAAGCGCCGTAGCGTGCCCGAAGGGCTGTGGGAGAAGTGCGACCGCTGCGGCGCCGTGCTCTACCGGCCTGAGCTCGAGGAAAACCTCGAGGTCTGCCCCAAGTGCAGCTTCCACATGCCGATTCGCGGCCGGGTGCGCCTGAACGCCCTGTTCGATCCCGGCAGCACCAGCGAGATCGGCGCCGAGCTGGGCCCGACCGACGTGCTCAAGTTCAAGGACCAGAAGAAGTACTCCGAGCGCATCAAGGCCGCGCAGAAGTCCACCGGCGAGCGCGACGCCCTCATCGCGATGCGCGGCACCCTCAAGCAGCGGCCGCTGGTCGCCGCCTCGTTCGATTTCGCCTTCATGGGCGGTTCGATGGGTTCGGTGGTCGGCGAGCGCTTCGCGCGCGCGGCCGAGACCGCGCTGGAGATCGGCTGCCCGTTCGTGTGCTTCTCCGCCAGCGGCGGCGCGCGCATGCAGGAAAGCCTGTTCTCGCTGATGCAGATGGCCAAGACCTCGGCTGCGCTCGGGCGCCTGCGCGAGGCCGGCCTGCCGTACATCTCGGTGATGACCCATCCGACCACCGGCGGCGTCTCGGCCTCGTTCGCGATGCTGGGCGACATCAACATGGCCGAACCCGAGGCCCTGATCGGCTTCGCCGGCCCGCGCGTGATCGAACAGACCGTGCGCGAGAAGCTGCCGGAAGGGTTCCAGCGCAGCGAGTTTCTGGTCGCCCACGGCGCCATCGACCAGATCTGCGACCGCCGCGAACTGCGCGAGCGCCTGGCTCACCTGCTGGCGATGATGATGAAACAGCCGCAGCCGGAAGACGACGCGGAGGCCGCCGCTTGAGCCGCAAGTACTTCGGCACCGACGGCATCCGCGGCCGGGTCGGCGAGGGCGTGATCTCGGCCGACTTCGTCCTGCGCCTGGGCAACGCCTACGGCCACGCCCTGGCGCGCCGCGACTGGCGCAATCCGGTGGTGATCATCGGCAAGGACACGCGCATCTCCAACTACATGTTCGAAGCCGCGCTCGAGGCCGGGCTGGTCGCGGCCGGCGTCGACGTGCAGCTGATGGGACCGATGCCGACCCCGGCGGTCGCGCACCTGACCCACTCGATGCGCGCCGACGGCGGCATCGTGATCTCGGCCTCGCACAACCCGCATTACGACAACGGCATCAAGTTCTTCTCGGCCGAAGGCGAGAAGCTCGACGACGCCACCGAACTGGCGATCGAGGCCGCGCTGGAACAGCCGTTCCGCACCGTGCCCTCCGAACAACTGGGCAAGGCGGTGCGCACGCGCGACGCGCTGGGCCGCTACATCGAGGCCTGCAAGGGCTCGGTGCCCAAGGGCTTCGACCTGGGCGGCATGCGCATCGCCATGGACTGCGCCAACGGCGCCACCTACCAGCTCGGCCCGCTGGTGCTGCGCGAGCTGGGCGCGCGCGTCGACGCCATCGGCGTCGATCCCAACGGCCTGAACATCAACGACGAGGTCGGCTCGACCCATCCGGAAACCGTGGCCGAGCGGGTCAAGGCCAGCGGCGCCGACCTCGGCATCGCCTTCGACGGCGACGGCGACCGGGTGTTGTTCGTCGACGGCGACGGCGTGGTCCGCGACGGCGACGACCTGATCTACGTCCTGGCCTGCGATTGGCAGGAGAGCGGGCGCCTGCGCGGTCCGGTGGTCGGCACTCTGATGACCAACTACGCCCTGGAGCGCGCGTTCCAGCAGCGCGGCATCGGCTTCGTCCGCGCCAAGGTCGGCGACCGTTACGTCCACCAGCAGCTGATCGCCCACGACGCCGTGCTCGGCGGCGAGGCCTCCGGCCACCTGCTGTGCCTGGACCGGGCCAGCACCGGCGACGGCATCGTCAGCGCCCTGCAGGTGCTGGAAGTGCTGCGCCGCCGCGGCATCAGCCTGGGGCAGGCGCTGCAGGGCTTCGCCAAGGTCCCGCAGAAGACCATCAACGTGCGTTACGAAGGCGGCGCCAAGCCGGCCGAAGCGCCGGAAGTGCAGGCCGCACTGGCGCAGGCGCAGGCCGCCGTGGCCGGCCGCGGCCGCGCGTTCCTGCGTCCCTCCGGTACCGAGCCGGTGGTGCGCGTCACCGTCGAAGCGGATGATCGGCAGCTGATGCTCGATACCCTGCAGCGGCTGTCCGACGCGGTGCGTATCGCCGCGCAATGAAACACGGCGGATCGGTGCGGCGCATCCGATCCGCGAGCGCGCCTTCGCCGGCGCGCGGAGCCCCTGAATGGTCAGCGGTTCCGAACCCATGAGACCGAATATGACTTCGCAAATCCCGACCCTCGATATCCGCCGCTTCGACACTGATCGAGAGGCCTTCGTCGCCGAACTCGGCGCCGCCTACCGCGAATGGGGCTTCGCCGGCATCCGTGGCCACGGCATCCCGGCCGCGCAGATCGACCAGTCCTACGACCTGTTCAAGCGTTTCTTCGCCCTGCCCGAAGAGGTGAAGCGCAAGTATCACGTGGCCGGCAGCGGCGGCGCGCGCGGCTATACCCCGTTCGGCGTGGAGACCGCCAAGGACTCCAAGCACTTCGACCTCAAGGAGTTCTGGCACGTCGGCCGCGAGATTCCGCGCGACTCCAAGTACGCCGCGGAGATGCCCGCCAACCTGTGGCCCGAGGAGATTCCGGAGTTCCGCGAACAGGCCTACGGCCTGTATCAGGCCCTGGACAACCTCGGTTCGCGCGTGCTCAGCGCGCTGGCCCTGCACATCGGCCTGCCGCAGGACTACTTCGCCGACAAGACCGACTCCGGCAATTCGATCCTGCGCCCGATCCACTACCCGCCGATCACCGCCGACAACATTCCCAACGAACGTGCCGGCGCGCATGAGGACATCAACCTCATCACCCTGCTGGTCGGCGCCAGCTCGGAAGGCCTCGAAGTCAAGTCGCGCAAGGGCGAATGGGTGCCGTTCACCGCCGACGCCGACACCATCGTGGTCAACATCGGCGACATGCTGCAGCGCCTGACCAACCACGTGTACCCGTCGACCACCCACCGCGTGGTCAACCCGCCCGGCGAGAAGGCGCGCCAGCCGCGTTACTCGACCCCGTTCTTCCTGCACCCGAACCCGGACTTCCTGATCGACGTGCTGCCCTCGACGATCACCCCGGACAACCCCTCGCGCTATCCGGAACCGATCACCGCGCAGGGCTATCTGGAAGAGCGGTTGCGCGAGATCAAGCTGAAGTAATCCGTGGGCAGCCCCTCTCTCATCTAAGTTGAGGGTAGTGACGCCTCGCTTTCGCTTTAGCCCCTCTCCCGCCCGCGGGAGAGGGGTTGGGGTGAGGGCGCGCACAGTATCAAGCTCGCATCGCCGCTCGTCTTTCGCGCGCCCTCATCCGTCCCTTCGGGCCACCTTCTCCCGCACGCGGGAGAAGGGTAGCTATCCTGAGCTTTCGCTTTAGCCGCTCTCCCGCGAGCGGGAGAAGGGGAGCTACTCCGAAGCCTTCGCTTTTAGCCCCTCTCCCGCTCGCGGGAGAGGGGTTGGGGTGAGGGCGCGCGCAGTATCAAGCTCGCATCACCGCTCATCTTTCGCGCCCTCATCCGGCCCTTCGGGCCACCTTCTCCCGCGAGCGGGAGAAGGGTAGCTACTCCGAGCCTCCGCTTTTGGCTTCTCTCCCGCTTGCGGAGTGAGGGGCAGCGCGCAGTGCTATCCCTGCCTCAAGTAAGCCCTCCCGCCAAGCCGCCAGCTTCGCCTCCGGCCGCTGCCCCGCATTCGCTGGGCTCGTCGAAGGCAAGCGCCTCAATACCGGCGGCGCCGACAAACCCGGCAACACCAGGCGACGAAAACTCGTCTCGGCCTGCGCGCCGTTGAACAGCACCGCGCCCACCCGCGGATGCGCGGCGAAGAAACCGGCGAAATCGTTGGCCAGCGGCGCGCGGATCGCCGCGTCCAGGCTGCCGGCCCGCTCGCAGCTGGCGAGCACGTCCCACAGCGCGATCCCGGCCTCGATCAGCCGTTGCAGACGCTGCTCGTAGGGCAGGGCGGGCGTGGCGCCGACCAGCGCGCCCATGATCGGCCAGAACCGGTTGTGCGGATGCGCGTAATAGCGCACCGCCGTCAGCGAGGCCACGCCGGGCATGCTGCCCAGCACCAGCACGCGCGCATCCGGGCCGGCCACCGGCGCGAAGCTGCTCACCCGCGCATCGGCCGCGTTCATTCGGCGTCGCGGAAATCGCTGGCGCGGCTGGCGACCAGGGCGGTGGCCAAACGCTCGGGCAGGTACTTCGACACGCCGGCGACGACCCGGTTGACTGCGCCGGTGACGCAGCGCGCGTCGCCGCGCTCGACCGCGTCCACGCCCAGGCGCGCGACCGTCGCAGCGTCCAGCCACAGCCAGCGGGGCAGCTTCGAGATCCGCTCGCGCATGCCGTTGACGTCGTGGAACTCGGTGTAGGTGAAGCCCGGACACAGCGCGGTCACGTGCACGCCGCGCGGCCGGCTTTCCAGCGCCAGCGACTCGCTGAAGCGGATCACGAAGCTCTTGGCCGCCCCGTACAGGGTGTGCCCGGCCGAGGCCGGCACCAGGCCCGCCAGCGAGGCGACGTTGAGGATGCGGCCGTGGCCGCGTTGCTCCATCTCGGGCAGGTAGCGATGGGTGAGTTCCGCGACCGCGGTCACCATCACCTGCAGGAAGTCGGCGTGGACCTTCCAGTCGTCGGCGAGGTAGCGGCCGGGCACGCCGTAGCCGGCGTTGTTGACCAGGTGGCCGATCGCGAGCCCGCGCTGCCGGGTTTGCGCATGCAGCTGCGCCGGCGCCGCCGGATCGGCGAGATCGGCGGCGATCACCTCGACCGCGACGCGGTCGCGCAGTTCGGCGGCCAGTGCCTGCAGGCGGTCCTCGCGGCGAGCGGTGAGCACCAGCGGCACGCCGCGGCGCGCGTATTCGCGGGCGAGGGCGGCGCCGATGCCGGCGGAGGCGCCCGTGATCAGGGCGTAGGGCGGGTTTGCGGTTTCGGGCATGTAGGGGCTCGTTGCCGGTCGTGTCGGGATCCCTGACGGCGGCGCTCCGTGCGCGGCGCAGGGCTGCGGTAAACTTGCGCCCTTTCGTACCACGGAGTGGCCATGCGCCGCAGGATCGTCGCCGGAAACTGGAAGCTGCACGGCAGCCGCGAGTTCGCCTTCGGGTTGCTGGATCAGGTCGCCGCCGCGACGGCGCCGGCCGGGGTCGAACGCATCATCCTGCCGCCGTTGCCGTACCTGGGCGAGCTGGTCGAGCACTACATCGGCCAGGGTCTGGATT
The DNA here is from genome assembly GCF_001428685.1 of Lysobacter sp. Root76. Classification (GTDB taxonomy): domain Bacteria; phylum Pseudomonadota; class Gammaproteobacteria; order Xanthomonadales; family Xanthomonadaceae; genus Lysobacter. The sequence continues at coordinate 286,633 of NZ_LMIK01000001.1, read as the reverse complement.
TCGGCGCCCAGGACGTGAGCACCAACGAGAAGGGCGCCTACACCGGCGAAGTCTCGGCCGCGATGCTCATGGACGTGGGGGCGCGCTACGGCCTGGTCGGCCATTCCGAGCGCCGTCAGTACCACGGCGAAAGCAGCGAACTGGTCGCGCGCAAGTTCGCCGCGGCCAAGGCCGCCGGCCTGGTGCCGATCCTGTGCATCGGCGAAACCCTGGCCGAACGCGAGGACGGCCAGACCGAGTACCGCCTGCAGGAGCAACTGGGCCCGGTCCTGGACCTGCTCGGCGTGGCGGCCCTGGAAGGCGCGATCCTGGCTTACGAGCCGGTCTGGGCGATCGGCACCGGCAAGACCGCCAGCCCGGAGCAGGCACAGGCCGTGCACGCATTCATTCGTAGCGAAATCGCCGTACACGATGCTAGAATTGCTGGCTCGCTACCCATTCTGTACGGCGGTAGCGTGAAGGCCGACAACGCCGGCGCGCTGTTTTCGCAGCCCGACGTCGACGGCGGCCTGGTCGGCGGAGCCTCCCTGGTGGCCTCCGATTTCAACGCCATCGCAGCCGCGGCGGCACCCTGACGAACTTCGGGCCCGCCCGGCGGTCGTCACAACGTAGCCAAAGAAAAGAATTCAACGATGCTGTTGTTCCTCAACGTCATCTATGTACTGATCGCGATCGCCATGGTCGCGCTGATCCTGATGCAGCGCGGCGCGGGTGCGCAGGCGGGCTCGGGCTTCGGCGGCGGCGCTTCGGCGACCGTGTTCGGTGCCCGCGGTTCCTCCAACTTCCTGTCCAAGGCCACCAAGTGGCTGGCGATCGCGTTCTTTGCGATCAGCCTGTTCATGGCCTGGCAGGCCTCGCGCGGCGCGGCCGGTATCGGCAGCGCAGCCCCGGCCGAGCAGGACGCCGGCCTGGCGTCGGAGATCCCGACCACCGTTCCGGCCAAGCCCGCGACCGGCAGCACGGTTCCGGCTGCGCCTGCGCAGACGGTTCCGGCGGCTCCGGCCTCGACCGTGCCTGCCGCTCCGGCTACGACCGCGCCGCAGGCGCCGGCCGCCAGCGGGACCACGGTTCCGGCCGCTCCGGCCCCGCAGCAGACCCCGCCGCAGTCGCAACCGGCTTCGGGCGGCTGACAAAGCGCGGTAACATATAGATTGTGAGTCAAGCGGCCTGGAACGGACGACCGGGGCGCGGTCAGCGATGACCGAACGGCTTCGGGCGGTACCGACGGAGCCAGGGCCAGGATGGCCAGGTTTGATTGCCCAGATGGCGGAATTGGTAGACGCACTACCTTGAGGTGGTAGCGACGCAAGTCGTGGGGGTTCGAGTCCCCCTTTGGGCACCACACCGAATCAGCTATACCACGCACCAACTACCCGAGGTGCGGCACGCAAGACGGGCCGCGCCACTGGCCTGATCGGCATTCCGAACAGCCAGACCGCCGAGCCAAGGCTGCGGAAACGCGGCCAAGTAGCCGAGAGAACACCGAGTGCTGGCCGAATACCTGCCGACCCTGCTGTTCCTGATCGTCGCCAGCGTCATTGGCGTCGCCCTGTTGGTGGTAGGCAACACGCTCGGGCCCAAGCGCCCGACTGTGGAGAAACTGTCTCCGTACGAATGCGGCTTCGAGGCCTTCGAGGCCGCGCGCATGCAATTCGACGTGCGCTACTACCTCATCGCCATCCAGTTCATCATTTTCGATCTGGAAATCATCTTCATCGTGCCCTGGGCCACCGTGTTCCGCGAACTCGGCGTGGTCGGCCTGATCGAGATGGGCATTTTCGCCAGCATGCTCCTGCTCGGCTTCGTCTACGTCTGGAAGAAGGGAGCGCTCGAATGGGAGTGATCCAAACCGTCAGCGACACCGTTTCGGGCCTGATGCACAACCCGATTCCGGAAGGCCGCCTCGACGACATCCTGCGCCCGGAAGGCGAGAACCCGCTGTTGCAGCAGGGTTTCGTCACCACCAATCTGGACACGCTCTGGAACTGGGCGCGCACCGGCTCGATGTGGCCGATGACCTTCGGCCTGGCCTGCTGCGCGGTCGAGATGATGCACGCCGGCGCCTCGCGCCTGGACCTGGACCGCTACGGCGTGGTGTTCCGCCCGTCGCCGCGCCAGTCCGACGTGATGATCGTGGCCGGCACCCTGGTCAACAAGATGGCCCCGGCGCTGCGCAAGGTCTACGACCAGATGCCCGACCCGAAGTGGGTGATCTCGATGGGCAGCTGCGCCAACGGCGGCGGCTACTACCACTATTCCTATGCGGTCGTGCGCGGTTGCGACCGCGTGGTTCCGGTCGACGTCTACGTGCCGGGCTGCCCGCCGACCGCCGAAGCGTTGGTCTACGGCATCCTGCAGCTGCAGCGCAAGATCCGTCGCGGCACCAATTTCGGCGAACACAAGCAGGGCATGCGCTGACATGACCGAGACCGTGAACGCCTTCGCAGAACGTCTGCGCGCCCGCTTCGCCGAGGCCGTCGTCATCGTCGCCCAGCCGCGCGGCGAAGTGACGCTGGAAACCAGCGCCGCCGGCTGGCTGGACGCCGCGCGCGCGCTGCGCGACGAGTTCGGCTTCGAACAGTGCGTCGACGTCAGCGGCGTCGACTACCTCAGCTACGGCAGCGACGAGTGGGACACCGATGTGTCCTCGGAAGGTTTCTCGCGCGGCGTCGAGGGCAAGAGCGCCGGCCGCTTCGTCTGGGGCGAGTCGCCCAACGGCGAGGCCACCGCGCCCGCGCGCCGCTACGCCGCGGTCGCGCACCTGCTGTCCTACCAGCACAACCGCCGCCTGCGCCTGCGCGCGTTCGCCGAGAACGACGACCTGCCGACCGTGCCCTCGCTGACCTCGATCTGGCCGGGCGTGAACTGGTTCGAACGCGAGGCTTTCGACCTGTTCGGCATCGTCTTCGACGGCCATCCGGACCTGCGCCGCATCCTCACCGACTACGGTTTCGTCGGTCACCCGTTCCGCAAGGATTTCCCGCTGATCGGCAACGTCGAAGTGCGTTACGACGCCGAAAAGAAGCGTGTGGTCTACGAACCGGTGTCGATCGAACCGCGCGTCGGCGTGCCGCGCGTGATCCGCGACGACGCCCGCTACCAGACCGCCGTCGGCGAAGCCGCGCAGCGCGCGGAGGTGAAGAAGTGAACGCCCAGGTTCCGAACAAGGCCAGCGGCACTTCCGGCCTCAACAACGCGGAAATCCGCAACTACACCCTGAACTTCGGTCCCCAGCATCCGGCCGCGCACGGCGTGCTGCGCCTGATCCTGGAAATGGACGGCGAAGTCGTGCAGCGCGCCGATCCGCACATCGGCCTGCTCCATCGCGGCACCGAGAAGCTGGTCGAGTCCAAGCCGTTCAACCAGTCGATCGGCTACATGGACCGCCTCGACTACGTGTCGATGATGTGCAACGAGCACGCTTACGTGCTCGCGATCGAGACCCTGCTGGGGATCCAGGCGCCCGAGCGCGCCCAGTACATCCGCACCATGTTCGACGAGATCACCCGCATCCTGAACCACCTGATGTGGGTGGGTTCGAACGCGCTCGACCTGGGCGCGATGGCGGTGTTCCTGTACGCCTTCCGCGAACGCGAAGAGCTGATGGACTGCTACGAAGCGGTCAGCGGCGCGCGCATGCATGCGACTTACTACCGTCCGGGCGGCGTCTACCGTGACCTGCCGGACCGCATGCCCAAGTACCGCGAATCGCCGTGGAAGAAGGGCAGCAGCCTCAAGCGCTTCAACGAATGGCGCGAAGGCTCGCTGTTGGACTACCTCGACGCGTTCACCGACGACTTCCCCAAGCGCGTCGACGAGTACGAGACCCTGCTGACCGACAACCGCATCTGGAAGCAGCGCACCGTCGGTGTGGGCGTGGTCTCGCCGGAACAGGCGCTGGCGCTGGGCATGACCGGGCCGATGGTCCGCGGCTCCGGCATCGCCTGGGACCTGCGCAAGAAGCAGCCCTACGCCAAGTACGCCGAGGTGGATTTCGACATCCCGGTCGGCGTCAACGGCGACTGCTACGACCGCTACCTGGTCCGGATCGCGGAAATGCGCGAGTCCAACCGCATCATCAAGCAGTGCGTGAAGTGGCTGAAGGCCAATCCGGGCCCCGTCATCGTCGACAACTTCAAGGTCGCGCCGCCCAAGCGCGAAGAAATGAAGGACGACATGGAAGCCCTGATCCACCACTTCAAGCTGTTCTCGGAAGGCTACTGCGTGCCGGCCGGCGAGACCTACGCCGCGGTCGAGGCGCCCAAGGGCGAGTTCGGCTGCTACCTGGTCTCCGACGGCGCCAACAAGCCGTTCCGCTGCAAGCTGCGTGCGCCGGGTTTCGCGCACCTGTCTTCGATGGACGAGATCGTGAAGGGCCACATGCTGGCCGACGTGGTGGCCATGATCGGCACCTACGACGTCGTGTTCGGCGAGATCGACCGCTGATCGCCCCGGGGCGAGCGGCGATCATTGAGGAAAAGAACGAATGAAGGCGACAGGCAATTTCGAAACCGCGCAGCATGTCGATCCGATGGCCGCGCTGTCGGACAAGACGCGCGCGCATATCGATCACTGGCTGAGCAAGTTCCCGCCGGATCGCAAGCGCTCGGCCGTGCTGCAGGGTCTGCACGCCGCGCAGGAGCAGAACGGCGGCTGGCTGAGCGACGAGCTGATCGCCGCGGTCGCCAAGTACCTGGACCTGCCGCCGGTGTGGGCCTACGAGGTCGCGAGCTTCTATTCGATGTTCGAGACCGAGAAGGTCGGCCGGCATAACGTCGCCTTCTGCACCAATATCAGCTGCTGGCTCAACGGCGCCGAGGACCTGGTCCGGCACGCCGAGAAGAAGCTGGGCTGCAAGCTCGGCGAATCCACCGCCGACGGCCGGGTCTTCCTCAAGCGCGAGGAAGAGTGCCTGGCCGCGTGCTGCGGCGCGCCGGTGGTCGTCGTCAACGGTCATTACCTCGAGAAGCTCGACACCGCCAAGGTGGACGAGATTCTCGACGGGCTGAAGTGAGGCAGGGCCAGATGGCGCATCACGATCACCACGACTATTCCAAGGGCTACGGTCCGGTCGGCCCGGCTCCGCAGGAGCATCAGGTCGTCTATACGACGCTGCATTTCGACACGCCCTGGTCGTACGAGAACTATCTCAAGACCGGCGGCTACGCGGCGCTGCGCAAGATCCTGAGCGAGAAGATCGATCCGGCCCAGGTGGTCGATATGGTCAAGGGCTCGGGCCTGCGCGGTCGCGGCGGCGCGGGCTTCCCGACCGGCCTGAAGTGGAGCTTCATGCCCAAGGGCAGCGGCACCCAGAAGTACATCCTGTGCAACTCGGACGAATCCGAGCCGGGCACCGCCAAGGACCGCGACATCCTGCGCTACAACCCGCACGCGGTGGTCGAGGGCATGGCGATCGCCTGCTACGCCACCGGTTCGACCGTGGCCTACAACTACCTGCGCGGCGAGTTCCATCACGAGCCGTTCGAGCATTTCGAGCAGGCGCTGAAGGAAGCCTACGAGCACGGCTGGCTGGGTAAGAACGTGCTCGGCAGCGGCGTGGACATCGACATCTACGGCGCGCTCGGCGCCGGCGCCTACATCTGCGGCGAAGAAACCGCGCTGATGGAGTCGCTGGAAGGCAAGAAGGGCCAGCCGCGCTACAAGCCGCCGTTCCCGGCCAACTTCGGCCTGTACGGCAAGCCGACCACGATCAACAACACCGAGACCTACGCCTCGGTGCCGGCGATCATCCGCAACGGCGCCGAGTGGTTCCTCAACCTCGGCAAGCCCAATAACGGCGGCCCCAAGATTTTCTCGGTCTCCGGCCACGTGGCCAATCCGGGCAACTTCGAGGTCCGTCTGGGCACGCCGTTCGCCGACCTGCTGCAGATGGCCGGCGGCATGCGCGGCGGCCGCAAGCTCAAGGCGGTGATCCCGGGCGGTTCTTCGATGCCGGTGCTGCCGGGCGAGACCATGATGGGCCTGACCATGGATTACGACGCGATCCAGAAGGCCGGTTCCGGCCTCGGCTCGGGCGCGGTGATCGTCATGGACGAGACCACCTGCATGGTTCGTGCCTGCCAGCGCATCGCACGCTTCTATTTCAAGGAAAGCTGCGGCCAGTGCACGCCCTGCCGCGAAGGCACCGGCTGGATGTACCGCATGCTCACCCGCATCGTCGAGAAGCAGGCCACGCTGGACGACCTGCAGATGCTGCGCGCCGCCGCCGGCCAGATCGAAGGCCATACCATCTGCGCGTTTGGCGAAGCCGCGGCGTGGCCGGTGCAGGGCTTCCTGCGCCACTACTGGAGCGAGTTCGAGTACGCGATCGTGAACAAGCGTTTCCTGGTCGACGATCAAGCCGCCGGCACGGTCGAAAAGGTGGCCGCATGAGCGCTGCACGCTCCCCGAACCCCCATTGCCCGGGCGCGTCGCGCCCGAACAATGCGCCCCTTGCCTCAAGGGGCTCGTACGCCGCTTCGATGAGGGGCTCGCTGTGAGCGCTCAACCCGTTAATCCGAACCTGCCGCCGGATCACGTCACCGTCTTCATCGACGGCGTCGAGATGGCCGCGCCCAAGGGCTCGATGATCATCCAGGCCGCCGACAAGGCCGGCATTCCGATCCCGCGCTTCTGCTACCACGACAAGCTCAGCATCGCGGCCAACTGCCGCATGTGCCTGGTCGAAGTCGAGAAGATGCCCAAGCCGGCGCCGGCCTGCGCCACGCCGGTGATGGACGGCATGAAGGTCGTCACCCGCAGCGACAAGGCGCTGAAGTCGCAGCGCAACGTCATGGAATTCCTGCTGGTCAACCACCCGCTGGACTGCCCGATCTGCGATCAGGGCGGCGAGTGCGAGCTGCAGGACCTGTCGATGGGCTACGGCCGCTCGGTCAGCCGCTTCGCCGAGCGCAAGCGCGTGGTGCCCGACGAGGACATGGGGCCGCTGGTCGCCACCGAGATGACCCGCTGCATCCAGTGCACGCGCTGCGTCCGCTTCACCGCGGAAGTCGCCGGCACCTACGAACTCGGCGGTATGTACCGCGGCGAGAACCTGCAGATCGGCACCTACGACGGCAAGCCTTTGACCACCGAGCTGTCCGGCAACGTCATCGACGTCTGCCCGGTCGGCGCGCTGACCAACAAGGTGTTCCAGTTCCAGGCCCGTCCCTGGGAACTGACCGCGCGCGAGTCGCTGGGTTACCACGACGCGCTCGGCAGCAACCTGTTCCTGCACGTGCGCCGCGGCGACGTGCTGCGCTCGGTGCCGCGCGACAACGAAGCGGTCAACGAGTGCTGGCTGTCGGACCGCGACCGCTATTCGCACCAGGGCCTGTACGCCGAAGACCGCGCGACCGCGCCGATGGTCAAGGACGGCGGCGAGTGGCGCGAGACCACTTGGGAAGACGCGCTCTCGCGCGCCGCCAAGATCCTGCGCGACAACGGCGCCGACGCCCTCGGCATCCTGGCGCATCCGGCGACCTCGAACGAGGAGGGCGCGCTGCTGGCGCGCCTGGCCCAGGCCCTGGGTACCGGCAACCTCGACCATCGCATCGCTCAGCACGACCTGTCCGACGCCGCCGTCGCCGAAGCCTTCGCGATGCCGGTCGCCGAACTGTCGCAGGCCGACGTGATCGTGATCGTGGGCAGCAATCTGCGCCACGAACTGCCGCTCGCGCATCAGCGCGTGCGCAAGGCCTGGACCCGCGGCGCCAAGGTGCACGTGGTCAATCCGGTCGACTTCGATTTCACTTTCGACATCGCCGGCAAGCACATCGTCGCGCCGTCGCAGCTCGCCGCGGCGCTCGCCGACGCCGCTCTGCGCGACGCCGCCAAGGCCGGTACCCGCGTCGCCATCGTGCTCGGCGCTCTGGCCGAGAACGGCCCGTACGCATCCGCCATCCGCGCCGCTGCGGCCGATTTCGCCGCCGCCACCGGTGCCGCGCTGTGCCGCATCCCGCAGGGCGCCAACGCGCTCGGCCTGAGCCGCCACGGCGTGCTGCCGAGTGCGCGCGACGCCCAGGGCATGCTCGCCGATGCGCGCGGCGCCTACCTGATCTACGGCATCGAGCCTGGCCTGGATTTCGCCGACACCGCCAGCGCGCTTAAGGCGCTCGGCCAGGCCCAGGTCGTGGCCTTCAGCCACTACGCCTGCCGCTCGACCCGTGCCGTCGCCGACGTGATCCTGCCGATCGGTTTGTTGCCCGAAATCGACGCCACCCTGACCAACCTCGACGGTCGCGACCAGGCCGCCAGCGCCGGCGGCAAGCTGCAGGGCCAGGCGCGCGCCGGCTGGCGCGTGCTGCGCGCGCTCGGCGGCGAACTCGGCGCGGCCGGCTTCGACTTCACCGACCTGGCCGGTCTGCGCGCCGGCATCGAGCCGCGCTCGTTCAAGCCGGCCGCCGGCAAGGCCGCCAACGCGGCGGGCGAGGGCTTCGAGGTCGCGGCCAGCATCGCGATCTACCGCAGCGACGCCACCGTGCGCCGCGCCGCCGCCCTGCAATCGCATCCGCTCAACCTCGAACCGCGCGCCGTGCTGCATCCGCTCGACGCCCAGGCCGCCGGCCTGGCCGACGGTGCGGTCGGCAAGTTCAGCGCCGCCGTCGGCACCGCGACCCTGCCGGTCGCGACCAGCGACAAGGTCGCGCGCGGCACCATCTGGATCGAAACCGGCCACGGCGCCACCGCGCCGCTCGGCGCCGGTCGCGTCCAGGCGGGGAGGGCCTAAGCCATGACGGACGGAATGTTCACCACCCAGGTGGTCGACCCGATGCGCGACTGGTTCCTGTCGTTCGGCAACGCCGGCGCGGTCGCCTGGATCGTGCTGAAGATCCTGCTGATCGCGATGCCGGTGATCATCACCGTCGCGTTCTACGTGGTCTGGGAGCGCAAGCTGATCGGCTGGATGCATGTGCGCCGCGGTCCGATGTACGTCGGCATGGGCATCCTTCAGGCCTTCGCGGACGTGTTCAAGCTGCTGTTCAAGGAAGTGATCCAGCCGGCCAAGGCCGAGCCCTTCCTGTACAAGCTGGCGCCGCTGCTGACCCTGGCGCCCGCGTTCGCGGCCTGGGCGGTGGTGCCGTTCGACACCCGCGTGGTCCTGTCCAACGCCAACGCCGGCCTGCTGTACCTGCTGGCGATGACCTCGCTGGGCGTGTACGGCATCATCCTGGCCGGCTGGGCCTCGAACTCGAAGTACGCCTTCCTCGGCGCGATGCGCGCCGCGGCCCAGGTCGTGTCCTACGAGATCGCGATGGGCTTCGCCATGGTCGGCGTGATGGTCGGCGCCGGCAGCCTCAACCTCACCGACATCGTGATGGCGCAGTCCGGCAACGCCGGCGCGCTGGAATGGTTCATGGTGCCGATGCTGCCGCTGTTCGTGGTCTATTTCATCTCCGGCGTGGCCGAGACCAACCGCGCGCCGTTCGACGTGGTCGAAGGCGAGTCGGAAATCGTCGCCGGTCACATGGTCGAGTATTCGGGTTCGGCGTTCGCGCTGTTCTTCCTGGCCGAATACGCGAACATGATCCTGATCAGCTTCCTGACCTCGATCTTCTTCCTCGGCGGCTGGCTGAGCCCGTTCCAGGGCCTGGGCATTCCGTTCCTCTCGGTCGACGGCTGGTGGTGGCTGTTCGCGAAGGTGTTCTTCTTCGCCAGCTGCTTCATCTGGTTCCGCGCTTCGTTCCCGCGCTACCGCTACGACCAGATCATGCGCCTGGGCTGGAAGGTGTTCATTCCGCTGACCATCGCCTGGATCTGCGTGGTCGCCGTCATGGCGTACTACAACGTGTTCCAGCCGGGCGTGTAAGGACAGGCTCAAGACATGAATCGCATCGTTTCCTACTTCAAGAGCCTGCTGCTCATCGAGCTGGCGCAGGGCCTTGGGCTGACGCTCAAGTACCTGTTCAAGCCCAAGTACACGCTGATGTACCCGATGGAGAAGACGCCGCAGTCGCCGCGCTTCCGCGGCGTGCATGCGCTGCGCCGCTATCCCAACGGGGAAGAGCGCTGCATCGCCTGCAAGCTGTGCGAGGCCGTGTGCCCGGCGCTGGCGATCACCATCGACTCGACCAAGCGCGAGGACGGTACCCGCCGCACCACGCGTTACGACATCGACCTGTTCAAGTGCATCTTCTGCGGTTTCTGCGAGGAGTCCTGCCCGGTCGACTCGATCGTCGAGACCCACATCCACGAATATCACTTCGACCAGCGCGGACAGAACATCGTCACCAAGCAGCAGCTGCTGGCGATCGGCGACCGTCTCGAGACCGAGATCGCCGAGCGCCGCGCTGCCGACGCCGCCTTCCGCTGAGTGCCCGATATGGATCTCGCCCAGATCGCTTTCTTCGTCTTCGCCTTCGCGGCCACGGCCGCCGCCGTGGCGGTGATCAGCGTCAAGAACCCGGTGCACGCCGCACTCAGCCTGGTGCTGACCTTCTTCTCTGTCGCCTGCGTCTGGATCATCGCCGGCGCCGAGTTCCTCGGCGTGGCCCTGATCCTGGTCTACGTCGGCGCGGTGATGGTGCTGTTCCTGTTCGTCGTGATGATGCTCGACATCGATGTCGCGCCGCTGCGCGAGGGCTACGTGCGCTACCTGCCGGTCGGCCTGCTGGTCGCGGTGGTGATGCTGGTCGAGATGCTGACCCTGATCGGGGTCAAGGCCAACGTCGCCACGCCGCTGACCGCCGACCCGTCCGGCGGCGAAAACACCGCCTGGCTGGCGCGCGCGCTGTTCACCGAATTCCTGCTGCCGTTCGAGGTCGCTGCGGTGATCCTGACCGTGGCGGTGATCGCCGCGGTCATGCTGACCCTGCGCCGCCGTCCGGGCGCCAAGCACCAGAACCCGTCCGAGCAGGCGCGCGTCCGCGCCAGCGACCGCCTGCGCATGGTCAAGATGGACGCGGTCAAGCCGCTGCCGCCGGAACCCGAAGCGCCCGCCGAGGAGGCCAAGCCGTGAGCGAATTCTTCGGAGCCGGTCTGGCCCTGGGCCACTATCTCGCGCTGGGCGCGGTGCTGTTCTGCATCAGCGTCGCCGGCATCTTCCTCAATCGCAAGAACGTAATCGTGCTGCTGATGTCGATCGAGCTGATGCTGCTCGCGGTCAACATCAACTTCGTCGCGTTCTCGCGCCAGCTGGCCGATCCGGCCGGTCAGGTGTTCGTGTTCTTTATCCTGACCGTCGCCGCCGCCGAGGCCGCCATCGGCCTGGCGATCCTGGTCACGCTGTTCCGCAACCGGCGCACGATCAACGTCGCTGAAATCGACTCGATGAAGGGCTGACCGGCATGCAACCCGTCGTACTCTCCAAGTCCGTCCTGCTCGCCATCGTGCTCGCGCCGCTGCTGGGCGCGATCGTCGCCGGCCTGTTCCGTCGTCAGGTCGGCCGTGCGGGTTCGCACACCGTCACCATCCTCGGCGTCGCGGTCAGCTGCGCGCTGTCGTGCTATGTGCTGTGGCAGCTGCTGGCGCAGGCCGCGATCCCGTTCAACGAGAACATCTACACCTGGTTCCAGGTCGGCGGCATCGAGGCCAATGTCGGCTTCATGGTCGACAAGCTCACCGCGATGATGATGGTGGTGGTCACCTTCGTCTCGCTGCTGGTGCACGTCTACACCATCGGCTACATGGCCGAGGACCCCGGCTACCAGCGCTTCTTCAGCTACATCTCGCTGTTCACCTTCTCGATGCTCATGCTGGTCATGAGCAACAACTTCCTGCAGCTGTTCTTCGGCTGGGAAGCGGTGGGCCTGGTGTCGTACCTGCTGATCGGCTTCTGGTTCAAGCGCCCGAGCGCGGTGTTCGCCAACCTCAAGGCCTTCCTGGTCAACCGCGTCGGCGACTTCGGCTTCCTGCTCGGCATCGCCGGCGTGCTGTGGGCGACCGGTTCGCTGGACTACGGCGTGGTGTTCGCCAAGGCCACCGACATCGCCGGCCGCACCATCGGCATCTGGGGCGGCACGGTCAGCCTGTTCGGCCAGACCTGGTCGGTCACCGCCGAACCGGTGGTCTGGTCGGCCGCGACCGCGATCTGCATCTGCCTGTTCATCGGCGCGATGGGTAAGTCGGCGCAGGTGCCGCTGCACGTCTGGCTGCCGGACTCGATGGAAGGCCCGACCCCGATCTCGGCCCTGATCCACGCCGCGACCATGGTCACCGCGGGCATCTTCATGGTCGCGCGCATGTCGCCGTTGTTCGAGCTGTCGCAGACCGCGCTCAACTTCGTGCTGTTCATCGGCGCCACCACCGCGTTCTGGACCGGCCTGATGGGCATCGTCCAGAACGACATCAAGCGCGTGGTCGCGTACTCGACCCTGTCCCAGCTGGGCTACATGACCGTGGCGCTGGGCGTGTCGGCGTACTCGTCGGCGGTCTACCACCTGATGACCCACGCCTTCTTCAAGGCGCTGCTGTTCCTGGCCGCGGGCTCGGTGATCATCGGCATGCATCACGAGCAGGACATGCGCAAGATGGGCGGCCTGCGCAAGTACATGCCGATCACCTACTGGACCAGCCTGCTGGGCACGCTGGCCCTGGTCGGCACGCCGTTCTTCTCGGGTTTCTATTCGAAGGACACCATCATCGAGGCCGCGCACCACGCCACCACCGACGCGCACGCGACCTGGGTCGCGCAGTACGCCTATTGGGCGGTGCTGCTGGGCGCCTTCGTGACCGCGTTCTACAGCTTCCGTCTGCTCTACATGACCTTCCACGGCAAGGAGCGTTTCCGCGACGCCCACGCCGATCACGGTCACGACGCGCATCACGACGCGCACGCCCACGATGAGCATGCGCACGACGGACATGCCCATGACGAGCATGCCCACGACGACCATGGCCACCACGGCGCGCACGAGCCGCACGAGTCGCCCTGGGTGGTCACGCTGCCGCTGATCCTGCTGGCGATCCCGTCGGTGCTGATCGGCTACTTCACCGCGGGTCCGATGCTGTTCGGCACCGACTGGGCCGGTCACGTCCAGCAGCTGCCGTTCTTCCTGGGCTCGATCGACTTGGCGCCGGCGCGCGACACCGTCGCCCTGGTCGGCGAGGAAGCCTGGCACGGTCCGCTCAAGTTCGCCCTGCACGGCCTCACGGCTCCGGCCTTCTTGCTGGCCTTCTCCGGCTTCGTCCTGGCCACGATCATGTACTGGTGGAAGCCCGAACTGCCCGCCAAGGCGCGCCGGATGTTCGCCTGGCCGGTGCGCGTGCTCGAGAACAAGTACGGCTTCGACAAGCTCTGGATCGACGGCTTCGCCGCCGGTGGCGTGCGCCTGGGCAAGGCCTCGCGCGAAGTCGACAGCCGCGTCATCGACGGCGGCATCGTCGAGGGCAGCGCGCGCGCGGTCGACCTCGTCGCCGGAATCGTGCGCCGCGTGCAATCCGGTTATCTCTATCACTATGCCTTCGCGATGATCCTCGGCCTGATTGCACTGCTGGCCGTGCTGATTCGTTACTGGCGCTAACAGGACAAGGACCGAGACGTGAGCCCCGAGCCCTTGCTGAGCGTGGTTTCCCTGAGCACGCCCCCCTTGCTGAGCACGCACCTGCTGTCGGCGATCATCTGGCTGCCGATCGTCGGCGGCCTGGCCACCCTGGCGTTCGGCAACCAGCGCGCCGGTTCCGCGCGCTGGTTCGCGCTGGCCATCGGCCTGATCACCCTGGCCCTGAGCGTGTTCCTGTTCACCGGCTTCGACGCCGCCAACGCCGGCATGCAGTTCGTCGAGGATCGCGCCTGGATCCCGGCCTACGACATCCGCTACCACCTCGGCGTCGACGGCATCTCGATCGCCCTGATCGCGCTGACCACCCTGACCACGGTGCTGGTGCTGATCAGCGCCTGGGGCTCGGTCGACAAGCGCGTGAGCCAGTACTACGCCGCCTTCCTGGTCCTGGAGGGCCTGATGGTGGGCGTGTTCTCGGCCATGGACGCGATGCTGTTCTACGTGTTCTTCGAGGGCATGCTGATCCCGATGTTCATCATCATCGGCGTCTGGGGCGGCCCGCGCCGCGTCTACGCCGCGGTGAAGTTCTTCCTGTACACCTTCCTCGGCTCGGTGTTCATGCTGGTCGGGCTGATCTACCTGTACCTCAAGAGCGGCAGCTGGCAGCTGGCCGACTGGTACACCCTGCCGCTGACCGCGACCGAGCAGATGTGGTTGTTCTTCGGGTTCCTGATCGCGTTCGCGGTCAAGGTGCCGATGTTCCCGGTCCACACCTGGTTGCCGGACGCGCACGTCGAGGCACCGACCGCCGGTTCGGTGATCCTGGCCGCGATCATGCTGAAGATCGGCGGCTACGGCTTCCTGCGCTTCACCCTGCCGGTGGTGCCGGACGCGGGGCAGGAGTGGGCCTGGCTGGTGATCGCGCTGAGCCTGATCGCGGTGGTCTACGTCGGCCTGGTCGCGCTGGTCCAGGAGGACATGAAGAAGCTGATCGCGTACTCGTCGGTCTCGCACATGGGCTTCGTAACCCTGGGCACCTTCATCTCCTTCGCCCTGGTCCGCGACTACGGCAACGTCGACGCCGCCCGCCTGGGCCTGCAGGGCGCGATGGTGCAGATGATCAGCCACGGCTTCGTGTCGGGCGCGATGTTCACCTGCGTCGGCGTGCTCTACGACCGCATGCACAGCCGCATGATCAAGGACTACGGCGGCGTCGCCAACGTGATGCCCTGGTTCGCCGCGTTCGTGGTCCTGTTCGCCATGGCCAACTCCGGCCTGCCGGGCACCTCGGGCTTCGTCGGCGAGTTCATGGTCATCCTGGCCGCGTTCCAGAAGCACCCGATGATCGCTTTCGCCGCGGCGACCACCCTGATCATCGGCGCCGCCTATACCCTGTGGCTGGTCAAGCGCACCATCTGGGGCGAGGTCGGCAACGCCCACGTCGCCGAACTGGAAGACATCAACCCGCGCGAGGCCCTGGTCCTGGGCGTGTTCGCCGCCGGCGTGCTGATCCTGGGCATCTGGCCCAAGCCGCTGACCGACCTGATGGAACCGGCGATCGCCAACCTGGCGACGCAGATCGCCACCTCCAAGCTGCAGATGGGGCTGTAACGCATGAACATGCCTGTACGAGGACTCGCCGACCTGATGCCGTTGCTGCCCGAGCTGGTGGTGATCCTCGGCGCGTTCGCGCTGCTAATGATCGACCTGTTCGTCCCCGAGCGCCGCCGCATCTTCAGCCACGCCTTCGCGATCGCGGTGCTGGTCGCGGCGACCGCGCTGGTGGCGTTCGGCGTGGGCGGGCAGGGCACTGTGCTCAGCGGCATGTTCGTGCGCGACACCACCGCCGACGTACTCAAGCTGGCGATCGGCGTGGTCAGCGTGCTGTCGATGATCTACACCTGGTCTTACCTGCGCGAGCGCGAGCTGTACAAGGGTGAGGTCGCGGTGCTGATGCTGTTCGCGACCGCCGGCATGATGCTGCTGGTCTCGGCCGGCAGCCTGGTGATGGTCTACCTCGGCCTGGAAATGCTGGCCCTGTGCTCGTACGCGCTGGTCGCGATCGACCGCGACAGCCCGCTGGCCTCGGAAGCGGCGATCAAGTACTTCGTGCTCGGTGCGCTGGCCTCGGGCCTGCTGCTGTACGGCCTGTCATTGATCTACGGCGCCACCGGTTCGCTGGACCTGGGCCAGATCGGCGCCAGCGCCTACGGCAATCCGTCCTCGCTGATGCTGATCACCGGCGTGGTGTTCGTGGTCGCCGGCATCGCCTTCAAGTTCGGCGCCGCGCCGTTCCACATGTGGCTGCCCGACGTCTATCAGGGCGCGCCGACCCCGATCACCCTGTTCATCGGCTCGGCGCCCAAGCTGGCCGCGTTCGGCATGACCTACCGTCTGCTCGAGGTCGGCGCCGGCCCGCTCGACGACCACTGGCGCCTGGCCCTGGCCTGGCTGGCGGTGATGTCGCTGGCGATCGGCAACCTCAGCGCGCTGGTCCAGACCAACCTCAAGCGCCTGCTGGCCTATTCGACGGTCTCGCACGTGGGCTTCCTGTTCCTGGGCATCGCCGGCGGCGGCGAGCAGGGACTGGCGGCGGCGATGTTCTACGCGATCAGCTACTCGCTGATGTCGGCCGCGGCCTTCGGCGCGATCGTGGTGATGTCCAGCCGCGGTTTCGAGGCCGACCGGATCGACGACTACAAGGGCCTCAACGCGCGCAGCCCGTGGATGGCCGGCCTGATCCTGTGCGTGATGGCCTCGCTGGCCGGCCTGCCGCCGTTCCTGGGCTTCTGGGCCAAGCTCGCCGTGCTGCGCGCCGCGCTGCAGGGCGGGATGCTGTGGCTGGCGATCGTGGGCATCGTGTTCGCGGTGGTCGGCGCCTTCTACTACCTGCGCGTGATCAAGGCGATGTACTTCGACGAGCCCGACGGCGAGCTGCCGGCGCTGCGCGAGGACCGTCCCTTGAACGTGGTGTTCGGCGTCAACGCCCTGGCGCTGTTGGCGCTGGGCCTGGCCTGGAACCCGATCATGGCCTGGTGCCAGAAGGCTTTTGCGGGCTGAGATTTTTAATTGCGGCCGGCGCTTGAAAACCGGCCGCTCGCCTACATGTTGTGTGTCGCGGCAAACCCCAATCACTGGATGTTGAAATAAAAGTGAATGCGGGCTTGCAGGAAGGTTAGCCGGCCGTTATGATGGTCGGCCTGATGCGGGGTGGAGCAGTCTGGCAGCTCGTCGGGCTCATAACCCGAAGGTCGCAGGTTCAAATCCTGCCCCCGCTACCAGCTTCGGTTCGAAGCCGCCGGTTCAACGGCGGTTAGCAGAAAGCCTCGTCACTGAGGCTTTCTTTTCGAACCAGGTCGGGCTTTGTGATGGCGCTCTGCTCGCGCCGTCACACCGAAATCCAGTTGTACGGACAAGGGGCCCACCGGGCCCCTTGTTGTTTTTCGCGTTCGGTTTTCGCAAACAACGTTCAACGAAGCGATCGATCCCGCAAGCGCTGTCGGTCGATCGAAGCTGCAGGAGTCATGCGCGTGTCGGATAAAGCAGTCCAAATCGCCGCGATGCTCGCCCCGACGATCCGTTCGCTGGGCGTGGAGCTGCTCGGTGCCGAATACCTGCCGTCGCCCGGCAGCGCGGTGCTGCGCCTGTACATCGACGTGCCCGACGACGCCGGCGGCGCCGACGGCGAGCCGCGTCTGGTCACCATCGAAGATTGCGAAGCGGTGAGCCGCGAAGTGTCGGCCCAGCTCGACGTCGAAGATCCGATCAGCGGCAATTACACCCTCGAAGTGTCTTCGCCGGGCATCGACCGCCCTCTGTTCGCGCTGGAGCACTACGTGCGCTTCGCCGGCGAGACCGCCAAGGTCGGCCTGAAGCTGCCGCACGAGGGCCGGCGCAGGCTGCAGGGCGAGATCGTCGGCGTGGAAGGCGCGCAGGTGGTGTTCGCGATCGACGGCGCGCGTTTCAGCGTGCCGTTCTCGAACATCGACAAGGCGCGCCTGGTTCCGGACTGGGCGGCGCTGGGTCTGGCGCCGACCAAGCCGGGCAAGCCGAAGCCCAAAGACGGCAAGAACAAACCGGCGAAGCCCAAGGCTTCATAAGAACCAGGCTTCGCGACGAATTGGCAGTCTAACGAGCATTAACCAACCCTAGAGCCGGCGGCCCGCGAGCCGACCCGTGCGGAGTGACGAGATGAGCAAGGAACTGTTGCTGGTAGTTGATGCGGTCGCCAACGAAAAGGGCGTGCCGCGCGAGGTCATCTTCGAGGCCATCGAGGCCGCGTTGGCGTCCGCCGCCAAGAAGCGCTACCACGACGAAGACGTGCTGGTGCGCGTCTCCATCGATCAGAAGGACGGCAGCTACGAGACGTTCCGTCGCATGGAAGTCGTGGCCGACGACGTGGTGATGGAATCGCCCGACCGCCAGGTGCGCCTGATGGACGCGATCGACGAAGTCGAAGGCGTCGAAGTCGGCGACTACATCGAAGAGCAGATCGAGAATCCGGACTTCGGCCGCATCGCCGCCCAGGCCGCCAAGCAGGTGATCGTGCAGCGAGTGCGCGAAGCCGAGCGCGCCCAGGTCGTCGACCAGTGGAAGGACCGCGTCGGCGAGTTGGTCACCGGCATCGTCAAGCGCGTGGAGCGCGGCAACATCTACGTCGACCTGGGCGGCAACGCCGAGGCGATCATCCCGAAGGACAAGGGCATCCCGCGCGACGTGCTGCGCGCCGGCGACCGCGTCCGCGGCTACCTGTTCGACGTGCGCACCGAGCCGCGCGGCCCGCAGCTGTTCATCAGCCGCGCCGCCCCGGAATTCATGATGGAGCTGTTCAAGCTCGAAGTGCCGGAAGTCGGCCAGGGCCTGGTGTCGATCAAGGCCTGCGCGCGCGATCCGGGCGATCGCGCCAAGATCGCCGTGCTCGCGCACGACAACCGCACCGATCCGATCGGCGCCTGCATCGGCATGCGCGGTTCGCGCGTGCAGGCGGTGTCGAACGAGCTCAACGGCGAGCGCGTAGACATCGTGCTGTGGTCGGACAACCCGGCCCAGTTCGTCATCAACGCGATGGCGCCCGCGGAAGTGCAGTCGATCATCGTCGACGAAGAAAAGCATTCGATGGACCTGGCCGTGGCCGAGGACCGTCTGGCCCAGGCGATCGGCAAGGGCGGCCAGAACGTGCGCCTGGCCAGCCGCCTGTCGGGCTGGCAGCTCAATGTCATGACCCAGGACCAGGTCACCGCCAAGTCCGAGGCCGAGCAGACCGCCGCGCGCCAGCTGTTCCAGGACAAGCTCGAGGTCGACGAGGAAATCGCCGGCATCCTGGTCTCGGAAGGCTTCAGCACGGTCGAGGAAATCGCCTACGTGCCGGTCGGCGAGCTGCTCGCGGTCGAAGGCTTCGACGAGGACATCGTCGAGGAGCTGCGCGCCCGCGCCCGCGACGCGCTGCTGAACGAAGCTCTGGCCGCCGAGGAAGAGGTGGACGAGCATCAGCCGGCCGAGGATCTGCTGTCGCTGGAAGGCATGGACGACGAGCTCGCCTTCGTGCTGGCCGGCCGTGGCGTGGTCACGCGCGACGACCTGGCCGACCTGGCGACCGACGAACTGACCGATATCGAAGGTGTGGACGAGGCCCGCGCCGCGGCCCTGATCATGGAAGCGCGCAAGCACTGGTTCGAGTGAGGATTTAGCTTCAGGTCGGAAGAGGCCCCTGGCGGGCGTCTTCCGGCACCCCGGATCGAGGCCAACGCCCTGATCCGGCTTCGCTGGACCGGGCATGGGCCCGGTCCGCGGGCAGGCCATCCGGGCCTGTGCGGCGCCGAGGTGTTGGGCGCTGCGCAGGGCTAGAATGGCGCCACCACGCGCGGGACACGTCCCGCGCCACGAAGGAAACGGACACCGAATGTCGCAGCAAACCACCATCCGCAAGCTGGCCGAACTGGTGAACACGCCGGTCGAAAAGTTGCTGGAGCAGCTGGCCGAGGCCGGCATGAGCTTCAGCGGCCCCGACCAGGTCGTGACCAGCATCGAGAAAGTAAAGCTGCTCGGCTTCCTGAAGCGCTCGCACGGCAAGGTCGACAAGCCTGCCGAAGAGAGCGAAGCGGCGAAGAAGATCACGCTTAACCGCAGCCGCAAGCAGGAACTCACCGTCGGTGGCGGCAAGAACCGCACCACCGTCGACGTGGTCGTGCGCAAGAAGGTCACCCTGGTCAAGCCGAACGAGGCCCAGGGCGACCCGAGCGACGAGCGCGCCGAGATCCTGCGCAAGCTCGAAGAGTCCAAGCAGCGCAACCTGGCTGAGCAGCAGAAGCTGGCCGAGGTCGACAAGCGTCGTGCCGATGCCGCCGATGCCGCGCGCCGCGAAGCCGAAGAGGCTGCGCGCGCCAAGGCCGAGGAGGAGCAGAAGGCCAAGCTCGCCGACGCCAGCGCGATCGCCCCGGCCGCGGAAGACGAGGCTCCGGTGCGCAAGCCCCCGGCCACGCACGGCCACGGCCATCCGAAACCGGCGCCCGCGCGTCCGGAACCGGCCCGCGTCGATCACAATGCGCCGCGCCACAAGACCCGCGGCTCGCACGCGATGGTCGCTGGGGTCGAGGACGACGATGCCGCCAACCGTTTCGCCGGTCAGCTGCACCTGAGCGCCACCGACCGCGCGCGCCGCACCAGCAGCACCCGCGGCAAGTCCAAGCCGCGCCGTCAGGCCGAGCAGAGCCGCTCCGGCGGCGGCGCCCACGGCTTCTCGCGTCCGACCGCGCCGATCGTGCGCGAAGTCGCGATCGGCGAGACCATCACGGTCGCCGACCTGGCCCAGAAGCTCGCGCTCAAGGGCGGCGACGTGGTCAAGGCGCTGTTCAAGATGGGCGTCATGGCGACCATCAACCAGGGCATCGACTACGACACCGCGGCCTTGGTGACCGAAGAACTCGGCCACACCGTGGTCCGCACTAACGTCAACGCCGCCGAGGACGCGCTGATCGCGCATGCCGAGGAAGTGCAGGGCGACCGCGTCGCGCGTCCGCCGGTGGTCACGATCATGGGTCACGTCGACCATGGCAAGACCTCGCTGCTGGACTACATCCGCCGAACCAAGGTCGCCTCGGGCGAAGCCGGCGGCATCACCCAGCACATCGGCGCGTACCACGTCGAAACCGCTCGCGGCGTGATCAGCTTCCTCGACACGCCCGGCCACTCGGCCTTCACCTCGATGCGCGCGCGCGGCGCCAAGCTGACCGACATCGTGGTGCTGGTGGTGGCCGCGGACGACGGCGTCATGCCGCAGACCAAGGAAGCCGTGCAGCACGCCAAGGCGGCCGGCGTTCCGCTGATCGTGGCGATCAACAAGATCGACAAGTCCGGCGCCGACCCGCTGCGGGTCAAGAACGAACTGCTGGCCGAAGAAGTGGTCGCCGAGGATTTCGGCGGCGACACCCAGATGGTCGAACTGTCGGCCAAGACCGGCGACGGCGTCGACGATCTGCTCGACGCGATCTCGCTGCAGGCCGAAGTGCTGGAACTGCGTGCGGTGCCGATCGGCCGCGCCACCGGTACGGTGATCGAATCCGCGCTCGACAAGGGCCGCGGCCCGGTCGCGACCGTGCTGGTCCAGCAGGGTCAGCTCAAGAAGGGCGATTACCTCGTCTGCGGCGTGCAGTACGGCCGTGTGCGCGCGCTGTTCGACGAGACCGGCAAGCAGGTGGAATCCGCCGGCCCGTCGATCCCGGTGCAGGTGCTGGGCCTGTCGGGCGTGCCCGATGCCGGCGACGACTTCGTCGTGGTCGAGGACGAGCGCCTGGCCAAGGACGTGGCGCAGCAGCGCGACGCCAAGCGCCGCGAATCGCGCCTGGTCGCCGCCGCCGGCAACCGCATGGAAGACATCATGGCCCAGATGGGCAAGGGCGAGGGCCAGCTGAGCCTCAACCTGGTCATCAAGGCCGACGTGCAGGGTTCGGTGGAAGCGCTGCGTCAGTCGCTGATGGCGCTGTCCAACGACCAGATCCGCATCAACGTGATCAGCTCCGGCGTGGGCGGCATCACCGAGTCCGACGCCAACGCCGCGGCCACCGCCAAGGCCACCGTGATCGGCTTCAACGTCCGTGCCGACGCCTCGGCGCGTCGCATCATCGAAGGCAACGGCGTCGACCTGCGCTACTTCTCGATCATCTATGACGTGATCGACCAGGTGAAGCAGGTGGCGTCGGGCATCCTCGGCGTCGAGATCCGCGAAGAGATCATCGGCATCGCCGAAGTGCGCGACGTGTTCCGCAGCTCCAAGTTCGGCGCGGTCGCCGGCTGCATGGTGGTCGAAGGCGTGGTCAAGCGCTCCAAGCCGATCCGCGTGCTGCGCGACAACGCAGTGGTCTTCGAGGGCGAGCTGGAATCGCTGCGCCGCTTCAAGGAGAACGTCGACGAAGTGCGTAACGGTACCGAGTGCGGCATCGGCGTGAAGGCGTACAACGACGTCAAGCCGGGCGATCAGATCGAGTGCTTCGAGCGTATCGAAGTGCAGCGCACGCTGTAATCGAAATGGCGCAGAAGACGTTCTATCGCAGCGATCGCGTTTCCGCCCAGCTCCGTCGCGAGCTGGGCCGGATCGTGCACGAGGCCGTGCGCGAGCATTCCCTGCCGTCGGTCAGCGTGTCCGATGTCGAGGTCACGCGCGACCTGGCTCATGCCAAGGTGTTCGTGACCGCTCTGCAGACCGAGCGTTCCAAGGAAGCGGTCAAGGCGCTGAAGGAACTCTCGCCGCAGATCCGCTTCCAGCTCGGCAAGGCGATGAAGCTGCGGCACGTGCCGGAACTGCATTTCCACTACGACGACTCGGTCGATCGCGGCGAACGCATCGACAACCTGCTGCGCGATCTGCCGCCGCAGGAACCGGAGTCCGGGCAGGACTGATCGCCTCTCGACCGGCCTCGCGCCGCCTGGCTTCCTGTGGGAGCGGCGTGAGCCGCTATCGGTACTCGAACGGCACTCCAACTGGCGATGCGGTCGCGGATGCGCGATCGCGACTCACGCCGCTCCCACAGCGGGATGGTGGCCTATCCCCCTTCCACCGCGTCGCGCCCCGTACCCGCCTGCCGGGCTGGTGCCGGCCGTCATCGCTCCTACAATGCCCGCATGAGCAAGAAGCCCCGCACCGTGTTCCGGGCCCTGGACGGCCTGTTGCTGCTCGACAAGCCGCCGGGCCTGAGTTCCAACCAGGCCCTGCAGCAGGTGCGGCATATGTTCCGCGCCGAGAAGGGCGGCCACACCGGCAGCCTGGATCCACTCGCGACCGGCTTGCTGCCGCTGTGCTTCGGCGAGGCGACCAAG
The DNA here is from genome assembly GCF_001428685.1 of Lysobacter sp. Root76. Lineage (GTDB taxonomy): Bacteria > Pseudomonadota > Gammaproteobacteria > Xanthomonadales > Xanthomonadaceae > Lysobacter. The sequence goes on along the minus strand of NZ_LMIK01000001.1, from coordinate 263,885 downwards.
ATCGCCGGCCTGTTGCTGGGTGCGCGCAAGGCCTACGAGACCGTGGCCGTGCTCGGCGCGGTCACCGACACCGACGACGCCGACGGCGCGACCCTGCTGGAACGGCCGGTGCCGGAACTCGACGATGCGGCGATCGAAGCCGCGTTGGTGCCGCTGCGCGGCGAGATCCGCCAGCGCGCGCCGATCTATTCGGCGCTCAAGCAGGGCGGCGAACCGCTGTACGCGAAGGCGCGCCGCGGTGAGGCCATCGAGGCCCCCGAGCGCGACGTCAGCGTGCACGCCTTGGACCTGCTGGAGCGCGACGGCGCGCGCCTGAAGCTACGGGTCGAATGCGGCTCGGGCACCTACGTGCGCAGCCTGGTGCGCGACCTGGGCGAGCGCCTGGGCTGCGGCGCGCACGTGGCCACGCTGCGCCGGCTCTGGGTCGAACCCTTCGTGCAGCCGCGCATGTACACCCTGGACGAGTTGCGCGCGCTGGCAGAGCGCGGCGAGTCCGAACTCGACGCCTGCCTGCTGCCGATCGAGGCCGGCCTGACCGCGTTCCCGCAGGTGCACCTGGACGCCGACGGCCAGCGCCGGCTCGGTTACGGTCAGTCGGTGGCCGGTGTCGAGGGCGAGCCTGGGATGGTGGTGGTGTTCGGCGCCGACGGCCGTTGCCTGGGCCTGGGCCACCGCGACGAGCAGCAGCGCCTGCAACCGCAGCGGCTGTTCCGCTGGACGGTCTTGAGCGGCAGCCCGGGCGCGGCCAGCGTCGCCCGGGAACAGGCGTCCGGCACGGACGCGTAAGGGCCGCCGGCATTCGGCGTGTCCATGGACGGAGTAGGGGATCGATGATGAAGCGCTTGAACCTGATGCTGGCGACGGCACTGACCGCCGCCGCGGCGCCCGCCTGGGCGGTAGCGGCCGCCGTCGATACCCATAGCCCGGAAGCGGTGGTCGAAGCCACCGCGCAGTGCAGTCGCCGCGCGGACTGGCCGTGCCTGGCCCGGCTGATGGACCCGGTCGCGCTCAAGCATATGCGCGGGTTTCTCGGCGAGGCCATCGAAATGTCGCCCGACGATCCGAATATCGCGGCGATGTTCGGCGGCAAGAACCTCGAACAGATCAAACGCCTGGACGATGCGGAGTTTTTCGCCGCCTTCCTGAGCGGCGCCGTCAGCAATATGGCCGGGGCCAAGGTCGAGAGCGTGCAGGTGGTGGGCGGCGTCGCCGAAGGCGAGGACCAGTACCACGCGGTGACCCGCACCAGCGTGCGCATGGGGCCGGCGCAGACCCGCCTGACCACCATGGGCGTGGTCAGCGTGCGCAGGATCGACGGCCAATGGCGGCTGCAGCTCAAGGGCGACATCAGCGCCATGACCGAGGCCATCCGGCAGGCGCGCGCCAAGGCCGGTCCGACCGGGGCTGGTCCGACCGGAGCCGACGGCGGACCGGCCCCCGATCCGACCGAAAGCCAGCCGGTGCGCTAGCGGTTCCAGGCCGGCCGGCAGCGGCGGACCGAGCCCCCGGGAGGTCCCGGCTCCGGCATCGGCCGTCGCAAGCTGCACCGCAGCAACAGCCCGGAGCCGAAGACCGAAGCTGAACGCGGCGCGGCCCAAGGACCGAAGCTCTGAGCGCCATGGCGGCCGGGCCCCGCATCGATGCCGGTCGTTTGCCGCTGCCCCGCGCAGCCCAGGCCGCTTGCGCATCGGGCCGCGATTCAGGTCGCATTCGCCGCCGCGGGCTGGTACAATTCCGCCGCTTTTCAAGCACTTCCCAAGCACTTCGGCTTGAACGGCATCCCTACTCAATAGCAAACGGCGGGCCAGGCGGTGCGTCGGGGCGGCAATGCCGCGACCGATTCGCTTCTGCGGGCCGCGCATCGGAAGAGAAGATCATGTCCATCGACACCAGCAAAGTCATCGAAGATAACAAGCGCGGCGCCAACGACACCGGCTCGCCGGAAGTCCAGGTCGCCCTGCTCACCGCTCGCATCGAACAGCTCACCGGTCACTTCAAGCTGCACAAGCAGGACCACCACAGCCGGCGCGGCCTGCTGCAGATGGTCAACCGCCGCCGCAGCCTGCTCGACTACCTGAAGCGGAAAGACAACGAGCGTTACAAGGCCCTGATCGAGAAGCTCGGTCTGCGCCGCTAAACGATACCGACCGCGGCGCAGCGATGCGCCGCGGTTTCTTTTGCGGGATCGGAATCTCCGGAACCGCGCCCGCGGCGATGCAGGATGCAGCGCCAGCCGTTCGGTCTACAGGACCGCTTCGGCCCGGGTCCGGCGCCGCCGGACCGCGCGACCGGCCAGGGCGGATACCTGGCCAGGATGCACACCAAACCGCAGGCCGTTACGGCGGCCGACCGGGTGGGGCAAGGGCCCCGACCGGAACGTATCGAACCGAAGGAACCCAACGTGGCAAAAATTACCAAGACCTTCCAGTACGGCAACCATCAGGTGACCCTGGAGACCGGCGAAATCGCCCGTCAGGCCGGCGGCGCCGTCATCGTCAAGATGGAGGACACCGTGCTGCTGGTGACCGCCGTCGCCGCCAAGAGCGCGCGCGAGGGCCAGGACTTCTTCCCGCTCACCGTGGATTACCAGGAGAAGTTCTACGCCGGCGGTCGCATCCCGGGCGGCTTCTTCAAGCGCGAAGGCCGTGCGACCGAGAAGGAAACGCTGATCTCGCGTCTGATCGACCGTCCGATCCGTCCTCTGTTCCCGGAGGACTACCGTAACGAAGTCCAGATCATCGCCACGGTCATGTCGATGAATCCGGAAATCGACGGCGACATCCCGGCCCTGATCGGTGCCTCGGCCGCGCTCGCGCTGGCCGGCACCCCGTTCCAGGGGCCGATCGGCGCCGCCAAGGTCGGTTACAAGAACGGTCAGTACCTGCTCAACCCGACCGCCGCCGAGCTGGCCGACTCCGAGCTCGAGCTGGTCGTCGCCGGTACCTCGAACGCGGTGCTGATGGTCGAATCCGAAGCCAAGATGCTGTCCGAGGACGTCATGCTCGGCGCGGTGATGTTCGGCCATCGCGAGATGCAGAAGGTCATCAACATCATCAACGAGCTCGTCGTCGAAGCCGGCACCAAGCCGTCGACGTGGGAAGCTCCGGCGAAGAACGAAGCGCTCATCGCCGCGCTCAAGGAAGCCGTGGGCGACCAGCTCAACGCCGCCTTCCAGGTGCGCGACAAGCTGCAGCGCCGCGACGCCATCGGCGCGATCAAGAAGGACGTGCTGCAGCGCCTGGCCGGCCGCGCCGAAGCCGACGGCTGGAGCACCTCGGAGCTGTCGAAGGAATTCGGCGAGCTCGAATACCAGACCATGCGCAACTCGGTGCTCGACACCAAGGTCCGCATCGACGGCCGCGCCCTCGACACCGTGCGTCCGATCGCCTCGCGCGTCGGCGTGCTGCCGCGTACCCACGGCTCCTCGCTGTTCACCCGCGGCGAGACCCAGGCCATCGTGGTCGCCACCCTCGGCACCGCGCGCGACGGCCAGATCATCGACGCCGTCTCGGGCGAGTACAAGGAACACTTCCTGTTCCATTACAACTTCCCGCCTTACTCGGTCGGTGAAGCCGGCCGCATGATGGGCCCGAAGCGTCGCGAAATCGGCCACGGCCGCCTCGCCAAGCGCGGCGTGCTCGCGGTCATGCCGACCATGGAAGAGTTCCCGTACACGATCCGCATCGTGTCGGAAATCACCGAGTCGAACGGTTCGTCCTCGATGGCTTCGGTCTGCGGCAGCTCGCTGGCGCTGATGGATGCCGGCGTGCCGATCAAGGCGCCGGTCGCGGGCATCGCGATGGGCCTGGTCAAGGAAGGCGACAACTTCGTCGTCCTGTCCGACATCCTGGGCGACGAGGATCACCTCGGCGACATGGACTTCAAGGTGGCCGGTACCAGCGCGGGCATTTCCGCCCTGCAGATGGACATCAAGATCCAGGGCATCACCGAAGAAATCATGAAGGTCGCGCTGGGCCAGGCCAAGGCCGGTCGTCTGCACATCCTCGGCGAAATGGCCAACGCGCTGACCGCGCCGCGTCCGGAACTGAGCGACTTCGCGCCGCGCCTGATCACCATCAAGATCCACCCCGACAAGATCCGCGAAGTGATCGGCAAGGGCGGTTCGGTGATCCAGGCGATCACCAAGGAAACCGGCACCCAGATCGACATCCAGGACGATGGCACCATCACCATCGCGTCCGTGAACGCGCTCGCCGGCCAGGCCGCCAAGTCGCGCATCGAGCAGATCACCTCGGACGTCGAGCCGGGCCGCATCTACGAAGGCAAGGTCGCCAAGATCATGGACTTCGGCGCCTTCGTCACCATCTCGCCCGGAAAGGACGGTCTGGTCCACGTGTCGCAGATCTCCAACGAGCGCGTCGAGAAGGTCAGCGACAAGCTCAAGGAAGGCGACGTGGTCAAGGTCAAGGTGCTGGAAGTCGACAAGCAGGGCCGTATCCGCCTGTCGATGAAGGCCGTCGAGGAAGGCGAGGGCGTCTCGGCCGAGTAAGCCGACGCGCAACGCCGCACTCCGGAAAAGCGGGCTTCGGCCCGCTTTTCTTTTGTGCGTTTGCCGCGAACGACGAATGCCCGGGATGGCGCGCGATCGCGGCTTGGCCTACGTGCGGCTGCGAGTACCGGCCCGCGCACGGTGCGAGCCCGCGCATCCGCCCCCGCACGCGCAGCGGGACGTAGCTCCGCCCGCACCCGCCGGTAGCGTAGGGCTAGACCCTGGCGATCGTCGGGAGCCTTGCTGGCGAAGCTGCTAGATTCGCCTCGTCCAATAGGGAGAACGGGGCATGGCGGCGGGAACCCAGGAACTGGAGCTGTTCGTACGCGAAGCGCTGTTGCGCGGCCAATCCAAGGAGGCGATCGCCCAGGCCCTGGGCCAGGCCGGTTGGACCTCCGAGCAGACGCGCGGCGTGCTCGATGCCTATGCCGACGTGGGCTTCGTGGTGCCGGTGCCGAAACCGCGCGCTTCCTTGTCCGCGCGCGAGGCCTTCCTCTATCTGGTGCTGTTCGCGACGCTGTACTTCGTCGCTTTCAATCTGGGCAGCCTGCTGTTCGACCTGATCGACACCTGGCTGGCGGATCCGGTGGACCCGATCCAGCAACTGCATTTCCGGCTGGGGCCGGAACTCCATTGGTCGGTGGCGGCCGTCATCATCTCCTTCCCGGTGTTCGCGTTCGTGAGCGCCTATCTGGCGGGCGAGGTCGCGCGCTATCCGATCAAACGCCTGTCGCCGGTGCGGCGTTGGCTGACCTATCTGACTCTGTTCGTGGCTGCGTCGGTGCTGATCGGCGACATGACGGCGCTGGTCTACAACCTGCTCGACGGCGAGCTCAGCCTGCGCTTCGCGCTCAAGGTGCTGGTGGTCGCCGCGATCGCCGGCACGGTGTTCGGCTACTACCTGCGCGACCTGCGGCGCGAGGAGACCGAGGGCCCCGGTGGACGCGCGGTGGGGCGCGGGCTGCTGATTCTGACCGGCGCCGTGATGGTGGCGGCGGTGGCGACGGCGCTGTGGATCACCGGCGGGCCGGGTGCGCAGCGGCTGATCCGTCTGGATCAACGTCGCGTGCAGGATTTCGAGCGTATCCGCACCGCGGTGGCCGGCTACGTCATCCAGCACGATCGTCTGCCGCCGGATCTGAAGACGCTGGCCGAGCAGCCTGGTGTGAGCCTGCCGCATGCCGATCCGGTCAGCGGCGCGCCCTATGCCTATGAGCCGGGCGCGGGCCATGCCTATCGTTTGTGCGCCAGCTTCGCCACCGACACCGGCGCCGACGGCAAAGACGGCTGGTACGAGCGGGAGTGGCCGCATCCGGCCGGCAAGCACTGCTTCGATCTGAATGGCGACAAGCGGTAGTCCTGCCGTGGTCGCGGACGGCTTGCACGTGCGCCGACGATGACGTGACGTCGTCGGCGGGTGCGGTCCGAACGGGATGGCATCATGTCCGCACCCGTTTTTCCGCACCCGTTGTCCGCACCTTTTTGGATCGCAATCGCATGCCGTGCCCCGCGTCGGCCCTGGCCTCGTCGTATCGAAACGCGCGACCGCAGCGGCGCTGTCTTGCGGTCGCCTGCGGCCTGTTCTTGAGCGCGCTGCTAGCCGCGCCGGCATCGGCGCAGCAGGCCGTGCCGGACGCGCGCACCCTGGACACGGTCGAGGTGGTCGCGCCGCGACGCCCCCTGGCGAGTTTCCCGGGCGCGGTCACCGCGATCGACGGCGAAACCCTGCGCGCTGGCCAGCGCCAGGTGAATCTGTCCGAGGCGCTCGCGCGGGTGCCCGGAATCAGCGTGCTGGACCGCCAGAACTACGCCCAGGATCTGCAGCTGCAGAGCCGCGGCTTCGGCGCGCGTTCGACCTTCGGCATCCGCGGCATCCGCCTGGTGGTCGACGGCATTCCGGCCTCGGCCGCCGACGGGCAGGGCCAGGCGGCGACCTTTCCGCTGGATGCGCTGGATCGGATCGAGGTGCTGCGCGGTCCGCTGGCGCTGCAGTACGGCAACGCCGCCGGCGGCGCGATCGTCGCCGCGACCGATCTGGAACGCCTGCGCGGCGCCAGCTTGCAGGCCTGGGGCGGCGATCACGGCAGTTTTCGTCTGAGCGCGGTGGCCGACGCGGCCAGCGACGACGGACGCTGGCGCGGCCGGGTCGGCGCCAGCCGCTTCCGCACCGACGGCGAACGTGAGCACTCCGCCGCGCAGCGTTCGCAGTTCGACGCGGTGGCCGAGTGGACGCCGCGCGAGGGCGAGCGCCTGCGTCTGGTGCTGAATTCCCTGTCGCAGCCCGACACCCAGGACCCGCTGGGCCTGGACCGTGCCGGCCTGCGCGCCGATGCGCACGGCACCGACGCGGTCGCGCTGCGTTTCGATACCCGCAAGCGGATCGAGAACCATCAGGCCGGTCTGCGCTGGCAGCGCGACTACGCGCCGGGGCGTGAGTTCTGGATCGGCGGCTACCGCATCGAGCGCGACGCGCTGCAGTACCTGGCCTTGCCGGTGGCGGCGCAGACCGCGCCGGGCAGCGCCGGCGGCGTGATCGATCTGGGCCGGCAGTCGACCGGCATCGACGCCGGGCACCGCTGGCGCGGCGCGCGCGGCGCGTTCGCGCTCGGGGTCGAACTCGCGCGCCTGGACGAGGACCGTCGTGGCTACGAGAACTTCGTCGGCGACCGGCTCGGCGTGCGCGGCCGGTTGCGGCGCGACGAGCGCAACCGCATTTCCGACCGCGAGCTGTACGCCATCGGCGACTACGCCCCGGCGCCGGGCTGGACCGTACTCGGCGCGGCGCGGCATGCGCGGCTGGATTTCCGTTCCGACGACCGCTACTTCGCCCCGGGCAACGGCGACGACGGCGGCGCTGCCGACTACCGCGAAACTTCGGCGGCGGTCGGCGTGGCGCGCGCGTTCGCGCACGGCGAAGCTTTCGCCAGCGTGGGCCGCGGCTTCGAAACGCCGACCGCGACCGAACTGGCCTATCGAGCCGACGGCAGCGCCGGCTTCAACCGCGAACTGCGTCCGGCGCGCTTCGACACCGCCGAACTCGGCTTGCGCTGGCGCTACGGCGGTGGGCGCTTCAGCGTGGCGGCGTACCGGGTCGAAGGCGAGCACGAGATCGTGCCCGCCGACAGCCGCGGCGGCCGCGCCAGTTTCGCCAACGCCGGCCGCACCCGCCGCGACGGTATCGAACTGGGCCTGGACGGCGCCTGGGGCGAGCAGTGGCGCTATGCGGTGGCGGCGAACTGGATCGACGCGCGCTTCGAACAGAGCTTCGCCTACGGCGTGCAGGGCGCGACGCGCACGGTCGCGGCCGGCAACCGCGTGCCCGGTGTGCCGCGCGCCGACGGCTACGCCGAAATCGCCTGGCGTTCGCGCGAGGGCGCCTTGGCTGCGGCGCTGGAAGGGCGTTTCAGCGACCGCATCGCGGTCGACGATCGCAATACCGACGCCGTCGCCGGCAACGCGCGCTACGCGCTGCGCCTGGACTGGCGCCCGCGCAACGCGCGCGGTTGGCGCGGCTTCGCGCGCATCGACAATCTGTTCGACCGCGACTACGTCGGCTCGGTGATCGTCAACGAAGGCAATGCGCGCTACTTCGAGCCCGGCGCCGGCCGCGGCTTCACTCTAGGCCTGGCCTGGGACGCCGTGCCGCGCGCCGACTGAGCCGCGAAGCTCAGGCCAACCAGCGCAGCAGCTGGCGATAGACGCCGGCGTCGCCGAGCAGTTCCAGATGATGCACGCCATAAGCGATGTGCTGGCGGGACTTGGCGATGCGCAGATCGTAGGCGCGATCCGGGTGCCGGCCCAGTGCGCTGGCGACCGGGACCAGACCGTCGCCCTTGGGCAGTTCCCCGTCGCCCGGCATGGCCTGTGCGCTGGCGGTGCTCGCGGCGATCGCATGGCAGCGCACGCCTTTGGGCAGCGGCGAGGGCAGGCGGCCGTCCTCGCGGCCGTCGCCGTCCGCGTCCAGCCAATCTTCTTCGCGCACGTTGCCATGGCGCAGGTCCTGGATGCCGGCGCTGCGGACCTTGCCCAGGCGCGCGAACGGCGCGGTATAGGGGCTCAGGCCGATCAGCCGGTCGACCCAGCTGCCGGCGCGTTCCAGCGGCGCGCCCTGGTGCGGGGTACCGAGGAAGACCAGCCGATCCAGTCGCGCCAGCCAGTCCGACTGCTCTTGCTGCGCGACCAGGCAGGCGCTGCGCGCGACCAGGCCGCCCATGCTGTGGCACAGGATCGCCAGCCGCTCGACCGGCACCGGCCAGTGCTGCAGCAGTTGCTCCATCAGCGCGGCGAACTCGCGCCCGTTGACCGAGATATGCCGGCCGCTGTTGTAGTGCAGGTACAGCGGCGTGTAGCCCAGCTCGCGTGCGAGCGCGGCACCGTGGTCGTGGCCGGCGTACTCCCATTGCAGGTCGTTCATGCACAGGCCGTGGACCAGCACCAGCAGCTTGCCGCCGGCCTCGGGCAAGGCCGCCGCCAGCTCGCGGCGGCGCAGCTTCAGCGTCACGCCTTGGTGGCGCAGGCGCATTTCGATCGCCAGCGGATTGCGGGTCGCGTCGAGGTGGTCGCCGAGCACGCCGTTGACGGCGGCGACCACGGCTTCGCGTTGCGGCGGTGGGCGTACCACGTCGAGCAGCGGCGCGAGCTTGGCGAAGGCCAGATCGAGGCCGTCGCCGACGAAACGGGTGACCCCGCGCACGCTGCGGTAGACCAGGCCGGCGATGCCGGGGGCCGGGCCGGCGGCGGCGTCGCCGAGCACGCCCGGCAGCCGACTGATGTTGGCGTGCATCGCCTCGACCAAGTCGGTGACGCCGGTGATCGCGTCGATGGTCAGGCGGTTGATGCCGCGCAGGTCGTTGCCGTTGCGCGCCCGGCTGCGGCCGGACGCGGATGGGGAGCTCGGCATGAGGGCCTGCGCGCGCTGTGGATACGATTCAGCGTATAGCACGCGGGCGGCGTCGCCCGCAGCGGCTTCAGACCAGTCCGGTGGCGTAGTACAGGCTGATCACCACGAACACCGCCAGGGTCTTGACCAGGGTGATCGCGAAGATGTCCTTGTAGGCCTGGCGATGGCTGAGGCCGGTGACCGCCAGCAGGGTGATCACCGCGCCGTTGTGGGGCAGGGTGTCCATGCCGCCGGAGGCCATGGCCGCGACCCGGTGCAGCACCTCCATCGGGATGCCGGCGGCGTTGGCGTTGGCGATGAAGGTCTCCGACATCGCCGCCAGGGCGATGCTCATGCCGCCGGAGGCCGAGCCTGTGATGCCGGCCAGCGCGGTCACGGTGACGGCTTCGTTGACCAGCGGGTTCGGGATCGAGCTCAGCGCATTGGCGACGATCAGGAAGCCCGGCAGCGCCGCGATCACCGCGCCAAAGCCATATTCGGAGGCGGTGTTCATCGCCGCCAGCAGAGCGCCGCCGATCGCCGACTTGGTGCCTTCGGCGAAACCGGCCATCACCGGCTTCCAGGCGAAGGCGAGCACACTGAGGATGCCGATCAGCAGCGCGCCTTCCACCGCCCAGATCGCCGAGACCTTGGCCACTTCCTGTACCACCGGCGCGGTGTTGCCGATCACCGCCGGGTCGAAGCTGTGGCTGGCGCCGTAATAGCTCGGTATCCACGAGGTCAGCAGCTTGTTGGCGACGCCGACCAGCAGCAGCGGCAGGATCGCCAATGCCGGATTGGCCAGCTTTCCGCCCACGAACGGCGCCGGTTCGTTGAGCAGTTGGTCGCCGTAGCCTTCGCCGGCCTTGAGCGCGCCGCGCCGGCGCCAATTCAGATAGCTCAGGCCGACGATCAGGATGAACACGCCGCCCAGCGTGCCCAGCCACGGCGCGGCCCAGGCGTTGGTGCCGAAGAACGAGGCCGGAATGATGTTCTGGATCTGCGGCGTGCCCGGCAGCGCGTCCATGGTGAAGGTGAACGCGCCCAGCGCGATGGTGCCGGGGATCAGGCGCTTGGGGATGTCGCTCTGGCGGAACAGCTCGGCCGCGAACGGATACACCGCGAACACCACCACGAACAGCGACACGCCGCCGTAGGTCAGCAGCGCGCACACCACCACGATCGACAGCATCGCGCGCTCGCGGCCGAGCAGGCGGATGGTCGCGGCCACGATCGCCTTGGAGAAGCCGGACAGCTCGATCAGCTTGCCGAAGATCGCGCCGAGCAGGAACACCGGGAAGTACAGCTTGAGGAAGCCGACCATCTTGTCCATGAACAGGCCGGTGAACATCGGCGCGACCAGCGACGGATCGGTCAGCAGCACCGCGCCCAGCGCCGCCACCGGCGCGAACAGGATCACGCTGTAGCCGCGGTAGGCCACGAACATCAGGAAGCACAGCGCGGCCAGCACGATCAGAAAATCCATTGAACAGTCCCAGTCCCGTCTGCGGGCGGTTGTCCCCGCGTAGGGGCGCAGTGTCCGCATCGCGGCGGCGCGCGGGCATTGTCCGAAGGTACAGCTGCCGCCGGCCGCGGCCGCCTCCTAGTCTGTGCCGCATGACGGGAATGCCCGTCCGCCGCCTGTGCGGGTCGCACCGCCGCCGGCGTCACCTTGGGGAGGAGAGCATCGTGATCGGACGTACCACCATGAGCCGTCGCAGTCTGAGTCTGGCCATCGCCTGCGCGCTGTTGGCGCCGACGGCCTGGGCGCAGGAGGCCGCGCCCGCCGCCGAAGGCAGCCAGGCCAAGACCCTGGGCTCGGTCACCGTCACCGCGCGCAAGCGCGAGGAGACGCTGCAGGAGGTGCCGGTCGCGGTCACCGCGTTCACCGCCGATTCGCTGGATCGGCTCAACGTCGAGGACCTCAGCGACCTCGATGCCCAGGTGCCCAACCTGACCATCTACGCCGCGCGCGGCTCCAGCAGCACCATCACCGCCTACATCCGCGGCGTCGGCCAGTCCGATCCGCTGTGGGGCGTGGATCCGGGCGTGGGCATCTACATGGACGACGTCTACATCGCGCGGCCGCAGGGCGCGCTGCTGGACGTGTTCGATGTCGACCGCATCGAAGTGCTGCGCGGCCCGCAGGGCACCCTGTACGGCAAGAACACCATCGGCGGCGCGATCAAGTACATCTCGCGCGGCCTGCCGACCTCGTTCGACGGCTTCGCCTCGGTGACGGTGGGCAACTACAACCAGCTCGACGTCAAGGCCGCGATCGGCGGCCCGATCGGCGGCGACGACGCGCTGCGCGGCCGGATCGCGGTGGCCAGCCTCAACCGCGACGGCTTCGGCGAGAACGTGGTCACCCACCAGGACGTCAGCGACAAGGAAATCCTGGCCCTGCGCGGCCAGCTCGGCGCCTACGTCAGCGACGACCTCAACATCCAGTTCGCGTTCGACTGGATGGACGACCAGTCCGGCGTGCGCGGCGCAAAAATGCTCGGTGCGAACCGCTTCGCCCCCGGCACCCAGCCCTTGAACAGCCGCTACGACGTGCGCAACGGCATGCCCAACGTCAACGACACCACGATCAAGGGCGCCTCGGTCGCGGTCAACTGGAACGCCAACGAGGACTGGGGGTTCAAGTACGTGCTGGCCAAGCGCGAGTCCGACACCGAAACCAACATCGACTTCGACACCCTGCAGAACAAGATCGCCGACGTGAAGGCGTTCTACAGCGACCAGCAGGTCAGCCACGAGCTGCAGGCCAACTACGACGGCGGCGGCCGGGCGCGCGGCGTGATGGGCATCTACGCCTTCGACGGCGAGGCCGGCGGCCAGGTCCTCAACAACTTCTTCAACCTGTCCTTCGGCGACACCCAGGGCATCGTCTACACCAAGAGCATCGCCGCCTACGCCGACTGGACCTTCGACCTGACCGAGCAGCTCAAGCTCGACGTCGGCGTGCGCTACACCGACGAGGACAAGCGCGCCAAGGTGCTCAACCGCGGCTATCGCGACGCCAGCTTCACCGTTCCCAACGGCGTGGTCGCGGCCAACTTCGACAAGCGCATCGGCTTCAAGAACACCTCGCCCAAGGTCTCGCTGGACTACCAGATCACCCCGGACATCCTGCTCTACGGCCTGGCCACGCGCGGTTTCAAGTCGGGCGGCTACAACATCCGCGCCCAGGCCACCGCGGTGCCGCGCTCGGCCGAGCCGTTCGACGACGAGGTCGTCGACAGCTACGAGATCGGCAGCAAGATGTCGTTCCTGGACCAGACCATGTTCTTGAACCTGGCCTACTTCCACAACAAGTACAAGGACATCCAGCTGTCGGTGTTCACCGCCTACGACAGCAACGGCGACGGCACCAACGATGCCTTCTTCGGCGACTTCACCAATGCCGGTTCCGGCACGGTCGACGGCCTGGAAGTCGAGTACCAGTGGCTGCCGAACCAGAACTGGCTGATCTCCGGCAACCTGGCCTGGCTGGACGCGAAGTACGACGAGTTCCTGTACGCCGGCGTCAACATCGCCAAGGAGCAGGAGTTCACCAACGCTCCGGAATTCTCCGGCGCGCTCAACGTCGAATACCGCACCGACCTGGCCAGCGGCGGCAACCTGGCCGCGCGCGTGGGCTACAGCTATCAGAGCGACGTGGTCGCGACCACCGAGATCGTGCGCACCGGCGCGGTGCCGATCACCCAGGACGGCTACGGCCTGATCAACGCCGGCGTGACCTGGAAGAGCGGCGGTCCGTGGACGGTGTCGCTGCAGGGCACCAACCTGGCCGACAAGGAATACCGCACCACCGGTTACAGCCTGAACTCGGCCCTGGGCGTGTTCACCGGTTTCTACGGCGCGCCGCGCCAGTACACGCTGTCGGTGCGCTACGACTTCTGATCGGCAGCGGCGGCGGATCGGACACGTCCGATCCGTCGCCGCAGGCCAAGGGGAGGGCGGTGGTTCGCGGTCGAGCGCCCGTCTGGGGAGACCGGGCGCTCGATCGCGGCTCACTTCGCTCCCGTACGGGGATACGCCGTCCGTTTCGACCCGCCGTCAGCGATCCCGCGGCCTTCTGTGGGAGCGGCGTGAGCCGCGATCGCTTTCCCCGCGCCGCGCCATGCAAAGCCGGCATCGCCGCCGCCTCCGCCGCGTCGCCTACATCGCGCCCTGGCCCTGATCGCCGGCTACGTTATTCTCAGCTGATGCCGCCGCAACGCTACCCATGCTGAGCCTCACCGCCGTCGCCCTGGCCAGCATGGCCTGGCTGGCGCTGATGTTCGGCACCGCGCTCTACGCCGAGCGCCGGCCGGCCGTACTGGCGCGACACTGGCGGCATATCTATTCCCTGTCGCTGGCGGTGCACTGCACTTCCTGGACCTTCTACGGCACCGTGACCCAGGCCGCGCGCTACGGCTGGCCGCTGCCGCCGACCTTCCTCGGCTCGATCCTGCTGTACGCGCTCGCGGTCGGTTTCATGATGAAGCTGGTGCGGCTGGCGCGCGAGACCAACGCGACCTCGCTGGCGGACCTGATCGCGACGCGATTGGGCAAGGATGCCTGGCTGGCCGCGACCGTGACCCTGATCGCCGCGCTCGGCCTGATCCCCTACATCGCGCTGCAGCTCAAGGCCGTGGCGATGAGCTTCGCGATGCTGACCACGCGCTCGCCCGATGCGGTCGCGTCGCCGGCCTGGCAGGACAGCGCGCTGTACGTGGCGCTGGCGATGGCGCTGTTCGCGATGCTGTTCGGCACCCGCCGCGCCAGCGCCGCCGAGCACAACCGCGGCCTGGTCCTGGCGATGGCGTTCGAGTCGGTGTTCAAGCTCGCCGCGATGCTGTCGCTGGGCCTGTTCGTATGGTTCGGCCTGGACGTGCCGGCAACGGCGGCCGCGCCGCCGCCGCCCGCCGACCCGGCCGGCGGTTTCGCGCCGCTGGTGCTGCTGGGCGCGCTGGCGATGTTCATCCTGCCGCACCAGTTCCATGTCGGCGTGGTCGAGTGCCGCGACGAGGGCGACGTGCGCACGGCGCGCTGGCAGTTTCCGCTGTACCTGGTGCTGATCGCGCTGCCGGTGCTGCCCTTGGCCAAGGCCGGGCAGGCCTTGCTGGGCGGCAGCGGGGTGCCTTCGGATCTGTACGTGCTGGCGCTGCCCTTGTCGCAGGGGCACGAAGGGCTGGCCCTGTTCGCGTTCCTCGGCGGGCTCAGCGCGGCCACCGGCATGGTCGTGGTCAGCACGCTGACCTTGAGCCTGATGATCGGCAACCACTGGTTCGCGCCGGGTCTGCTGCGCGGGCTGTGGTCGCGCAACGACGGCAGCGATCTGCGCGGCCACGTACTGGCGCTGCGCCGCAGCGGCATCGTCGTGATCATGCTGCTGGCCTGGGCTTACAGCCGCCTGATCGCCGGCAGCGAAGCGCTGGCGGACGTCGGCGCGGTGTCGTTCTCGGCGCTGGCGACGCTGGCGCCGGCGCTGGGCTTCGCGGTGTGGCGGCCGCAGACGCCGCCGCGCGCGGCGGTGATCGGCGTGCTTGCCGGTTTCGCCGCCTGGGCCTGGGTGCTGCTGCTGCCGATGATGCTGTCGGCGCGCGGCGTGGCCCCGGCCTGGCTGGAGAACGGGCCGTACGGCCTGGGCTCGCTGTCGCCGGAAGGGCTGTTCGGGCTCACCGGCTGGAGCCGGCTCGGGCGTGCGGTCGGCGCCAGCCTGTTCGTGGGCACGCTGGCCACGGTGATCGCGGCGGTGTGGCGGCGCGAGGCGCCGCGGCGCGCGCAACGCGGCCTGGACGTGCAGACCCTGCGCGACACCGGCCTGCGTTTCCTGCCGCGCGAGCGCGTCGCGCAACTGCTGCAGGGCGTGCCCAGCGGCGAAGCGGTGGCGGCGCAGATCGAGGCCCGGGTCGAACGCGAACTCGCGGCGGTGCTGGGTTCGGCCTCGGCGCGCGTGCTGCTGGACGCCGCGCGCCGCGACGCCGGACGCGATCTGGACACGGTCGCGGCGATCGTCGGCGAGGCTTCTGCCGACCTGCGCTTCAACCAGCGCGTGCTGGAAGCGGCGCTGCAGAACATGAGCCAGGGCATCAGCGTGGTCGACGCGCAGTTGCGCCTGGTGGCCTGGAACCGGCGCTACGCCGAGCTGTTCGATTTCCCGCCCGAACTGCTGCAGGTCGGGCGTCCGATCGCCGAACTCTCGCGCTGGGCCTTGCAGCGCATGCCGCCCTCGGGCCGGCCCTTGCAGGGCCAGCTCGAACGCGCGCTGGAACGGCGCCTGGCGTTCATGCGCGCCGGCACCCCGCACCTGTCCGAACGCGTGCTGCCCGACGGCAGCATCGTCGAGATCCGCGGCAACCCCATGCCCGGCGGCGGCTTCGTCGCCACTTTCACCGACGTCACCGCGTTCCGCCGCGCCGAGGCCGGGCTGATCCAGGCCAACGAAACCCTGGAACAGCGCGTGATCGAGCGCACGACCGATCTGGAGATCGCCAAGGGCGAAGCCGAACGCGCCAACGACGCCAAGAGCCGCTTCCTGGCCGCGATCGGCCACGACCTGATGCAGCCGCTGCACGCCGCGCAGTTGTTCGCCGACGCGCTGTCGCAGCAGGTGCAGGGCGCGCAGCAGCGCGAAACCGTGGCCCAGATCAGCGGCGCGCTGGATTCCACCGGCGACCTGCTGACCGGCTTGCTCGACATGTCGCGCCTGCAGGCCGGCGGCCTGGTGCCGCAGCCGCGCGAGTTTCCGCTGGCCGAGGTGCTGGAGCCGCTGGCTTCGGAATTCGGCGCGATCGCGGCCGCGCGCGGGCTGCGCTTCCGCTTCATCGCCACCGACGCCTGGATCCACAGCGACCCGCAGCTGCTGCGCCGGGTGCTGCAGAACTTCCTCGCCAACGCGGTGCGCTACGCCCTGCGCGGCAGCGTGCTGCTGGGGGTGCGTCGCGACGGCGGCCACCTGCGCATCGAAGTGCACGACACCGGCCCGGGCATCGCCCTGGAACATCAGGTCGCGATTTTCGAGGAGTTCCGCCGTGGCGAAGACGCGCCTGGGCAGGGCCTGGGCCTTGGTCTGTCGATCGCCGACCGCATCGCCCAGCTGCTGGATGCGCCGCTGAGCCTGCGCAGCCATCTCGGCCGCGGTACCGCATTCGCGGTGCGGGTGCCGCGGGTGCCCGCGCGCGGCGCGCATACCGGCGCCTACGCCGGCGCGCATCGCGCGCGCGGCCGCACCGGCCTGCGCGTGCTCGCGGTCGACAACGATGCGCAGGCGCTGGCGGCGCTGGCCGAACTGCTGCGGCGCTGGGGTTTCGAAGTCGCGACCGCGGCCGACGGCGAGCATGCCCGGCAGCTGATGCACGATGCGCCGGCCTCGCTGTGGCTGTTCGACTACCATCTCGACCGCGGCGATACCGGCGTCGCCCTGGCCGAACGCCTGGCGGCTGAGTTCGGGCCGCGGCCGAGCCTGATCCTCAGCGCCGACAGCGGCGAGAGCGTGCGTCGCGCCGTGCACGAGGCCGGGCTGTCGCTGCTGACCAAGCCGCTCAAACCGCTGGCGCTGAAGTCGGTGCTGGACCGGATGCTGGCGGCGCGCGAGTTGGAGTGTTCGTAGCAGGGGCCGGCTGCGGTTCCGGCGGCGCCGTATCCGAATCGTCGTGTCGGCATTGAGCGCAGGCTCTGGCGATGGCGCGATGCGCAACGACCCGCATCCGCACCGTCGCGCCGTCATCGAACTCAGGTCCTCGCAATGATGCGATGCGCAACGTCCCATCGATGAATGCGGCGATTTTCTTGCGCTGCGTCCAGGAATCGCGCATCGCCGCGGCTTTCCGGCGACCTGCGGCCCGGGCCTGAGATAGGGTCCGCCCGGCAGGGGGTTCGCGTTTCAAAGGAGAGGAACGATGAAGACCAAGTCGATGGTGCTGTCGTATATGTTGGCGGCCGGTATCGGCCTGTTCGCGGCGCTGCCCGCGCAGGCTTCGTGTCAAAGCATCTGCGTGCGTCTGTACAACATCTGCCTGGCCAGCGGCGAGACGCCGGCCGCGTGCGAGGCCGAACGCGCGGCGTGCTTCGCCGATTGCGGGTCCGGGGGTGGGGCCAAGGCCCTGACCCTGCAGCCGCGCAAGCAAACTTGCGAGGCGGCGGCGCATCGGGCGCAGTGCGACTACCGCGCGCCGCAACGGCTGCGGTTGAGCGCGAGCTGATTCGGGTCCGGATCGGTTCCGGATTGGGCCCGCGCCGGGAGCGGCGTCGATCGGCGCCGCTCCCCTTGCGGGTTATCCCTGCTTCCTGTGGGAGCGGCGTAAGCCGCGATCGCGGCATTCGGTAACGACGCAAGCTCGCTCGCCCATGCTCTGCTTTGCATGAGGAGCCGAATCTCGTCGCCGGAGGAGTGTCCTTATCGCGGCTTACGCCGCTCCCACAGGAAGCGGCGGCATCGCTCAGTCGGCGATCCGGCGCGCCGGATCGCTGAGTTCGAGTTCGCGCAGGACCACGCCGGCCTGGGTGCGGTTGCGCACGCCGAGACGGTCGAAGATCGCCGACAGGTGAGCCTTGACCGTGCGTTCCTGCACGTCCAGGCGGTCGGCGATCTGCTTGTTGAGCAGACCGTCGGCGACCAGGGCCAGCACCCGGAACTGCTGCGGCGACAGGCTGGCCAGGCGCGCGGCGAGGTCGGCGTCGGCCGTGGCGCTGTCGGTGCGCGCGACCGCGGCGCGCAGCGAGGCCGGCAACCATTGCTCGCAAGCCAGCACGGCACGGATCGCGTCGCGCAGCTCGTCCAGGCCCGAACTCTTGGGCAGATAGCCGGCGGCGCCGTGGTCGAGCGCGCGCCGGACCACGCGCGGGTCGTCGTTGGCCGAGACCACGACCACCGCCACGCCCGGGTACTGGGCGCGGATCGCCGCCAGTCCGGCCAGGCCATGGTTGCCGGGCATGTGCAGGTCGAGCAGGACCAGGTCGATCCCCGGTTCGGCGTCGAGCGCGGCGAGTACGCCGTCGAGGGTGTCGGTCTCGCGCACCTGGGTGTCGGCGACCGCGTCCGCGGCGGCCTGGCGCAATGCGGCGCGGAACAGCGGGTGGTCGTCGGCGATCAGCAGGGTCGGCATCTTCGCTAGCCTAGCGCACCGGGCCGCCGCGCACGGCGGGCCTGTACGAAAGTACGATGAGGGCGCAGCGGCGGCTTGCTACGCTCGGCGTATGAATCCGCCCAATATCAAGCCGCCCGTCCTGCGTGCCGCCGCGGCCTGCGCCGCGCTGCTCGTTCCCTTCGTGCTCGCCGCCTGCGCCAGCGGCGGCGCGCGCCTCGCCAAGGAGTCCGCGCCGATGTTCACCGCGCAACGCGTCAGCGAGCACCGCGGCGACGACGATCTGCTCACCGCCGGCCTCGGCTTGGCCGGGCTGCGCGCGCTGGCGCCGCCGGCGTTCGCGCAGGCCGACGCGCCCAGCGTGGCGGAGCTGCGCCGGCGCGCGATCTGGGCCAATTGGCGCGGTATCGCTGACCTCGCTCCGGGCGGCGGTTACGGCGAGCTCTACGGCAGCACCGTCGCGGTGCCGGGCCGCGAGTTCAGTGCTCTGGCCACCGTGCCCGGCGCCAGCAAGCCGCACCGCGTGCTGGTGCAGGTGCCGGACGGCTTCGACGCCGGCAAGCGTTGCGTGGTGGTCGCCGCTTCCTCGGGCTCGCGCGGGATCTACGGCGCGATTTCGGTCGCCGCGGCCTGGGGCCTGCCCAAGGGCTGCGCGATCGCCTACACCGACAAGGGCACCGGCACCGATTACTTCGATCTGGACGCGGGCGAGGGCGTGCGCGCCGACGGCACGGTCGGCGCGCGCGACGCGACGCTGGCGTTCCCGCCGGACGCGGCCGTCGGCGTCACCGGCGTCGCCTTCAAGCACGCGCATTCGACCGACAACCCCGAGGCCGACTGGGGCCGGCACGTGAAGCAGGCCGCGCAGTTCGCCTTGCATGCGTTGGACCAGGCGCTGCCGCAATCGGCTCCGTTCACCTTCGCCAACACGCGGGTGATCGCGGTCGGTATTTCCAACGGCGGCGGCGCGGTGCTGCGCGCGGCCGAACTCGAAGGTGACTGGTTGGACGCGGTGGTCGCCGGCGAACCCAGCGTGCTCGCCGAAGGCGGCCGCGCCCTTTACGACTACACCACGCAGGCCGCGCTGCTGATGCCCTGCGCGCTGCTCGATCCCGCCCTGGGCCCGCTGCCGCAGCCGCCGCTGGCGGCCCAGGTCGCGCCGCTGTGGACGCAGCGCTGCGCCTCGCTCAAGGCCGCCGGCCTGGTCGAAGGCGACGACACCGCGGCGCAGGCGCGTTCGGCGCACGAGCAACTCAGGGCCCAAGGCTGGACCGAGCAGGCGCTGCGCTCCGGCGCGCTGTCGGTCGGTTTCGACCTGTGGCGCGCGGTGGCGGTCACCTACGCCTCGGCCTATGGTCGCTATCGCGTCGGCGAGCACCCCTGCGGCTATTCGTTCTCGGCCTTGAATCCGGATTTCAGCCCGCGTGCGGCCACCGCCGCCGAGCGCGCGGCGTGGTGGGCCGATGGCAGCGGCATTCCGCCGGGCGCGGGCGTGGGCATCGTCGATAGCAAGATGCAGCTGCCCGATCCCGGTTTCGCCGGCCTGCAATGCCTGCGCGCACTGTGGCAAGGGCAGGGCGCCGACGCCGATCGCGTGCGCAAGGGCGTGGCCGAAACCCGCGCCGGCCTGCCGCGTGCGGGGCTGCCGGTGCTGGTGATCCACGGCAGCGACGACGGCCTGATTCCGCCCGCGTTCACCAGCGCGCCCTACGTGCGCCAGGCCCAGGCGGCCGGACGCGACGTGCGCTACTGGCAGGTGCGCAACGCCCAGCACTTCGACGCCTTCCTCGGCCTGCCGGACTACGGCGCGCGTTATCTGCCGCTGCTGCCCTACGTGTACGAGGCGCTGGATCGGGTCTCGGCGCACCTGGACAGCGGCGCGCCGCTGCCGGCCGACGCGACCATCGCGACCGTGCCGCGCGGCGTCGGCAAGCCGATATCGGCGGCGAATCTGGCGATGCCGCGCTGAGGCGCTCGCGGCCTCGACCGGGTCGAGGCCGTCCTGTGACGACAGGAACGAGCTCAGTCGCGATCGCCAGCCCGCGTCATCGCGACTCGCCTCGCTCTCAGCAGACGCCGCCATGACGGGCCGTCGCGGCACGCCCTGACACAGGGCTTCCGCGTCAGATTCCTGTCCGCTCAGCGCATCGCCGCGGGCAACCGCGCCCCTCCGCCCATTCGTCAAGCCCTTGCCTGCCTCGCACCGCCTTTGGCAGGCTGTCGGTTTCCACCACCGGTCCTCGTCCGCGATGG
The DNA here is from genome assembly GCF_001428685.1 of Lysobacter sp. Root76. GTDB lineage: Bacteria > Pseudomonadota > Gammaproteobacteria > Xanthomonadales > Xanthomonadaceae > Lysobacter. Next base: position 243,166 of record NZ_LMIK01000001.1, on the reverse strand, counting down.
CCGGCCCAGGGAGCGCCGCATGAAGCGCCATTTTTCGATGCTCCGCGATTTCCACCTTGCGGACTGGTTCACCCTCGCCAACGCCTTCTGCGGCACCGGCGCGATCTTCGCGGCGATGCGTTTCCTGCAGGAGGGCGGGGTGCGCGATCTGATGATCGGCATGGCCCTGATCCCGCTGGCCTTCATCTTCGATGCGCTGGACGGCCGCGTCGCGCGCTGGCGCAAGTCTTCGTCCACGCTCGGGCGCGAGCTGGATTCGCTGGCCGACGTGATCTCCTTCGGTGTAGCTCCGGCCGCGCTGGCCTACGCCTGCGGCCTGCAGGGCGGCTGGGACTGGGCGGTGCTGAGCTACTTCGTCGGCTGCGGCGTGAGCCGCCTGGCGCGCTACAACGTCACCGCCGAGGCGCTGGCGGGCGAGGACGACAAGGTCAAATACTTCGAGGGCACGCCGATCCCGACCAGCCTGCTGCTGGTGGTGGTGCTGGCGGTCGCGGCCTGGCAGGGCGCGATCGGCCAGGATCTGTGGCTGGGCGTGGTCCGGCTCGGCCCCTGGCAGTTCCACCCGCTGGTGCTGATGTTCGCGCTCTCGGGCTCGCTGATGATCAGCAAGACCTTGCGCATCCCCAAGCCCTGAACGGGTCCCGCGGCGCGTGCGCGCGAGCCACGGCGCGGCGCGAGCGACCTGAGTCGCGATGGGGCCTGCGGCCTTCTATGCCGCCACGACCGTTGCCCGCATCGACCTTAGGGCGATGCGAGGCGGCTGATTCGCCCGATCGCGTGCCGCCCGGCACAGGCTGACGCGACGCAACATCGCGTTGTTATGATCGACCCAAACTTGGAGGGTGCGATGGCCAATCACGGATTCGGCGGTTTCAAGCCAGGCGGCGGCTTCGATGCGGGCAGCTTTGGACAGGGCGGCCTTGGACAAGGCGACTTCGATGCGGTCGCGCGCCAGTACTGGAACGCCTGGGGCGAAATGATGCGCGGCGCGCCCGCGCCGACCCAGACCGCGGCGCCAGGCTGGAACGAGGCCGTGCAGTGGTGGTCGCAGTTGGCCCAGGGCGGCCGCAGCGAGGCCAACGAGGCGCTGGAGCGTTTCAACGCGCAGGCGCGCGGCTGGTTCGGGCAGATGCAGCAGCTGGCGGCGCAGTTCGCCGGCCGCGACGCCTCCGCCGGCGACATCGCCCAGGCCTGGAAGCAAGCGCTGGGCGGCGCCGGCGCCAATCCCTTCGCCGACGTGTTCGGCAGCATGCGCGGCCCGGGCCAGAACGATCTTTCGCAGTGGCTGGAACAGGCCGCGCCGTATCTGCAGCAATGGCAGCGCGACGGCCAGTCCTGGCTGGGCATGCCCGCGTTCGGCTTCGCCCGCGAGCACCAGGAACGCCTGCAGGCGCTGGCCTTGGCGCAGTCGAACTACCAGCAGCAAAGCCAGGCCTACAACGCCCTGATGGCCGAAGCCGGGCAGAACGCGTTCGCGCGCTTCGAGGACAAGCTCGCCGAGCGCAGCGAACCGGGCCGCCAGCTGCAGTCGGCGCGCGCGCTGTTCGATCTGTGGATCGACGCCGCCGAAGACGCCTACGCCGAGATCGCGCTGTCGCCGCGTTTCCGCGACGCCTATGCCGCGCTGGTCAATTCGCAGATGAAGCTGCGCGGCGCGATCCAGACCGAAATCGAGCACGCGACCGGCCAGTTCGGCATTCCCACCCGCACCGAGATCGACGCCGCGCACCGCAAGATCGTGCAGCTGGAACGCGAAGTGCGGCGCCTGCGCGACGCCATCCAGGCGCCGGCGCCCGCGCGCGCGAACCCGCGCACGAGCGAGCCGGCCGCCAACGACGCTGCGCGCGCCAAGCCCGCACCCGCGCCTGCACCGAAACCAGCGGCGACCGCGAAGCAGGCCAGCGCCAGCAAACCGGCCGCGAAGAAAGCCGCCGCGAAGAAATCGGCGATCGCCCGTCCGCAACCGCCGGCGCGGCCGGTCGCGAGCAAGGCCGCCGCCAAGCAGGCCAGTAAGCCGACCAAGGTGAGCAAGCCGGGCAAGGCCGGCAAGACCCAGGGAGCGCGCTGACATGACCGGTCCGATCCAGTTCACTCCCGAATCGCTGGCCCAGGAAGCGATGCGCACCCAGGCCAAGCTGCGCGCCGGCCTGGACACCTTGCGCGAGGTCGACGACGTCGACTACGGCGCGACCCGCAAGGAAGAAGTCTGGCGCGACGGCAAGGTCGTGTTGTACCGCTACCGCGGCGAAACCGCGCCCACGGCCAAGGTGCCGCTGCTGATCGCCTACGCCCTGGTCAACCGGCCGTACATGGTCGATCTGCAGTCGGACAAGTCGATCGTGCGCGGCCTGCTCGAGCGCGGCGAGGACGTCTACATCCTCGACTGGGGCTACCCCGACCGCTCCGACCGCTACCTCGAACTCGAGGACTACATCCAGCGTTTCCTCGGCGGCGCGGTGGACTACCTGCGCGGCGCCCACCGCATGGATGCGGTCAACCTGCTCGGCATCTGCCAGGGCGGCGCGTTCTCGCTGTGCTACAGCGCCCTGAACCCGGGCAAGATCCGCAACTTCATCGCCATGGTCACGCCGGTGGATTTCCACACCGGCGACAACATGCTGTCGAACTGGACCCGCAACCTCGACGTCGATCAGTTCGTCGACACGCTCGGCAACGTGCAGGCCGACCTGATGAACTGGTGCTACCTCACGCTCAAGCCCTGGCGCCTGTTCGTGCAGAAGTACGTCGGCCTGGTCGACATCCTCGACGACAAGCGCGCGCTGGAGGATTTCCTGCGCATGGAAAAGTGGATCTTCGACTCGCCCGACCAGGCCGGCGAAGCCTTCCGCCAATTCATCAAGCAGTTCTACCAGGGCAACGGCTTCGTCAAGGGCGGCATCGACATCGGCGGGCGCGCGGTCGACCTGCGCTATCTGGACATGCCGGTGCTGAATATCTACGCCGAGCAGGACCACCTGGTCCCGCCCGACGCTTCGCGCGCGCTGCGCGGGCTGGTCGGCACCACCGACTACACCGAACTCTCGTTCAAGGGCGGCCACATCGGCATCTACGTGTCCAGCCGCGCCCAGCGCGAAGTGCCCAGCGCGATCCACGAGTGGCTGGAGCAGCGCTCGCGCTGAAGGCCGGAGGGCAGGGCCCGGCTTCAGGGCCCCGACGCCTGCGGCACGACAGTTCGCGCACCGTCGCGCTAGGCTAGGGCCCCCACGCCCGAGACCGCCCCGCGTATGCGCCGTCTGCTCGTACCGCTGCTGCTGATCCTGCTCGCCGCCTGCCGCGGCACCGCTCCGGCGGTCGATACCGCCGCGGCCTCGCCCGTACCGGCGACTGCGCCGGCGCCCGCGCCCGCGCAGCCGAAAGCCCCCAACGACTGGGCCCGGTTCGAGCCCGACATCGCCGCCTTCGAGGCCGAAGACAGCCGCGTGCGCCGCATGCCCGGCGCGGTGGTGTTCGTCGGCAGTTCCTCGTTCCGGCTGTGGACCACGCTGCACGAGGATCTGCCCGGCATCGTCGCGATCAACCGCGGCTACGGCGGCTCGCGCGTGTACGACTCGGTCCACTACGCCGACCGCATCGTCACCCCGTACCAGCCGCGCGCGGTGGTGTTCTACGCCGGCGACAACGACCTCCAGGAAGGGCGCACGCCGCGCGAAGTCGCCCAGAATTTCGCGGCCTTCGTCGAGCGCGTGCGTGCGGCGCAGCCGAAGCTGCCGGTCGCCTTCGTCTCGATCAAGCCCAGCCCGGTGCGCGCGCAGCTGCTGCCGCAGGTGCGCAGCGCCAACCTGCTGATCCGCGAATACGCCGCCAGCCACCAGGTCGCCTATCTGGATGTCTACACGCCGATGCTCGACGCCCGGGGCCAGCCGCGCGAGGAGTTGTTCGTCGCCGACCGCCTGCACATGAACGAAAAGGGCTATGCGATCTGGGCGGGCGTGCTCGGTCCCTGGCTGCGTGGGTTGTAATGCCGGCATGAATACGCGTCTGTCCGCCGTCCTGTTCGCGCTGTTGGCCCTGGTCGCGGCCCAGGCCCAGGCCGCGCCGCCGCCGCAGGCCGAGCGCGAGATCGAACAGCTGATCGCCGCCCTGGCGCGCTCGGGCTGCCAGTTCCAGCGCAACGGCAGCTGGTACGACGCGGGCCAGGCCCAGGCCCACCTGCGCAAGAAGTACGCTTACCTGCGCAAGCGCGACATGGTCGCCAGCGCCGAGCAGTTCATCGAGCGCGCCGGCAGCGAAAGCAGCATGAGCGGACGCGCCTATCAGATCCGTTGCGGTACCGCCGCGGCGATGCCGTCGGCGAACTGGCTGCGCGCGCGCCTGAACGAAATTCGCGGCAAGCCCGCAGCCAAGCCGGCCGCCGCGCCGCCGCCGCGCTGAGGCGTTAGACTGCCGGCGTCGCCGCCAGGAGCGTGTATATGAGCCAAGCATCGCGACCCTTCGTCCGTTCGCGCCACGACCGCATGATCGCCGGCGTGGTCGGCGGCATCGCTCAGCGTTTCGGCTGGAACGCGACCCTGCTGCGCGCGATCTACGTGATCGTGTCGATCGCCTCGGCCGCGTTTCCCGGCATCCTCGTGTACCTGATCCTGTGGCTGCTGATGCCCGAAGAGGGCTCTTCCTGAATCCGCAGCTGCGCGTCGTCGGTCGCGCGCTCGGCGTCGTCTGGGCGTCGCCGGTGAGCGTGCTGGGCCTGCTCGCGGGCGTGGTCGGAATGGCCTTCGGCGCTCATGCCCACCTGCGCCGGCGCGAGTTCGCGCTGGTGTTCCACCGCTGGCCCTGGGGGCCGGGCGGCGCGATCACCCTGGGCAATGTGATCCTGCACACCGGCGACAGCCTGGATTCGCCCTGCGTGACCTATGCCCATCGCGCCGGTCACGGCGACGAGCCGGACATCCAGCTCGCCGACCACGAACGCGCGCACGTCTACCAGTACATGGTGCTGGGGCCGCTGTTCCTGCCGCTGTACCTGCTCTGCGGCGGAGTCAGCGTGCGCAACCGTTTTGAGCGCGCCGCCGACCGTTATGCCCAGACCGGCCGCGGCTGGTGGCCCTGGACGAAGTGACGGGAGCCGTCATTACAGAAATTTGACCGGGACCTAACGCCGCCGCGGATATCCTTCCAGCGTCGGAGAAAAACCAACGGGCGCAAGCCCGATGCAACCGCTCCGACACGGAAGGCCCGGCCACCGAGGTAACACTCGAAGACTGGGCCTTCTCATTTTTGCGGCATCTATCCGCAAAACCTTTCTGGCCCCCTGTGGGAGCGGCGTAAGCCGCGATCGCGCGATCCCACGCGCCCGCGCGGCCATCGGCAAGCTCATCGCGGCTTACGCCGCTCCCACAGAAAGCGGCGAAGGTGCTTGGGGCTGCAGCGTTGGTGCGGGAACGGGAGCCGGATCCCAGCGCTCGCGGATCGTCGCCATCGGCGAGTTCTTCGCGGCTTACGCCGCTCCCACAGAAAGCGATGCCGATGCCGACGCTTAGCGTTGCAGCGGCAACACCGCCGCCGTCTCGCCGCCGGGCGCGGCATCCGGGCCGTAGCGCCTTTCGACGAACACGATCGACTCCGAGCCGACCAGCACGATGGTGCTGCAGCGGGTGCCGTAGCGTTCGCCGCGCACGAACGGCGGCGACAGTACGCGTTCGAGTTCCAGGCCGACGCCGGTATCGGGCAGTTCCGCATCCGGCGCGGGCGTGGTGTCGGCGAGCGCGGCAAACAGCGGTTGCAAGGCCGCGGCATCGGGCCTGGCCTGCTCGGAGGCGGGCGAGTCCAGCCAGGCCGAGAGCGCGCGCGTGGCGTGGCCGCTCTTGGGCCACTGCGCATCGAAGGCGCCGTTGGACATGGCGTGCACGCCGGGCACGATCGGGTATTCGGTGTATGTCGGGTAGTTGCTGGCGAAAGCCAGCGCCTGTCCGTCCCACAGCACCAGGTTGAAGCGGCCGTAGTCGGGCGCCTGTTCGCGTACCGTCGCCAAGGTCTCGTGCGCGGATGCGCTGCCGCGCACGAAGCCGCGCACCAGCGCGCCGCGCGAACGCGGCGCGGCATCGGGCGCGAGACCGGCGCGGACGTTGGTGACTGCGGCCAGGCGCCCGCGCGTGGACACCATCAGCCAGCCGCCGCCCTGGACCAGGTCGCGGCCGCCGTAGACGTCGGGCGATTCGGGGTCGGGACCGGCCGCGGCGGCGGCGCGCGCGTGCGATTCGTCGCGGTTGGCGATCAGGGCGAGTGGGTAGCGCGGATGGCTACGCCAGGACAAAGCGATCAGGCACATGCTGCGATGCTACCGCGGACGCGGCCGATTGCCGCGTCCGCGGGCGCTCAACGATGGCGGACGATGCGCGGGTCGCTGAGCAGACGTGCGAGGTAGCCGCGGCGTCCGCTCGAACGCGGAGATTCGGCTTGCGTGTCCGGCGCCAGCATCGCCGGTTGCGAGGCCATGCCCATGCCGGCGCCCGCGCCCTGCAACGCAAGATCGGTGCCTTGGACGATACCCAGCGGCGCATAACCGCTGTAGCCGGGGAACACCGTGCCGAGCTGGTTGTTGCCCATGCGCCGGACCAGGATTTCCGATAGCACCCGGCGGTGGTCGGTGGTCACCGGCACGTCGCCGTAGTACGCCGACAGCGTTTCCGGATTCAGCCCCGGCCACTGGCCGTAAAAGCGGCGGCCGTTGACCGCGCCGCCCATCACCATCACCGGATTGCCGTAGCCGTGGTCGGTGCCGCGGTTGGCGTTCTCGCGCACGCGGCGGCCGAACTCCGACTGCACCACCGTGGTCACGCGGGACAGGTGGCCGCTGGCCGCCAGTTCGTTGTGGAACGCGGCCAGCGCCGCCGAGAGTTCGGCGATCTTGTTCTGGTAGTAGTGATAACCGCTGCCGGCGCTGCCCTGGCCGTCGTGGGTGTCCCAGCCGCCCAGGTCGAGGGTGGCGTAGCGCAGGCCGAGGTTGAAGCGGATCGACTGCGCGATGGTCCACAGCTGTTCGGCGAAATTGCCGGTCGGCCAGTTCGCCGGCAGCGGCGCATAGGTCTGCTGCGCGATCACCCGCAGCGAACCGTCGGCGCGCAGGCCGCCGATCTCCAGGCCGGTGTTGCCGTTCCACATCGAGGCCAGGGTTTCGTTGACGCCGCGCAGGCCCGCCGGCGAATCCGAGCGGGTCTTCTGCCACTGCCAGGCGCCGGAATCGAGCGCGAAATCCGACGGCCGCCCCATGGTCAGCGCGCGGGTGGTGCCGTTGAGGTTGGCCGGCTGGCGGTTGTTCACCGCCAGCGCCGGCATCGCCTCGGCACCGCTGGTGCCGGGCTGGGTGTTCATCGCCCGCGCCAGCCAACCCACGCCGCCGCCCTGGCCGGGCGTGCCGAGGTCGATCGACAGCTGGGCGTCGAAATGGCTGCGCGTGACCGAGGTCAGCAGGCCGCAGGCGTGCACGATCGCGAGCTGGCCGGTGTTCCAGATGTCGCGCAGCCCGGTCGCCGACGGATGCAGGCCGAAGCCGGTGCCCGCGCCGCCGGCCAGGGTCAGCGGCAGCGCGCCGTAGGTGCCGCTGGTGGCGATCTGCAGCGCCGGCCGCGCTTGTTCGTAGAACGTGCGGTCGCTGCCGTCCACCGGCACCACCAGGTTGAGGCCGTCCATGCCGCCGCGCAGGAACAGGAACACCACGGTGTCGTGCGCGTTGGCCGCCGCTTGCGCGTCGCCGGAGAACAGCAGGGTCGGGCCGACCGCGCCGACCGCGGCGGTGGCGGCGCAGGCCTTGAGGAAGTGACGGCGGCTGAGGGTGATCGAAGGCATGGCGGTTTCCTCAGCGGCTCAGGAATTCGGGCGTCATCAACACCAGCGACACCATGCTGCGCAGGCGTTGCTGGTTGTAGTGGCGCTTGAGGTCGGTGCCGGCCCAGGTGTCGGTGTCGGTGATCACGTAGCTCGCCGGATCGCCGTTCTGGGCCATGAACGCGATCAGCGACTGGCGCCGCGCCGCGTCGGGCAGGTAGCCGAGCAGACGCCGGCACCAGTAGTCGACCAGGTTGGGCGCGGTCCAGCTGGCGACCTCGCTGCGGCTGAGCTGCAGGATCGGCAGCAGCGGCACGCTGGTGTCGCTGGTCTCGGTGAGCCAGTTGAGCATCTTCCACGTGGTCGCGTAGGTGCTCGCGCCCGACCAGGCCAGACCGGTGTCGGGATAACCGTTCGGTGCCGGCCAGTCGTAGGGCGCATGGCCGGTGAAGCCGAAGCGGTACAGAAAGTCGTCCGACTTCGAATGCGCCGGGCGCAGGGTCCAGTCGCTGCCGCTGGCGCGCATCGCCGCGACGATGGCCTCGAACGGGCGCCGGTTCTTCTGCCCCCAGGCATTGCTGAAAGCGCTGGAGTTGAGGATATGGCGCAGCACGTGCTCGATCTGGTTCGGGCTCTGCCACTGCTGGCGGAACACCGCCGCGGCCGAGGCGACCAGGTCCGGCGGCGGCGTGTCGTTGACGAATCGCCGCACCAGCTTGGCGCAGACGAAGCGGGCGACGCCGGGATGGCTGGCGAGGCGGTCGAGCACGTCGCGGCCGTCCTTCATCGCCGGCTGCTCGGGATTGAGCAGGCGGCCGAGCACGAACTTCGGACCCGCGTCGTGCCAAGCCTGGCGATAGACGAAGGTGCCGTCGTTCTCGGTCGGGTACTGCCAGTTCGCGTTCTTCAGGCTCCAGCCGGTGAACGCCGACGCGGTCTCGTACACGTCGATGTCGGTATAGCCGGACGGGTAGGCGGCGTCTTCGGGATCGGGCGGCACCAGGAAGGGATCGGTGAAGCCCAGGTAGCGGCCGGCGCCGAGGGTGTGCAGTTCCAGCAGTTCGCGCGCCCAGTTCTCGTTCGGGCCGGAACGGCTGTTGGAGACGTTGTCGAGGTAGAACAGCATCGACGGGCTGCAAGCCACGTCCTCGAGCATGGTGCGGAAATTGCCGAACGCCGACTTGCGCAGCACGTCGCGGTCGTAATGCACGTACACCGGGCCGGAGGCGAAGTCGTTGGCGGTGACGTTGAAGTGGTCGTGCCAGAAATTGACCATCACCTCGCGCAGCTGGCGCTTGGAATAGGTCGCGCGCACGAAGGCCGCGCGCTGGATCTCCCAGGCCGGGCGCATGCGCACGTCGTAGACCGGATCGGGCACCACATGGTCCGCCCACAGCTGGGTCAGCGACTTGCCCAGCGTGGTGTAGCCGGCCGCGCTCAGGCGCGCCTCGACCGCGCTGTCGTCGATCGCGGTCCAGTCCAGCTGCCAGTCGATGTAGTTCTGCAGGCGCTGGGTGTCGTTCGAGCCCAAACCGTTGAACTCCGCCAGCGCCGTCGGCGTGACGCCGTAGCTCATGTTGTTGAGCGCGCGGATCGCCAGACCGGGGCGGGCGAGGGTGACGAGCTGCGCCTGCGAATCGCGCGACATCGACGGCGCGCCGGCCATCTGCGGCGCATCCTCGCTCCATGCTGTCGCTGCGGGCTGCGCCGCGGCGGCCGCGGCCTCCTGGATTTCCTGCGCGCGCGCAGAGTTCTCGAACCGCTGCGGCCGGATCCAACGACCCTTGCCGTAACGACGGAACAGGTGCGACTGCGCCAACGCCCGTTCGCGCCTGGCTTTGCGATTCATGACCGATTCCCCGGGACTTCCCCTTTGTCCAGCAGTATCCGGGCTGGCAGTGACAGGGGAACGCGAATCTAGTCACATAAATGGTGTCATTCGCCTGTTATGTGACTGCGGCGGGCGGCGCTGCAGGGCCGGCGATCGCTCGCAAGCCTCGGTCGTGGCGGGTGCTGGAAATTAGGAGTCGAACCCGCCCGTCACTGAAAGGCCAGCGTGAGGATGCGCAGCGCCTCCCGCGTTCGCCGGTCGCTGAGGTTGCTGTAGAGCATCACGTCCTGCGAGCGTATCGGCGGCAGCGACAGCAGCGCGCCGACGTCGACGGTGCCCGGCGGCGCCGCACGCCGCGCCAGCACCGCCACCGCGAGGCCGGCGATCGCGGCGGCCCCCAGGATCGCGGCGCCCTTGCCGACGAAGATTTCGCGCCATTCGATGCCGGCCCGATCGAGCGCGCGCACCGCATCGATGCGCACGCGACAGGATTCGCCCTGCGTCGCCAGCGGCAAGGGCTGGCCTGCGCGCGGCTCCCAGCCCGCCGCCGCGAACCACGAAAAGGATTCCGCGAACACCGCCTTGCCCCGCTTGCCGCGATCCTCCGGGCGCAGCACCAGCACGGCATCGAGTTCCCCCTGTTCCAGGCCCTGCATGAGCTCGTTGGTGCCGGCGATGCGTATCTCGACCAGCAGGTTCGGATCGTGGTCGCGCATCTGCCGCAACAGGAACGGCAGTTCGCTGCCGACCAGTTGCTGGTTGATGCCGATCGCCAACCGGCGCTGCTCGGTCTCGAAGGCGGCGGCCGCACGGTCGTGGGACGACACCAGTTCGCTCGCCACGCCCAGAAAGGCCAGTCCCTCGGCCGACAGGCGCACATGCCGCGGCGTGCGCTCCAGCAGGCGGCGGCCAAGCTGCTCTTCCAGGCGCCGCAGCTTGATGCTGACGGCGGACTGGGTGGTGCCCAGTACGTCGGCCGCCCGGGTGAAGCTCTGCAGGTCGGCCACCAGCAGGAAAGCCCTGACCGCGTCCACGTCCATCGCCTTCATCTGGATAGATTCGATTTCTATATGCCAGATATCTTTGTAGATGTATTTTTCATATCCATCAAGCGGCCTAGGATGGAGCGGTCGATCCCAACCCTGAGGATTCACCGCGATGAAACCACTGACCGGCGCACTCGTCGCAATGCTGGCGGGCCTGGCCGCGCGCGACGCGCAAGAGCCGCCCCGCGCGTTCCCTTTGCAAGGCAGCTGGACCCTGGTCGCCGCGGACAAGGTCTTGCCTGATGGCCGGACCGCGCGCGACTACGGCGAGCACCCGAAAGGCAGGCTGGTCGTCGATGCCAAGGGGAGGTACTCGCTGCAGATCTTCAAGTCCGAGCGCCTGCCGTTCGCCCGCGACAGCAAGGCCGATGGCAGCGTCGACGAATTCAGATCCGCGGTCATGGGCAGCAGCACCCACTACGGCACGATGACGATCGACCCAGGGGCAGGGCTGCTGGTGTTCTCGATCGAAGGTTCGTCCTTTCCCAACTGGGAAGGCACCACCCAGAAACGCCAGTACCGGTTCGACGGCACCGAGCTGCGCTACAAGGTGCCGCCGCGGGCGGATGGGAGCGTGCCGATTTCCGTGTGGCGCAGGCTGGACTGAGCCCCGCCTTATCTCGTTCGCAGTCCCCGATTCATGCTTCAACCGATGGAGTCGTCATGCCGCATTTCGTAGTCGACTGTTCTCAGGAAATACTTCAGATCCACAGCGAAGCATCGATCATCGCCCAGCTGCATAGGGTGGTGAGCGCATCGGGGCTGTTCGAGGAATCGGACATCAAGATTCGTGTCCATCCTTTCGCGACCTACGCCGTCGGCGGCGAACGCGAAGATTTCATCCACGTCTTCGCCTGGATCATGCAGGGACGCAGTGTCGAGCAACGCGCGGCCTTGTCGAAGGCCATCGTCGGCGAGCTGGCCCGGATGTTTCCGCTGCTTCCCCGCGTTGCCGCGAATATCGCCGAGTTCGAGCAGGCGACCTATTTCAATCGCGCCATGATGTGACTGCCCGGCTGGTCACAGAATGGTGCCATAGCGCTCTCGCTCTCATTCGAGAGCCAGATAGATTTAGGAACAGATGCCCGCTTTGGCTCGTAAGCGGATTTGCCCAGCGCTCCCGTAGTCCTGTCCGCGATGGCCGCAGTCATTCGACCAACGGTCGCGCTCTTGCTTCGACGTGTGCGGGGAAAGGTCCGACAGGGTCACAGGCCGGAGTATTGCCTGACCATTTCCAATCTTTCCGCCTCCGATGCGCTCCGGTTTCGCGCGTAGGCCTGTTCGGCGTCCGGACCGGCGAGATACAAGACCTGACCGGTTCCATCCGTCGCCGCCGTGAGAATGATTTCGGCAATGGACTCGGGGGTGGAATAGTTGCCGCGCCGCTGACCCATGGCGGCCATGACTTTGGACACGGTGTCGCTATAGGCATGCTCGCCGGTCTCGAAGGTGAGGGTCATCGAACGACCGGCGAAATCGGTGGCCACGCCTCCCGGCGCTATGGTCTTGGCGCGGATGCCAAACGGCGCGAGCTCGTACGACAGCGATTCGGTGAAGCCGATCACCGCGAACTTGGTTGCGTTGTAGAGGGAGAACAAAGGAAGCGAGATCAAGCCGCCGAGTGAGGCCACATTGATGATCGTCCCGCCGCCCTGGCGTCGCATCGCGGGCAGCACCGCGCGGGTTACGGCGAAGACACCGTCCACATTGGTCGCGAACTGGCGGCGGATCTGCTCGTCCGTCGCGGTTTCGAACGGGCCGAACACGCCATAGCCGGCATTGTTGACGACCGCATCGATACGGCCGAACGCTTCCAATGTGGCGGCGATGGCCCTTTCCACCGAAACCGGGTCGGTAACGTCGAGGGGCAGCACCTTCGCCTCCTGATATGGAACGAGGGCGGCACCGTCGGCCGGGTTCCGCATGGTGGCGGCCACACGCCAGCCGCGCTTGGCAAACAGGCGTGCGGTGGCTAGGCCGATGCCGCTGGAAGCGCCGGTGATCAGAACAACAGGGGTGGTTTCGTCAGGCATGACCGCCTCTCCATTAGTGAAAAAATATTCGGTTTTAGGGCAAAAAAATACTCAGGACCGGACCCCGTCCCAGCACAGCTGGAACGCGATCGATCGAGCCTCCTCGGTGTCGGCGATCGACCCCGCACGGATCAGCCGCGCGGTCTCGCGGACCGAACCGATGAACAACGAGGCCAGGAAAGGTGTCGGCACCGCCTTCAGGGCTTCCTGTCGCTGTCCCTCTTCGACAATCTGCAGCAATCCTTCGCCGAGCCGCGCGACATAGACGCGGCTGTCCTCGTTCATCAGGGAAGAACCGACAAACTGTTCCATGAAGCTGACCTGGTCATGCTGGCTCAGCCGATGATCGAGCATCCGGTTCCACACTCCGCGCATCCGCCCTTTGAGCGGCAGGCCGGGGTCGATGTCGGCGCCGTAGAACGCCAGGGCCTCCCGTTTGGCGCGGCGGTACACCTCGTTGAACAGTGCTTCCCTATCGGCGAAGTAGACGTAGAGCGTACTGGTGCCAATGCCGGCGGCCTTGGCGATCTCCGTCAGCGTCAGGCCCAGCAGCCCGCGCTCTGCCGCCAAACGGCAGGTCGCGGCGATTACGGCATCCAGCTTCTTTTCGTCCTTCTGCTTCATGGGCGGCATCATAACCGAATATATTTTCGGTTTCAACCTGGCAAAGGGCGCCCGCTAGAAGCGTTGGACTATGTGTTCAGGCAAAGAGCCGCGGGCTACAGTTTTAGGCCCGCTACGCACACGGACACGTCTGCTTCGGGTCGGAAGCGGACATAGCAGCGTTAGTCCAAGCAAAGGAAAGGTGATCCGCCGGCATTGCGGAACATCTGGCTAAGCACGAAACAAATTGCGGAGCAGCCGCGCAAGCAAAAAGGGCCTGCGATCGCTCGCAAGCCCTTCAAGTTACTTGGTGCCGGAGGTGGGACTCGAACCCACACGCTTTTAAGGGCGGCGGATTTTGAGTCCGCTGCGTCTACCGATTCCGCCACTCCGGCAGCGGGCGCGCAGTATAGCCGAGGTCGGCGGGCGCGGTCTGCCCATCGGCTCGATGTCGCTCAAAAGCCGCCGTAGCGGGCCATCGCGGCGGCCAGGACCAGGATCGCGGCGATCAGGATCAGTTCGAAGCGGACCACGCCGCGCTGGCGGGCGACGTCGGCGGGTTCGGGGAGGAAGGCGGGGTTGGCGCTGAGCGCTTTGCGCCAGCGCAGGAAGCGCAGGGTCGGCAGCAGCGAGAGCAGGCCGATCAGGACGTAGGCGCCGAGCTTGGCGTGGAACCAGGGGTTGTGCAGGTAGAAGTCGCTGCCCTTGGCGCCGTAGAACACGCGCAGCAGGCCGGCGACCAGCAGGAAGCCGGCGGCCATGCCGTAGCCGGCGTCGATGCGGGCCAGGCGTTGCAGGGTGGCGGCGTCGAGCGGGCCGCGCAGCAGGGTGGATTCGGCGACCAGCATCGCGATCAGGGCGAAGACCAGCAGGTGGTGCAGGGCGGCTAGCAACAGGTCGGTCAGCATGGGGCGCTCGGCTGTTGTGGCGGGAGAGGGGATTGTAGATGCGGTGGGCGGACGGCGCGTGTTCGCGGCGATCCGTCTTGGGGCAGGGGCGAGGTGAGTTGCGACTGCGCTGGCGCGTCGGAGGTTCGGGTCGCGACTTACGTCGCTCCTACCCCCAAGGCAGAAGCCGGGCGGTGCGGTGGCTGCGCAGGAATATCGGGGCTTCGGGTCGCGGCTTATGCCGCTCCTACCCAAAGCCGAACCGAAGCGGTAACTGCGGCTCAGGCGGCTTCGTCGGTCTTCAGCGCTTTGTCGACGCGGGTGAACCATTCGCCTTCGCGCGGGACGAACATCGAGCAGGCTTCCATCGGCGCCTTGTAGATGTGCAGCGAGACGGCGACGTTCTCGCCGCTGGCGTTGCGGATGGTGTGGTACTCGTGCGGCGGGATCAGGCTGCCGGCGCTGCCGGGGCCGGCGTGCATGCCGCCGGCGGCACGGAAGCGGAAGTGGTCGCCGTTGCGCTCCAGCAGTTCGTACTGGGTGATCTCCAGCTCGCCGTCCCAGACGCCTTCCACGCACCACAGGCCGCAGTGGTCGTGCATCGGGGTGCCCTGGCCCGGGCCCCAGGTCATGGCGACCACGCTGTAGCCCAGTTCGGGGCTGCGGTAGATCTCGCGGCGGGCGTAGTGGTCGTCGATCGGGTCGAAGACGCAGTCGGGCAGGTGCACGTCGCGGTCGCGGATCAGGCAGCACAAGGTATTGCGCAGCGCCGCGGTCACGGCGTGTTCGTCGCCGGCATGGACCGCCTTGTCGATCGCGGCAATCAGCTTGTCGTGGCCCGGGAAGTCCAGATCCGGCAGCGGGTCGTTCTGATGACGTTGCGTTATGTCCATATAACCATTCTAGCGGCATGGGCGGCCGCCGGCACGTCGTCCGGCTGGCGCGAACGCGGGGCGCGCGATATCACAGCTCGGCGAGAAAGCCCGCCACGGCGGGCCCGAAGCGGCCGATATCGACCAGGAAGGCGTCATGGCCCTGCGGCGACTCCAGCGGCAGGAAGCGGGCGTCGGCGCCGCCGGCACGCAGGCCCTCGGCGATTTCCTCTTGCTGCTGCAGCGGGAACAGGATGTCGGTGCGCACGCCGATCGCCAGGGCTTTCTCGACCTGGATCTTGGCCAGGCCGGCACGGGTGTCGGCCGGGCCGGCGTCGTCGGCGCCGCGCGCGTAGTCGCCCAGGTCGAACCAGTCCATCGAGCGGCTGAGGTAGAGGTAGCAGTTGGGGTCGAAGCGGCGCACGAAGCGGCGGGCGTGGCCTTCGAGGTAGCTCTCGACTTCGAATTCCAGGCCGAAGGGTTCGTCGTCGGCGCGGTCGGAGTCCAGGCGCACGCGGCCGAAGCGGCCGTCCCATTCCAGCGCCGAGCGGTAGGTGATCACGCCGAGCTTGCGCGCCATGCGCATGCCGGCCTCGGGGTAGCTGCGCTCGTCGTAGCGGCCCTGGTACCAGTGCGGGTCGAGCCGGATCGCTTCGCGCTGCAGCGAGCGGATCGCGATCGAGAACGGCAGTGCGCGCGCGGCGCCGGAGATGTTGATGTGGCTGCGGGCGATGCCGGGATGGCGGATCAGCAGGGCCAGCGCGGTCATGCCGCCCATGGAATTGCCGATCACGCAGGCCAGGCGCTCGATGCCCAGGCCGCGCACGACCACGGCGGCGGCGTCGGCGCCGTCTTCGACCGAGAGTTCGGGGAAGTCGAGGCGGTAGGGCTCGCGCGTGGCCGGATGGATCGAAGCCGGGCCGGTCGAGCCTTTGCAGCTGCCCAGCGAGTTCACGCAGATCACGAACCAGCGGTCGCTGTCGATCGGCTTGCCGGGGCCGAGCATGGCCTCCCACCAGCCCGGTTCCGGGTTGCCGGCGTTGGCGGCGGCATGGGCGTCGGGCGAGAGGCCGGTGACGATCAGGATGGCGTTGTCGCGCGCGGCGTTGAGTTCGCCCCAGGTTTCGTAAGCGACGCGGGCGCCGTCGAGGCGGCCGCCGCGCTTCATCGGGAAGCCGTCGGGCAGGGCGAAATAACGGGTGCCGGGCGGGATGAATTCGGTCATGCCGGGTGCTGCCTTCCTGGTTGCGGGCGCGGCGCGCTGGGAGCGGCGTCGGCGCTTGGGGGGATCATTTTGCCTGTGCGGACGGCGTGGGGGTTAGGCGCGGGGGCGATGAAGAGATAACGGGAAGCGATTGGCAGGTTGTGGCAAGGCGGGCGGCGATGCGAGCGTAGTTGCTCGCTTGCGCCGGCCCTCACCCCAACCCCTCTCCCGCTCGCGGGAGAGGGGCTACGGGCTTTAGCGGTTGTTCGTGCGTCGTTGCGCCGAAGGGGGTTGCGTGGCGATGGGGTGCGCTGCGCTTGCGCTGGAGGCCCTCACCCCAACCCCTCTCCCGCTCGCGGGAGAGGGGCTATGGGCAGGCTTATTCGACGATCTGGTCGATGGTGATTTCGACGGTGTCCTTGCGGTCGGTGCGCACGGTCTGCGGCGTCGAGGCGAGGTCGCCGGGCTGGGCGATGGCCTGGCCGGAGGCGGAGACGCGGGCGAGCACCGCGACCTGTTCCAGCTGCGAGAGCTTCATGGTCGGCATCGGACTGTCGCCGTCGTCGAGCACGACTTCGAGCGGGAAGTCGCGGGCCGCGAGTTTCTCCACCGCGACCGGCATCGGCGGGCCATTGGGCTGACGCGCGAGCACGAACAGGCTGGCGTCGGCAGGCAGCTTGGCGGCCAGCGCGGGCGCGAGCGTCACGCGGACCTTGAGGCCGCCGGCGGCTGCGGTCGCGGCCGGCGCGGGCAGCGGCGGCAGGCCGGCGTCCTTGCGTGCGGCGTCGATCTGTTCGCGCAGACTGACAGCGGTGCGCGCGTCGACCAGGGCCAGCAGCGGCTCCCAGGTGCGCGCGGCTTCGGCCGGTTGCTCGGCCTGGCGTTGGGAAATGCCGAGGAACCAGCGCCCGCGCTGGTGCATGGGCTGGATCTCGAGCGCGCGCCGCAGCAGCGCGATCGCTTCGGCGTCGAACTTGCGGCCTGGCGCGGACAGCACGCGGAACTCCGCGCTTTCCACCAGCAGATCGGGTTCGTCGGGGGCGAGCTTGAGCGCGCGCGCCATCGCCTCGCGCGCCTTGGGGAGCCGGCCTGCGTCGAGGTAGGCGCGGGCGAGCAGGCGCCAGCCGTCGACGCGGTTGGGCTCGCGCTGGAGCTGGGCTTCGAGCTGGGCGATCGCGTCTTCGGCGGTCGCGGGCGGATCGCGGCGCGCCGGGTCCAGCGCGTCGGGCGTGCCGATCAGGGCGTAGGTCAGGCCGGCGACCAGGACCAGGCTGGCGAGCACGCCGGCCGCGGCCAGCGGCTTGGCCCGCCACAGCGGGCGCAGCACGTAGCCGAGCGCCAGCAGGGCCAGCGCGACGCTGGCCAGTACGAACACGGTCATCACCATTCCTCGTTGTCGTCGTCGCGCGGATCCGGCGCGCGTTCGGCGGACGCGGCCTTGGCGCGGTTGCGCACGATGCCGGCCACCATCGCGCCGCCGGCCAGCAGCACCAGGGCCGGACCGAACCACAGCAGCCAGGTCTTGGATTCGACCTGCGGACGGTAGAGCACGAACTCGCCGTAGCGCGCGACCAGGAAGTCCTTGATCTCGCGATCGTCCTTGCCTTGGCGCATCAGCTGCAGCACTTCGCGGCGCAGGTCGTGGGCGATCTGGGCGTTGGATTCGGCCAGCGACTGGTTCTGGCACATCACGCAGCGCAGCTCGGCGACCAGGGCGTGGAAGCGGGTTTCTTCGCCGGCGTCGCTGAATCGCAGCGGCGCGGGGTCGCTGGCGGGCTGGGCGGCGAGCGGCGCGGCGGCGGCCAGGCTCAGCAGGAAAGTCAGGGCCAGGGCGCGCAGCGAACGCAGAGCGATTCCCCCTCGATCCTTTTTCTGCAAAAGAGGGAAACCAGCGGCGGCTACCTGAGGTCCACCG
Organism: Lysobacter sp. Root76; assembly: GCF_001428685.1. GTDB lineage: Bacteria > Pseudomonadota > Gammaproteobacteria > Xanthomonadales > Xanthomonadaceae > Lysobacter. The sequence goes on along the minus strand of NZ_LMIK01000001.1, from coordinate 224,993 downwards.
GCGCGGCCGTTCCCCCTTTCGCAAAAGGCGGGCCGAGTGGATTCGCGTTTCATCGCGTCTTCTCGACTTCCGCCAGCACCGGCAGCAGTTCGTCGCGGATGGTCGCCTCGCTCATCGGGCCGACGTGCTTCCAGCGCACCACGCCCTTGGCGTCGACCAGGAAAGTTTCCGGTGCGCCGTAGATGCCCCAGTCGATCGCGACCTTGCCGTCGTAGTCGGTCAGGACCATCCAGTAGGGGTTGCCGTATTGCTCCAGCCAGCGCAGCGCGTCGGCGTGCTCGTCCTTCCAGTTGAAACCGATCACGCGCACGCGCTTGGTTTCGGCGAAGCGGGTCAGCACCGGATGTTCGTCGCGGCAGGCCGGGCACCAGCTGCCCCAGACGTTGAGCAGGTAGGGCGAACCGCGCAGCTGGTCGGAACGCATCAGGCGGCCGGCTTCGTGCAGCACCGGCAGCGAAAATTCCGGTGCCGGCTTGCCGATCAGCGGCGAGGGCAGGGCTTCGCGGTTGGGATTGCGGCTCAACCACACGCCGGCGGCGAGCAGCACGGCGAGTACGGCGAACGCGGCCAGCGGCAACCAGCGGCTCTTGTTCATGCGGGGTCGCCTCCTTCGATGGCGTTGTCGCGGCGGCCGTCGGCCAGTGCGCTGCGGCTGTGGGCGAGGATGGGTTCGGGCCCGTTCGTTGCCGGCGCGGCGGCGGTTTCATCGGCCCGCTTGGGCCGGAAGCGCCGATCGGCTGCGGCGACGAAGCCGCCCAGCATCATCATCAACGCGCCGGCCCAGATCCAGCGCACGAACGGCTTGACGTGCACGCGCATCGCCCAGGCGCCGTCGCCCAAAGGTTCGCCCAGGGCGACGTAGAGGTCGCGGCCCAGGCCAGGGTCGATCGCGGCTTCGGTCATGACCTGGCCGCCGCTGGCGTAGGCGCGCTTTTCCGGATGCATCACGGTCAGCAGGCGATCGTTTTCGAACACGGTCACGGTGCCGCGGTCGGCTTCGAAGTTCGGGCCGGCACGATGGGCGACGCCGTCGAAACGGAACGCGTGGCGGCCCAGTTCGACCGTCTGGCCCGGCTTCAGCGCGAGTTCGCGCTGCTGGCTCAGGCCTTCGGTGAGCAGGGCGCCGATCAGGAACACCGCGACGCCGGCGTGGGCCAGGGTCATGCCGAGCATCTCGGCGGTGTAGCGGGTGCCGTCGCCGCGCAGGCGCGTCCACACGAAGCGCAGCGTGCCGGCCGCGATCCAGACCGCGCCGCCGACGCCGGCCGCGACCTTCCATGCGCCCTGCGGGGCCATGAAGTAGGCGCCGATCGCCGCGCCGATGGCCAGGCCGGCCCAGGGCAGCAGCATCGCCGCCGGGCGCGAGAGCTGTTCGCGCTGCCAGCGGAACAGCGGCCCGAACGGCAGCAGCAGCACCATGGGGGTCATCAGCAGCACGAACATCAAGGCGAAGTAGGGCGGGCCGACCGAGAGCTTGCCCAGTTCCAGCGCATCGGCCAGCAGTGGATACAGCGTGCCCAGCAGGACCATCGCGCAGGCGGTCGTCAGCAGCAGGTTGTTGGCCAGCAGCAGGGTTTCGCGCGAGCTGGCCTGGAAGGGCTTGCCGGAATCAGGTTTGCCCGGCTCGTCGGACGGCGCGCGCAATGCGTACAGCAGCAGCGAGCCGCCGATCACGATACCCAGGAAGATCAGCACGAACAGGCCGCGCGAGGGGTCGGCGGCGAAGGCGTGCACGCTGGTGAGCACGCCGGAGCGGACCAGGAAGGTGCCCAGCAGCGACAGCGAGAAGGTCGCGATCGCCAGCAGCAGGGTCCAGCCGCGGAAGCTGCCGCGTTTTTCGGTCACCGCCTGCGAATGCAGCAGCGCCGCGCCGGCCAGCCAGGGCATGAAGCTGGCGTTCTCGACCGGATCCCAGAACCACCAGCCGCCCCAGCCCAGTTCGTAGTACGCCCACCACGATCCCAGCGCGATGCCCAGGGTCAGGAAAGCCCAGGCAATGTTGGTCCACGGCCGCGTCCAGCGCAGCCAGCGCGCGTCGACCTTGCCGTCGAGCAGGGCCGCGATCGCGAACGCGAACGGCACCGCGAAACCGACGTAACCGATGTAGAGCATCGGCGGATGGATGATCAGGCCCGGGTCCTGCAGCAAGGGGTTGAGGTCGCGGCCTTCGGCCACCGCCGGCAGCAGGCGCGCGAACGGGTTGCTGGTGAAGATCAGGAACGACAGGAAGCCGACGCTGACCACGCCCATCACGCCGAGCACGCGCGCGATCACCTGCGCGGGCAGCGCGCGCGAGAAGCGCGCGACCGCGCCGGTCCACAGCGCCAGCACCAGCGCCCACAGCAGCAGCGAGCCTTCGTGCGCGCCCCACACCGCCGAATAGCGGTAGCCCTCCGGCAGCAGCGAATTGCTGTTCTCGGCGACGTACTTCAGCGAGAAGTCCTGGACCACGAAGGCGTGGGTCAGGATCGCGAACGCGCCGGCGACCAGGGCCAGCTGCGCGTAGGCGGCCGGACGCGCCAGCGCCATCCACGCATCGATGCCGCGCTGCGCGCCCAGCATCGGCAGCAGCGCCTGCAGGGCGGAGATCAGCAGCGCCAGGATCAGGGCGATCTGGCCGAGTTCAGGCAGCATGCGGGGATTCCTGCTCGATGCGTGCGCGCCCGTGGCGGCGCTCGGTGTGGCGACGGTTCGCGCGCGCCTGCGCGGCCGCGCCGCGTGCGGCGACGACGAAAGCGGAGCGGGCGACGACTACGGCGCGGTTGCGGGATGCCGCCACTCAGCGCGCTTCCGCCGCCGCGGGCGCGCCCGGCGCCGGCACGTCGTGCTTCTTGTGCGCCGTGCCCATCTTGTCGGCGACTTCCTTGGGCATGTAGGTCTCGTCGTGCTTGGCCAGGATTTCCTCGGCCACGAAGCGGCCGTCCTGCATGCGTCCGGTGGCGACCACGGCCTGCTTCTCGCGGAATAGGTCGGGCAGGATGCCGGTGTAGACCACCGGCATCTCGGCATCGCCGTCGGTGACGCGGAACTGCGCTTCCAGCGAACCGGAATCGCGTTTGAAGGAATTGGCCGCGACCATGCCGCCGAGGCGGAAGCGCGCGTGCTCGCCGGCTTCGCCGCGCAGCACTTCGCTGGGCGTGTACAGATAGGCGACGTTGCGCTGCAGCGCCATGGCCACCAGGGTCATGGCGATGCCGGAGGCGGCGACCAGGGCCAGCACCCACAGCAGACGGCGGCGACGGATCGGATTCATCGGCTCAATTCACTCGTTTGGCTGCGCGCGGTCTGGACCGCCTGGCGCGCCGCGCGGGCGCGCGCATTGCGCAGCTCGCGGCGGATCTGCAGGCGGCTGGCGACGAAGTCCCAGACCAGCACGATGGCGAACACCGCATAGGCGGCGATGACGTAGTTGAGATAGTTCACCGGCGCGGGCCCTCGCCGGCCGGCGCGCCGGCCAGTTGCGCGACCCAGGCCTTGCCCGATTCGCGGCGCAGGTTGTCGGCGCGCGCGCGGGTCAGCAGCGCGCCGATGAACCACAGCTTGGTGCCGACGATCATCCAGATCAGCGGCGCGATCATGCTCGCGTCCATGCTCGATTCGCCCATCAGGCGGATGGTCTGGCCCTGGTGCAGCGAGTTCCACCATTCCACCGAGTAGCGGATCACCGGCAGCAGCACCACGCCGACGATCGCCAGCAGGCCGGCCGCGCGCGCGGCGGCGCGACGGTCGTCGATGGCGTTGTACAGGCCGATCACGCCCAGGTAGAGGAACAGCAGGATCAGCTCGCTGGTCAGGCGCGGGTCCCAGTCCCACCAGGTGCCCCACATCGGCTTGCCCCAGATCGAACCGGTGACCAGGGTGATCAGGGTGAAGCCGGCGCCGATCGGGGCGCAGGCCATGGCCAGGATCTCGCACAGTTTGATCCGCCAGATCAGCGCGATCGCGGCGTAGACCGCCATCAGCGCGAACACCGCCATGCTCATCCAGGCGCTGGGCACGTGGATGTAGAGGATGCGGAAGCTGTCGCCCTGCTGGTAGTCGGCCGGGACCACGAACAGCGCCCCGTACAGGCCCCAGGCCATGACCAGCAGACCGGCGAGGTAGCCCCACGGCGCCCAACGCGCGGCGAAGCGGTCGAAGGTGGGCGGCGAGCCGAGTTGGTGGAACCAGCGGACGAGTGGATTCATGCAGCTATTCGGTCCGTCCCGGCGACGGGCGTGTTGGGAGCGCGGCGGTTGGACCGCGCGGGCGGTGATCGGTTCGTCGCGACCGGGTTCGGGTTCCGGACCGGCCGCGCGGGTAGGCGGTCAGTTCAGGGCGATCCGGATCGCGGCGGCGGCGGCCAGCGGTGCCAGCACCAGCGCCACCACCAGGCCGGCGCCGAGCATCAGCAGCCCGCCGGTGGCATCCAGTCCCTGGGCCGAGGCGGCCACGCTGCCGGCGCCGAACACCAGCACGGGCACGTACAGCGGCAGCGCCAACAAGGCCACAAGGATACCAGAGCGCCGCATCCCGACCGTCAGCGCGGCGACCACCGCACCGAGCAGACTCAGCAAAGGCGTGCCCAGCGCCAGCGAGGCCAGCAGCACCGGCAACTGCGCGCGCGGCAGGTGCAGCAGTTCGGCCAGGAACGGGGTCGCGATCAGCAGCGGCAGCGCGGTGGTGGCCCAGTGCATGAAAGTGCGCACCGCGACCAGCCAGCCCAGCGGCACCGGCGCCAGCATCCACTGTTCGAGCGAGCCGTCTTCGGCGTCGCCGCGGAACAGGGTGTCCAGGGCCAGCAGGCCGGCCAGCAGCACCGCCAGCCACAGCACCGCGCCGGCCACCTTGGACAGTTCGCGGGCTTCGCCGCCCAGGGCCAGGGCGAACAGCACCACCACCAGCAGGGCGAACATCGCCGGCTGCAGGGCGTCGCCGCGGCGGCGCCAGAGCAGACGCAGGTCGCGGGCGAGCAGGGCGCGGGCGGCGCCGGCCAGGCCGGGCAGGGCGGCGCTGCCGGGGCGCTGCGCGCGGACGGTCGGGTTCGGGGTCATTCCGGCTTCTCGAGTACGAGCATGCGGGTGCGCACCGGCGGCGCCGCGTAGGCGCCGTGGGTGGTGACCAGGGCCGCGCCGCCGTCGCGCAGGTGCGCCTGGACCATGCGGTTGACCAGCTCGATGCCGTCCAGGTCGAGGTTGGCGTAGGGCTCGTCCAACAGCCACAGCGGCGCCGGCGACATCCACAGCCGCGCCAGCGACAGGCGCTTCTTCTGTCCGGCCGAAAGCTGGCGCGCCAGCGCGTCCTCGTAGCCGGCCAGGCCGACGATGGCGAGCGCGTTCTCCGGCAGCTGGGCGCGGCGCCGGCCCTGCAGGCCGCTGAGGAAGTTGAGGTTTTCCAGCGCGCTGAGGTCGGCCTTGAGCCCGGGCAGGTGGCCCAGGTAGGCGATCGCGCGGGCCCGGCGCGCGGCGCGCGCGCGTTCGCCGTCGATGTCGATCTCGCCGCCGTCGGCGCGCAGCAGGCCGGCCAGCACCCGCAACAGGGTGGTCTTGCCGGCGCCGTTGCCGCCCTGGACCAGCAGCGCTTCGCCGGCGTCCACGGAAAAATCCAAGGGCCCGAACACGGCTTCGTCGTTGCGCGCGAAACGCAGGCCGCGGGCTTCCAGCAGCGCAGGGGCGGGGCGGTCGAGTGGGGTCATCGGTCGGGCGAGGGCGGCGGTGGGCCGCGTAGCCGGCTAGTTTAAGGAACCCGCGAACAAAGTTCAGAGGTTTGCGGCCCCGGAGGGTTTGCCCGCGTGCTGAGCATTGGAGTGTTCGGCGCGTGGGAGCGAGTCCGAATCTGCGCCGGGCCCGCGGCAGCCGAACGAACCCATGGCCGGACCGGTTCGCGCGTATCCATGGCAATCGCCAGCCAGACCCGCACTCGGGCGGCTACAGGGCGCCGGCCCATTCGGTATGCGGCGCGGTCGCGGCGCCGTTCGGGTGGGGCAGCAGCATGCGCAGCCGTACCGGCTGGCCGCGGCCCCAGGCCAGCACCGCGGCCTGGCCGAAATCGGCGGCCAGGCGGTCGGCGGTGGCCTGGTCGATCCCGGTCAGCAACCAGCCCGGCTCGCGCCACTGCCCGTCCGGGGCGCTGGCCCAGGCCGACTGGCGAGCGATGCCGGCGGCGTCCAGGCGCGCCACCAGGGCCGCGTCGGCGGCCTCGTTGGCCGCATCCGAGCGCGGTTCGGAGGCCGGGTTCCAGGCGCTGACCAGGACATAGCCCTCGGCCGGCAGATATGCCTCCAGGTCCGGCGCGGGAGCGCCCACGCGCAGGCCGATCGCGTCGCCGTCGATCACCACGGCATACGCGGCCGCGGCGTACAGGGCGGCCAGCTCGGCGGCATCGACGATCTGGATTTCGCGCATAGCCCCAGTCTGGTGCGGCCGGCGCGGGCGCGCAAACGAGCGCCGACGGACGGCGGCGGGGCCGGGCCGGCATCCCTCGTGCAGTCGGGGCGGTGCGCGCTCGATCGGCGCCATGGCGCGGCCGCATGAGCCGGTTCCGCATCGTCATGGCCGCCGTCCTTATATGGTGACGCGGCGATTCCGTACACTCGGCGTCCCCCATGCCACGCCTCAGATCGATGACTCCAGACACCAAGCTGCCCAAGGTCGGCACGACCATCTTCACCGTGATGTCGCAGCTCGCCGCCGAGCACGGCGCGGTCAACCTGGGCCAGGGCTTCCCCGATTTCGAGGTGCCCGCGCGCCTGGTCGATTCGCTGGCGCGGGCGATGCGCGAAGGCAAGAACCAGTACGCGCCGATGACCGGCATCCCGGCCTTGCGCCAGGCGATCGCGGCCAAGACCGAGCGCTGCTACGGCCACCTTCCCGATGCCGACAGCGAAGTCACCGTGGTCTCCGGCGCCAGCGAGGCGATCTTCGACGCGGTCCACGCCGTGGTCCGGCCGGGCGAGGAAGTGATCGTGCTCGATCCCTGCTACGACAGCTACGAACCGGCGATCGATCTGGCCGGCGGCCGTGCCGTGCATGTGCCGCTGGACCCGCGCACGTTCGCGGTGGATTGGGATCGGGTCCGCGCCGCGGTCACGCCCAGGACCCGGATGCTGATGATCAACTCGCCGCACAACCCGTCCGGCGCGATGTTCACGCCCGACGACATCGCCCAGCTGAGCGCGCTGCTGCGCGGGACCGGCATCTATCTGCTGTCGGACGAGGTCTACGAGCACATCGTCTTCGACGGCGTGCGCCACGAGTCCGTGCTGCGTTATCCCGAGCTGCGCGAACGCGCGTTCGTGGTCTCCAGCTTCGGCAAGACCTATCACTGCACCGGCTGGAAGATCGGCTACTGCATCGCGCCGCCGGCGCTCTCGGCCGAATTCCGCAAGGTCCACCAATACAACAGCTTCTGCAGCTTCGCTCCGGCGCAGTGGGCGTTCGCGGAGATGATCGAGGCCGAGCCCGAACATTACGAACAGCTCGGCGCCTTCTACGAGGCCAAGCGCGATCGGTTTCGCGCGCAACTATCCCAAACGCGCCTGCAGCCGCTGCCGGTGGCCGGCGGCTACTTCCAACTGGTCGACTATTCGGCGATCAGCGATCTCGACGATGTCGCCTTCAGTCGCTGGCTGACGACCGAGAAAGGTGTGACGACGATCCCATTGTCGCCGTTCTACGAGTCCGCACCGGGACAGCAACGCCTGGTCCGGCTTTGTTTCGCCAAGAACGAAACGACTTTGGATGCCGCCATCGAGCGACTTCGCACGCTGTAAACGCAATTTTCAAGTGCACCATACGTTCCCCCCTTGCTCATCGCTTGCACTTCGGGCTAACCTTCAGTGACGAGCGTCGCAACAGGCTCGTCAGACATTGTGATCGCGCTGTAAGGGGGGAGTTCATGGACAGAACGATTTTCTCTTGTCGTTCATCGGGTGCGGCATCGCCGCCGTCCGATGGGGCAGGAGCACGCGCGGTCCGCGCCGTCGGGGAGACGGCGCCCGGTACCGCCTACCGACCGAGCCTCGTCCGGTCATCTCAATTTCACTGATCTAGACCATGGTGGCGCGAGCGCACCGGCGAGCCCGGCAGCGTCCGCCTCCGTCTCAGATCGGTGCGCGCGTCAATTCAAGACTATTGGGGAAAGCGTGAGTATCTCTACTGCAACCAGTCATCGTTTGTGGGTCGCGGCGTTGTTGGCCGTCGCATTGGCCGGGTGCGCATCGCGTCCGGCACCGGATTTCGGCGGTCGCTGGAAGCCGGTCAACCACTTCGCCGAAGTTCCGAACGAAATCCCGCTGCAAAAGACCTACGTCTACTATCCGTCGCCGATGGACGGCACGTTGAAGACGATGCTCGAGCGCTGGTCGTCGGACTCGCAGATGCCGCTGTCCTACCTGCATCCATCCGATTTCACCCTGCACCAGGGCGTGGCCGAGATCCACACCACCAGCGTCCAGGACGCGGTCGCCCAGCTGAGTTCGGCTTACGCCGCTCAGGGCGTCTCGGTGACCGTCGAAAACGGCCAGATCGTGGTTCGCGCCGCGACGCCGGCGTCGAGCTCGGCGCCCGTGTCGATGTCGGGCGAAACCGCGCCGTCGTCCCAGGCCGCCCAGGCCGAGGCGACGCACGTGGCCGGGGTCGCGCCGTAAACACGCGCACGTCGTCGCGCCGCGCTGCCGAGGCCTTCGGGTCCCGACGCGCGGCACGCGGCGCACTTTCCATGCTCGTACTGGATGCAGCCTAGATGTTCGGAAAGAAAGCAGTCACTCCCCAAGTGGAGAACGCGGTCGGCAAGGCCGTGAACTACGAAGTCACCATCGCCGACATCGCACGCCGCAGCGAAAAGCGCGCGTGGATGGTGGCCTGGGCGGCGATCCTGATGGCCCTGATCCTGGCCGGCGGCTATTTCTATTTCCTGCCGCTGAAGGAGAAGGTGCCGTACCTGGTGATGGCCGACGCCTACACCGGTACCGCCACCATCGCCCGCCTGCGCAACGACTTCGAGAACCCGAGCATCGTCGCCAGCGAGGCGCTCAACAAGAGCAACATCTCGCACTTCATCATGGCGCGCGAGTCCTACGACTTCTCGCAGATCGGCGAGCGCGACTGGTCGACGGTGTTCGCGATGGCCACCCCGCAGGTCACCAGCGGCTACAAGGCCCTGTACGACAGCACCAATCGCAACAACCCGATCACGCTGTTCGGCAAGACCAAGACCGTGCGCGTGAAGATCCTCAGCATCCAGCTGCACGGTCCGTCCAACACCGACGAAAAGACCAAGACCGCGACCGTTCGCTTCCAGCGCAGTCTGTTCAACAAGGAAAGCGGTTCCTCGGATCCGCTGGACAGCAAGATCGCCACGATCGAGTTCCTGTACAAGTCGAACCTGAAGATGGACGAGAACAACCGCGTCCTGAATCCGCTCGGCTTCCAGGTCATCGGTTATCGCGTCGACAACGACTACGCCGCCGCGCCGCCCATCAGCAGCGAATACCCGACCGGCCCGACCACCGGACCTGCACCGGGCACGCCCGGCCAGCCGGTCGATCCGAACTTGATCCAGGGTCAGCCCGGCGTGCCGCCGCAACCCGGTTTCCCGGGTCAGCCCGGTCAGCCCGGAGTGGCGCCGCAACCCGGCGTCGCCCCGCAGCCCGGCGTTCCCGGCCAGCCCGGCGCCGCCCCCAACACCGTCAATCCGGCGACGCCGCCGGCCGCACCCGCACCGACCGGTAATGCGAATGGAGTCAGCACCCGATGAATTGCCTGCGTAAACATCGCCTCGCCGCCGCCCTGTTGTTTCTGGCGCTCGCCGGCTCGGCGTTACCCGCTGCGGCCCAAGTGGTCCAGGAATACGAATACGAACCCACCCGCATCTACCAGGTGCGCACCGGTCTGGGCATCACCACGCAGATCGAACTGGATCCGAACGAGGTCATCCTCGATTACAGCACCGGCTTCAGTGCCGGCTGGGATCTGAGCCGGCGCGACAACGTCTTCTATCTGAAGCCGAAGAACGTCGACGTCGACACCAACATGATGATCCGCACCGCGACCCACTCCTACATCCTGGAGCTGAAGGTTGTGGCCACCGACTGGCGCGTGCTGGAGCAGGCCAAGCAGGCCGGCGTGCAGTACAAGATCAAGTTCGTGTACCCGAAGGACACCGAGTTCGCGGCGGCCAAGGGCAAGGAAGTCGCCGAGCCGGTCCCGGAGATCAGCACCGCGCTGGACAAGAGCCGGGTCTATCACTTCGATTACCAGTTCTCGTCCCGTAGCGCCAAGAAGAAGGCGTGGCTGATCCCGGTCAACGTCTACGACGACGGCCAGTTCACCTACATCAAGATGAGCGGCCTCAAGGATCTGCCGACCGGCAACTTCCCGGCGGTGTTCGCGCGCGAACGCGAGGGCGGCGAGGACTTCGTGGTCAACACCACGGTCGAGGACAACACCATCGTTGTGCACGGCACCTATCCCTACTTGATCATCCGTCACGGCAAGAACGTCGTCGGTCTGCGCAGGAACAAGCAGAAATGAGCCATAACATGCCGCCCAACCAGCCGGGCCATCCCGACGACAACACTGGCGCTCAGCAGGATCAGCAGAGCTACGGTGCCAATCCCTATTACGGCCAGCAGTCGAACGCCCAGCAGGCGCCCGACCTGGACGCCGGCGCGCCGCTGCTGAAATCCAGCGACGTGCAGAAGCTCAATCGCAAGGCGCTGCTGTTCCTGGGCGGCATCGTGCTGCTGCTGGTCTTCGCCGCGGTCTGGATGTTCAGCCACGCGACCTCCGGCGACGACGAGAAGCCCAAGGTCGAGGAAGAGGTGGTCAACATCCCCGAGCTGCCCAAGGCCGCCGCCGATGTCGCGCCGCCGCTGCCGCCGGAACCCGTCGCCGATCTGCCGCCGGTGCCGTTGGCGCCGGAGATGCCGCCTTCCCAGCAGGGCGATGCCCCGCAGATGGTGGTCGAAGACACCGGTCCGCGCGGTCCGACGCTGATGGAGCGCCGGATGATGAATAGCGCCGACGGCACCCAGGGCTCGATGAACGCGGGCCAGGCTGCAACCGCGGGCATGACGCCGCCGGACGAGTACGCCAAGCAGATGATGGGCATGATGCCGGGCCCGAACGGGCAGATGCCGGCGCAGGGCCAGCAGCGCGAAGGGCCGGCGGTCGCCAGCGCCAAGCCGATCTACAACCCCGACACCTTGCTGGTGCGCGGTACGTACATCCGCTGCGTGATGGAAACCCGCATCGTCACCGACGTTTCGGGCTTCACCTCCTGCATCGTCACCGAGCCGACCTACTCGATCAACGGCCGTCGCCTGCTGCTGCCGAAGGGTTCGAAGATCTCCGGCCGCTACCAGAGCGAGAGCATCAACGGCCCGCGCGTGTCGGTGATCTGGGACCGCATCACCACCCCGACCGGCATCGACGTGAACATGGCCAGCCCTGGCGTCGACAACCTCGGCGGCGCCGGTCACCCGGGCAGCTACAACGCGCATTGGGGCAGCCGCATCGCCTCGGCGCTGATGATCAGCCTGATCGCCGACGCGTTTAAGTACGCCGCGGCCGAGAATGGCCCGGAGACGACCACGGTCGGCGCCGGCGGTGTGGTCGTGCAGAGCCCCTACGAGAGCGTCACCGCGCGTTCGGTCGAGCGTCTGGCCAACCAGGCCCTGGACAAGAGCGTCAACCGTCCGCCGACGGTGACCATCAACCAGGGTACGGTTGTGAACGTTTACGTGGCCAAGGACGTCGATTTCTCGTCCATCATCCGCTGATGATGATGGACGGGGAGACGGTCTGAATGGGTATGGACGATTCGCCTATCGCGGCGGTGTCGAGCGGGTTCCTGGATTACCAGTACGAAGTGCTGGGCATCCAGGACTTCATGAGCTCGCCCGACGTCACCGAAATTTGCATCAACAAGCCGGGCGAGCTGTACCTGGAAACCCGTGAGGGCTGGAAGCGGATCGACGTGCCGACGCTCACCTTCGAGCGGGCGCGGCAGTTCTGTACGGCGGTGGTCAACGAGAGCAACACCGGTCAGCGCATCACCGATGCCGACCCGGTGGTCTCGTTGACCTTTCCGACCGGCCAGCGCGCCCAGTTCGTGATCCCGCCGGCCTGCGACGCGGGCAAGGTCTCGATCACGATCCGTCTGCCGTCCAAGCACAACAAGACCCTGCAGCAGTACCAGGACGACGGCTTCTTCGCCCAGATCCTGGAGAGCACCCACGTCCTGAGCGATCACGATCGCGAACTGCTGGAGCTGCGCGCCTCGCGCAACTACTCCGAGTTCTTCAAGAAGGCCGTGCAGTACAAGAAGAACATCGTCGTCGCCGGCGCCACCGGCAGCGGCAAAACCACCTTCATGAAGTCGCTGGTGGGACACATTCCCGACGTGGAACGTCTGGTGACGATCGAGGACGCCCGCGAGCTCTTCATCGCCCAACCGAACGTAGTGCACTTGCTCTACTCGAAAGGTGGACAAAGCACCAGCAACGTAACTGCAAAGAGTTGCATGGAAGCTTGTCTGCGCATGAAGCCGGACCGAATCATCCTGGCGGAGTTGCGCGGCGACGAATCGTTTTACTTCATCCGAAATTGCGCCTCCGGCCACCCCGGGTCGATCACCAGCTGCCACGCCGGCAGCACGACCCAGACCTGGGACCAGTTGGCGCTGATGGTGAAGGCTTCGGCGGAAGGCTCGGGTCTCGAGTTCGCGGTCATCAAGCGCTTGCTGATGATGACCATCGATATCGTGGTCCATATCAAGGCCCACGCCGGGCAGCGCCACATTACGGGTATCGATTTCAACCCGGAACGGGCGCAGAGCGAGTGACACGAGGTCTGTCTCAGTATTATGGGGCGCGGCCTCACCGGGGCAGGGTGGGGCGGCGCTTATTGACATCATTCGTCGCTGGATGAATGATTGAGGCGTCGACTAGGCGCATAACAGGCTGTTCTCGAACGGTTTTGTTAGGTCGACGCCAAGGTCGGCACAGGGGGAAATACGGATGTTGCCCGGTATCGAATTGATGAGCTGCCCGAGCCTGGCGGTTCCGCACGAAGTAATGCACCACGTCGTGCGCGTGGAGTCTTCCTACAATCCGTACGCCATCGGCGTCGTCGGCGGCCGCCTCGTGCGCCAGCCGCGCAGCCTGCCCGAAGCGCTCGCCACCGTGCGCATGCTCGAGGGCAAGGGCTACAACTTCTCGCTCGGCCTGGCCCAGGTCAATCGCTACAACCTGGCCAAATACGGCCTGGATTCCTACGAAAAAGCCTTCGAAGCCTGCCCGAACCTGCAGGCCGGCTCGCGCATCCTGGCCGAGTGCTACGGCCGCTCCAGCGGCGACTGGGGCAAGTCCTTCAGTTGCTACTACTCCGGCAACTTCGTTACCGGCTACCGCCACGGCTACGTGCAGAAGGTCTACGCCTCGATGGGCGCCAAGGCCGCGCCCGCGTCCGACGGCCAGGCGATCGCGGTGATCAGCAAGCCGTCGCGCCGCTCGGTGCCGGTCAGCCGCATGCCGCTGTACGCCACCAGCCGTCAGTCCGGGCCGCAGCGCGTGCCGGCCGCCGGCGCGGTGCCTGCCCCTGTTCAGGTCACCAGCCGCATCTCGATGCCGGTGGCCGCGCCGCCGGCGATGCCGATGGCACCCAATCCGGTCCAGGTCGCGGCCATGCCCGCGCCGGCCTTTGCAGCCCAAGCCGGCGGCGCCACGCCCGTCGCGGCGATGGGCGCGGTGGTCGCGCAGGCGCCGCAACCGGTAAAAGTTCAACCGATGTCGGCTGCCCCCGCGGCCGCAACGGAGCAATCCCAGGGGGACCAGGCATTCGTTTTCTAGCTTGCCGCTCGTAGTCTGAAACAGCAGGTCGTTTCGCCATTCAATCGTCGTCAAATCGAAAGAGGGATCTATCCATGAACTCCAACGCGCATCTCAAGACCATCTTCACGTCCTTCCTCATGGCGACCCTGTTCGTCGGCCTGCTCGCGGTGCCGGACATCGCATTCGCCCAGGCGGGCGGCGGCGCCGACGCTTCCGGTCGCGTGAAGGGCTTCATCAATAACCTGAACACGCTGCTCAACATCGCTTCGGTCGCGGTCGTGACCATCGCCTTCATCATCGCCGGCTACCAGATCGCCTTCGCCCACAAGCGCATCTCCGACGTTGCTCCGATCCTGGTCGGCGGCTTCGTGATCGGCGCTGCCGCCCAGCTGGCCAAGATGATCATTCCGGAAGACGTGGGTTCGGGCGTGATGCTGACGGTGCTGTCGTCCGCTTATGCATAAGAACGTGCTGTTTCGGGGTTGCACCCGGCCGCCGATGTTCATGGGGGTGCCTTACATCCCCTTCGCCATCGGCGCGGGCGGCGTCATCATGCTCACGTTCTACTTCAACATGTTCTTCCTCGTGCTGCTGCCGGTGGTGGTTTTCATCATGCGGCAGATGGCGAGACGTGACGAGATGATCTTCCGCCTGCTCGGACTGCGTTGGAAGTTGCGCATGAAGATGCGCAACCTCCAGCTGCACCAGGGTATGTGGGTGTTTTCCTCGAACCTGTACCGCGGTCCCGCCGACGCGAGACTGAAAAAGTGACCTCTGCGCCATCGCGGCCCGGCCGCGATGGCGCATGGGTTTGTCGGCTCCGGCCGCTGTCGTCGCCCGCAAGGCGGCGCAGCGGTTCAGGGCCTTTCCGTAAACCGGTTGCCGAATCCGTACCCACATGCTGAATCCCGACACGCCCATCAGCGAATTCATCCCGCTGTCCACCCATGTCTCCCCGACCGTGATCAAGACCACGGGCGGCGATTTCATGATGGTGTGGCACCTGGGCGGACTGCCCTTCGTCGGACGCGAGGAGTGGGAGCTCGAGCACCGCCACAACACCTTCAACCGCATGCTGCAGACGCTGCGTGCGCCGGATTTCACCAACGTCGCCTTCTGGGTCCACGACGTGCGCCGCAAGCGCCGCGTCAAGGGCGGCAGCAAGTTCGACCAGGTGTTCAATCAGGAAATGTCCGACGGCTATTTCGCCACGCTGTCGGGCGCCAAGCTTATGCAGAACGAGCTGTACATGACGATGATCTACCGGCCGATCGTGTCCGGTAAGCGCTTCGTCGAGAAGTCCACCAGCACCGCCCAGCTGCAGGAGCAGCAGGACCAGGCGGTCGCCAAGGTGCTCGAGCTGGCCGGCAACGTCGAGGCCGTGCTCAAGGACTACGCGCCCATGCGCCTGGGCATGTACGAGGCCAAGAACGGCGTCGTGTTCTCCGAGGCCCTGGAATTCTTCGGCTACCTGCTCAACCGCATCGACGAACCGGTGCCGGTGCTGCCGGCGCCGATTCCGAACTATCTGCCGGTCAGCCGGCTGATGTTCTCCAACAAGACCGGCGATTTCGTCGTCAACACTCCGACCGGCGTCAACCACTTCGGTGCGATGCTCAACGTCAAGGAGTACACCGACGCGACCTATCCCGGCATCCTCAACGGCATGAAGTACCTCGACTTCGAGTACGTGATCACGCACTCGTTCAGTCCGATGGGCCGCCAGGACGCGCTCAAGGTGCTCGACCGCACCAAGGGCATGATGATTTCGTCGGGCGACAAGGCGGTCAGCCAGATCATCGAGCTCGACATGGCGATGGACCAGCTCGCCTCGGGCAACTTCGTGCTCGGCGAATACCACTTCACCATCTGCCTGTACGCCGAGAGCCAGGAAAAGCTGGCCCAGAACATCGCCATGGCGCGCGCCGAGCTGTCCAACGCCGGCTTCGTCTCGGCCAAGGAAGACCTCGCCGTCACGGCCTCGTTCTATGCGCAGTTCCCCGGCAACTGGCAGTACCGCACCCGTCTGGCCAACGTCAGCTCGCTGAACTTCCTCGGCCTGTCGCCGCTGCACAATTTCGCAACCGGCAAGAAGGAGAACAACCCCTGGGGCGAATGCGTCACCACGCTGCAGACCACCAACGGCCAGCCGTACTTCTTCAATTTCCACGCCACCCATCCGGCCGAGAATTCGCTGGGCGAGAAGGCGATCGCCAACACCATGGTGATCGGCAAGTCCGGTACCGGTAAGACCGCGCTGATCAACTTCCTGTTGAGCCAGGTGCAGAAGCTCAAGCCGACGCCGACGATCTTCTTCTTCGACAAGGACCGTGGCGCCGAAATCTTCGTGCGCGCCTGCGGCGGCAACTACCTGGCGCTGGAGAACGGTCAGCCGACCGGCTTCAATCCGTTCCAGTGCGAGCGCAACGAAGCCAACACCCAGTTCCTGGCCGACCTGATCAAGGTGCTGGCGAACAAGAGCCAGTACTCGGCGCGCGAGGACGAAGACATCTTCCGCGCGGTCGAGAACATGCTCGACACGCCGATGCACCTGCGCAGCATGACCAACTTCCAGAAGAGCCTGCCGAACATGGGCGACGACGGCCTGTTCGCGCGTCTGCGCAAGTGGACCGCGGGCAATTCGCTGGGCTGGGTGTTCGACAACCCGGTCGACACGATCAACCTCGAGAAGGCCAACATCATCGGCTTCGACTACACCGATGTGATCGACAACCCCGAAGTGCGCGTGCCGGTGATCAACTACCTGCTGCACCGCCTCGAGGAGCTGATCGACGGCCGTCCGCTGATCTACGTGATGGACGAGTTCTGGAAGATCCTCGACGGTTCCGGCGGCCTCAAGGAATTCGCCAAGAACAAGCAGAAGACCATCCGTAAGCAGAACGGCATGGGCATCTTCGCGACCCAGAGCCCGGAAGACGCGCTGGCCAGCGACATCTCGGCGTCGCTGATCGAACAGACCGCGACCCTGATCCTGCTGCCCAACCCGAACGCCAGCCGCGAGGACTACATCGAAGGCCTCAAGCTGACCGACTCCGAGTACCAGGTGGTCAAGGGGCTGGACGAGCGTTCGCGTTGCTTCCTGGTCAAGCAGGGCCATGCGGCCACGGTCTGCCAGCTCAACCTGCGCGGCCTGGACGATTCGCTGGCGGTGATCTCGGCGTCCACCGACAACATCGAAATCATGCACAACGTGCTTCACGAGGAAGCCAAGCGTGCGGGCGTGCCGGTCGACGAGCTGCGCCCGGACCAGTGGCTGCCTACGTTCTACGCCAAACGCAAGGGCTCGGGCAAAGCCAAGCCGAACAACCCCGAACGGGCTACGGCCTGAACATCATCACGGATACACGCAGCACGCGTACGACGTACCGCTAACTGCCACAGAAGAGGAACTTCGCCATGATCATCAAGCGCAACAACCAGGCCAACGGCCGCAAGTCCAAGAAGCTGGCGCTGGCCAGCGTACTACTGGCCTGCTCGCTGGCCGCCGGCAACGGCAGCGCCATGGGCCCGGTGGTCGAGGTCGGCCCGAATCTGTTCCAGAGCATCCTCAACCAGATCAACACCTACTCGCAGAAGTTCGCCGACACGGCCGAATACGCGCAGAACGCGCAGCGCTGGATGCAGCAGCTGAACTACGTGCGTCAGCAGCTGATCAACATGCAGAGCCTGCTCAGCACGGTGTCCATGCCCAACGGCACGACCTGGACCAAGGTCAACGCCAACACCTACCTGGTCGAAGAGTCCTGCAACCGCGGCGGCGGCGGCCTCAGCGTCAGCGGCCTGCTGAGCATGATCGGCCTGGATCCGGCCGGCGATTGGGTCGCCAAGCAGAAGGAAATCTGCGTCAACATCCGTCGCGCGCGCAACGAGAAGTACAACTACACGGTCGAGTTCGTCATGAACGTCGCGCCGCAGATGCAGAACATGCTCAAGACGGTCAATACGCGGCGCAACTCCAGCAACGACCAGGGCAATGTGCAGGCGGTGGACAGCTCGTCCAACGAAATCTCCAACGACCTGGCGCTGAAGTTCCAGATCTGGCAGGGCCAGATGCAGACCTACGACGTCTATATCGCGACCATGGAAGAGAATCAGCGCACGCTCGCCTACAAGGCCATGAAGGGCCAGCAGACGATCCTGGGTTCGCTGGTCAAGACCGCGGCGCTTGCGGGTGCGCTGAAGGTCGGCAATTGATTTAGGCGAACGGCTGGAGCGGGCGGGCCCTGAGCGGCCCGCTGCCTCCATGGCCGGTACAGAGTCTGCGCCGATGGGTTCGGTGCGGTGGGTGAACAGGGGCAGGCCGGCGGCAATGACCCGACAGGCAGATAGGCGGCGCAGATGAGCAGGGGAATCGAAATCGTGGGTGATTGGCTGAAGGGCAGCATCGGTAACTGGCTGGACTGGCTGCAACCGCAGGTCCAGTCGGTGGGGGATTTCGTCTTCTTCCGCCTGATCCTGGCCTACCTGCGCGAGGAAATCCAAAAGTTCGGCGTCGGCATGATGACCAACGCCATGCAGTGGGTGGGCGGTATCGCGCTGACCCTGATGACGCTGTGGATCCTGATCCAGGGGTATCGCATCGCCACCGGTCTGTCGCGCGAGCCGATGATGGCGCTGGTGACCAACTCGTTGCGCGCGGCGTTCATCGTCGGCGTGGCGACCTCGATGGCGGCCTTCGGCACCAATCTGCATACCTTCTTCACCGAAGACATCAACAAGGAAATCCATTGGGTCGTCACGGGTAAGGACACCAAGATCGAGGACCAGATCGACAACAGTCTGGCCTGGATGCAGGTGGCCTTGACCAGTATCGACATGATCGACGTGGTCAAGGACCCGACCCTGGACGACGACAAGAACCGCGCGATGTGGTTCGTCGGCATGGGCACCGGCGGCCCGGCGATCGTCAGCGGCACCATGTTGTTGCTCTACGAGATTGCGATGGCGATGTTCGTCGGCTTCGGGCCGATATTCATATTGTGTTTGCTGTTCGAGCAAACCAAGCAGTTGTTCACCAAATGGCTGTATTACGGCATAGGAACGCTGTTCTCGATGGCGGTCCTCAGCGCGATGGTTTCGATATCGCTGGAGATGGTCACGCGCGTCTCGGCCGCGTTCTGGACGACGGCCTTGGCAGGCAAGTTGCTGGGCAGCAACTTCAGCGACGGTTTGACCAGCCAGGCCATGCAGCAGGGCGGCATGGGCCTGATCCTGACCACCCTGATCATCAGCGCGCCGCCGATGGCCGCGATGTTCTTCCAGGGCCTGCTCGGTACGCCTAGCGCCTACAACGCCATGGGCGGCGCAGGCGCGGCCCAGCCCGGCGCGGGCATGCCTCCGGGGTACGCGGGTAGCGCGGGTTACCGCCCGACGACGCCGACGTACGGCAACCAGTCGCAGGCGCCGCAGGTACCGGCTCCGAACATGACCGAAAACGCGGGCACGCGAGTGACCGGGCAGTCGACGCCCGCATTGAAGGATGAGATTACGAAACGTTGACGAGGGTTCAGCCAATAGGTCGGATCGATTCCAGATTGCCGTGGATTTCGCTTCTATTCATTGCGTCTTGACTGCGGTGGTATAGGGTTCGCCCAAGCCACCCAACTCGAAGGACCGACGATGATCATGCGTAACCTCATAGCGTGCAGCCTGCTACTGGCAGGCTTATCGGGGGCAGGGGCGGCCCGCGCCGAGCAGGGTTGCCCGGCCGGCCTGGCTCCCATCGGCCAGGCGCCCGGTCCGATCTGCGTGCCGCAGCCCGGTTACGGGATCGGTGGGCCGAGTCCGGTGCAGCAGCAGGGGCCTAGCGCGCCGCAGCCTCGTTGGCTCGATCGCTGGGGCGCCGTCGCCATCGACGCGGTCGCCAGCAAGATGGGCACGGCGACGGACCGCAAGAGCAGTCGCGATGCGGAACGCACGGCGCTCAAGGACTGCAAGAGCCGCGGCGGCACCGAGCAACAGTGCAAGAAGACGTTGCTGGTCTACGGTAACGGTTGCGGCGCGGTGGCCGTGGGCAGCGACTTCATCGTGGCTCGCGGCGGCGGCAGCATCGAGGAAGCGTCCGCCCGGGCTCAGAAAGAGTGCGGGATGAACTCGACCGAATGCGAAGTCCTGTACACGCGTTGCAGCTACCCGGTGCTGGTCAACTGATCGGCCCGGCGCAGCGGTAAGGCAGATAAAGTTTGGTACCAACCCGGGGGCGAAGGATTCGGCGCCGGGTTTGATGTAAAGTACGGCCTGAGCTTGGCCCAAGGGCGGATCGCCCGGGGGACTTGCGGAGGTATCAAGGGGTGCGATCGCACAGCCGTAACTAGGATGTCACGGCGGTATTGCAATCGTTCTCCGAGGAGTTACACCGCCGGCATCCGCCGTCGGGCAATAGGCGATGCGACGTTACCGCGATTGCGGTGGCGCAGTCGCCGCATGAGTAGGGGTTGCCATGAAGTTACAGCTCGTTCCGTTGGCGCTATTGCTAGCCCTCGCCAGCGCTTGCGACCGCACGCCCGATGCGCCCGCCGCATCCGCGCCCGTCGCCTCCGTCCCCGATTCCAAGCCCACACCCACGCCTGCCGCCGATCCGGCGGCGCCGTCCGTCGCGTCCGTCGCGTCCGTCGCGGCCACGCCTGCGGTCGCACCGCAGACCTTGCCCGCGACGACCTGCGCACCCGAGGCCTACGCCGACTTCTTCAACGAGTACGTCGGTTCGCCCGGCGTGCGCGCCGCCTACACCGCCGATACGGTGCGCGTGGGTTCGTTGGACAAGCCGGCCGACGCGCATCCGGTCGCCAAGGCCGACTACCGCGACTTCAAGATCGGCATCGTCGACAGCCGCTGGGCCTACCTCGACCCCGCGGTCAAGGACCCCGGCAGCTACCCGCTGCTGGACCTGGAGTTCAAGCCCGAAGGCGGCAAGTCCTTCCGGGTCGAGTACGTCCAGGCCGAGTTCGACGCCGACGACAACGTGGTCAAGACCATAGGCAAGCCAGGCGCCTATGTGTTCGAGCGCGGAAACGACTGCTGGGTCCTGAGCCAGGACCTGCATTGATCGCCGCGGCCGTGCGCCGCGGTAACAACGGGACACAAGGAGATCTCCCATGGGCAAGATCCGCATCGTAGAGAGCGTGGGCGGCAGTACCGAGCACGTCCACAGCTACGACGACATCGAAATTCATCACCCCAGCAAGAAGGGCAAGGAAGCTGGGCGGCACTACCAGGTCATCGACGGCCACAACGAGGAAATCCTGTCCTCGGGCGGCAAGGTCGCGCATTCGCGCGACGGCCACGTGTTCGTGTCCAAGGACTTCGTCCTGCTCGACGACAAGGGCCGTTCCAGCCCGGTGCACGTGCCGGCGCCGGCCGACGGCTTCGTCAAGATCGACAAGAACAGCGGCCTGGTGAAGATCTACGACAAGCTGCCCGACGGCGAGATGATCGCCCAGGTGCGGCACATGGACCTGCGCCAGTTCCCGCTGAAGGACGGCGATCCGATCCAGTACGGCCAGCCGATGGGCCTGCAGGCCGGCATGGGCGGTGGCAAGCTCAACAAGTACCCCACCCACACCCATATCGACTTCAACGCCAACCATCTGGACAAGTTCAAGCAGTACGTCCACGACATCGACACCGGCGTGATCAGCACCGATCGCTATCCGGCCAAGGGCCAGGCCACGCCTGTGACCGCGCCGGTGCAGCACGACAAGCCCGCCGATGTCGCCAAGCCCGCGCCCGCGCGCGCTGCGGCCGACGGTGTGCTGCGTTCGGGCGAGCATGGCGGCGATGTCCGCGCGCTGCAGGAATCGCTGAACAAGCTCGGCTATCACGACGGCAAGGGCCGCGCGCTGAACCCGGACGCCGACTTCGGCGCCAGCACCAAGGAAGCGGTGCAGGCGTTCCAGCGTGCGCATGGCCTGAAGGACGACGGCGTCGCCGGTCCCAAGACCCTGGACGCGCTGAAAAAGGCCGAACAGACCCCACTGCTGTCCAACCCCGCGCACCCGGACCACGCCATGTTCAAGCAGGCAGTCGGTGGGCTGGAGAAGCTGGGCCCGAACGCCGGTTTCAAGAACCACGCCGAACTCGAACGGGCCGCGGCGACGCTGACCTTCGAAGCCAGATCGACCACGTCGCGCTGAGCACCAACGGCACCGGCCTGTTCGCGGTCCAGGGCGGGCTGACCGACCCCGGTCACCACCGTGCGCACGTGGACAAGTTGCAGGCCGGCGCGCAGCCGCTGGAGCAGTCCACGTTCCAGCTGCAGCAGGATGCGCAGCAGCGCCAGAAGATCGAGGCGCAGGCGCCGGCGGTCGCGCAACAGCAACAGCGCGAACCGCGGATGATGGCTTGACGATGCAAACGCCGATCGACGTCCATCGTCGATCGGCGCGAGGCCGGTTGCGGACGCAACAGCCGCCGCAGCCGGCAAAGCCGAACGGAGTATCGAGCGAGACCATGCGCAAGTCGTTGACCTTGTTAGTGCTGATGACGTCGCTGGCGGCATGCCAGGCGGCGGCGCCCGGCGATGCGGAACCGCAGGCTGCTGCGTCCGCGCCCGCCGCGCAGACGCAGCCAAACCCGCAACAGGAAGTGCCCGTGAACAATCTGTCCGTGACCCCGCAGCAAGACGATCTGACCCAGTTTCTCCCCGCCGGCGGCAAGCAGCTGGCGGTGCAGCGCGCCGATCTCGACGGCGATGGCCGCGAGGACGCGGTGCTGGTGATCGATCCGCCGGTGCAGGCCGACGTCAAGCTGGGCGAGGGCGCGCCGCGCACCGTGCTGGTGCTGATCCGCGACGCCGACGGCAAGCTGCAGGTCGCCAAGCGCAGCGAGCGCTTGGTGCCCTGCGCCCGTTGCGGCGGTATCGCCGGCGATCCGTTCGGCTACGTGCGCGCCTATGCGGGCGGGTTCACCGTGCTGATCGAAGGCGGTTCGCGCGAGCGCTGGTCGGATGAGTTCGGCTTCGCTTATTCGGCCGAGCAGAAAGATTGGCTGTTGGAAAAGGCGGTACGCAGCGTGGTCGACACCGACACCGGCGAGGACAAGCGGCTGGATTTGCAACGCAAGGATT
Source organism: Lysobacter sp. Root76 (assembly GCF_001428685.1). Lineage (GTDB taxonomy): Bacteria > Pseudomonadota > Gammaproteobacteria > Xanthomonadales > Xanthomonadaceae > Lysobacter. Next base: position 202,095 of record NZ_LMIK01000001.1, on the reverse strand, counting down.
TCGGCGCGATCCGGCTCGAGGAATTCGACCGCGACAAGCTGCCGTCCGTGGAAGAGGCCTGAGTACGCAGGAGCGTCACCGAACCGGGCAGGGAACGTCCGGGCAGGGCTTGGGTTTTGGCGATATAGGCATTCAACCAGGAGCTACACATGACGACGGATAGGGAAACGCAACTGTTGCAGGCCGCGACGGCGTCGGGGATCACCTCGCGTCGCGAACTGGCGAACTTCATGGCCCAGGTCGGTCACGAGTCGCACGGCCTGACCAAGCTCGAAGAGGGCTTTCGCTACACCAAGGGCATCTCGCAGATCCCGGTGAAGTCGGCGATGCGCGAAGGCGCGCCGGCGCTGGAATCGGCGCGTCTGGAAGCCCTGCGCGGGCGTCCGGAGGCGCTGGCCGACCTGATGTACGGCGGTCGCATGGGCAACGACGAGCCCGGCGACGGCTACAAATACCGCGGTCGCGGCTACATGCAGCTGACCGGCAAGGACAATTACCGCTCCGCCGGCGAAGCGCTGGGCCTGGACCTGGTGCACCACCCCGATCTCGCGTCCAAGCCCGAGAACGCGGCCCGCATCGCGACCTGGTACTGGCAGAACAATGTGCCGCAGAACGCCCGCGAGGACGTGACCAAGGCCACCCGCGCGGTCAACGGCGGCACCAACGGCCTGGCCGATCGCGAAACCCGCAACGAGCGCTGGCTGCAGACGCTGACCCCGGAACTGATGGAGCAGCTGGCCGCCGGCCGTATCGGTCGTGCGGTGGAGCCGAACACCCCGGCCAAGCCTGCACCCACGCACGCGACGCCGAATGCGGCCGCCGACGGCGTGCTGAAGTCGGGCGAGAAGGGCGCGGCGATCGAAGCGATGCAGAAATCGCTGCAGGCGCTGGGCTATACCGACGGCAAGGATCGCGCGCTGAACCCGGACGGCAACTTCGGCGCCAGCACCAAGGAAGCGCTGCAGGCGTTCCAGCGTGCGCACGGTCTGAAGGACGACGGCGTCGCCGGTCCCAAGACCCTGGACGCACTGAAAAAGTCCGAACAGACCCCGCTGCTGTCCAATCCCGCGCATCCGGACCACGCCATGTTCAAGCAGGCGGTCGGCGGCCTGGAGAAGCTGGGTCCGAACGCCGGTTTCAAAAACCATGCCGAACTCGAACAGATCGACCACGTCGCGCTGAGCACCAACGGCACCGGCCTGTTCGCGGTCCAGGGCGGGCTGACCGACCCCGGTCACCACCGTGCGCACGTGGACAAGCTGCAGGCCGGCGCGCAGCCGCTGGAGCAGTCCACGTTCCAGCTGCAGCAGGACACGCAGCAGCGCCAGAAGCTCGAGGCGCAGGCCAACCCGACCCAGACGCCGCCGACGCGCGCGATGGGTTGAGTCGACCCGCCGCGCGCGAGCGCGGCGCAGGTACGGCTGCATCCGCGAGGGGGCGAGATGCAGTCGTCGGCCCGGTCCGGTGCGACCCCGTAGCAGGGCGCACCGGACCGGGTCGGTCGAGCTCGACCCGATCACCATCGAAACGCTTCAGGAATTCCCATGAAATCTGCAAACCTTCTGTGCATCGCACTGCTGACGGTCCTGGCCGGCTGCAATTCGTCGAAGGCACCGTTCGACGCGGCCACGACCGCACCGGCCGATGCGGTGGCGGCGACGCCGCCGGCGCCGGCCATGGCCACGACCGCCGAAGCCGCCGCAACGCCCGCTCCCGCTGCGACGGCGCCCGCCGGCGACGGCCGCTCGCTGTGCGCGGCCAGCGAGGACATCGTGCTGTCGTGCAAGCTCGCCGGCGGCCAGCTGGCTTCGTTGTGCGCGTCCAAGGGCGTCAGCGACCAGGCCGGCTACGTCTACTTCGCCCAGGGCGCGGCGGGCCGTCCCGACTACCTGTTCCCGGCCGACAAGGGCGTGCACGGCAAGCGCTTCAAGCGCACCCAGCTCGGCTTCGCCGGCAACAGCGGCGGCTACGCCTATTCGTTCGAGGACGGCGGCCGCAAGCGCATCTTCTATTCGATCTCCGGCGAGAAGGGCGTGCAGGAGCAGGGCCTGCTGACCGCCAGCGGCGATGCGGTCAAAGCCGAGGCTTTCGTGGCCTGCGAGCCGGGCAGCCTCGTCGACGATATCGACGACACCTTGTTCAAATTCACCCGCGGCTGGGACCGCGACGCTGCGATCGACCGCGGCGGGCTACCGGCCAAGCCCTGAGCTACGGCCGCAGCCTCAACTACGCATAACGATCGCATCAAGGAGGAAACCAATGTCTACACCGAGCAACCGCGATTTTCTGCTGCAGCGCGCCTACGAGTCCGGCATCCGTGAACCGCGTGAACTGGCCGCGTTCATGGGCCAGATGCAGATCGAATCCCGATCCTTCGCCAGCATGCACGAGAACCTGGGCTACAGCGCCGAACGCCTGCACGAGGTGTTCCCCGACCGCAACGGCATGAACACCCTGGCCGAAGCGCGCGACGTCGTGCGCGGCGGCCGCGAGCAGATCGCCGAGACCATCTACGGCGGCCGTTGGGGCCGCGACAACCTCGGCAACACCGAGCCGGGCGACGGCTGGCGTTTCCACGGCCGCGGTTACGTGCAGCTGACCGGCCGCGACAACTACGAGCGCGCCGGCCGCGAGCTCGGCCTGGATCTGGCCGCCAATCCCGACCTGGCCGCGGATCGCGGCAACGCCGCCAACATCGCCGTGCACTACTGGCAGAGCCGGGTCGTCCCGCACGGCAATCAGTTGAACGTGCGCGAGGCCACCCACGACATCAACGGCGGCTACAACCATCTGCCCGAGCGCCGCGCTGCGGTGGCCGAGTGGGAGCGCATGCTCACCCCCGAAGTGATGCAGGGCCTGGCCCGCGGCGAAGTGGTGCTGCCCGCGCCGGGCCGCGGCGGCCGCGATCCCATGGCCGACGGCGTGCTCAAGCTCAACGAGCGCGGCCAGGCCGTCGAGGACATGCAGGAAACGCTCAAGCGCCTGGGCTATCGCGACGCCCAGGGCAACGAGCTCAACCCCGACGGTCATTTCGGTCGCCGCAGCCAGGAAGCCCTGAAGGCGTTCCAGCGCGATCACGGCCTGGAAGACGACGGCATCGCAGGACGCGATACCTTGAATGCGCTGCGCAATGCGCAGCCCAACCAGCCGCAGACCGAACGCGGCCGCGATCAGCCGGCGCAGCCGACCCCGGCCGAACCGGCACGCAGCAGCTCGCTGCAGGATCCGGCCAATCGCGACAATCCGGTCTACCGCCAGGCGGTCGCCGGGCTGGAACGCCTGGGCCCGAATGGCGGCTTCGACAATCGCGAGCAGCTCGAGCGCGCGGCCGCGACCCTGACCTACGAGGCCCGGGTCAGCGGCCTGACCCAGATCGACCACGTCGTGCGCAGCACCAACGGCACCGGTCTGTTCGCGGTGCAGGGCGGCCTGAACGACCCGGCCCACCACCGCGCGTTCGCCGATCGCGGCCAGGCGGTCGGGCAGAGCGTCGAACAGACCAGCCAGCGCCTGCAGCAGGACGTGCCGCAGACGCAGCAGACCCCGTTCATGGCGCAGCCGCAGCCCGAGCGCCAGCAGCAGACCAGCCAGCGGGTGTGATCGTGGCGGTCGCGTTTCGCCCCTAGCGGGCGGCGCGCGGCCGTTTCCCCTCATGCGGGCGCGCCCGGTCGCGCGCCCGCCACCGGACCTCAGCCGTGCAGCCCCCCCGGGACGCGGCTGTGGCGGCAGTCGGATGCGGGACCGCATGCGGTCCCGCATCCGCCTAGCCTTGAAGCACTCTCGCGATTGCGCGAGCATACGGGTCAGGCTGCAGCAGCGGAGGCGCCATGAACGGACTCCCCCAGGGACAGGAACGCAGGGTCGACAGCGACGCGTCGGTGAAGACCCTGGACGACCTGCGACAGGCCGAACAACGCGCGCTGCTGAGCAGTCCCAGCCATCCCAACCACGACCTGTTCAAGCAGGTGCGGGTGTGTCTGGATCGCCAGGACACGGTTTCCTCGCGCACGCCGGAACAGAACGACAACCTCGCGGCCGCACTCGCGGTCGAAGCCAGGCGCAACGAAATGCGCGTCAACCACGTCGTCCTGAGCAAGGACGGCGAGCGCGCGTTCGCGGTCGAAGGCGACCTCAATTCGCCGGCGCGCCGGGTCAGCTACGTCGAAACGGCGCAGGCCGCGTCGCAGCCGATCGAGCGCAGCGGCGAGCAACTGGCGCAACTGTCGCGCGAGCAGGATCAGCGCGACCGCCGCCAGACGCAGGAGCAGGATCGCCAGCGCCAGCCCGAGGCGCAGCGCGAAGCGCCGCTGCTCGGCCTGGGGCCGCGTTCGCTGTGACGGCGACGCAGACGGTTCGGGCCCGCGAGGCAATGCAGGCATTGGAGGCCAGGCAGTGAGCGAATACCAACATCACCTACTTACGCGCGGCAAGTACCAGATCGTCGCGTTGACGCCGGATGCACAATTCGAGGACGACGACATCTATGCTTACGCGGTGATGTCGTCTTCGGGCGTCAAGCTGCGCCAGGAGCTGACGCTGAGCGACGCCAGGAATTGGCTGGACGACCGGATGGAGCGGGAGCGGGGCAACCCCTCCGCGCCGATGCCGGATCCGGTGGAAGCGGCTCCCGTACGATCCACGTTGCTCCGGCCCGGCCGGAAGCGTCGCTGATCGCATGGCGGGCCTTGGGGAACTTCAAGCAGGGAACAACACGTGAAAGGGAAGCTGATCTTCGCCCTGGTCCTGGGCATCGCCGCCTTGGCCGCCGGGCTGTATCTGTCGGGCTATTTGTCGCTGCTGTTCCTCAAAGTCGATACCGGTCTGCTGAAGTGGAGCACCTTCACGGACTACGTGCGGGTGCTCGATCTGCCGCAGTACAAGCTGCACGCGGGCAAGATCAAGGCCTCGGGCTACATCGGCTTCGGCCTGCCGGGCCTGGCCTACCTCGCGCTGCTGGTGCTGATCCTCAAGCCCAAGCCGCGCTCGATGCACGGCGATGCGCGCTTCGCCAACGGCATGGACCTGCAAAGCAAGGGCATGTTCAAGGCGTCCCACAACGGCATCGTGGTCGGCAAGTACAACGGCAAGCTGGTGCGCCTGGCCGGCCAGCAGTTCGTGATCCTGGCCGCGCCGACCCGCTCGGGCAAGGGCGTCGGCATCGTGATCCCGAACCTGCTCGAGTACCAGGAATCGATGGTGGTGCTCGACATCAAGCAGGAAAACTTCGACCTGACCAGCGGCTGGCGCGCCCAGCAGGGGCAGGAGATCTACCTGTTCAATCCCTTCGCCGAGGACCGGCGCACGCACCGCTGGAACCCGCTGACCTACGTCGCCACCGACCCGGCGTTCCGGGTCTCGGACCTGATGAGCATCGCGGCGATGCTGTATCCGGACGGTTCCGACGACCAGAAGTTCTGGGTCAGCCAGGCGCGCAACGCCTTCATGGCGTTCACCCTGTACCTGTTCGAGGCCTTCGAGGAAGAGAACAAGATCGGTTTCCCGTTCGCCAACCCGCCGACCCTGGGCGCGGTTTACCGGCTGTCCTCGGGCGACGGCAAAAGCGAGCTCAAGCCCTACCTGCAGGGGCTGTCGCAGCGCCCGTTCCTCAGCGACAACGCGCGCTCGGCCTTCGCCAACATGCTGTCCCAGGCCGACGAGACCTTCGCCTCGATCCTGGGCACGTTCAAGGAACCGCTCAACCCCTGGATCAACCCGGTCCTGGACGCGGCCACCAGCGCCGACGATTTCCTGCTCACCGACCTGCGCAAGAAGCGCATGACGATCTACGTCGGCATCCAGCCCAACAAGCTGGCCGAGAGCCGTTTGATCGTGAACCTGTTCTTCAGCCAGATCATCAACCTCAACACCCGCGAACTGCCGCAGAACAACAAGGCGCTCAAGCACCAATGCCTGCTGCTGATGGACGAGTTCACCTCGATCGGCAAGGTCGATATCATCGCCTCGGCGGTCTCGTACATGGCCGGCTACAACATCCGCCTGCTGCCGATCATCCAGAGCATGTCGCAGCTGGACGCGACCTACGGCAAGGACATCTCGCGCACCATCATCACCAACCACGCGCTGCAGATCATCTACGCGCCGCGCGAGCAGCAGGATGCCAACGACTATTCCGACATGCTCGGCTACACCACGGTGCGCAAGCAGAACGTGACCCGCGGCCGCGACTACTCGCGCAGCGAATCCGAGGAACGGCGCGCGCTGATGCTGCCGCAGGAGCTCAAGGCGATGGGCTTCGACACCGAGGTGTTCCTGTACGAAGGCATCCCGCACCCGGTGAAGTGCGACAAGATCAAGTACTACCAGGACAAGCACTTCACCTCGCGCCTGCTGCCCAAGGTCGAAGTGCCGACCCTGAACCTGCGCGCCTGAGCATGCCGTCTTGGGCATGCCGTCTTGGGCGCGGCGTCCTGAGCGTGCCGTTTTGAGCATGCTGTTCTCAGCATGCCGTTTTGAGCATGCGCTCACACCGCCGTCGCCGGATTCCGGCGCGGCGGCTGCACGAACGCGGCCGCGGCGATACGATGCGCTCATCGGTCGACCCCGCGACCCCATGCCCTGACATCCCCATGCAGAACCTGCGCATCTCCCTGGTCCAAGGCGCCACCCGCTGGCACGATCCCGCCGGCAATCGCGATTACTACGGCCGCCTGATTTCCGCGCTGCACGGCACCACCGACCTGGTGCTGCTGCCGGAAACCTTCACCAGCGGCTTCAGCAATGAGGCGATCGGCAACGCCGAGACCATGGACGGCCCGACCGTGGCCTGGATCCGCGAACAGGCGGCCAAGCTGGGTGCGGCGGTCACCGGCAGCGTGCAGCTGCGCACCGACGAGGGCGTGTTCAACCGCCTGCTGTTCGCCACGCCCGACGGCGCGCTGCAGACCTACGACAAGCGTCATCTGTTCCGCTACGCCAACGAACACGAGCGTTACGCGGCCGGCCGCGAACGCCTGACGGTGGAGTGGAAGGGTTGGCGGATCTGCCCGCAGGTCTGCTACGACCTGCGCTTCCCGGTGTATTCGCGCAACCGCTACGATGTCGAACGGCCGGGCGCGCTGGACTACGACTTGCTGCTGTACGTGGCCAACTGGCCGTCGGCGCGCGCCTATCCCTGGAAAACCCTGCTGCGCGCACGCGCGATCGAGAACCTGTGCTACGTCGCCGGCCTCAACCGGGTAGGCGACGACGGCAACGGCCTGCAGTATTCCGGCGACAGCGCGGTGATCGATTTCCTCGGCCATGCGGTCAGCGAATGCACCGACGAGGAAGTGGTCGCGACCACGACCCTGCTGGCGGACGAGTTGGCCGCGCATCGTGCGCGTTTCCCGGCGATGCTGGACGGCGACGCGTTCGAGTTGAAGTGAGCGGGGCAGGGCGCTTCCGGGTAGGAGCGGCGTAAGCCGCGACCGCGAACCGCCGGCCGCCTGCTCCGACTTCGCTGCCTCCGTATCTCGCAACGCTCCGATTTACACCGCATCGTGACTCATCACGGTCGCGGCTTACGCCGCTCCTACCCCAAAGCTGGCTCACCGGCTTTGGGGTAGGAGCGGCGTGAGCCGCGATACGCGAATCCGGGCGGGCGGCGCCGCCACCACCGCCCATTCATCGCCACCTCACGCCGCGCCCACATCCGCCTGCGCTGTCGGGACTACACTGGCGTAACCGCGCAAGCCGCACGGTAACCGCATCCAACGGATGCCGGCGCCCAGCGTCCGGCCGGACCGGACCGCGGCGCCGGCTCCCCACACCGGAGGAGCCCGCCATGGCATCGCAACGACTAGAGGACTACCTGCATTCGCATCAGGTGGCCTACGACATGCTCGCCCATCCCTACGCACCCACCGCGCACGCGGCTGCGGTCAGCGCCGACATCGACGACCACGAAATGGCCAAGACCGTGATGGTCAAACTCGACGGCCGCCTGGCGATGGCGTTGGTCCCCGCCGACGAATGGCTGCGGCTCACGCGCCTGCGCGAGGCCAGCGGCGCGCAGTACGTGGCCCTGGCCAGCGAGGCCGAGTTCAAGGAGCGCTTCCCCGAATGCGAGGTCGGCGCGATGCCGCCGTTCGGCAATCTCTACGGCCTGGAGGTCTACGCGGCCGACAGCCTGGCGGTAGAGGAGCGGATCGCGTTCAACGCCGGCAACCACCGCGAGCTGATGCGCATGGCCTGGTCGGACTTCGAGCAACTGGTGCATCCGCACGTGGCGACGCTCACGCGTCACTGAATCCCGGTATCGGGACGGGGGGGCGATGCCACCTCCGCGCCGTCGATCAAGGCGTGTCCGGAGCGAACACGAAGCGAACACGAAGCGAACACGCCAGTGCGCTGCCGGTCGCGCGGCCCCGGCCGGCGTTGCGCGCGTGACCGATGGCACTGTGCCCCATTGCCGCTTTGCCGAAACGTAGCCGGGCCCCGGTCGCGCCGACCGGGGCCCGGCTGCGGGAATCACGGATGCCACATTTGAAAACGATCCTCGGCCTGATCGCGGCCGGCGCGATAGCGCTCGCAGGCTGCAGCGCGCATCGGCCCGCCGCCGCCGCCCGCGAAGAAGCGGCGCAAGGGCAGGGCCGCGGCGACCTCATCGCCGTGGAACCTCTGGGATCGTTCGACCAAGCGCACCTGCAACAGATCGCCTCCGAGTTCCCAGGCGGCATCGCCGTCGCCGGTGGCGCCAAGCTCTACCGCATCGTGTACTGGACCCGGTCGCAGGGGCGTCCGACCCGGGCCTCAGGGCTGTGGTCGGTGCCCGAACGCGGCGCGGCGCCGAAGGGCACCGTGATGTACTTGCATGGCACCCAGATGACCCGAGCGTCGTCGCCCTCGCTGCCCGACCGCGTCGACGGCAACGAGGAGACCGCGGTGTTCGCCGGCAACGGCTTCGAAGTCGTGCTGCCCGATTACATCGGCTTGGGCGTCTCGACCTGTCCGCAGGCTTACGTCATCGTTGCCGCGCAGGTCGACGCCTCGATCGACTTGCTGCGCGCGCTACGTAGCGCGCGTGCGCGCCTGCGGCGCAGCGGGTCGCCGTCCTTGTACCTGATGGGATTCTCGCAGGGCGGCCAGAGCGTCGCCGGCCTGCATCGCGCGCTCGAGCGCGAACCGCTGCCCGGCTATCGGCTGCACGGCTCGGTCGGCATCGCCGGACCTTACGACCTGCACGCGCTGATGCTGCGCAAGATTTCGCCCGCGCATGCCTCGGCGGCGAACAACGCCGGTTATTTCGCCTTCATCGCCAACGCCTATTCGATCTACTACGGCCATCCCTTGGACGAGATGCTGACTCGCGAGTACGCCGACGCCGTGCCCGCGCTGTTCGACGGCACCAAGGCGCCGGAGCAGGTCGTGCCCGCACTGCCGACGGACGCGCGTCGCTTGTTCCAGCCACAGTTCCTGCGCGCGTTCGAAGCCGGGGACGACACCGGGTTCGCCCGCGCGCTGGACGAAAACCAGACTTACGCCTGGACACCGGCGGCGCCGTTCCGGATCTACTACGGCGAGGCCGACACCGACGTGCTGCCGGAGTCGGCGCGGGCCTTCTACGATTATGCGAAGCCGCGCGGCGGCAACTTGTCACTGCATCCCTTGGGAGCGGTCGATCATTGGAACAGTGCCGCGCTGAGCTATGCGCCGACGCTGGCATGGTTCGAGGAACTCAGCGCAGCGAAATAAGGCTCGTCGCGCGGGGCCGTGGGAATAGCCGTCGCACGCTCGCGACGATCCGCATGAAACTCGCCCCGGCGCCGCGTATCCGCAGGCCCGGCCGGGCTTGCGGGCGCTTCAGTCCACCCGCCGCATCGACCGCGCCTGCGCCTGACTCTCGCCGCGCTTGTGGAAATACACCTGCTCGGCCGCCCAACGCAGCGGCGCCGAATGCAGCAGCAGGTCGAACGGCCAGTCGAACTGGAAGCGGTCGAAGGCCCAGCGCAACGCACGCTTGGTGCGGAAGCGCGGCGCGCTGTCGATCGCGACCTGCTCAGGCGCCGGGCCGCCGCCGCGTACATGCGCGGCCAAGGCCTGGCCCAGGGTCCAGCCGTGCGCCCAGGCCGAATGGATGCCGCCGGCGGTCACCGGCGAGACGATGCCGGCGGCATCGCCGGTCAGCAGCGCGCCGTCGCGTGCCAGCGGGAACACCGGGCCGCCGCAGGGAATCAGCCCGGCACGGGTCGAGTCCGGCACGGTATCGGCGGGCAGGCCGACCAGGGCGCCGACCCGGGCCAGGAAACCGTCGATGTCGGGCACGCGCGCGCGTTCGGGATCGTGGCGCAGGGCCAGACCGGCTTGCACGCCGGTCGGATTCTGCGCGACCCAGCCGATGTAGCCCGGCGCGTAACGCTTGCTAACGAAGCAGTGCAGGGCGTCGGGCTCGGGCAGGCTGGCGCCGGCGAACTCGTATTCGATGCCGTACAGGAACTCGCTGACCCGGCCCAGCCCGGCGCGCTCGGCCACGCGCGACTTGGCGCCGTCCGCGCCGACCAGGCAACGCGCGCGGCAGGCGATCGGCAGCAGGCCCTGCGACATGCCTTCGACCTGCCAGCCGTCGCCGTCGCGACGGGCCTGGGTGAAGGACGCGCCCAGACGCAGGTCGACGCCGTTGCGGCGCAGTTCGTCGGCCAACCAGCGCATCAACCGCGGCGTGTCGGTGGTGAGGAAGTAGTAGCCCGGCGCATTCAGGGCCAGGCTGCGCAGGCGCGGCGAGTACAGCCGCACGCGCTCGACCCGGTGCAGGCAGTCGCTGGGCGCGCGGTTGAGCCAGGTCTGCTCGGCGGCCTCTTTGACCACGATGCCGGTGGTGTGCAGGCGTTCGCCAGGATCGGTCTTGCGTTCCAGCACGGTCACGCGCAGGCCGGCGCGCGCGGCCGCGAGCGCGCAGGCCGCACCGGCGAAGCTGGCGCCGACCACGAGCACGTCGCAGTCGTAGGAGGGGTCGTGGCGGGACATGGCGTGCATCCGAATCAGGGGACGCCGCCACTGTCGCGCGAGGCGATGAAGCGTGGATGGGGCGAATGTGAAGTCGACGGGGCAGGCGGGATGCTCAAGCTTGGGCACACGGCTCCAGGGAGCGAAGCCTTATCCGAACGGCGACTCGCGAGCCAAGCCGCAAGCCCTGGCTGCGTTCTGTTCCCGCGGGCGGGAAAGATGCCTGCGGGGCGGATGAGGGCGAACGGTGCCGTCGCAAGAACAGAGGTGCGGCAGCGCTGCCGCAAAAACTAAAGCGCGCCGTGCCGCCGCAAAAACAAAGGACGCGATAGCGCCGCCACAAAAACCAAAGGGCGCCGCAGCGCCCTTTGGTCGAACCGGAATCCGACGCGATTTGCCCTGAAAGCGAACCGCGAAAGATCGGCGTCAATCGTCTGTCAGACCTCAGCCACGCGGACCGCGACCGCCGCCGGGACGGCCGCCGCCGCGCGGGCCGCCGGGACGCGGGCCGTTCGGGTTCGGGCGCGCGCCGCCGGGGCGCGGCGCGCCGCCGGGACGACCGCCGGGCTTGCCGCCCGGGCCGCCGGCCGGACGCGGGCTGCGCGGACGATCGCCGTAGGGGTTGAAGCCGCCCGCGCCCGGGTTGGCGTGATCGGACGGGAAGCTGGGTGCGTTGCCCGGATGGCCGTACGGACGCGAGCGCTGGCCCTGACCTTGTCCCTGACCGCCACCGCCGCCGCCACGACGTTCGCCGTAGGGGCTGTTTCCACCGCCGCTGCGTTCGCCGCCGAAGCCGCCGCCACCGCCCGGACCGCGCTCGGAGCGGCCCTGGCCGCCGTAGCCGCCGCCGCTGCGGGCGCCGCCGCCGGCACCGGGACGACCGCCGCCGCCGGGTTTGCCGCCGTAGGGCTTCTTGGGGCCGCGGCTGTCGGGATTACGATGACCGCTGGGGCCGGTGTCGACGCCATCGGGCACGTACCAGGTGCGGAACGCCGCCGGATTGCCGTCCGGCAGCGGCTTGGGACCCTTGTCCTTGCGCTGCTTGAACGGCTTCTGCGACTGGTTGGCCGCGGCTTCGCCGCTGACCGTGAGGCCGCCGTGCTTGCGCGGACCGCCGCGGCCGCGACCGCCGCGATCTTCGCGGACGTTGTCGAAGCGGCGCAGTTCGCGGCCTTCGTCGGCGGTGTTGTGGCCGCTGACGTAGCCCGGCGAGCGCTCGCCGCCGGACAGGTGCACGGTGGACTTGGTGGCCTTGCGCTGGCCGATCACCGGCTGCAGCGTCAGCGCCGACGGGGTGCCGTCTTCCAGGCCCAGTTCGGTACGCAGGCTCTCGACCTTGTCGGACGCGAGCTCCTGCGACTGGCTGCGCAGCAGTTCGCGCGGCAGCGAGACGGTGCCGTAGCGGATGCGCTTGAGGCGGCTGACCTGGCAGCCTTGCGACTCCCACAGGCGGCGCACTTCGCGGTTGCGGCCTTCCTTCACCACGACCCGGAACCAGTCGTGCGAGTCGCTGCCGCCGATGCGCTCGATCTCGTCGAACTTGGCCGGGCCGTCGTCCAGCGAGACGCCGCGGGCGAGGCGGTCGACGATGTTGTCGGCGACCTTGTCCTGGCCTTCCGGTGCGCGCACGCGGCAGACGTATTCGCGTTCGACTTCGAACGACGGGTGCATCAGCGCGTTGGCGAGCTCGCCGTCGGTGGTCAGCAGCAGCAGACCGGTGGTGTTGATGTCGAGGCGGCCGATCGCGATCCAGCGCGCGCCCTTGAGGGCGGGCAGGGATTCGAAGATGGTCGGACGGCCTTCGGGATCGTCGCGGGTGGTGACTTCGCCTTCGGGCTTGTTGTACATCAGCACCCGGGCCGGCTCGGTCAGCGCGCTGGCGACGAAACTGCGGCCGTCGAGTTCGATCTTGTCGCCGCCCTTGATGCTCATGCCGATCTGCGCGGTTTCGCCGTTGACCTTGACCAGGCCGTCGGCGATGCGCTGTTCGAGCGCGCGGCGCGAGCCCAGTCCGGCCTGCGCCAGCACTTTGTGCAGGCGCTCTTCCAGACGCGGCGCCTCGGTGGAGGCGGCGTCACCGCTGCGCTTCAGGGAAAGCTTGCGGGGTTTGTGTTCGCTCATTTCTGTTGCTCCGGCCGGTCGTCTTCGGACTCGGCCTCTGGTTCCGGAACGGTCGTCGTCTCGACGGCGTGAGGGTCTTGCTCGTGATCGTTCGCGTCTGCCGCGCGCTCGCCCGGCGCGGCATCGGGGTCGTCCATGGGGACGGATTCGGGTGTGTCGTCTTGCCCGGCGCCGGCGGAATCGCCTGCGTCGGTGTCGTCGGCGCCGGTTTCGGTGCTGGAATCGGCGACGGCGGTGGGTTCGGGTGCTTCGGAATCGGTGTCGGCGTCGGCGTCCGCGTCGTCCGCGCTTTCGACGTTCGCGTCGTCGGCTTCGGCTTCAGTGCCGCCGAGTTCGTCGTCGCCGATGTCCTCGTTGCCGGCCTCATCGTTGTCGGCCTGCGCGTCCTCGGCGTTGCCGCCGTTGCCGATGCCGCCGGCTTCGATCTGGCTGGGCGCCGGCGGGCCGTCGAACTGCAGTTGCGGCTCCAGGTCGCCGATGTCCTTGAGTTCCGACAGCGGCGGCAGCTCGTCCAGGCGCTTGAGGCCGAAATAGTCCAGGAAGGTCTTGGTGGTGCCGAACAGCGCCGGCTTGCCGGGCACGTCGCGGTGGCCGACCACGCGGATCCACTCGCGTTCTTCCAGGGCCTTGATGATGTTGCTGTTGACCGCGACGCCGCGGACCTGCTCGATCTCGCCGCGCGTGATCGGCTGGCGGTAGGCGATCAGGGCCAGGGTTTCCAGGGTGGCGCGGGTGTAGCGGGTCTGACGTTCCGTCCACAGGCGCGCCACCCAGGGGTGGACGTCGGCCTGGACCTGATAGCGGAAGCCGGAGGCCAGCTCGACCAGTTCCACGCCGCGCTCCTTGCAGCCCTCGCGCAGCGCTTCCAGCGCCTGCTCGACACTGTCGGCGGGCGCCGGCTGGTCTTCCGGGAACAGGCTGTGCAGCTGCGCCAGGGTCAGCGGCTGGTTGGCCGCGAGCAGGGCGGCCTCGACGATGCGGGTGACGAAGTGTTGGTCCATGGGGCGTGCGTTTCGTACCGTGGTATGCGGGGCTTGCGGCCGTCGCGCCCGCAGGGCGGACGCGCGGCCCGGAAGGTGCGGGCGGTCAGCCCGCCGGGTCGTCGTTGGCGGCGTGGTCGAACTCGCTGCTGAGCTCGATCTCGTCGGGGTCCTTCATCAGCGCCAGCGACTTGACGTAGATGGGTTCCAGCGGGCCTTCCTGGACGATCTCGATCAGTTGCTCCTTGGCCAGCGTGAGCAGACCCAGGAACGTCACCACCACGCCCAAGCGGCCTTCTTCGACCGTGAACAGCGACTCGAAGCGGTGGAACACGCCGTCGGCCATGCGCGTGAGCAGCTCGCCCATGCGCTGGCGCACGCTCAGCGCGTCGCGCTTGATCGCATGCTGGGTGTACAGCTCGGCGCGCTTGAACACGTCGTGCAGGGCCAGCAGCATTTCCTTCAGGTCCACCGGCGGCGGCAGGCGGATCGACGCGCGGTCCGGGACGAAGGCCTGCACCGGGACCGTGTCGCGGTCCTGGCGGGGCAGGGAGTCGATGTCCTCGGCCGCCTTCTTGAAGCGCTCGTACTCCTGCAGGCGCCGGACCAGGTCGGCGCGCGGGTCTTCCTCGATGCCTTCCTCGTTGGGCGCGCGCGGCAGCAGCATGCGCGACTTGATCTCGGCCAGCATCGCGGCCATGACCAGGTAATCGGCGGCCAGCTCGAAACGCATCTCGTGCATGGCCTGGATGTACTCGACGTACTGGCGGGTGATGTCCGCCACCGGGATGTCGAGGATGTCCAGGTTCTGGCGCCGGATCAGGTACAGCAGCAGGTCCAGCGGGCCTTCGAACGCGTCCAGGATGACTTCCAGCGCGTCCGGCGGGATGTACAGGTCCTGCGGGATCTGCAGCACCGGCTGGCCGTGGATCGTCGCCAGCGGCATTTCCTGTTGCTGCGGACGGCTCGCGGCGGCCGCAGCGGGCGCGGTGTCTTCGGGCGCCGCCGGCGCGGGCTCGACGCCGGCGGCGGGAGCGTCCGCCGCGGAATCGTCGGGCGCGGGCTCGTCGGGCAGCGCTTCGTCGGACACGTTTTCGTTGGTCATTCGGGGCCGGCCCCTCCGGGCCGTGGGCACTGCTGGTGGCGACGTTGCGGTGGGCGGTCTGGCCCCAGGAGCAACGGCGCCGGTGACGACGGGTTTCGGCAACCACGGATCCGCGCGCTGCGACCGGCACCCGGAGGTACCTGCACGAACCGGCGGCTGACGCGGACCGGTTGGGTCGAAGGCGAGGCGAAGCTAAAAGGTCGTGCTTGGCCCGAACGGCTCGACCCGTGCACCGCGCGGCAGGGCGTGGCGACGAAGAACGAGAGGGTTGCGGGCGCGGGCCGGTGGTCTGCAGCACTGCACCGGCGCATTCATGAGATGCGGGTGCTGGACGTGGCGACGGTGTGGGAGACCTGTCGCGACGGGCCGCTGCGTCCGGCCTCGGGCAATTGACACTTAGGGTAAGGGCTTGCGCCCGCAGTGTCCAGCACCGGCCGGGGGGCCGGCGCTGGACGTGCCACGCCGGGTGCGCCGGCGTTCAGCGGGGCGGTGCGGAGTGTGCCGGGCGGCATGCGCCCGGCGTGTCCCATGCCAGTGCGGCGATTGCGGTTCAGCCGGGCTGGTTCTGCCAGGCCGGTTCAACCAGGCTGGTTCAACCAGGCCCGCTCAGCGGAACCCGGCCACGGTGGCCTTGGTGTTGACCAGCACGCGCTGGTTGTCGCTCTGGGTCGCGGTGCCCATCGGCACGCCGCCGTAGCTGATGCTGGGGTTGGACCAGTAGTTCAGCCGCGTGCAGCTGGGGCTGCAGCTGTAGGCCATGATCGTGCGCCAGCGCGTGCCGGTGGCCGGCTGGTAGCGATAGCCGTGACCGTAGGCGTAGGGGCTGGTGGACGGATCGGTGGCCGGGTCGTGGCGCGCGCTCTGCAGGTGCCCGATCTCATGGGCGAAGCTGTAGTAGCCGGTCGCGCAGTCCCAGTACACCGACGCGAACGCGGTCGCCGCGGTCGAGCCGATGCCCGACGCCAGCCCGCAGTACGAGCTGTTGTTGAGGATGATCACGCCCACGTCGGCGGCGCTGCTGTTGCGGGTGGTATGGATGCTGTCCATGTAGCCGTCGCTGGTGCCGCGGAAGCGGGCCAGGTCGGTGCTGAAGTTGCCCGATTCGGTGTAACTGGTGGTGCTGTAGCTGGCCAGGACCAGGTTGATGCCGACGTTGGAATTCACGTAGCCCTGGTTGGACTCGGCCACCGCCAGCTGGATCAGCGACTGCATGTTGCCGCCGTAGGCCGCCACCGCCTGGTTGGTCGCCACCACCATCACCCGGATGGTCGCGGTCGGGCCCGGCGGAATGCCGAGCGCACCGACCCGGCCGTCGTCGGTAGGAGCGGGCGCGGTCATGCGGATGGTCGGCAGGCGGTTGTAGTCGTGGGGGTGTTCGGCCGGCAGGCGGCTTTCGTCGACTTCGACGATCGCGTGTTCGCCGCCGGGCAGCGGGCGCACGCGGTAGAGCTTGCCGTTGCTGCGCAGGGTGCCGGTGACGGTGTCGCCGCTGCGGACCAGGATCGCCGAATTCAGCGGATCCACGCCCGACAGCGTCTTGGCGCTGATGCGCGGGCCGAAGTTGCCGTACCAGACGGTGTCGCCGGTCTCGGTGCGTTCGACCTTGTTGCGGTTGGCGGTGAATACGCGGCCGTCGAGCTCGATCTCGATCTGCGGCTCGTCCACGGCGGTCGCGTCGACCTTGACCAGGCGCACGTTGCCGGTCGAGGCGCTGGACAGCAGATTCTCCAGCGCGGCTTCGTTGCTCGCCTTGGCCAGCGTGGCGGTGCTGCTCACCAGCGGCTTGCCGGCGGCGACCGCGGAACCTGCGAGTATCATGCTCACGATCGCGGCCGTGGCTTTCACGGAATTCGACTTCATGTCACTCCTCCTGAGTTGATGGCGGCGCAGCCGCCGAATGAAGATGTCCCGGTTGTCACGTTCCCCTGTGCGGGACCCGCGATTAGGACGCGATCGACCTGCGTTCATGCAATCGGGATTTCCCTCAATTTGCTGAACCCAGAACCCCGCATCACGCTTGGAGGTTGACCGGAATCACATGTGGTATCTCATCGAAGGTTATGACGGCAGCGACGTGCTGCCCCAACGGCTGGCGGCACGCCCGGACCACATCGCGCGCCTGCACGCGCTGCGCGACGAAGGCCGGCTGATGCTGGCTGGCCCGTGTCCCGCGATCGACGCCGAAGATCCCGGTCCGGCCGGCTTCAGCGGCAGCCTGATCGTGGCCGAGTTCGAATCCCTGGACGCCGCACGCGCCTGGGCCGACGCCGACCCTTACGTCGCCGCCGGCGTCTACACCCGCGTCGACGTGCGCCCGTTCAAGCGGGTGCTGCCGTGAGCGCCGGCCCGCTGCCGCGCGAACAGCGCGTCGCCGCGATCCGCGCCGCGCTCGAAGCCGCGCTGGCCCCGCAATCGCTGACCGTCGAAGACGACAGCCACCGCCACGCCGGCCACGCCGGCGCCCAGGACGGCCGCGGCCATTACAACGTCGACGTGGTCAGCGCCGCCTTCGTCGGCCTGAACCCGATCGCCCGCCATCGCGCGGTGTACGCCGCGCTGGGGGAAATGATGACGACGGATATCCATGCGCTGGCGATCAAGGCCAGGGCGCCGGGCGAGGGCGGTTGAGCGCCGCGTGATGCCGCAGTGCAGCATGCGGCGCGAGCGAAATCCCCTGCGTAAGCAAGGATTTGCAGCGCGACCCGGTTTCGATAACGCGAACTTTACACTTGCGTTTGAAAACGTTTACAGTCGGCCCCGCATCCCAACCGCGGAGGGGCGGTCTAGGGCGTGACCAGCGTAACCATCAAAGATGTAGCGAGAGTGGCCCAGGTATCGGTGGCCACCGTATCGCGGGCTCTGAACGGACACGGCAACGTGGCCGAGGAAGTGCGTCGCCGCGTGCTCGCCGCCGCCAACGAACTGCGCTACACCCCGCACGCCGCCGCCCGCAGCCTCAGCAGCCGCCGCACCCAGACTCTGGGCGTGGTGCTGCCGGACCTGCACGGCGAATTCTTCTCCGAACTGGTGCGCGGCATCGATCAGGTCGCGCGCGAGCACCGTCTGCACCTGCTGGTCTCCAGCTACCACGGCCATCCGGAAGAGCAGGGCGCCGCGCTGCGCGCCATGCGCGGCCGCGTCGACGGTCTGCTGGTGATGTCGCCGTTCGTGGCCACGCCCGGCCCCTTGGCCGAGGAACTCGCACCGACCCTGCCGACGGTGCTGATCAACACCCAACACGCGACCGCCGGCGTGCTGTCGCTGGGCGTGGACAACTACGGCGGCGCGGTCGCGATGGTCGAGCACCTTGTCGCCGCCGGGCATCGCCGCATCGCCTTCATCGCCGGCCCCAGCGACAACTTCGACGCCCACGAGCGCCTGCGCGGCTATCGCGACGCGCTGCATCGCCTGCTGCCCGACGCCGAAGAATGGGTGCTGCCGGGCGATTTCGACGAAGCCTCCGGGCATCAGGCCGGGCTGACGTTGCTGGCGTCCAAGCAACGCCCGGACGCGGTGTTCGCCGCCAACGACATGATGGCTCTGGGTTGCCTGTTCGTGTTCGCCCAGGGCGGCGTGGAGGTGCCGCGCGATATCGCCCTGGCCGGCTTCGACGACATCCCGCTGGCCCGGTACGTGCACCCGACCTTGACCACCATGCGGGTCAACATCGCCGAACTGGGCGCGCGCGCCGCGCGCCTGCTGTTGACCCAGGTCGCCGGCGAAGCCTTACCCGGCGAGGGCCGCGAAGCCCTCAGTCCGGAACTGATCGTGCGCGCCTCCAGCGTGCCCGCGGAAGCCAAGCGCAGCGGAAGCGCGTGATCGCCTTTTTTTGCCCATCGATGTAACCGTTTACAACTCAGCTCGAATGCTTCTTGGAGAGAGGGAAAGCATATGAAGCCGTATTACCGATCCACCCGTCGGCCCACGCCGAGATTGTTAGCCTGCGCCCTGGCCAGTTGCCTGGCGATGGCCGCCCCCGCCGCCTTCGCCCAATCCACCGCCGCCACCATTCGTGGTCAGGTGACCGTGGATTCGGCGCCGGCGACGGATGCCCAGGTGACCGCGACCAATGTGGCCACCGGACTCAAACGTTCCGTGAGTTCGACCGCCAACGGTGGTTACGCGGTGGCGGGCTTGCCACCCGGCACCTACCGTCTGGACGTCACTGCGGGCGGCCAGACCAGCTCCAAGACCATCACCGTGCAGGTGGGTCAGACCGCAACGCTCAACCTGTCCACGGGCGGCGTCGCCGAGTCCGCACCGGCACCGGACGCGACGAATATCGATACGGTCACCGTGACGGCCGCGCCGGTGTTCGAAACCAAGACCTCGGAAGTCGCCACTTACATCACTCAGCGTCAGATCGAAGCGCTGCCGCAGACCTCGCGAAACTTCCTGGCGTTCGCGGACATCGTGCCGGGCATGATCTTCGAGACCAAGTCCGACGGCACTAGCCAACTGCGTAGCGGCGCTCAGAGCGCAAATGGCATCAACGTCTTCATCGACGGCGTCGGCCAGAAGAACTACGTGCTCAAAGGCGGCATCGGCGGGCAGGACGGCAGTCAAGGCAACCCGTTCCCGCAATTGGCTATCGGCGAATACAAGGTCATCACGTCCAACTACAAGGCCGAGTACGACCAGATCAGCAGCGCGGCGATCACGGCCGTCACCAAGTCGGGCACCAACGAGTTCCATGGCGACTTTTTCTGGGACCGTTACAACACGCCGAGCTGGCGCGCGCCGACTCCGGCGGAAGAGCGTCCGGGCCAAAGCAAATCGCCGTCGGGCTATACGCAGTACGGTGCGGCGTTCGGCGGCCCTCTCATCCAGGATCGCCTGTTCTTCTTCGCCACGTACGAGGCTAAAGAGTTCGAAGTGCCACGCACGATCAGCGCAGGTTCGCTTAATCCGGGTTATTCGTTGACGCCGGATCTGGCGGGGCTTGTCGGCCCGACCTCGATTCCCTTCGATGAGGATCTGTGGTTCGGAAAGCTGACCTGGCAGCCGGGCGATGCGCACTTGATCGAGCTCTCGGTCAAGAAGCGCGATGAGAGCGAAATCAAGGACATTGGCGACCGCAATACCGAGACTTACGGCAAGACCAACAACAACGAAAGCACGCGCTACGACCTGCGCTATCAGTGGAGCAGCACCAACTGGCTCAACGATGCGCATCTCACGTACGAGGACGAAGCGTTCAATCCGCGTGCGATCACGCTTGCCCCAGGCTTCATCATTCAGAACACCAATCGCGGAACCGTCCTGAATGTGGGCGGTGGCCAGGATTATCAGGATAAAGGCCAGAAAGGCTGGGGCTTCCAGGACGATCTCACCTTCAGTGGCATCGAAGGCCACACGATGAAGATGGGCTTCAAGTACAAGTCCATCGAGATCAACTCCTTCGAGCAGCAGCCGTACAACCCGCAGTACTCGATCAATCTTCCGGCCAACATCGACGCCGGACGCAACTCTCTGGCGGCGTTTCAGCCCTACCAGGTGCGCTTCGGCGCGCCGCTGCCGGGTATAAGCGATCGTAATATCGAATCGACCAACAAGCAGTACGGCATCTATTTCCAGGACGACTGGGAGGTCAACGAGAAGCTGGCCCTGAACCTGGGTCTGCGCTACGACTACGAAGTCACGCCAGGCTACGAGGACTATGTGACTCCGGCCAACCTAGTAACCGCACTGCGTTCGTGGTCGAACATCCATAACGCCAACGTCGACTACGATATCGAGGACTACATCAGCAATGGGCGCAATCGCAAGGCATTCAAGGATGCCTGGCAGCCGCGCCTGGGCTTCTCCTACGATCTTTTCGCCGATCAGCGACATGTGATCTTCGGTGGTGCCGGCCGCGCCTACGACCGCAATCTGTTCGACTACATCGCTCTGGAGCAGTCCAAGAGCACGTTCCCGTCGTACACGATCCTGTTCAATACGCCGGGCAACCCCTGTGCGGTCAACAACACCACTTGTTTCGCCTGGGACCCGAAGTTCTATAACCCGCAGGAGCTGTACGCACTGGTGGCGGCCAATCCGAACCTTGGTTCTGAGATCAATCTGATCAACAACGACATCAAGGTGCCGTACTCCGATCAGTTCAGCCTCGGCATGCGCAATACGATCGCCGTATTCAATCAGGACTGGAATACCTCGGTTTCGGTGGTTCACATCCGTAGCCACGACGGCATCATATTCTCGCTGGGCAATCGTTATCCCGACGGCACTTTCTACGGTCCCGGCAGAACTTTCGGTGGTGCGCCGTTCGGGCAGCCGATCCCGGGCTTCGGTTCGCTGATCAAGGCGGATAACGGCGTCGAGACGCGTTTGAACCAGTTGCTGCTGTCGGCCGAGAAGCCGTACACGGCCGAGTCGCCTTGGGGTGTCACGCTTGCATACACCTATACGGACTCGGAAGAGAACCGGAGCAACGCGGCCAATTCGGATGAGCACTACGTATTCGACTATCCGAACCTCAACGATGCGCCTTGGGTGCCTTCGATCGGCATTGCCAAGCATCGCTTCGTCGGTACCGGTATCTACGGGCGCTGGGGCATGACGTTCTCGACGAAGGTCGTCGTTACCAGCGCGGTGGCCAAGGACGTGCTGAACTGCCTGGCGCCGACCAATCCGGGGCAGGACGGTTGCGCCCACGGCACTTTCGATGCCGGGTATTTCGACGACGCCAAGTTCTTCCAATGGGACTTGGCCGTTCAGAAGGAGTGGGACACCGGTACCGATCTGAAAATGCGCGTGCGTGGCGACATCATCAACGTCACGAATCATCGCAACTGGAATACCTTCGAGACCTTCCGTGGTGTCAATGGCGTAGAGAATCCGAACTACGGCAACCACAACGACGACATCATTCTGCCCACACGTACCTTCAAGCTCTCCTTCGGCATCAGCTGGTAACACCCGCCCGCCTGCCGCCCCTCACCGGGCGGCAGGCGAAGCGTAGCTCGACCCCCACACCCCCATTCGCGGCCGCGTTTCGGTCGCCCCGTCAACACAGGCCATCGTTTCATGCCGTCAGCCGCTTCCGCTCCGCGTTTCCTGATCACGATGCTGCTGGTGGCGTCGCTGACCTTTTTCGCGGGTTGCCAGCGCAACCAACCTTCGTCGCAAACCTATCCGGTCGCGTCCACCGGCGATATCGAGGTCGAGCCGCTCAAGGCGACCAAGATGGAACTGCCGCCGCTGTTCCGCGACATCGAAAAGCGCACCTTCCAGTTCTTCTGGGATACCACCAACGAGCGCAACGGGCTCACTCCCGATCGCTATCCCTCGCGTCCGTTCGCCAGCATCGCCTCGGTGGGCTATGCGCTGACCTCGTATCCGATCGGGGTCGAGAACGGCTGGGTCAGCCGCAGCCAGGCGGTCGACCGCACGCTGCTGACGCTGAAGTTCTTCCGCGACATGCCCGCGGGGCCGCAGCGCACCGGCAAGGGCACCTACAACGGCTTCTACTATCACTTCCTCGACATGCAGAAGGGCGAGCGCTATGACAGCTGGGTCGAGCTGTCGAGCGTGGACACCGCGCTGCTGATGATGGGCGTGCTGTTCGCGCAGTCCTACTACGACCGCGACGAGCCGCGCGAGAAGGAGATCCGCGAGATCGCCGACACGCTCTACCGCCGCGTCGATTGGACCTGGCTGCAGAAGAACAAGCCGCTGGTGTCGATGGGCTGGTTCCCCGAAAGCGGCTTCATCAAGCACGACTGGACCGGCTACAACGAGGCCATGCTGCTGTACGTGCTGGCGCTGGGTTCGCCCAGTCATCCGGTCAGCCCGGATGCGTGGACCGTGTGGTCGCGCACCTACAACGACGTCTGGGGCGTCTATCAGGGCGAAGAGTTCCTCGCTTTCGGCCCGCTGTTCGGCCACCAGTACAGCCACGTCTGGATCGATTTCCGCGGCATCCAGGACGAGTACATGCGCGAGCGCGGCATCGATTATTTCGAGAATAGCCGCCGCGCCGCCTACGCCCAGCGCGCCTACGCCATCGCCAACCCGATGAAGTGGGAGGATTACGGCCCGGAGGTCTGGGGCCTGACCGCCAGCGACGGACCGCAGCAGACCTTGCAGGAATACCGCGGCGAGCAGCGCCAGTTCCGCCACTACTCGGCGCGCGGCGCCGGCCTGCGCGAGAACTTCGACGACGGCACCATCGCCCCGACCGCGGCGATCGCCTCGCTGCCGTTCGCGCCGGAGATCGTGATCCCCAGCACCGTGGCCATGCACGAGCGCTACGGCGAGTACCTGTACTCCAGCTACGGTTTCCTGGACTCGTTCAATCCCAGCTTCAAGTACGACATCCCGCTCAAGACCGGGCGCGTGGTGCCGAACGAGGGCTGGGTGGCCAGCGATTACATCGGCATCGATCAGGGTCCGATCCTGGCGATGATCGCCAACTACCGCAACGACTTCGTCTGGAACGTGATGAAGCGCAATCCCTACATCCGCTCCGGCCTGGAACGCGCGGGCTTCAAGGGCGGATGGCTGGAGCCGCCGAAGGCGCAGGCCGACGGCAAGGAAGCGCTGCCCGCGACCGCGGCCAAGCCGCAGACCCAGGCCGAGAAGGCCGCCGCGACCGCGCGTGCGCTGGGCGAGGCGGAATCGCGCGCGGGCCGCGCCAACGAGGCCCAGGCGCCCAAGCAGCAGCCGGACTAAGCTGGCGATGATGCGCCCGTCCCCCACATCGCCGGATCGCAGCACATGCGCGCGTGCGAAACCCCCGCACGCGAGACCCGCGCGCGCGCGACGCCTGCGAGCGGGCATCGCCTGGCTGTGCGTGCTGCTGGCCTGCATGCTCGCCGCCGCATGCACGCGCCAGGGCGACGGGCGCGAGGTGGTGCGCTTCTGGGCGATGGGCTACGAAGGCGAAGTCGTCGCCCAGCTGATCCCGGAGTTCGAACGCCTCAACCCCGGCATCCGCGTCGAAATCCAGCAGCTGCCGATCATCTCCGCGCACGAGAAGCTGCTGACCGCGTTCGCCGGCGACTCGCTGCCCGACGTCTGCGCGATCGGCAACACCTGGATTCCCGAGTTCGCGCTGCTCAACGCCCTGCAGCCCTTGGACGCGCGGATCGCGGCGACGCCGTCGCTGTCCGTGCAGGACTACTTCCCCGGCGCCTGGGACAGCGGCGTGATCGGCGCCAAAACCTACGCGGTTCCCTGGTACGTGGAGACGCGGATCCCGTTCTATCGGCGCGACATCGCCGAGCGCGCCGGAATCAAGACCCCGCCGCAAACCTGGGACCAGTGGCGCCAGGCGATGGCCGCGATCAAGCAGGAAGTCGGGCCGGAGCGCTACGCGATCCTGCTGCCGCTCAACGAGCCCGAGCCGCTGCTCAACCTGGGCATCCAGTCGCCCGATCCGCTGCTGCGCGAGGACGGCCGCTACGGCAATTTCCGCAGCCCGGGCTTCAAGCGCGCGCTGGGCTTCTATCGCGAAATGTTCGATAAGCGCTGGGCGCCGCTGCTGAGCAACACCCAGGTCGCCAACGTCTGGAACGAGTTCGGACGCGGCTACTTCAGCTACTACGTCAACGGCCCCTGGAACATCGCCGAGTTCCGCAAGCGCCTGCCGGCCGACGTCCAGGGCGACTGGATGACCATGCCGCTGCCCGGCGAGCACGGCCCCGGCGCCTCGGTCGCCGGCGGCGCCAGCTTCGTGGTGTTCCGCGGCTCCAAGCGCCAGGACGCGGCCTGGAAGCTGGTCGAATACCTGTCGCGGACCGACACCCAGATCCGCTTCCACGGCCTGACCGGCAACCTGCCGCCGCGCCGCAGCGCCTGGAACGCGCCGGCCCTGACCGACGATCCCTATGCGCGCGCCTACCGCGACCAGCTCGAACGCGCGCGGCCGACGCCGAAGGTGCCGGAATGGGAGCGCATCGCCATGGAGATCAAGCTGGTCGGCGAGCTGCTCGCGAACCGTCGCCTCAGCGTGGACGAGGCCGCGGCCGAACTCGACCGCCGCACCGACCTGATCCTCGAAAAGCGGCGCTGGATGCTCGATCACCAGGCCGCGGCGCAGGCGGGGGCAGGGCGATGAAGGCCTCGACCGCCGGCTGGGTGTTCGCCGGCCCCGCGCTGACCGTGATCGGCCTGTTCTTCGGCCTGCCGGTGCTGGCCGCGCTCGCGCTCAGCCTGACCGATTTCGACATCTATGCGCTGGCCGACATCGGCAATCTGCGCTTCGTCGGTCTCGACAACTATCTGAACCTGCTGCAGAACCCGCTGTTCTGGCGCGCGCTCGGCAACACCTTGTATTTCGTCGTGGTCGGCGTGCCCTTGTCGATCGCGGTGTCGCTGGGCGCGGCGCTGCTGCTGCATTCCAAACTCGGCTACCTCAAGCCGTTCTTCCGCACCGCGTACTTCGCGCCGGTGGTGACCACGGTGGTCGCGGTGGCGGTGATCTGGCGCTATCTGTTCCATACCCGCTACGGCCTGGTGAACTGGGCACTGTCGGGGTTGGGCATCGATCCGGTCGACTGGCTGGGCGATCCGACCTGGGCGATGCCGACCATCATCCTGTTCGCGGTGTGGAAGAATTTCGGCTACAACATGATCATCTTCCTCGCCGGTCTGCAGGCCATTCCCGAGGACTTGTACGAAGCCGCGCGCATCGACGGCGCATCGCCCTGGCGCCAGTTCCGCCACGTGACCTTGCCGATGCTGGGGCCGGTGCTGGTGCTGGTCGGCATCCTGACCCTGGCCGGTTATTTCCAGCTGTTCGCCGAACCCTATGTGATCACCCAGGGCGGGCCGCTGCAGAGCACGGTCAGCGTGCTGTACCTGATGTACGAAGAAGGCTTCAAATGGTGGAACCTGGGTAACGCCTCGGCGGTCGCGTTCCTGCTGTTCGTGCTGATGACCGCGGTCACCAGCGGCCTGCTCTGGTTCGCGCGCCGCAAGGGGGTGGAGTGATGAGCCCGCGTCTGGCCCGCGCCATCATCAACGGCCTCCTGCTCGGCCTGGCGGTGCTGAGCCTGGCGCCGCTGCTGTGGATGCTGTCGGTGTCGCTGATGCAACCCGGCGAGGCGGCGAGCTTTCCGCCGCCGCTGCTGCCCTCGCATCCGACCCTGGGCAACTACCACGAGCTGTTCGAACGCATCGGCATGGGCGGCTACCTGCTCAACAGTTTCCTGATCGCGGCCATGACCACGCTGATCGCGCTGCTGCTCAACACCATGGCCGGCTACGCCTTCGCCAAGCTGCGTTTCGCCGGCCGCGAACGCGTGTTCCGCGCGCTGCTGGCGGCCCTGGTGATCCCGGCCCAGGTCACGATGATGCCGCTGTTCCTGATGCTCAAGCAGATCGGCCTGATCAACACCTACGCCGGCGCCGTGGTGCCGGGCATGGCCGGGATCTTCGGGATCTTCCTAGTGCGGCAGTACGCGCGCTCGATTCCCGACGAACTGCTGGAGGCCGCGCGCATCGACGGCGCCGGCGAGTTCCGGATCTTCTTCCAGATCGTGCTGCCGGCCTTGAAGCCGATCCTGGTGACGCTGGCGATCTTCAGTTTCCTGGGCGCCTGGAACGACTTCATGTGGCCGCTGATCGTGCTCAGCGACAACAGCCTGCAGACGCTGCCGGTCGCGCTGGCGTCGCTGTCGCGCGAACACGTGCAGGACAACGAGCTGATGATGGCCGGCTCGGTGGTCACGGTGCTGCCGGTGCTGCTGCTGTTCCTGGTGCTGCAGCGCTACTACCTGCAGGGCCTGTTGGTCGGCAGCGTCAAGGGTTGAGGCACGCACGCAGAGGGAGCGGGATGTTGGCGAGTTTGGCGCGGTGGTCGAAGAGTGCATGCCCCTTGGTCTCTCTGTGGCAAAGGGGGAAGACCGGCGTGGCTCCACAGCAAGCACCGGCATCCGGCGCCGTGGTTTCTTCCTTTGCAAAACGAGGGCTGGGCGGGATGTGTTTCGCCGCCGCGCTGCTCGCCAGTCAATCCGCCGCCGCGCAAGCCCGCGTCCTCGACGACTTCGAATCCACCAGCCCCTGGACCGTCGTCGCCTCCAACCAGGTCAGCGGCCGATTGCGCATCGCCGACGGCGCGCAGGGCAAGGCGGTCTGCCTGGACTACGACTTCAACGGCGTGTCCGGCTACGTCGGCCTGCAGCGCGCCTTGCCGATGCAGTATCCGGACAACTATGCGTTCTCGTTCCGCCTGCGCGGCGACTCGCCGGTCAACGATCTGCAGTTCAAGCAGGTCGACGACAGCGGCGACAACGTCTGGTGGGTCAACCGGCCCCGCTACGAGTTTCCGCAGCGGTGGACGCCGGTGGTCTACAAGCAGCGCCACATCAGCCGAGCCTGGGGCCCGGCACCGGACCCGACCCTGCGGCGCAGCGCCAAGCTCGAATTCACGATCTACAACAGCAGCGGCGGCAAGGGTTCGGTCTGCTTCGATCAGCTCGCGTTCGAGCCGTTGCCCAAGGACGACGGCTCGCCGCTGACCGGCCGCGTCGTCGCGACGACCGCAGCTCAGGGCCGCCGCGCCGAATTCGCCGTCGATGGCGATCCCAGGACCGCATGGCGCGCCGGCTTCGCCACCGACCCGGCCCTGACCCTCGACCTGGGCCGCAAGCGCGAGTTTGGCGGTGTGGTGTTGCGTTGGGCGGAAGACGAGTACGCCTCCGACTATCGTCTGCAGCTGTCCGACGACGGCCGGCTGTGGCGCGAGGCGCGCAGCGTGCACGGCGGCGACGGCGGCAGCGATTACCTGGCGCTGCCCGAATCGGAAGCGCGCTACCTGCGCCTGCTGCCGGAGAACGGCATGGGACCGGGCTTCGGACTGGCCGAATTCAGCGTGCGGCCGCTGTCGTTCGCGGCCACCATCAACGACTTCGTCGCCGCCGTCGCCCAGGACCAGCCGCGCGGCCGCTATCCGCGCGGGTTCAGCGGCGAGCAGCCGTACTGGACCATCGTCGGCGTCGACGGCGGCGAGGATCAGGGCCTGATCGGCGAGGACGGCGCGATCGAACTGGGCAAGGGCGCTTTCAGCATCGAGCCGTTCGTGATCAGCGACGGAAAGCTGACGACCTGGGCCGATGCGAAGGTCAGCCAGTCGCTGCAGGACGGTTACCTGCCGATTCCTTCGGTGCGCTGGGCCCATCCGGATTTCGGCCTGACCGTGACGTCCTTCGCCCAGGGCACGCGCGAACGCTCGCGGCTGTACGGGCGTTATCGGCTCAGCAACACCAGCGCGTCGAAGCGGCGCTACGTGTTCGTGCTGGCGGCGCGGCCGTTCCAGGTCAATCCGCCCAGCCAGTTCCTCAACACCGTCGGCGGCGTGAGCGCGATCCGCAGCCTGCGCGCCGATGCGCATGGCTTCAGCGTCGAAGGCCCGGCCGAGGCCGCGTCGGCGCGGCGCGTTCAAGCCACCGCCGCGGACGCCGCGGCGGTCGGCGCTTTCGACGGCGGCGAGATCGTCGCCAGGCTCGCCCGCATGCCGTGGAACGAGGTCTGTGCGAACTGCACCGCCCAGGGCGAGATCCTCAAACGCCTGGGCGGCAGCACCGCGACCGAGTTCCAGAACGACCCCACCGGCCTGGCCTCGGGCGCCTTGTTCTACAGCGTCGAACTGGCGCCCGGCGAGACCCGCGAGTTCGGCTGGAGCAGCGCGCTGTCGGGCCAGGACAGCGGCGCATTCGCGGGCCTGGAGGAACTGGTCGCGACCCAGGCGCTGGTCGCCGGACAGTGGCGCGACAAACTCGACCGCGTGCGTATTTCCGTACCGAAGCAGGGCCAGCACATCGTCGACACCCTGCGCACCGGTCTGGCGCACATGCTGATCAGCCGCGTCGGCCCGCGCCTGCAGCCGGGTACGCGTTCGTACTCGCGCGCCTGGATCCGCGACGGCGCGATGATCGGCGAAGGCCTGCTGCGCATGGGCCGCGAGGACGTGGCCGAGGAATTCCTGCGCTGGTACGCGCCATACCAGTTCGACAACGGCAAAGTGCCGTGCTGCGTCGACGACCGCGGCAGCGATCCGGTGCCGGAGAACGACAGCCACGGCGAGCTGATCTTCACCGTCGCCGAGGTCTACCGCTACCGCCGCGACCGCGCCCTGCTCGAAGCGATGTGGCCGCACGTGGCCGGCGCGGTGAAATACATGGACGAGCTGCGCCTGAGCGAGCGCACCGAGGCCAACCGCGCGAAGAACCCCGCCTTCTACGGGATGATGCCGGCCTCGATCAGCCACGAGGGCTATTCAGCCAAGCCGATGCACTCGTACTGGGACAACTTCTGGGCGCTGCGCGGCTACAAGGATGCGGTCGAGATCGCGCAATGGCTGGGCAAGGACGAGGAAGCCCGGCGTTTCGCGGCCTCGCGCGACCAGTTCCGCGACGACCTCTACGCCTCGATCGCCGCGGCCACCCGCGACCGCGGCATCGACTTCATCCCCGGCGCGGCCGAGTTGGGCGACTTCGACGCCACCTCGACCACGATCGCGCTGGCGCCCGGCGGCGAGCAGGGCCGCCTGCCCGAGCCGCTGCTGCGCAATACCTTCGAGCGCTACTGGAAGGAGTTCGTCGACCGCCGCGACGGCCGCCGCGAATGGAAGGACTACACGCCCTACGAACTGCGCACCATCGGCAGCTTCGTGCGTCTGGGCTGGCGCGGGCGCGCGCACGAGGCGCTGGACTTCTTCTTCAAGGACCAGCAGCCGCGGGCGTGGAACCAGTGGGCCGAAGTGGTCTCGCGCACGCCACGCAAAACCTTCTTCGTCGGCGATCTGCCGCACGCCTGGGTCGAGTCCGACTACGTGCGTTCGGCGCTGGACCTGTTCGCCTACACCCGCGACCTGGACGATGCGCTGGTGATCGGCGCCGGCCTGCCCGCGGATTGGCTGGACGGCGAGGGCGTGTCGGTCCAGGGCCTGCGTACGCCCTACGGTGCGCTGGGCTATGCCCTGCGGCGCGAGGGCAAGCGCGTGCAGCTGAGCCTCAAGCCCGGCCTGACCCCGCCGCCGGGCGGGGTGGTGCTGAGTTGGCCGTATCCGCAGGCGCCGGGCGCTACCCGGATCGACGGCAAGCCCGCGCAATGGCGCAACGGCGAGCTGCGCATCGAGCGTGTGCCCGCTCAGGTGACGGTCGAGCTGGCGCCGTAGTCGGAGGCGACATTGCGCCCCGACTTGCATCGCTATCCCTGTGGGAGCGACGTGAGTCGCGATTTGCACGAGCTAGCGGGGATGCGCGATCGCGACTCACGTCGCTCCCTCAGAAAGCGCGTGCCTGCGCAGGTGACGGTCGAGCTGGCGCCGTAGTCGGAGGCGACATTGCGCCCGGCCTTGCGTAGCGATCCCTGTGGGAGCGACGTGAGTCGCGATTTGCACGAGCTAGCGAGGATGCGCGATCGCGACTCACGTCGCTCCCACAGAAAGCGCGTGCCCGCCCAGGTGACGGTCGAGCTGGCGCCGTAGTCGGAGGCGACATTGCGCCCGGCCTTGCGTAGCGATCCCTGTAGGAGCGACGTAAGTCGCTATTTGCACGAGCTAGCGGGATGCGCGATCGCGACTCACGTCGCTCCCACAGAAGGCGCGTGCCTGCGCAGGTGACGGTCGAGCTGGCGCAGTAGTCGGAGGCGACGTTGTCCCCCCGACTTGCGTAGCGATCCCTGTGGGAGCGATGTAAGTCGCGATTTGCACGAGCTAGCGGGATGCGCGATCGCGACTCACGTCGCTCCTACCCCAAAGCCGCGGGTCGTCCGTCGCGCATCACCTGCACCCACAACAAAAACGCCGGGCCTGCGTACAGGCCCGGCGCGGTGCCGGCGAGGGGAGGGCGCCGGCGAGGGGACGGGTTACCGGGCTCAGGCGGCCAGGCGCAGCGGCGTCGGCGTCCGGATCGACGCGTGCGCGCCGGCGAGCGCATCGCTGCGATGCTGCGGCGAATACGCCACGCCCTCGGCGCGCACGAATTCCACCTCGTCGATGCCGAGGAAACCGAGCACCTGGCGCAGGTAGGGCTCCTGGAAGTCGCTGGGCGCGTCGGTGTGGATGCCGCCGCGGCCGCTGGCGACGATCACGCGCTTGCCCTTGGCTAGCCCTTCCGGGCCGGTTTCGGTGTAGCGGAAGCTGCGGCCGGCGACGGCGACGCGGTCGATCCAGGCCTTCAGGGTCGAACTGATGCCGAAGTTGTACATGGGCGAGCCGATCACGATCACGTCGGCGTCCAGGAACTGCTGGATCGTGCGCTCTGCGTCGGCCGCTTCGGCCGGGTCCGCCTTGGCCAGCGAGCGGCCGGTAAGATGCGGGATCGGCTCGGCGTCGAGGTCGCGGTACTCCACCGCAAGCCCCGGAACCGCGTCCTGCCAGCGCGCCACGACGGCCGCGCTAAGCTCACGGGTCACGGAATTGGCGCCCAGGGCGCTGGAATCGATGTGCAGGAGTTTCATGGTGTGCCTCGGTGGGCAGGGAGCGGCGACGCCGCGTTGAGGCACACTTTAGGTTGTTGCAAATTTGGGATAAAGATAGTTTAATGTCACTTACTGTTCTGAATACGGAACTACCGCCATGCACGATCTCAACGACCTCTACTACTTCGCGATGGTCGTCGACCACGCCGGTTTCGCCGCCGCCGAGCGCGCGCTGGGCATCCCCAAGTCGCGTCTGAGCCGCCGCATCAGCCAGCTCGAAACCGACCTGGGCGTGCGCCTGCTGCAGCGTTCCACGCGCCGTTTCGCCGTGACCGACGTCGGCAACAGCGTCTACCGCCATGCCCAGTCGATGCTGGCCGAGGCCCAGGCCGCACGCGAAGTGGTGGACCGCCTCAGCGCCGAACCGCGCGGCGTGATCCGCGTCAGCGTGCCGGTCGGCCTGGCCCAGCAGCAGTTGCCCAAGCTGCTGCCCGAATTCCTCGCCAAATACCCGCAGGTGCGCGTGCAGCTGCACGTCAGCAACCGCCGCGTCGACATCATCAACGAAGGCATCGACGTCGCCCTGCGCGTGCGCTCCAAGCTCGACGATGACGGCAGCCTGGTGATGCGCAGCTTCGGCCAGATCCAGGAACTGCTGGTCGCCAGCCCCAAATACCTGACCCGCATGGGCCGGCCGCAGAACCCCGACGAGCTGTCCGACCACGTCACTCTCAGCATCAGCGAGGACGATGCCCGCCAGCGCTGGGAACTGCACGGCCCCGACGGCGAAGTGCGCCGGGTCGAACTCAAGCCGCGCGTGATGGGCTTCGATTTCCCGATGCTGATGGCGCTGGCCGAGCAGGGCGTGGGCATCACCCTGCTGCCGGAAACCGTCTGCGCCGAAGCCGTGCGCCGCGGCGAACTGGAAGTAGTGCTGCCGAATTGGCGCCTGCCGCAGGGCATCTTCCACGCCGTGTTCGCCTCGCGCCGCGGCCTGCTGCCGGCGGTGCGCGTGTTCATCGACTTCCTGGCCGAGAAAGCCCCGTCGCTGGTCGAATCCGCACGCTTGCAGTGCAGCGACATCAAGGGCGCCCCGTGCCCCGACGGCGTCGCCAAGAACGACGCCCACGCCCAGGCGCGCAGCAAGACCCCGGCGTGAGAGAATCCCGCGGCGCCGCCGGCCAGGCCCGGCGCCGCGACCCCGCTACGGAGAGATGGCCGAGTGGTTTAAGGCAGCGGTCTTGAAAACCGCCGAAGGGTTAAACCTTCCGTGGGTTCGAATCCCACTCTCTCCGCCAAACATCCATGATCGAGCGCATCGAAAGACTCCGCTCGTTTTGTAGTCCACCCAGTATCCTGCTTCGCCTGTCCCGCTGGGCGAAATGAAAAGGCCACCAGTAGCGGTGGCCTTTTTCTTTTCGGTTCGTCGCAGCGTATGCCGTCTTGCGTTACGGCGGGCCGTGTGGCCGCAGCATCGCTCGTGCTTTCACTTACGAATATCGAAGCCGGGATTTTCGTTGACCGACCCATCCGGTTCCAGCACGGCGTAACGACCGTCGGCGTGGAACACCACCGGTATCGGGTCGCGGAACATCGGGCGGCGCACGAAGCGCAGGTGCCAGCGGAAGTGCTCCAGCGTCACCAGGGCGGCGAGTTGTTCGTGGGTGAGGCCGGCGCGCAGTTCGGCGTCGGATTCGGTGTTGGGCTGACGGCGTTCCTGATTCGTCATGTCGTACGTGCTTCCGATTCTTGGTGCCTGAGGCCAGTGCCCAGCATCGTCCACAGGCAAGGGATAGAACGTGAAAGCTTCGACGGGGTATCGGCGATGGCGGCTGCAAGGCGAGTGCGGAGACTCGACCAGCATCCGTCGGATTCCATGTAAAAAATGTGATTCATATCGTTAATTGAGTGCCGGAAAGGGCCTCAAGGTAGGCGCGGGAATGCCGTCGCCGCGCTCAGAGCTGAAACGCGACCGCGCGCACCGCGCCTTCGAGCAGGTCCATGCCGATGCCGGCGGGCCCGGGTTCGTGGCGCTGGGCTTCGCCGCGGCGGGCCTCGATCCAGGCCGCGAGCCAGTCGATCTCGGCGCGGCCGTAGAACAGCACCGAGGCCTCGTGGTTGAGGAACAGGCTGCGCAGGTCGAGGTTGATCGAGCCGCACATGGCCAGGTCGTCGTCGAACACCACGGCCTTGGCGTGGAGCATGTGCGGGTGCAGCCAGAAGCGCGCGCCGGCGGCGGCGAGTTCGCGCATCGAGCGGCGACGGGCGAGGTCGGCGAGGCGGTGGTTGGAGCGCGCCGGCAGGACGATGTCGACTTCGATACCGCGCAACGCGGCCAGTTTCAGCGCCAGCTGCAGGCCGTCGTCGGGCACGAAGTAGGGCGTGATCGCGAGCAGGCGGCGGCGCACGCGGAAGCCGCCGGCGATCAGCAGGGCCTGGGCGCTGTCTTCGGGCAGTTCCGGGCCGCTGGGCAGGAATTGCGCGGCCGCGGCGGGGCCGGGCGGTTCGGCGGGCGCGGGCAGGGCCGGCGGCGGTTGCGGTTGGTGCAGCGCCTTGCGCCAGTCGCGCTCGAAACGGTCGGCGGCATCGGCGGCGACCGCGCCTTCGACGGTGAACGACAGGTCCAGCCAGGCCGGTCGTCCGGGGCGGTCGTGGAAGTATTCGGCGGCGAGATTGCGGCCGCCGCTCCACAGGCGCCGGCTGTCGGCGATCGCGAGTTTGCGGTGATCGCGCAGGTTGCGCGGCGCGCCGTCGGGGCGTTCGAACAGGCTGCGGAAGAACGCGACCTGGGCGCCGCTGCGGCGCAGGGCATGCAATGCGGAGCGGTCGGCGCGCAGCGAGCCGACGCCGTCCAGCAGCAGCCGCACCCGCACGCCGCGTTGCTGCGCTTGCGCCATCGCCTGCAGCACGCGCGCGCCGACGGCGTCGCGGCCGAGGATGAAGCTGCAGACGTCCAGGCTGCGTTGCGCGCTTTCGATCAGGGCGAGCACGGCGGCGAGCGCGGCCGCGCCGTCGGCGTCGAAGCGGGTGGTGGCGGGGGCAGGCGCGGGCAGGCCGAACGACACCAGCAGTTCCGCCGCCCAGTGCGATTGCGAGGGCAGGTGCGCGCGTATATGGATGCGTTCGCGGGTGAGCTTGCGGCGCCCGAACGCGAGATACAGCGGCAGCGCCAGATAGGGCAGCAGGACCAGCCCGATCACCCAGGCGATCGCCGCCGCGGGCGCGCGCCGCTCCTGCGCGACGCGCGTGGTCAGGACGTAGATCAGCACCGCCAATGCGGCGGCGGCCAGGTGCGCGAAGGTGCCCGTCAGCAAGTGGAACATGCGTCTGCCTCAGCGCGCCGCGCCGGCGTGGGCCGGCGCATGCGCGTTGCGGGCAATGTACACCGGCGCGGCGTGAGCGCCGCGCGTGGTCTCAGCGCTCGCCGAACAGGGCGTTGATCTTGCCGTAGGGCATCGCGCCGGCGGACAGCGGAGCAGAATCGCCGTCGCGGAAGAAGCCGGCGGCGAGTTCGGCGGTGCGGCCGAACATGGTTTCGGCCAGGTCGGAGCCGGCGCTGAGGCGGCGCACGCCCAGGGTCTGCAGTTCCTCGGCGGCGGGCAGGCCGACGCGGGCGAGCAGGTTCAAGGGCAGCGGGGTGCCGGCGACGACGTCGCCGATCTGGCCGCGGTCCTTGAGCCCGGGCACGAACAGACCGTCGGCGCCGGCATCGCGGTAGCGGCGCGCGCGCTCCAGGGTCATGGCCACGCGCTCGCCTTCGGGCGCGAGTCCGCGCAGATAGACGTCGGTGCGCGCGTTGACGAACAGCTCGACGCCGGCCTGGGCGCAGGCGCGCTTGATCTGTTCGATCTTGGCGCACAGCGCGTCGGGTTCGCCGGCGCCGTCCTCGATGTTGATGCCGACCGCGCCGAGCGCCCCCAGGCGCGCGACGGTGGCGCCGACCGCGACCGGATCGTCGGAATAGCCGCCCTCGGCATCCACGCTCAGCGGCACGCGGATCGCGCGGGCGATGCTGGCGACGGTCGCGTACAGGCGTTCGACCGGCAGTTGGTCGCCGTCGGCATAGCCCTGCGCCCAGGCCACGCCGGCGCTGGTGGTGGCGACCGCGCGTGCGCCCAGGCTTTCGATCAGGCGTGCGCTGCCTGCGTCCCAGGCATTGGCGAGCAGGAGCAGGCCGTCCTGGTGCAGTCGGCGGAAGGTCTCGGCGTGATCGGTCATGGCGTGCTCCGGGGAAGGATGTGCGGAAAGAGGGCAATGCTGACAGATCGCTGCGTCGCGGACTCGCCGGATTCGGACAGCGCCATGGCGAGGCTTGCGCGGCGCGATCGCTGTCGCGGTACGCGCCGTATGCCGGGATTCGGTCGCGCCGAAGGCCGTGCGTCTTCGAGAGGAACGATAGCCCGTACCGCAATCTCCGGGTGTGCGCGCATCGCGATTCCGCGTGCTCGCCGTGCCGGCGGTTCGCGCTCGCGACGGGCATCGCCGCGAGCGTGTGCGGCGCTTATTGCGACTGCGCGTCCCAGCGTCGCAATGCATGTTCGACCGCAGCGACGCCGCGTGCGGCGGCGACCGGCTCGATCTGACCGACGGTGTCGGCGTCGCTGTGGATCACCTGCATGACCTTGGCCTGGGTCTTGTTCTTCTTGCCGGCGTAGGCGTCCAGGATCAGCTGGATTTCGCCGGCGCCGATCAGGGAATACGACACCGCCGGCCAGCCGGCCTTGACGAAGGCGAGGTGGTCGGACGGCGGGTACTTGTCGCCGGCGGACAGGCCCAGCGCGGCGGCGTCGCTGGCCTCGCGCGTGGCCGCGACCAGCGGCTGGTTCGGATCGGGCGTCATCATCCACAAGGTGTCGCCCCAGCCGAACACGTCGAAATTGACGTACAGGGCGGGCTTGACCGCGCCGTCGGCGACGTAGGCCTTGGCGCCGAGCAGGCCGCGCTCCTCCAGATCCCAGAATGCGACCGCGACGCGATGGTGCTGCAAGGGTTCGCGCTTGAAGCGTTCGGCCAGGGCCAGCACGACCGCGCTGCCGGAGGCGTTGTCGGTGGCGCCGTGGCCGGCGTCGACTTTGTCCGAATGCGCGCCCAGCA
The DNA here is from genome assembly GCF_001428685.1 of Lysobacter sp. Root76. GTDB lineage: Bacteria > Pseudomonadota > Gammaproteobacteria > Xanthomonadales > Xanthomonadaceae > Lysobacter. Next base: position 165,483 of record NZ_LMIK01000001.1, on the reverse strand, counting down.
AGAGCAGCGGCGCATCGGCGGCACCGGATACGTCGGCGAGCAGGTTTTCGCCGCGATGTTCGCCGGCAGCGAACGGCACGCCGCGCCATTGCACGCCCATGCCGTGCAGGCGGCGCTGGATCGCGCTGCGGCGGTCGCCGGCGACGCTGCCGTCCGAGATCGCGCTCACGTCGGCTAGCCAGCTCGCTGCGGCCGGTTGGGCGGCAGCGTCCACACTGGGCGGCGGCGCGAGCTGCGACGTTTGCCGGGTCTGCGCGCAGGCGGCGATCGCGAGGCTGAGGGTGAGCGCGACGAGGCGGGTTTTGTGTGGCATGTGGATTCCTTTGCCCAACGGTTTGACTGCAGTTTGCACAGCGTGCGAATTGATCGAATGTGCCATAGGTTCGCGCCGGCTTGCGTGCCCCGCGGGTGCCGCGTAGCCTCGCTCGCAATGGGCCGACTGCGGCCGGGGACAGCATGACGATACGCGTCTATCTCGTCGACGATCACGCGCTGGTGCGGGCCGGCCTGCGCATGATTCTGTCGGCCGAAACCGACATCGAGGTCGTCGGCGACGCCGAGAGCGGCGAGATCGCGCTGCCCGAAATCCGCAAGCTGTGCCCCGATGTGGTGCTGTGCGATCTGCATCTGCCCGGCTACAGCGGGCTGGAAGTGACCGAGCGCGTGATCAAGGGCGACCACGGCACGCGCGTGATCATCGTGTCGGTGCTCGAAGACGGGCCGATGCCGCAGCGCCTGCTCGCCGCCGGCGCGTCGGGTTACGTCAACAAGGGCGGCGACGCGGCCGAACTGCTGCGCGCGGTGCGCGATGTCGCGCGCGGCAAGCGCTATCTGTCGAGCACGATCGCGCAGAACATCGCTCTGGCGAAATCCGACGGTGGCGCGTCGCCGTTCGACGAACTGTCGCCGCGCGAGATCGAGATCGCCTTGCTGTTGGTGCAGGGCCTGCGCCAGGAAGAGATCGCCAAGAAGCTCAGCCTCAGCGCCAAGACCGTCAACACCCACAAGACCCGGCTGTTCAACAAGCTGGCGGTGGAGGACACGATCGCGTTGGCGCGGTTGGCGGGCCAGTACGGGCTGGCGGATCCGGCGCACGCGTTGTAGCAGGCCACGCGGCCGCGATCGCGCGGCGCAAGGTTTCTTTGCTATTCGGCGCGATCCGCCCAGCGCGGCTTCGTGTCGCGTGGGCGATGCGTGGGGATGCCTCGACGGTCGGACCGGGTCGGACGATGCAGAGAATGCGTCCGACGCAAAGAAGCCTGGCATTCAAAAGAAATCGGACGATGCAAAAGAAACGGGCCGCATTGCGCGGCCCGTTTGCGTTACTGCGATGTCGCGCGGATCAGGCGCGGTGCGCGTCGTCGTCCGGCTTGTCTTCGGCAGCGGCCTGGCCTTCGACCGCGGCATCCGGCGCGGCCGGGGCCGGGGTCGTCGGACGCGGCGCCTGCGGGACCGGGTCGAACAGGCTGGCGGTGTGCGGCAGCGACGGTGCGGCTTCGCTGCGCGGCTCGGCGACCTTGTCGACTTCGGCCTGGGCCGGGGTCGGCGTGGCGGCTTCGATCGGCTGAGTGGCGGCCGGGACGACCTTCTCGACCACGGTCTCCTCGACCGCGACCGGAGCCGGTACGACTTCGGGTTCGACCACGGCCGGTTCCACGATCTCGGCTTCGACCACGACGGTCGATTCGGGCGTCGTCACCGGGGCGTCGGCCTTGGGCGCGGTGGGCTGCAGGAACTTCGGCACGATCGGGCCGTCGTCCAGGGCTTCCGCGACCGGCTTGGGCGCCTCGAAGGGCTTCGGTGCCTCGTACGCCTTCGGAGCTTCATAGGCCTTCGGGGTTTCGACCTTCGGGGCCTCGTAAGCCTTCGGCGCCTCGTAGGGCTTCGGTGCTTCGTAGGCCTTGGGCGCGACGGTTTCGGCGGCGGCCGGAGCGGTCGCCGGCGCCGGTGCGATGGCCTCGGCGGCGACGACGGCCGGTGCCGGCTCGACGGCGGCCGGCGTGGCGGCGACCGGGCTGGCGGTCACCGGCTCGGCAACCGCGGGCTCGGCTGCGGCCGAAGCGGCTGCGACCGGAGTAGCTGCAACCGGAGCGGCGGCCGGAGCCTGCGCCGACGGTGCAGCGAAGCTCGGCTGGGCCGGTTCGATGCGTTCGGCGGCGGCCGGTTCGAAGCGCGCGGGTTCGCGGGTTTCGACGGCGGGCTTGCTCTCGGCGGCGAACGACGGCGCAGCGACGGCGGCGCCGGCTGCGGCGACGCTCGCCGCGGCCGGAGTCGCGCTGGCGCTGGCGGCTGGGGCGGCCGGCTTGGCCGGTGCCGAATGGTCGTCGTCGAAGTCGAACTCGGGTTGCGAGCGGTTCGCGGCGGCGGCCGGGGTCGCGCCGGCTTCGTCGCCGGCGTCGTCCTCGTCGTCGCTCAGGACGTCGTCGTGCAACTGCGCTTCACCGGCGGCGCCGGCTTCGCCCGCACCGCGGCGGCGGCGGCGTCCGCCGCGACGGCCGCGACGGCGGCGTCCGCTGCCTTCGCCGGTAGCGTCGTCGGCTGCGGCGCCGTTCTCGTTGCTGGTGTTGACCGCGGCTTCGCGCTGGATCGTCTCCGCGGCGGCCACGGCTTCGCCGGTCGCGACAGCGACGGCGGGCAGGGCGGCGGCGGTTGCGATCGCAGAGGCGTTCACGGCATCGACTTCGGCCGGCTTGGGCGGCTGGGCCTGGGCCGGCTTGGGCTCGCGCGGCGGACGCGGGGCGTTGTTGGCCTGCGCCTGCTGCTGCGGCTGGGCGTTGGCGGCGCGCTCTTCGTTCTGCTGCGGCTTGGGCTGCTTCGGCTGCTGCTGTTGCTGCTGCTTCGGTTGTTGCGGCTGCTGCTGCGGCTTGGCCGGCTGCTCCTGCTTGGCGCGGTTGGGCTGCGGCTGGCCGCCCTGGGCCTGGGCTTGCTGCGGCTTGTCGCGGCGCTGCTCGTCGCGGCGGGCGCCATCGCGGCCGCCCTTGCCGTTGCGGCCTTCGTTGCGGCCGTCGCGGCGCTGGCCGCCACGGTCGTTGCGATCGTTACGGCCGCGGCCGTCCTGCGTGCGTGCGGCCGGGGCCGGCGCGGCAGGAGCAGCGGCCTGGCCGCCGCGGAAGAGGTTCATGAGGCGGCCGAACAGGCCGACCTGCGGCGCTGCCACGACCACCGGCGCGGCGACGGCCGCCACGACCGGCTCCTCGCGCGGCTCGCGCGTCGGAGCGGGCTGGGCCGGCTTGACGTTGGTCACCATCGGCGCATCCGGGATGTTCAGATGGGCCTTGGTCAGGGCGTGGGTCGGCAGTTTGCGCGGGGTGCCGCGCTGGTAGCTGGGCTTGCTCGACTCTTCGCCGATCTCGTTCTCGCGGATCCGGGTGACCTCGTAGTGCGGGGTCTCCAGCTGATCGTCGGCGACGATCACGATCGGCGAATCGTGGCGCTGCTCGATCTCGCTGAGGGCGCGGCGCTTCTCGTTGAGCAGGTAGTTGGCGATCTCGGTCGGGGCCTGCACCAGCACCTGGCCGGTGTTCTCCTTCATGGCGTGCTCTTCGGCCACGCGCAGGATCGACAGCGACAGCGACTCGACGCTGCGCATGCGGCCATGGCCGTCGCAACGCGGGCAGACCAGCTGGCTGGATTCGCCCAGCGACGGGCGCAGGCGCTGGCGGCTGAGTTCGAGCAGGCCGAAGCGCGAGATGCGGCCGATCTGGACGCGCGCGCGGTCCTGCTTGAGCGCGTTCTGCAGCTTGTTCTCGACTTCGCGCTGGTGGCGGTTGGACGACATGTCGATGAAGTCGATGACCACCAGGCCGCCGAGGTCGCGCAGGCGCATCTGGCGCGCGACTTCCTCGGCCGCTTCCAGATTGGTGTTGAACGCGGTTTCCTCGATGTCGCCGCCCTTGGTGGCGCGCGCCGAGTTCACGTCGACCGCGGTCAGGGCCTCGGTCTGGTCGATCACCAGGGCGCCGCCGGAGGGCAGGCGCACGGTGCGCTCGTAGGCGTTTTCGATCTGCGATTCGATCTGGAAGCGGTTGAACAGCGGGGTGTCGTCGCCGTACTTCTTCAGCTTGCGCAGGTTGTGCGGCATGACCTGTTCGACGAAATCGCGCGCTTCGGCGTACATCTCGTCGGTGTCGACCAGGATTTCGCCGATGTCCGGGCGCATGTAGTCGCGCAAGGCGCGGATGATCAGGCGCGATTCCTGGTAGATCAGGAACGGCGAGGGCTTGCTCAGGGCGCCTTCGGCGATCGACTTCCAGACCTGCAGCAGGTAATCCAGGTCCCACTGCAGCTCTTCGGCGTCGCGGCCGACGCCGGCGGTGCGGATGATCACGCCCATATCGTCGGGAATGGCGAGCTTGTCCATCGCCTCCTTGAGGGCGGCGCGGTCGTCGCCCTCGATCCGGCGCGAAACGCCGCCGGCGGTGGGCGAGTTCGGCATCAGCACCATGTAGCGGCCGGCCAGGGAGATGAACGTGGTCAGGGCGGCGCCCTTGTTGCCGCGCTCTTCCTTGTCGACCTGGACCACCACTTCCTGGCCTTCGCGCAGGAGTTCGCGCAGGCCGGCCTTGTTATGGTCGACGCCGGCCTGGAAGTAGTCGCGGGAGATTTCCTTCAGCGGCAGGAAGCCGTGGCGCTCGGCGCCGTATTCCACGAACGCCGCTTCGAGCGAGGGCTCGAGGCGGGTGATGCGGCCCTTGTAGATGTTGGACTTCTTTTGTTCCTTGGCCGGTTGTTCGATGTCGATGTCGTACAGGTTCTGGCCGTCGACGATCGCGACGCGCAGTTCTTCCGCCTGCGTCGCATTGATCAGCATGCGCTTCATTGTTGCGTTCCTCGCGCGCTCTACCGCGCGGAACGCCATGGCGTTTCGCTATCTGGGAACCGAAGCTCCGCCGTCGCGGCCTGTACGCAGCAGGGCGGCGAACCGCTCTGCGCCCGGCGCGCGCCGGCGAAACTCCCACTACCAGCGCTTCTACACCACGGCACGCCGCGGGAGCGCTTATTTCTTTGTTGCCTGACTTTCGGACCGGCGACGCGAACGTCGCTCGGGGCGGGGGCCCGGCGGCAGCCTTCGGTTTGAACCGGGGCGCCGCACGGGTCGTGTTCATCGCGATGGCGTCGCCCCTGCGGGAGAACCACCGGGCGAGGGCGGGTTCCGCCGGACCGTCGCTGCTAACATGGCTACCCCGTGGGCAGTGGTTAGACGCGGACCGGAATCGCGAAGAGGGGCTTTCGGCCCAATCCTGCGGTCATGCCCTTCTGGCGCGACCTGCGGGACAACTCCCAGCGAAATCAAAACCTTATCTCGCGTCGCGAGTGTAACAGATAACGCTTTCCGGATGACCTCTCCAGCCAACACCGCCACGGGCCCCGGCGCCCGCACCATTCGTGTGCCAGATGATCGTGAAGGTCAGCGGCTCGACAACTTCCTGCTCGGCCAACTCAAAGGGGCGCCGCGTTCATTAATTTATAAGTTGGTCCGTTCCGGCCAGGTCCGCGTGAACGGCGGCCGCGCCAAGGCAGAGCGCAAGCTCGAGGCCGGCGACGAGGTACGCATTCCGCCGGTCCGTCTCAGTGAAGTCGGAGAAAAGGCCGCGCCGCCCAAGGGCTTCATGGACGCCCTGGACGCGGCCATCGTCTATGAGGACGCGCGCCTGCTGGCCCTGAACAAGCCCTCCGGCGTCGCCAGCCACGGCGGCAGCGGGATCAGCTTCGGCGCCATCGAAACCCTGCGCGCGCTGCGCCCGGGCCAGACCCTGGAACTGGTCCACCGCCTGGACCGCGACACCTCGGGGCTGCTGATCGTGGCCAAGAAGCGTTCGGCGCTGACCGAGATGCAGGCCCTGATGCGCGAGGACGGCGGTATCGCCAAACGCTACCTGGCCCTGCTGACCGGGCGCCTGCCCGACGGGGTGATGAGCGTGGACGCGCCGCTGCACATCGGCCTGCGCCAGGGCGGCGAGCGCCACGTTCAGGTCCACCGCGACGGCAAGGCCTCGCTCAGTCACTTCAAGGTGCTGGAGCGGCGCGGCGGGCAGTCCTATTGCGAGGTCCGGATCGAGACCGGACGCACCCATCAGATCCGCGTCCACGCCCAGCACATCGGCCATGCCGTGGCCGGCGACGACAAGTACGGCGATCCGGAGGCCAACAAGCGCCTGCGCGACCAGGCCGGGCTGCGGCGCTTGTTCCTGCACGCCTCGACGCTGGAGTTCGCCCTCGACGGCGGGCGCGAGCCGTATTTGTTGAATGCGCCGTTGGCGCCGGAGCTGATCGACGTGCTGGATCGCTTGGGGTGAGGGGAGAGAGATCTCCCAGGGGCAGGTTCGTCGAACGGCGCCGGTGTTCAGCAGCCTAGATCGGGCAGCTCATGTCGGACACGTAGATGCGGGCGACGTCGCCCGATGCCGCCATCCACAGGATGATGTTCTGGCCGCAGGCGCCGTGCATGTTGGTCGTCGCTTCGTCCAGATAAGAGAACTCGACCCGACGATAGGGGACGCGGTCGACCAGGATCAGGCTCGGCGGCATCTGGGTCAGCGAGGCGCGCTCGGACTTCAGTGCCGGGTATTGCCGCTTCAGCAACCCGACAAGATCGGTGGTGTTCCAGCGCACTTTCATCTTTTCGCCGGGCGGCAGTTGCGCCGGAGCGATGGTTTCGAAGCTGGGCTCGGGGTCGGGCGGAAGTGCGACGGCGTCTGGTGCGTAGCGGGACCGGGTGGTGACGCTGCAGGATGCGATCAGCACGACGCCGATCGCGATCGTCACGACGAACCAATGTTGCTGCTCGCGCATGTTCGACTCCGTTGCTGGGCGCGGCTCAGCGTACCTCGATCAGCGTACTGCTGCGCAGTTCGCCATCGACGCGGACCTCCAGTAGGTAGCGCCCGGCGCTCAGCGGCTGTGGGGTGGCGTAGTCGAAACTGCTGAACTCGGCGCGCGAGGGGCGTTCCAGGGCGCGACGCTCTTCGTGCACGACGGGATACAGGCTGGGATCGGTGCCGGCGTTGGGGTCGGCGCGGCGCAGCATCAGCTCGAGTTGCAGCGGCTTGGGCACGTACAGGCCGATCTTGGCGCGCAGCGGCTGGCCGGCCGGCGGCGGGGTCAGCTGCGCGGCGCCTTCGGCGTCGATCAGGGCCACGCTCACGCGCTGGCAGCTTTCGGACGAAACCGGCGGCAGCACGAAGTCGACCGGGATGCGCACGCGCGACGGCGCGGCCTTGCCGTTGAAGATATCCGGTGACCAGCGCGTCTCGCGCGCGGCGTTCATGGCGGCGCGGTCCAGCATGCGGTCGCGCGTACTGCGCTCGATGTAGACGTCCTGCACCTGGCCTTTCTCGTCTATGGCGACGATCACGATGGCGGTGCCGGAGATGCGCAAGCAGGCCTGGGCGTCGGGGTAGCTCACCCGCATCGGGCGCTTGATCTCGGGGTCGCGCTGACGCAAACGCGGATCGGCCACGCGCGGGGCCGGCAGAGGCGTGACACCGTCCCAGTCCGGCGGAGGGGGCGGCGGCGGGGTTTGCGCATGCAGGCCGGCGAACGGCGACAGCAGGGCGAGCGCGAGCACAGCGGTAACGCCGCGGGCATGGCTGCGGGACATTTGAATCGAGGCCTCCCCAGGTCTCGTTGCGTTGCGGGCTGACGCGGCGGAGCGGCCGATGATCGCTGATACGCGGCCGCTTGCGGCGCGCCTGCGCCGGTTTTGCGACAGACCGTGCGCGACACGCGATGGCGCTCGCGCACGGTTCGGCTCAGAGCTTGTTCTTCTTCTCTTCGTCGTAGGCGAAGCAAGATTCCGGACGCACCTGCGGCGGGGTGAAGGTCACCGGCACCTGGATCGGCACCGGCACCGGCTTGCCGTCGCGGGTGGCGGCGCGGAAGGTCCAGCCGCGCACCGCCGCGACCGCGGCGTCGTCGAGCTGCTGGACCTTGCTGCTGCGGACCATGCGGATCACGGTCGGCTTGCCTTCGACGCCGATGGTGACCGACAGCACCACCTGGCCGCCGACGTCCTCGCAACCCAGTTCCATCGGATACGCGGGTGGCGGGGTGTCCAGCGCGACCGGTTCGGTCGAACGGATGACCGGTTCCCCGGCCTGCTTCTGGCAGGCGGCGAGCGACGCGGTCAGGGCCAGTGCGGCGGCGAGCGCGAGCAGTGGGCGGGAATGAAGCGGATAGAGTTTGGGCATGGCGGCGATCAACCGATGAGCGCGTCGGCTTTGGCGGCGCAGATGAAGTCGTTCTCGCTGAGGCCACCGACATCATGGGTGGAGTAACGCACCACGCAGCGGTCGTAGTGCACGCCCAGGTCGGGGTGGTGGTCCTCACGATGGGCCATGAACGCGAGCGCGTTCACGAACGCCATCGTGCGGTAGTAATCGTCGAAGCGGTAGGTGCGCACCAGGGCGTGACCGTCCTCGGCCAGTTCCCAGCCCGGCACTTCCGGCAGCAGTTCGCGCACGCGCGCTTCGCTGAGGCGGTGTTCGCTGCCGCGGCGGGCCAGGCAGTGCGCCTGGGCTAGGGGAATCAGGTCGTTCATGGGCTTGCGCTCCTTAAGCGGCGCCGGGGCTGCACGGGCGATCGGGCTTGCCTGAATGGAACTCGCAAGCCGGGCGGCCGCGGCCGTCGGGGTGTGTCTTCACGCGACACGGACCCCGTTAGAATAGCCCCATGATCAACATTTCCGAATCCGCGCAGACCCATTTCCGCAAGCTGCTCGAGCGCGAGGCGCTGCCGGGCCTGGGCGTGCGCCTGTCGGCGGTCCACGCCGGCACGCCGCGCGCGGACGTGCGCCTGGAATTCGCCGAGCCCGGCGATCTGTCCGGCGACGAGTGGGCGGTGGACTGCGAAGGCTTCACCGTGTGGCTGGATGCGGCCAGCGTCCCGTACCTGGACGGCGCGCAGATCGACTACGAAACCATGGCCACCGGCGGCCAGTTGCAGATCCGCGCGCCCAAGATCAAGGGCGAGGCGCCGGCCGAGTCGGCCTCGCTGGTCGAGCGCGTGCATTGGCTGGTCGAGCACGAGATCAATCCGCAGCTGGCCCAGCACCGCGGCCACGTCTCGGTGCAGGAAGTGACCGCCGACGGCGTGGTCATGCTGCGTTTCGGCGGCGGCTGCCACGGTTGCGGCATGGCCGACGTCACCCTCAAGCAGGGCATCGAGAAGACCCTGATGAGCAAGGTGCCCGGGGTGACCGCGGTACGCGACGCCACCGACCACGAAACCGGCGACGCTCCCTACATCCGCCGCGATTCGGCGGCCTGAGCTCGGCTCGGCGCCGTAGATGTACTCCGCCGCCGAACTCATCGAAGCCCTGCAGCGCAGGCTGCGTTTGAGCGTACGTCGGGATTCGGTCCGGCCCGGCGAGTTCCCGCCCGGCTGGGCGATCTGGTTCGCGGCCATGGGCGAGCGCATCGGCCGGGTCACCGGCGCGACCGCCGATTCCCTGGTCGAGCAACTGCTGCAACGGCCGCTGGCGCAACCGCCGCGCCGGGTCGGCGACCTCAATCGCTGGCAGGCCTTCGCGACCCTGTGGCGCCAGCAATGGCAGCCGCCGGAGCGCGAGAACCGCGGCACGCATTGGTTCGCGGTCTGCGCCACCGTGCTCTGGCACATCTTCTTCGGCGGCATGCTGCTGTGGCTGATGTATCTGCAGTTCCTCGGCCGGCCGGCGCCGCCGCCCGAGGGCGAGACTGTGGTCCAGGTCGAATACATCGGTGTGGGCACGCCGCAGGAACCCGGCGGCGGCCCCGACCAGCCCAGCGAGCAGCCGCAGGAATCCGCCACCCAGGCCGCGCCGGCACCCGCCGATGCGGCATCGGCCGTGGCCGCCAGCGCCGAATCGCCGCCCCTGCCGAGCCCGACCCTGGACGCGGCCGTGCCCGACATCCCGCAGCGCGACGTACCCGAACCGCAGCTGCCGCCGCCGACAGTGGAGCAGCCGGTCGCGGTCAGCGAGCCGGTGCCGAACACCGAAACCACGGTGTTCACCCTGCCGCCGACCAAGCGCCGCACCGAGGCCGCGATCGCCGCGCCGCAACTGTCGGCGCCGACCCAGGAACTGCGCCAGGCCGAGGTGTCCGAACCGGTGCAGCCGATCCGGCGCGAACTGCCGCAACGCGAACTCGCTGCGCCTGCGTTGAACTCGCGCCTGCCCGAGGTGGCCGCACGCGAGGTGCCGGCACCGCTGCAGCGCGCGCCGGTGCGCGAATTGCCGGCCCAGGCCACCACTGCGCGCGAATTGCGCACGGCCACGCCCAACGTGCGGACGCGCGACATTCCCGCGCCGCCGGCCGCGACCGCCGCGCCGGCTGCCACCGCGCCGGCCAGCGCTTCGGCCTCTTCTTCGACTGCGCCTTCAACGGCGGCGCCGACAACTGCCGCACCCGCAACGGCGACGCCCAGCAGCGCCGGCACGCCGAGGCCCAGCGGCACGCGTCCGGACGCCACCGCTGGCGGCGCCGGTCCCAAGGCCACGCCGGCGCCGGGCAGCTTCCCGACGCCCAGGCGCGGCGACGACTGGGGCCAGTCGACCCGCAACGCGCCGGGCGGCCAGCGCGGCGAGAAGCCGGGCCTGTTCAACAGCGACGGCAGCGTGCGCCTGGCCGAACAGCCGGGTTCGGCGTCGCCGGGTTTCCCGCCGGGCACGATCACCCAGGAAATCAAGAACATCGACCGCGCCGGCACCTGGCTGCGGCGCAAGCCCACCGACTACGAGCCGACCGCGTTCGACAAGTACTGGCGCCCCAACGAAACCCTGTTGCAGGAGTGGGTGCGCAAGGGCTTCAAGGAAGTCGCGATCCCGATCCCGGGCACCAGCAAGAGCATCGTCTGCGGCGTGTCGTTGCTGGCCCTGGGCGGCGCCTGCAGCATCAACGACCCCAATCTCAACGAGCAGCCGGCGATCGCGCGCCCGCCGCCGGACATCCCGTTCAAGCCCGGCCTGCAGGAAGACAACGGCAGCGTGAAGCCGCCGCCGGGCGGGTAGGGGCTTCGCGCCCATCGCTGTCGCGCAGGTGGCGGCGAACTTCGGGCGAAGTTGCGTTGCCGCGTGTGCTGGCGACGGACTCCGGGCGCAGCTTCGCCGCAGCGGCGTCGCGATTTGAGGGAGGGCGACGGCCGAGCTGGTCCTACCCCGCGCCAACAAAAAGGCCCGCATGCGCGGGCCTTTTCGATGCCACCTGAGCGCCGGGCTCAGTGCACGTTGTGCAGATCGTGCAGGTCGCTCTTGGTGCGCGAACCGAAGTAGGCGGCGAGGTCGGCGATCTGCTGGTCGTTCAGGCCCTTGGCCTGGTTCGACATCAGCGCGTGCTCGCGGTCGCCGTCGCGGTACATCTGCAGCGAGTGGGCGATGTAGTCGTGGTACTGGCCGGCGAGTTTCGGGTAGGTCGCGTCGATCGGGGCATTGCCCTCGGCGCCGTGACAGTCCACGCAGGACTGGCCGCTGGCCGCGCCCTTGGTGCCGGCCAGCTTTTCGCCTTCGGCGATGCGGCCGGCGGGCAGGCCGGACGAGGAAGAGGTGTGGCCTTCGGCGCGGTCGGCGGAGGAATGTTCGGCCGGGGTGTCGCCCTGCGAGCAGGCGGACACGGCGAATGCGGCGAACAGGGCGATGGCGAGGTGCTTGGTCGTCATGGGGCGTCTGCTCACTGCTTCGCGGTCGAAAGGAAGGCGGCGATATCGGCGATGTCCTGGTCCGAGAAGCTCTCGGACTGGGCCTGCATCGTCGGATGCTTGCGGGCGCCCTTCTTGTATTCGTTCAGCGCGTTCGCCAGATACTCCGGCGACTGGCCGACGATCTTCGGCACGTGATAGTTCGGGTAGGCGTTCTTGTAGCCGGTGACGCCGTGGCAACCCTGGCAGGTGTAGGTCAGCTGGCGACCCGTGTCGGCATTGCCCTGGATGGTCGGCGCCTTGGCGGCGGGAGCCGGAGCGGCGGTGGCCGCTGCCGGAGCGGCGGGAGTGGCGGCCGGGGCGGCCTTGTCCTCGGCGTTCGCCGCGAGTGCGGCGGCGATGGTGAGGGCAAAGCAGGCGGCGATCGTCAGCGGTCGCATCATGTCGTAATCCGCAATCTCGAATGGCTAGCGAAAGAGTTGTAGCTGGCTGTGCACGGTCATGACCGCGCATAAGTCCGCAAGTATAGCCCGCGATGCGGATGCAACGAAGTCGTCCCTGGACGCATCGCATATGTGAGGTGTGCCGATCGTTAGCGCGCCGCACGTTGACCGGAGGTGTGGCCGGCGGTGCGGAGAGCATGGCGGCAGTCACCATGACCTTCGGCGGATGCGTTTTCGGAGGTGGGTGATATACCTATATACAACACCGGCACAAGCGCCGGTTCCAGCTAGCAAGTTCAGCCATCGGGGTCGTCTGAAATGCGTCAAAACACCACATTCCGTAAGGCCGGGGTCGCCCGTGTCGCTCTCCTCGCGCTGTCCTGCGCCCTGGCCCTGACGGCCTGCAAGGGCGGTGGCGGGGCCGGCGAGGCGCAGGCCAAGGCCGGCGAGAAGGCGCCGGACGCCGTCCCGGTCGAGGTCGCCCAGGCCTCGCGGCGGGCGATTTCCGCCAGCTACACCGGCACCGCGCCCCTGGAACCCCGGGGCGAGTCCCAGGTGGTCGCCAAAACCTCGGGCGTGGCCCTGAACGTGATGGCCGAGGAAGGCCAGGTCGTGCGCGCCGGCCAGACCCTGGTGCGCCTGGATTCGGCGCGCTCGGAGCTGCAGGTGGCTCAGACCTCGGCCCAGATGCGCAAGCTCGAGGCCAACTTCGCCCGTTCCAAGCAGCTGGCCGAACAGCGGCTGCTCAGCGCCAACGACAACGACCAGCTGCGCTACGACCTCGAGAACGCGCGCGCCGCCAACCGCCTGGCCAACCTGGAACTCTCCTACGCCAACGTGCAGGCGCCAATTTCCGGCGTGATCGCCTCGCGTTCGATCAAGACCGGCAACTTCGTCCAGATCAACACCCCGATCTTCCGCATCGTCGACACCTCGCGCCTGGAAGCCACGCTCAACGTGCCCGAGCGCGAGCTGGCCACGCTCAAGGCCGGCCTGCCGGTGCAGCTGGCGGTCGACGCGCTGCCGGGCAAGGTGTTCCAGGGCACGGTCGATCGCGTCGCGCCGGTGGTGGATTCCGGCAGCGGCACCTTCCGCGTGGTCTGCGCCTTCGCCGGCGGCGAGACGCTGCAGCCGGGCATGTTCGGCCGCATCCGCATCGACTACGACAACCGCGCCGACGCGCTGGTGGTGCCGCGCATCGCCTTGCTCGAAGGCGAGGGCGACCCGGCGGTGTTCGTGATCCGCAACGCCAAGGCCGCCCGTGTGCCGGTCAAGCTGGGTTACCTCGACGGCGAATGGGCCGAGGTCCGCGCCGGCATCAAGCAGGGCGACCAGGTCGTGATCGCGGGCAAGACCGCGCTGCGCGACGGCACCGTGGTGCAGCTGATCGGCAAGAACGCGCCCAAGCAGGTCGCGGCCGCCGAAAAGTCCGACAAGCCGAAGCAGTAAGGGCGGAGACCCCATCGTGACCCCGCCTCCCAAGACCCACGCCCACGAGGGCGGTTCTTTCAATCTGGTCGAATTCTCCACGCGCCGCCGGGTCACGGTGGCGATGGTGACCATCACCTTCATCCTGTTCGGCTTCATCGCGCTGCGCGACCTCAAGGTCAACCTGCTGCCCGACCTGAGCTATCCCACCCTGACCGTGCGCACCGAGTACACCGGTGCGGCGCCGTCGGAAATCGAGACCCTGATCTCCGAGCCGGTCGAAGAGGCCGTCGGCGTGGTCAAGGGCCTGCGCAAGCTGAAGTCGGTCTCGCGCACCGGCCAGAGCGACGTCGTGCTCGAGTTCGCCTGGGGCACCGACATGGACCAGGCCAGCCTGGAGGTGCGCGACAAGATGGAAGTGCTGCAACTGCCGCTGGAGGCCAAGGCCCCGGTGCTGCTGCGCTTCAATCCCTCGACCGAGCCGATTCTGCGCCTGGCCCTGTCGGCCAAGACCGACGGCGATTCGGTGCGCCAGCTCACCACGCTGCGCCGCTATGCCGACGACGACCTCAAGAAGAAGCTGGAGCCGGTCGAAGGCGTCGCCGCGGTCAAGGTCGGCGGCGGTCTGGAAGACGAGATCCAGGTCGACATCGACCAGCAGAAGCTCGCCCAGCTGAACCTGCCGATCGACACCGTGATCCAGCGCCTGCAGCAGGAGAACATCAACATCTCCGGCGGCCGCCTGGAAGAAGGTTCGCAGCGCTACCTGGTGCGCACGGTCAACCAGTTCGCCAGCGTGCCCGAAATCCGCGAAATGCTGGTCACCACCCAGAGCGGCGGCGACAACGCGGCCGCCAACGCGGCGGCGCAGATGGCGGCGATCGCGGCCTCCAGCGGCGACGCGGCGGCGATGGCCGCGGCGGCCTCGGTGCAGAGCGCCAACTCCGGCGGCGGCAGCACGGTCGCCGGCGGCATGCCGGTGCGCCTGAAGGACATCGCCGACGTGCGCCAGGGCTTCAAAGAGCGCGAGGCGATCATCCGCATGGCCGGCAAGGAAGCGGTCGAACTGGCCATCTATAAGGAAGGCGACGCCAACACCGTCGCCACCGCCGATGCGATCCAGGCCCGCCTGGAGCAGATCAAGGCGCAGATTCCGCCGGACGTCGAACTGACCACCATCGACGACCAATCGCAGTTCATCCGCCACTCCATCTCCGAAGTGAAGAAGGACGGCGTGATCGGCGCGTTCCTGGCGATCCTGATCATCTTCCTGTTCCTGCGCGACGGCTGGAGCACCTTCGTGGTCGGCCTGTCGCTGCCGGTCTCGATCATCACCACCTTCTTCTTCATGGACCGCCTGGGGCTGAGCCTCAACGTGATGTCGCTGGGCGGCCTGGCGCTGGCCACCGGCCTGGTGGTGGACGACTCGATCGTGGTGCTGGAAAGCATCGCCAAGGCCCGCGAACGCGGGCTGGGCATACTCCAGGCGGCGGTCGCCGGCACCCGCGAAGTCAGCATGGCCGTGGTCGCCTCGACCCTGACCACCATCGCGGTGTTCCTGCCGCTGGTGTTCGTCGAAGGCATCGCCGGACAGCTGTTCCGCGATCAGGCCCTGACCGTGGCCTTGGCGATCGGCATCTCGCTGCTCGTGTCGATGACCCTGATCCCGATGCTGAGCGCGCTCAAGGACCGTACGCCGATGGCGTTCCCGGAAGAGCCGCCGCATCCGCGCTGGCAGCCGGACTCCAAGCTGCAGAAGCCGCTGGCCGCCACCAGCCACGGCATCGGCGTGGCCGGCCGCGGTGCGTTCTTCGGCATCGCCTGGTTCTTCGTGCGGCTGTGGCGCGGCCTGGTCGCCGTGGTCGGCCCGATCATGCGCAAGGCCAGCGACATCGCGATGTGGCCCTACAGCCGCGCCGAGGCCGGCTACCTGCGCCTGCTGCCCAGCGCGATGCGCCGGCCGTGGCTGGTGCTGGGTTCGGCCGCGGCGGCGTTCGCGCTGACCCTGCTGGCGGTGCCGATGCTCGGCGCCGACCTGATCCCGCAACTGGCCCAGGACCGCTTCGAAATGACGGTCAAGCTGCCCCCGGGCACGCCGCTGCGCGAGACCGACGCCCTGGTGCGCGAACTGCAGCAAAAGCACGCCAAGGACCCGGGCGTCGGCGCCCTGTTCGGCGTCAGCGGCAGCGGCACGCGCCTGGATGCCAATCCGACCGAGAGCGGCGAGAACATCGGCAAGCTCAGCATCGTCATGGCCGACGGCGGCAGCAAGGAGATCGAAGCCGCCGAGACCGAGCGCCTGCGCCAGACCATGCGCGCCCATCCCAGCGCCCAGGTCGACTTCAGCCGTCCGGAACTGTTCTCGTTCTCGACCCCGCTGGAAATCGAGCTGCGCGGGCAGGACGTGGAGACCATCCAGCACGCCGGCCAGCGTGTGGCGGCGATGCTGCGCGCCAATTCGCACTACGCCGACGTCAAGTCGACGGTGGAGCAGGGCTTCCCGGAGATCCAGATCCGTTTCGACCAGGAACGCGCCGGTGCGCTCGGCCTGACCACGCGCCAGATCGCCGACGTGGTGGTCAAGAAGGTGCGCGGCGACGTCGCCACCCGCTACAGCTTCCGCGATCGCAAGATCGACGTGCTGGTGCGGGCGCGCGAATCCGATCGCGCCTCGGTCGAGAGCATCCGCCGCCTGATCGTCAACCCGGGCAGCAACCGCCCGGTGACCCTGGACTCGGTCGCCGACGTGATCTCCACCACCGGTCCCAGCGAAATCCACCGCGCCGACCAGGTGCGGGTGGCGATCGTCTCGGCCAACCTGCGCGACATCGACCTCGGCGGCGCCGTGGCCGAGGTGCAGAAGATGGTCGCCGACAATCCGCTGCCGGACGTGCGCATGCACATCGGCGGCCAGGGCGAGGAACTGCAGCAATCGATCAACTCGCTGCTGTTCGCGTTCGGCCTGGCGATCTTCCTGGTCTATCTGGTGATGGCCTCGCAGTTCGAGTCGCTGCTGCACCCGTTCGTGATCCTGTTCACCATCCCGCTGGCCCTGGTCGGCGCGGTGCTGGCGCTGCTGCTCACCAACTCGCCGGTGTCGGTGGTGGTGTTCATCGGATTGATCCTGCTGGTCGGCCTGGTGGTGAAGAACGCCATCATCCTGATCGACAAGGTCAACCAGCTGCGCGAGCAGGGCGTGTCCAAGCGCGAGGCGCTGATCGAAGGCGCGCGTTCGCGCCTGCGTCCGATCATCATGACCACGCTGTGCACCCTGTTCGGCTTCCTGCCGCTGGCGGTGGCGGTGGGTCAGGGCGCCGAAGTGCGCTCGCCGATGGCGATCACGGTGATCGGCGGCCTGCTGGTGTCGACGCTGCTGACCCTGGTGGTGATCCCGGTGGTGTACGACCTGCTCGACCGCCGCTCCGACGAGTACTACCGCGAACGCGCGCGCCGTACCCGCCGCGAGGAACGCGCCGCGGCCGAGCTGATCGAGGACGAGCAGGCCCCGCTGGTCGATCCGCCCGCTCCGGGCCAGGCTTGAGGAGCGCCCGATGAGCATCGCCGAGCTCAGCATCAAGCGACCCGTCACTGCGGTGATGCTGTTCGTGTCGCTGTTCGTGGTCGGCCTGATCGCTGCGATCAGGCTGCCCTTGGAAGCGTTCCCCGAGGTCTCGCCGCCCTTCATCTTCGTGCAGATGCCGTACACCGGCTCGACCCCGGAAGAGGTCGAGCGCACCGTGCTGCGTCCGGTCGAAGAGTCCTTGTCGACCATGACCGGCATCAAGCGCATGGATGCCAGTGCGCGCGCGGACGGCGCCAACCTCTTCATCCAGTTCTCGAACTGGGACCGCGATGTGGCGATCGCCGCGTCCGAGGCGCGCGAGCGCATCGACGCGATCCGCGCCGATCTGCCCGAGGACCTGCAGCGCTACTTCGTGCTCAAGTTCTCGACCACCGATCAGCCGGTGCTGAAGGTGCGCCTGGCCGGCGAAACCGACCTCACCGGCGCCTACGACCTGATCGACCGCGAGTTCAAGCGCCGCATCGAGCGTCTGCCCGGCGTGGCCCGGGTCGAGGTCTCCGGCGCGCCGCCGAACGAAGTCGAGATCGCGATCCAGCCCGACCGCCTGACCGCCCACAACCTCAGCCTCAACGATCTGACCACGCGCCTGCAGGCGGTGAACTTCTCGGTCTCGGCCGGGCAGATCGACGACGGCGGCCAGCGCCTGCGCGTGCAGCCGGTGGGCGAGGTGACCGACCTGCAGCAGCTGCGCGATCTGGTGATCGGCGGCAACGGCACCCGTCTGGGCGATATCGCCGATGTGCGCATGAAGCCGGCGCGCATGGACTACGGCCGCCGCCTCGACGGCCGTCCCGCGGTCGGCCTGGACATCTTCAAGGAGCGCAACGCCAACCTGGTCGAGGTCTCGCGGCTGGCGCTGCAGGAGGTCGAGGAGATCCGCAAGGAGCCCTCGCTGCGCGGCGTGCAGGTCAAGATCATCGAGAACCAGGGCGAGAACGTCACCAGCTCGCTGCTCGACCTGGCCGAGGCCGGCGGCATCGGCCTGCTGCTGTCGATCGCGGTGCTGTTCTTCTTCCTGCGCCACTGGCCCTCGACGCTGATGGTGACCCTGGCGATTCCGATCTGCTTCGTGATGACCCTGGGTTTCATGTACTTCGCCGGGGTCACCCTCAACATCCTGTCGATGATGGGGCTGCTGCTGGCGGTCGGCATGCTGGTCGACAACGCCGTGGTGGTGGTGGAGAGCATCTATCAGGAACGCGAGAAGATGCCCGAGCAGCCGCGCCTGGCCTCGATCCTGGGCACCCGCCACGTCGCCATCGCGCTGTCGGCGGGCACCCTGTGCCACTGCATCGTGTTCCTGCCCAACCTGTTCGGCGATCGCAACTTCCTCAGCATCTACATGGCCCAGATCGCGATCACGATCTCGGTCTCGCTGCTGGCCTCATGGCTGGTCGCGGTCAGCCTGATCCCGATGATCTCGGCGCGCCTGAAGACCCCGCCCACGGTCAATAACACGCGCGGCCTGATCCCGCGCCTGCAGACGCGCTACGCCCGTTTTCTGCGCTGGACCCTGGCCCACCGCGGCTGGAGCGTGCTGGGCATCGTGCTGATCATCGCGGTCAGCGTGTTCCCGGCGACCCACACCAAGTTCGACATGTTCGGCGGCGACGAAGGCGGCGAAGTCAACGTCTTCTATCAATGGAAGGGCAGCTACACCAAGGAGCAGATGTCGGACGAAGTGCTGCGGATCGAGAACTTCCTGGACGCCAACCGCAAGAAATTCCACATCACCCAGGTCTACTCGTATTACAGCGAGAGCGGCGGCGCCGGCACCCGCGTCACCTTCGACACCAAGGAAATCAGCCAGACCAAACCGCTGGTCGACGCGCTCAGCAAGGCGCTGCCGAAATCGGCCCGTGCCGACATCGGCATCGGCGACCAGGGCGGGCCGGGCGGCGGTGGCGGCCAGCCGGGCAAGAACGTGCAGGTGCAACTGGTCGGCGACTCGACCCAGACGCTGGCCGAGGTCGCCAAGGACATCGTTCCGATCCTGGCCAAGCGCAAGGAACTGCGCGACGTGCGCGTCGACGCCGGCGACCAGAACAGCGAGCTGGCGGTGCGGGTCGACCGCGAGCGCGCGGCGTCGTTCGGGTTCAGCGCACAGGAAGTCTCGCGCTTCGTCGGCCTGGCCCTGCGCGGCGCACCGCTGCGCGAGTTCCGCCGCGGCGAGACCGAAGTGCCGGTGTGGGTGCGTTTCGCCGGCGCCGAGAACTACGGCGTCGAGGACATCGCCTCGTTCACCGTGCGCGCCCCCGACGGCCGTACCGTGCCGCTGCTGAGCATGGTCGACGTCAGCGTGCGTCCGGCCGCGACCGAGATCCGCCGCGCCAACCGCCAGACCACGCTGACGATCCAGGCCAACCTGGCCGACAAGGCCACCGTGCCGGAAGCGCGCAAGGCGATGGAGGACACCCTGAAGGCGGTCTCGTTCCCGGCCGGCTACAGCTACTCCTTCGAAGGCGGCGCGTTCGAGGACGAGGACGACGCGATGGGCCAGATGCTGTTCAATCTGGCCCTGGCCCTGATCATGATCTACGTGGTGATGGCGGCGGTGTTCGAGTCGCTGCTGTTCCCGGCGGCGATCATGAGCGGCGTGCTGTTCTCGGTGTTCGGCGTGTTCTGGCTGTTCTGGATCACCGGGACCACGTTCGGGATCATGTCCTTCATCGGCATCCTGGTGCTGATGGGCGTGGTGGTGAACAACGGCATCGTCATGATCGAGCACATCAACAACCTGCGCCGGCGCGGCTTGTCGCGCACCGAAGCGCTGGTCGAGGGTAGCCGCGAACGCCTGCGTCCGATCCTGATGACCATGGGCACGGCGATCCTGGCGATGGTGCCGATCGCGCTGTCGACCAGCGGCGGCAACGACATGCCGGCCTACTACCCGATGGCGCGCGCCATCGCCGGCGGCCTGGCGTTCTCGACCCTGGTCAGCCTGCTGTTCCTGCCGACGATCTACGCGATCCTCGACGACCTGCGCAACGGCAGCGCCCGGACCCTGCGCCGGGCCCGCGGCAAATCGGTCGAGCCGGCGCTGCCGGGCGCAGCCGTCGCGGCCCTGCACGTCGAATGAGCCCCGTGTCCCGGGGCCGCCTGAACGGGCGGTCCCGGGGCAGGGTGCCCGGCTCCGATCGCCGGGCCGTGGGGTAGGAGCGGCGTAAGCCGCGACCACGCCAGCCGGGGAACCCACGCAGGTCGCGGCCCGCACCGCCCCAGCCCCGAAGCACCCCCCGGGTCCGGTCCTCCAGCCCCGATTTGCACCTAAGCCCTTGACCCTGCCATAATTTCCGGCTCCCGCGCGGCCCCGTGCCGTCGCAGGACCCTTGCCCTACCGCGCCCGGCGACCTACTCGCCACGGTGGCGGGGGGCTGAACCGGCCCGATGACGGGCCGACACCCACAAGGAAACAACGATGCGTCATTACGAAGTCGTATTCCTGGTCCACCCGGACCAGAGCGAGCAGGTCCCGGCCATGATCGAGCGCTACAAGTCGCTGATCGAAGCCGGCGAGGGCAAGATCCACCGTCTCGAAGATTGGGGCCGCCGTCAGCTGGCTTACCCGATCGAGAACCTGGTCAAGGCCCACTACGTCCTGCTCAACATCGAAGTCACCCAGACCGTGCTCAACGAGCTGGTCGACGGCTTCCGTTTCAACGACGCGGTGCTGCGTCACCTGGTCATGAAGCGCGACGAGGCCGATACCGAACAGTCCCTGATCATGAAGTTCAAGGACGAGAAGGGCGACAAGCCCGAGCGCGGCGAGCGCCGTCGTCGTGACGACGACAGCGACAGCGCAGTCGGCACCGCCGACAGCGCCGAAGACAACGCCGAAGCCGCCTGATCGCACCCTCTTAGGAGCAACGCACCATGTCCAAGTTCTTCCGCCGCCGTAAGTTCTGCAAGTTCACCGCCGAAGGCGTGAAAGAGATCGACTACAAGGATCTCAACACCCTGCGCCAGTACCTCACCGAGACCGGCAAGATCGTGCCGAGCCGCGTGACCGGTACCAAGTCGAAGTACCAGCGCCAGCTGTCGACGGCCGTCAAGCGCGCCCGTTTCCTCGCGCTGATCCCGTACACCGACAACCACAACGCCTAAGTAAGGATGTTCGCCCGCTCGCGGGCGAACCCTTTGTCCCCCTCTCCCGCTGGCGGCGCCCGTAAGGCGTCCGAAGGCGAGAGGGCAGGGGTGAGGGTCGCGACAGCGGCCCGCACCCGCACAAAGCCTTTTCGGACAGCGCACCTCGCTGCGGACCTACAGGCCCGCTAACGAATACGGAGCACACCCATGCAATTGATCCTCCTGCAGAAAGTCACCAACCTCGGCAACCTCGGCGACAAGGTCAACGTGAAGCCGGGCTACGGCCGCAACTTCCTGGTCCCGCAGGGCAAGGCCGTGCCGGCCACCGCCGCCAACCTGGCCGAGTTCGAAGCCAAGCGCGCCGAGTACGAGGCCAAGGCCAAGTCGCAGCTCGACGGCGCCGAAGGCCGCAAGGCCAAGCTCGAGGACGTGTCGGTCACGATCCACGCCAACGCTTCCACCGAAGGCAAGCTGTACGGTTCGGTCACCCCGCGCGATATCGCCGAGGCCCTGACCAAGCACGGCCACCCGGTCGAGAAGTCGGAAGTGATCATGGGCGAAGGCCCGCTGCGCCGCACCGGCGAATACGACATCCTGCTGCACCTGCACGCGGACGTCGAAGTCACCGTCAAGGTCGTGATCGAAGGCGAAGTCGCCTGATCCGAGCCGACGTGGCGTAGGACGAAGGGCGCCCGCGAGGCGCCCTTTGTTTTTGCGGCGGTCGCGCGCCTGAGCGCCTGCCGTCGCGGCGGCGGCTATCGTCGCAGCCGATGAGACCGAAGCGTGCGATAGAGGGAAAGTTGCCCACCTCTTATCCACAGCTTCGCCACAGGCTTGTCTGCAACGCCGGCAGGGCATTCGCCCCTACGATGTGCGACCGGCCGGGGCCCATGAGGGCCGACGTACCGCCCCCGATACCAACGGCCGCACCAGACGGCCGCTCAGCGAGGACCGCGACACAGATGAGCGCACGAAGCGGATTCCGCGGCGAAAAGCGGTTCGAAACTCGCGCCGAGCAGCGCATCGACCAGTTGCGCGTGCCGCCGCAGTCGGTCGAGGCCGAGCAGGCCGTGCTCGGTGGCCTGATGCTGGCGCCCGACGCCTACGATCGCGTCGCCGATCAGCTGGTCGAGGAAGACTTCTACCGCCGCGACCACCAGCTGATCTACCGCGCGATCCGCGAGCTGGCCGAGAAGAACCGTCCCTTCGACGCCGTGACCCTGGGCGAGTGGTTCGATTCGATGGGCCTGTCCGAGCAGGTCGCCGGCGGCGCCTATCTGATCGAGCTGGCCAGCACCACGCCCTCGGCCGCCAACATCGCCGCCTATGCCGAGATCGTGCGCGACAAGGCGGTGCTGCGGCAGCTGATCGAGGTCGGCACCGGCATCGTCAATGACGGCTTCCAGCCCGACGGCCGCGACAGCGGCGAGATCCTGGCCAAGGCCGAGCAGGAAGTGTTCGCGATCGCCGAAGCCGGCGCGCGCGGCCGCACCGACTTCACCCCGGTCAACAAGGCGCTGTCGGAAGCCTTCGACGTGCTGCAGACGCGCTACGCCAACGGCGGCAGCGTCACCGGCCTGCCGACCGGCTACACCGAATTCGACGAGATGACCGCGGGCCTGCAGAACACCGACCTGCTGATCCTGGCCGCGCGTCCGGCCATGGGCAAGACCACGCTGGCCCTGAACATGGCCGAGTACGCCGCGTTTCGCAGCAAGAAGGCGGTGGCGATATTTTCGATGGAAATGTCGGCCAGCCAGCTGGCGCTGCGCCTGATTTCCTCGGTCGGCCGCGTCAACGCCCAGCGCCTGCGTTCGGGCCAGCTCGAGGACGAGGACTGGAGCCGCGTCACCAGCGCGATCCGCCAGCTGCGCGAGGCCAAGATCTTCATCGACGACACCCCGGGCCTGTCGCCGGACGTGCTGCGGGCCAAGTCGCGCCGCCTCAAGCGCGAGCACGACCTGGGCCTGATCGTGATCGACTACCTGCAGCTGATGTCGGTGCCCGGCAACAGCGAGAACCGCGCCACCGAAATTTCCGAGATTTCGCGCTCGCTCAAGCACCTGGCCAAGGAACTCAACCTGCCGGTGATCGCGCTGTCGCAGCTCAACCGCTCGCTGGAAACCCGCGCCGACAAGCGCCCGGTGATGGCCGACTTGCGCGAATCCGGCGCCATCGAGCAGGACGCCGACGTGATCGTGTTCATCTACCGCGACGATTACTACAACAAGGAAACCTCGCCGGACAAAGGCCTGGCCGAGGTCATCATCGGCAAGCAGCGTTCCGGCCCGACCGGCTCGTTGAAGCTGAAGTTCTTCGGCGAATACACCCGCTTCGACAACCTGAGCCACGATTCGGTGGGCGCTTTCGAGTAAGCCGCGCCGCTGGACCCGGCCCTCGCGCTACCCGCAGCGGCGTCAGCCCTCCAAGCCGATCCGCATGCGGTTCAGATACTCGCGCAGCGGCTCGCGATAGCTTTCGCTGCTGGTCACCGTCCGCCCGCCCGCGAGCACCAGGATCAGGTCGCCACGCGGGGTCCGGTCGACCTGGCGTACATGATTCATGTTGACCAGGCACGAGCGGCTGATCCGCATGAACGGTTGCGAACGCAAGGACGACTCGGCCTGCTGCAGCGTGCCGCGCGTGGTGCAGGCCTCGCGGCCGACGGTCAGCACGACGTAATTGCGGTCGGCCTCGACGACTTCGACGTCGCAGGTGTCGATCACCCGCATCTGTCCGCGAAACTCGACGATGATTCGGGCCCGGTCCGGTGCGGGCGCATGCTCGACCGCCTGCAGGCGTTCCAGCAGCGCGGCGAGCGCGCGGCGGTGCTGCGCGACGTCCTGCTGCGCATGCCTGCGTCGCACGCGCGCCAGCGATGCCCGGAACCGGTCGTCGTCGAACGGCTTGAGCAGGTAGTCCGCCGCGCTGACCTCGAAGGCATCCAGCGCATAGTGGTCGTAGGCGGTGACGAAAACGATCTGCGGCAGCGTGGCCGGATCGAGCGCGCGCGCCAGGTCGATGCCGCTCATGGCGTCGATTTCGACATCCAGGAACAGCAGGTCGGGCGGTCGCGCCTGCAAGGCTTCCAATGCGCTGCGGCTATCGCCGTATTCCCCGGCCACGCGCAGGTCGGTTTCTCGTTCGCAGCATTCGCGCAGGGCCCGCCGCGCCGCCGGTTCGTCGTCGACGATCACCACGTCCATGGTCGAGAGCGCGCGATCCGGGTCGGCGGTTTGCATCGCGGCGGCTTCAGCTCTCGACCCGCAGCATCGGCATGCGGACCTGCGCCAGCCATTGGCCGCTAGCCCCGACGCCGGTGCGCAGGCTCGCGCGCTCGCCGAACTGGATCGCGAGGCGTTCGGCGACGTTCTTCAGGCCGATACCGCTCGTACCGTCCGTGCCGGCCGCTGCGGGCGCTGCGTTGGCGGCGACCGTGTTGAAGACCCGAAGCACCAGTTCATCGCGCTCGCTCTCGACCTCGATCCGTATCGACACCGGCGCGGTATGGTGCGCCATGCCGTGCACGACCGCGTTTTCGACCAGCGGGTGCAGGATCAGGCTCGGCACCCAGGCGCTGGGCAGCGACGCGCGCTCCGGCATTGCGAAGCGCAGCCGGTCCGAGAATCGGTGCTGCTGCAAATCCAGATACAGGCGCGCGCATTCGAGTTCATCCTGGAGGCGCGAGAGTTCCTGTTCGCCCTGGCGCAGCAGGCGCCGCAGGAGGTCGCCGAGTTGCACCACCATGGTCTGCGCGGCGGCCGGATCCCAGCTGATGTTGCCGCGGATGGTGTGCAGCAGGTTGAACAGCGTATGCGGCGACAGCTGCATGCGCAGCGCGGCGAGGTGCGCGCTGGATAAGGCCCGTTCGAGCGCCTCGGTACGCAGGCGGGAGTCGCGGTAACGACGGTAGAGGTCGAAGCCGGTCAGCAGCGCCAGGCAGAACGCATAGCTGAGCAGCAGGCTGGTCGATGCGGCGATGAACAGGAGCTGCTGCTTGTCCAGCGGGCCCTCGATCGGAGCGATCGTCGGCGGCATCAAGGACTGCGGGACGCCGGCGAGGTGGTCGCCGAGTTGCAGGCTGGGGTCGGCGAGCATGGCGAACCCCAGGCCGAGCAGCAGTTGCAAAGGCCAGGCCCCCCATCCGGGCTGCCAGCCGATCCGCCGCGACAACCAGGCGCAGCCGACGAGGGCCGGAAACAACAGCAGGTGCTGCAGCAGGCGCGCATCCCAGGGCGAGAACACGTGGGTGACGCCGATCGTGGCCAGACTGGTGGCCATGCTCAGGCCGAACAGCAGATTCGAGAGAGTGACGTAGGCCCAGATCGCCGCGAGCAAGGCGAGGTCGCGGGCTTTCAGGCCCGGGCGATTCCCCGCGTCGATGGTCCAGTCCGACAGCGGTCGCATGCGGGCCGTGATAGCCGGAGTCGGGATGTCGCCCATGGCCGCATGATCGCACTGTTGGCCGGCGATGGAAGCCTTGCGCAGCCTGGAGCGAGGCTGCGGGGACGAACGCGTCGAGGGCAGGGACGAACGCGTGCGGCGAGGCTTCCCGCGGCACGGCCCGATGCCGCCTCATAGGACGTGAGCGCAGCGGGGCCGCGAAGTCGGAGCCGATGCGCTATGCAGCCCAGAAAAACGAGGTCGCGAAGCATGTCCACCCATCGTCTGTTCGGAAAATTGCTGGTCATGGCTGCGTTCGCCTTGGGCCTCGGCGCCTTCAGCGGCGCCGTCGCGGCGCGTCCCCCGTACACGACGACCGAGGTCGCGCCGGGGCTCTACAGTTTCGGCGCCGGCATGGCCTTCAACGCCTTCATGATCACCGACGACGGCGTGATCGTCATGGACAGCTTCGACAAGGATTTCGCCGCGGCATCGCTCCAGGCGATCCGCAAGCTCACGGCGAAGCCCATCCGGTATTTGATCTATTCGCACAACCACTACGATCACATCAGCGGGGGCGAAGTGTTCAAGGCGGAGGGTGCGGCGATCATCAGCCACGAAGCCACCGCCCGCTGGCTCGAGGAACACCCCAGCCCGGATGTGGTCATGCCCGACAGAACCTGGTCCGGATCCAGCTCGGAACTGCGGCTGGGGGAAAGTCGGGTCGAGCTTCTGTACTTCGGTCCGAACCACGGCGAAGGCATGACCGTGTTCCGGTTTCCGCGCGAGAAAGCGATCTACACGGTCGATCTGGTGGTGCCGGAGCGGGTGGCGTTCACCTATATGCCGGACTTCTCTCCCAAGGAATGGGAGCGCACGCTCGCCGAGATCGACAAGCTCGATTTCGATCGGGTGATGTACGCCCACAACGCGCCGGTAGGGCCGAGGTCCAGCGTCGCGGATCAACTGAAGTATCTCCAGGACCTAAGGGCGGCGATTCTTGCCGAGTTGAAGAAGGGCACGCCGTTCATGCAGGTTCCGAACGCCGTCGCGCTGCCGCAGTACCAGACTTGGGACGGATACAAGGAGTGGCTGCCGATGAACGCCTGGCGCGTTCTGCTGGAAATCGCGATGGGTGTGTAGCGGCCGGCATGCGGGCACGGGCGCGGAGGGCGCGCTCTTCGCAGCGTCGTGCGACAGCACGCGCAGGCGGTACGCGCGACATCGACCGCAGCGCCGCGCCAAAGCGCAACCTAAGGCTTCGATGCAACACAGAACCGGACAGGAACCTCACGATGAAAATGCATGCCCCGATCCGTTCCATGCTGACCGCTTGCGCGCTGACGGCCGGCCTTTTGCCTTTTGGCGTCGTCGCGAAGACGCCACCAGCGACCGAGCGGGCCGCCGCCGTTCCGGCGCCACGGGATGGGCAACGGGACTTCGACTGGGAAATCGGCCTGTGGAAGACCGAACTTAGGCGACGCCTGCGGCCCCTGACCGGATCCGACGAGTGGGTCGAGTACTCCGGCACGACGACGGTCAGCAAAGTCTGGGGCGGGCGCGCGAACTGGGTGGAACTCGACGTCAAGGGCAGCGCGGGCGAGATCCTCGCCGGGTCGCTGCGGCTCTACAACCCGCAGTCGCGGCAATGGAGCCTCAACTTCGCCAACTCGGCGGCGGGGACGATGACGATCCCGACCGTCGGCGAATTCCGCGACGGACGCGGCGAGTTCTATTCGTCGGAGACCTTGAACGGGCGCGCCATCCTGGTGCGCTTCGTGATCTTCGATATCGGCCCCGACTCCGCGAAGTTCGAACAAGCCTTTTCCGCCGACGGCGGCAGGACCTGGGAAGTGAACTGGATCGCCACGGATACGCGCGCGAAATGAACCTTCCAACGAATGCCGCCCAGGTTCGCTGCGTCCGCGACGACGATTTCGCCGCCTGGCTGCCGCTGTGGACCGCCTACAACGCCTTCTACGGCCGCGCCGGCGAAAGCGCGCTGCCGATGCCGATTACCCGGGCCGTGTGGCGACGTTTCCTCGATCCGGACGAACCGGTTTTCGCGCTGGTCGCCGAGGCGCAGGGGCGCCTGCTGGGGCTGAGCCACTACCTGTTCCATCGCAGCACCACGCAGCTCGAGCCGGTTTGCTATCTGCGCGATCTGTACGTGGTCGAGTCCGAGCGCGGCCGGGGCATCGGCAAGGCCCTGATTCGAAGCGTGCGCAGGGAATCGGAGGCGGCAGGCGCCAAGGGCGTTTATTGGCAAACCCACGCGACCAACGTCGCCGGCCGTCGTCTGTACGACAAAGTGGCCGTCAACGAGGGATTCATCGTGTACGACTACGCGGACAGGGAGTGAACCCGATGGCTGCCATCTCAGCGAAGCCGATGTTCCAGAAGCTCGCTCAGTCTTGGCAGGCGGGTCTTGCGATGAGACATGGCCGCGGGGTCGTCTTGAAGATCGCCGTCATGCTGCTCGCCGCGAGCGCCGCATCGGCATCCGCGGCGCCGCTGCCGCCGGAGCTGGAAAAGGCGGTTTCGGCTTACCACCGCTCGACCATAGGCGGCGATATTCCGGCGCTCTCCCGTCTGTTCGCCGACGACTACGTGCTGGTGAATTCGGACGCCAGCGTGGAGAACAAACAGCAGGCGCTCGCCGATTTCCGTATGCCCGGATTCAAAATCGATCCCTATGCGATGGAGCAGCCGGTCGAAATCGTCTGGACGGACGCCGCGGTGATCGGCGGGGTCGTGAATTTGAGCTGGACGCAAGACGGTAAACACCAGACTCGCCTGATCCGCATCGTCCATGTCTGGGCGAAACGGGACGGCGGTTGGCGGATGGTGTACACGCAGGTGACCCGCGTGCCGCAAGCGCTGGCGGGCGAGGGAGCGGTCGCGCGCCCGCAGCCCTGAGCCATCGTGCTGCTGGGGGCGCGGGAGCGTCCGACGCTTGGTGGGGTCTGCGCCGGCCTCGGTCATCGCTGGCCTGACGCGATCGAAAACGGTTTGTCGCCACGATGCCCAGCGCAGGCCGATCGCGTGCGGAATGAGCGGAGCAGGGCGCACTGCCGGGTCAGGACGCCGCTGCCCGTTTGCGCGAATGTGATCGCGATTGCGGTGCGCAGGCATGCGACGGTTCAGACTGCACGCGCCAGACTGTCGCCCAGGCACGTCGCCGCTTAACGCGATCGTGACAAGCCCCGGCGCATGTTGCTGTGACCATTCTCTCCACTCCGGTGAATCCCCATGAACGCTAAGCTCAAATCCACGATCGCCGTCGCCCTGATGTCCTGCGTCATGGCGACCGGCGCGGCCACCGCGCAGACCAAGTCCAAGGCCAAGCCGGCGCCAAGGCAGCCGCATTGCTACGACGTCGAGGTGCAGCGTCCGAAGCAGATCAAGGACGAGCACAAGATCGCCGGTACCGCCCTGGGCGCGGTCGCGGGCGGCCTGCTCGGCAACCAGGTCGGCGGCGGCAAGGGCAAGAAGGTCGCGACCGCGGCCGGCGCCGTCGGCGGTGCCCTGGTCGGGCGCAAGATCCAGGAAAACCAGCAGAACAAGACCGAGACCGTGATCGAGCGCCGCTGCGACTGAGCGCACGATCCGTCTGCAGCGAACGGGCCGGCCATGCCGGCCCGTTTCGTTTTGGGGCGTCGGCGTTCGGCGTTCGGCTGCGGCAGCGAGGCAGTGGCAGCAAGCTGAAACCAGGCCGCGGCAGGGAGGCCACGCCTGATCGCAGAACGTCGGACTTCCCCTGTAGGAGCGGCGTGAGCCGCGATAACGCAGCTGCATCCCACGCCGAATCGCGGCTCACGCCGCTCCCACAGGAAGCCGGACCGCCCGTCCACCATGACCGTGGCGACTTGCGCACCGCAGCGCCCTCGATCAGCATCCGCAGCCGATCACCTCGGGAACGCGGCCATGAAGCGACTGATCGAAATCCGCAGCTACCGGCTCAGGCCGGACACGGCGGCGCGGTTCCAGGACGCGATGCGCATGCGCGCGCTGCCGATGTTGCGCGAGCACGGCATGGACGTGGTCGCGTTCGGGCGCAGCGAGCACGAACACGAAAGCTGGTTCCTGATCCGCGCCTACCGCGACCACGCCGATCTGATCGCGCAGCAGGACGCCTTCTACGGCTCGCCGGCGTGGCGCGAGGGCCCGCGTGCCGGGATCGTGGCCTGCATCGAGGACTACCTCAATACCTTGCTGTGGCTGTCGGACGCCGCTATCGAAGAACTGCGCGAGCCCGATCCCAGCGCCGCCTGACGCGGCCTGCGCCCCTCCTATTCCCGGAACCCCCGCCCCATGCGCAACCTCGCGTTCGCCGTCTTGCTGATGTTCGCCAGCGGCGCCGCCGCGACCGATCGCGCGGCGCCTTTGCGCCAATCCTTCGACCTGCAGGTGCCGACGGTGCCGGCACCGGTGCGGATCGAGGGTGCATCGGTGCTGGTCTACGAACTGCACCTGAGCAATTTCAGCAGCGAACCCCTGCAACTGTTGGGCGTGGAGGCGCGCGACGCCGAACGCGGCGCGTCCCTGGCCGACTACGCGGGCGACGCGCTCGTGCGCCGTTTCGATCGTCTGGCGGCGGTGCAGGGCAGCGATGCGCGCACGCTCGCGCCGGGCCAGCGCGGCGTGCTGTATCTGGAACTCGCGCTGCCCGCCGGCGCGCCGCTGCCGCGCCGGCTCGATCACCGCATCCGCTACGCGCCTACCGGCAGCGGGGCGGCGGCCGAAGTCGTCGGCGGCGATACGCCGGTGGCCCAGGCCGCGACGCTGATGCTGGGACCGCCGGTGAGCGGCGGCCCCTGGATCGCGATCCACCATCCGGACTGGCCGCGCGGCCATCGTCGGGTGATCTACACCGTCGACGGTCGCGCCCGCATTCCGGGCCGCTACGCGATCGACTGGGTCAAGCTCGACGCGCAGGGCCGCAGCGCCGGCGGCGACCCCGACCTGGTCGCCAACGCCTACGGCTATGGCGCGCAGGTCCTGGCCGTCGCCGACGCGACCGTCGTCGCGGTGCGCGACGACGTGACCGAAACCGCGCGCGTGTCCGAACATGGCAAGCAGGCGCTGGGCGACGCCACCGGCAACTACCTGGCGCTGGACCTGGGCGACGGCCGCTACGCGTTCTACGAACACCTCAAGCCCGGCAGCGTACGGGTCGCGCCGGGCCAGCGCGTGCGCCGCGGCGAGGTCGTCGCCGCGCTCGGTTTCACCGGCGATTCGACCGGCCCGCACCTGCATTTCCACGTCGCCGACCGCGCCTCGCCGCTGGGTGCGGAAGGGGTCGCGTACGAGTTCCAGCGCTTCCGCGTGCTGGGCAGCTACCCGGACCTGTCCAAGCTGGGCAAAGCCCCCTGGACCCCGCCGCAAGCCGGGCAGCGCCTCAGTCGCGAGCACGAGCGTCCGGCCCCGAACACGATCGTCGAATTCAACGACTAAGCGAACCCAGACCTCTCTCCGCCGGGAGAGGGGCGCCCACGGCATCTAGGCCGGACCTCGCGCCGAACCGGCGACTGCCTTGCCCAGACCGGTCGCCGATATGGGGCAGGCTGCCGCAATGCATCCCGCCTGCCTGCCGGAACCCGCGCCCACCCCAGCCCGACAGCCCGCGCAACGCGCCAGCCGATAAACTAGCGCGATGGCACGACCCACCTCCGCAAGCATCCACACCGACGCCCTGCGTCATAACCTCGCCCAGGCGCGCGCGCGCGCGCCGCACAGCCGCGTGATGGCGGTGGTCAAGGCCGACGGCTACGGCCACGGCCTGGAACGGGTCGCGCGCGCGCTCGAAGGCGCCGACGCCTTCGGCGTGGCGGCCCTGTCCGACGCCGACCGCCTGCGCGCGGCAGGCCTGTCGCAACCGATCGTGCTGCTGTCGGGTTTCGACGAAGCCGACGACCTGCCGCAGCTGCGCCGGCTCGGCGTCGAGACCGTGGTCCACCACGCCAGCCAGATCGAAATGCTGGAGCAGGCCGCCGACGGCGAGCCGATCCGCTGCTGGCTCAAGATCGACACCGGCATGCACCGGCTCGGCTTCGCGCCCGAGGACGTGCGGCAAGCGCATGCGCGCCTGTCGGCCTTGCCCGGCGTGGCCGAGGGCATCGTGCTGATGAACCATTTCGCCAGCTCCGACGAATTCGACAAGCCGCAAACGCGCGCGCAGCTGCGCGCCTTCGCCGAGGCCACCGCCGGCCTCGACGGCGCGCGCTCGCTGGCCAACTCCGCCGCCGTGCTGGGCTGGCCCGATGCCCACGCCGACTGGATCCGTCCCGGCGGAGCGCTGTACGGCATGTCGGTGGTCGAGGGCACCACCGGCGCCGACTTCGGCCTGCGTCCGGCGATGACCCTGTCGACGCGCCTGATCGCGGTCAACCGGGTGCGGCGCGGCGAACGCATCGGCTACGCCGCGACCTGGGAATGCCCCGAAGACATGCACGTCGGCGTGGCCGCGATCGGCTACGGCGACGGCTACCCGCGTGCCGCACCCTCCGGCACGCCGGTGCTGGTCGGCGGCCACGCGGCGCAGGTGATCGGCCGCGTCTCGATGGACCTGATGACCATCGACCTGCGCGGCATCCCCGAGGCCCGCGTCGGCGATCCGGTGACGCTGTGGGGGCCGGAGCTGCCGGTGGAACGCATCGCCGAAGTCTCCGGCACCATCGGCTACGAGCTGACCTGCTCGATCACGCGCCGGGTGCGTTTCGTCGAGAGCTGAGGCGCCCGTGCGCCGGCCTCGGCTCCGGCATGTGGATTCTTGGTGCGCCGCGGCCGCCGAGGCATTCTCTAAAACGAGAATCCGGTCATAGATCCTGAGGGATATCCCCCGGCAGGTAGGGGGGGCGCGATATTTTCCCGTTTGGATAAAGGTCGGTTGATCGGGCGCTACGACGCGCCCGAGCAGCAAGCCGCTCCGCCCGGAGTGCGACCGGCATTCCACGTGGGGTATCGATGAAGCAGAGCAAGCTGATGTACGCGCTGGGCCTGGGCCTGGCCACGATGGTCGCTGCCACCGCCGCCGCGGCGCAGGAGCAACCCAACCCGAACCGCGTCTGGGTCAAGTTCAAGGCCGGCACCGCCAGCGCCGCCGCCGGCAAGAGCGCCGGTGCCTCGACCCAGAGCCTGGGCCAGCGCATCCAGGCGCTGCGCGGCAAACTGAGCGCAGCGCGCGGCGGCGACGCGGTGCTGAACTACCAGTTCGACCGCCTCAACAGCGCGGTGATGACCCTGTCCTCGCCGGAAGACATCAAGGCCCTGCGCGGCAACCCCGATGTGGAATCGGTCGAGATCGACCAGCCGCGCTATCTGCAGGCGCAGAGCGTGCCCTACGGCATCGACCAGGTGCAGGCGCGCAATGTGTGGGACGCCAACCAGGACGGCGTGCTCGACGCGGGCGCGGCCACCGGCGCCGGCATCAAGGTCTGCGTGATCGACTCGGGTCTCAACAAGAACCACGAAGATTTCGCAGGCATGACCATCACTGGTTACCCCGCCGGCTGGGACACCGACACCTGCGGCCACGGCACCCACGTCGCCGGCACCATCGCCGCGGCCAACAACAATACCGGCGTGGTCGGCGTGAGCCCGGGCAAGGTCTCGCTGCACATCGTCAAGATCTTCGGCAGCAACGGCACCAACGGCGGCCAACACGGCCAGTGCAGCTGGACCTACTCCTCGACTCTGGTCGATGCGGCCAACCGCTGCGACGCCGCCGGCGCCAAGATCATCAGCATGAGCCTGGGCGGCGCGAGCAGCTCGGTCACCGAGCAGAACGCGTTCCAGACCCTGGCCAACAACGGCGTGCTCAGCATCGCCGCGGCCGGCAACGCCGGCGATGCCAGCCTCAGCTACCCGGCGTCCTACCCCAGCGTGGTGTCGGTGGCGGCGGTGGACTCGGCCAACGTCAAGGCCGCCTTCTCGCAGTTCAACGCCGCGGTCGACGTGGCCGCGCCGGGCGTGGACACGCTCAGCACCTACCCGATGAAGAACGATCCGCTGGTGGTCGGCGCGTCCAGCTTCGCCGCGATTCCGGTCGCCGGTTCCAAGCAGACCACCGCCAGCGCCGGCTGGGTCAACGGCGGCCTGTGCCAGGCCTCTTCCAGCACCTGGCGCAACAAGATCGTGGTCTGCCAGCGCGGCACCAACACCTTCGTCGACAAGATCACCAAGGCCAAGACCGGCCGCGCCCTGGGCGTGGTGATCTACAACAACGTCGCCGGCGATCTGCGCATCGGCATGTACGACGCCAACAGCAACCCGGTCACCACCACGCTGCCCGCGGTGGGCATCAGCAAGGCCGACGGCGAGACCATCGTCGCCAACCTGGCCGGACAGACCGCGACCGTCGACGCTACGCCGTCGGTATCGAACACCGCCTACGAGACCATGAGCGGCACGTCGATGGCGACGCCGCACGTCTCCGGCGTGGCCGCGGTGGTGTGGAGCTCCAAGCCGACCGCGACCGCGGCGCAGGTGCGCGATGCCCTGTACACGACCGCTAAGGACATCGACGCCGCCGGCTTCGACAACAACACCGGCTGGGGCTTGGTCCAGACCCAGGCCGCGATCACCGAGCTGCAGTCGCAATAAGCGTCACGCAATGGGGACGGGGCCCAGCCGGGCCCCGTCCGTCGCGGGCACGGCGGAACGGCATACTGGCCGTCCCTCGACTGCCCCGGTCCAGCGATGCCCGACGCCGACGCCACCGCGCTGGTCTGGTTCCGCAACGACCTGCGGCTGGCCGACAACCCGGCGCTGCGGGCCGCGCTGGACGACGGCTACACGCCGATCCCGATCTACATCCACGCCCCCGACGAACACGGCGACTGGCGCCCGGGCGCGGCGTCGGATGCCTGGCGCCACCATTCGCTGGCCGCGCTGGATCGCGAACTGCGCGCGCGCGGCTCGCACCTGCGCCGCTTCGTCGGCCCCAGCCTGCCGACCCTGCAGTCGTTGCTGCTGGCGACCGACGCCGAGGCGGTGTACTGGAACCGCCGCTACGAGCCGGCGATCGAGCAGCGCGACACCCGCATCAAGCAGACCCTGCGCCGCCAGGGCGTGCGCGCGGAAAGCCACAACGGCGCATTGCTGTTCGAGCCCTGGCAACTGGCGACCAAGCAGGGCGAGCCCTACCGCGTGTTCACTCCGTTCTGGCGCGCGGCGCTGGCTGCGTGGCGGTTGCAGCCGACCTGGGAACCGCCGGCGGCCTTGCCCGCCAGCGCGCAGGGGCCGGAAGGCGTGCCGCTGGCGGCGCTGAAGCTGCTGCCGTCGCCGGACTGGGACCGCGGGTTCTGGGAGCACTGGACGCCCGGCGAGGCCGGCGCGCGCGAGGCGCTGGAGACCTTCCTCGATGGTGCGCTGGAAGGCTACGCCCAACAGCGCGACCGCCCCGATCGGGTCGGCACCTCGCGCCTGTCGCCGCATCTGCACTTCGGCGAAATCGCGCCCTGGCGCGTGGTCGCGGCGCTGGAGGCGCAACGCAGCGCCACGCGCGCCGGCGATATCGACGCGGCCATCCGCGAACTGGGCTGGCGCGAATTCGCCCATCACCTGCTGCATCACTTCCCGCACACTCCGGAGCGCAACTTCAACCCGCGTTTCGACGACTTCGACTGGGCCCGGCTGGCGCAGCCGCGCCTGCAGGACTGGCAACACGGGCGCACCGGCGTGCCCATCGTCGACGCCGGCATGCGCGAGCTCTGGCACACCGGCTGGATGCACAACCGCGTGCGCATGATCGTCGCCAGCTACCTGAGCAAACACCTGCGCTATCACTGGCGCCACGGCGCGCGCTGGTTCTGGGACACCCTGGTCGACGCCGACCTGGCCAACAACACCCTGGGCTGGCAGTGGGTGGCCGGCACCGGCGCCGATGCCGCGCCGTACTTCCGCGTGTTCAATCCGGTGACCCAGGCTGAGAAGTTCGACCCCGAGGGCCGCTACATCGCGCGCTGGCTGCCGGAGCTGGCGGCCTTGCCGGTGCCGCTGCGCTTCGCGCCCTGGCGCGAGCCGGCGACGCTGCGCCGCCTGGCTCCGGACTATCCGGCCCGGCCGCTGGTCGACCTGGCCGCCGGCCGCGACGCGGCCTTGGCCGCCTACCGAAAGCAGCGAGAGTAGGGCGCGGCGATTCGGCAGCGCGGTAGCGGCCCGGCGATTCGACCCGCGCCGCCGCGCGATCTCCACGTCCCGATCTCGAATCGGGCACACCCGCGTTGACGCCGCTCGCGGCTGCGTGATTCACTCGGCGCAGACGCTTGGAGGGCGCATGGCCACAGCAGAACCGCGCAAGCGAGCGCGTCGCGAACCGATGTCGCGAGTGGATACGGCCTGGTTGCGCATGGAGCGACCGACCAATCCGATGATGATCACCGGCGTGCTGATGTTCGCCGAACCGATGTCGATCGACGCCTTGCGGCGCGTGGTCAAACAGCGCTTCCTGGCCTATACGCGCTTCCGCCAGAAGGCGGTCGACACGCCGGCAGGCGCGTCCTGGCAGACCGACGAGGATTTCGATCTCGACTGGCACGTGCAGCTGACCGCGCTGCCCGGGCGCGCCGGCAAGCGCGGCCTGGAACGCTTCGTCAGCCAGCTCGCGTCCAGCCCGCTCGATCACAGCCGGCCGCTGTGGCAGTTCCACCTGATCGAACGCTACGACGGCGGCTCGGCGCTGGTCGCGCGCATCCACCACAGCTATGCCGACGGCATTGCCCTGGTCCAGGTGCTGCTGTCGCTGACCGACACCACCCGCGAACCGGCCAAGGGCAGCGATCTGGCGAATGCCTGGCTCAAGACCGACGGCGCCGAAGTCGCGCGCCGGGTCGGCGCGGTCGACCGCTACATGAAGCTGGGCTCGCGCGCGCTCGAGAAGGGCATGGAGATGTACCGCGACCCGACCCTGGCCGGCATGCTGGCCAAGGAGGGCGGCGAGATCGCGCGCGAACTGCTCAACGCCCTGGCGCTGTCCGACGACCCGCCCTCGCTGCTGCGCGGCAAGCTCGGCGTGAGCAAGCGCGTGGCCTGGGCCGAACCGCTGGACCTGGAAGAAGTGAAGGCGGTCGGCCGCGCTTGCGACTGCACCGTCAACGACGTGCTGATGGCGACCGCGGCCGGCGCGCTGCGCAACTACATGATCGAACGCGGCGACAACGTCGACGGCGTGACCCTGCGCGCGACCGTGCCGGTGAACCTGCGCCCGCTCGAACACGCCAAGAAACTCGGCAATCATTTCGGCTTGGTGTTCCTGGAGCTGCCGGTCGGCGAGGGCAACCCGATCCGCCGGATCGAGCGCGTCGCCGAATGCATGAATAACCTTAAGAATTCACGCCAAGCCATTGTCGCATTTGGACTTTTGGCTGCGCTCGGCATGGCGCCGTCGCAGGTCCAGGGGCTGGCGCTGGAGTTGTTCAGCCGCAAGGCGACCGCGGTCGCGACCAACGTGCCCGGGCCGCAGCAGCCGCTGTACCTGGCCGGCTGCACCCTGCGCGAGATGATGTTCTGGGTGCCGCAGACCGGTTCGATCGGGGTCGGCATTTCCATCCTCAGCTACAACGGCCGCGTCCACTTCGGCCTGATCGCCGACGCCAAGCTGATCCCCGATCCCGACGCCGTGATCAGCCGTTTCGGCGCCGAGTTCGACAAGCTGCTGTACCTGGCGCTGATGGGCAATTGGGACCGCACCCTCGACGCCGCCGGCGCCGATGCGCTGGTGCCGCTCGACGCTTGAGCGCCTGAGCCGGCGTATCCCGACGGGCGGGTGCGATGCGAATCGCACCCGCCCGTCGCGGTCGATTCGCGCGGCCGCAGCTCACGCCCTCGTCACGCATTCGCCGCGCCCCGGGGTAGGAGCGGCGTGAGCCGCGACCAGCCCCACACTCGCGACACCACCGCTTCCTGTGGGAGCGACGTAAGTCGCGATGCGAATCGCCACCGAACCTGCGCAATCGCAATTCATTCCGGGCCCACAGACGTCCCGCGACCCGCGCCACGTACTGGGCCGACAGCCGAACTGACAGCTGAACTGGCGATCGCGCCCGTCACCCGTCCGCGACGCCGGCGTGATTAGCTTGTGCCCTGCCGAGTTCAGCTGAGGAAAACCCCCATGAAAACCCAGATCAAGATCGTGCTGGCCGCCGCTGCGATGACCGCAGCGCTCGCCGGTTGCGCCACCGGTGGCGGTGGCTACTACGGCGGCCAGCCGCAGCAGTACCCGCCGGGCCAGTACCCGCCCCCGCAGCAGCAGGGCGGCATGAACAAGACCCAGAAGGGCGCCATCATCGGTGCGCTCGCCGGCGTCGCGGCCGGTCTGCTCAGCGGCGACGACGCCACCGAACGCCGCCAGCGCGCCCTGGTCGGCGCGGGCGTGGGCGGCCTGGCCGGCGCGGCGATCGGCAACTACCAGGATCGCCAGGAGCGCGCCTTGCGCGACCGCATGGCCGGCACCGGCGTCGACGTGGTCCGCCAGGGCGACAACATCACCCTCAACATGCCCAGCAACATCACCTTCGCCTTCAACAGCGCCCAGCTCGACTCGCAGTTCTATCCGGTGCTCGACAACGTCGCCTCGACCCTGCAGGAATACAACCAGACCATCGTCGAGGTCGCAGGCCACACCGACAGCATCGGCAGCGACGCGGTCAACCAGCGCCTGTCCGAACAACGCGCCGCTTCGGTCGGCAACTACCTGATGTCGCGCGGCCTGGTCCGCGACCGCTTCATCCTCACCGGCGCCGGCAAGACCCGCCCGATCGCCAGCAACGATACCGAGCAAGGCCGCGCTCAGAACCGCCGCGTCGAGATCACCCTGGTGCCGTTGCGCTCCTGAACCACGCGTCGTTAGCCTCGAAGCTGCACCGGACGGGCCGCGAAAGCGGCCCGTTCGCATTGCCGCGCAACGTCGGTCTCAGCCTATCCGCCGGAACGAGAACAGCTCCGCCAGCGGGTGCGGCCGGCGTTCGATCAGGGCGCGCAGCAGCCCGGCGCCGATCTCGGCATAGGTGATGCCGTTGCCGCCGTAGGCCATCGCGAAATGCACGCGCGGCCCGTACTGCTGGTGCGGACCGAAGAAGGGCAGGCCGTCCTCGGTTTCGGCGAAGGTGCCGGCCCAGGCGAAGCTGGGCGCCAGCTCCAGGCCCGGAAAGCGCCGCGCGACTTGCCGCACCAAGCGTTGCGTCTTCTTGTGCAGACGCGCGTCGCGCTTGGCCGGCACGTCGATTGCATCGTCCTCGCCGCCGACGATGATGCGGTCGTCGCCGGTGCCGCGCAGGTAGAGATAGGGCCGCGCCGATTCCCAGACCATAGTCCGGTCCAGCCCGCGCAGCTCGGCCGCGGGTATCGGATCGGTGACGAAGGCGTAGCTGCTGTGATTGCGGGCGAGCCGCTGGCGCAGCCAGCGCTGCCCTGCGTAGCCGGTCGCCATCACCACCTGCGCCGCGCGCACTACGTGGCCCTGCGGCGTGCGCAGCAGCACCGTGCGGGCGCCGGGTTCGATGGCCGCGATCTCGCTGCGGTCGTACACGCGTACGCCTTGCCGGGCCAGGCGCATCAGCAGGCGGTAGGTCATGCGGTAGGGATCGACGCGTGCGCCCAGGCTGCTGAGGATCGCGCCGGGCGCATGCAGGCCGTAACGCTCGTGCAGATCGGCGGCATTGAGCCAGCGCACGTCGAAACCGTGGCGGCGGCGCAGCGCGAGTTCGTGCTTGAGCACGTAGACATGGCGCTGCTTGCTCGCGCAATAGACGCTGTCCACGCGCGCGAAGTCGACCCCGCCCAGGCCGCGCGCACGTTCGCGCAGCGCCACCACCGCGTCGCCGCAGGCGCGGTAGGCGAGGGCGGCGGCGTCCTCGCAGTAGCGTTCGCTCAGGTCGATCAGGTGGGTGTCGATCTCGTACTGCAGCAGCGCCGTGCTGGCCGCGGTGCTGCCCCAGCCGACGTCGCGCTGCTCGATCACGATCACCTCGTGACCGTGGCGCGCCAGTTCGTCGGCGATCAGCGCGCCGCTGATGCCGCCGCCGATCACCGCCACGTCGCAGCGCGCATCGCCGTCCAGGGCCGGAAACGCATGCATCAGGCCGTTGCGCACGGCCCAATAGGGGTAGCCGCTCTTCAGGTCCATGGCGATGCGCGGAACTGGGTCATGCGCGGGTCCGTCGACGGAAAGCAGAGCACAGCACACCCGATCGGCCGTCGTGGCAGGGTGAGCGCAGGTTCGCCGGCGTTCATCCGCTTCACCCGGGTTCGACGGCGAGGGAGGCACAGTAGGCCGCCTCGGCCGCCGGCTCGCTCGACGCGCGCGGCGGTCCCCTTCGCGGAGGACGCCTCATGGCTCGCCCGATCTGGACCGGCACGCTCTCGTTCGGTCTGCTCAATATCCCGGTAAAGCTGATGACCGGCGAACGCCGCGTCGACCTGCATTTCCGCATGCTCGACAGTCGCGACAAGGTGCCCATCCGTTACGAGCGCGTCAACGCCGAAACCGGCGAGGAGGTGCCGTGGAAGGAGATCGTCAAGGCCTTCGAGTACGACAAGGGCAGTTACGTGGTGATCGAGGAGGCCGACATCGCCGCGGCCGCGCCGGATCACAAGGAAACCGTGGATATCGACGGCTTCGTCGATGCCAGCGCGATCGGGCCGGAGTTCTACGAAAAGCCCTACGTGCTGGAACCGGGCAAGAAAGCCGAGAAGGGCTACGTGCTGCTGCGCGAAGTGCTGCGCCGCACCGGCAAGATCGGGATCGGCCGGGTGGTGATTCGCACCCGCGAATACCTGGCAGCGGTGATGCCCAAGGGCGACGCGCTGCTGCTGATGATCCTGCGCTTCTCGCAGGAGCTGGTGGACCCGGAAGACTACAAGCTGCCGCAGGGCAAGCTGGAGAAGTGGAAGATCTCCAGCCGCGAGGTCGCCATGGCCGAAGAGCTGATCAAGTCGATGAGCTCGGACTGGAAGCCGGAAAGCTACAAGGACGACTTCCGCCAGCGCCTGCACAAGGTCATCGAGCAACGGGTCAAGGCCAAGAAGGTCGTGCGTCGCAAGGGCGAGCCCGAAGAATCGCTGCCCGAGAACGCCGCCACCAACGTCATCGACTTCGCCGAGCTGCTCAAGCGCAGCCTGGAGAAGAAGGGCGGCAAGGCGCCGGCCAAGACCGCCAAGGCGACTAAGGCCGCGCCGGCGAAGAAGGCCGCGGCCAAGAAGCGCGCGACCCGGCGTCCGGTGCGCAAGAAGACGGCCTGACGTGGCCGCGGCGGGCGCCGGCGCCACGGGGGCCGCGTGAGCCTGCGCGACTACGCGCGCAAGCGCCGCTTCGGCCAGACTCCGGAGCCCGAAGCGCAGGCGCAGGCGCGCCGGGGCCGCGCGCCGATCTTCGTGGTGCAGCTGCATCATGCGCGCGCCCGTCACTACGACTTCCGCCTCGAAGTCGACGGCGTGCTCAAGAGCTGGGCCGTGCCCAAGGGGCCTTCGCTGCGCGCCGGCGAGCGCCGGCTCGCGGTCGAGGTCGAAGACCATCCGCTGGCCTACGCCAGCTTCGAGGGCGACATCCCGCAAGGCCACTACGGCGCCGGCCACGTCGATCTGTTCGATCGCGGCACCTGGTCGGCCGAGGGCGATCCCCTGGAACGGATCGGCGCCGGCAAGCTCGAGTTCGAACTAGACGGCGAGCGCCTGCACGGCCGCTACACCCTGGTGCGTACGCGGCCCTCCGGCCGGCAGCCGCAGTGGTTGCTGATCAAGCGCTCCGACCGTTACGCGCGCGACATCGATGCCGACGGATTGCTCGAGGGATCGGCGAAACCGGTGCGCACGCGCGTCCAAGCCAAGCCGAAGCCGCCCGCGGCTAAGAAAAAGGCTGCCGCCAAGGCCGCTGCGCGTACCGCCGGCAAACGCTGGAAGACCCGCGCCGTAGCCTGCGCCGGCGCCCGCGTCGCCACGATGCCGGACAGGGTCGAATTGCAGCTGGCGACCCTGCGCATGACCGCGCCCGTGGGCGAGGACTGGCTGCACGAGGTCAAATGGGACGGCTACCGCATGCTCGGATACGGCCGGCGCGGTGCGGTCCGGCTGGAATCGCGCAACGCCCTCGACTGGACCGAACGCCTGCCGCGCCTGATCGCGGCCCTGGGCGAACTCCCGGCCGCGCAGTTCATCGTCGACGGCGAACTGGTCGCGCTGGACGCGGACGGTCGCAGCGATTTCGCCCGCCTGCAGCGCGAGCTCGAACGTGGCGACAACGACGATCTGCGCCTGGTCCTGTTCGATCTGCTCTACCTGGACGGCGTCGACCTGCGCGCCTGCGCCCTGCGCGACCGGCGCGCGCTGCTGCGCGACCTGCTGGCGGCCGACCCCACGCCGCTGCTGGCCTTCAGCGAACATATCGACGGCGCCGGCGCGCAGGTATTCCAGGCCGCCCTGGATGCGGGCCTGGAGGGCATCGTCAGCAAGCGCGCCGATGCGCCGTACCGCGGCGGCCGCAGCGGCGACTGGATCAAGCTCAAGCATGCCGCCGACGAGAGCTTCGTCGTGGTCGGCTACACCCCGCCCAAGAGCAGCCGCAAAGGCTTCGGCTCGCTGCTGCTGGCGACCTCCGAGCGCGGCGGGCTGCGCTACGTCGGGCGCGTCGGCAGCGGTTTCAGCGACGAACAACTGCGCACGCTGACCCAACGCCTGCAGGCCCTGCGCCGCCAGTCGCCGACCGTGAAGCTGCCCGGGCACGTGCCGTTCTCCGCCGCCAGCGTGACCTGGGTCGCGCCGCGCCTGACCGTCGACATCCACTCGCGCGGCCGCGGCAAGGAGGGCCTGGTGCGTCAGGCCAGCTTCCTGCGCGTGCGCGACGATCTAACACCGCCTTCGGACTCCACCGCCATGCCTGCCACCAAGCTCACTCATCCCGAACGCATCGTCTTTCCCGAGGACGGCATCAGCAAGGCTCAGGTCGCGGCCTATTACGAAGCCGTCGCGCCCTGGCTGCTGCCGGAGCTGGCGCAGCGACCGATCTCGCTGCTGCGCTGCCCGGATGGCGTCGGCGCCAGCTGCTTCTTCCAGAAGCATCACGCCGACAGCCTCGGCGCGGGCGTGCATGCGATCGCGTTGAAGGAGTCGTCGGGCCGGGCCGACTACGTCTACGTCGACGACGTGGACGGCGTGCTGGCGCTGGTGCAGATGAACACCCTGGAGTTCCACCCCTGGGGCGCCAAGGTCGACGACGTCGAGCGCCCGGACCGGCTGGTGTTCGATCTGGATCCGGCCGAGGACGTGCCCTGGAGCGAACTCAAGCGCGCCGCGCGCGACGTGCGCGACCGCCTCGAAGAACTGGGCCTGCGCAGCTGGCCGCGGCTGTCGGGCGGCAAGGGCATGCATGTAGTGGTGCCGATCCAGCGCGGCCCGGACTGGGCCGCGGTCAAGCACTTCTGCGAGGCCTTCGCCGACGCGATGGTCGAGCGCACGCCGCTGCGCTACGTCGCCACCGCGTCCAAGGCCAAGCGCCAGGGCCGGATCTTCATCGACTGGCTGCGCAACGCGCGCGGAGCCACCAGCGTGGCCAGCTGGTCGCTGCGCGCGCGCGCCGGCGCGCCGGTGGCGATGCCGTTGCGCTGGGACGAACTCGCGCGCGTCGGCGCTCCCAACGCCTTCGATCTGGCCAAGGCCCAGCGCCGCGCCGCGCGCCTGCGCGCCGATCCCTGGGAAGGTTTCGCGAGTGCGCGCCAGCGCCTGCCGAAACTGTGAAGCTCAGGCGTCGTCCTTGCGCGGCGCGCGCGCGGCCATGCGGCGTTCGAACGCATTCAACAGGCTCAGCACCGCCAGGGTCAGCAGGGTGGCGGCCAGCGCCAGCAAGCGATAGTCGAAGCCCGCGGCGATGCCGATCACCGCGACCA
The DNA here is from genome assembly GCF_001428685.1 of Lysobacter sp. Root76. Taxonomy (GTDB): domain Bacteria; phylum Pseudomonadota; class Gammaproteobacteria; order Xanthomonadales; family Xanthomonadaceae; genus Lysobacter. The sequence goes on along the minus strand of NZ_LMIK01000001.1, from coordinate 122,071 downwards.
TCAGCAGCGAGGCGGCGGTGGTAATGCCGGCGACCGTGTTGCCGCCGCGGCGCGAGAAGATGGTGCCGGCGCCGATGAATGCCACGCCCGCGACCACGGCTTCGACCAGGCGCAGGGGATCGACGGCGATCCGATCGTTGGCGAGGTGGCGCGGATCGGTCAGGCCGAGCTGGCCGATGCCGATCAGCAGCGCCGCCGCACCGGCGACCAGCATGTGGGTGCGGAAGCCCGCCGGGCGATTCTTCATCTCGCGCTCGAGCCCGATCAGCCCGCCCAGGCCCATCGCGTAGGCGGTGTCGACCAGGACGCGGAACTGTTCAGCGATGTCCATGGCCGGCGATGCGCGCGCGTTCATCCGCGCCGGCGCATTCATGATCGTGGCGATGATGCGAAACACGGTGCACGCGCATGCTCCCTGACTGCGATAAAGAAGTGATAGCGCCGCATTCGTGAGCGCATCGTGACCGCTTTGCGGTGTCAACGGACTCGCTAACACAATCGTGGCGTCGCCTTTACCGCACGCGGATTAGGGTCGCACTCACGCCGGGATGGTTCCGGCGGGAGGAGCCCCCATGCCCCGTGGAGAAAAATCCGCGTACACCGACAAACAAAAGCGTCAGGCCCAACATATCGAAGAGGGCTATCGCAAAGAAGGCGTGTCCGAGAAAACCGCCGAGGAACGCGCCTGGGCGACCGTCAACAAGCAGGACGGCGGCGGCAAGAAGTCCGGCTCCGGTCGCAAGAGCCACCACTGAGTCATCGCCGCCGAGTCATCGCGGTATCGCGCCTCGATGCCGTGCCTCCGTCCGCGGCGCCCGCCTCCTGGCAATCGCCGTAATCGTCCGCCGCGTACCGAATGCATCGTTCGCGCCGGCATCCCTTCCTCAGGAGCACGCACATGATTCGCAAACTCAATGTTTCCCTTCTGGCCGCCGCGCTGATCGCGATCGCGCCGGTGCTGGCACTTGCCCAGGAACACCCGCAACCCGCGCCGACCGGCGAATCCAGTCAGCCGGTAAGCGACACTTGGATAACCACCAAGGTCAAAACCGAACTGCTGGCGGCCAAGGACGTGTCGGGCCTCAAGATCGACGTCCATACCATGAACGGCGTGGTCTCGCTGTCGGGCAAGGTCGACAGCCAGACCCAGATCAACAAGGCGAAAGCGGTGGCCAAGAACGTGCAGGGCGTGCGCAACGTCGACGCCAAGGGCCTGATGGTCGCCAAGAAATGACGTCGACGCGCCGACGGCAGGCGTCGGCATCGTAATGCATGGCATCGCGGGATTCGGTCGCGATGCGCAAGGCCGCGACGGCGGGAACCGTCGCCGTCGCGGCCAGGGCGATCAGTCGCTCGGAGACGAAGCGTTCTTGTCGTCGCCGATGATGTCGTTCCAGCTGTGTTCGATGCCCTTGCGGTGTCCTTTCTCGGTGAGCTTGAGGCCGTGGCCGTCGATCGTCAGGGTGTAGAGCTTGTCGCCGATTTCCAGTTCGCGTCGCAGCGGCTTGTCCAGCTTGGTCGTCATGGCGTTCTCTCCGTTGATGTCGCATCGCAGGGCGTATCGCGTCAAGGACGCATACCGGGCCGAGGATACAACGGCCGGCGCGGACGCGCCGTACACACGGCCAGGCGCAGCATGGCCGTTGATCGGGCCGGCTTGCGTTACGCACCGCGTCCGCACCGGGCTGCCGGCCGGCGGCCCGGATCCACTGCGGTGTTCGATTGCAGAGCATCTCGATTGCTGAATTTCCGTGCCGGCAGTGCGGCACACCAGAACCGAAGGAGAGTCCGCATGGCCACTGTGAGCGCTTACATGACCCCCAACCCGGCTTCGTGCTACGTGACCACGCCGTTGCGCGAGGTCGCGCAGATGATGGCCGACTACGACTGCGGCGAAATCCCCGTGCTCGATGCGCGCGGGTTCCCGATGGGCGTGATCACCGATCGCGACATCACCGTGCGCGTGGTCGCGGCCGGCGGCGACGGCAGCGCCACCGCCGGCGACGCCATGACCGCGCCGGCGCGCACCGTCGGCGTCGACGCCGACCTGCGCGACTGCATCGACCTGATGGAACGCGCGCGGATCCGGCGCGTGCCGGTGGTCGACTCCGAGGGCTGTCTGGCCGGCATCGTTTCGCTGGCCGACATCGCCCTGGCCGGCAAGAGCCGGGCGACCGCCGAGGTGGTGCGCGAGGTCTCGATGCCGCCCGGCTGAGCGGGCGGCGCAGTCGCAGTCGCTGAGACGGGGGCAGGGCAGACTCGGGACATCGTCGGACAGGGCGCGCGGCGCTGAACGCTGCCCCGGCAGCCGCTCCGGCGTTCCGCCGCCGCCACGGCGCTATCCTTCCGAAACGTCCCGGCCGCCCCCATACCGGAACCGGCCCCCACCGGATTCCCGCAGCAGCGACCGCGCCCGCGCGCCATGCCACTGACCGCCTTCCATCCCGCCGTCGCCGCCTGGTTCGCGGCGACCTTCCCGGCGCCGACCCAGGCCCAGGTTCTGGCCTGGCCGGCGATTCGTGCCGGCCGCCATACCTTGGTCGCGGCGCCGACCGGCTCGGGCAAGACCCTGACCGCGTTCCTGGCCGCGATCGACGCCCTGGTGCGCCAGGCCGAGGAGCAGGGCGGGCTGCCCGACGAGACCGTGGTGGTCTACGTCTCGCCGTTGAAGGCGCTGTCCAACGACATCCACCTCAACCTCGACGCGCCGCTGGCCGGTATCCGCGAGCAGCTCGCGCGCATGGGCCGGCCCGACCCCGGTATCCGCAGCGCGGTGCGCACCGGCGACACCCCCGCCGGCGAGCGCACGCGCATGCGCAAGCAACCGCCGCACCTGCTGGTGACCACACCCGAGTCGCTGTACGTGCTGATGGGCTCCGAATCCGGCCGCGCCATGCTGTCGACCGTGCGCACGGTGATCGTCGACGAAATCCACGCCGTCGCCGCGAGCAAGCGCGGCAGCCACCTGGCCCTGACCCTGGAACGCCTGCAGGCCCTGTGCGAGCGCCCGATCGCGCGCATCGGCCTGTCGGCGACGCAGAAGCCGATCGAGGAGGTCGCGCGCTTCCTGGTCGGCGCCGGCGCGATCGCCGCCGACGGCAGGCCCGACTGCGAGATCGTCGACATCGGCTACGACAAGCGCCGCGACCTGGCCCTGGAACTGCCGCCGTCGCCGCTCAGCGCGGTGATGTCGAACGAGCAGTGGGACCAGGTCTATGTACGCCTGGCCGAGCTGGTCGCCGAACACCGCACCACCCTGGTCTTCGTCAACACCCGGCGCATGGCCGAACGCGCCGCCCGTCATCTCGGCGAGCTTCTGGGCAAGGACGCGGTCGCCGCGCACCACGGCAGCCTCTCGCGCGAACTGCGCCTGGATGCCGAGCAACGGCTCAAGCGCGGCGAGTTGCGGGTGCTGGTCGCGACCGCGTCGCTGGAGCTGGGCATCGACATCGGCGACGTCGACCTGGTCTGCCAGCTCGGCTCGCCGCGCGCGATCGCCGCCTTCCTGCAGCGCGTCGGCCGCGCCGGCCACCATGTCGGCGGCGTGCCCAAGGGCCGGCTGTTCCCGCAGTCGCGCGACGATCTGGTCGAATGCGCGGCCCTGCTGGACTGCGTGCGCCGCGGCGAACTCGACGCGCTGGAAGTGCCGGTCGCGCCGCTGGACGTGCTGGCGCAGCAGATCGTCGCCGAGGTCGCTTCGCGCGAGTGGGACGAGGACGCGCTGTACGCGCGCCTGACCCAGGCCTGGCCGTATGCGCGGCTGGCGCGCGCGGATTTCGACGCAGTCGTGCGCATGCTCGCCGAGGGCTTCACCACCCGGCGCGGCCCACGCGCAGGCTACGTCCATCGCGACGCCGTGCACCGGCGCCTGCGTGCGCGCCGCGGCGGCGCGCTGACCGCGGTGACCTCCGGCGGCACCATCCCCGACACCGGCGACTACGCCGTGCTGCTGGAGCCGCAATCGACCACCATCGGCAACGTCAACGAAGACTTCGCGGTCGAAAGCCTGGCCGGCGACGTGTTCCAGCTCGGCAACGCCAGCTACCGCATCCTGCGCGTCGAGCCGGGCCGGGTCCGGGTCGAGGACGCCCAGGGCGCGCCGCCGAACATCCCGTTCTGGCTGGGCGAAGCGCCGGGCCGCAGCGACGAACTGTCGCTGGGCGTGTCGCGGCTGCGCGGCATGGTGGACGCGCACCTGGCCGCGCACGGCGAACCCGACCCGGCCACGCTGGCGCAGGTGCACGCCCAGGTCGCCGCCGCGATCGTGCGCGAGCTGGGCCTGGGCGAGGACGCCGCGACCCAGTTGGTCGACTATCTGGCGCGCACGCGCTACGCCCTGGGCGCGGTGCCGACCCAGGACACGGTGGTACTGGAACGTTTCTTCGACGAGTCCGGTGGCACCCAGTTGGTCATCCATACGCCCTACGGCAGCCGCATCAATCGCGCCTGGGGCCTGGCCCTGCGCAAGCGCTTCTGCCGCAAGTTCAATTTCGAACTGCAGGCGGCCGCGACCGAGGACGCGATCGTGCTGTCGCTGTCGACCAGCCACAGCTTTCCGTTGCTCGAAGTCGCCCGTTACCTGCACAGCGCCAGCGCCCAGGACGTGCTGATCCAGGCCCTGCTGGACGCGCCGCTGTTCGGCGTGCGCTGGCGCTGGAACGCGACCACCTCGCTGGCGCTGCCGCGCTTCGTCGGCGGGCGCAAGGTGGCGCCGCAGCTGCAGCGCATGAAGAGCGAAGACCTGCTCGCGACCGTGTTCCCCGACCAGGTCGCCTGCGCCGAGAACCTGGCCGGCGAGCGCGAGGTGCCCGACCATCCGCTGGTCGCGCAGACCTTGCACGACTGCCTGTACGAGGCCATGGACGCCGCCGGCTGGCTGCGGCTGCTGGGCCGGCTCGAACGCGGCGAGGTCGGCGTGATCGCGCGCGACGTCACCGGCCCGTCGCCGATCGCGGCCGAGGCGATCAACGCGCGCCCTTACGCCTTCCTCGACGACGCGCCGCTGGAAGAACGCCGCACCCAGGCGGTGATGAGCCGCCGCTATACCGATCCGGACAGCGCCGACGACCTCGGCCGCCTCGATCCGGAAGCCATCGCCGCGGTCCGCGCCGAGGCCTGGCCGGAAGCGCGCAACGCCGACGAGATGCACGAAGCCTTGATCGGCTTGAGCTACGTGGAAGACGGCGAGGCGCGCGCGCACGGCTGGCTGGCGTGGCTGCAGGCCCTGGCCGGGGCCGGCCGCGCGACCCGGCTGCAGGCCGCCCTCGACGCCGGCGACGAAGCTGCGCTGTGGATCGCGACCGAGACCCTGCCGCAGGCGCGCGCCTTGTTCCCCGAGGCGCACTGGGCGCCGCAAGTCGACGTGCCTGCCGAATACGCCGCCGTCGCCTGGGAGGCCGAGGCCGTGCTCGCCGAATGGCTGCGCTCGCGCCTGACCGGCCTGGGCCCGGCCACGGTGCCGGCCTTGGCGGCATCGTTGCGGCAGCCGAGCGTGGCGGTGGAGATCGCCCTGGCGCGGCTGGAGAGCGAGGGCTACGTGATGCGCGGCCGCTTCAGCCGCCAGAGCAGCGAAGGCGGCGACGAGGAGTGGTGCGAGCGCCACCTGCTCGCGCGCATCCACCGTTACACCGTCGGCCGCCTGCGCCGCGAGATCGAACCGGTGTCGCCGCGCGACTTCGTGCGCTTCCTGTTCGACTGGCAGCGCGTGTCCGCCGCCACCCGCATGAGCGGCCGCGACGCGGTCGAGGCGGTGCTGACTCAATTGCAGGGCTACGAGGCTCCGGCCGCGGCCTGGGAAAGCGAGCTGCTGAGCGCGCGCATCGCCGATTACGCCAGCGGCTGGCTCGACGACCTGTGCGGCGCCGGCCGCGTGACCTGGGCGCGGCTGCGCCCGGCGCGTAGCGACGCCGCCAGCAACGCCGCCGCGCCCTCGGTGCGGCAGACCCCGATCGTGCTGTTGCCGCGCCGCGACCTGGCGGTGTGGTCGTCGCTGACCGCCGGCCGCGCCGACGAGGCGCCGCTGTCCTCGCGCGCGGCCAAGGTGGTCGACTGCCTGCGCGTGCGCGGCGCCTCCTTCTTCGACGAACTCGAACGCGGCGCGCACCTGCTCAAGACCGAACTGGAAGAAGCGCTCGGCGAACTGGTCGCGCGCGGGCGCGTGACTTGCGACAGCTACGCCGGCCTGCGCGCGCTGCTGGTGCCGCCGTCCAAGCGCGAAGGCACGCGCGGCGGCCGCAGCCGTCGCACGCCGATGTTCGGCATCCAGGACGCCGGCCGCTGGTCGCTGACCCCGCGTTCGGTCGACGACGGCTTGCCCGCGCCGGCTATCGACGCCGAGACCGTCGAACATGCCGCGCGTAGCCTGTTGAACCGCTACGGCGTGGTGTTCTGGCGCCTAATCGAGCGCGAAGCCAACTGGCTGCCGCCGTGGCGCGACCTGCTGCGCGTGTACCGGCGTTGGGAAGCGCGCGGCGAAATCCGCGGCGGCCGCTTCGTCGACGGCATGTCGGGCGAACAGTTCGCGCTGCCCGACGCGATCGGCGCGCTGCGCAAGGTACGCCAGCGCCCCGACAGCGGCGAACTGATCTGCGTCTCGGCGATGGACCCGCTCAACCTGGCCGGCACCGTACTGGCCGGCGACCGCGTCGCCCGCCTGCCGGGCGCGCGCCTGCTGTTCCGCGACGGCCTGCCGATCGCCAGCCTGAGCGCGGGCAAGGTCGAAATGATCGAAGAAGAAGTGACCCAGGCCGACGCCGAGCGCGTACGCCAGGCCCTGGTCCGCCGCCGCGGCACCGCCGCCGACCCCGACACCGCCCTGTACCCGCCGGGCCTGGCCGAAGCGCTGCGTTAAGCCTTCACCCCCATTTCGCGCCCCGGGGTAGGAGCGGCGTAAGCCGCGACCACAAACCCCCACCAACGCCGCACCTCCCAAAGCACCCTGTAGGAGCGGCGTAAGCCGCGACCGCGACCCCCACCAACGACGCACCTCCCCAAAGCACCCTGTAGGAGCGGCGTAAGCCGCGATCGCGCCCCCCACCAACGACGCACCTCCCCAAAGCACCCTGTAGGAGCGGCGTAAGCCGCGACCGCGACCCCCACCAACGCCGCACCTTCCCAAGCACCCTGTGGGAGCGGCGTAAGCCGCGATCGCGACCCCGCACCTGCATCGCAACTCTCGAAGCGCGCCAGACCCGCCAAAATCGACGCGTCGCCTTTCCCCCGCGACAATGAAAAGCGCGCGAACTGCTCTGCAGCGATAGCACAAAAGAATGTCGACAGCAGCGATCGGAGACTAGCGCTGTCCGCGGCCACGCAATCGCGGCTTACGCCGCTCCCACAGGAAGCAGACTCAAACTACGCGCTCGAACCCCCGCGCCAACTCCCGCGTCAATTCGCCCGCCGGAATCTCACGGCAGCCGCTCGCATTCTGCCCCGACCACAACGGCGAAAAATCGCCGCTGCCTTGCGCCTCGGCATGCGCGCGGATCGGCGCCAGCGCACCACCGGCGAGCGGGAAGGGCGGCGCCAGCGCGCTGATCGGCCCGCGCTCCAGCATGAAACGATTGACGATACCGCGCGCCGGGCGCCCGGAAAACAGGTTGGTGAGCGCGGTATGCGCGGCCGCTTCGCTGCCCAGCGCGGCGCGATGCACCGCACTGGTGGTGGCTTCGGGGCAGAGCAGGTAAGCGGTGCCGATCTGCACCGCGGCCGCGCCCAGATGCATCGCCGCCGCCACCCCGTCCGCATCGGCGATACCGCCGGCGGCGATCACCGGCACCCGGACCGCACGCGCGATCTGCGGCACCAGCGCGAAGGTGCTCAGCTGCCGGCTCAGGTCCATGTCGAGAAAGTGCCCGCGGTGCCCGCCGGCCTCCAGCCCCTGCGCGATCACCGCATCGGCGCCGTGCGCCTCCAGCCAGCGCGCCTCCTCGACGGTGGTCGCCGAGGCCAGCACCGTCGCGCCCCAGGCGCGCACGCGCTCCAACAGTTCCGGCGCCGGCAGGCCGAAATGGAAACTGACCACGCGCGGCCGGAACTGCGCCAGCAGCTCCGCCGCTCCGGCATCGAAAGGGCGCCGACCCACCGCCGCGCCGCCGGCGTCCGGATCGATCCCGAACTCGCGGTAGTAGGGCAGCAGCGACTGGCGCCAAGCCGCCTCGACAGCGGCATCGGCCGCAGGCGGGGTGTGGCAGAAGAAGTTGACGTTGTACGGACGGTCGGTCTGCGCCGCGATCGCGGTCAGCTCCTCGCGCAAACTCGCCGGACTCAGCATCGCCGCCGGCAGCGAGCCCAGCCCGCCGGCATTGCAGACCGCTAGCGCGAGCGCGCTGCCCTGCGAGCCGGCCATGGGCGCCTGGATCAGCGGGAAATCGAGTCCGAGCAGGTCGCGTAGCGTCATGGCTGGGGGCCGCGAAGGCAGGGGGCGTCTTGCGGATTATCGGCACAGACGACGCACTGCGGCCGTGAGCGCGCCGCAGCCGCCCAGATGAACCGCCGCCGTCGCCGCGCTTGTGAATGCGCCCGCCGTCCCTATACTGATCGGGTCAGCGTTAGCTGTCCCCGGGGGTGCACTGGCTTCGACGGGGGTTGCAAAATCGCTTGGCGCATGCCGAGGGGGTAGCTTTCCTCGTAAATCCAGCTGCAAACTTTTAGTTGCCAACGACGACAACTACGCTCTCGCCGCTTAAGGCGTAAGCCCCGAAACTGCTTGTGTCCGTGCTCGCAGCGTAGGGTCATCATCACGGAATCGCTGGGGACGGTTGCCTGTCAATCCCTGGTCAACCCAAAACAGGCTGGTTCCCGGATGCGCTTTGCGCGCCGTGCTGTCCGGGGGCGAGATCTAACGGAGCGCTAAGCATGTAGTGCCGGGGATGGAGTGCCTTCGGACGGGGGTTCAATTCCCCCCACCTCCACCAATACAAACCCCTGATTTATCAGGGGTTTTTTCTTTTCTGCCGCCCTGAGATCTGCCGCGTACGGATGCATGTACGGAAACCCAGATCGATCCGCTTGCGAGAGGTGCGCGGCTAAGAGCCTTCCTGCCAAAGCGCGCCTTCGACGTCCGGACATTCCTGCAATGGAACCCTTCTGCGGCAGTGCTGAAACTGACCCTGTCGCAACTATCGCGATATATCGCAAGGGTCTACCCGTATGCAGCGAATGGAACCATTCAAGCTGTCGCTTCGAGCAATCGCCGACCTTACTGGCGAAAGCCTTCCGCTTATTCATGACGCTATCAACGCCGGCCATCTGGAAACCTTCCTGGTGGGCCGCCGGCGCTTCGCGCGTCCCGCCGCTGTGTCGGCATGGGTCGACTTCCTGGAGTCCCGCAGCAAAGCCGGCAAACCTGTTTCCTACCGCGCACGTACTGCCGACCGCGAGGGGGTGGCCGCGTGAGGACAAAGAAAAGCCCCGGCTTGGGGGCCGGGGCCAAGGAAAACACCGAGAGCGACGCCAATGCTAGGGAGCAGTTGGCAAGCGCGTCATTGCGGAAATGTCCGCTTCCGCTTCGACCATTCCGCATCGAGCATCGATTCCTTAGTCGCTTGGTGATAGCACCCCGCTGGCGAGATAGGCAGCTGACACTCGGCGCTCTGGAGGCGCGCAGGATGGAAGCGGCCTGGCGAACGGTGCGGGCAGGGCTGCGAGAAATGTCCGTTGACGACGTGTTCGCCCACACGCGGCATATGGCTCGGCAATGGGAACGCTTCGCCATGTTGCCGAATTGCCCGCCTCCATTCGAGTTCAACGAGCTGGATGCAGTTCGCATGGTGCTGGATGCAATGGAGCTTCAGCGGTGACGGCTACCCCAGGTGAGTACACGCTCACGGAGAATGTCCCTCAGTGGCAAGCATATTTTCGACACTTGAACGAGCAGCGAGCGTCGCGGCTTGCGAAATTGGCTGCGCCGCATCTACCGCAAGTCCGGCCGCCGGTAGTAGACAAGCCGGCGGCTGGCTTCGGGTTCACGCTGATTGGGGACATGATCGGCGACGGGCTAAAGCCGGTCGCCTGGTTAGTTCGCAACTATGTCGAAGCTGACTCGCTGGCGCTTATGTTCGGCGATCCTGGTTGCGGCAAGTCGTTTGCCGCGATCGACCTGGCCTGTTGTATTGCGACCGGAACATCCTGGCATGGCAACAAAACCACGCAGGGCGCGGTTTTCTACATCGCTGGCGAGGGTCAGAACGGCCTAGCCCGTCGTTTTGTCGCTTGGTCGCAGCACAACAGCATTCCCCTGGCCGGGGCACCACTGTTCGTTAGCCAGCGTCCGGCTCAGCTTTGCAGTGCAGCAGCGGCGGCAGAGGTCGCCAACGCGGTTGGGGGGCTGGAAGCTGTGACGGGTCACAAGCCAGCGCTAATCGTCATTGACACTCTAGCCCGCAACTTCGGCGGCGCCGACGAGAACAGCGCGCAAGACATGGGGTCGTTCATCGCAAACCTGGATGCGTTCCTTAGGGCGAAATGGCGAGCCACCGTTCTGATCGTTCACCACTCCGGCCACGCCGACAAATCGAGGGCGCGCGGTAGCACGGCACTTAAAGGCGCTTTGGACGCGGAATACGCCCTCACGAAGGACGAATCTGGCGTCGTGCGGATCGACGCCACCAAGATGAAGGACGCTGAGCAGCCCGCGCCGCTGGCTTTCAAGCTGGAAACGGTGACCCTTGATGGGCTAACCGATGACGAGGGAAAGCCCATCACAAGCGCGGCTCTTTGGAGTGTGCCCCATGTCGCGCCAGCTAAGGCAGGAAAGACTGGGCGCGGCCGGAATCAAACTCTCGCGCTTTCAATCCTGGCGGAACTATTTGACGAGCGCCGCGCCAGGCTAGAGCGCGGAGGGTTTGACGCTAATGCGGCCCGCGTGAAGCTTGAAGAATGGCGGGATCGTCTAGCCGAGAACGGCGTAGACAGAAAGCGCTTCTATGACCTGCGGAACACACTCAAGGACGCCGGCCGCATCGACATCGAGTTTGGTGATTACGTCAGCCTGGTCGACGAGCGTCCGGTTTGAGTCCGGTTTACGTCCGGTTTTCCCGATTTGTCGTGTCCGGTTTGTCCGGTTTGCCTATAGGCAACCGGACGGACGGACTAAAGCGGTCGGGACATAGGGACTGAGCGTCTAGGTGGCGGAAACATAAGTGGACACCTTTTTTACGTGCTTTCGATAGTGCGGAAGAAACTTGTCGAGCAGGAGCCCAATGGCTTCGAACAGTTCAGTATTAATTGCCTCGAATTCACTGCGCTTTTCCGCGACAACCTTGCGCAGCAGTTGGCTCCGCATGATTGCCAGGTTCTTGAATGGGGTGCCCGACTGAGCTTCGTCCCAGGTTGACTCGTCGTAGATGTAGAAGAGAAGCAGGCGGTCAAGCTCCTTTTCTTGGTAGGAAGCCTGGTGAACGATCTTGTTCCTATCGCTCTGCTTTCCGGCAACAGCCTTCCTGACTCGCTTTAGGTGCGACGGAATGTCAGTCCGGGATACCTGCAGGTTGCTGACAACCAGGGAATGCCCGACGTTCGAGTCTTCAATGCAAAGGTGGAATACGCAATTCGTTAGCTGCAAGCATCTGTCGTATATCGACTGCAGGCGAATTAGGTAGTTTTCCACGGTGTATAGGAGATACCGTGCTCTGGTGATGCCGCTCTTCCGGGCTTTCCCAGAGTAGTTGAAGTCTGCGAGGTAAGTCGGTGCCTCTTGGAGCTGTTCGATCCAGGTTAATAGGTGCGCCAGGGCGTGACCCACTCGATATGTATAGAACTCAAGTTCATTAACGCTGTCTGACATCGGGTCGATGCCGAGCTCCTTATGCTTGCGCCGCATGCCCATTGAGTCGTTCCAGCACTCAGTAACGAACTTGTGGGTCTTTAGGTCGTCGATATTCATTCCTGATCCATCACCGATTGCCCGTACCCATGATGCCTGGGTCCTTCCCTGGCGGGGTAGGCCTGTGGGGTCGGCGACACCGCCTAGTTCGCATTGTGCGTGCCCGTCAAAAATGGGTTTGTTGTTTCTGTCGGCCATCTACCGCCTTAGCCGAGAGGCCAGCCATCAGTCCATGAACCCCATCGAGAGGACCTCTCCTGGCTCTGGCGGACATTCCGCCAATGGAATGGGCTCCCTGCATGGCGGACATTTCGGCAATGGAAGCGGCAGCAATTGACGCCGAAGATTTGCCCCACAGAGCCGCCCAGAGCCCCGCATGCACGACGAGTCCTCAGCCTTGGAAATCCACTACACGATGATTGCGCCTGATGGCAGTCGGCACCTTGTGTACTCGGGATCGAGCTGGGAAGGGTTGCGAGCGGCAAAGGAAGCATGGCTCGCAAGCCATTACCCGGACGGCGGTTACCGCCACACCACTTGAGACCTGATACCAATGCTGCAGGAAAAGATTCGCAATTTGATGGCCGAGGCCACGACCGCTCAGGCGTTCCGTGCCCATACCCCTGTAGGAATGCAGGAGCCAACGGTTTACATCCCGACTTCGGCTGCTCGCTCTGCTCTCATGTGCCTGAGCACAGATAGCCTTACGGGGCTCTTCGACAAAGACGGTCGACTTCGTCGCACGCCGAACGCCGCGCCTTCAAGTGACGAGATCCGACTTGATTCGGTCGTTATTGCGAACTCCCGCGTCGCGAATGCAGGCGCCCATATCGTCATCTATCCGGAAGCCACAAAGGCGCACGCAGTCGGCAAGACGGGACAAGTGGCGCTGGAGCATGTGCCAGGCCATGTTCGGAGCATCGAACTCGCCGTTTTCTCCACAGTAGACGTCGAGGAGGGAGGGACTGTGCCGACTACACCGCTCCCGATCCAGTCGTCGGCTATTGATTGGAATCTAGGGGTCGCAAAAGCGGTCCGCTTCGAAATTTCGCGCAGCGACCGTCGCAAATATTCGAACCCCGACGAGCTTTGCGCGCAGGTGCTGGCGACGATAACGCTGGGCCTGGCGCGCGCGGCCGATGAAGTCCTGTTGTCCGCTCTAAGCGGCATGTCGCTGTCACCTTTCACGCTCGGCAAGGCAGCTGCTGAGGGGCTCATGGTTGGCGACCTTCGCGCTCTGACAAGCGGCGCGGGCGCCGCGATTGCCCACGATGGTGTTCTCCGCGCATCCGGCGTTCCTGCGGAACTTACCGCTGATATGGCAGGAACCATTGCAGGTGCATTCAACCGCGCCTCGGTTGTTGTGAAAGATGACGTGACTGTCATGTTCGAGCGCATCGGCAATGCCGGCAACCTCTCAGTCATCGCTTGGGCGAGCATGCTGCCAATCGTCAATGATCCGAATAAGTTCTGGATCGTCGCCTAATGCGACTGCTTACACGGCTCTCAGGCATTGGGGATCGAGGTTCGGAGTTGCCGCAAACGGTCGCGTTCTCTGGTGCGTTGGATGCGGCAATTGGCGCAGCCACCTTTGTGGGGCGCGAACCGGACGACAACGGACATCGCATCGTCGTTATTTGCCACGCACGTATCGGCGCAACTGTCGTTTGCGATGCCGGGCGCCCCGACGCCTGCCGGCACACTTAAAGCAGGTTCGAAGCTTGGGCGCGGCACTTGACGGCGCAGTCGGTGCTCCTTGAAGCTGGCCCCACGTCGCTCCCGGACTCTTCCGTCCGCGGCGACGCAAGGAACCGCTGCAGCCCACAGGGGAGCAAAGCAGTGATGCATATGGAATGTGGATCGGCCGGCCGTTCGCCGTCGGCCCCATCGCAACGATTCGCCGCGGGTCGCGCGTCCGTCGTGCGCCTGTCTCGGCGCTGTCCGATTTCGCGCTCAACCTGTCGCAGTCCGGGCGACGGGGTCGTCGTGTAATGCATTCGTGCGTGCGGCCCGGTGCCGTACGTAGGCAACACCCGCGCCGTCCGCTAGGCCGGCGCAGACAACTCGAAAAAGGGGATGGTATGGGTTACGAAGGATTGAACCGCCACCGCACCGCCGCGCGTACGCGCTGGGCGGCCGTCGCACTCGGGTGTTTGTCGCTGCTGGCTGGCGCCGCCTCGGCGCAGGAAATCGGGCAGGTCTGGGTCAGCGACTGGGCGTTCAACGGCCCGCACGCCACCGAGCGCGCCGTGCAGCAGGACATGGAAAGCCTGCATGATTTCTCGCTGCCCTATGGCCCCTTCAGTTTCGAAGTGACCCAGCAGACCGTGCTGGACGACCGCACGATCTACCAGTACGAGTTCGAACGCGTGCCGCCGGTAGTAGGCGAGTGGAGCCATCACACCCTGCTCGACCCGCAGCAGCCGAACGCGACCTTGCAGATGGTCGTGGACCAGATCACGCAGCGCCTGGATGCGGAAAGCGTGGGGCAGGGCTGCCCGGCGTCCACCGTCGTGACCGTGTCGCCGAACTGGCAGGTGGACAGCAGTTGGGACAATGGGCAGAGCCTGAACGAGAACACCGCCTACACGGCCAGCTATGCGGTCGGCTCGCCCGGCAATTGCACCAGTACGAACGAGAACGGCTCGATCTTGCGCAACCGTTCGATCCAGTGCCCGAACATCACCGTGCATGCCTGGAGCGCGGCCAAGCAGGCCTGCGCCGGCGTGCCTGGGTCGGAGATGACCTATGCCAGCGCGCCGGTGCGCATGTGCCCGAACGAAGAGGACTGCCAGCCGGGCAGCGGTAACAAGACCGAGGCCACGCGCGACTTCGACCTGGGCTGGGTGTCGTTCCAGCGCCGCTACAACTCCACCGGTTCGTCCGCGGGCGGCGGCTTCGGCAACGGTTGGACGCACTCGCACAACATCCGTCTGACCATCGGCACCGATCCGCTCAGCGGCAATTCGACCTTGCACTACGGTCTGGTCGACGAGAACGGGGTGCACACGCCGTTCAAGCCTGTGGGCGCGGCCTACGAGGCCAGCGATGGCAGCGGCGATCGTCTGGTCGCCGCCGGCGCGCAGTGGACGCTGTACCGCGCCGACCGCGTGCTGAGCTTCGATGCCGACGGCCGCCTGCTGCAGCAGCGCTACGACGACGGCTCCACGCTGAGCTATGCCTACGACAGCCTGCAGCGGTTGACCACGCTGACCCACAGCAGCGGGCGCACGCTCGATTTCGCCTACGCCTCGAACAAGGGCAATGCGCCGGTCGCGTCGATCAGTTCCGCCGGCACCGTGCTGGCGAGCTATGCCTATACCGCGGCCGGGCAGGTCGAGACGGCGACCTACAGCGGCGGCGCACAGCTGCGTTACCACTACGCATCGGCGTCGTTCCCGGCACTGCTCACCGGCATCACGGCCGAAGACAACCGCCGTCTGAGCACCTACGACTACGACGCCAAGGCGCGTGCGGACTACAGCGTGCGCGGCGATCTGGTGGGCGCCCCGACCTTGCTGGACTACGACCCCTCGGGCACGGCCACCGTCACCAATCCACTCCAGCGCACCAACACCTACACCTTCACCGCAGCCCCGCCCAGCGGCGCCCCGAAGAAGGTCGCCTCCGTCAACAACGGCGCCACTACCCTCAGCTACACCTACTACCCCGAGTCCACCGACTTCCGCCGCCGCCTCGACACCGTCACCGACCGCAACGGCACGGTGACCAAGCACGAGTACGCCGAACTCACCGACACGCCGTCCGGCCTGACCGTGCGCAAGCACACCGTCACCGAGGCCCAGGGCACCGCGCAGGCGCGCACCACCGAGCAGCGCACCGAGCTGGCGACCAACCGCGTGCTGATGACGTTGGTCGGCAATCGCGAAACCCGCATCACCCGTAACGCACGCCAGCAACCGACCTCGGTCACGGTGCGCGACACCAGCAATAACGCCACCCGCACCACGGCCTACGCCTACTGCGAAGCCGCCGACGTCGCCGCCAGCAACAGCACCTGCCCGCTGCTGGGCCTGCTCAAGTCCATCGACGGCCCGCGCACCGATGTCAGCGACGTCACGACCTACGCCTATTACCCCAGCGACGACGCCGGCTGCGCGTCCGCCCCCGCCACTTGCCCGCACCGCAAGGGCGACCTGTGGAAGACCACCAACGCGCTGGGGCAGGTCACCGAAGTGCTGCAGTACGACGCCCAGGGCCGTGTGCTGTCGGTCAAGGACATGTCCGACGTCGTCACCGACTACGAGTACCACCCGCGCGGCTGGCTGACCGCCACCAAGGTCCGCGGCCCCAACGCCGGCAGCGAGACGGATGACCGGATCACCTCCGCGATCTACGAGCCCACCGGCCTGGTCCAGCGCCTGACCCAGCCCGACGGCCGCTATGTCGTGTTCACCTACGACGCCGCCCAGCGCCTGACCGACGTCGCCGACAACGCCGGCAACACCATTCACTACACCCTGGACGCCGCCGGCAACCGCACCCAGGAAGAAACCAAGGACAGCGGCGCCGTGCTGCGCCGCCAGCTCGGCCGCGCCTTCAACAGCCTGGGCGAGCAGACGCAGCACAAGGATGCCGGCAACCACATCACCGGCACCACCTATGACGCCGACGGCAACCCCAACTTGGTCACCGACCCGCTCAGCCGTGTGGTCGACCACGACTTCGACCCGCTCAACCGCGTCTCGCGCACCGTCCAGGACCCGGGCGGCATCGCCGCCGAAACCCTGTACCAGTACGACGCCCTGGATCAGGTCACCCAGGTCACCGATCCCAAGGGTTTGAACACCGGCTACGCCTACAACGGCTTCGGCGACGTCACCGCGCTTACCAGCCCCGACACCGGCCTGACCCAGTACGGCTACGACAGCGCCGGCAACCTCGACAGCCGCCTCGACGCCAACGACAGCCAGGCGCACACCTACGACTACGACGCGCTCAATCGGCTGACCTCGGTGTCGATGCTGGCCACCAGCGGCGGCAACGACATCGTCTACCAGTACGACACTGTCAACGCCATTTGCGGCGCGGGTGAGGGCTTCGCGCAAGGGCGCCTGACCGGCTCCAGCCGCTTTGGCGTGCAACAGCGCTACTGCTACAACCGCTTCGGTCAGGTCACGCGTAAGACGCAGTTGATCGGCGGCCAACTTTTCGCGGTGAGCTATGCCTACACCGCAGCGGGTGATCTGCAGGCCGTGACCTACCCGGATGGCGCGTTGGTCGACTACGTGCGCAACGCCCTGGGCCGCATCACCGAGGTCGGCGTCACGCCGAACGGCGGCAGCCGCACCGTGCTGCTCAACCAGGCCGGCTACGCCCCGTTCGGCCCCGCGGTCGGCTGGACCTACGGTAACGGCCGCAGCCTGTCGCGTAGCCACGACTTGGACTACCGCGTCCAGACGATCCAGGACAACGCCAGCGGCGGCCTGTCGCTGCATTACGGCTACGACCACGCCGGTCAGTTGACCGAACTCAAGGACGGCCTGCAAAGCGCGTTTCTGTCGCGCTACGACTACGACAACCTCGGCCGCCTGACCATCCTGCGCGACGGCCCGAGTAGTACGCCGATCGAGACCTATACCTACGACGCCACCGGCAACCGCACCAGCCTGCTGCACGGCGGCATCACCACCGCGTTCACCTATCCCGGCAGCAGCCATCGCCTGAGTTCGGCCGGNACCGGCAACCGCACCAGCCTGCTGCACGGCGGCATCACCACCGCGTTCACCTATCCCGGCAGCAGCCATCGCCTGAGTTCGGCCGGCGGCATCGCACGCACCTACGACGGCGTCGGCAACACCACGGCCATTGGCGGTTCGGCGAAGCAGCTCAATTACGGCGAAGACGACCGCATGAGCAGCGTCCAGCAGGGCGGCGCCATCGTGCGCAGCTATACCTACAACGCTCTGGGCGAGCGTGTGGTATCGACCATCCCGGGCACGACCGGCAACCCCGACGGCAGCGGCGGCACGCCGGCGGTCAACACCTACACCGTCTACGACGAATCCGGCCGCTGGCTGGGCGACTACGACCACAACGGCGCCGTCCTGCAACAGGCCATCTGGCTCGACGACCTTCCCGTCGGCCTGTTGGCCGGCGCCGGCGCCGGCGCCAACCAGAAACTGCACTACATCGAGCCCGACCACCTGGGCACCCCGCGCGCCGTCATCGACCGCACCCGCGACGTCGCCATCTGGACCTGGGCGCTACAGGGCGAGGCCTTCGGCAACAGCCCGCCGAATCAGGATCCGGATCTGGACAGCACGAACTTCGTGCTCGATATGCGCTTCCCGGGCCAGCGCTATGACGCGGCGACGGGCCTGAACTACAACTACTTCCGGGATTACGATGCGGGCAGTGGGCGGTATGTGCAGTCGGATCCGATAGGACTTGAGGGAGGCGCAGCAACATATGCGTATTCCAAAGGGAGTCCCTTGCATTATTCGGATCCCTATGGTTTAGAGGCTTATGATGAATGTGAAACGCGCTCTATATTGGCAGAGGTTTTTTTGAACCTTAATAAGTCAAAAAATCCTTTGAGAAGGTTTCTTGTTGATTCTAATCCTACAATAAGAACTTGGAATGCGTTCAAGGGGCATGCTGGTGGCGGATATTTCGATTACAAGAATAGAGAGGAGGAGAGTACTTTTAGAATAAGAGGGAAAGTTTATAGCGCTGCCGCTTTCGGAAATTTCGCTGCTGGCTACGCCGGAATCTATTACGGAATTAATGGCTATTTCGGAGTTAGGGCTGGTGGCGTTCTGTATGATTACATTGACGGCAAATCAAATTGGGATAGAGATAGCATTGATGATATTAATGCTGGCGCCGAAATGGCGGCCAGGGAGGTAAGCTCTGGAGTTATCGATTCCTGCGGATGCGGAGAGTGATCATGATTATATTTATAATTTCTTCATTGGTTTTTTTGCTTGGTCTGTGGGTGGCCTTTTCTGGAAAGGGAGGGGCGACCCGGGCAATCTATGCGGTTGGTATTGCGAGTTGGTCAGCATTTTTGTTGTACTTTTATATGGATGCTGCAGTAAGGGTGGTCGCGCAGGCGCCTCGAGCAGAGATGTACTCGACCAGCGACTTTATCAGCGGCATTGTCGCGTATAGGAATGGGCTCGATTGGTTTCGTTTTTCTCTTTCAGCGGTCATTGCAGCGGCTGCATTGGTTGCCGGAATTCCTCCGCGAGATAAGCAGGGATAGCAGGCTAATAGGGCCAGTAGGGGGCGAATTACTTTTTGCAGGGAAGGGGGTGAGAGTTAATTCCCGTTTCCAGTGAATGTTCTTTTTGTTGCTTGCTATTGGAGCTAGCTTTCCTGCATGCAGTCCTCCGCCTACTAGTGCGTCTGATGACTATTGCATTCTCCGCGGAGGAAGTGGCGCGTCTTGAGCGTGATGCTCTCAAGGGCGGGCAGGACTCTGCCGGCTGTATCATGACACCTGCAATATCGGGAGCGGCTTGTCGATGATATCTTGGCTGATTATTTTCAAGGGCTATGGGGTTGGCCTGATAAGCTGAGGTCGGACATTGAATGTGGGATGGCAGTTCTTCTCGGTGTGTTTGAGTTCTATGCGATAGGTCTGCTTTTAGGGAAAATATTTGCCCGAGAAGATAAGTGAAGATATTGGTGTGGCGTTAGCTTAGGGTGCTCATGGCTTCAGGGTTTGGCTTGCCCATTCGAATAATTGCGATTTGCTCAGTCCGTTGAGGTCCGGCGTGATTTGCATTGCTGGAGCGATTTCTGGGCATGTCTGACTCAGCTACATCCGCGACAGCGCCGGTAACCTCGGCCTCGATGCTGGCCACCAGCGGCGGCTTGATCAAGGGTGCGCTCGGGCATGTTCGAAATAACTTACAAGACACTACAGGGTGCGACGTTGGCAGCTTTTGTCTTGCTTGCTTGCGGCTGCGAAGGATATCCAGGCGACGCGACTGTCAAGGATGACTTTCGGAGGCTTGCGAAGGTCAGGGTGCCCTCTGGGATCGATGTTGTACCCACCGTTACCTATCGAGCTGATGGTGATTACAAATCATTCTCTCAGGTTGTCGTGTATGAGGCGACTGCGAGAAAAGAAGTTGCGATCAAACATGGTTGGCTTAAGGGTGTGGTCATGCGCAATGGACAAGTCCTTTCCGATCGAAAAGTTGAGTTCCTGTACAACTGGGGAGATGGTCGCTGGCTGCTCGTCGACGACGGGCCAATTGAATAGGTCAAAAGCCAGGGTGCTAATGACTCCGCTTGAGAATCGGCTCGATTGCCATCAGGGCCGGATGAAGCTCTACCCAGGAGGTTATGGATGGTTAGGGGGATTTCTTCGCTTGCGGCCGAGAATGGCGACCCGGTGGGCCAGTACAACGCGGGGATGAGCTATATGGATCCCACTCAGGACAGGTATGCGCCAGGTCGCGCGAGGTTTTGGCTTGAGAAGGCAGCTAGTCAGGGGGATAAGCTAGCAAAGGATCGGCTCAGCGAGGCTCTTCGTAAATAGGAAGGTGGCTGGCTGCCTTGCTGCTCATGCCATGCCTGTTGTTCTGCCGTTGACCGTCCTCGCGCGCGGCAGTCAGATGACGGGCATGAGTGCTTAGTACGGCGGAAATTTCATTTGGCTGGGATACTGAGGTTTTAGCTATGGTTGAGAAGTCAGATTTTTTTCATGATCTAGCAGTGGTTCTTGATGCCTGGTCGCAAACATCTACGGACTCCCTTACGGCGGATAAAGCAGACCTGCTATGGATGGAGGAAAAAGACGGCTGTATCCGCATGCGTGAAGCTTTTGAGAAAGCCGGTGTCGAGAGTAGTGCGGTGCGCGCCGTTCTAAATGAATGCTTTCGAGGACTTTTGGTGAGTGCTCTAAGCATCATTGATGGGGCGACCGAGATGGTGAAAAAGGGCAGAGTTCATCTTGTGAATGAGGACGGCGAGCCCTTGGGGGAGGGCCTTCATCAGGAATTCGTCAACTATCTGTTCGACACCGTTCGGCTGAAGTAGTGTCGGCTCGCATGTCTTCTAGATCCGCTTGATGAGCAGTGTCGAGGGCGATCTGCTGGGGGCACATCTGGGGGCATTGAATCGTTGTAGAGAAGTCGAACCCTGCGCGAAATCAGCCTTGCAGCGCCCAATTTGGGGGAGCCCATCTCCACCATAAAACGGTCCCGAGAGGACCGCGAAAGGCGGAAAATCCCACGAAATCAGGGCTTCCTGCTTTTTGGTGTCCGCGTCGGTCCGAAGGGCTGCCGCAATCCGGTTTCTTTCGGCGGCAACGGTGAGTGCATGGTCGGCCTTCCGTAGCAGCGGTCACGATTGCGTCGCGACGTGCGCAGGTTAGACCAAACCGACTTCGACCCAGGCCGGAGCATGATCGCTGGCTTTTTCCTGCAGTCGGACCCAGCGATCCACGCCCGCGTCCTGCAGGCGTTTGGCCAGGGCCGGGTTGAGCAGCAGATGGTCGATGCGCAGCCCGCGGTCGCGTTCGGCGTGCTGACGGAAATAGTCCCAGAAGGTATAGATGCGCCGGTCGCCGTAAACCTTGCGCAATGCGTCCGTCCATCCTTGATCCAGCAGGCGCCCATAGGCGTCCCGGACCTCGGGCTGGATCAGGGCGTCCTTGCGCCAGGCTTTGGGGTCGTACACGTCTTCGTCGGTGGGGATGACGTTGAAATCCCCCACCAGCGCGACCGGATCGGGCAGCGCCACCAAGGTCTTGGCGCGGCGGCTGAGCGGTTGCATCCACTTGAGTTTGTAGTCGAATTTGGGGCCGGGCTGCGGGTTGCCGTTGGGCAGGTAGATGCCGGCGACCACGATGCCGTGCGCTACCGCCTCGATGTACCGGCTCTGTTCGTCCTCGGGGTCTCCGGGCAGGCCACGCCGGCTCTCGATCGGTATCAGCCCGCGCGCCAACAAGGCCACCCCGTTCCAGGATCTCTGCCCGTGCCAAACGGCGCCATAGCCTGCGTCCTCCAGCGCCGCGGCTGGGAACGCCGCATCCGAGGCCTTCAGTTCCTGCAGCGCGACCACGTCCGGTTTTTCCTTGGCCAGCCACGCCAGCAGATGCGGCAGGCGGGCGCCGATGCCGTTCACGTTGAACGTCGCGATCTTGAAGGTTTTTCGGCGGGTCATGATGGCCATCGCAGGGCCGAATCGGCGGCCTCCAGCCTAGGGCGGCTTTGATGCGCGATACGTGAAGCGCGGCTGGCCGCGACGTAAAGCGGCGTGGCGGGCCGCGGCAGCGTTAAGGCCTCGCCACGAGAAGGGCTGTCCGCGTATACGGCGCCATAGCGGTCGCTGCCGGACGATGGATCACCGGTCCAATGAGGATACCGCCATGCTCAATTACGCCCTGGTCTTCCTGGTCATCGCCTTGATCGCCGGCGTGCTCGGATTCACCGGCATTGCCGGAGCGGCCACCCAGATCGCCTGGATTCTGTTCGTGGTGTTCCTGGTGCTGGCGGCGATCTCCTTCTTCCGCGGCCGAGGACGCGCGGCCTAGCGCGGCCTCGAGCGCTGCCGTTGGAAGCGGCGGATGAAATCGATCCATCCTGTCGTTCGACGGGCTGGGTCCGCCGTTCCTGCGCAATAGCGGCCCGGCGAGCGTCGTGCCGGGCCGCGACGGCGAGGTCGCGCGGGCCAGGGCGGCGGCTGCCGGGCGGCGCCGCCGCGATCACGCCGGGAGGTGATCGAGCAGCTTGTCCAGCGTGATCGGGTAGTGGCGGACGCGGAAGCCGGTCGCGTTGTGGATGGCGTTCGCCACCGCCGCGCCGACGCCGCAGATGCCCAGTTCGCCGACGCCTTTGGCCTTCATCGGCGAGGAGATCGGGTCGGTCTCGTCGAGGAAGATCACGTCCTGGTGCGGGATGTCGGCGTGCACGGGTACTTCGTAGCTGGCCAAGTCGTGGTTGACGAAATAGCCCAGCCGCTTGTCTATCGCCAGCTCTTCCATCAGCGCCGCGCCCACGCCCATGGTCATCGCGCCGATGACCTGGCTTCGCGCCGATTTCGGGTTGAGGATGCGGCCGGCCGCGCACACCGCCAGCATGCGGCGCACCCGGACCTCGCCGGTGGCCGCGTCCACGCCGACTTCGCAGAAGTGCGCGCCGAAGGTGGATTGCTGGAATTTCTTGTCCAGGTCGCCGTACTCGATGGCGTCCTCGGCCACCAGTTCGCCGTCCTTCGCCGCGTCCGCCAGTGAGGCTTGGCGCGTTCCGTCGCGCACGCGGCCGTCGGAGAATTCGGCAGTGGCGGCGTCGAAGCCGAGCTTGTGCGCCACGGCCTCGCGCAACTTGATGCAGGCCGCGTACACGCCGGAGGTGGAGTTGTTCGCGCCCCATTGCCCGCCGGAGCCGCACGAGACCGGGAAGGCGGAATCGCCCAGGCGCACGGCCACGCGCTGCAGCGGCACGCCCATCATTTCGGCGGCGGTCTGGGCGATGATCGTGTAGGTGCCGGTGCCGATATCGGTCATGTCGGTTTCGACTGTGACCATACCTTTGTCGTCCAGCCGCACGCGGGCGGCGGACCGGGTGAGCAGGTTGTTGCGGAACGCGGCGGCCACGCCCATGCCCACCAGCCAGCGCCCGTCGCGGACGCTGCCGGGTTTCGCCGAGCGCTTGTTCCAGCCGAAGCGCTCGGCGCCGGTACGCAGGCATTCGACCAGGCGCCGCTGCGAGAACGGGCGCTGCGGTTGCTCCGGGTCGACCTGGGTGTCGTTGAGGATGCGGAACTCGACCGGGTCCATGCCCAGTTTTTCGGCCATCTCGTCCATCGCCGCTTCCAACACCATCAGGCCGGGAGCTTCGCCGGGTGCGCGCATCGCGTTGCCTTCGGGCAGGTCCAGCGTGGCCAGCCGCATGCGGGTCATGCGGTTCGCGCCGGCGTAGAGCAGGCGGGTCTGCTGCACGGCCACTTCGAGGCCGCCGCCCGGCAGATCGCCGGACCAGCTTTCATGGCCGATGGCGGTGAGCTTGCCGTCCCGGCCGGCGCCCAGGCGAACGCGTTGGATAGTCGCCGGCCGATGGGTGGTGTTGTTGATCATCAACGGGCGCTGCAGCGCGACCTTGACCGGCCGCCGCGCCGCGCGGGCGCCCAGCGCCGCCAGCAACGCGTCGGCGCGCAGGAACAATTTGCCGCCGAAGCCGCCGCCGATGTAGGGCGACATCAGGCGCACGTTCTTCTTCGGTATGCCCAGGGTGGCAGACAGATCGCCGACGCCCCAGTCGATCATCTGGTTCGACGTCCAAACAGTGAGCTGGTCGCCGTCCCACGCGGCGA
The DNA here is from genome assembly GCF_001428685.1 of Lysobacter sp. Root76. GTDB lineage: Bacteria > Pseudomonadota > Gammaproteobacteria > Xanthomonadales > Xanthomonadaceae > Lysobacter. The sequence continues at coordinate 97,953 of NZ_LMIK01000001.1, read as the reverse complement.
TGGAGGCGTGCGGCTCCATCATGGCGTGCGATTCGTCCGGCGTGGTGTAGGTGCCGTCGAACTGGACCGGCGCCGCTTCGAACGCCGTCGCGAAGTCGCCGGCGTCGCTGTCGGGCTTTTCGTTCTTCGGCGCGATCGCGCCGGCCTTGGCTTTCTCCAGGTCGTAGGCGCCCTTGGCGCGCACGTAGTCCACCCGGATCGTCTGCGCGGCGGCGCGCGCCTGCTCGAAGGTCTCGGCGACGACCACCGCCACGGCCTGGTGGTAGTGCTGGATGTCCGGCCCGCCCAGCAGCTTGGCGGTATTGAACTTGCCCTTGCCGAGCTTGCCGGCGTTCTTCGCCGTCACCACCGCCAGCACCCCGGGCGCCTTGCGTGCGGCGCTGTCGTCGAGGAGGGCGATCCGGCCCTTGGCGATGCCGGCGCCGACCACGTAGCCGTAGGCCTGGTTGGGCACGACGTCGTGGCGCTCGTAGGCGTAGGGGGCGGTTCCGGTGGTCTTGAGCGGGCCGTCGATGCGATCGGTGGCCTTGCCGATCACCTTGCCCTGGTCGATCGGATTGGTGGTCGCGGGCTGGTCGAACTTCATGCGGACCTCCCTGCGTCGACCAGCACGGCGGCGATCGTGCGTTCGACCAGCGGCTGCTTGAAGGCGTTGTCGTGGGTGGTGCGCGCGCCATCCAGCAGCGCCGCGGCGACCGCCTTGGCGCCCTGCGGCATGGCTGCGTCGGCGGCGTCCACGCGCCACGGTTTGTGCGCCACGCCGCCCAGCGCGACCCGGCCGCTGCCGTCGCGCTGGACGATGGCCGCCACCGACACCAGCGCGAAGGCGTACGACGCGCGGTCGCGCACCTTGCGATAGATCTGCCGGCCGCCGACCGGTTTGGGCAGGGTGACCGCGGTGATCAGCTCTGCGGGCTTCAGATTGTGCTCGATCTGTGGCGTGTCGCCGGGCAGGCGGTGCAGGTCGGCGATGGGAATGCTGCGGGACTGGCCTTGCGGGTCCACGGTTTCCACGACGGCGTCGAGCACGCGCATGGCCACCGCCATGTCGCTGGGATGGGTGGCGATGCAGGCCTGGCTGGTGCCGACGATGGCGTTGTGGCGGCTGAAGCCTTCCAGGGCCGAACAGCCGCTGCCGGGACGGCGCTTGTTGCAAGGCTGGTGGGGATCGTAGAAATACGGGCAGCGCGTGCGCTGCAGCAGGTTACCTGCGGTCGTCGCGCGGTTGCGCAACTGTCCGGACGCGCCGGACAGCAGCGCCCGCGCGAGCACCGGGTAATCGCGGCGCACCTGGCGGTCGGCCGCCAGGTCGGTGTTGCGTACCAGCGCGCCGATCCGCAGCCCGCCGTCCCGGGTTTTGGCGATCGCGTCGAGCCCGATGCCGTTCACGTCGACCAGATGGGGCGGCGTCTCGATTTCCAGTTTCATCAGGTCCAGCAGGTTGGTGCCGCCGGCGATGAAGCGCGCACCCGGCGTGGCCGCCACGGCGGCCGCGGCTTCGGCCGGCGTGCGCGCGCGTTCGTAGGCGAAGGCCTTCATGACAGGCCTCCGGCCGCTTCGCCGATGGCGTCGACGATGTTGGAATAGGCGCCGCAGCGGCAGATGTTGCCGCTCATGCGTTCGCGCACCTCGGCGGCGGTCAATCGTGGCTTCGCCTGCAGATTCTCGGTGACGTGGCTGGGGATGCCGGCCTTCACCTCATCGATCATCGCGACCGCCGAACAGATCTGTCCCGGCGTGCAGTACCCGCACTGGTAACCGTCGTGCTTCACGAATGCCGCCTGCATCGGGTGCAGGAGTCCGGGTATGCCGAGCCCCTCAATGGTGGTGATGCGCGCGCCCTCGTGCATCACCGCCAGCGTCAGGCACGAGTTGATCCGGCGCCCGTCGACGATCACGGTGCAGGCGCCGCATTGCCCGTGGTCGCAACCCTTCTTGGTGCCGGTCAGGCGCAGGTGTTCGCGCAAGGCATCGAGCAGGGTGGTGCGCGTGTCGAGTTCGAGGCTGTGCCGCTTGCCGTTGACCTCGAAGCCGACCTTCGACATCACCGGTGGCTTGGTTTCCGCGGATGCGGTGGCCTCGTTGGCCAGGGTGGCGATCATGGGCAGGGTCGTGGCTGCGGCCGATACGGTGCCGGCGATCAACACCTGCCGCCGGCTTACCCGGGTCTTGAGCGGAGAGTCTTCTTCCATTGGCTACGTCCCCGATGGGCGGATGGCTATTGGAATACCGCAAGGGCTCGCTATTAACACAGGAATTGCTATGGCGACGTGATCTGGCTGCAAGGAAGGCGGATTCGGGCTTGCATGCGCGGGCATCGGGCAGGAACGTCTTGCGCTTGATGCGATTGGGCTCGCGACTTGGTCGTTGCGGCTTGCGGACGCGAAGCTTCGCGCTTTGCGTCCGCGTCGATGCGTGGAGTCCTCAGCTGGAACTATGGATTTCTCCCGCCCATGTGCGGAAACGTGATGCAGCCCATTGCGGCTGTTGCAGCGCACATTGCGCGACCCTGGACCGTACGCTAGCGTCTGGGGCGATGGCGGGGGGAGGGATGCCCGAAGCTCGGGGCGTTCTCATCGTGAGTCGAGTTTCGCAGTTGGGTTTCGCGTTTTCTCATCGGACACCAGCCGGTGTCCGTGGCGCACCATCTCGAAGGGGAATTAAGGATGAAGACTCTGTTCCGCAATAGGGCGGGGCGGTGGCTCTCGGCTGTGGCGCTGCTCGCGCTGTCGGCCCCGGCCATGGCCAGCACGCTCAACCAGAATGTGTCGTGGACCATCGACCGGGCCGGGACCAGCACCAAGTACCGCGTCGTCGCCTACGGCGACTCGATCTTCGCCGGCTACAACGGCTCGATCAGCAATGCCGCGCGTTACTCGGCGCCGACCGTGGACGCCGAATACCTGTCGGCGCGCTGGAACGCCGACATCGAAAGCATCCGCCGCGCCAAGTCCGGCGCCGTGGCCAGCGACGTCTACAACAACAAGATCGTCGCCGAGCGTTCCTACATGCAGGCCGCCTCCACCCGCGTGGTGAGCTTCGAGATGTGCGGCAACGACGGCCTGCAGGCGCGTTCGAGCTTCAAGTCGCAGACCGGCACCTGCGACTACAGCGGGCTGGATGCGGCGGTCAATTCCTGCAAGACCTACGTGGCGGCGGCGATGGATTACATCAACGTCAACGCCCACGCCAACACCAAGCTCAAGATCGTTTCCAACCTGTACTACCCCGGCTACAACGCCGACAACGTGCAGAGCTCGTGCCGCGACGCCAGCACCGGCCAGACCGTGAACCTGCGCGACCGCTTCCTGCCGGCGATGGCCAAGATGAACTACTGGATGTGCGAGTACGCCCGCCAGAAGGGCTTCCAGTGCGCGGACAGCTTCGCCCAGTACATGGGCGCGGACTACGACAGCAACGGCGACGGTCAGATCGATTCCGACGCGCTGCGCTACGTATCCGGAGAAAGCGAGGCCAGCTACATCACCCGCACCGCGGTGACGCTGCGTCCGACCTTGCGCGACGCCAACACCAAGTTCGTCTCGTCCTCCAGCTCGTTCGACTACATCCAGTCCGACGACACCCATCCGACCTACACCGGCGGCACGGTGTCGGCCGGCCTGTGGGGCGGCAGCACCGGCAGCGGCGCACCGCGCTACTCCAGCTTCAGCAATGGCCGCAGCCCGATCTGGAACCAGTACGGCCACGAGCGCATGGGTTGGGCGTTGTCGGTCTATCAGCCGGCCAATCCCTGACGTACGAGTCCGACGGAGCACAGAGCCGTGGCCAAGCGCCGCCATCCGCAAGCCCCGTCGTCCCGAGCGGACGGCGAGGGCTTGCGTGTGATCCCGAAGACGCCCACTGCCCGCGGCAGGATGCTGCCGTGGGCGGTGCTGGTCGTCGTCGTGGTCGCTGCGGCGCTGGTGTGGTGGCTGCGGATGCCCGAACCTGCGCAGGCGACGAATGCCGTCGTCGCTCAGGCGGGCGTGGATCGCGACGCGGCGGCAATCCCGGCGGACGGCGGACCTTCATCCACGCGCGTCGCGCTGCAAGCCGCGTCGCCGCAGGAACCGCAGGCGATGCCGAGCAACGATCCCGACGATCTGGCCGCTTACTTCCAACCCGGCGATCCGGAACCCACCGGCGCGCAGGTGATCGAAGCCTTGCAGCAAGCCGGGGTCCGCACGGGCCTGGGCGCGTTCAATCCGCCCGGCACCAGCCCGCCGCTGCTCGGCCTGGCCGTGCCGGAAGGCTTCGAACTGCCCGAGGGCTATGTCCGCCACCATCAGGTCACCGACGAAGGCGTTCCGATCGAGCCGATCCTGATGTTCTCGCCCGACTTCACGCTGTACGACCGCCAGGGCCGGCCGATTGCGATGCCGCCCGACCGCGTCGTGCCGCCGGCGCTCGCGCCGCCCGGAATGCCGTTGCGGCAGATCCGCATTCCTCCGCGCTAAGACCGCGACCCGGAGTTCTTCGACTTGACCAAGGAACGGTTGTCTCCGTCCCGCTGGCGCAGCATCGCCGGCATCCTCGCCACCGCTGTCTTGCTCGGCCTGTACGCTCGCGGCGGCCCCGCCTGGGGGCTGGGCTTCGTTGCGCTGGTGCCGTGGCTGCTGGTGCTCGCCACCGACAGGACCATGCTGCGCGTGTCGGCGAACGCCGCGCTGATGAGCATTGCCTTCGTCGCGGCGGCGTTTCACTGGTTCGGTGCCGCGATCGGCGCCTACACCGGGGTCGGGGCGTCGACGGGGACAGTGGCGCTGCTCGTGTCGGCGCCGTTGTTGCAACCGCAATTCATCGCGTTCGCGCTGGTGCGCCAGTGGGCCGGGCGCCGTTACGGGCCGGTACTACGCGCACTGGCCGCGGCCTGCGCATGGGTGGCCTGCGAGTGGCTGGCGCCGAAGCTGTTGGGCGACACGCTGGGGCATGGCTTGTTTTCGTCCGCGGTGCTGCGTCAGGTCGCCGACCTCGGCGGCGCGGCGGGCATCACCCTGTTGCTGCTGCTGATCAACGAGGCGGTGGCCTTCGCCATGGAGCAGCGCGGCCGCGGCGCGCGCACGCTGTTGCGGCCGCTGGCGCTGGCATCGGTCATCGTCGCCTGCATGGCCGGCTACGGCCTGGTGCGGCGGGCCGCCTTGCAGGCGCCTCCGGTCGACGATGCGCCGACGCTGCGCGTCGCCATGGTCCAGGCCAGCATCACCGACTATGAGCGGCTGCGCCGGGAAATGGGCGCGTACGCCGTGGTCCGGCACGTGCTCGACACGCATTACGCCTTGTCCTGGTCGGCGATCCGCGATCACGATGCGGACGTGCTGCTGTGGTCGGAAACCGTGTACCCCACCAGCTTCGGCAGCCCGCGCAGCGAGGACGGCGCAGCCTTGGACCGTGAGATTCAGGGCTTCGTCGATGCCGCGGGCGTGCCCCTGGTGTTCGGCACCTACGACCGGGATGGGCAGGGCGAATACAACGCGGCCGCCTTCCTCGAGCCCGCCAAGGGCATGCTCGGCGCCTATCGCAAGACCCATCCGTTTCCGCTGACCGAGTACGTGCCGGCCTGGCTGGATGGGCCTTGGTTGCGCCGCTGGCTGCCGTGGGCCGGCGGCTGGCGGCCGGGCGACGGCGCGCGCGTGCTGCCGTTGCGCAGCGCGGACGGGCGCGAGGTCAACGTCGTGCCGCTGATCTGCCTGGACGACGTGCACAGCGATCTGGCCATCGACGGCGCGCGGCTCGGCGCGCAGGCCATCGTCGGCATGTCCAACGACTCCTGGTTCACCGCCTATCCTGTCGGCGCCCGCCTGCACCTGGCGGTCGCCGCCTTCCGCAGCATCGAAACGCGGCTGCCGCAGGTGCGCGTCACCACCAACGGACTCAGCGCGATCATCGACGACACCGGCGAAGTGCTGGCGAGCACTTCGATGGGCGACCAGGCGGTGCTGACGGCCTTCGTTAGCGCCCGCGATCCATCGCCCACCTTGATGGTGCGCTGGGGCGATTGGGTAGGGCGCGCGGCTGCGGCGTTCCTGCTCGGCCTGGCGGCGCTGGCCGCGTGGCAAGCCTCGCGGCGCCGTGCAAAGCCCGTGCCGGAGGCGGAATCGACGGTCGAGGTCGTCGTGTTCACACCGTTCTGGCGTGCGCTGGCCGGCGCGCTGAGGCTGGGCGCGGGCGCGGGGCTGCTGTGGCTGGCCTTCGACATGCTGCTGCGCACAGGCTTGCAGATCCAGTCGCTGTCGCAGCTCGGGCTGTTCGCCGCCGCCGTGGTGGCGCCGCTCGTGGCCGCGTGGGCGATCGGGCGCGCGTTCGTCGCGCAAGCGCGCGTCGAGGGCCCGCTGTTGGTGCTGGAGCAACGCCGGCAGCGGATCGAAATGCCGGTGGCGTCGATCGCCGCGCTACGGCCCTGGCGCGTTCCATTGCCGCGCAGCGGCGTCGACGTGCGCCTGGCCGAAGGGCCGCGCTGGACGCGCTGCCTGGCGCTGACGCGCCCGAACGCATTGCAACGCATGTTGGCCGCGACCGGCGTGCCGCAGCGCTGGGAGGGCGGCCTCGCGCGCGGCTTGGCGGACCTGGCCCAGGCGCGCGCGGACGCACGCCGGCCCCGGTTGGACCATGCGCTGCTGAAGTTCGCCCTGTTCCCGTTGCTGCTGGCGCTGGTCGCCTTCCGTCTGCATCAGGTCATCGCCTTCGGCGGCAGCTTCGGCGAGTACTACAGCTATGGGCTCCGTGCCTACCTCAGCGGATTGCTGATCTGGTGGGCGTCGTGGTCGATCGGTCTGATGCTGTTCGCCGCGTTACTGCGGGTCGCGATCGAAACTGTCGTCGTGCTGGCCATGGCGCTGCGGTCCACGCACGCAGCCGCCCTGCGGGACGCGCTGGAATGGCTGGGCCGTCTGGCGTTCTATGTCGGCGTGCCGGCTTGGTTGGCCTTGCGCTTATTGGCTGCGGGATAAAGGCGGCGAGCGTAGGCAGCCGGGACATCGGAACACAGCGATACTCGGCGCGCTCAACCCTGATGGGCGGGTACTACTCGGCTCTGTCGGCGATCAAGAAGGCCCGAGTCCGCGACGCCGTGTGAGCGCTATTCACCTCATCATCCTTCACATTTTTTGCAATTCCTTCAATCGAAACTAAACGCTCCATCGGCGCTGCCACGACAATTCACGCTCCTATTCCGCAGCATGCCTAGAGTGGATTTGCCGGTGCCGATTAGCGCCGGTCCCCCACAGGAGTATGCGAAATGAGCGATGTCAAAAAAGACCATAGCGTCGGTGCAGGCACTGGTGCGGTTGCGGGCGCGATCGCAGGAGCGGCGATCGGCTCAGCCGCCGGACCCGCCGGCAGTGCGGTGGGAGCGGTAGTCGGTGGTGTGGTGGGCGCCAAGGCCGGCGATTCGATCGCGGAAGCGGTCAACCCGACCGAGTACGTCACCTATTTCCGCAACGAATACCGGAATTCCCCGACCTACATTTCGGGGCGCGAATGGAGCGATTACGAGCCGGCCTACAAGTACGGCTACGACACCTACGGAACGTATCGCGGCAGGAGCTTCGACTCCGTCGAGAGCGATCTGCAGCGCAAGTGGGATGAAACCCGCTCCGCATCGCGTCTGCCCTGGGACGAGGCCAGGCACGCCGTGCGCGAGGGTTGGCATTACATCGAGCGCGCGATGCCGGGCGACGCGGACAAAGACGGGCGCTAAGGGTCCCGTTTCGGCAAGGCTCAGAAGGGCCGGAAAGCCATCGAGGCTTCCGGCCCTTTCGTGTTCTTGGGCCGCCGCGTTCCGGTAACTCGGTTCACGCCATTGAAAGCGCTGGGCTCACCGTGGCGGTGCCTGCATGCGCTGTTGCGGCGCCCTCTGCCCGGAGCCTTGCGATGCGATTCATCGACCGCCTGCATTCGAGCTTGCAGGAGGAAAGGGCGGGGCGGTTTCGCGTTTCGATGGGTCCGCTTCGACTCCGTTTTCGATCAGCATGGCGTGCAGGCGTTGCAGCACATGGACGCGGTCGTCCGCAGCGGCGTCGGTGAGAATTTCCTGAGCGAGGGCGTCGAACTGCGGCCAAAACTGCGCGGGATGACGGAGTTTTTCCAGCCAGGGCGGCAGCATCCGCGCCAGGCGGTCGAGCTCCGCATCCAGTTGCGGCTTGGTCTTCATGCAGGCGAGCGCGGCCAAAGCGCCTCGACCTGGTGCATCGCGCCGTCGTTGATCAGCGCGAATTCGAACCCCGGCTGCTGCTCGCCATCCAGGCTCAGCGTCGCGGACCCCTCATCGTGTTGCCGGACGCGGATCGAGTACAGGCTGCTGCCATAGCGGTACTGCAACCGGTACTCGGGCCAGTCCGCGGGCAGGCAAGGCTGCAGCCGCATGCGATCGCCGCTGCGTTGCAGGCCCAGCAGGGATTCGGTCAGCAGCCGGTACATCCAGCCGGCCGAACCGGTGTACCAGGTCCATCCGCCGCGGCCCACGTGCGGCGCTACCCCATACACGTCGGCGGCCAGCACGTAAGGCTCCACCTTGTAGCGTGCGGCGTCGTCCGCGTTGCCTGCGTGGTGTATGGGGTTGATCATGCGCGCCAGCTCCCAGGCGCGCCTCGCATCGCCTTGCGCGGCGAACGCCATGGCCGCCCACACCGCGGCATGCGTGTACTGGCCGCCGTTCTCGCGCACACCGGGCACGTAACCGCGGATATAGCCCGGGTCCTTGGCGGTCTTGTTGAACGGCGGATCCAGCAACTGGATCAGCCCGGCCTCACGTCGCACCAGATACTGGTCCAGGGAATCCATGGCCTGCCGCGCACGCGCAGGATCCGCCGCGCCCGAGAGCACCGACCAGCTCTGCGAAATGGAGTCGATCCTGCATTCGTCGCTCTGGGTCGACCCCAGCGGCGTGCCGTCGTCGAACCAGGCGCGGCGATACCACTGTCCGTCCCAGGCGTGGGCTTCCAGGTTATCGCGCAGGCGCTGCGCCTGCTCGCGGCAATAGTCGGTGAAGATGTCGTCGCCGCGCGCCTGCGCCACATCCGCGAAACGCTGCAGGGCATCGAACAGGAAGAAGCCCAGCCATACGCTCTCGCCGCGACCGGCTTCGCCGACCCGGTTCATGCCGTCGTTCCAGTCGCCGGTTCCGATCAGCGGCAGGCCGCGTTCGCCCAGCAGATCGCAGCCGCGCCTCAGCGCCAGCACGCAGTGCTCGTAGAACGGCTGCTGCAGGTAGGACGCAACCGGCATGTCGTAGTAGGACTCTTCGTCGGGATTGACCGGGCGTCCCTCGATGAAGCGCACGTTCTCGTCCAGTACGCCGGTATCGCCGGTCACCGTCAGGTAGCGGCAGGCGGCCAGCGGCAGCCACAGATAGTCGTCCGAACAGCGGGTGCGGACGCCGCGGCCCTGCGGCGGATGCCACCAGTGCAGTACATCGCCATGCGGGAACTGGTGCGCTGCGCAGAGCAGCAGGTGCTCCCGGGTCAGCGCCGGCTTGGCGTGCACGGTCGCCATGGTGTCCTGCAGCTGGTCGCGGAAACCGAACGCGCCGCCGGACTGGTAGTAGCCGCTGCGCGCGACATAGCGGCAGGCCAGGGTCTGGTACAGCAACCAGCCGTTGGCGAGGGCGTCGACGCTGGGGTCCGGCGTCTTCACCCGTACGGTCGACAGCAGGGCATGCCAGTGGATGCGCACCGCGTCCAGCGCGTCGTGCGCGCGTTGCGTACCGCGCACCTGGGTCGCGAGTTTCAGCGCTTCGTTCTGGTCCTTGCCTATGCCCAGGCGGAACACCGTTTCCAGTTCCTCGCCGTCGGCCAGGTCGATCGGCACCTGGATGGCCGCGCAGGGGTCCAGGCCGACCCCGAGCCGGCCCGACAGGCGCTCGCGTCGCAAGGCCGCCGGCTCGCCCAGGCTGCCGTTGCGGCCCAGGAACTCGGTGCGGTCGGCGGTGTAACTGCAGCCGTCGGCATCGGTGTCGAAGAAGGCGACGCGTCCGCTGAACTCGGTGTTGTAGGGGTTGCGCGCGGTCAGCAGGCCGCTGTCGGCATGCAGTTCGCTGACCACGTGCATCTGCGATTTCACCCGCAGGTCGCCCAGTATCCATTCCACATAGCCGGTGACGGACAGGCGGCGCGCGCGGCCGGACAGATTGCGCAGCTTCAATACCGAGAACTTGACCGCATCCTCGACGTCCACATACACCCACAGTTCGCTGGCGATGCCGTCCTCGACATGCTCGTAGACGCTGTAGCCGAAGCCGTGGCGGGTGCGGTAGTCGCCATGCCCGCGACAGGGCAGGGGCATCGGCGACCAAATCTGTCCGCTGTCCTCGTCGCGCAGGTAGTAGGCCTCGCCGCCGCTGTCGGCGACCGGGTCGTTGTGCCACGGCGTCAGGCGGAACTCGTGCGCATTCTCGAACCAGGTGTAGCCCGGCGAACTCTCACTGACCACCGTGCCGAGCTTGGCGTTGGCCATCACGTTGGACCAAGGCGCCGGCGTCGGTGCGCCCTCGCGCGAGACGATCACGTACTCGCGCCCGTTGGCGGAGAAGGCGCCGGTGCCGTTGTCGAACAGGAACTCGTCGGCCACCGCATCGAACGGCCAGGCGTCGTCGGCCGCGTTGTCGATCCTGGGCGGTGGCAGTCCGTTCGCCGCGTTCGTATCCGACGCATAGGACGGTATTTCCGGCGGGCCCTCGGGCAACAAGGCGGGCACCGGCCGTTCGGGCGGCACGTGTCGGCCGATCTGCGCGGCCAAAGTGCCGCGTTGATCGCTGATGATCGCCCGTGCCACCGATTGCAGCAGGATGCGGTCTTCCTGCGATATCTGCTGGGCCGGGCGCACGAAGATGCCGCCGGGCCGGTCCAGTATGTTGGCTTCCGGATCGGCCGAGATCATGCCCAGGATCTGGTCCTGCAACTGCTGCCGATAGCCGGCCTTGCTCTCGTTCCAGATCACCAGGTCGGCGCGCAGGCCCTTGAGCCGCCAGTAGGCATGCGCCTGCACCATCTGCCGCACCAGTTCGATGTTGTCGGCATCGGAGATCTGCAGCAGCACGATCGGCAGGTCGCCGGAGATCGCATGCCCCCACAAGCCGGACTGGCCGCGCTGGTTCTGCAGCAGCACCTCGGGGTCGGCGCGCAGAAAAGGGTGCGCGTAGACGATCAGCCCGGCCAGGCGTTCGTACAGCTGGGCATCGGCCTGCGAGGCGTTGATCTGGCGCCGAACCACCTGGCTGTGGGTCCAGGCCAGGTCGAACACGCGATCGGCGAGGCGGCGGTCGCGGTACTTGTCGACCAATCCCGTGCAGGCTTCCCGGTCCGCGCCCACGCCGTAGACCATGTCGATCATCGCGGTCTGTTCCGGCGCCAGTTCGATCCGGCAACGGATCGCCACGATCGGGTCCAGCACCGAGCCCTGCGTATCCGACAGCGCTTCGTCGGCCGACAGCGCTCGCGGCGTGCGCGGGGTGTTGCCGCGGCCTAGGAAGCGCGCCCGATCGGTTTCGTAGGAAATCGCGCCGATGTCGGCGTCGTGCACGGCGACCAGATGGAACATCCACGGCGGCACCTCGTCGTGCGCGCGCGGCCGCCGCGTGCACAGCAGCGCCTGCTTCTGCCTCAGGATCTCCGATTGCACGAACAGGTTGCTGAAGGCAGGATGCAGCTCGTCGGCGATGGCCGGGGCCAGCACCACTTCGGCATAGGTGGTGATCTCGATCGTGCGGGTGCGTCGGCTGCGGTTGCTCAGGCGCAGCCGGCGCAGCTCGATGTCGTCTTCGGCCGAGATGGCGATTTCCAGGTGGCTCTCGTAGCCGCGCTTGCGTCCGCGGAACTCGGCCTTGGCGTCGGAGAAGATCGCTTCGTAGTGTTCGATGGGTACGCCGGTCGGCTGCAGGGCGGCGGACCAGTATTCGCCGCTGCCGACATCGCGCAGGTAGCAGAAGTTGCCCCAATGGTCGCGGGTGCCGTCCTCGCGCCAGCGCGTGACCGCCATGTCCTGTTGCCGGCTGTAGCCGCCGCCCGCGCTGGTCAGCAGCCCGTGATAGCGCCCGTTGGACAGCAACTGCACGGACGGCCGCGTGGTTCCGGGATTGCGGAAGATGCGCAGCTGGGTTTCGGTCTCGCCGACCGTGGCGCGCGTGCCCAGGGTCTCGGCCTCGTGCGGATGGAACACGCCGGTATGCGGGATGCGCTCCTGCAACAGCAGCAGCGTGGCCTGGAATTCGGCGTCGGCGACGAAGCGCCGCTGCATGGGCTGCTGGCGCAGCAGGTGGTCCAGGGACAGCAGCCCCATGCCCTGATGGTGGGCCATGAACGAACGCACCACCACGCATTCCTGGCCGTGCGGCACGCGCGCCGGGGTGTAGTCGATGGCTTCGTACAGGCCGAACTCGCCGCCGAAACCCAAGGCGGTCAGCCGCTGCAGGTTCTGGCAGGCGGCTTCGGGCGCCACCATCAGCGCCATCATGCTGGCGTAGGGCGCGATCACCAGATCCTGGCCCAGGCCGCGCTTGAGCCCGAGCCCCGGAACGCCGAACGCACGGTACTGGTAGTTCATGCGCGCATCGACCGTGTTGTAGCCGGACTCGGACACGCCCCAGGGCACCGAACGCTGGGCGCCGTGCACGATCTGCGCCTCCACCGCGTGGCGCGAGGTCTGATCGAGCAGGGTGTCCGGATAGCTGGGCATCACCAGTTGCGGCATCAGGTACTCGAACATCGAGCCGCTCCACGACAGCAGGGTCGCGTCGCCGTTGACTTCGGTCAGCAGCCGCCCCAGCGCGAACCAGCTGTCCTGCGGCAGCTGGCCCTGGGCGATGGCCACGAAACTGCACAGCCGCGCTTCCGATGCCAGCAGGTCGTAGTAGCCGGCGTCGAGCCGATGTTCGTCCAGGTTGTAGCCGATCGATAGCAGATTGCGCGGGCGGTCGTACAGGAAGTCGTACTCCATCAGCGAGAACTGCCCGGCGATATGGGCGAGGCGTTCGAGCTGGTGGACGCGTTCGCGTGCCCGGGTTTGCGCCTGCGTATCGGACGATTGCGTCTGCAGCTCGCGCAGGGTCGGGATGCGGTCGCCATAGGCCATGGCGGCGGGCGCGGCCGGGTCGGGGACGAAGAACTGCAGCTCGGCATGCGCGGACCGGCAGGCGTCGGCCAGCGCGGCGGCCCAACGGTTCGCTTTCGGGTCCTCGCTCGCCGGCCATACGGCCAGGATCCGGTCGGCGCGCACGACCAGATGCGCCAAGGTCCGTTCCGCATCGCGGACGTTGGCGGGCGCTTGCGCCAGTGCCGGGTCGAGCGTGGCGCGGAAGTCGCTCAGGGCCTGGCTCAGCGCGTCGTCGTCGTGGCCGGCGGCGCGGCGGACTTCTTGCAGCACGCCCAAGGTGTCGGCCAGGCCCGCGAAGGTGCTGGGCGCCAGCACCGGTGCATCGGCCAGGGCCAGCAGTCCCTGGCGCAGAGTCAGCAGATGGCCGGCCAGATTGCCGCTGTCGACCGTGGAAATGTAATGCGGCGGCAGCGGCTGCAGGGTTTCGGTGTCGTACCAGTTGTAGAAGTGCCCGCGGTGGCGCGGCAGGGTGTCGAGCGTGGCGAACACCAGGCGCGTGCGTTCCATCACGCCGCCCACCTGCAGATAGCCGAAATCGTAGGCCGACAGGTTGGCCAGCAGCGACAGGCCGATATTGGTCGGCGAGGTGCGGCGCGCGACCACCAGCGCGGGGTGCTCCTGCACGTTGTCCGGCGGCAGCCAATGATCTTCGGCGCGCACGTAGGTTTCGAAGAAGCCCCAGGTGCGGCGGGCCAGACGGCCCAGGAACGCCAATTGCGCGGCGGACAGGTCCGCGTCGCGCTGCGCGGGCGGATGGCCCAGCCAGGCCATCAGGGCCGGCGACAGCAGCCACAGGCCCAACAGGGGAATCGCCACCCACAGCGAGCGGGGTTGGGCGACGGCCAGCAGCGCCGCCACGGCCACGGCGAACAGCGGCGCGGCGGCCATGCCGCGCAACTCCGCGCTCATGCCGCTGCCGAGGTTGCGTTCCACTTCGCTGGACGGGTTCCACTGCAGCAAGTGGCGGCGACTGATCGCCAACCGCCACAAAGTGCGCGCGATCGCGCTCAGGCTCAGGAAGGCTTCGTAGGGCAGGCAGGCCAGACTGACCGCGGCGCGCAGCAATTGGCGCAGCGTGGATTTTCCGACCTGGACCAGGTGGGTTTCCAGCGGCATGTCCACGGGAATCATGAAGACGTCGCGCAGCACCGGCACCAGCACGGGCAGCAGCCACAGGCACAGCAGCCATGCCGTCCAGGCCAGCGGATGCGGCGAGAACAGCCAGCCCAGCAGCAACAGCGCCGTGGCCGCTGCCGGCACCAGGCTGCGGCGCAGGTTGTCCAGCAGCTTGCCGCGCGACAGCCACGACAAAGGGTTGCGCTCGTAGCCGCCGCGCGCGCGCGGCACCCACGGCAGCAGCCAGGGCAGCAACTGCCAGTCGCCGCGTATCCAGCGGTAGCGCCGTTTCACATCGGCCGCATAGCGCGACGGATAGTCCTCGAACAGGCGCACGTCGCTGACCAGTCCGGCGCGTGCGTAGCAGCCTTCCAGCAGATCGTGGCTGAGGATGCGGTTGTCCGGGAAGCGATCGGCGAGCGCCGATTCGAACGCATCCACGTCGTAGATGCCTTTGCCGACGAAAGAACCCTCGCCGAACAGATCCTGGTACACGTCCGATACGGTGCGGGTATACGGGTCGATGCCGGGCTCGCTGCCGAACATGCGCGCATAGCGCGTACTGCGGCGTCCGCTCTGGCTGGTCCCGACGCTGGGTTGCAGGATGCCGTAACCGCGCACGACCCGGCGCCGGCGGCTGTCGAAGCGGGCGCGGTTCAGCGGATGCGCCAGCGTGCCGACGAACTCGCGGGCCGCATCGCGCGGCAGGCGGGTGTCGGTATCCAGGGTGATCACGTAGCGCACCTGGCTCAGCACTTCGGTATTGCCGATCACCTGCAGGAACTCGTCGTGCGCTCCGCCGCGCAGCAGCCGGTTCAGCGCCGCCAGCTTGCCGCGCTTGCGCTCGTGGCCCATCCAGCGGCCCTCGCGCGGATTCCACTGACGTGGGCGATGGAACAGGAAGAACAGGTCGCCGCTTTCGGCGGCATAGCGGGCGTTGAGCTGCGCAATTTGTTGCCGGGCCCGCGCCAGCAGCGCCTCATCGCCGGGCAGCGTTTGCTGGTCGGCGTCCAGGAAATCGCTCAGCAAGGCGAAATGCAGGTGGCGGTCGCGATTGGCCAGGAAGCGCACTTCCAGCCCCTCCACCAGGCTGTCCACCCCCTCGACGCTGCCGAGCATGCAAGGCACCACGACCAGGGTGCGCGAATCGACCGGGATGCCTTTGGAGAAATCCATCCGCGGCAACGGCCGCGGCGCCATCAGCACGGTCGCGAGCCAGTTGACCAGGGCGATGCCCAGCTCGCTGAAGGCCAGCAACGCCAACGCCGCCAGCAGCCACAGCGGCACCTGTTGCCGCATGCCGGAGCTTTCCGACAACAGGCCCCAGGCGAACAGCCCGGCGATCGCGGCGATCGGCGCCAGGTAGACCGGCAGCGGGATACGCCGGGGACGCAAACGCACCGGCCGGTGCTTCGCATCCGACGCGGCCAGCGCCGCCCGCGTCTGCACCACGCCGTCGTCGACCAGGTAATAGCCGACATGGGTCCGGTCGTCGTCGGCCGCGGTCGCCTCCGCTGCCGCCTGCGCCAGCTGCAGCACGATGTCCGTCACCTCCTGTTCGCTGGCGCCGCTCAGCCGCGCCATCTTCTCCACCACATGGCGGTAGCTGTCGCGGGTGTTGAAATCCATCAGGGCATACGTGCCGGCGGGGTCTTCGCGCAATCGGCGATCGACCACGCTCATGTTCTCGACGAACTCGCGCCAATCCATGTTGGCCAGGAAACGCAGGCTGCCGATGCTGTTGCTGATCGACACCTGGTCGGCGGCCTGTTGCTGGCTTTCCAGGTGCACCAGCTCTTCGATGCTGCGGCCGCCGTCGGCGACCCACTGCTCCAGCCAGGTGATCGGCATCGAGAACACCGCCCCGCGGCCCTGCAGCCCCCGGGTCAGCTCGGACACGAACGCGCCCGACAAGGGCGGCCGGGAGCGCGCCATGTCGGCGACGATCAGCACCACGTTCTTGGGGTTCTCCGCGGCCGTCTCGTTCAGCAGATCGGCCCACTCGCTGGCCAGGCGGTGGTCGGCCGCGTCATGCATGACCCGTACCGCCATGCGCCGCAGGTTGTCGATCAACGCCAGCCGCAGCATGATCGGAATCGCCCACAGCTCGCCCAGCTTCAGCGGCGTGATCGATTGGTAGGCGGCGACGAAACGGCTGATGGTTTCTGCGTCGATGCGGCCGTCGCCGTGGGCGATGGCTTCCAGCGACAGGTCGTACACGCGCGGCAGACCGGCGGAGGGGCCCTGCCGCAAGGAGGGCAGCTGGCGGCTATAGCCTTTGGGAAGGTGCCGGCGCGCGGTGTGGATCTGTTCTTCGATCAGGTAAAAGTTGTCCAGCAGCCACTCGCCGGCCGGAGTGATGCGCATCTCGTCCTGGACCATCCGGGTCAGGACCGTGCTGGCATCGTCCAGCAGGCCTTCGTTCTCTTCCAGCCGGTCCAGCAGGCGTTCCGGGCCGGCGCGCGCATGCACGTGATGCGAGCGGGTCAGCGCCTTGCCGTGCGACTCCATCTGCTCGGCATTGAACAACTGCGAGCGCAACGGTTCTTCGGCTTGCAGCGTGCTCTGGCCGGCTGCACGTCGCCAGCGCCACAAACGCCTGCGCAAGCGCAACCAACGGCTGAAGATCCTCCATAGCTGAGGCATCGGAGACTAAGGTAGGGGCGAGCGGCCGCCGGAAAGGCGATCTTTGCATTCGGCTCGGTAGAGCAAGGTGAAAGGCCGTCGCCGCCGCGCGCGCTTGGTGCAGGCCGAAATTGCTAAGATGCCCGACTCGAATGAACAATCGCGCGCCAACAACCATCAGCCAGCGCATAGACGCCCTGGTCGAGCAAATGCCTGAGCTGGTGGCGGACAACCTCGACGAAGCCGACTTCTGGGCGACTTACGTGCGCCTTTCCGGTCCGATCATTCGGGATGCGGCCGCGATCGGCGATGAGGCCTTGGAGCAGGCGAGTCTGAGGCTGGAGAATGTGTTGGCGCAGTACGGCAAGCTTGGACCAGCGATACCGAAGCCTTCGGACCCAAAGACGGTGCCGCTAGGGGAATGGTTGCGGCAGACCAGGAAGACCGCCAGGAAGCGCGCCTTCTAGCCAGGTCTGGCCGTCCTTCGCTTGCGCCGTCCGCCTTTCGCATGGCGCTCCTGGCGCGCTTTCCCGTCGCCGATGCGAGGGGCGTGCCGAGGAAGGCGACGCCCCATGATCGCGGCTCAGCCGACCGCGGCGGCGACGCCGACCTCGCACGCAGGCTCAGGCCAACGTCCGGACCTTGGCTTCGCGCTCCCACAGACGGCCCTTGGCCGCAGCCACGAAGGAGCGCGCATCGCTGGCATCGACCACGCCCTCGTCGCGTTCGATCCCGCCCGCATCCAATAGCCATTGACCGCCCTGGTCCACCGCGATCGCCTTGAGATGGCCGTAGGCGTCGCGCACGAAGTCGATCGCGGCGCCTTCCTTGGCCAGGCGCTTGCCGGCTTTGTCCGCCAACACCACGGCGACCGCGTCGAACACCACCGATGGCGTGCCGGCGAGCTGACCGTCGGCGGTCTGCGGCTTGCCGTCGCTCAATTTGGCGCCGCCGATGCGCGGCGCCACGATCTTGACCCGTGCGCCGGCAGCCTCGACCGCCTTGCGCAAGGCCCGCACGGTGCCGGCATCGGAGCCGTCGTCGATCAGCAGGCCGACGCAGCGCCCCTGCAGGGTGGATTTCATCTTGCCGATGATCTGCAGCGGCGGGGAGACCGGCAGGTCCTTGGCTGCGACCGCAGCAGGCGGCGCTGCGGGCAGTGCGGCCAGGCCCAAACCATCGGCGACCCGACGGGCCAAGGCGCTGTCGATATGACGCAGGTGGCCGACGATGGCCTCGCGCACGTGCGCGGTGCCGACCTTGGACAGTTCGAACACCAGCGCCGAGGCGATGTGCGCCTGCTCGTAAGGAGTCTGGCTACGGTAGAACTGCCGCGCCTGGCTGTAGTGGTCGGCGAAGCTTTCCGGCCGCACCCGACCCTTGGCGCCGTCGTCGGCGGGCACGGAAGCGCTGCGGAATCCCGCTGGCGTTTCGCGCGGCGACTGCGGGTCCAGCGAACTGGGTTCGTAGTTGACGCGGCCGCGCGGCACCCGCATCTGCATGTGGCCATCGCGCTGCAGATTGGCGAACGGGCATTTGGGGGCGTTGATCGGCAACTGGTGGAAATTCGGCGAGCCCAGCCGCGAAAGCTGGGTGTCCAGATAGGAGAACAGACGGCCCTGTAGCAGCGGGTCGTTGGAGAAATCGATGCCGGGGACCACGTGCGAGGGGCAAAAGGCGACCTGTTCGGTCTCGGCGAAGAAGTTGTCCGGCCAGCGATCCAGGACCATGCGCCCGATCACCGTCAGCGGAACCAGTTCTTCCGGAATCAATTTGGTCGCGTCGAGGTGGTCGAACGGAAAGGCGTCGGCCTGTTCCTGAGTGAACAATTGCACCGCCAGCTCCCACTCCGGGTAGTCGCCGTTCTCGATCGCCTCGAACAGATCGCGGCGATGGAAGTCCGGGTCGGCGCCGGCCAGCTTGCAGGCCTCGTCCCAGACCGCCGACTGCAGGCCCAGCTTGGGCCGCCAGTGGAACTTGACGAAGGTCGAGGCGCCCTTGGCGTTGAGCAGACGGAAGCTATGCACGCCGAAGCCCTCGATCATGCGCAGCGAGCGCGGGATCGCGCGGTCCGACATCGCCCACATGATCATGTGCATGGCTTCGGGCGTGAGCGAGATGAAGTCCCAGAACGTGTCGTGGGCGCTGGCGGCCTGGGGGAAGCCGCGGTCGGGCTCCATCTTCACCGAATGCACCACGTCCGGGAATTTCATCGCATCCTGGATGAAGAACACCGGGATGTTGTTGCCCACCAGATCCCAGTTGCCCTGCTGGGTGTAGAACTTGACCGCGAAGCCGCGCACGTCGCGCGGGGTGTCGATCGAGCCGGCGCCGCCGGCCACCGTCGAGAAGCGGCAGAACAGCGGCGTGCGTTCGCCCACCTCGGTCAGGATGCGCGCCGTCGTATAGCGGGCCAGCGATTTGCTCAGTTCGAAGTAGCCGTGCGCGCCCGAGCCGCGCGCATGCACGATGCGTTCGGGAATGCGCTCGTGGTCGAAATGGGTGATCTTCTCGCGCAGGATGAAGTCTTCGAGCAGGCCCGGGCCGCGCGGCGTCGCGTGCAGCGAGTTCTGGTTGTCCGACAGGGGCAGGCCTTGGTTGGTCGTCAGCGGCGGATGTTTGCCGCCGGCAGGCTGGTGGAGTTCGTCGCCCTGACCGCGGCTGTCGCGGGTGGCGCCGCCAGTGCGGGTCGTGGAGCGTGTCGTGGAGCGGGGCGTAGCGGTTTTCTTGCTGGCCATGGCGAAACTCCGCAGCAGGATGAGCAGGGGGCGGTCGACGCCGACCGGCCGATGCTGCATCGGACGCGGTGAACATCCTGTCGTGCGCTCCTGCGCGCGCATTCATCCGCGCTCGCTCGGAACTGCGCGTGAGCGGAGTCGCATGCGGCTCGAAGCGCAAGGCTAGAGCTGCGATTTGAGCGGCAGCACGAACTTCTCGAACAGCCGCTCTTTCCAGGGGCGGTCGCGCCAGTCCTGCAGCGTGTAGCGGCGCGATTGGCGCAGGTCGGCATCGAAGACGGCGGTCATATCCGCGGCGAAGCTGCGGTCGTAGACGTTGAGGCTGGCTTCGTCGTTGAGGCGGAACGAGCGTATGTCGAAGTTGGTCGACCCCACGGAGACGAGTTCGCCGTCCACGATCAGCATCTTGATATGCATCATGGTCGGCCGGTATTCGTAGAACTCGATGCCGGCCTGGATCAGGGTCTCCCACTGCGCCTTCGAAGCCAGGCGCACCGCATCGGAGTCGGTGTGTTCGCCGGGCACGAGGATGCGGATGCGCACGCCGCGGCGGCGGGCATCGAGCAGGGCCCGCCGTACCAGGTCGTCGGGCACGAAATAGGCGGCGGCCAGGTCGATGGTGCGCTCGGACGCGGCGATCGCCATCAGCACCATCAGATGCATGCTGTCGCTGCCGCCGGCCGGGGAGCTGATGAACAACTGCGCGTCCATGTCGCCGGCGCGGGTCAGCGGCGGGTAGAAGCCGGCGCCGTGCAGGACCACGCCGGTGGATTTGACCCAGTTGTCGTTGAAGCCCGCCTGCATCTGCGCTACCACCGGCCCTTCGACGCGGAAATGCGACTCGCGCCAATGCTGCGGATCCTGGGCATGGCCCTGCCACTGATCGGCGATACCGACGCCGCCGGTGAACCCCACCGTGCCGTCGACGATCAGCAGTTTGCGGTGGGTCCGGTTGTTCACCCGGTCCAGGTTGTACCAGGCCAGCGGCCGGTACTGGCGGATGTGCACGCCGGCGCGCTTCATCTCCTCGATCTGCGCCGCGTCCATCTTGCTGCTGCCGAGCCAGTCGACGGTGAGGTAGACCTGCACGCCGGCGCGCGCGCGTTCGGACAGGGCCTGGCTGAACGCGCGGCCGGTGTCGCCCGACCAGTAGATATAGGTTTCGAAGGCGATCGTGCGCTGTGCCGAGCGGATCGCCTGGAGCATCGCCGGGAAAATCTCGTCGCCGTTCTGCAAGCCGGTCACATGATTTTCGGACAGCAGCGAAGGGCCGAGCAAGGTGCCCATTTCGCGTCGGAACTGCGACGAGGCCACCGGATAGCGATGCGGCAGGGCATGCAACAGCTGCTTTTCCGGCCC
Organism: Lysobacter sp. Root76; assembly: GCF_001428685.1. GTDB lineage: Bacteria > Pseudomonadota > Gammaproteobacteria > Xanthomonadales > Xanthomonadaceae > Lysobacter. Next base: position 77,032 of record NZ_LMIK01000001.1, on the reverse strand, counting down.
CGCCAGGTTGAGGGCGATCAGGCCGATCGCGGCGGTCAGCACGGCCGCGCCCAACACGGCCCAGATCACGCTACGGCGGGTCCAGCGTGCGGGCATGTCGGATCCTTGCAAGAGCGATGGGCGAGTCCGTCGCGATCGGGCGCCCGCAAGCGAACGCGGACGGGCGTCGCGTTCGCCAGGGCTCGGGTACCGCCGCACGGCCGCCGGCGGGTCGCGCCGCGGGTCGTGAATGCCATTCCTACGCCCTGGCAGGTCAAAGACGCGTCATTCCAGGGCGCGGGTTCAGATGTGCCGGCAGCATGAACCGTTCATGCCCATCACACGCAGCGAACGCGATCTGCACGCGCTCCTTACCGGTGCTGGCCGACTCTCGCCGGGGCGCCGCCGACGGCGACCGCGAGCCGGGACTAGGCCGGCATCCAAGTCCGACACCAGGAGCGATGGATCATGGGCAAGAAAGTCAGTTACGACGAAATGCAGCTGAAGGAACTGCTGCTGCAGGCGCTGGAAACCGAGCGCGGCGGCATCCAGATCTACGAGATGGCGGTCTCGCTCGCCGTGAACGACGACCTGCGCAAGGAGTGGACGGAGTACCTGGAGCAGACGCGCACCCACGAGCAGGTGCTCTTGCGCGTCTTCGAGACCCTGGGCCTGGATCCCGAAGAGCAAAGCCCCGGCCGGGACGTGGTCGGCCACATCGGCGCCTCCCTCGTGAAGGCGATGAAGATGGCGGCAAATCATGCGGATCCGAACGCGGCGCAGCTCGTCGCCGGCGAATGCGTCGTCCTGGCGGAAACCAAGGATCACCTGAACTGGGAGCTGATCGGGCACGTGGCCGAGCACGGCAGCGGCCCGGAAACCAAGGTGCTGAAAGCGGCGTTCGACGCCGTCGAGGGCGATGAAGACCATCACCTGTATCACACCACCGGCTGGACGCGGGAACTGTGGATCGATTCCCTGGGCTTCGCCGCCGTCCTGCCGCCGCCGGAAGAGGTCAAGCAGGTCGAGACCGCCATCGGCGCATCGCGGGCGCAGCAGTCGCGCGACGAGATGCTCAAGAAGCGCCATTAGGCCGGGCGCGCAGGCGCGGTCCAGCCGCGCCACGGCGAGCGGGCAGCTCGGCATCGCCCGCTCGACGGCATCTCGTTCAAGGGAGCTAGGGCATGGCAAGCACCAGCAAGAAGGCGGCGAAGACGACGGCAGGGCGGCAAAGAGCGATCCAGCGCGGAGTCGACGCGCTGGATCGCAAGAAGAAGCCCAGCGAAGCCAAGGACCAGCCCGTGCAGGCGGGCACACGCAAGCAGCCGCAGAATCCGATGCCGGCGCAGCACCTGCGCAAGCCGGGCAACGAGCACGATCTGGCCCTGTCGCCGAAATTCCTCGCCCCGGATTACCTCGGCAGCGGCAAGCTGGAGGGCATGACGGCGGTCGTGACCGGCGGCGATTCCGGCATCGGCCGCGCGGTGGCGGTGCTGTTCGCGCGCGAAGGTGCGGACGTCGCCATCGTCTATCTGGATGAGCACGAAGACGCCGCCGACACTCGGCGGCACGTGGAGCAGGAAGGGCGGCAGTGCCTGGCCTTGGCGGGCGACGTCAAGGATCCGGCCTTTTGCAAGCAGGCCATCGAGCAGACGGTCAGGAAATTCGGCCGCCTCGACATCCTGGTCAACAACGCCGCTTTCCAGCTGCACAGCGAGCGCCTCGAAGATCTCAGCGACGAGCACCTGCAGGAGACCCTGCAGACCAATATCGCCGGCTACTTCCACATGGCACGGGCGGCGCTGCCGCATCTCAAGCGGGGGGCGGCCATCATCAACAGCGGCTCCGAAACCGGGATATTCGGCAGCAAGGCGCTGTTGGACTATTCGGCCACCAAGGGCGCGATCCACGCGTTCACCAAGTCGCTGGCCAGCAACCTGCTGGAGCGCGGCACCCGCGTCAACGCGGTCGCGCCGGGACCGGTGTGGACGCCGTTGAATCCCGCCGATCGCGCGGCCGAGGAGGTCGCCAAGTTCGGCCAGGACAGCGACATGGGGCGGCCGGCGCAGCCGGAGGAGATCTCCCCGGCCTATGTGTTCCTCGCTTCGCCGGTATGCTCGTCTTACGTGAACGGAGTCGTGTTGCCCGTCATGGGCGGTCCACGCGGCTAGAGGCGTATCTCCGCGGTCGCTGACCGATAGCGATCGGGCGGGCGATCGCTGCGCCCGGTCGGCTCAGTCCTGCTGCCAGACCCATCGGCGAGGGCAGGGCCGACCCGATCGCGGCCGATGCCGGTATCGTTAAGCAAGATTAATCGCGAATAATTCCCAGCCGGTAAGGTCGCGTCCACAGCCGCTGCGCCAGCAGTCAGCCGATCACTTCCATCTCTTGGCTCTGGCTTCCGTGTCCTTAAAACCCGGTCTTCGCAAATACGCGCGCCCTTGGTCTGGATCCCCGCCGATCCGGGCCGGGCGCGGCCCGCGTGGAGCGGCGCTTGCCCCATGCCGATGCCTCAGGGCCTGCCGGCGCTTAAGGATTGCTGGCGCCAACGCGGCCGCCCGATGAAAACGACATTTCTTACCCCAATCCTGCTTCGGTCCGCCCGGCCAGCGCGCCCTCCGGTCCGCACCTGTCAGCCCAACATCTCACCTCTATCTAATGGACTATTTATGCGTGTCATGCGTGCAGGCCTTCTACGTTGGTCTTCCTTGGCGATCGCTGGGGTCTTGCTGTCGGCCTGCGGCGCCAGCGGCGGCGGGGAAGAAAAGAAAGCCGAAGCCGCGTCGGCGCTGACGGTGACCTTGGTGACCGCGCAGCCGCAAGCCTTGGCGCGCAGCGTGCTCGTCTCCGGCCCGGTGTCGGCCTACGAGGAAATGCAGTTGGGCGTGGAGCTCAGCGGCCAGCGGGTGACCGCGCTCAAGGTCGATGTGGGCCAAACGGTGAGCAAGGGCCAGGTGCTGCTGGAGCTGGATCACCGCACCCTGGACAGCGAACTGGCGCAGGCCGAGGCCTCGATGCGGCAGGCGCAGGCCAGTCTGGACCTGGCCAAGGTCAGCTACGAGCGCGGGGCGAAGTTGGCGGCCGAGCAGCTGATCAGCGCCGGCAACCTCGACGAGCTGCGCGCCACCCGGGTGCAGGCCGAGGCGCAACTGGCCACGGCGCGTGCCGGGCGCGACGCGGCCCAACTGCGCCGCGATTTCGCCGAACTGCGCGCGCCCGCCGACGGCGTGATTTCCAAGCGGCTGGTGCAACCGGGCCAGGTCGTGGCCGCGGGCAGCGAACTGCTGCGCCTGATCCGCGACGGCCGCCTGGAATGGCGCGCCGAACTGCCGGAAGACCAGCTGGCCGGAGTCGCCGTGGGCAATACGGTCGAACTGCCTTACGCCGGCAGCCGCATCGCCGGCCGCATCCGCGCGGTCACTCCCGGCGTCGATGCGCAGACGCGCACCGGCACGGTCTACGTCGATCTTCCGCAGCCCGGCCCGCTCAAGCCGGGCGTCTATGTCGAAGGCCGCATCGTCACCGGTAGCGGCCGCGCCCTGATGGTGCCCAGCGCCGCGGTGGTGCAGCGCGACGGCCATAGCTACGTCTTCACGATGAAGGACCGGCAAGTCGTGCAGCGCCTGCGCGTGCGCACCGGACAGACCGCTCAAGGCCTGGTCGAGGTGATCGAAGGCTTGAAGCCGGGCGACCAAGTGGTCGCCAAGGGCGCGGGCTTCCTGGGCGACGGCGACCGCGTGCGCGTGGTGTCGGCCGCGGCGGCGGGGGCGGGCGGCCGATGAATTTCTCCTCCTGGGCGATCAGCCGGCCGCTGCCGGCGCTGATGGTGTTCTTCGTGTTGTGCGTCGCCGGGCTGTGGGGCTTCTACAAGCTGCCGGTGGCTCGCTTCCCCGATGTCGCGTTCCCGATGACCACGGTCACGGTGACCCAGCCCGGCGCTTCGCCGAGCCAGCTTGAGGCCGAGGTCACGCGCAAGGTCGAGGACTCGGTCGCGACCGTCACCAACGTCAAGCGGGTGATGTCGACGGTCAGCGAAGGCGTCAGCACCACCAACATCGAGTTCCAGCTGGAAACCGACCTGGCCACCGCGCTGGACGACACCCGCGACGCGGTCACCCGCATCCGCACCGACCTGCCGCAGGACATCCAGGAGCCGGTGATCTCCAAGGTCGACATCGGCGGCTCGCTGATGACCTATGCGCTGGTCGCGCCGAAGATGAGCGCGGATGAGGCGAGCTGGTTCGTCGACCGCGAAGTCGCGCGCGCGATGTACGGCGTGACCGGCGTGGCCCGGGTCACCCGCGTCGGCGGCGTGCAGCGCCAGGTGCGCGTGGATCTGGACCCGAACGCCTTGCAGGCCTTCGGCGTCACCGCTGGCGACGTGTCGCGGCAGCTGGCGCTGATCCAGGTCGAGCGCGCCGGCGGCAAGGCCGAGCTCGATGGCGCGCAGCAGACCATTCGCACCCTCGGCACGGTCGCCGATGCGCAGTCCCTGCGCGATTATTCGATCAGTCTGCCGGACGGGCGCGCGGTGCGGCTGTCGGCGCTGGCCAAGATCACCGACGCCGCGGCCGATCCCACCGAAGCGGCGCTGCTGGACGGCCGCGACGTGGTCGCCTTTTCGATGTCGCGCACCCGCGGCTCCAGCGAGGTCAAGGTGGAGGAGGGCGTGCACAAGGCCCTGGCCGCCTTAAAGCAGGCCCATCCCGACGTCGATTTCCGCCTGGTCACGACCGCCATCGACGAAACCCATCGTTCCTACGATTCGTCGATGACCATGCTCTGGGAGGGCGCCTTGCTGGCGCTGCTGGTGGTGTGGCTGTTCCTGCGCGACTGGCGCGCGACCTGGGTGTCGGCGCTGGCGCTGCCTTTGTCGATCATCCCGACCTTCGCGGTGATGTACTTTTTCGGCTTCACCCTCAACATCATCACCTTGCTGGCGCTGTCGGTGGTGGTGGGCATCCTGGTCGACGACGCGATCGTCGAGATCGAGAACATCGTGCGCCACCTGCGCATGGGCAAGCCGCCGATCGAGGCGGCGCGCGAAGCCGCGGGCGAGATCGGCAATGCGGTGATCGCGACCTCGCTGACCCTGGCGGCGGTGTTCGTCCCGGTGGCGTTCATGCCCGGCATCGCCGGCAAGTTCTTCCGCGAGTTCGGCTGGACGGCGGCGACCGCGGTGCTGTTCTCGCTGCTGGTCGCGCGCCTGCTGACGCCGATGATGGCCGCCTACCTGCTCAAGCCGCACGGCGAGGAGAAGGGCGACTCCAGACTGATGCGCTGGTACCTGGGCTGGGTGGACGCGGCGCTGCGCCATCGCGCGCGCACCTTGTGGATCGCCACCGCGCTGTTCTTCGCGTCCCTGGCGCTGGTGCCGTTGATCCCGGCGACCTTCATCCCGCAATCCGATCTGGGCCGCAGCAACCTGACGCTGGAGCTGCCTCCCGGCACGCGCCTGCAGGAAACCGTGGCCATGGCCGAGCAGGCGCGCGGCCTGCTCAAGGACATCCCGGAGCTCAAGCAGGTCTACACCGCGATCGGCAGCGTGCTGGACCTGGGCGATCCCTCGGCCACCGGCATCGGCGAGTCGCGCAAGGCCACCTTGGTGCTGGACTGGGGCGTGGCCGACGATCGCAAGCGCGATCAGCGCGAACTGGAACGCGAGGCGCGCGCCCGCCTGGCCAACCTGGCCGGGGTGCGGGTGAGCTATGTCAGTTCCGAACCCGGCAACCAGCTGCAACTGGTGCTGTCCGGCGACGATCCGCAGCGGCTGCAGGAAGCGTCCATCGCCTTGGAACGCGATCTGCGCGGCATTCCCGGCCTGGGCAGCGTCACGTCTTCGGCCTCGCTGTTGCGCCCTGAAATCCAGATCGTGCCCGACCCGGCGCGCGCGGCCGACCTGGGCGTAGCCACCGCCGATATCGCCGAGGCGGCGCGCATCGCCACCTCCGGCGACTACGAGCAACGCCTGGCCAAGCTCAATCTGCCGGACCGGCAAGTCCCGATCCGGGTCGGCTTCGCCGAATCGACGCTGTCGAACCAGGCGCTGATCGGCCAGTTGCGCGTGCCCGGCCGCTACGGCCCGGTGCCGCTGGCCGCCGTGGCCGAGATCCGAACGGGCAGCGGCCCCTCGCTGATCTCGCGCTACCAGCGCCAGCGCAACGTCACCCTGACCGCCGAACTCAACGGCCGTCCGCTGGGCGACGTCATGGAGACCGTACAGAAGCTGCCCAGCGTGCAGCAGTTGCCGGCCGGCGTGAGTTTCCTCAACACCGGCGACGCCGAGGTCTTCGTCGAACTGTTCGTCGGCTTCCTGCTGGCGATGGCGGCGGGCGTGATCTGCATCTACATGGTGCTGTTGCTGCTGTTCAACCATGCGCTGATGCCGCTGACGATCCTGACCGCGGTGCCGCTGTGCGCCGGCGGTGCGTTCGGCGCCTTGCTGCTGACCCAGAACATGCTGTCGCTGCCGGCGCTGATCGGCCTGCTGATGCTGATCGGCATCGCCACCAAGAATTCGATCCTGCTGGTGGACTACGCGGTGATCGCCGAGGACGAACACGGGCTCAGCCAGCACGACGCCCTGATCGACGCCTGCCGCAAGCGCGCCCAGCCGATCATCATGACCACCCTGGCCATGGGCGCGGGCATGATGCCGATCGCGCTGGGTTTCGCCGGCGATTCGAGCTTCCGCGCGCCGATGGCGATCGCGGTGATCGGCGGACTGATCACCTCCACGCTGCTGAGCCTGCTCGTGATCCCGGCTGCGTTCACGGTGGTCGACGACCTGGGTGAATGGCTCACACGACGGTTCCGGCGTCGTTCCTCGCATCCCAAAGTCCACGGCCCGGCCGATGGAGCGACTGAATGAGGACGGCATCGCCTCGTCCGCCGGAGCGCTAGCAAGGCTTACAATCGCGAGATGGATTACCAACTCGTCATCAAATTCTGGCGCAAGTCCCTGGCGGACGAAGCCTTCCTCGCGACCATCGAAAGCGAGCTGAAAGCGGTGCTGGGCGATGCCGTAGTACTCGAGGGGTACGACGTCAGCGCGAAAGAGATCAATCTGTTCATGGTGACGGCCGATCCCAAGCCCACCTTCCGGCGCGTCCGCGACGTGCTGGAACGCCTGGGCGTGGTGAACGGAGTCTCGGCCGCGTTCCGCCTGGTCGGCGGTGCGCGCTTCACCTCGGTCTGGCCGCTGCGCTCCACCCGCAAGTTCAGCCTGCCGTAGCCGCTCGCGGCCGCCGCCGCGCTTGCCCGCAGACGAAAGAACCTGGCCGCATCGCGCGGCCGGGCCGGTTCCGTCCCTGCGCACCGCTGGCAGCCAGGCGCGGCGACTACGCGGAACCGCGGTGTCGATACCTGTCCGATTGGAGTGCGGCGGCGAGCCCCTTCGCGGTCGCTATCTCACCGTGTGCGACGGCCGGGGCGCAGGCTGAAACCGGCGCATCCGGGCGCCAGCCGCAAGCGGGAGAGGGCGACGCCGGACGCGTCGCCGGCGCTCAATGACCGTCCAGCAATTCGATCAGCGCGCGCCGTTTCTTGCGCGACAGCTTGCGCATCAGGCCCATCAGGCGCAGCTCGTCGGGGTCGCTGTACTTGGCGGTCTGGTCGCGCACCGACAGCGATTTGCCTTCGATGGTGCCGCGGCCGGTGGCCAGCCATTCGAAGCTCACGTGCTGCTGCACGGCGATCGACAGCATGCGCTCGAGTTCCGGCAGGGCCAGGCCGATCAGCCATTTGCGCGCGGTTTCGCGGCTGACGCCGTAGTACGACGCGAGCGCGCCGGTGCGGGCGCGGCCTTTGGCGAAGCCGGAGAAGTCCAGCGCCTGGTGCAGGCGGCGGGCGAATTCGTCGTGGGGTGTGCTGCTCATGCGGTACCGCCTGTGCATCCTGCCAGGCTGAATCGGTTGTCCTTCACCGGGGCGTCCACTCGTTCTTGCGCGGGAGAGCGCAACTTATTGTTGCGCACCTTGTGGAAACGAATCACACTTTTAGAGTGTTGTATTTAGCAATTTACGGTGGTAAATTTTTCAACGCGTAAACGACGATAGGGATGTCGTGACCGGAACCACTCGCGAGCCGGCGCCTGCATTGGCGCAAAGCGGAAAATCCCGCGAAAACCCGATCCTGCGTTACGTCGCCTGCTTCGCGACCGTGGGATTGGCGGCCAAAGCCGCCGGTGTGTCCACAGAAATGCTGCGTCAAATGCGCATTAGAGGTTTCGTTTCCACGCGCAATCGGGCGTTGCGCATGGCCGAGGCCAGCGGCGGGCGGGTCAGCGCGGTCGAGCTGTTGGCGTTGCCGCGGCGGACGAGGCGCGGCTGATGCCGGAGGGCAGGGGCGCCACGTCTGAGGCCGAGATGCTTGAGGCCGCGACGCCGCAGGCCGCGACGCCGCAACGCGAGAAAGCCGACACCACCACGCTGGTCGCGCTGGTCGCCGCCGAATCCGCACCGTCGCTGCGCTTGCAGGCATTCGACGTCTCGGCCACGACGGCCGGTCTGGCCGCCGCGCTGGTCCTGCTGGTCGCGGCCGCCGCTTTCGCCCTGGCCGTGTGGACGCGGCGCTGGCGCGATCGCCCGGGCCTGGCCGAGCGCGAGAGCCGCAACGGCGACGTGCTGCTGCACCTGGCCCGCGAGATTGAGGCCCACGCCGCCCAGTTGGAGCGCGCCGGCCGTAGCGCCGGCGAGCAACGCCGCTGGGCGCGGCTATGCCGCCGCATCGCCGGCGAGCACCTGGAATGCGTGAATGCGCTGCTGCTGGAGAGCCTGCGGCGCGAGGCCGCACGGCCGCCGCCGGACCCGCGCTGAGCCGCTGTCCGGCGCAGGACAGGTGCCCGGGCCCGTGCGCGGCTTGTATGCTCCTGCGATGAGCGCAGCCGACCTGGACGATTCCGCCGCCGCCCAACTCTCCGGCCTGGTGCCGCGTCGCAGCTACCTGCTCGCGCTGCTGGTGTTCATCGGCGCGCTGATCCTGGTGTTCGCGACCTGGACCGTCGCCCGCGACCGCGAATTGCGTTCGGCCGAGTCCGAGTTTCAGACCCGGACCGAGGTCGTGACCGACCTGATGCGGCAGCGCCTGATCTACTACGAATTGGTGGCCGGAGGCGGCGTCTCGCTGTTCGCCTCGGTGTCGCGGCCGACCCCGCAGCAGTGGCGGGCCTACGTCGAGGGCATGAATCTGGGCCGGCGTTTCCCGGCGATGCTGGGCCTGGGCTTCGGCGGCTACGTGCGCAGCTCGCGCCTGCCGGACCTGCAGACCGAATGGCGCGAGTCCGGCTACGGCATGCTGGAAGTGCGGCCGCGCGGCGTGCGCCGCGACTACGGCCCGATCCTGTACCTGGAGCCCAAGACCGCGGCCAACATCGCCGCGATCGGCTACGACATGTACTCCGAGCCGACCCGCGCCGCGGCCATGCTGGCCGCCTTGGAGACCGGTCAGCCGCAGCTGACCGGGCCGGTGCAGCTGATCCAGGACGGCAGCGAACACAAGGTCGGCCTGGTCCTGTACCTGCCGGTCTACCGTGGCGGCGACCGCCCGCAGAGTCTGGACGCGCGCCGCAGCTCGATGCAGGGCTGGGTTTACGTGCCGTTCCGGGTGCAGCGTTTCGTCGAGACCTCGATGGGCACGGCGTTCAAGGACGCACGCTTCCGCGTCTACGACGTCGGCCAGGGCGCGGCCAGCTTGCTGTACGCCAGCCCCGGCGAGGCCAGCGCGGAAAGCTCGGCCTTCCATCATTCGACCACGCTGGAGGTGTACGGCCGGCGCTGGCGCATCGACTTCGAATCCACGCCGCAGGCACAGGCCGCGCCGCGCCTGGCCAGCCTGCAGAACATGCTGGCGTTGGGCTTGTTCGCTTCGCTGCTGCTGTACGCGGTGGCGCTGACCCTGGCCCGCACCGAGGCGCGGGCGCGCAAGATCGCCCTGCGCATGACCGAGGATTACCGCCGCAGCGAGACGCGTTTTCGCAGCGCGATGCGCTATTCGGCGATCGGCAAGGCGTTGCTGGACAGCGAGGGCCGTATCGTCGAGGCCAACCCGTCGCTCATAGCGATCGTCGGAAGGAACGAGGCCGCGCTGCGCGGCATGCGCTTCGACGGCCTGTTCGAGAACGAGGACCACGAGATGGTCGGCAAGGCCAACGGCCGCACCGACACCGACGGCGTGCACCGCGCGACCCGGCGCCTGCACCGCGAGGACGGGCTGGTGCGCCAGGTCCAGCTGACCTATTCGCCGGTGCCGGGCAACGTCGGGCAGGACATCAGCGGCCTGGTCCAGGTCGAGGACGTGACCGAGCGCCTACGCGCGGAGGCACGCGTGCATGCGCTCAACCGCACGCTGGAGGCGCGGGTGGCGCTGCGCACGCGCGAGCTCAGCCAGGCCAACCAGGAGCTGGAGGCGTTCGCCTACAGCGTCTCGCACGACCTGCGCGCGCCGCTGCGCGCGATCGAGGGCTTCAGCCGGGTGCTGATCGAAAAGCATGCGGCCCAGCTCGACGAGCCCGGACGCGATTATCTGAGCCGGGTGCGCAAGGCCGCCGGCCGCATGGGCGAGCTGATCGACGCGCTGCTGCACATGTCGCGGCTGGCGCGCAGCGAACTCAAGCTGGACCGCGTCGACCTGAGCCGGATGGCCGGCGAGGTCGTCGAGGAGCTGCGCACGAGCGATCCGCAACGCAATATCGAAGTCGCGATCGCGCCCGGGCTGGAGGTGGTTGGCGACGCCGCGCTGCTGCGCAACCTGCTGGCGAACCTGCTCGGCAACGCCTGGAAGTTCACCCGCGGCAACCCGGCCGCGCGGATCGAGTTCGCGGCGCAGAACAACGCCCAGGGCATGCCCGAGTTCTATGTGCGCGACAACGGCGCCGGCTTCGCCCAGGAGTACGTGGGCAAGCTGTTCCGGCCGTTTCAGCGGCTGCACAGCGACAGCGATTTCCCGGGCCATGGGATCGGTCTGGCCTCGGTCAAGCGCATCGTCGAGCGGCATGGGGGGACGATTCGGGCCGAGGGTGTGGAGGGGAAGGGGGCGACGTTTACGTTTACCTTGCCCGGGGAGTAGGGCGGCGCTGCCGCTCTGCGCTGGCCGGCGGGTTTCGCTCCGGGTCCGCCTTCCCCTTTCTGCCTTCTGTGGGAGCGGCGTAAGCCGCGATCGCGAATCCCAGCTACTTCGTCGGTTTCGTTCTTAAGCAACAGCTTCCGCCTGCTGCGCATGCGAGTCACTTTCTCTTGCTATTCGCCTTGGGGTAGGAGCGGCGTGAGCCGCGACCGCGACCTTCGGCTACCGCGCTGGCTTCGATTCGGATTGACGTCGCTTTCTGTGGGAGCGGCGTAAGCCGCGATCGCGAACTCCGAAGTTCGGCTGAGGCATCGATTCTTTAGTCAAAGGCTTCCGCCCGCTGCGCGTGCGAGTCACTTTCTCTTGCCACCCGCCTTGGGGTAGGAGCGGCGTGAGCCGCGACCGCGACCTTCGGCTGCTGCTTGAGTTTCGATGCGGATCGGCTTCGCTTTCTGCTTTCTGTGGGAGCGGCGTAAGCCGCGATTGCGAATTCCGTTTGCTGCGTTGGTTTCGTTACTTAAGTCAAAGGCTTCCGCCTGCTGCGCATGCGGGTCACTTTCTCTTGCTGGCCCAAGAGAAAGTAACCAAAGAGAAGGGCCTGCCTAGACAACCCTCCCGTGCGAGTTCGTTGGTGGCGCGGAGATTTTTCGAAGGAACATCCTGTTCCTCGAAAAACGGCGCGCGTCCTGCGCGCCGCCCTTCGGGTCTGGGTGGGGTTGGGCGAGTGCGGTGCAATGGATTTCAATGCAACGGCAACGGCAACGGCAACGGCAACGGCAACGGCAACAGGCCGGCCTGCGCGCCATCCTCACTCTTCGAGAAAAAGGGGCCGGCGAATCCCGTCTCCAGACCGCCGCGCGGCCACCCGCCTCAAGCGTCGCGGTTGTGCCGCCGCATCGCGCGCTGCTTCTCGCGCGCCCAATCCTTTTCCTTGCTGGCCTCGCGCTTGTCGTGGCTCTGCTTGCCCTTGGCCAGGGCGAATTCGACCTTGACCTTGTTGCCCTTCCAATACAGCGCGGTGGGCACCACGGTATAGCCGTCGCGCTGGATCCGGCCGATCAGGTTGTCGATCTCGCGCCGGTGCAGCAGCAGCTTGCGGGTGCGCCGCTCTTCGGCCACGACGTGGGTCGAGGCCGAGATCAGCGGGGTCATCTGGGCGCCGTGCAGGAACATCTCGCCCTCGCGGATGACCGCGTAGGCTTCGGTGATGTTGGCGCGGCCGGCCCGGATCGACTTGAGCTCCCAGCCTTGCAGGGCCAGGCCCGCCTCGAAGCGTTCCTCGAGGTGGTAGTCGTGGCGCGAGCGCTTGTTCAGCGCGATGGTGCCGCCGGCGGCGCCCTTTCCTTTATCCTTGCCGGCCTTGTTGTTTGCATTCTTGGACATCGCGCCATTGTCCCCGATTGCGGGGCCACTAGCGAACATCCCATGCCAACCATCCGCCGCTCCGCCCTGGTCGAACACTCCGCCGCGCGCATGTTCGCGCTGGTCAACGACGTCGCCGCCTATCCGCAACGCTTCGACTGGTGCGAAAACGCGCAAGTCCTGGAGGCCAGCGACAGCCATATGGTGGCGCGGCTGGACCTGGGCCTGGGCGCGTTGCGCACTTGGTTCACCACCCGCAACAGCCTGTCGCCGCCGCACCATATCGAGCTCAAGCTGGTCGACGGCCCGTTCCGTCAGCTCGGCGGGCGCTGGGAGTTCCACGCCCTGGACGAGTCGGCCTGCAAGGTCACCCTGACCCTGGAGTTCGAGCCGGCGGTGAAGCTGCTGGGCCCGGCGATGGCGCTGGGCTTCCAGAGCCTGGCCGACCGCATGGTCGACGACTTCGTGCGGGTGGCCGACCGCGGGGACGAGGCGTGAGGATCGAGCTGGTCCGGGCCTGGCCGCGGCGGTTCGAATCGCGCGAGCTGGACCTGCCCGAGGGCGCGCGGCTGCGCGACGCCCTGGCGGCGGCCGGCTGGGAGCAGGACCCGGAAACGGTCGCCTATGCGGTGTACGGGGTGCGCGCGGAACCCGACGCGGCCCTGCACGACGGCGACCGGGTCGAACTGCTGCGGCCATTGCTGGCCGACCCGAAGGACGCACGCCGGCGCCGCGCGCAGGCGCGCGGGCCGCTCAAGGGCGGTTCGTCGGGCTGAGGGTCGTTTCGGAGCGGCGGCGCGCCGTATCCAGGTCGCGCACGCCGGGTAGGGCTCAGGCGGGAAAGGGAGCGCGGCCTCAGCGGCGGTGCTTCTTGTCCTTTTCCTTGGCCAGGTTGCGGCCGAACTGCTTGGGCGCGGCCTTGGCGATCTGCTCGTCCTGTTCCGGGAAGTAGTCGCCGTCCCAGCGGGTCAGGGTGTCGTTCTCGAAGTACAGGACCAGGTTCTTCTTCTCGGTCCGCGCCAGGCGGCCGGTGCGTTGGGTCGCGGTGTAGTCCCAACGATCGTGGTGGAACGGGTCTTCGATCGAGGGGCTGCCCAGCAGCAACTGCACCTGCTGCTTGGTCATGCCGGCCTGCAACTGGTCGATCGCGCTCTTCTCGAGCAGATTGCCCTGGTAGATCGGCTGCTTGTAGAGGATGCCGCAACCGGACGTGACCAGAGCGATCGAGAGAACGAGCAGGAGCTTGCGCATCGTGTGCTGGGACCTATGTCTGCGACGGGCGGATAACGCGCCGATGATACACTGAAGGCCGCATCCACAAGGGGCGGACCGGGACGCGCCGCGGCGCGTTCATCCGCCGTTCCGGCCGTGGCCGCCGCGCCGCCGGCACGGCTGGCCGCTGCGGACCGCCGCCGAGCACGAAGAGGGACGTTCAGATGGAATCGCAGGACCTGCGCAACGCCGGGCTCAAGGTCACCCATCCGCGCATGCGGATCCTGGAGCTGCTGGAGCAGTCCAAGCCGCGGCACATGACCGCCGAGGACATCTACCGGCTGCTGCTGGAAAAGGGCGAGGACATCGGCCTGGCCACGGTCTACCGCGTGCTGACCCAGTTCGAGTCCGCCGGTCTGGTGCTCAAGCACAACTTCGAGGCCGGTCAGTCGGTGTACGAACTCGACCGCGGCCATCACCACGATCACATGGTCGATATCGAGACCGGCAAGATCATCGAATTCGAAAGCGCCGAGATCGAAGAACTGCAGCGCAAGATCGCGGCCAAGCACGGCTACGACATCGAAGAGCATTCGCTGGTGCTGTACGTGCGCAAGAAGCGCTGAAGGCCGGGATTGGCGATTCGGGATAAGAGCCGAATCGCTCGCGCTGCAAGGCATGAAAGCCCGCCGATGGCGGGCTTTCGTTTGTGGGGTGTGGGTGCGTTCGCGGGCAGCGTCTCGGCGATCGCGATGCTCGGGCTGGCGCTGCGACGGGGAGGCGTTATCGCGGCTTACGCCGCTCCTACAGGGAGCGGCGGGTTGCGCGGGGGGGCTATCGCGCCGAGTCCCGAGTATCCAGACCTCAGACCACATCCGCCAGCAGCCGCTTGGCTGCCGCGCGCACTTCCTTGGTCAGTTCCACGCCGCCGAGCATGCGCGCCAGTTCTTCTTCGCGCTGCTTGGCGTCCAGGCGCTGCACGGCGCTCTGGGTGACGCCTTCGCTGGCCGACTTGCTGACCCGGTAGTGGGCGTGGCCCTGGGCCGCGACCTGGGGCAGGTGGGTCACGCACAGGACCTGACGGCTGGCGCCGAGGGCGCGCAGTTTCTGGCCGACGATCTCGGCCACGGCGCCGCCGATGCCGGAGTCGACCTCGTCGAAGACCATGCTCGGGACCGCGTCCAGGCCCAGCGCGGCGACTTCGATCGCCAGCGAAACGCGCGAGAGTTCGCCGCCGGAGGCGACCTTGCGCAGGGCGCGTGCGGGCTGGCCGGGATTGGCGGCGACCAGGAATTCGACGCGCTCGGCGCCGTTGGGGTCGGGGCGGTCTTCTTCGGCCGCTTCCAGAGCGATCTCGAAGCGGCCGCCGCCCATGCCGAGCTCGCCGATCAGGGCGCTGGTCGCCGACGACAGCGCTTCGGCGGCGCGCTTGCGCGAGGCGCTCAGGGCATCGGCACTGCCGCGCCAGGCGCCGCGCGCGCCGACGATCTCGCCGTCCAGGCGGGCCAGGCGTTCGCCGGCGCCGCGCAGCAGTTCGAGTTCGGCGGCCATGCCGTCGCGGTGCGCGGCCAGGTGTTCGGGGGTGACGCGGTGCTTGCGCGCCAGTTCGTGCAGGCGGCCGAGGCGGTGCTCCAGGGTGTCGAGCGCGGACGGGTCCAGGTCGAGGTCTTCGTGGACGCGGCCGAGCAGGGCCAGGGCTTCGTCGACCTGGATCGCGGCGGCGTCGAGCATGGCGTCGACGTCGCGCAGGCGCGGCTCGTGCTCGGCCACGCGCTGCAGTTCGACCCGCACCTGCTGCAGGGTGCGCGACAGCGAGGGGCCGTCGTCGCCGCCGAGGCGGGCGAAGGCGTCGTCGCAGGCGGCGATCAGGCCGGCGGCGTGGGCGTGGCGCTTGTGGTCGGCGAACAGGCGCGCGATCGCGTCGGGTTCCAGGGTTTCGCGTTCGAGTTCGGCGTACTGGTGTTCGAGCCAGCCGATGCGTTCGGACACATCGCCCTTGGCGATCAGGGCGTCGCGCTCGCGCAGCAGTTCGCTCCAGTCGCGGGCGGCGGCGGCGACCGCGGCGCGGGCGGCGTCGTTGCGGCCGTAGGCGTCGAGCAGGGCGAGCTGGCTGGCCTTGGACAGCAGGGCCTGGTGTTCGTGCTGGCCATGGATCTCGACCAGGCGCGAGGCCAGGTCGGCGAGCTGGCCCAGGGTCGCCGGGCGGCCGTTGATCCAGGCGCGCGAGCCGCCGTCGGCGCGGATCACGCGCCGGACCTGGCAGCTGTCGTCCTCGTCGAGTTCGTTGTCGCGCAGCCAGGCCGCGGCCGGCGCGGCGTCGTCCAGGGAGAAGTCGGCGACCAGTTCGGCGCGGTCGGCGCCGTGGCGGACCACGCCGCTGTCGGCGCGCAGGCCGCTGATCAGGCCCAGGGCGTCGACCAGCAGCGACTTGCCGGCGCCGGTCTCGCCGGAGATCACGGTCAGGCCGGGACCGAACGCGAGCTCGGCCGCGCTGACCACGACGAAATGCTTGAGGGAGAGATGGGTGAGCATGCGTGGTCGGCGTTGTGGAGCGGCGATTGTGCCGGGTCGCGGATGACCGGGCCAGCGGGAGATGCCGCCACTGTGGGTCGGAACAGTCTCCAGGGCTGAGACCGGCGCTTGCGCCGGACGCCCTGCGTGCTTATATCGACAGCGATGAACCGCCGTCCTTCCGACCTGAGCCTGGACCCGCGTTCGCGGCAGCTGCTGCGAACGCTGATCGGGCGCTACATCCACAGCGGCGAGCCGGTCGGCTCGCAGACGCTGGCGCGGCATGCCGGCCTGGACGTGAGCGCGGCGACCATCCGCAACATCCTGTCCGACCTGGAGGACGCCGGCCTGCTCAGCGCGCCGCACACCTCGGCCGGGCGCATACCGACCGCGCAGGGCTATCGCCTGTTCGTGGATTCCCTGCTGCAGGTGCGGCCGCTGCCCGAGGGCGACCTGGCCCGGCTGCGCAACGAGCTGCCGGCCGGTTCGGGCACCCAGACCCTGCTCGGCAGCGCCTCGGAGCTGCTGTCGGCGATGACCCATTTCGTCGGCGTGGTCAGCGTGCCCAAGCGCGAGCAGTTCGCGTTCCGGCGCATCGATTTCGTGCCGCTGGATGCGCAACGGGTGCTGGCGATCCTGGTGTTCGCCGATCACGACGTGCAGAACCGCATCATCCAGACCAAGCGGCCCTACGACGCCGGCGAGCTGGAGCGGGTCGCCAACTACCTCAACGGCCATTTCGCCGGGCGCCCGGTCGCCGACATCCGCGCGACCCTGCTGCACGAGCTGCGCAGCGCGCAGTCGGAGATGGCCGCGTTGCTGGCGCAGTCGGTGGAGCTGGCCGAACAGGCGCTGGCGCCGGACCGCGACGACGACATGGTGCTGGCCGGCCAGACCCGGCTGATGGGCGTGCAGGAACTGTCCGACGTCGAGCGCCTGCGCGAGCTGTTCGAGGCCTTCGCCCGCAAGCGCGAGATCCTGCAACTGCTGGAGCGCACCATCCATGCGCCCGGCGTGCGCATCTTCATCGGCGAGGAAACCGGCCTGGCGCCGCTGGAAGGCGTGTCGCTGGTGACCGCGCCGTACACCGCCGGCGGCCACGTGCTCGGCGTGCTGGGCGTGATCGGCCCGACCCGGATGGCCTACGAGCGGGTGATCCCGGTGGTGCAGGCCGCCGCGGACGCGCTGGGCGACGCGTTCAAGCCCGAGGGCTGAGCGGCGCCGCCAGGCGTCTTAAGTGTGAGCGGTGTGGGCCGCGACCCGACGCGCGCGGCCAGCTTCCTGTAGGAGCGGCGTAAGCCGCGATGCCGACGCGCGTCACCTGCTTCCTGTGGGAGCGGCGTAAGCCGCGATGCCGAAGCGATGGACGCCGGCGCTTGGATTGTGCCCCGAAGCCATCGGAAGCAGGGTTCCGATTTCCGCAATCGCGGCTTACGCCGCTCCTACACGGGGGCGCTGTCGAAGCCGGGGCGGGCGCGGTAGGCCGGTCGGAGCGGTCGTGGCTTGTGCCACCGCTGCCCCAAAGCAGTCGGAAGCGGCACCGAAGCGCTGGCGAAACGATGGCGCAGCGGTGCCGAAGCGGCGTCGGAGCGGCAACGCTGACCGCCGCCAATAGCGGCGTCGGTCTGACTATTCAGGCGGCGAGGCCGTTCATCGTCCCAAAAACGTCGCCGAACAGCGGTGCTCGCTGCCGTTGCCGCACGATCGCTGCAGATCGAGGCACTTCGGCAGCCCGCGCACTTGAACGGTCCGGGCACGGCCCCAATAGCTGCCCCAGTCGCGGATGACCCGCCAGGACCCACCCAGCATGAACCACTCCGACCCCAACTCCGAACTCCACCTCGACGAGCCGGCCGCGGCCGCCACGCCGGACGAGGCCGAGACCCTGCGCGCCGAACTGGCCCAGGTTCGCGAGGACGCGCTGCGCGAGCGCGCCGAACTCGACAACCAACGCAAGCGCCTGGCGCGCGACATCGACATGGCGCGCAAGTTCGCCAACGAGCGCCTGCTCGGCGAGCTGCTGCCGGTGATCGACAGCCTGGAAGCCGGCCTGGCTGCGGCCGGCGGCGATGCCGGCGCGCTGCGCGAAGGCATGGAGCTGACCCTGCGCCAGCTGCTCAAGGTCGCCGCCGACAACGGCCTGGTCGCGGTCGACCCGACCGGCCTGGCCTTCAACCCGGAACACCACCAGGCCATGAGCATGGTCCCGGCCCCTGGCGTCGCCCCGAACCACGTGGTCCAGGTCTACCAGAAGGGCTGGCTGCTCAACGAGCGTCTGTTGCGCCCGGCGCTGGTCGTGGTCAGCCAGGACGCCTGAGCGGCGCCCGCCGCAGGCCCGGCCCGGATGAAGGGCGCGGGGCAGGGCGCTTGAACCGCCCGCAGGCGGACCCCAAATAACGCACATCGGCGCCGTAACGGCAGCCGCACCATCTAAAAGCATTCGAGAGGGAGCAACATCATGGGCAAGATCATCGGCATCGATCTCGGCACGACCAATTCGTGCGTGGCGATCATGGAAGGCGGCAACGTCAAGGTCATCGAGAACGCGGAGGGCGATCGCACCACGCCGTCCATCGTCGCCTTCACCAAGGACGGCGAAGTCCTGGTCGGCGCCTCGGCCAAGCGCCAGGCCGTCACCAACCCCAAGAACACCTTCTACGCGGTGAAGCGCCTGATCGGCCGTAAGTTCACCGACGCCGAAGTGCAGAAGGACCTGGACCTGGTGCCCTACGGCATCGTCCAGCACGACAACGGCGACGCCTGGGTCGCGACCGCCGACGGCAAGAAGATGGCGCCGCAGCAGATCTCGGCCGAAGTGCTGGCCAAGATGAAGAAGACCGCCGAGGCCTACCTGGGCGAGCCGGTCACCGAGGCGGTCATCACCGTGCCGGCCTACTTCAACGACAGCCAGCGCCAGGCGACCAAGGATGCCGGCAAGATCGCCGGCCTGGAAGTCAAGCGCATCATCAACGAGCCGACCGCGGCCGCGCTGGCCTACGGCATGGACAAGAAGGGCGGCGACCGCAAGGTCGCGGTCTACGACCTGGGCGGCGGCACCTTCGACGTGTCGATCATCGAGATCGCCTCGGTCGACGGCGAAATGCAGGTCGAAGTGCTGGCCACCAACGGCGACACCTTCCTGGGCGGCGAAGACTTCGACAAGCGCGTCATCGACTACTTGGTCGAAGAGTTCCAGAAGGACCAGGGCATCGACCTGCGCAAGGATCCGCTGGCCCTGCAGCGCCTGAAGGACGCGGCCGAACGCGCCAAGATCGAGCTGTCCAGCGCCCAGCAGACCGAGGTCAACCTGCCGTACGTGACCGCCGACGCTTCCGGTCCGAAGCACCTCAACATCAAGCTGACCCGCGCCAAGCTGGAGTCGCTGGTCGAGGACCTGGTCAAGAAGACCATCGAGCCTTGCCGCATCGCCCTGAACGACGCCGGCCTGCGCGGCGCCGACATCAGCGAAGTGATCCTGGTCGGCGGCCAGACCCGCATGCCCAAGGTCGGCCAGGCCGTGGCCGAGTTCTTCGGCAAGGAACCGCGCAAGGACGTCAACCCGGACGAAGCCGTCGCCATCGGCGCGGCGATCCAGGGCGGCGTGCTGGCCGGCGACGTCAAGGACGTGCTGCTGCTGGACGTGACCCCGCTGAGCCTGGGCATCGAAACCCTGGGCGGCGTGTTCACCAAGATCATCGAGAAGAACACCACCATCCCGACCAAGGCCTCGCAGACCTTCTCCACCGCCGAGGACAACCAGTCGGCCGTGACCGTGCACGTGCTGCAGGGCGAGCGCGAGCAGGCCCGCTACAACAAGTCGCTGGCCCGCTTCGATCTGGCCGGCATCGAGCCGTCGCCGCGCGGCATGCCGCAGGTCGAGGTCTCGTTCGACATCGACGCCAACGGCATCCTGCACGTGTCGGCCAAGGACAAGAAGACCGGCAAGGAACAGAAGGTCGAGATCAAGGCGGGCTCGGGCCTGTCCGAGGACGAGATCGCCAAGATGGTCGCCGACGCCGAGGCCAACCGCGAGGAGGACCAGAAGTTCCACGACCTGGTGCAGGCCCGCAACCAGGCTGACGGCCTGATCCACATGGCGCGCAGCACGATCAAGGAGCACGGTGAGAAGCTGCCGGGCGACGCGATCGGCCGCACCGAGGGCGCGATCGCCGAACTCGAAACCGCGATGAAGGGCGACGACAAGGGCCAGATCGAGGCTAAGTCCAAGGCCCTGGAAGAGGCCGCGCAGGCGCTGTTAGCGGCGGTGCAGTCGCATCAGCCCGGTGCCGACGCCGGCGGCGGCGCCAAGTCCGAGGACGTGGTGGACGCCGAGTTCACCGAGGTCAAGGACGATCAGAAGCCGTGATTCGGGATTAGGGATCGCGGATCGGAAGGGGCGGGTTCTCCCGCTCCTTCCGCCGTCCTCGCTCCCGTTCTGTTCCTAGCTTTCCCGCTGCAACGAATCCCGATTCCCGAACTTCGACTCCCGGCCTCATGAGCAAACGCGATTACTACGAAGTGCTGGGCGTGGCCCGCAACGCCAGCGACGAAGACCTCAAGAAGGCCTATCGCCGCTGCGCCATGAAGCACCACCCCGACCGCAACCCCGACGACAAATCCGCCGAGGCCGCGTTCAAGGAGTGCAAGGAAGCCTACGAGGTGCTGGCCGACGCCAACCGTCGCCGCGCCTACGACCAGCACGGCCACGCCGCGTTCGAACACGGCATGGGCGGTGGCGGCGCTGGCGGCGCCGGCTACGCCGACATGGGCGACATCTTCGGCGACATCTTCGGCAACATCTTCGGCGGCGGCGGCCAGCGTGGTCCGCGCCGCGGCGCCGACATCGGCTACGTCATGGAGCTGTCGCTGGAGGAAGCGGTCGGCGGGCTCGACAAGCAGATCGAAATCCCGACCCTGGACGAATGCGACACCTGCGACGGCTCGGGTTCGGCCGACGGCAAGCTCGAAACCTGCGCCACCTGCAGCGGCCGCGGCCAGGTCCGTTTCCAGCGCGGCATCTTCTCGATGCAGCAGGCCTGTCCGCATTGCGGCGGGCGCGGCCAGACCATCGCCGACCCCTGCCAGGACTGCCACGGCCAGGGCCGGGTCGAGCGCACCAAGACCCTGCAAGTCAAGATTCCGGCCGGCGTCGACAACGGCGACCGCATCCGCCTGACCGGCGAAGGCGAGGCCGGCCCGGCCGGTTCGCCGCCTGGCGACCTGTACGTGGAAGTGCGCGTGCGCGAGCACGAGATCTTCCAGCGCGACGGCGACGACCTGCACTGCGAAGTGCCGATCCGGATCTCCCAGGCCGCGCTCGGCGACACCATCCGGGTCCCGACCCTGGGCGGCGATGTCGAACTGCGGATCCCGTTCGAGACCCAGAGCGGCAAGCTGTTCCGCCTGCGCGACAAGGGCGTGAAGTCGGTGCGCAGCCGCAAGCCCGGCGATCTCTACTGCCGCGTGGTGGTGGAAACGCCGGTCAACCTGACCGTCGAGCAGCGCGAGTTGCTGGAGAAGTTCGAAGCCACCTTCATCGGCGAAGGCGCGCGCAAGCATTCGCCGCGCTCGTCGACCTTCATCGACGGGGTCAAGGGCTTCTGGGACCGCATGATCTCCTGAAGCCGACGCTGGAGCATCGCAACGACGAAAGGGGCTACGGCCCCTTTTTCGTGTCCGCGCGGCGCCGGCTCCGAGAGCGTCGCCGCGTTTGCGCCGGGCCGGTCTCAGCCTCGCCCTGGCGATGTGGTAGAACGTCCCGCATCGGCCGGCCGGCCTGCGGCGACACGCGCGGCGCACGGCCTGGGCAGGAATATTTCGACAAGGACAGGGGGAAGGGATGCGTATCGCAACACTGCGGCTGTGCGCCGCGATCGGTTTTGCTCTGGCGGCCGCGACGGCCGCGGCCCAGAACGCGGCACCCGCCGCCGCGCCGGCCGGGGCCAAGGCGCCCGCCGCGCCAGCCGCCGCCGAGGAGCCGCTGCGCAGCGAACGCGCCCACCTCAGCTATGTGGTCCAGGCCGACGGCAGCTACGTCGAGCAGCGCGAGACCGAGGTCAAGGTGATCGAAGAGCGCGCGGTCGAGTACGCCAAGCGCCAATCGATCAGCTACAGCGCCAGCATCCAGCAGCTCGACGTGATCGAGGCCTATACGCGCAAGGCCGACGGCCGCCGCATCGACGTGCCCAAGTCCAATTACCAGGTCGAGACCAACGACGGCCGCAACGGCGGCGGCCCGGCGTTCTCCGACATCGCCACCACCAGTCTGGTGTTCCCCGATGTCGCCGCCGGCGACACGGTGGTGCTGGCCTACCGCCTGGTCGGCAAGCAGCCGATGTTCGAGGGCCAGTTCTCCGAGCTCGACAGCTACGGCGGCAACCAGTACCAGGGTGATGTGCGGATCAAGATCGACGCGCCGGCCGCGATGTGGGCCCAGCAGCGCGCCTGGGGCACGATGAAGCAGGTGCGCGACGAAACCGTCGGCGACCGCCGCATCGTCGAGTGGAGCTACAGCAATCGCAGCCCGGTCAAGAGCAAGCGCCGGAACTACTCGGTCTACCAGGTCGAGCAGTTCCCCGGCTTCGCCTATTCGACTTTCCGCAGCTACGGCGACATCGCCCGCGCCTACGCGGCGCGCGCGCTGCCCAAGGCCGCGCCGACGCCGCGCGTGCGCACGCTCGCCGACGAGATCGCCGCCGGCAAGACCGACCAGCGCGAGGTCGCGCGCGCGCTGTACGAGTGGGTGTCGACCAACATCCACTACGGCGGCAACTGCATCGGCCTGGGCGCGGTGGTGCCGCGCGATCTCGACTTCGTGCTCGACAACCGCATCGGCGACTGCAAGGACCACGCGACCCTGCTGCAGGCGCTGATGGCGGCCAAGGGCATCGAGGCGACCCAGGCCCTGGTCAATGCCGGCAACGTCTACCGGCTGCCCGACATCCCGGTCGCCTCCAGCGTCAACCATGTACTCAACTATCTGCCGGGCCTGAACCTGTACGTCGATGCCACCGCCAAGGGCATCCCGTTCGGCGATTTGCCGGTCACGTTGCTGGGCAAGCCGGTGCTACGCATCGACCAGCCCGAGCTGAAGGCGCAGACGCCGGCCTACGCGTCCGAGCGCAATCGCCAGCGCATGGACACCCGCCTGACCGTGCAGGAGGACGGCTCGGTCAAAGGCCGGGTCGAAGTCGAGGTCAGCGGCCATCCGGCGATCGCGCTGCGTTCCGGCCTGCGCGATCTGACCCAGGAGCAGGCCAAGGACGTGGTCAAGAACTTCTTCCAGGCCAGCGGCCTGGTCGCCACCGGCAGCTTCCGCCAGGACGATCCCAAGGCCCTGATCGACCGCCACAAGTACGACGCCGAATTCGAGGTCCAGCAGATGCTGCCGGTGCCGGGCGCGTTTCCGCTGCAATCGATTTTCTTCAACGCGATGCCGGTGGCGTCCTTCGTGGCCGACGCCAACGAAGACCGCAGCGAGGAAGGCGAAACCGCCTGCACCGGCGGGCGTTCGGAGGAGAACTACCGGATCGAGTTCCCGGCCGGCATGAAGGTGATCGCGGTGCCGCCGAATCTGGCGATCGAGTCCGGCGGTCTGAGTTACCACGCCAGCTACACGCTCAAGGGCAATGTGCTGGAAGCCAAGCGCGTGTTCGTGGACGGCACGCCGGGGCCGCTGTGCACGCCGGAGTACGGCCGCGAGTTCCAGGTCTTCGCCAAGAAGGTACTGCCGAACCTGAAGGCGCAGGTGGTGTACCAGTAGGCGGGCAGGGCATGCAGCCGGTGCCGATGGGTCTCAAGGCCGAGCGCCGCTCCCACTGGTGGGCGCCGCCGCGGCGCTCGGGCCGTCCCGCCACCGCCGCAGGCAGAGCGCATGCCGCCGCGTACCCATGAACTGGCCTTCGCGCCGGGCCGCCATGCCTGCAGTCTGCAGGCGGCGGCCAGACGGGTGTTCGCCGTCCTGGGCATCGCCCGCTACCGCCTGATCGAGAAGACCGGTCCCGGCCAGGCCTTCGACCGCTACTGGGAAGGCCGCCGCGACGGCGCGGTCTGCCGGGTGCGCGGCAGCGACTGGGACCCGCAAGGGCCGCAGACCCGTATCCACGTCGAACTGTCGGATGCGGCCGCCGCCGCGACATGGCTGCAGGTCCTGCATCGCTTCGGCGAGGCGCAGGGCTGGGGCGCGGCGGAAATCGCCGACGCATGAACGGCGATCCGGCCGCGCACGCTCGCTTGTGGAAACTCCGGCCCAGCCGTTAGCCTGCGTGCATGAGCGAAACCACCCGAATCCTGATACACGGCGCCTCCGGCCGCATGGGCCAGGCCTTGTTGCGCCTGGCCGCCGAGCGCGACGATCTGAATGTGGTCGCCGCGGCCTCGCGCAAGTCGCCGGCCCAGCGCGTGGTCGACGGTGTGCCGCAGTTCGCCGCCAGCGAACTAGGCGGCGTGCCCGAGTTCGACGTCGCCATCGATTTCAGCCTGCCCGAGGGTTTCGACCCGGTGCTGGCGCTGTGCGCCGAGCGCGGCCGGGCCCTGGTTTCGGGCACCACCGGGCTGTCGTCGGAGCAGAACCGCGCCATCGAGGCCGCCTCGGCGCGCATCGCCGTGGTCTGGGCGGCCAATTACAGCCTGGGCGTGGCAGTGCTGACCGAGCTGGTGCGGCGCGCCGCGGCCGCGCTGCCGGCCTGGGACTGCGACATCGTCGAGGCCCACCACACCCGCAAGCTGGACGCACCCTCGGGCACCGCCCTGCATCTGGGCCGGGCGGTGGAGATCGGCAGCGGCCGCGACCCGCATTACGCCAGCCTGCGCGCCGGCGACATCGTCGGCGAGCACACGGTCCAGTTCGCCAGCGCCGGCGAGCGCCTGGAGCTGATCCATCGCGCGAGCAACCGCGACATCTTCGCGCGCGGGGCGCTGGAGGCAGCGCTGCGGGTGGTCCGTCAGGCCCCGGGCCGCTACGGCCTGGCGGAGTTGATGTTCCCCAACCTGTAGCCGGCGCACGCGCGGCGGCACCGGTCCAGCCCGCGTTCACCTCGCCGCGGGCGGGCGCAAGGGCCGCATAAGAGCGTCCGAGCTCGCCGAATCGGGCTTTGCGCGCCCGCGATCAAGCGCGCGGCCGGCATCGCGCGCGCGCGAACCGCCTGGTCCGGCCTGTTTCTGCGTGGACGCAGCGCTGGCACTCGGACGCCATCGCCGCTAGAATTCTCGCTCGCCTGAACCCCGCCCGCCGGACCGGTCCCGCACCGCGTCCGTGTTTTGCTGCAAG
This sequence comes from Lysobacter sp. Root76, assembly GCF_001428685.1. Lineage (GTDB taxonomy): Bacteria > Pseudomonadota > Gammaproteobacteria > Xanthomonadales > Xanthomonadaceae > Lysobacter. The sequence goes on along the minus strand of NZ_LMIK01000001.1, from coordinate 51,639 downwards.
CCGGTTTTACCGGTGCGCGCTGGACGGGGTCAGTATCCCCGGCAGCCAAGGCGACCCCCGTGACCCAACCCGCAATCCTCGCTCTCGAAGACGGCACCGTATTCGAGGGCGTTTCCGTAGGCGCGCCCGGCCTCAGCGTCGGCGAAGTCGTCTTCAATACCGCCATCACCGGCTACCAGGAAATCCTCACCGACCCGTCCTACGCGCGCCAGTTGGTCACCTTGACCTATCCGCACGTGGGCAACACCGGCTGCACCGACCAGGATGACGAAGCCGGCCAAGTCTGGGCCTCGGGCCTGATCGTGCGCGACGTGCCGCGTCGCCCCAGCAACTGGCGCAGCCGGGTCGCGCTGCCGCAGTGGCTGGCCGAGCGCGGCGTGGTCGCGATCGCCGACATCGACACCCGCAAACTGACCCGCCTGCTGCGCGACCGCGGCGCCCAGAACGGCGCGCTGATGGCGGGCGAGGGCATCGACGCGGCCCGCGCCATCGAAGCCGCGCGCAAGTTCCCCGGCCTCAAGGGCATGGATCTGGCCAAGGAAGTCTGCACGCGCGAGCGCTACGAGTGGCGCGACGGCCAGCTCGACCTGGACGCCAACGCCTTCGTCCAGGCCGAACCGCGTTTCCACGTCGTCGCCTACGACTTCGGCGTCAAGCGCAACATCCTGCGCATGCTCGCCGAGCGCGGCTGCCGCGTGACCGTGGTGCCGGCGCAGACGCCCGCCGCGGACGTGCTGGCGCTGAATCCCGACGGCGTGTTCCTGTCCAACGGCCCCGGCGATCCGGAGCCCTGCGACTACGCGATCGCGGCGATCCGCGAGTTCCTGGCGCGCAAGGTCCCGACCTTCGGCATCTGCCTGGGCCACCAGCTGCTCGGCCTGGCCACCGGCGCCAAGACGTTGAAGATGAAGTTCGGCCACCACGGCGCCAACCACCCGGTCCAGGACCTGGATAGCGGCCGGGTGATGATCACTTCGCAGAACCACGGCTTCGCGGTCGACGAAGCCTCGCTGCCCGGCAACGTGCGGGTGATCCACCGCTCGCTGTTCGACGGCAGCAACCAGGGCATCGAAGTCACCGACGCGCCGGCCTTCAGCTTCCAGGGCCATCCGGAAGCCAGCCCGGGCCCGCACGACGTGGCGCCGTTGTTCGACCGCTTCGTCGCCAGCATGGAGTCGGCGCGGTGAAGCCGTTCGCGTTCGCCGCCGCTCTGGTCGCGGGCCTGGCTTTGTCGGGTCCGGCCGCCGCCGCGCTGCCGACCGACGCTGAGGTCGCGCAGATCCAGCAACTGCTGGGTTTCGACGTCGCCATCGAGCGCGTGATCGCCGGCAAGATCGACAAGAGCGAAGCATTCGAACGCCTCAGCGAGCAGGAGCGCGGCTGCATCAAGGGCGAGCTGCTGCCCAGATTCAAGACCAGCATGCTCGATTCGTTCCGCAGCCTGTTCGGCGACGGCGAGACCATCGCGGCCTGGAAGAGTTTCGGCCAGACCAAGGGCGGCGCCAAGTTCGTCGCCGGCATGCGCGAGCAGGTCAAGGCCAATATCGACAACGCCGTCGACGGCACGCCCATGGCCGAGCCGGTCCAGTTCTTCAAGGACATGGAAGCCGATGAGATGCTGCAGGTCGTCGAGTTCATGCAGAGCCCGGCCGGCAAGGTGCTGGAGCGCGACTTCCCGGATGCCGACGTCAGTCCCGCCCAGCTCGAAGAACTCGGCCAGCGCGTGAGCCAGCGTTGCGGCGTCGAGATGCCCAAGGCCTGATGTGAACGCAGCCTCCGCACCGAGCAAGCCGAGGCGCCGCTGGCGCCGTTGGCTGATCGCCGGCGCGCTGGCCGCGGCCTATCCGGGTTTCGTGCTGATCGCGGTGTACTCGCATTTCTTCGCCGTCGATCTGCCGGGCGGCCGCAACGGTCCGGCCGACGCTTACCGGCACTCGCTGGCCAGCGCGGTGGTCGCCTACACCGTGTCGCCGCGGCTGGTCGACTGGGTCACCTGGGCGATGGAGCGCGACGGCCACGGCAATCGCAGCCGCGCCATGGATGCGCACAACAACCGCATCGGTGCCCGCATCGGTGCCGGTGCGAGCGACTGGGATGCGATGAACGACGCCGTGCTGGACGCCGTGCGCCGAGGCGCGATCGACGCCCAGACCGACGGCCAGATCACCTGGCTGCCGCCGGCGGCCTGGCAGGACCGGTGGTACTGATATGCCACTTACCCGTAACCACGCGACGCGAACTCAACGGAGACAAGGAATGACCCTGCAAGCCCGCTGCAATACCGCTGTCGCCGCCGCGCTGTTCGCGTTGCTGCCGTTCGCCGCGTCCGCGCAGAGCGCCGATGTCCAGGCCGACCGGCTGACCGACGTGATGATGCAGATGCTGCCGTTCGGCAAGATCCTCGACGATGCGGCCAAGGCCGACGCCCAGTGGCCGCTGCAGGGCAAGGCCGACAAGGTCAGCCCGACCCAGCTGGGCTGCCTGCGCAACGAGCTTTCGTCCACCGGCTACCGCCGCTCCAAGCGCGCCGAGGCGCTGGACTACGCCCGCGCCAACCCGGACCGGGTCGGCGCCGACCTGGCCCTGCTCGACGGCGGTGCCGCCGGCGTGTTCGCCGATTTCATCAACGCCGGCGTCAGCGAAGCCCAGGGCGGCAAGAAGGTCGAACCGACCGAAGTGATGAAGAAGATGAAAGCCGATCAGATGCTCTCGTTCGTCGAGTTCATCACCGAACCCAAGCACGCGCCGCTGCGCGAGCTGGTCGGCATCGGCGAAGCGTTCGATCCTGCAAAGTCGTCGCAGGAAAACAGCGACTCCGGCAAGGACGTCGGCACCCGCCTGGTGCTGAAGCTGATGCTGGGTGCGATGAATACCTGCGACGTACCGCCCTCCACGATCCTCGAGTGACACAATGCCCAAGCGTACCGACATCAAAACCGTCCTGATCATAGGCGCCGGGCCGATCGTGATCGGTCAGGCCTGCGAGTTCGACTACTCCGGCGCGCAAGCCTGCAAGGCGCTGCGCGACGAGGGCTATCGCGTGGTCCTGGTCAACAGCAATCCGGCCACGATCATGACCGACCCGGACATGGCCGATGCGGTGTACATCGAGCCGATCAACTGGCAGACGGTCGAGAAGATCATCGCCAAGGAAAAGCCCGACGCGCTGCTGCCGACGATGGGCGGCCAGACCGCGCTGAACTGCGCCCTGGACCTGGCCGACCACGGCGTGCTTGAGAAGTACAACGTCGAGCTGATCGGCGCCAAGCGCGACGCGATCCGCATGGCCGAAGACCGCGAGCTGTTCCGCGTGGCGATGGCCGAGATCGGCCTGGAATGCCCCAAGGCCGAGGTCGCGCGCACCTTCGAGCAGGCCGTCGATATCCAGACCCGGGTCGGCTATCCGACCATCATCCGCCCCAGCTTCACCCTCGGCGGCAGCGGCGGCGGCATCGCCTACAACAAGGAAGAGTTCGAGGAGATCGCCAAGCGCGGCCTCGAACTGTCGCCGGTGCACGAGATCCTGGTCGAGGAGTCCGTGCTGGGCTGGAAGGAATTCGAGATGGAGGTGGTCCGCGACACCGCGGACAACTGCATCATCGTGTGCTCGATCGAGAACTTCGACGCGATGGGCGTGCACACCGGCGACTCGATCACCGTCGCCCCGGCGCAGACCCTGACCGACAAGGAATACCAGCGCCTGCGCGACGCCTCTATCGCGGTGCTGCGCAAGATCGGCGTCGACACCGGCGGCTCCAACGTCCAGTTCGGCATCAATGCGCAGGACGGCCGCGTGGTGGTGATCGAGATGAACCCGCGCGTGTCGCGCTCCTCGGCGCTGGCGTCCAAGGCCACCGGCTTCCCGATCGCCAAGATCGCGGCCAAGCTCGCGGTCGGCTACACCCTGGATGAGCTGCGCAACGAGATCACCGGCGGCGCCACCCCGGCTTCGTTCGAGCCGACCATCGACTATGTGGTCACCAAGATTCCGCGCTTCGCGTTCGAGAAGTTCCCGCAGGCCGACGCGCGCCTGACCACGCAGATGAAGTCGGTCGGCGAAGTCATGGCGATGGGCCGGACCTTCCAGGAATCGCTGCACAAGGCCCTGCGCGGGCTGGAGACCGGCAAGGTCGGTCTCGACCCGACCGGCCTGGACCTGAGCAGCGAGGTCGACATGGCCAAGCTGCGCCGCGAGCTCAAGGAGCCGGGCCCGGAGCGCATGTTCCATATCGGCGACGCCTTCCGCGCCGGCATGAGCGTGGAGGACGTGCACGCGCTGTCGTTCGTCGCCCCCTGGTTCCTGGACCAGATCGAGGAGCTGATCGCCGCCGAGCGCAGCGTCGCCGAGGCCGGCCTGGCCGCGCTCGACAAGGCGCGCATGCGCGCGCTCAAGCGCATGGGCTTCTCCGACGCGCGCCTGGCCCAGCTCACCGGCACCGACGAAACCGCCGTGCGCACCCTGCGCCGCGCCTTCGGCGTGCGCCCGGTGTACAAGCGGGTGGACTCCTGCGCCGCCGAGTTCGCGACCACCACCGCCTACATGTACTCGACCTACGAGGACGAGTGCGAAGCGCAGCCGACCAACCGCGACAAGATCATCGTGCTCGGCGGCGGTCCCAACCGCATCGGCCAGGGCATCGAGTTCGACTACTGCTGCGTGCACGCCGCGCTCGCCCTGCGCGAGGACGGCTATGAAACCATCATGGTCAACTGCAACCCGGAGACCGTGTCGACCGACTACGACACTTCCGACCGCCTGTACTTCGAGCCGCTGACGCTGGAAGACGTGCTGGAGATCGCCGACCTCGAGAAGCCCAAGGGCGTGATCGTGCAGTACGGCGGCCAGACCCCGCTCAAGCTGGCGCGCGCGCTGGAAGCCAACGGCGTGCCGATCATCGGCACCACCCCGGACAGCATCGACCTGGCCGAGGACCGCGAGCGCTTCCAGAAGCTGGTCCAGGACCTGGGCCTGGCGCAGCCGATCAACCGCACCGCGCGCAATCCCGACGAAGCGCTGATGCTGGCCAACCAGATCGGTTACCCGATGGTGGTGCGCCCGAGCTACGTGCTCGGCGGCCGGGCCATGGAAATCGTCTACTCCGACGCCGACCTGACCCGTTACATCCGCGACGCGGTCAAGGTCTCCAACGATTCGCCGGTGCTGCTGGACCGCTTCCTCGACAACGCGGTCGAGGTCGACGTCGACATCATCGCCGACCGCGAAGGCCACGTGCTGATCGGCGGCGTGATGGAGCACATCGAGGAAGCCGGCGTGCACTCGGGCGACTCCTCGTGCTCGCTGCCGCCGTACTCGCTGAGCGCGGCGACCCAGGAAAAGCTGCGCGAGCAGGTCGTGGCTCTGGCCAAGGCGCTGAAGGTCGTGGGCCTGATGAACACCCAGTTCGCGATCCAGACCGACGCCGAAGGCCGCGACACCATCTTCCTGATCGAAGTGAACCCGCGCGCCTCGCGCACGGTGCCGTTCGTGTCCAAGGCCACCGGCATGGCCCTGGCCAAGATCGCCGCGCGCTGCATGGTCGGCCAGACCCTGGCTTCGCAGGGCGCGCTGGAAGAGATCGTGCCGGACTACTACTCGGTCAAGGAAGCGATCTTCCCGTTCGCCAAGTTCCAGGGCGTCGACCCGATCCTCGGCCCGGAGATGCGCTCCACCGGCGAGGTGATGGGCGTGGGCAAGAACTTCGGCGCGGCCATGGCGCGCGCCCAGGAAGCCGGCGGCATCAAGGCGCCGCCGGTGGGCAAGGTGTTCGTGTCGGTGCGCGATCCGGACAAGCTGCGCGTGCTGCCGGTGGCCCAGGAACTGGTGCGCCGCGGCTACAGCCTGGTCGCCACCAGCGGCACCCAGGCCTTCCTGAGCGGGAACGGCGTGAGCTGCGAGCTGGTCAACAAGGTCACCGAGGGCCGTCCGCACGTGGTCGACCTGATCAAGAACGGCGAGCTGGTCTACATCATCAACACCACCGAGGGCCGCCAGGCGATCTCGGACTCGTTCTCGATCCGCCGCGAGGCGTTGCAGGGGCGGGTCACGTACTCGACCACGGTATCCGGCGCGCGCGCGCTGGTGAACTCGCTCGACTACCGCGGCCAGGGCCCGGTGTGGTCGCTGCAGGAGCTGCACGCGCAGATCCAGGGCGCGGCCTGAGCCTGCAGGGGACGCGGAACTCCGCGTCTCCGGGCTGGTACGGGACGCGGAACCGCGTCTCCAGGTCGGCACGGGACGCGGAACCGCGTCCCGGTCGCCCGCCGCGCCAGAGCGGGTTTTCGCCCGATTTTCCCGACGGCGCCCTTCGGGGTGCCAAGCGGCCGCGTTCGCGGCACAATCGAACTTTGCAAACGGATGCGGCCGGCCGTCGGCCGGCACGAGGAACGACGAAATGAGAGCACCGATCACGGTGAAGGGCGCGCAGCGCCTGCGTGCGGAACTGGAAGAGCTGAAGTCGGTCAAGCGACCGGCCGTGATCAACGCGATCGCCGAAGCGCGCGCGCACGGCGACCTCAAGGAAAACGCCGAGTACCACGCCGCGCGCGAGCAGCAGAGCTTCATCGAGGGCCGCATCAAGCAGCTCGAATCCGAGCTCTCGCACGCCCAGCTGATCGACGTGTCCACGCTCAACGCCGGTTCCAAGATCGTGTTCGGCGCCACCGTCGAGTTGGCCAATGTCGACACCGAAGAGGAACGCACCTACCAGATCGTCGGCGACCTCGAAGCCGACATCAAACAGGGCCTGATCGCGATTTCCTCGCCGGTCGCGCGTGCCCTGATCGGCAAGCACGAGGGCGACAGCGTCGTCATCGAAGCGCCGGGCGGCACCCACGAGTACGAAATCGTCGGCGTCAGCTACGCCGGCTGAGCAGGCAGCGACCGCGAGGCCGCGCATGACCGCCGCCACGACCGCCACCCTGCTGCTGCCCGAGCGCGAACGCTTCGGCGGGCAGCGCCTGTCCGAAGACCTCGGCCGCCGGCTCGCGCGCGCCGACCGCATCGCGCGCACCGGCGACCCGCTCGCGCGCGTGCTCGACGTGCTGCCGCGCGGCTGGCCGGTGGCCGCGGCCACGCGCCAGCGCGACGCCCGCGATGCCGCTCACGCGGCCTGGCTGCGTGCCGATCCGGCCTACGTGCGTCCCGACCTCAACGGCGCGCGCCTGCTTTCGTATGGCCAGGCCTTGGCCTTGGACGAGGCCGCGGCCGCGGATTTCCTGCGCAGCCTCAAGCCCTTGTTCGGCGACGCCGGTTTCACCATCGACGCGCCGGTGCCGTCGCGTTGGTACCTGCGCCTGCCGCAGGGCGCCCGGCTGCCGGTGTTCGCGACGCCGGAAACCGCGCTCGGCGCCGACCTGTTCGAGCACCTGCCGGATGCCGCCGACAGCAGCCCCGAGGGCCGGCGCTGGCGCTCGCTGCTGAGCGAGGCGCAGGTGACCCTGCACAACCATCCGCGCAACGCCGCGCGCATCGCCGCCGGCCTGGCGCCGGTGAACTCGCTGTGGTTCTGGGGCGCGGGCGTGCTGCCGGATCACGTGCGTACGACTTACGCGCGCATCTACAGCGACGACGAGGCCCTGACCGCGTTGGGCGCGCTCGCCGGCGCCGATGCCGCCGCGTTGCCGCCGCGCTGGAGTGCGGGCGAGGGCGATCTCGCCGTGGATCTGCGCCGTGCGCGCGACCTGCAGGCGCTGGAACGCGATTGGCTGGCGCCGCTGGCGGCCGAACTCGACGCCGGCCGGATCGGCCGGATCGCGCTCGATTTCGCCGACGGCGAAGCCTTCGAACTCGCGCGCGGCCAGCGCTGGCGTTTCTGGCGCCGCCCGCTGCGCTCGCTGCAGCCATGATTCAGCGCACCACGAAGCCGCGCCCATGAACGAAGCCGCCCGCCTGCTGCGGCGCGCCATCGCCGACCCCGGCGCCTGGCCCGACAGCGTGTCGCCGCTGCTGCGCCGCGTGTACGCCGCGCGCGGCGCGATCGCGATCGAACAGGCCCAGCCGCGCCTGGCGCAGTTGTTGCCGCCGGACGGATTGAGCGGGCTGGACGCGGCCACGACCCTGCTCGCCGACGCCATCGCCGGCGACCGCCACATCGTCGTGGTCGGCGATTTCGACTGCGACGGCGCCACCGCCTGCGCGGTCGGCGTGCGCGGCCTGCGCATGCTCGGCGCGCGCCGGGTCTCGCATGCGGTGCCCAACCGCATGGTCCACGGCTACGGCCTGTCGCCGGCGCTGGTGGCCGAACTCGCAGCGCTGCAACCGGACCTGCTGGTCACCGTCGATCACGGCATCGCCTGCCATGCCGGCATCGCCGCGGCCAAGGCGCGCGGCTGGCAGGTGCTGGTCACCGACCACCATCTGCCCGGCGAAACGCTGCCGCCCGCGGACGCCATCGTCGATCCCAACCTGCCCGGCGACGCATTCCCGAGCAAGGCCCTGGCCGGGGTCGGGGTGATGTTCTACGTATTGCTGGCGCTGCGCCGCGTGTTGCGCCAGCAGGGTCGCTGCGAGGGCAACGGCCCCGACCTGCAGGTCTTGCTGGACCTGGTCGCGGTCGGCACCGTCGCCGATCTGGTGCCGCTGGACGCCAACAACCGCGCCCTGGTCGCGGCCGGCCTGCGCCGCCTGCGCGCCGGGCAGGGCGGGGCGGGACTGCGTGCGCTGATCGAAGTCTCGCAGCGCGACGAGCGCCGGCTCACCGCCAGCGACATCGGCTACGCGCTGGCGCCGCGCCTGAACGCCGCCGGCCGCCTCGAAGACATGGCGCTGGGCATCGAATGCCTGTTGACCGAAGACCCGGGCCAGGCGCGCGAGATCGCCCACAGCCTCAACGAGATCAACGCCGAGCGCCGTGCGGTCCAGCAGCAGATGACCGACGAGGCCGCGCTCGCCTTCGCGAAGGTCGCGCTGGACTCGGTGCATGCGCCGCTCGCCGTTTGCCTGTTCGACGAGGACTGGCATCCCGGCGTGGTCGGGCTGGTCGCCTCGAAGATGAAGGAGCGCCTGCACCGGCCGGTGATCGCGTTCGCGCCGGCCGAACCCGGCAGCGATGCCTTGCGCGGTTCGGCGCGCTCGATCCCGGGCTTCCATATCCGCGACGCGCTGGCCGATGTGGCCGCGCGGCATCCCGAGCTGATCGAACGCTTCGGCGGTCACGCCATGGCCGCCGGCCTGTCCTTGCGCCGCGATGCCTTGGAGGCGTTCCGTGCCGCGTTCGAACGCTGCGCCGGCGCCATGCTCACGCCCGAGCTGCTGCAGGCCGATGTGCTCAGCGACGGCGAACTGGACGCGGGCGAGTTCGACCGCGCCAGCGCCGAGTCGCTGCGCGACGGCGGGCCGTGGGGGCAGGGCTTCCCGGAGCCGACGTTTCATGTGAACTCTGAGGTGCTCAGCTTTCGAGTTCTGGGCGAGAAGCACCTGAAGCTAGTGCTTCGAGTGGAGGGGAGAGCGGAGCCGCTGAACGCCATTCAATTCAATGGCTGGGACGGGGTGCCTCCCCCGAAGCACATCCTCGTGGCATTCAAGCTTGAGCCGGATGACTACCGGGGCGGGGAAGCGATCCAGCTCAACATCGTCTACCGCCGGTCTTCCCCGCCGCCAGAAGGCCCCGTCCTTGTACCGTCCACCGCGAACTCGCCTAAGCCGTCGGGAGGTTGGTGAGAATAAGAAATGAATAAAATAATTGACACTGGAAGTTGGGCGTGTATTCTGGCTCCTAATCCCCCGTGGTCAGGACGCGATGGAAATCCAGCCGGATGTCGTACATGAAGCCTTAGCGCCGTACCTTCCCGGACTGAGGCAAATGGTTTTCCAAGCAGTAGCGGACTACGGGAAATACACCCCGGAACAGCGAAAAATCCATACGACGCGCAGCAAGGCGTCCATCATCCACGACCACTTCTTTAGTCACGCAAAGCTCTTTGCTGCCATGGCTGAAGGAGTCCGCTTCGAAGAGCGTGCCCACTTATGGATGCTCGTTTTCGATGTGGGGTTCGTAATCAGGTTCAAGAAAGTTGGCCGCGATCTATTGCCTGCGGGACATCTGACGCAGCAGGTACTGAAATTCCGAACGCATCAACAGCTCGACGAGATTCCCCGCTCGGTGAACCTTGATCTGAGCTATGAAGAAGATGTGCTTGGAAATCTCCAGAACGTGTTACTCATTTGTCCGTCTGGACCGAAGTCGAACATGTGGGTTTCCGAGTTGCACGAAGAAGCTGTCGAAACGAAGGTCGTAAGCCTATTCGGCGCTGCCCATCACAATCAAGATGAACCGAGTGGTGCAAGTATCACCACTAAGCGGCGGGAAAAAGGCAATGAAACCCAATCCGGAAATGGTGATTCTAGCGCGTGAGTATCGCGGCCTGACTCAAGAGGAACTAGCCTCTGCTGCTGGAATGAAACAGCCGCGAGTTGCGAGGATCGAGGCAGGGTCCGGCGCAGACCTTGATGTCAGCGAAATGGAAGAGATTTCGAAAGTCCTTGGGTTTCCCAAGGACTTCTTCTTTCTTCCCGAGCAGCGGTTTAGTTATGGCAGTAGCTCCGTTTTTACGCGGACGCGCCAGCTCAAAGCTTCCGAGCGACGTAAGGTATCTGGGATCGTCAATGTCCTTCGGATTCACGTCCGACGGATGCTCGATCACATCGATGTTCAACAATCGCGGCCGTTGCCCAAGTTGAGCTTGGATGATTACGGAACTCCAACAGCTTGTGCGCGTGCACTGAGGGCTGCATGGGGCTGCCCGAGTGGGCCGATTCGTAACCTCACGAAATTGCTGGAAGGTGCAGGTGTACTTGTAATCGAATGTGACTTTGATGGCGTGCCGATGGATGCTACGTGCATTCAATTGGCTGAGCTTCCGCCGATCATTTTTATCGACCGAAGCGTGCCGGGTGATCGCTGGCGATTCACGTTGGCGCACGAGCTCGCGCATCTGATCATGCACGACATACCGCGCCCCTCCATGGAGGACGAGGCGGATGAATTTGCTTCCGAGTTCTTGGTTCCCTCGGAAGAAATTGCACCTGACTTATCGCGGTCAACTGCCTCGCGACTGCAAAGTTACCTTCCGCTGAAGGAGTACTGGGGTGTTTCGATCGCAATGCTTGTGATGAAGGCGCATGCGCTCGGGAAGATTGATGACAACCAGAAGAAGTGGCTATACATCCAGATGAACAAGCTCGGGATTCGCAAGGCAGAGCCAGCGGCTATCGCCAAGGAACAGCCGACACTATTCCCTATGATGATTCAACACTTCTTCTCTGAGCTGGAGTTTTCAGAAGAGGATTTTGCTGCGGCAATAATGTTCTTGCCGGAACGCTTGGGCGAGCTATACGACGTGAGGCGCGCCGCTCAACTTGAGCGACCAAAATTGCGAATCGTTCGCTGAGACGTCTCCAGTCAGGAGTTCCCGGAGCCGCAGTTCGACGGCGAGTTTCCGGTGCTGGGCTGGCGCGTGGTCGGCGAACGCCACCTCAAGCTCGAACTCGGCCACCAGGGCCGGCGCCTCAACGCGATCGAGTTCGGCGGCTGGAACGGCGACGCGCCGCCGGCGCGGGTACGCATCGCCTATCGCCTGGAGCCGGACGATTACCGCGGCGGCGACGCGGTCCAGTTGGTGGTCACGCACCGCGAGCCGGCCTAGGCGATAGCGCCGATCGTCGCTGCGCGGCTGAAGGCCGCGGCGACATCCCTGCGTCCGGCGCTCACGGCCTTTCCATTCCCGGCGCGCAGCGGAGACAATGAGCGCCCTTGCTCAGGTCGGTCGCGCATGGAGTTCTCGCTGGAGGCGATCGCCTTCCTGATGGCCGTGGCCTTCGTCGCCGGCGCCATCGACGCGCTCGCCGGCGGCGGGGGGCTGCTGACCATCCCGGCGCTGATGGCCGTGGGCATTCCGCCGGTCGCGGCGATCGCCACCAACAAGCTGCAAAGCGCGATCGGTACGTCCAGCGCGGTGATCGCATTCGCGCGCAAGGGGCATATCGATTTCCGGCGCTACGCCTTGCCCGCGGCCGGCGCGTTCGTCGGCTCGGCGGGCGGCGCCTGGTTGCTGCAAAGGCTGGACCCCTCGTTCCTCAGTGGCGTGATTCCCTTGTTGCTGATCGCGATGGCGGTGTATTTCCTGCTTGCGCCGCGCATGAGCGACGAGGACAGCCACCAGCGCGTCGGTCCGCTCGCACTGGCGGCGCTGATCGCGCTGATCGGCGTCTACGACGGTTTCTTCGGCCCCGGCACCGGCTCTTTCATGGCGACCACCCTGGTCGCGCTGGGCGGCCTGGGCGTGGTGCGCGCGACCGCGCAGACCAAGTTCTTCAACCTGGCCAGCAATCTGGCCGCGCTGACGGTGATGATCGTCGGCGGGCACGTGCTGTGGGCGGTCGGACTGGCGATGGCGCTGGCCAGCGTCGCCGGCGGCCAGGTCGGCGCGCATGCCGCGATGCGCTTCGGCGCGCGCGCGGTGCGGCCGGTGCTGGTGACGATCTGTCTCGCCCTTACCGTGAAGCTGTTGTCGGACCCCGACAACCCTTTGCGCACCGCCATCGCCGCTGGAGTGGCGGGGTATTTTTCCGGCTGAATCTGCGGCCGGATTTGCAGCTGAATCGGCAGTCCATGCCGAGCCGTATCGATGCAGTGCGGCGTGCGGCCGCCGTCGCGAAGGCCTGCAGGCGCAGCCTTGTCCGCGCCAAGCGACACATTCGGCATGGCATGGGTCACGCGGTTGACATGCGCTTTTTTGTCGTGCTATTTCATCGGAGCGTTCTTGCCACAGCAAGCCTATGTTCTCCCTCGGCACACTACTGCGTTGCCTCCTGATCGTGGCGTTCTGCCTCGAGGGCACGCTGTCGCTGTGGGCGTCCAGCGCCATGGCCGCCGAGGGCGCCGTGGCCGCCACCACCCGCATCGGCGCCGAATCGAACGACGCGCTCGCCGTCGATCTGGATTGCGAAGACGACAGTTCGCACGGCCAGGGCGGCTCGCCGCATCGCGACTGCGATTGCGGCACCGGTTCGGGTTGCTGCGCCTGTGCGTTCCCGGTCCTGGCGGTGGCGCATGGCGTGCCGTTCGCCGCGCAACACCGTCTTGCCGAGCAGCCGCCGATCCCGGCGCCCGCGTCCGTGATTCCCGCCGCCGCTACCGGCGTTTTCCGACCTCCGATCGTCTGATCCGGTCCGGCCACCTGCGTGGTGGTCCCCGTTGCCTCCGACTTCGCATCCGCGCGTACGCGTGCGGCCCGAGCCGTGGGCAATCGACACCCAGATCACAAACCGTTCGGGGAATTTCATGTACTGCAAGCGCAACTATCTCGCCTCGGCGATAGGCCTGATGCTGTCCGCCGGCATCGGCCATGCCGCCCACGCCCAAACCGCCGCACCGGTCGCCCCTACGGACGAAACCGCGCAGGATGCGACGACCGTCGACACGGTGACCGTCACCGGCAGCCATATCAAACGCGCCCAGATTTCCGGCGTCGGACCGGTCACCGTGATCGACCGCGAAGCCATTCAGCGCTCCGGCGCGATCTCGGTGGACACCTTGCTGCAGCGCCTGCCGGCTGCCGCGGGCTTCGCCGGCAATCAGACCAACGCCTATTGGGCCGACAACGGCTACGGCACCACCCAGGTCAATCTGCGCGGTCTGGGCATCAACCGCACCCTGGTGCTGTTGAACGGCCGCCGCATCGTCAACGGCGGCACCGGCGCCAACAGTTCGGTGGACCTCAACGTGATTCCGATCGCGCTGATCGAGCGCGTCGAGGTGCTCAAGGACGGCGCGTCGGCGATCTACGGCGCCGACGCGGTGGCCGGCGTGGTCAACATCATCACCAAGAAGAAGTTTGACGGCGTCGAAGCCTCGGTGCGCTACGGCCAGACCTTCCAGGGCGACGGCGACGAAACCGCGCTCGATCTGGCCTGGGGCATGAGCGGCGAACGCGGCTCGATCATGGCGGCGATCAACTATGCCGAAGGCGGTACGGTCAACATGGCCGACCGCGCGCCCTGCGGCCTGGGCGAATCCAACGGCCAGTTGGTGTGCGAGGGCAGTTCGACCACCATCGGCGGCCGCGCCGTGCTCGCCGACGGACGCCGGGTCAACTTCAACCAGGATCCGAACGGCGACGGCGATTTCTTCGAAACCTATTCGGCCAAGCACAACTACAACGGCAACCCGTATCTCAACGCGGTCAACCCAATCAAGCGCCTGAGCTTCAGCAGCTTCGGCAACTTGAACCTCAGCGACGACCTGCGCCTGTTCACCGAGTTGATGTACACCAACCGCCGTTCCAACCAGCTCGCGACGCCGGGCGCGATCGGCCAGTACCGGCCGATCAATATCGCCGCCAATCATCCGACCAACCCGACCGGGCAGAATCTGCTGCTGCAACGCCGCCGCCTGCAGGAAGCCGGCGTGCGCGAGTTCTACCAGGAGACCGACACCTTCCGCGTGGTGCTGGGCCTGGACGGCAAGTTCGGCGTGGGCTGGGACTGGTCGGCGGCGCTGAACTGGGGCCGCAACACCGGCATCGACGGCTCCGACAACGTCGCCAACCTGGACCGCGTCGATCAGACCTTGAACACCGCCGTGTGCAGCAACGCACCGGGCGCGGCGATACCCTGCGCCGACTACCTGGGCTACGGCGACGTCACCCGGCAGGTGCTGGACTACATCATGTTCACGACCCGCGACAGCGGCGGCAACGAGCAGAAGAGTTTCACCGCCAACGTCAGCGGCCAGTTGTTCGAGCTGCCCGCCGGCTGGGTCGGGCTGGCGACCGGCGTGGAGGTGCGCAAGGAACGCGGCTGGCGCGATCCCGATCCGCTGACCGTGCTGGGCATCGCCAACACCAACCAGCAGCAGCGCATCGCCGGCGAATACACCGCCAAGGAAGTGTTCGCCGAAGTCGCGGTGCCGCTGCTGCAAGGCAAGGCCTTCGCCGATTCGCTGACCCTGAACGCCGCGGTGCGCTACTCCGACTACGATCTGTTCGGCGCCGACACCAACTACAAGGTCGGTCTGGACTGGCAGGTGGTGCCCTCGCTCAAGCTGCGCGCCAACTACGCGACCGCGTTCCGCATCCCGAACGTACCGGAGCTGTTCGGCGGCGTGTCCGAAGGCAACCTGACCACCACCGATCCTTGCGGCGGCTGGAGCGGAAAGCCGGCGTCGTCGGTGATCTACCAGAACTGCCAGGCCGCCGGCGTGCCGGTGGGCTACACCCAACTGGGCAATTCGGTGCTGACCACGGTCGGCGGCAATGCCGAACTCGAACCCGAAGACGCCAAGACGCTGACCGTCGGCGCGGTCTGGACGCCGACGTTCGCGCCGGATCTGACCGTGACCCTGGACTACTACAACATCAAGATCGACAACGCGATCCAGCGCATCGACGGTTCGACCAAGCTCGCGGTCTGCTACAACACGCCGGGCTTGAGCCACCCGTTCTGCAGCAGCGCCAACTTCACCCGCAATCCGCTGACCGGCGAGATCGACTTCCTCTCCGCGCAGCCGGTCAACGCGGCCAGCGAGCGGGTCTCGGGCCTGGACCTGGGCCTGCTGTACCAGTTCGACCTGGCCGGTTGGGACGCGACCTTGAACTGGGATGTGTCGTATCTGAAGAACTACGACGTGCGTCCGTTCCTCGGCGCCGACGAGATCCGCTACGCCGGCAAGATCACCGGCGGCCGCGGCAGCTACACGCAGTGGCGTTCGTTCGGTTCGCTGACCCTGGCGCGCGGTCCCTGGTCGGGTTCGTACAGCGTGCAGTACATCGGTTCGGCCGACGATATCAACGCCGCGCGCGGCGACATCGGCGACCGCGCGCCCAGCGTGAGTTACCACAACGTGCAGGCGAAGTACGCGTTCAGCGAGGCCTTCGATCTGTCGGTCGGCATCGACAACCTGTTCGACAAGTCGCCGCCGTTCATCCAAAGCTGGACCGACGCCAACACCGACACCATGACCTACGACCTGTTGGGCCGGCGCTGGAACCTCAAAGCCACCTATCGCTGGTGATGCGCGGCGTCCCTGCCGGCTTGCGCCGGCGGGGACGAAACCTCCCGGCCTGAGCACGAATCGAGAGTGGTGAAGCTATGAAACCTGCATTCTGGGCGCGCCGCGCCCACAAGTGGATCGCCTTGGTGGTCGGCGTCCAGGCCTTGCTGTGGATGATCAGCGGCCTCTACATGACCTCCATTTCGATCGACATCATCCACGGCGATCATCTGGCGCACACCAAGGCCAAGCCCTTGTCCGCGTCGAGCGCGTTCCTCGCGCCGGACGCATTGCGCCGGCAGTACCCGGGCCTGACCGGGTTCCGGCTCAAGCGCTTCATGGACCGCGAGGTTTACGAACTGCGCCAGGGCCAGACGCTGAGCCTGGTCGACGCGCGCAGCGGCGAACCGCTCAGTCCGCTGGACGAAGCGACCGCGCGGTCCCTGGCCGCATCGTTGTACCAGGGCAAGGCCCCGATCGCGGCGGTCGAGTTGCTGCATGAAGCGCCCAGCGAAGTCAAAACCCGGCCGCTGCCGATGTGGCGGGTGTCGTTCGCCGACAGCAACGAGACCGCGCTCTACCTTTCGCCGCAGAGCGGCGAACTGTTGGCCAAACGCCATGATCTATGGCGTTGGTTCGACTTCCTGTGGATGTTCCACATCATGGATTACCAGGAGCGGACCGACGTCAACAACACCCTGCTGCGGATCGCGTCCGGCTTGGGCCTGACGTTCGCGCTCAGCGGCGTCTGGCTGCTGTTGTACAGCTTCAGCAAGAGGCGGCCCGCATGACGCCCTGGATGCGCAAGCTGCATAAATGGGTGGGCCTGATCGTCGCGCTGCAGTTCGTGCTGTGGACCGCGAGCGGGCTGGTGATGAGCGTGCTCGATCACGAAACCGTGCAAGGTCACCAGCATCGCGCGCACGCCGCCAAGAGCGTGCGCGCCTGGCCCGAGGGCACGCTCGCGCCGGCGCAGTTGCTGGCCCAGGCCGGCAAGCCGGTACAGAGCGTGGACGCGGCCTGGCTGCAGGAGCGACCGGTCTATCGTCTCAGCCACAAATCCGCGGTGTGGCTGGTGGACGCGCGTGACGGACGGCCGCTGACGATCGATGCCGCGCTCGCTGGGGCCTTGGCCGCGGCGGACTACGTCGGCGACGGACGTCCGGGCGCGCCGCAGTGGATGCAGCGCGCCACGCTGGAAGCGCGCGGGCATGCCGGCCCGATCTGGCGCGTGGACTTCGACGACGGCGACGGCACCACGCTGTACCTGTCGGCGCAGGACGGCAGCATCCTGGAACGGCGCAACGACAGCTGGCGCCTGTTCGACATCTTCTGGATGTTGCACATCATGGATTACACCGGGCGCGAGGATTTCAACAATCCGCTGGTGATCATGGCCGCGGCCGGCGGCTTGTGGATCGCGTTGTCCGGCGTGTGGCTGCTGGTCGCCAGTTTCCGTCTGGACGAGTTCGTGCCGGCGCGCTGGCGGCCGTTGCGCGCGTTGACGGTGTTCGACAACGCCGGCGACAAGTTGCGTTCGCTGGAATCGCATCGCGGCGACACGGTCTATCTGGCCATGGCCCGCAACGGCCTGCAGCTGCCGTCGAACTGCGGCGGCGGCCAGAGCTGCGGCCTGTGCGAGGTGCGGGTGCGCGGGTCCGCGCCCGAACCGACCAGCGCCGACCGCGCCCATCTGGACGAAAGCCGGTTGCGTATCGGCCATCGCCTGGCCTGCAATCTGCCGCTGGACGGCGATCTGCAAGTCGAGGTCGCGGGCGGCGCCGGGCTGTGGACGCAGCGCAAGGCCACGGTCGAATCGGTCGTCGCGGTCACGCCGTTCCTGCGCGAGATCGTGCTCCGGCCCGAGCAGCCGCCCGGTCCGGAGTTCCAGCCGGGCGCCTATCTGCAGGTGCACGTGCCGGACTACCGCCTGCAGCGCGACGACATCGCCTATCCCGAGCACCATCGCGAGGATTGGGCCGGGCTGGCCTTGCCCGGGACCCTGCACAACAAGGACGCGGTGCGGCGCTCGTATTCGCTGGCCCTGCCGGTGGACAAGGCCGAAGGGCGCCTGACCCTGCTGGCGCGATTCAGTCCGGGCGCGCAACACAAGAAGCGCCCGGTATTCGGCAAGGGCTCGACCTATCTGTACTCGCTCAAGGCCGGCGACACGATCCGCTACAGCGGCGCGTTCGGCGACTTCGCGGTCAAACCGGGCGAATGCGAGAAGGTCTTCATCGGCGGCGGCGCCGGCATGGCGCCGTTGCGGGCGATGATCCATGCCTGCCTCGATCGCGGCGCGCAGGAGCGCATCCACTACTGGTACGGCGCGCGCACGCTGCGCGAGGCGCCGTATGCGCAGGAGATGGCTGAGCTGGCGCAATGCCACGCCAACTTCAGCTGGCACTTGGTGCTGTCGGAGGACGCCGAGCAGGGCAGCGGTCTGGTACGCGGCCTGGTCCACGAGGCCACCCACGAGCATCTGCTCAGCCGGCACCCGGACCTGTCGGCCTGCGAGTTCTATCTGTGCGGCCCGCCGGCGATGCTGGCCGCGACGCGTCAGCTGCTGCGCAAGTTGGGGGTGGCGGACGAACGGGTCGCGTACGACGACTTCAAAGTCTGATTCGCCGTACGCGACGCTTCGGCCTCTCCCGCGCGAAAGCGGGAGAGGCCGGATCGGTCAGGGGCCGAAGTAGGAGGAGATGCTCGACCACACGCCGCTGAGCTGCGAGTAGCCGTCCGGGTCGCTGGGGGCGGAGCAGAACGACGTTCCGCCGTACAGGCCGCCGCGCAGCTGGTAGTCGCCGCTGGCGGCGACGGTGAACAGCGCCGAGCCCGAGGAGCCGCCTTCGGTGACGCCGGTGTTCCAGGCGACGCGGGTCAGGGGCGACTTGCCGTCCAGCGTGTACGACAGGCTGGTGACCGAACCCAGGGAGTATTTCTTCAAATCGCCGGCCGGGTGGTGGATGCCTTCGATCGCGGTGCCGTTGGCGGCGATGGCGCTGCTGTTCCAGGCGGCGTAGTAGGCGCCGGTGGGCGGCGCGGCCTTCAGTTCCAGCAGCGAGGTGTCGCGGGTCGTGTTGGCGTGACGCAGGTAGGCGCCGCCGGTCAGCGTCACCGCACCCGGGTTGGCGGTGTCGTTGTCGCAGGCGGTGGCGTCGAAGAACCAGTAGGTCTGCAGCGTATCGGCGACTCGCTGGGTGCTGATGCAGTGCGCGGCGGTCCAGAACAGCTGGCGCTTGGGCGAGTTGTCGTTATTGAGCAGCGTGCCGGTGCACAGGTAGGACTTGCCCTTCGCCGTGAAGACCATGCGCGCCACGGCCTTGCTCGCCGCCAGGAAGCCCGAGGTCGGGTTGACGCGGCAGACGATGTCCTTTTCGCAGGCGCCGCTGGCGCCGACGCCGCTGGCCTTGGACAGGTCGCGGGTGTTGGCGGCCGGATCCACGTCCAGGTGCGACAGCTGCGGCACGTTCAGATCGAAGCCATCGGGGCGCTGGCCCGGCGCGAGCACGATTTCGACGGTGAGCGTATCGCCGGCGACGGTCGGCGACCAGCCGGCTTCGCTGCCGCTGTAGTTGCGGCCGTTGTCGGTGAACACGCGGCCGTCGCTGCCGGCGAAGCGCAGGGTCACCGCCGAGGGATCGCCGCCGGACTTGCGCGCGGCGCGCAGCAGCAGGCCCGCGCGCAAGGCCACGGCATGCGTCGAGGTCAGAGTGAAGCGGGCGCCGTGCGAACCGTCGGGCAGCGCTTCCCAGTCCAGGCCGGTCAGATCGACGCGGCTGCGGCCGACGTTGCGGGCGAAGCCGATTTCCAGGGGCTGGCCGTGCTTGTACTGGTCGGCGCGGCGCGTGCGCACCGCCGCCAGGCTGGCCGCGTCGGGCAGGCCCAGGTCGACCGCGCGCAGCGAACGGATCTTGCGGCCGGTGGCGAAGTCGGCGCCGCCCAGGGCGCTGGCCATGGGGCGGGCCGTGACCGGCGCGGCGCTCATTTCCGCCGCCATGGTCGTGGCGCTGGCGGCCGAAACGCCGGCCAACAATGCGAAGCGAAGCATGCCTTTACGTGTCATTGCGTCTGGCTCCTGGATGCGGAATTCGGAATCGTGTCGGTCCGCGCAGCGACGCGGCCGAATCGATGATGGCGGAGCGATCGGGCGCGCCGGCACACTGGAAAGGCGTTTGGATAGCGACAAATCGCGATGTCCGTCATAGTTCGGCCAAGCGCCGGCAACGGCGGACCGATGTCGCGACGACCCGGTCCGGCGCGGGCACGGCACGGGGCAGGGGACAGCACGGTCGGGGACTCACGGTCGGAAGGTCGCGGTCGAAAGATCACGGGCGGGGTAGAGCACGCGCGCCGGCGCGTCTCAACCCCGTTGGTCGCGCGCGTGCGTTGGCTACAGGCAGGCCGGTCGGACAGGCCGCTCGAATCAATCGATCGAAGACGAATCCAGGAGAGGTGACCGGTGCGTTCCTATTGCTTGCATGTGTGCCTGTTGTTGGGACTGAGCGGTGCGGTCGCCGTGCAGATGAGCGGGCCGGCGGACGCCCAGGTGCGCGGCCCGGTGACCGCGCCGCCGCTGATGCGCGCGGCCGGGGCCGAGCAGCCGATCGTGCTGGAGGCGGCCGCGGTCGAGGTCGAGCTCAACGGCGGCCTGGCCCAGACCACGGTCGATCTGACTTTCCGCAATCCCAATAACCGGCCGCTGGAAGGCGAGCTGCAGTTCCCGCTGCACGAAGGCCAGCAGATCAGCGCCTTCGCGCTCGACATCGACGGCCGCATGCGTGCGGCGGTGCCGGTGCCCAAGGCGCAGGGGCAGGCGGTGTTCGAGGCGATCGAGCGGCGCCGGGTCGATCCGGCCCTGTTGGAGAAGACCGAAGGCAACCATTTCCGCCTGCGGGTGTATCCGATCCCGGCCCAGGGCATGCGCCGCGTGCGCCTGAGCTACGTCGAGGCCCTGCGTCCCGACGGCGACGGCCGTCGTCTGCAGTTGCCGTTGGACTACGCGCGCGGCGCGGATGCGGTCGAGCTGCGGGTGCTCGCTCGCGGCGCCTCGGCGCCGCAGGTCGACGGCGGTTTCGGCCGGGTGGAGTTCAAGCGCGACGGCAAGGGCGGCTATGCGGCGCGGATCGGGCGCGAACAACTGATCGGCAACGGCCTGGGGCTGCGTTTCGCGCGCGCCAGGTCGGCGCAGGTCTACACCCAGAGCGTGGGCGGCCAGCATTACTTCGTCGCCGAAGTGCCGGTGGCCGCGACCGCTGCCACGCGCGCGCTGCCCAAGCGCGTCGGTCTGCTGTGGGACAGTTCGGCCTCGGGCCGCAAGCGCGACCTGGCCGGCGAACTGGCGCTGCTGGATCGTTACTTCGCCGCGCTCGGCGATGCCCAGGTGCACCTGATCCGACTGCGCGACCGCGCCGAGGAGGCGGGAGACTTCCGCGTCCAGGGCGGCGATTGGCGGGCGCTGCGCGAGGCGCTGAAGGCTACGGTCTACGACGGCGCCACCGATCCCGGCGGCTGGACCGCGCAGGCGGAGATCGAGGAATACCTGCTGGTCAGCGACGGCCTGTTCAACTACGGCCAGCGCCGTTTCCCCGAACTCGGCCGCGGCCAGCGCCTGTACGCGATCAACTCCGCAGGCAACGCCGCCGACAGCACGCGCCTGAGCGCGCTGGCCGAGGGGCATGGTGGGCGCCTGATCGCCTGGCAGACGCCGGGCGCGATCGAGAGCGGCGCGCGCGAATTGCTGGCGAGCGGCACGCGCCTGACCGATCTGGAAGCATTGGGCGCGACCGATCTGGTCGCCGAGTCGGCCTATCCGAGCGACGGCGTGCTGCGCGTGGCGGGACGCCTGACCGCGCCGAACGCGAAAGTGACGCTGCGCTTCGACGGCCAGGCGCCGCTGGATCTGGCGATCGGCGCCGATACGCCCGACAGCGCCTACGCGGCTCGGCTGTGGGCCGGCTACCGGGTGCGTGCGCTGAGCGCCGAGCCGGAGCTCAACCGCGCCGGCATTGCGCGCCTGAGCCAGCAGTTCGGCCTGGTCACGCCGGAAACCTCGCTGCTGGTGCTGGAAGCGGTCTCCGACTACCTGGAGCACGACATCCTGCCGCCGGCCGAGCTGCGCGCCGAGTTCGATCGCTTGAAGTCGACCCAGGTCGCACAGCGCGACGAGGCGCGGCGCAGCCATCTGGACGAGATCGCGGCGCAGTTCGAGGGCACGGTGCAGTGGTGGCAGAAGACCTGGCCCAAGGGCAGGCCGCCCAGCCCCGAGACCGAGGCCAAGCGCCGCCAGCGCGCCGGCGAAAGCGAGCGTGCCGTGGCCGGCTACGCGCCGCCGATGCCAATGGCGGCGCCGGCACCGATGCCCGTCGATGCAGATGCAGAAGCGGAGGCTGTGGATATGCCAGACGCGGCGGCGACCAGCCTGGACCGGATCGAAGTCACCGGCGCGCGGCTCACCGCCGAAGAACTAGCCCAAGTCGAGGCCGAGTCCAAGAGCGAGGCCGGCGACAGCGGCGAAGGCCGCGGCGCGACCATCGCCCTGCAGGCCTGGAAACCCGATTCGCCGTACGCCGCGCGTCTGCGCAAGGCCTCGCCGGAGCAGGCCTACGCCATCTACCTGGACGAGCGCGACGGCTACGCCGCCAGCACCGCGTTCTACCTGGACGTGGCCGACGTGCTGCTGGAGAAGAAGCAGCGCGCGCTGGCGCTGCGGGTGCTGTCCAACCTGGCCGAGCTGGATCTGGAGAACCGCCATATCCTGCGCGTGCTCGGCTACCGCCTGCTGCAGGCCGACGAGCCGACCCTGGCGGTGCCGGTGTTCGAGCGGGTGGTGCGCCTGGCCGAAGAGGAACCGCAGAGTTTCCGCGACCTCGGCCTGGCCTATGCGGCGGCGCGCGACTACCAGCCGGCCATCGACAACCTCTACCAGGTCGTCAGCCGGACCTGGGACAGCCGCTTCGAGGGCGTGGCCCTGATCGCGCTGAACGAACTCAACGCGATCGTGGCGACCTCGGGCAAGCCGCTGGACACCTCGGCCATGGACCGGCGCCTGCTGCGCAACCTGCCGCTGGACCTGCGTGCGGTGCTGAGCTGGGACAGCGACAACTCCGACATGGACCTGTGGGTCACCGACCCCAACGGCGAGCGCTGCTTCTACCAGCACACCCTGACCTACCAGGGCGGACGCATCTCCGACGACTTCACCGGCGGCTACGGGCCGGAGGAGTTCATGCTGCGCGACGCCAAGCCCGGCAAGTACAAGGTCGAGGCCAACTTCTACGGCGACCGCCAGCAGCTGGTCACCGGCGCCACCACGCTGCAGCTGTGGCTGAGCACCGGTTTCGGCACTCCGCGCCAGCAGGACCAGCGCGTGACCCTGCGGCTGAAGCAGCAGTCGGAAACCGTGCTGGTGGGCGAGTTCGAGGTCAAATAGGCCTCGCCCCAGGGAGAGGAGCGGCGCGGGCCGCGACCGGCATCCGGCCGATCGCGGCTTCGATGGGCTGCCGCGCCTGTCCCGCTGGCCGGGCAGGGCCTCGGCCCGCCCGGCCTGCTAGAATCGCCGGTTCATCCGCATCAAAACCACCGGACATGATCGAACTCAATCCCGTCCGCCAGCGCATCGCCGACCTCACCGGACGGCTGGATTCGCTCAGGGGGTATCTTTGACTACGACAGCAAGGTCGAACGTCTCGAAGAAGTAAACCGCGAACTCGAAAACCCCGACATCTGGAACGACTCCGAGCGTGCCCAGGGCCTGGGCCGCGAGCGTTCCTCGCTGGAAAAAGTGGTCGACGGCATCCGCAACCTCACCGACGGCCTGGTCGGCGCCGGCGAACTGCTGGAACTGGCCGAGATGGAGGACGACGAGTCCACCGCGCTGGCTGTGGTCGAGGACGTCGAGCGCTACGCCAAGGAAGTCGAGAAGCTCGAATTCCGGCGCATGTTCTCCGGCAAGATGGACGCGTCCAACGCCTTCGTCGACATCCAGGCCGGCGCCGGCGGCACCGAGGCCCAGGACTGGGCCGAAATCCTGCTGCGCATGTACCTGCGCTGGTGCGAATCGCGCGGCTGGAAGACCGAGCTGATGGAAGTCAGCGGCGGCGACGTCGCCGGGATCAAGTCGGCCACGATGCGGGTCGAGGGCGACTTCGCCTACGGCTGGCTCAAGACCGAAACCGGCGTGCACCGGCTGGTGCGCAAGTCGCCGTTCGACTCCGACAACCGCCGCCACACCAGCTTCACCTCGGTGTTCGTGTCGCCGGAAGTCGACGACAACATCGACATCGAGATCAACCCGGCCGACCTGCGCACCGACGTCTACCGCTCCTCCGGCGCCGGCGGCCAGCACGTCAACAAGACCGAGTCGGCGGTGCGCATCACCCACATCCCCAGCGGCATAGTCGTGGCCTGCCAGACCGGACGCAGCCAGCACCAGAACCGCGACAACGCGATGAAGATGCTGGCCGCCAAGCTGTACGAGCTGGAGATCCAGAAGCGCAACGCCGAGCGCGACGCGGTCGAGGCGACCAAGTCCGACATCGGCTGGGGCAGCCAGATCCGCAACTACGTGCTCGACCAGAGCCGGATCAAGGACCTGCGCACCGGCATCGAGCGCAGCGACACGCAAAAAGTGCTCGACGGCGATCTCGACGAGTTCGTCGAGGCCAGCCTGAAATCGGGCCTGGAAGTCGGCTCCAAACGCAGCGACGCGGTCTGAGCGCGGGCGGGTGGGCGCGGCCAGCGGCCGCCGCCCGTCCTGCGGACCCGCCGCATGCCTCAGGGCTTGGCGGTCGCGGCTTCGGCCTTTTCCTTCTGCGCCAGATGCCGGCCGAATTCGTGGCCACCGCGGGCGAGGGCGCAGACCACGGTCACCAGGGCCAGACCGATCAGAAATTTCTTGAACATGATGCATCCGCCTTGTGAGGCCGCCGGAACCCGGCGGCGCGCCCAAGAGCGAATCTAGGCCCACAGCCGGGCGCGAGGATGTGCTCAAGGTCACCGGGCCTTCCGGGCGCCGGGCCATCCACCCCCGAAAGCGAGCAAACCGCAGCCGCTGCCAGTAATCTGCTTTCCTGACCCACCGTCCCACCCGCATTCTCAACTCATCCGCGAAGACCATGACCGACCAGACGCCCGACACGACGCCGACCGACGAGAACCACCTGATCGCCGAGCGTCGCGCCAAACTCACGGCGCTGCGAGGGCAGGGCATCGCTTTCCCCAACGACTTCCGCCGCGGCGACTTCGTCGGCGACCTGCAAACGCAGTACCAGGACGCCGAGCGGTGGAACGCCGAGGCCCTGGAGGGCGAGCGCCACCGCGTCGCCGTGGCCGGGCGCGTGCTGCTCAAGCGCGACATGGGCAAGGCCGGCTTCTGCCAGATCCAGGACGAGTCCGGCCGCCTGCAGCTGTGGCTGAAGAAGGACGTGCTCGGCGACGCCTACGAGGTGTTCAAGGAACTCGACCTGGGCGACATCGTCTCCGCCGAGGGCGAACTGACCCGCACCCGTACCGGCGAGCTGTCGCTCAAGGCGCAGAGCCTGCGCCTGCTGACCAAGGCGCTGCGGCCGCTGCCGGACAAGTTCCACGGCATGGCCGACGTCGAGCAACGCTACCGCCAGCGCTACGTCGATCTGATCGTCTCGCCGGACGCGCGCGACGTGTTCGTGAAGCGCTCGCTGATCATCCGCGCGATCCGCGCCTGGCTGGACGCGCGCCGTTTCCTGGAAGTGGAAACGCCGATGATGCATTACATCCCCGGCGGCGCCGCGGCCAAGCCGTTCACGACCCACCACAACGCCCTCGACCTGGAGCTGTACCTGCGCGTGGCGCCGGAGCTCTACCTCAAGCGCCTGGTGGTCGGCGGCCTGGAACGGGTCTACGAGATCAATCGCAACTTCCGCAACGAGGGCGTGTCGACCCGGCACAACCCCGAATTCACCATGCTCGAACTGTACGAGGCTTACGCCACCTACACCGAGATCATGGACCTGACCGAGGCGGTGATCCGCCACTGCGCCGAGCAGGTCGGCGCGGTCGTGTCGGAGTGGGACGGCAACCGCATCGACCTGGGGCCGGCGTTCCGGCGCTGGTCGATGATCGACGCGGTGCTAGAACACAACCCGGAGATCAAGCGCGAGGAGCTGCGCGACCTGGAGGTCATGCGCGCCCACTGCGCCCGCCTCAAGCTGCCGGTCAAGGCCTCCTACGGCTGGGGCAAGCTGCTGCTGGAGATCTTCGAGGCGACGGTCGAGCACACCCTGATCCAGCCGACCTTCATCACCGACCATCCGGTCGAAGTCAGCCCGCTGGCGCGCGCCAACGACCTCGACCCGGAGCTCACCGACCGTTTCGAGCTGTTCATCGGCGGCAAGGAACTGGCCAACGGTTTCTCCGAGCTCAACGACCCCGAGGACCAGGCCGCGCGCTTCCGCGCCCAGGTCGACCAGAAGGCCGGCGGCGACGACGAGGCCATGCACTACGACGCCGACTACATCCGCGCGCTCGAGGTCGGCCTGCCGCCCACCGGCGGCCTGGGCGTGGGCATCGACCGCCTGGTGATGCTGCTGACCGGCTCGTCCTCGATCCGCGACGTGCTGCTGTTCCCCTACATGCGGCCCGAGGCCGGTTGATCGGTCCGCCGGCCCATACGCCGACCCGGGTCGGCCGAACGGGCTAGGGCGACGCTCGTGAACCCCCGCGCCACCGTCGTGGCGCAAAGTCGGAAGGCCGCTGCTGCGGCCTTTCCGCGTTTTGGATGTACGCCGGCAAGCAAAGTGAACGGGGCGGCTGCCAACGGCCGCTGGGCGGGGTATCCTCGCCTTGTCGGCCACCACAGGGGGTGGCCCCTCACGGATGCCTGTGTGAACGTCGTTATCGTCGATGACCAAACGTCCGCGCGCACCATGCTGCGCCACATCATCGAGGACATTGCGTCCGAGCTGGCCGTGCACGACTTCGGCGAGCCGGAAGCCGCACTGGCTTGGTGCGAATCGAGCCAGCCCGACCTGCTGTTGCTCGACTACCGCATGCCGGGCATCGACGGCCTGGAATTCGCGCGTCGCTTCCGGCGCCTGCCGCTGCACCGCGACATTCCGATCATCCTGGTCACCGTGGTCGGCGACGAGCCGGTGCGCCAGGCCGCGCTGGAGGCCGGCGTGATCGACTTCCTGGTCAAGCCGGTGCGTCCGCGCGAACTGCGCGCGCGTTGCCGCAACCTGTTGCAGCTGCGTCAGCAGTCGGAGAACGTCAAGCAACGCGCGCTGTCGCTGGAGCAGCGCCTGCTGTCGAGCATGCACGAGGTCGAAGAACGCGAGCGCGAAACCCTGTCGCGGCTGGCGCGCGCGATCGAGTACCGCGACGCCGGCACCAGCGCCTACCTGGAGCGCATGGCCCACATCGCCGGCTTGATCGCCGAGGCGCTGGGCATGTTCGAGGACGAAGTGCGGGTGATCGAGATGGCCGCGCCCCTGCACGACGTGGGCAAGATCGCGATCCCCGATGCGGTGCTGATGAAACCCGGCCCGCTGACCGAGGAGGAGACGGCGGTGATGCGCCGCCATCCCAAGATCGGCTACGAACTGCTCAGCGGCAGCCAGAACCGTTTCATCCAGGCCGGCGCGATGATCGCGCTGCGTCACCACGAGCGCTACGACGGCAGCGGTTATCCCGACGGCCTGGTCGGCGAGGAGATCCCGCTGGAAGCGCGGATCGTCGCGGTCGCCGACGTGTTCGACGCCCTGATCTCGCCGCGCCCCTACAAGAAGGCCTGGGACGTGGATGCGGCCCTGGGTTACCTGTACGCCCAGCGCGGGCGCCTGTTCGACCCGCGTTGCGTGGATGCGCTGATACGCAGCCGAGCCCGTCTCGAAGAGATCTGCAGCCGTTATTCGACGAGTGTCCCCCGTCCCGGCATGGAGTAGCCGATGGCTTCCGTTCTGCGCTTGTTGAAGGAGCGCCTTTCGAATCGCCCTGACAGCGAGCATGGGCAGGCTTTGGTGCGGCTGGTCATCGCCTGCCTGATCGTGGCCTACCTGCTGAGCCTGCACGCGTTCGAGCGCGACAGCCAGGCGACCATGACCATGCTCTGGGTCATGCTCGGCGAATCGGTGATCGGCCTGGGCTTGATGGCCGCGATCGTCGCCTCGCCCGGCGTTTCGCACATCCGGCGCTGGATCGGCATGATCGCCGACTATTCGACCCTGGCGATGCTGATGTCGCTGGACGCGCCCTCGCTGGCGCCGCTGTACGTGATCGTGCTGTGGGTGACGATCGGCAACGGCCTGCGTTACGGCACCACCTATCTGTACACCGCCGCGGCGCTGGCGGGCGCCTCGTTCATCGCGGTGATCCTGGGCAATCCCTACTGGCGCGTGCAGCCTTACCTGGCCGCGGGCCTGTGGCTGGGACTGGTGGCGATCCCCGCCTACCTGTCGTCGTTGCTGCGCAGCCTGCAGAAGGCGACCGAGGACGCGCGTCGCGCCAACGAGGCCAAGACCCGATTCCTGGCCAATATGAGTCACGAACTGCGCACGCCCTTGAACGGCATCATCGGCATGGCCGAGCTGATGCACGGCACCCGTCTGGCGCCGGAGCAGCGCGAGTACGCCGAAGTCATCCACACCTCCGCCCAGTCGCTGTTGCTGCTGGTCAACGACGTGCTCGACATCTCGGCGATCGAGGCTGGCAAGCTGCAGCGCCGGGACATCGACTTCAATCTGCAGGAAGTGCTCAAGCGCCTGCAGAAGATGCTGCAGCCGCTGGCATCGGCCAAGGGCCTGACCTTCAAGGTCGATATCGAGGACGACGTGCCGGTGCGCCTCAACGGCGACAGCGCGCTGCTGACCCAGGTGCTGTTGAACCTGATGCACAACGCGGTCAAGTTCACCGAGAAGGGCGGGGTGTCGCTGGTCGCGCGCCTGGCCGGCGAGCGCAGCGAGGCGCCCGATCACGAGCGTCGCGTCTGGCTGCGCTTCTCGGTGCGCGACACCGGCATCGGCGTGTCCAGCCAGGACGCCGAGCGCATCTTCCAAGCCTTCGAACAGGTCGACAACGGGCCGACCCGGCGCTTCGGCGGCACCGGCCTGGGCACCACCATCGCCCGCACCCTGACCCAGCTGCTGGGCGGCGAGATCGGGCTGGAGCAGAACCCCGGCGGCGGCAGCCACTTCTGGATCGAGCTGCCGATGCTGCTGGAGGAAACCCAACCGACCCAGCACCACGAAACCGCGCCGAGCGATGGCGGCAAGGTGATCTCGTTCGAGGATCCCTTCATCCGCCACAAGACCCGGGTGCGCAACCTGCGGGTGCTGATCGCCGACGATCAGCAGGCCAACCGCACCGTGCTCACGCGCATCCTCGAACGCGCCGGCCACCGCGTGACCTCGGTCAACGACGGCGAGCAGGCGCTGGACCAGCTGGAGGCCTCGCAGTTCGAGCTGGCCGTGCTCGACATGCACATGCCCGGCCTCAGCGGCCTGGACGTGATCCGGCAACTGCGCTTCATGCAGGCTGGCACCGGGCGCCATACCCCGACCATCATCCTCAGCGCCGACGCCACGGTGCAGGCCTCGGAAGCGGCCAACGAGGCCGGCGCGATGGCGTTCCTGACCAAGCCGATCGTGGTCGGACGCCTGCTTGAGACCATCGCCGACGTGGTCGATTCGCAGAAGCTGCCGGCGGTGCGCGCGATCAGCGACGTCAGCCGCCCGCTGACCAACCCGGCGGTGCTGGCCGAACTGGCCGAAATGGGCCTGGGCGAGCAGTTCCTGCGCGACTTCGTCGAGCAATGCCTGAAGGACGCGGGCGGTTGCCAGCAGGAACTGGCCAAGGTCGGTGCGGCGCGCAACTGGGAAGAGTTCCGCGAGGTCGCGCACGCCTACAAGGGCGTGGCGGAAAACCTCGGCGCGCACTCGATCGCCGAGCGCTGCTCGCAGATCATGCGCGCCAGCGACGAAGCGCTGGGACGCGAGCAAGCCAAGCTGGTCGCGGACCTGGCCGCGCAGCTAATCGCAGTGACCGACGCCAGCCGTCACGAAGTCACGCGCCTCAGCCGTGGAGGCCGCAGCAAGGACGTCCCCGACGTGTCCTGACCCCTTCGTCCTGCCACGCAAGACGCGTGGCAGGCTCCCCCTGAGAAGATGTTCATGCGAATGCGAGCGCCGGAGCATTGGACTCAGCGCGGCGTTGCTGAGCGCGTACCAGGCGTTCCATGGTCTTCAGCCCGCGGTCGTTCAGGCGCATCGCCGCATCCACCCATTCGGTGGTGACCGACTGTAGTTCGTCCAGGGTGATCGGGCGGCACGCCTGGCGCACGGTGTTCATCGCCCGCAGCGAATTGCCGATGCGCTGGTTGCGCTTGACCATGGCGGCGGCCGCCTGCAGGCCTTCGCCGCGCGGCACGACCATGTCCACCACGCCCATGCGCAGCAGTTCTTCGACCGGATAGACGCGCGCGTCGAGCATCATGCGCTCGGCCTGGGACGGGGTGACGCGACGGGTGAGGAAGGTGTACGCGCCCATGCCCGGGAACAGGTCGAACAGCACTTCCGGGAAGCCCATGCCGGCGCCTTCCTCGGCGATGATGGTGTGGCAGCACAGCGCGGCTTCGAAACCGCCGCCGAGCGCGTCGCCCTGGATCACGGCGATGCTGTGGACGCGGTCTTCGTAGAGCTGGTACAGGTTGAACGCGACTTCGACGCAAAGCTTGGCGTATTCGAGCAGGCGGCCGCGATTGCCGTTGCGGATCAGCTGCGAGAACAGCGACAGATCGCCGCCGAGATTGAAGACTTTGGAATCGTCGGATGCGAGCACCAGATGGTGGATACCGGCGCTGGGCGAGCTGTCGGCCGCGAGTTCGCGGCGGATGCACTCCTGGGTGCGCTTCATGTCGTACAGCAGATGCTCGGAGAAGCAGGGGTGGTACACGTGCGAGGGGTTGGCGTGCATGTAGCACCAATCGGCGGTGCCGTCGGCGGAGGTGACGCGGCGAAGCAGCGAAGAATCTTCGAGGTGCAGACGTGCGGGGACAGCAGACATGGCGAGGCTCCTGGTCGTAGGTTGGAATGACGGGCCGTAGCCCGCCAATTTCATGCTACACCTGCCGTTCAGACTCGAAGCTCCAGAAATTGGCTGGCCCCCCAGCCAGAACGGTCGAGTGGCCGATTCAGCCTGCCGCGACGGGCGTGACCCGAGTGGCAAGCCGTGCCCGGCAGGACCGATTTTAGGCGCCCCAAACGGCGCGCCCGCAGGGCCTGAGGCCTTGCGGGCGCGTTTAACGGGCTTATCGGACGGACGGCGGCTCTCGACCGCCGGATCGCCGGCGTTCAGGCCGGCGGCGGCGCGTCGCGCAATTCGCGTCGCAGGATCTTGCCGACGTTGGTCTTGGGCAGCTCGGTGCGGAACTCGACGTACTTGGGATGCTTGTAGCCGGTGAGGTTTTCGCGCGCGTGCGCCTTGACCTGCTCGGCGGTCAGCGCCTGGTCCTTCTTGACGATCACGACCTTGACCGCTTCGCCGGACTTCTCGTCGGGCACGCCGACCGCGGCCACTTCGAGCACGCCGGGCATCATCGCGATCACGTCCTCGACTTCGTTCGGATAAACGTTGAAGCCCGAGACCAGGATCATGTCCTTCTTGCGATCGACGATGTAGAAGTAGCCCTGTTCGTCCATGCGCGCCATGTCGCCGGTGTGCAGCCAGCCTTGGTCGTCGATGACGTTGGCGGTTTCCTCAGGACGCTTCCAGTAGCCCTTCATCACCTGCGGGCCCTTGATGCACAGCTCGCCCACTTCGCCCATCGGCAGCATGTTGCCGTTCTCGTCCTTCAGGCAGGCGTCGGTGGAGGAGATCGGCAGGCCGATCGAGCCGTTGTAGTCGGCCAGGTTCATCGGGTTGATGCAGGCCGCGGGCGACGTTTCGGTGAGGCCGTAGGCTTCGAGCAGGGTCACGCCGGTGACCTGTTTCCAGCGTTCGGCCACGGCGCGCTGCACTGCCATGCCGCCGCCCAGGGTCAGGTGCAGGCGCGAAAAATCGACCTCGCTGAAACCCGGCGTGTTGAGCAGGCCGTTGAACAGCGTGTTGACGCCGGTGATGGCGGTGAACGGGGTCTTCTTCAGTTCCTTCACGAACGCCGGCATGTCGCGCGGGTTGGTGATCATGTGGTTGAGGCCGCCGAACTTCATGAACACCAGGCCGTTCGCCGTCAACGCGAAGATGTGGTACAGCGGCAGCGCGGTGATGATGACTTCCTCGCCCAGCTTGACGTTGGTGCCGACCCAGGCCGCGGCCTGCTGCATGTTGGCGACCAGGTTGCGGTGGGTCAGCATCGCGCCCTTGGCCACGCCGGTGGTGCCGCCGGTGTACTGCAGGAAGGCGATGTCGTCGGGCGCGATCTCGATGTCGGGCAGCTTGTGCATCTGCCCCAGGGTCAGCGTGTCGCGGAAGCGGATCGCGCCGGGAATGTGGTAGTCGGGGATCATCTTCTTCACGTGCTTGAGCATGAAGTTGACGATCGGGCCCTTGGGGAAGCCGAGCATGTCGCCCAGGCCGGTGGTGATGACCTTGATCGGGCTGCCGGCGACGACGTTCTGCACGGTGTCGCCGAAGTTGTCGAGCACGAAGATGACGCTGGCGCCGGAGTCGTCGAGCTGGTGCTTGAGCTCGCGGGCGGTGTACATCGGGTTGGTGTTGACCACGGTCAGGCCGGCGCGCAGCACGCCGAAGGTCGCGATCGGGTACTGCAGGCAGTTGGGCATCATGATCGCGACGCGATCGCCCTTCTTGAGTTTGAGTTCGCCCAGCAGGTAGGCCGCGAACTGCGCGCTGAGTCGGTCGATCTCGGCATAGGTCAGGACCTTGCCGAGATTGGAGAAGGCCGGGCGATCGCGATACTTTTCAATCGCGGTTTCCAGTACCGAGACGATGGACGGGAACTCGTCCACGTCGATCTGCGGCGGCACTTCCGCCGGGTACTGGGCAAGCCACGGACGTTCAAAACTCATCGCGATCCCCTCTCTATCGCTGGTGTTTCCGTTCACTGGCGGCGCAAGCGAATGCGCTGCCGTACGGTCCTCGCTGGATTGGAGCATAGGCTCTATTGGCTGGCAAGGCGACGCACGCAGGGAGCGCTGAAGGCAGCTCCGGCGTGTCAGGATGGCGGCCGAAAAACGAACGGACGGTCAGGTTCATGACGATGAAGACGATGGCTTTCGAGGCGCCGCGCCTGCGGTCCGGCGCGATCTGGCTGTGCGCCCTGGCGCTGGCGGCGTTGCTGGCCGGCTGCGCGCGGCCGCCGCCGGAGCAGCGCCTGCGCCAAACCCTGGCGTCCTTGCAGACGGCGATGGAGGAGCGCGACCTGGACGGGCTGCAGTCGGCGCTGGCGGAGGACTTCGTCGGCCCCGAGGGCATGGACCGCAACGGCGCCCGCGGCCTGGCGATGCTGAGCTTCCGTCGCTACCGCGCTGTCGGCGTGACCCTGGGCCCGGCCGAGATCGCGCTGCAGGGCGACCGCGCGACGGTCCGGTTCAGCGCCGCGCTGACCGGAGGCGGCGGGCGCGTATTACCGGAGGCGGCGCAGGTGTACGAGGTCGAGACCGGCTGGCGCGAAAGCGAAGGCGAATGGCGCATGACCAGCGCGCAGTGGAAGCCGAAGTTGTAGGGCAGGGCACTGGTTTCCTTTCTCCGGCTGCGGGAGAAGGTGGCCCGCAGGGCCGGATGAGGGGCGATGGGTGGGAGCTACGCGCTTGCGCCGGCACTCACCCCAACCCCTCTCCCGCAGGCGGGAGAGGGGCTATAGCGCGAGGCTTTTGTCGCTACAGCGTTGGCGCTTTCCCTTCTCCCGCATGCGGGAGAAGGTGGCCCGTAGGGCCGGATGAGGGGCGATGGGCAGTGGGAGCTACGCGCTTGCGCCGGCCCTCACCCCAACCCCTCTCCCGCAAGCGGGAGAGGGGCTACAGCGCGGGGCTTCTGTCGCTACGGCGGTTGGCGCTTTTTCCCTTCTCCCGCGTGCGGGAGAAGGTGGCCCGCAGGGCCGGATGAGGGCGATGGGCGGTGGGAATTGCGCGCTTGCGCCGGCCCTCACCCCAACCCCTCTCCCACAAGCGGGAGAGGGGCTACAGCGCGGGGCTTCTGTCGCTACAGCAGTTGGCGCTTTTCCCTTCTCCCGCTTGCGGGAGAAGGTGGCCCGCAGGGCCGGATGAGGGGCGATGGGCGGCGAGAGCTGCGCGCTTGCGCCGGCCCTCGCCCCAACCCCTCTCCCGCAGGCGGGAGAGGGGCTGCAGCGCGGGGCTTCTGTCGCTACGGCGGTTGGCGCTTACGCGGCCTTCGCCGCCAACTGCCGCAACACGTAATGCAGGATGCCGCCATGGCGGAAGTACTCGACTTCCTTCGGCGTCAGCAGCAACACTTTGACCTCGAACCGGCTGCGGCTGCCGTCGGGCTTGGTCGCGGTCACGGTCGCGGTCTTGGCGGCACCGTCGTTGAGGCCGGTCACGTCGATCGTTTCCGAACCGTCCAGGCCGTGGCTCTGTGCATTCTCGCCGTCCTTGAACTGCAGCGGCAGCACGCCCATGCCGACCAGGTTGGAGCGGTGGATGCGCTCGAAGCTCTCGGCGATCACCGCCTTGACCCCGAGCAGATTGGTGCCCTTGGCGGCCCAGTCGCGCGAGGAGCCGGTGCCGTATTCCTTGCCTGCGAACACCACCAGCGGTACGCCGTCGGCCTTGTACTTCATCGCCGCGTCGTAGATCGCCAGCTTCTCGCCGGCGCCGCCGTTCTTGCCGAAGTACAGGGTGTTGCCGCCTTCCTCGCCGCCGAACATCAGATTCTTGATGCGGATGTTGGCGAAGGTGCCGCGCACCATCACGTCGTCGTTGCCGCGACGGCTGCCGTAGCTGTTGAAGTCGGCCGGTTGCACGCCGCGCTCCTGCAGGAAACGGCCCGCGGGCGAATCCTTCTTGATGTTGCCGGCCGGCGAGATGTGGTCGGTGGTGATCGAATCGCCGAACAGGCCCATCACGCGCGCGCCATGGACATCGTTGATGGTGCCCACGGCCATGGTCATGCCGTCGAAGTAGGGCGGGTTCTTGATGTAGGTCGAGTTGCTGTCCCACTGGAAGGATTCGCCGTCGGGCGAGGCGATCTGGTTCCAGCGCGAGTCGCCCTTGAACACGTCGGCGTAGTTCTGCGCGAACAGTTCCGGGCCGACGGTGGCGGCGATGGTGTCGCCGATTTCCTTGTTGCTCGGCCAGATGTCGCGCAGGTACACGTCCTGGCCGTCGCTGCCCTTGCCGATCGGCTCCTTGGTCAGATCGATGTTGACCGTGCCGGCGATGGCGTAGGCCACCACCAGCGGCGGCGAGGCCAGGTAGTTGGCCTTCACTTCCGGATGCACGCGGCCTTCGAAGTTGCGGTTGCCCGACAGCACCGAGGCGACCACCAACTCGTTCTCGGCGATGCCCTTGGAGACTTCGTCCGGCAGCGGACCGGAGTTGCCGATGCAGGTGGTGCAGCCGTAGCCGACCACGTAGAAGCCGAGCTTCTCCAGGTCGTCGAGCACGCCGGCTTTCCTGAGGTAATCGGTGACCACCAGCGAGCCCGGGCCGAGCGAAGTCTTCACCCAGGGCTTGGACTTCAGGCCCAGGCGCGCGGCGTTGCGCGCGAGCAGGCCGGCGCCCAGCATCACCGCCGGGTTGGAGGTGTTGGTGCAGGAGGTGATCGCCGCGATCACCACCGAGCCGTCGGACAGCTCGGCGTCCTGGTCCTTGATGCGGATTTTGGATACCGGCTTGGCGGCCAGGTGCTCGGCCTGCGGCTGCGCGCCGCCTTCGGCCTTGAGTTCCTCGACGGCGCAGCCGACCCCGCGCGGTTTGCGGCTGGCGACCAGCGGGATCAGGTTTTCCTGGAAGTTGCTGTGCACGTGCTCCAGCAGGACCCGGTCCTGCGGGCGCTTGGGGCCGGCCAGCGACGGCTTGACCTCGGCCAGGTCCAGTTCCAGCGTGGCCGAGTAGGTCGCATGCGCCTGGTCGGCCTCATGCCACAGGCCCTGGGCCTTGGCGTAGGCCTCGACCAGGGCGATCTGCTCGTCCGAACGGCCGGACAGGCGCAGATAGGTCAGGGCCTCGGCGTCGATCGGGAAGATGCCGCAGGTGGCGCCGTACTCCGGGGCCATGTTGGCGATGGTGGCGCGGTCGGCCAGCGGCAGGTGCTGCAGGCCGTCGCCGTAGAACTCGACGAACTTGCCGACCACCCCGTGCTTGCGCAGCATCTGGGTCACGGTCAGGACCAGGTCGGTGGCGGTGGCGCCCTCGGGCAGCTTGCCGCTCAGCTTGAAGCCGACCACCTGTGGAATCAGCATCGACGAGGGCTGACCCAGCATCGCGGCCTCGGCTTCGATGCCGCCCACGCCCCAGCCGAGCACGCCGATGCCGTTGATCATGGTGGTGTGACTGTCGGTGCCGAACACGGTATCGGGGAAGGCCTGCAGCTCGCTGGTGCCGTCCGCTCCCTGGACCTCGCGGCCCATGACCACGCGGGCCAGGTTTTCCAGATTGACCTGGTGGACGATGCCGGTGTTGGGCGGCACCACCTTGAAGTCCTCGAACGATTTCTGGCCCCAGCGCAGGAAGCTGTAGCGCTCCTGGTTGCGCTGGAATTCGATCTTGCCGTTGAGGTCCAGCGCTTCGGGGCTGCCGTAGACGTCGACCTGGACCGAGTGGTCGATGACCAGTTCCGACGGGATCAGCGGGTTGATCTGCGAGGGCTTGCCGCCCAGGCGGCCGACCGCGTCGCGCATCGCCGCCAGGTCGACCACGCAGGGCACGCCGGTGAAGTCCTGCAGGACCACGCGCGCGGGCATGAAGGCGATCTCGGTGTCCGGCTCGCGGGTCGCGTCCCATTGCGCGACCGCTTCGATGTGCTCCGGTCCCACGGTCATGCCGCCGTCCTCGTGGCGCAGCAGGTTCTCGAGCAGGATCTTCATGGAGTAGGGCAGGCGGGCGATGTCGTAGCGCTCGCCCAGCGCCGGCAGGCTGAAATAGGTGTAGTCGCGGCCGTTGACGGAAAGCCGGCGGCGGGTCGAGAAGGAGTCGGGCATGGGGTGGGGCTCCTGATGTGCGGCTGGCGCGCCCGAGGTAGCGGGGCGCGGTGGCATGCGATTCGTTGCGATTATCACCCTATCGGATTCAGGTGGCGTGCAGACAATGGTCGCAGGCGCGTGACTGCGTTCCGTAAAAATCGCGCAAAGCCTTGCCGGATATGGCTGGCGCGGGTCCGGCGCGTTGCCGCGAAACGCCATTCCGGGCAAAATACGCAGTCGAGGGGCCGCCCAAGCAAGACCCGCTCCGAACTGGGCAAGCTCCGAAGCTCCACCTACGGGACTCTTTCCCCGCCAGCCCGCGACGCATCCCATTCCGGTGGCCGATGCGGCGCCGGTGCGGTGCACACCAGCTTCATCTACGGGACTCTCCATGCTCTCCAGCTACCGCCAACACGTTGCCGAGCGCGCCGCGCTGGGCATTCCGCCGCTGCCCCTGACCGCCCAGCAGACCGCTGAGGTCATCGAACTGCTGAAGGCCCCGCCGGCGGGCGAGGAAGCGTTCCTGCTGGATTTGATCAGCCATCGCGTCCCGGCCGGCGTCGACGACGCGGCCAAGGTCAAGGCCTCCTACCTGGCCGCGGTCGCCTTCGGCACCGAAAAGAACCCCCTGATCGACCGCGCCCGCGCGACCGAACTGCTCGGCACCATGCTCGGCGGCTACAACATCCACCCGCTGATCGAACTGCTCGACGACGCCGAAGTCGGCGCTGTGGCGGCGAACGCGCTCAAGCACACCCTGCTGATGTTCGACGCCTTCCACGACGTCCAGGAAAAGGCCGAGCAGGGCAACGCCCACGCCCGCGCCGTGCTGCAAAGCTGGGCCGACGCCGAGTGGTTCACCAGCAAGCCGGAAGTGCCGGAAAGCCTGACCATCACCGTCTTCAAGGTGACCGGCGAAACCAACACCGACGACCTCTCGCCGGCGCCCGACGCGACCACGCGCCCGGACATCCCGCTGCACGCCCTGGCGATGCTGAAGAACAAGCGCGACGGCATCGAGCCGGAAGAAGACGGCAAGCGCGGCCCGATCGCCTTCATCGAATCGCTGAAGGACCAGGGCCACCTGGTCGCCTACGTCGGCGACGTGGTCGGCACCGGCTCCAGCCGCAAGTCGGCGACCAACTCGGTGCTGTGGTTCACCGGCGAGGACATCCCCTACATTCCGAACAAGCGCTTCGGCGGTGTCTGCCTGGGTTCGAAGATCGCGCCGATCTTCTACAACACCATGGAAGACGCCGGCGCCTTGCCGATCGAACTCGACGTGTCGCAGATGAACATGGGCGACGTGGTCGAACTGCGTCCCTACGAGGGCAAGGCGATCAAGAACGGCGAGGTGATCGCCGAGTTCGCGCTCAAGTCCGAGGTGCTGCTGGACGAAGTCCGCGCCGGCGGCCGTATCCCGCTGATCGTCGGCCGCGGCCTGACCGCGAAGGCGCGCGAGGCCCTGGGCCTGCCGACCTCGACCCTGTTCCGCCTGCCGCAGAACCCGGCCGACACCGGCAAGGGCTACTCGCTGGCGCAGAAGATGGTCGGCCGCGCCTGCGGCCTGCCGGAAGTCGGCGGCGTCCAGCCGGGCATCCGTCCGGGCACCTATTGCGAACCGAAGATGACCTCGGTCGGCTCGCAGGACACCACCGGTCCGATGACCCGCGACGAGCTCAAGGACCTGGCCTGCCTGGGCTTCAGCGCCGACCTGGTCATGCAGTCGTTCTGCCACACCGCGGCCTATCCCAAGCCGGTCGACGTCAAGACCCATCACGACCTGCCGGCCTTCATCAGCAACCGCGGCGGCATCGCCCTGCGTCCCGGCGACGGCGTGATCCACTCCTGGCTCAACCGCATGCTGATGCCCGATACCGTCGGCACCGGCGGCGACTCGCATACCCGTTTCCCGGTCGGCATCTCGTTCCCGGCCGGCTCCGGCCTGGTCGCGTTCGCCGCGGCCACCGGCGTCATGCCGCTGGACATGCCCGAGTCGGTGCTGGTGCGCTTCAAGGGCGAAATGCAGCCCGGCGTGACCCTGCGCGACCTGGTCAACGCGATCCCGCTGGCCGCGATCCAGCAGGGCCTGCTGACCGTCGCCAAGCAGGGCAAGAAGAACATCTTCTCCGGCCGCATCCTCGAAATCGAAGGCCTGCCGCAGCTCAAGGTCGAACAGGCCTTCGAACTGTCCGACGCCTCGGCCGAGCGTTCCGCCGCCGGTTGCACGGTGAAGCTGGATAAGGAACCGATCATCGAGTACCTGACCAGCAACATCACCCTGCTCAAGTGGATGATCGCCGAAGGCTACGCCGACGCGCGTTCGCTGCAGCGCCGGATCAAGGCGATGGAAG
Organism: Lysobacter sp. Root76; assembly: GCF_001428685.1. GTDB lineage: Bacteria > Pseudomonadota > Gammaproteobacteria > Xanthomonadales > Xanthomonadaceae > Lysobacter. Next base: position 12,223 of record NZ_LMIK01000001.1, on the reverse strand, counting down.
GCTGGCTGGCCAACCCGCAGCTGCTGGAAGGCGACGCCGACGCCGAGTACGCCGCGGTCATCGACATCGACCTCAACCAGATCGTCGAGCCGATCGTGGCCTGCCCGAACGACCCGGACGACGTGAAGACCCTGTCGGACGTGTCCGGCGCGGTCATCGACGAGGTCTTCATCGGCTCGTGCATGACCAACATCGGCCACTTCCGCGCCGCCGCCAAGCTGCTGGAAGGCAAGCGCGACATCCCGACCCGCCTGTGGGTCGCGCCGCCGACCAAGATGGACGCCTCCGAGCTGACCAAGGAAGGCCACTACGGCACCTTCGGCACCGCCGGCGCGCGCATGGAAATGCCGGGCTGCTCGCTGTGCATGGGCAACCAGGCGCAGGCGCGCGAGGGCGCGACCGTGTTCTCGACCAGCACCCGCAACTTCCCCAACCGCCTGGGCCGCAACACCAACGTCTACCTGGGCTCGGCCGAACTGGCCGCGATCTGCTCGCGCCTGGGCCGCATCCCGACCCGCGAGGAGTACATGGCGGACGTCGGCGTGCTCAAGGCCGACGGCGACAAGATTTACCGCTACATGAACTTCGACCAGATCGAGGACTACAAGACCGTGGCGGACACCGTCGCGGCCTGATCGGATCGCAAGTTTCGGGCGTTAGGCGCTCACGAAAAACCCGGCTTCGGCCGGGTTTTTTGTTGCCTGGGTGCGCGTCATTGCGGAGGAACGTACTGCGACAATTCTCAGCCTGCGCCGCTGGGCGCGGCGGAAGCTCATGAGGCACCTTGCCGCAAGGTGGCTCGACACACACAGGCTGGGCTGCTGTGAAGTTGCCGTTCGCCGCGAGTAGCGCTAGCGGTCCAGAGGACTCAGCACACCGACCGTGCCGCGGTTCAGAACGTGCGTATAGATTTGTGTGGTGGTCACGTCCTTGTGGCCCAGCAGTTCCTGCACTGTGCGGATGTCGGCACCGCCTTCCAGTAGATGAGTGGCGAAACAATGTCTCAGGGTATGCGGGCTGACCGGCTTGAGGATGCCGGCCGCCCGCGCAGCGGCACGCACCGCCCGTTGCAGCACGCCTTCGTCCAAGTGGTGGCGCTTCTCGTGTCCGTCAGCAGGATCCGCCGCCCGGCGTGCAGCAGGGAACACATACTGCCAACCTGGTTCCTTCTCCGCGTTGCGGTATTTGCGGGCCAGTGCGTAAGGAAGGGAAACCGCCCCGAACCCGGCTTCCAGATCCCGAGCATGCTGTGCCCGCGCGCAGTCGATCTGCGCCTGCAGTGCCGGCCGTAACCGTTCCGGCAGCATGGTCTTGCGGTCCTTGCCGCCCTTGCCCTCGCGCACGGTGATCTCGTGGCGGACCAGGTCCACATCCTTCATCCTCAGGCGCAGGCATTCCATCAGCCGCAATCCGCTGCCATAAAGCAGGCCGGCCATCAAGGCTTCACGACCCGACATCGTGCGCAACAGGGCCATGGTTTCGGCGCGCGACAGCACTACCGGCAAACGCGGCGCCTGTTTGGCCCGGACTATGTTCTCCATCCATGGCAAATCCAGGGCCAGCACCTCCCGGTACAAGAACAGCAGGGCGGCCAAGGCCTGGTTCTGGGTACTAGGGGCAACTCGATGCCGCTGGGCCAGATCGCTCAAGAAGTATTCGATTTCCTTACCGCCTAATTCGCGTGGGTGTCGGTTGCCGTTTACAATGTCCTACGTACATGCTAGCGCTTCCGCTCGTGAGTTCATTGAGGGTCATGGAGAGCTAGCTCTAGATGGCTTCTCATTCACTGACACCCCCGGTACGTCATCTTCAATGGCGGTGTCCCTTGCGACGTCCTGCTGGCAGACTAGGGCCTAACAATTCATTCAAGCCGAAGCCGCTTCGCGGCTCGGCTTAATTCAGGCGTTAGGTGGCAAAGAGAGTGGATCGCATCGTGAAGGAAGAGCTTATTCAGTTCAGCCGAGAGGACGTGGCGACCCAGATTGCCGCCCGAGCTTCGCTGCGCCGCGGCCTTATCGCAATCACTACCCTCCTCGCTGGCTGGTTGGCAATTGCATTCTTAGTGCTCCCGCGCCTTGGCCTGCACAATGACCTTTGGCCTCTCACTGCTGGTGCCCCTTTTTTTCTTGCGCTTCTCGCTATTCGCCAACTGCAATGGTCTGTACTAGCGTCACATCAGCTCCGGTGTCCGTCCTGCCGGCACTTGCTGGTCACTCACCGTCGTTGGTGGAATAGTCCCGATGCCTTCTGCAAATCCTGTGGCAAGTTGGCACTTCTTCCGGTGTCGGCGCTCAAGCGCGCAGCTACCACCTAACAATTCATTCAAGCCGAAGCCGCTTCGCGGCTCGGCTTAACTCAGGCGTTAGGCCTCATGGAACGTCATCTGCAGTTGGAGACTTTGGAAGCACATCTGGACCAGCTCGTAGCCGTCCTGTCTCGAGATCCTGTGTGCGCTTGGCGGCGGCATTTTGAGAGCTGCCTTTCCATTGCCAACCACCTGCTTAGCCATGGCTTCACTCAGCAGCAGCTCAATGAGCTTTCGGGCTCAACTATGTCGGTTTATGGAGGCATGGGCAGCTTCAATGACTATGCCCCGGTGACACAACGATCCGACGGCACCTACGGGCTGCTACCGGGCATGGAACTCATTGATACACTTTCCGGAAAGGTCTATCAGTCGGCTCTTGCTCTCCGGGTTAGCGGCTGAGGCCTAACAATTCATTCAAGCCGAAGCCGCTTCGCGGCTCGGCTTAATTCAGGCGTTAGGTTGTTATGGTGAGATCACTAGAAGTTTCAACATACTTTTCCGTCTTCTATGGGCTTGGCGCGCTGGGCTTCGTTGCCGTCACTGCGCTTCCAATTCGTCTGTGGACTCATCTGCGCCGAAATGCCTGGGCTTTACGTTCCAATGCCGGTCAGTGCGCGGCTTATCTCTTGTTGGCCACGGCCGGCGTCACAGCAATAGCACTTGCTGCCTCCGGCCTAGTCCATGTCGGGCGTTGCCTGCTCGGGTTCCACTGCAGTGCCAATGCTGCCGGTGGCTGGATGGCTCTCGGGGGTATTGGTTTCTGGTGCTTGGCTTATGAGCTGGTTGCCTTCGTCATCAATCGAGTTGCACTCAGACAGTCACGTGACGCAACCTAACAATTCATTCAAGCCGAAGCCGCTTCGCGGCTCGGCTTAATTCAGGCGTTAGGCCTCAGACAAGCCGTATGCCGGTACCGGAGAACAACATGTTCAACGACCTTCTTCCTCAGCGCTTTGACAACACGTACCACGGCCAAAAATTTGCACTTTGGCTCTTGGGGTTCCTTGCGCTCAGCAAGATCGTGATGGGTCTGAACTGCATCTTCAACGGCTACTACGTCGCGACTGCGGCTGATGGGATTCCCCTCGCCAATTACACGTCTGCCGGAGCTCAGGCCGTAGTCTCTATGTTCGCGGCATGGGGGTTATCTGTATTCATCTTCGGCGCGCTATCTGTGCTGATATTGGTACGCTACCGCAACATGGTTCCATTCATTCTTGCGCTGCTACTAACAGAGCATCTGAGCAGAAAGCTGATTTTTGTCTTTTTGCCTATCGCTAAGCTCGAGGGATCAAAAGGATACCTCGTCAACCTTGTCCTCCTCGCCGCCATGATCGTTGGTCTGGTCCTCTCGCTGTGGCGCAGTCAAGGTAATCGGGCTGAGGCCTAACAATTCATTCAAGCCGAAGCCGCTTCGCGGCTCGGCTTAATTCAGGCGTTAGGCCTCATGCCTTACTTTCGTGTACGTGTTGAAGGCACAGGGATTTCGGTCCCTATGGGAGACTCAACTGCGGTCGGGTTCTTCACAACCCGAGCAGTTCGTGCGCGGTCCGAGGCCGAAGCAGTGGAGAAGGTACTGTCCATGATTGGCGCGGCTTGGACCACCGGTCGGTATTCCGCGTGGAATCAAGGCGCGGCACCGACCATCCACATTGAAGAAGTCTGGCAATCCCCTTGGTTCCGGAACATATTCTTCAAAAACGACGGTCACGTATTCTACCCGGACAACGAGGGGGACGACGATGAGGCCTAACAATTCATTCAAGCCGAAGCCGCTTCGCGGCTCGGCTTAATTCAGGCGTTAGACCTGTATGCAAGAGAATCCGTACTCGGCACCACAAACAAGCGGCGACGAACTTCGCGATACGCCTCGTCGTCCGACGTCGGTCAAGCTTGCGGCTGCATTCATCATTTGTAATTCCTTAGCTGGTCACTCCAAATTCCTCTTCANCCTAACAATTCATTCAAGCCGAAGCCGCTTCGCGGCTCGGCTTAATTCAGGCGTTAGACCTGTATGCAAGAGAATCCGTACTCGGCACCACAAACAAGCGGCGACGAACTTCGCGATACGCCTCGTCGGCCGACGTCGGTCAAGCTTGCGGCTGCATTCATCATTTGTAATTCCTTAGCTGGTCACTCCAAATTCCTCTTCATCGATACTCCGACTACCGGAGTCATGACTGGTGTTGCGTTTGCCCTCGTCTTTGGCTTCACGGCGTTACTTATCGCAGCCGTTCTCTCGCGAGTTAACTGGGCCCGCTGGGTAGTTGTGGTTCTGTTAGGGGCCAGCTTGTCGTTTTTTCCTTTTGCCATTACACACGCTTCGATACCCGCGCTAAGAATCATCCTGGTCGCCCAGGCCGCCTTTCAGTTGGCGACTCTTGGGCTCATGTTCTTGCCGCCTTCGGTTAGGTGGTACAGGTCTAACAATTCATTCAAGCCGAAGCCGCTTCGCGGCTCGGCTTANCAGTTGGCGACTCTTGGGCTCATGTTCTTGCCGCCTTCGGTTAGGTGGTACAGGTCTAACAATTCATTCAAGCCGAAGCCGCTTCGCGGCTCGGCTTAATTCAGGCGTTAGAGCCCATGGATGTCATCTGTCCAGAGTGCAGAAAAAGCATCGACTTTGCGGACGCATTCGCGTCGTCTTTCTGCTGGGCGCAAACCCACTTCGGTCAGGCACGCCCCGCCATCGCGTTTCGCTGCCCTGAGTGCAACACACCTGCACATTTCACGCCGGATCATGAGGAAACGGAGATAGGCCTTCTTGGCTCTGGCCCGCCCCTGGATACAATTGAGGGGTCACGCTATCCAATTCATCTTTCCTTTCATCGGCAAGGTGATGTCCTGACAGTTCAGTGGGGAGCCCATAGCAAGACCGTGCCCACTGCGCGCTCCTTTGTCGCAGCGTTAGCGGCACGGGACGGGCTCTAACAATTCATTCAAGCCGAAGCCGCTTCGCGGCTCGGCTTAATTCAGGCGTTAGGCGCGCATGTTGATTCGGACTAAGCCACGCAAAAAGCAAAGCAATCTCATCTGGCATTTGGCGGAGGTCATGATTGCCTCGCTTGCCGCTTTCTGCCTCTTCTTGGCGGCTCGGGGCGTGTTGTCGGGCGAGATTGAGATACTAAGCAAACGCAGCGGTGCCATCACTCACGCAACCGCCAACCCCGTACTCTTCTGGTTCACCGTAGCGCTTTGGTTTGCTGGCGGGATCTTCCTGCTTTGTGTGGCATTCAATAGTTGGCGTGGCCGGTAGCGCGCCTAACAATTCATTCAAGCCGAAGCCGCTTCGCGGCTCGGTTTAATTCAGGCGTTAGGCCTCTCATGGGAATACTCGCAATCGTTGGTTTGATTCTCGTGATCGCTGGAGTGGCACTCTGCTACTTTGAGCACATCTGGTTTGGTATCGCCTTTATCCTAGTGGGCATGTTCCTTGTTGATCTGTTTAAGGACCAAGCTATGGCAGCGGCGATTTCAAAGTATCGCAAGGACTCTCGCCAGGACACGCGCTAGCCGAGGTTGTCGGTAGTCTCGCTCTACGCACTACTATTGCTACTTGGTCTCGCTGCTTTGAGTGGTCGAGGCCTAACAATTCATTCAAGCCGAAGCCGCTTCGCGGCTCGGCTTAATTCAGGCGTTAGGCATCAGGGAGAGGCAGCCGTGAACTGGGGAAAGATCGCCAAGTACGCTGTCTCGCTTCTCATTGCGCAGATGGCAATCGGCTTCTTCGAGAGCTTCTTTGCGCCCGCCGGCCGCGCCGCAGGCACTGCGCTTCTGTTCGCTAGTTCCGCTGCATCCTTTCTGGCCTGCGGTGCCATCTTCGCCCGTCTCGCAGCAGGCCAGCCCTCCAAGCCGTTGGTCCACGCTTGGGCCGCATTAGCTCTTCAAGTTAGCTTGGCCTCAGTGCTGGCTTGGATATTGAGCGTCTGGACGGGTCATGAGCAGTTGCTTTTGATTGCTCTTGAGTGGCTGGTGCTCGTATGTGCACTCTTGGTTGGCACTACAGTTGGCTCATCGCATAGGCGCAGCACAGGACAGCCAGCTGATGCCTAACAATTCATTCAAGCCGAACCCGCTTCGCGGTTCGGCTTAACTCAGGCGTTAGGCGGCAATGGCAGATTTCTCGAAACCTGTAAGAGGCAAGTCCTTTCTCTGGCTGGGCCTCCTAGTTGGTCTAGGCAGCCTGCTCCTAGTTTCTCTCGCCCCTGCCACGTACAAATCTGTCTGGGCGGTCATTGGGTTCTCGTTGTTTGGTCCGCTCTTCTTGATCCAGGCAGTTTCAGGTGCCGCCCTGGACAACTGGTGGGTAGCGCGCATTGATCGCAAAACTCAACCTTATAGCTACTGGTGGCGAGTTGTGTTCTGTGGGCTGGGCGCTGCAGGATTCGCCTATCGCATCTTTGTTCCAGTGACAGTCTAGGCGGATGGGATTGCCGCCTAACAATTCATTCAAGCCGAAGCCGCTTCGCGGCTCGGCTTAATTCAGGCGTTAGGCCCGCAACATGACTCCTCGCATTTTCAAATGGGCCATCTTCGCCTCGCTGATCCTGTCAGTACCGCTGCTCTTCTTCCTTGGCATGGCTGCTGGTTTCTTNCCGCAACATGACTCCTCGCATTTTCAAATGGGCCATCTTCGCCTCGCTGATCCTGTCAGTACCGCTGCTCTTCTTCCTTGGCATGGCTGCTGGTTTCTTCCCCATGCTGGGTATTGCGGCCATCTCTCTTGCGTCTCTTGGCACCGACCCATTCCTTTCCATCATTGGGCTGGTTTATGTAGTCGCCTACGGCGCATTGCTCTATGGCATCGCACTGGGTGCCTCAAAGTTGGCCGGCCGTCTGTCTGGCGGTCTTCGGCTAGTCCTTGCCATCGGCATTGTTTCGGCTCTGGCCTGGACTACCTTCCAGCCTTGGTATGGCTGGGGTGGCTACGCTACGTCGCGCTACTATCCATTGCCCGTTATTGTTCGCAAGGCCCTTTCCCCGGAGCAGGCCTAACAATTCATTCAAGCCGAAGCCGCTTCGCGGCTCNTCGGCATTGTTTCGGCTCTGGCCTGGACTACCTTCCAGCCTTGGTATGGCTGGGGTGGCTACGCTACGTCGCGCTACTATCCATTGCCCGTTATTGTTCACAAGGCTCTTTCCCCGGAGCGGGCCTAACAATTCATTCAAGCCGAAGCCGCTTCGCGGCTCGGCTTAATTCAGGCGTTAGGCCGCTTATGAGCGTATCCACCTACTTCAAAAGCATTCCTTTCGGCCAGCGCTATGTGCTCGGCTGGCGCGTCATAGGCATGCTCTTTTCCATGTACATCGCGCTCGAGCTCTTCATGCGCGGCCTGAGCTGGATCGGCCAGCATCTTGGCGCCTGGCACATCAATGACGTTGCTGCAGTGTGGATGTATATGGTCACGTTTCTTGTCGTTGCTCCACCCGTTGCATCGGTATTTTTGGGTCTATTCTTTCCCTTAGGTCACTTGGTCAAGCGGGACGGGCCAGCGGCCTAACAATTCATTCAAGCCGAAGCCGCTTCGCGGCTCGGCTTAATTCAGGCGTTAGGCCGCACATGAAACATCTCTGGTTACTCAGCTTGCTTTTCCTCGTATCCCCGCAAGCTTTTGCGCGGTCAGTCGAGGTCTGCCCTGCGCTTCCGGCGGGCTCGGGCCTTGGGTGGACTTACAGCGAGGGGCCAGACTTTGATGTATGTCGCGCTTCTGCTCCCGGCTCCGAGAGCCTGGCCTTTGGCATCTATCTCGGCAACCATCCAAGCTTCCACCCTGAGCTTTCCGACCGCATCGGCAAGGGCAAGGTCGCTGGCCGCCGCGTCACTTGGTATCGTCAAGAGCCGGGAGACTCAGATTCTGCTTTCTCTCGTCAAACCCTGCTGACACTTGACCGCAAATGGGGCTACGTGGCGTACATCTGGGTGGCTGCAGATACTGAGCAGCAGTTGTTAGATCGGCTGTCCGTTTTAGAGCGCATCGTGTTCAAGGCTCCATGACTGTGCGCCCGAACAATTCATTCAAACCGAAGCCGCTTCGCGGCTCGGCTTAATTCAGGCGTTAGGCAGCAGTGAAAGATCGTCGCGACTACGAAAAATCACTGGAGATCATCGGCGCCATGATTCGCGCTTGGGATCCATACGACCTCATTGCCGGGGGAGCACCCGCCAATGAGTTTGATGACCAAGTTGCAAGAATCACGGCCAAGGTCCCCAGCTTCTACGGCATCGACGAGATCGCACAGACAATCTCTGATGTGTTCTCGGCTTCGTTTGGCCCGGGCACGTTGGCGCCGGTAGACTGCTTCCGACCCGCCCAAGAGATATTCATGGAGTTGCGTCGTGCAAAGCTCCTGCCTGCTGCCTAACAATTCATTCAAGCCGAAGCCGCTTCGCGGCTCGGCTTAATTCAGGCGTTAGGTGCCAATGACACATGACGAAGCACTTGAGGCACTAAGAGCGTCTTTCTCTCGAGAGTCGTGCACACCAACGCTTGGTACTGACGATCGAGAGGGATACATTCGAGAGCAGACTCGTCTACTTGAAGCAGCCCTAATCCCGCCGGTGACGGCCAATGTCAAGGACGAGGCCTATAGCCACGGTCTGCTGCAACAACTCGCCGGTCGAAGCGTTTTTACAATTGCACACTCGGGCAATGAGTGGCTTGGCTTTATTCCGGAGACTGGAGAGTTCTTCCTCGCTTACGGGGAAAGCGCCGACCATCTGACTGCGCTCGGGTTCCATTCCGATGATGCGCTAGCTCAGTGGCTAGGCTAATGTCACAGATGCAATCCAAGGCGTCGCGGTTGGCGCCTAACAATTCATTCAAGCCGAAGCCGCTTCGCGGCTCGGCTTAATTCAGGCGTTAGGCCCCATGGCGGACTTCCACTGCATCTCATGCAAACAGCCTCTGCGAATTACCAACTGGGATCTGGTTCCATCCAGCTTCCCGGACAGGTACTCCTGCAACTCTTGCGGCGCGGCCAACATGTTCAGTCGCAAAACAATCTTGTTGTCCCTCGTACCAAGCTTGTCGCTCTTGCTTCTGGTCGCCTTCACCCACCGCATTTGGCTCACTGGCATGGCCCCTCTCTTTGCCATAGTGGTCGCCTACGTAGTGGGTATGCCCCTAGGCATCTGGGTTGCACGCCGATACGGTAGCCTAGTGGCACCGTACAGGCCTCTGCTGTAGGGCCTAACAATTCATTCAAGCCGAAGCCGCTTCGCGGCTCGGCTTAATTCAGGCGTTAGGCCGCATGGAAAGATCTACGTTTAAGAACCTATTTTTTGCTTACCTCAACGGGGCCACGGCGGCCTCCGTCTTCTACTTATGCTTGTCGCGGCCGCTCCCCACATCCATCCTCAAAGCTGTGCTGCTCGGCTATTGGCTATTCGTGGGGATATTGTTTGGGGTTGCGTCAGCATCCATTCTTCTTAACTGGCCCCGGAAACGGATGCTGCAATACGTTGCAGTTGGGTCTCTTATCCCAATCGTCATTTTCATATTCGGCGTTAGGCTCTACTTCCATGCTGCGGCCTAACAATTCATTCAAGCCGAAGCCGCTTCGCGGCTCGGCTTAATTCAGGCGTTAGGCCGCATGTCGCAACCTGAAACACTCGACCTCAAAATTTCCCCTGGTGAGATCTACGAGGACTGCGCCTACCATCCTTGCCTGTGTCTAGGCATAGAGGACGGCTACGTCTGGGGCATATCGCTCATTGACAGGTCTCAGCCACGGTCCTGTGATCTTCGTATGTGCGGTGTCCGGCAACTGTCGCTCGCGGAGGCTTGGGAGATTAAGCAGCACGGACCTTCGGACCCCGACGTGAGGTCCAACTTTCCGCCAGAGCAGCATTGGTGGCGGTGATGCGGCCTAACAATTCATTCAAGCCAAAGCCGCTTGGCGGCTCGGCTTAATTCAGGCGTTAGGCCCCGCATGAAGGTTCACGACAACGCCCCAAAACCTGGACGCATTTGGTCCATCGAGGTTCCTGCGCGGGTGGGACGGCGAACTCTTGTGCACATCATTGCCGGCATGCCCGGCGTTCGGGTGACGCAACAGCCATCGGCATTGTCATGGCTTCTGGACAAGCCATTCTGTCGCTTTGAGCTTGGTGGACGCTGTTTCACAATCGAGTCGTCTTGGCCAGCTGGCGAGAGGTTCGAGATCAGCCCTGACCCACCCGGTTGCGCAGAGGAGTTGTTGGTGATCAGGGAGGCGCTGCTTGCACATTCAGCCAGCGGGGCCTAACAATTCGTTCAAGCCGACGCCGCTTCGTTCCGGCACCAGGCATGGCATGAAGAGCTTGCCATGCCTGGCACCTCCTCTACGCAGCACGGCTTAATTCAGGCGTTAGGCGTCGCAATGAGCCTTCTACCATCCGGTGAAAATGTATGAGGCACAGCGAAAGACATCGAACACATCGGACAGGCTGGCTTCGCGCTGCCGTTCTTGGGGCAAACGACGGGATCGTTTCCACAGCGAGCCTTGTACTGGGCGTGGCAGCCGCTGGTGCAAGCACAAGAGCAATTCTCGTTGCGGGTGTCGCCGGTCTTGTCGCTGGAGCCATGTCAATGGCCGCTGGCGAGTACGTCTCCGTCAGTTCGCAGGCAGATACGGAGCGAGCCGATCTAGCCCGCGAGACAAAAGAGTTGGCCGCAAATCCAGCTCAAGAGCACGAAGAATTGGTATCAATCTATGTCCAGCGTGGACTTGATAGGCCATTGGCATCAAGTGTTGCCACCCAACTTATGGCTCATGATGCTCTTGGTGCACATGGCAGGGACGAACTCGGTATATCCGATACGTTGGCCGCTAAGCCAGTCCAAGCCGCATTCGCTTCCGCAGGAACTTTCGCTACGGGTGCTGCGCTTCCACTCCTGATGGTTCTGGTCCTCCCAAATGTCACGCTCATGTGGGGTCTCGCGAGTAGCTCCCTTTTCTTCCTTGCATTGTTGGGCCTTTTAGCTGCGCGCACTGGCGGTGCCCCGGCATTGGCATCCGTACTGCGTGTTTCCTTCTGGGGCACCTTGGCGATGGGTTTGACTGCGGCAGTCGGAGCGATCTTCGGGGTCACTGCGTGAAAGGCGTCGAGTTGACTGGTGCGCCGCCTAACAATTCATTCAAGCCGAAGCCGCTTCGCGGCTCGGCTTAATTCAGGCGTTAGGCCCCATAGATGCAATATCGCGATGGATCAAAGGTTCTATTGGGTGACCGAGTCACACTTCCCGTACCGGAGGGCCAAGCTCCGGCTCGAGTGGTCATGCTCGGAGATACGCGCGAGCATCTGGCGCTTGATCCACAGTTCCTAGAATGGGTGCATTCGACTGACGTGCTCGCACCTACGTCGGTGGTTGTAGAGTGGATTGGGTCCAATCCATTCGCACACGAAGATCCTGACTTTGCACCGGCAGGCAACTACATGTTCACAGTCGTTGATGAGTGGGTCGAGCTGCAAGCTAGGGCTGGGGCCTAACAATTCATTCAAGCCGAAGCCGCTTCGCGGCTCGGCTTAATTCAGGCGTTAGGCGGCAATGAGACCTTCGGCCGAAGAAATCAAGCGAAGGATTCGCTACAGGCAATACTTCGAATTATTTCGGAGCGGGCAGACAGTTCCGCCACGCCTGGCTGCGCACTTCAAAGTTTGTGACAACTGCTCCGGCCGGGGACAGATCGGATATGGAACGGTCCACGATGGAACGCCGGTCGAGGTGGACGACGTTTGCCCAATATGCAGCGGCGACGGCTTTGTACAAGTCGACCCCGCCTAACTAATCATTCAAGCCGGCGCCTTCGGCGCGGCTTAACTTAAGCGTTAGGTCCGCAACATGACTCCTCGCATTTTCAAATGGGCCATCTTCGCCTCGCTGATCCTGTCAGTACCGCTGCTCTTCTTCCTTGGCATGGCTGCTGGTTTCT